>CAIXPL010000019.1 GCA_903921325.1 uncultured Pseudomonadota bacterium
GGCCTTCGCCTCACCACCGAACTTGCGCGACAGGATCGTCGTGATCGCCGCCGTCAGCGTCGTCTTGCCATGATCCACGTGTCCGATCGTCCCCACGTTCACGTGAGGCTTGGTCCGTTCAAATTTGCCTTTGGCCATGATCAGTGCCCTGTTACCGAGAATTAATGACGTTAAAAGAGTCAACTACCCGTTCACTGCCAGCCCGACGCGC
This sequence comes from uncultured Pseudomonadota bacterium, assembly GCA_903921325.1. Taxonomy (GTDB): domain Bacteria; phylum Pseudomonadota; class Gammaproteobacteria; order Burkholderiales; family SG8-39; genus CAIXPL01. Next base: position 212 of record CAIXPL010000019.1, read on the forward strand.
GCGCCGGGCGACTGCCCCACTACCGCTAAAATCTGCCGCTACCGACCACGAACCGGTCAACCCCGGTTCGTGGTGCCGATGCCGCGGATTGAACGCGGGACCTCTCCCTTACCAAGGGAGTGCTCTACCACTGAGCTACATCGGCCGAATTCACACTGCAAACTTCGCTCGCCCTGCCTGTATCTCCTGGCCAGTCAATGTTTTGCTACACACTGCCTGACTGCATTCATACTGCTGTGCTACCCAATGACTGCTGCGTACCGCATTTACTTCCCGGCGCCAGCACCACACTGGAGCGGGTGAAGGGAATCGAACCCTCGTCGTAAGCTTGGAAGGCTTCTGCTCTACCATTGAGCTACACCCGCGTCACCTGACTTCACAACGAGCTTGCTGCCTGCTCGCCGATGTCAGTGACACACCGCATCGGTGGAGGGGGTAGGATTCGAACCTACGTAGGCGTAAGCCAACAGATTTACAGTCTGCCCCCTTTAGCCGCTCGGGCACCCCTCCGGAGCTAAACGTCGGATTATGTGTGCTAAGCCCGATCCTGTCAACGTGTTCCAGAGCTTTTCCGACGCATTTTTTGGCTCGAAAGGGCCCACCCGCCACCCGTTTCACAGTCGCCGGCCGCGAACGCTGGCCGGTATCAGGATGAACTCATGAATGCACCGATCGCCGAGCGCCACCTGGCCGCGGTCTCTCTGGAGGACAAATATACCCAGACCCATGGTCGGGTATTCCTCACCGGCACCCAGGCACTGGTGCGCCTGCCGATGCTGCAGCGCGCGCGGGACCGCGCCGCCGGCCTCAATACCGCGGCTTACATTACCGGCTATCGCGGCTCGCCACTGGGGTCTTACGATCAGGCGCTGGAGCGGGCGCGCAAGCACCTGGACGCCCACCAGATCCGGTTTCAACCGGCGGTCAATGAGGATATCGCCGCCACCGCGCTGTGGGGCACCCAGCAGCTGAACCTGATCGAGCCATCGCCCTACGACGGGGTGTTTGGCATCTGGTATGGCAAAGGGCCGGGCGTGGACCGCTGCGGCGATGTGTTTCGCCATGCCAATGCCTGTGGCACTTCACCGCACGGTGGCGTGCTGGCGCTCGCGGGCGATGATCACGGTGCCAAATCCTCAACCCAGTCGGCGCAATCGGATTTCATTTTTCAGGCGGTGGGCATTCCCATCCTCGCGCCGTCCACGGTGCAGGAGATTCTGGATTTCGGCCTGCACGGGTTTGCCATGAGCCGCTTTGCCGGGGTCTGGGTAGCCATCAAGTGCGTGACCGACGTGGTCGAGAGCGCGGCCACGGTTGATATCGACCCGGCCCGGGTGCGGGTACACCTGCCGGGTGATTTCGCGATGCCTTCGGGGGGGCTCAACATCCGCTGGCCCGAGATCACCGGTTTCATCGAGCAGGAACAGCGGCTCTACCACGACAAGCTGCGCGCGGTGCTCGCCTATGCGCGCACCAATCGGCTGGATCAGGCGCTATGGTGTGAGTCTGCGGGCGCCGCGCCCGAAGGCGCGCGGCTGGGCATCGTGGCGACAGGCAAAGCCTGGGGTGATTTGCGCCAGGCGCTCGATGATCTGGGCATCGATGAGGCGACCGGCCGACGGATTGGCCTGCGCCTGTACAAAGTCGCCATGCCCTGGCCGCTGGAACCGCACGGCATCACCGGGTTCTGTCGAGGCTTGCGCGAAGTGGTGGTGATTGAAGAAAAACGGGCTCTGGTTGAAACACAGCTCAAGGACCATCTGTACCACTTGAGCGACAGTGAGCGGCCACTGGTCAATGGCAAGTTCCTGGCCGGTGACAGCATACGCATCCAGCCTTCAGGCGGTGAACTGTCGCCCGGACAGGTGGCCCGCTTGATTGCCGAGCGGCTCAAGCCGTATTACGAATCCGATCGCATCAAGGCACGCCTGGCGGCACTGGATCGCGAGGACGCGCTCGCCCTGCGCGGAGCAGGCGAGGTTGCCCGGATACCGTACTTTTGCGCCGGCTGCCCGCACAACACCAGCACCCAGGTACCCGAGGGCAGCCGTGCGCTCGCCGGTATTGGTTGCCACTACATGGCGCAATGGATGGACCGTCGCACCGCCACCTTCAGCCACATGGGCGGCGAAGGGGCCGCCTGGCTGGGTCAGGCCCCGTTCTCTGCCACGCCGCACGTGTTCGCCAATATCGGCGATGGCACGTATTTTCACTCAGGCATCATGGCGATCCGCGCGGCTGCCGCGGTCAATCTGCGCATCACCTACAAGATCCTGTTCAACGACGCGGTGGCCATGACCGGCGGGCAATCGGTCGATGGGCCACTCGACGTGCCGCAGATCACGCGACAGGTGGCGGCCGAGGGCGTGGCGCGCGTTGCGGTGGTGAGCGACGAACCCGACAAATACCCTTCCGATTGCAACTTTGCCCCGGGTGTGACCATCCATCATCGGGACGACCTTGACGCGGTTCAGCGCGAATTGCGCGAGTACTCGGGCACCTCGGTGCTCGTCTATGACCAGACCTGCGCCGCGGAGAAACGCCGTCGGCGCAAGCGCGGCACGTTTGCCGACCCCGATCGCCGCGTGGTGATCAACGAGGCAGTGTGCGAGGGATGCGGCGATTGCGGTGTGCAATCAAACTGCGTGGCGATTGAACCCCTGGAGACGGATCTGGGACGTAAACGCCAGATCAACCAGTCGGCCTGCAACAAGGACGAATCCTGCGTGAAAGGGTTCTGCCCAAGCTTTGTCACGGTCGAAGGCGCACGGCTGCGCAAGCCGCTCGCCTTGAGCAGCGATGAGTCGCCGACTCACCAAGCGGCTCAATTGCTGAGCAAGCAATCGCCCGCGCACTCAGGCGCGGTGCAGGAGACGCAATCAGCCGCACTGTCATCTGCGCAACCCACGCAATCGGAGCAATCAGGCTCGCGATCGGCTTCACAGGCCGCCGATCGGCTGGCCGCGCGGGTCGCCGGCTTGCCGCGCCCCGACCTGCCCGCGCTGGATGCCGCCTATGGCGTCATCGTCACGGGCATCGGTGGCACCGGGGTGATCACCATCGGTCAGATCATCGGCATGGCCGCGCACCTGGAGGGCAAGGGTGCCAGCGTGCTCGATGTGGCCGGGATGGCACAGAAGAACGGTGCAGTGATGTCCTTTGTGCGCATCGGGACCCATCAAGACGATTTGCACGCAAGCCGGGTCGCGACCGCCGGTGCTGATGCCATCATCGGCTGCGACGCGGTGACCACGGCCGGTGCCGAATGCCTGTCCAAGATGGAGCCGGGGCGCACCCGTGCGGTGGTGAACCGCGCGCAAACGCCGACCGCCGCGTTCACTCACCAGGCCGACTGGCAATTTCCGCAGGCAAGTATCGAGGCACGCCTGGCCGAGGCGATCGGGCGCCGCGATCACTTGTGGCTGGTCGACGCGCAGCGCATCGCCACGGTCCTGCTCGGTGATGCAATAGCAACGAATATGTTCATGCTGGGCTACGCATGGCAGACCGGCTTGCTGCCGGTATCGACCGAGGCGATCGAGGCGGCCATTGAACTCAATGCGGTAGCCGTCCCGATGAACCGTAACGCGTTTCGCTGGGGTCGCTGCATGGCGGCAGACCCTGCGGCAGTGGCGCGGCTGGCTACTCCGACGCAGGTGATTTCGTTTCCGGCTGTGGGCCATGCCTCTGATCGCAGGGCACCGACCGGCGGCAACATTGCGGACCGCGGGGGCGATCGGAACGACGGCAGCCGCCCGGACTCCGGGTACGGCGCGAAAGGCGCATTCGCGCCCAATGCACCGGGTGCCCACGATGCCCTCGATCCGCTTATCGAGCGGATGTCAGCGCACCTGCAAAACTACCAGGGCAAGGCGCTGGTAGAACGCTATCGCCACCTTATCGACGCCGTGCGACAAACCGAACAACAGGTCACCGGTGGCCACGCGCTTTCGCTCGCGGTGGCACGCGGCTATGCCAAATTGCTCGCCTTCAAGGACGAATACGAAGTCGCGCGCCTGTACACCGAGCCCACGTTTCGCGCCACGCTCGATGCCCAGTTCGAACCCGGCTACACGCTCCGCTTTCATCTCGCGCCACCAGTGCTTGGCAGGCGCGATCCAGCCACCGGCATTGCCCGCAAGACGACGTTCGGCCCCTGGATGATGACGGGGTTTCATGTACTGGCGCGGCTGCGCTTTCTGCGCGGCACGCGCTTTGACCCATTTGGCGCCACCGCCGAGCGGCGCATGGAACGCGCGCTGATTGCCGAATACGAGGCTACGGTTACGCATTTGCTCACTGGTCTTCGTGCCGAGAATGTCGCCCAGGCTGCCGCCATCGCGGCAATTCCTGAGGAGATCCGCGGATTTGGGCATGTGAAGGAACGCGCGGTTGCCGCCGCGCGCGCGAAAAGCGCCCGACTGCTGGCGAGCTACCAGGCCGCGGCCTGAAGGGAGCCCGATGCAGCCCGCCGCGGCCCCGGCCGCAGCGCCAATCTCAGGGCTGCAGCATCGGGGTCATTGCTGATCGCCGGGCTGCGGATGTTAGGGTAAATGCCGATCATCAGGCTGCCGATGTTGGGTCAGTGCCGATCCGTGGGCTGCGGATCGGGGTTGTATCCGAACAGGCCCGGCAGATCAGCGCGTGCCGCGCGGGTAACCGGCAACGCCTGTCCCTGGAACAGGACGCTGCCAAGCGCGCCGTCCCACAGTGCCTGCAGATCGACACTCCTGCCTTGCGCGGTTTGCAATTGCTCGACAAATCCGAGCAAATCCCGATCGAGCAGTACACCCACGCCGGGCTGGGCATCGAGCACCAGCGCGCCCTCACTGTCGATCACCAGACGCTTCACGTCGCGCACCGGTGCCCCGGTGTCATGACGCACCAACCCGATTTGGTCATCACTGACACGATACACATAGGGTGTGAGTTCGAGCACCACCCACACCCGCTGCGGTCCGTTTTGCACGTAGCAGCGGCCGCGCGTGTCGCGGAAGTAATTGCGTCCGAGAAATGCCGCCAACCCGCGATGGGTGACGGGATCAAATCGGCCGCGACCATCGCCGACCCGCCAGCACCCGCGCGCGTCCAGGCGCAGCCAACCATAGCAGTCCGGCACGTCCGGCCAGCGCATCATCGCCCGCTCGACCATCTCATCCATAGTGTCTCGTCGCCCTGATCAAACCTGCCCGCCTCCGGCGCTGCGAACAAGCTGCCTATAATCGAAGTCCACAAGCAGCCCCATAACAGACAGCGAGCCCCCAGCCCATGAGCGTACCCGAGCCCTCCGCGGATCTGCTGTATTTTGACGACTTTCCGGTCGGTCTCAAGGTCGAGATCGACGGGCCGTTGATCGAAGAACAGGCGATGCTTGAATTTGCGCGCCGCTACGATCCGCAGGCGTTCCACGTTAATCCCGAACTCGCGCGCGCCTCGCCCTATGGCGGGCTGATCGCCAGTGGCTTCATGACCGCCTCACTCACCATGCGCATGATCTGTGATGCGTATCTGGCGCGCTCAGCGGGCATAGGCTCACCCGGGTTGAGTGAATTGTCCTGGCTGCGCCCGGTGCGTGCCGGTGATCGGCTGCACCTCACCATGACGGTGATCGATACACGGATTTCGAACAGCAAGCCGGATCGCGGCTTTGTCACCCATCGCTGGCAGGTTTTCAATCAGACCGGCGACGCAGTCATGGTGATGGTCGGCAAGGGCATGTTTCTGCGGCGCCCGGCATGATGATCGATCGGCTCGCAGTCGCTTTTGCGATCGGCGGTAGCGGCCTGTGTAAAGGGTGCCTGGGATGATCATCGATCCGGCCGTCCATGTCCTCACCCGGCGCGAGGAAATCGATCCGACGCGCCTCGCCGAGCGCGTGTTCATTGTGCTCGACATCCTGTTCGCCACCTCCACCATCGTCACCGCACTCGCCCATGGCGCGAAGGCGGTGATACCGGCCATCAATGCGCAAGCCGCGCGCACGATTGCCAGCCACCACGCCGACGACGACCTGCTTCTCGCCGGTGAACATCTGGCCGATACGATCACGGGCTTTGCCCCACCCACGCCGCTGGCCCTGCTCGAACACGCGGTTGAAGATCGCCTGGTCATCTACAGCACCACCAACGGCACGGTGGCACTCGAAGCCCTGGCTGGCGCGCAGCATGTCTATGCCGCCGCCCTTTTGAATGGCGCGCAGACCATCACCCATGTGCTGCGCGCACACCCGAATTCACGCATCGTGCTGGTCTGCTCAGGATCGATGGGGTTTTTCAACCTGGAGGACTGGATCGGGGCCGGCTATCTGGTCGATCTGATCGCCAACGCCCGTGGCGCGGGTGTTGATCTGTCCGATGCCGCACGCGCGGCGCGCAGTTGCTACCGCGCCGCCGCGCCTTTGGACGGCTTGATGGAAGGCCGCGTCGGACGACTGTTTTCCAATCGCGGCCTCACCCGCGAAATCGACTACGCCAGCCAGTTGAGCGTACTCGACGCCGTCGTGCGCCGCGAGGGCGAACGACTGGTGCGACTCTGAACGGATGACTCGGTCAGCAAGCACCGACACCATCGAATCGCGATCGGCCCACCGAGCGCACGGCCAGTGTGCCGTACGCCAGCGACGCTGCCAGCCGTGATCACTCGCGCACCAGGTTTGCGGTGAGCAGGGCGTGATCGGATCCGCGCGTCCAGCGCGCGGCGTGATGCACCCGCGCATTCTCGACAGTCAGGCCGCGCACATAAATGCGGTCCAGTCGCAGTAGTGGCCACACCCCGGGAAAGCTGCGTGCACCATGCGCACGCCCTGCATGAAAGGCTTCCTTCACGTTCAGCGCGTGCGTCAGTTGCTGGCCGGCACGGCCACGCCAATCGTTGAAATCACCGGCAATGACCAGCGGCTCGTCGGCGGGCACCCACTCATGCGCCCGATCGCTCAGTTCGGCAATCTGCTGCTGGCGGCCACGTTCATTGAGTGCAAGGTGCACACAAATGCAATGCAGGTTGCCCTGCCCCGCCGGCAACTGCATCTGACAGTACAGTAGCCCGCGGCGCTCGAAGCGATGCGCCGAGACATCATGGTTGTGTGAATGCACGATCGGATAGCGCGACAGGATTGCGTTGCCATGATGCCCGTGGTCATAGACCGCGTTGCGGCCGTAGGCAAACGAGGGCCACACCGCATCGGCCAGGAACTCATATTGCGGCCGGTCGGGCCAGTTGCGGTAACGCACCGGATGCCCCAGGTGACCCCCGATCACTTCCTGCAAGAAGACCACATCGGCATTGACGGCACGCAGGCGTTCGCGAATCTCGTGTACCGCCATGCGCCAGTTGAAATGCGAAAACCCCTTATGGATGTTGTAGGTCGCCACGCGCAGGTTGAATGGCACCGGGGCTACATCCAGTGACTGTCACGCCGCATCGGGCGATCACCGTAGCGCACCGGCAATTGCAGGATGGCATCACGGTTGGACCACGAAAAGCACTTGCTGGCCGCTTGCGCATACGGTAGCCAGACGAAATCAGTGTGCTCACGGGGTGACAGATGCACATCGACAACGGTGGGTAAGGCAAGACCGAACACATGCTCGGTGTTCATGATCACCCCCGGCGGATAGCGATTACTCCAGCGGGCGAAGATCTCGAATCGGTTCTCGGTCTGCCAGTCGCTCAGCTCATGGATTGTGGCGTCGATCCCGGTCTCTTCGGCCACCTCGCGCAAGGCTGCACCGCGCAACGGCTCATCCTCGGCATCGAGACTGCCGGTCACCGACTGCCACAGGTCCTTGCCCTGCGCACGCTCGATCAAGAGCACGTGCAGATCAAAGGTGTGGATGACCACCAGCACCGAGCGCGGAATCTTGTAGCGCGGTGCCGCAGCCTCCATCAGCTCGCCGGCCAGCGCGGCAGGCCCGAATCCCACCCCTGCGCGCCATGAATGAACATCCAGAACGGCTTGCCACGCGCCTTCCAGGTGTCGGTAACCGATTGCAGCACTTCGAGCGCGGTTTCAAAATCATGCCGATGCCCGGCGCCAAAATGCTTGGACTTTTCCAGAACGACCACATAGCCAGCCGCTGGCAACCACGACAGATCGGTCAGGCAATCGTTGAGTGCGTCCCAGTTCCTGCCGAAGGACTCCGGAAATTGCATTGCCTTGGCGAAGTGCCCCAGCAGCTCTTCCTTGTGGTGCACATGTCCGATATCCATCTTGGCAAAGAACAGATGAGCGGCCTTGGCATCCCGCTCGATTTCATAGGGCTCGCTCGCCAGGTGGTAGAGACCCGATTCGTCTGCCGTTGCCAGAGTGCTCACTTGATCCGTCATGGGATGATCCGCCTGAAGGTGTTGTAATGATCGTCGGTGTAATAGGCCTCGCCACCGGCACCCATAATCACGCGGCGCGCCCCACGATCGCGGGCGCCGGGTGTCGGTACGGTGTACTCCTTGTAATACTCGCGCGCCTGCGCAGGCAGACGCTTTTCGTAGTTGCCGAAACGCACGCCATCGTGGGGATACGGAAACGGACCACCACGGCGCGCCAATTCCAGCGTGTCGCGTACCTGCGGCGGCAACTGTCGCAGAGCCACGCCGGGCGTTGAATCGAAAACCCCGGCATACGCACTCTGCGACCAGCGGCCGCTACCCGCGCCGGGTGGTGCCAGCAGCAACCCGCCGAGGCTGATCAGGATAAATGCCGTCAGCGCAATCCGGTGACGCCAACCCTGTGGCATTTGCAGCGCGGCGAGCATCGAGCCTCAGTTTTTGTCCTGGTCACGCACGCGGATATGCAGTTCACGCAACTGCTTTTCGTCGACCGGACTGGGCGCAGCGGTGAGCAGATCCTGCGCACGCTGAGTCTTGGGGAAGGCGATCACGTCACGAATCGATTCCGCGCCGGCGATCATTGCCGATAGCCGATCAAGGCCAAACGCGATCCCGCCATGCGGCGGGGCGCCGTAGCGCAGCGCATCGAGCAGGAAGCCAAATTTCATCTGCGCTTCTTCCGGGCCAATCGCGAGTGCGTCGAACACCTTGGACTGCACATCGGCGCGATGGATACGGATCGACCCGCCACCGACTTCCCAGCCATTGATCACCATGTCATAGGCCTTGGCAATCGCCTGGGACGGATCGGTGGTCAGATAATCCTCATGACCATCTTTCGGTGCGGTAAACGGATGATGCATTGCGACCCAGCGCTTGGCCTCATCGTCATATTCAAACATCGGGAAATCAACCACCCACAGGGCACGCCAGCCTGCTTGCGCATGGCCCTTCTCGTGACCGATCTTCTGGCGCAGCGCACCCAGTGCGTCATTGACCACCTTGGCCCGATCGGCGGCAAAGAAGATCAGATCGCCATTGACAAGCCCGGCGCGCTCGATGATCGCCTTGAGCGCTTCGTCAGACAGATTCTTGACGATGGGTGACTGCAGCCCCTCGCGTCCCTGTGCAACATCGTTCACCTTGATGTAGGCGAGGCCCTTGGCACCATAGATTTTTACGAATTCGGTATAGGCGTCGATCTCACCGCGGGTGAGCTCGCCACCGCCGGGAATGCGCAGACCGGCGACGCGGCCACCGGGGGTATTGGCCGGACCCGAGAACACCTTGAAATCGACCGATTTCATCACATCGGTCAATTCGCAGAATTTAAGCGTGACGCGCAGATCGGGTTTGTCTGACCCGTAGTCGCGCATCGCCTCGGCAAAGGAGAGCACCTGGAATGGCTGCGGCAGGTCAAAACCCAGCTCCTGTTTCCAGATCCCGCGCACCATGTCCTCCATGATCTCGCGAATCTCGCCCTCGCCCAGAAACGAGGTTTCAATATCGATCTGCGTAAATTCGGGTTGGCGGTCGGCGCGCAAATCCTCGTCGCGGAAGCACTTGGTGATCTGATAGTAACGATCAAAGCCAGACACCATCAGCATCTGCTTGAACAGTTGCGGCGACTGCGGCAGTGCGAAGAACATGCCGTGATGGACTCGCGAGGGCACCAGATAATCGCGCGCGCCCTCAGGCGTCGAGCGCGTGAGCATCGGGGTCTCGATGTCGATGAACCCGGCCTCATCCAGAAAGCGGCGCACTGCCATCGAAATACGGTAGCGCTGGCGCAGGTTGTTCTGCATCTGCGCACGGCGCAGATCAATCACCCGATGGGCCAGGCGAGTGGTCTCTGACAGATTGTCATCATCGAGTTGAAATGGCGGTGGCACCGCCACATTCAAAATTTCAAGTTCGGTGGCAACGATCTCAATTGCCCCGGTGGCGAGCTTCGGATTAACCAGGGCCGCAGAGCGCGCGACGACCCGACCGGTGACACGCAGCACATATTCACTGCGCACCCGTTCGGCCAGCGCGAAAACCTGCGGCTGATCAGGATCACAGACCACCTGCACGACGCCTTCGCGATCGCGCAGATCAATAAAAATCACACCGCCATGATCACGACGGGTATTTACCCAGCCACAGACGCTAACGGTTTGTTCGATCAGCGCCGGGGTGACAAGGCCGCAATAATGGGTTCGCATCATCTTTCTTGGGTCAGCTCAGACTCGGGTGGCAGGAGGGGTCGTCAGCGCGGGCGTATCGACTGCATCGGGCGATACGACCCCCATGGAAATCACGTACTTGAGCGCATGATCGACACTCATCGACAACTCGATCACCTCGCTGCGCGGCAGCATGATGAAAAAACCTGAGGTCGGATTCGGCGTGGTCGGCACATACACACTCACATAACCAGGCCCCAGATGGGTCGGCAGTTCACCACCGGGCTCACCGGTCAGAAATGCGATCGTCCAGGTGCCGACTCGCGGGTATTGCACCAGCAGTGCCTTGCTGAAGGCCTGGCCCCCCGGGGCAAACAGCGTGTCGCTGATCTGCTTGATGCCGCCATACAGGGTCTTGAAAATCGGGATGCGTGCAAGCAGACGCTCCCAGGCACGCAACAAGCGCTGGCCGAGCAGATTGGAGGCAAACACCCCCGAGATCATCACCACGATGGCGGTGATCACGAGCCCGGTGCCAGGGATCACCGCACCCAGCCAGTTCTCCGGTCGCCAATCGAGCGGAATGAACGGGGTCACCAGTTCATCCATGGTATTGACCACGCCACGCAGTACCCACAGGGTGATCACCAGCGGGATCCAGATGATGAGACCGGCAATCAGATAGCGCTTCAGCATCTAAAAGTGCCTCGTGTGGACTCGCGGCCACGGCGCACATGAGCGCCGACAGTGAGCCGATGTGCGCGACCGGCTGAACGCACCGGTTCGCGCGCAAAGATCAGGTCGATGGCGTGCTCGATTTAGTCGGCGCAGGTGTATCCGAGCTGCTGCTCGCGCTGGTCGTGGCAGACCCACCGGCATCGGATTTTGTGCTCGCCGCAGCGCCAGACTCGGTGACCGCCGCACCACTTGTGTTCGCACCCGCGTCAGAGCTTGTGCTGGCACCACCTGACTTGCCTGCACTGGACTCGGCCGGCTTGCCTGCCCCGGAATTGCGAAAATCAGTGACATACCAGCCCGTGCCCTTGAGCTGAAAGCCCGCCGCAGTCACCATCTTGGTAAAGGTTGGCTTGCCGCAACTGGGACAATCCGTCTCGGCAGGGTCAGAGACCTTGCGCAGGAATTCCTTCTGGAACCCGCAGGTCGTGCATTTGTATTCGTAGATCGGCACGAGCAACCCCAGAAACTTTTGAAAAGTCGCTGATTATACGAGGAATGTGAGACCTGTAATAGACGTCTCACGGTCAGGCTGACATACTCGCGCCGGTGTCGAGTCTGCAAACTGCGCAAAGCATCCTGGCGCGCCAGACCCGCCGCGTCCCATCCAAGCGCAGGATATCGGCCATGCCCAATTCCCCCAAAGCCCCTCCTCGCCTGTGGCGCCAGCCCGGCTTCACCTTGATCGAAATCATGGTCGTGGTCGTCATCCTCGGTCTGCTCGCCGCGATCATCGTGCCCAAAGTGATGAGTCGCCCCGATGAGGCACGCGTCGTCGCGACGCAGGCCGATCTGGCGGCCATCACGCAGGCCTTGAAGCTCTACCGCCTGGACAATACGTTCTACCCGAGCACCGAGCAGGGTTTGAGTGCCCTGGTGGTGCGGCCCACCACGGCGCCTGTCGCGAACAACTGGAAACCCGGCGGCTACCTCGATCGGCTGCCCAAAGACCCCTGGGGCAATGAATATCTGTATCTGAATCCGGGCGTCCGCTCAGAGATCGATGTCTACAGCCTGGGGGCCGACCGCCTGCCCGGGGGCGAAGGCCCCAATGCGGATATCTATAACAACTGATTCTGGGCTGTCGGCGCGCGCGGCATCCGCAGGATTCACGCTGATCGAGATCCTGGTGGTGCTGGTGCTGATCGCCATCACCACAACGCTGGTGATGGTCAATCTGGCCCCCGATGAACACCAGCGCTTGCGCACCGAAGGCACCCGTCTTGCGCTGTTGCTCGAGCAGACCCGCGATGAAGCCATCGGCACCGGTGCGAGCATGGCCTGGCAATCGAACGAGCGTGGCTACCAGTTCATGCGCCGGACACCCGAGCGGCTGTGGCAGATTCTGCTCGAAGATCCCTTTCGCATGCGCCTGCTCGACGGATCGATACGAATAAGCGCCGTAGAGATCGCCGGGCAGGCCGTACAGAGCGCAGTGCCCCTGGTGTTCTCGCCAATGGGGACGGTGCCCTCATTCAGAATTCATCTGGCCAGTGAGCACCTGCGCCTGCGGGTGCGCGCTGACAATGCCGCTGACGTGTTGGTCGAGGATGAGTGACCTGATGGAGTACTTGGATCCGGGCACGTTCCGGCATGCCGCGCCAGAGGCACCTTGCCGGGCACCTGCCCCGCGGGCAAACCCGCGGGGCAGGTGCGCGCGCGTGCAGCGCGGCTTCACCCTGATCGAGGTGCTGGTTGCGCTCGGCATCCTTGCCATCGCACTGGCCGCCGGCGTACGCGCCGCAGGTATTGCGATTGATGGCGCGCTGGACAATCGCGAGCGACTGCTCGCCCTGTGGGTGGCGCAGAATCGTCTGGCCGCCTACAGCGCCGGGTTGCCCTTTCCCGATGTGGGTGAACGCAGCGGGACGGAAGTGCAGACCGACCTGGTATTCACCTGGCACGAGAAAATCGAAGGCACACCGAACCCCTATTTTCGCCGGGTGGAGGTAGCGGTCTCTGGCCCGCGCATCCCCGGCTACGCACTTGCCACACTGAGCGGCCATGTCGTACGAACCCCTTAGCGCCAATTCGCGCGCCTGCCGCGGCTTCACCCTGGTCGAAGTGCTGGTCGCGCTAATGATCTTCGGGATCATTACCGCGGTGACTTATCGCGCGCTCGGTGAAGTCTTGCAGACCCGCGAGCGGGTGAGCGCAGAGAACCATCGCTGGCGTGCCATAGCACTGGCGTTGACCCGAATCGAACAGGATCTGGCCGCATTTGTGAACCACCCGGTGCACGACGCCAGGGGCGTGCTGCAAAGCTCGGCGCTCATCGGCAATCCGGTGCATGGTGCCAATGAGGGTATTCTGATGTTTACCCGTGCCGGCGAACCGGATGCAAACGGCATGGAAACCGCGCCCATCCGGGTCGGTTACCGCTTGCGTGGTGACGTGCTTGAAATGATCACCTGGCCGGTGCTCGATGCGGCGGCCTCGGTTCCGGTGCAGGTATTGCCATTGCTGAGCGGCGTGCAGAAACTGGACCTCGCGTACCTTACCTTTGATGGCTTGCAAAGCCCGGTGTGGCCCCGCGGCAGCGTCGCGGCCAACGCGCGCAGCTGGCCCGACGCGGTGTCGCTGCGCATCACGCTTGCCGATGGCCAACAGATCACCCGCCTGCTGGCGCTCAGCCCGCCGGGGGCCAAATGAGCGCAGCGCGAACAGACCCGATCACCATGCAACGGCAACGCGGTATTGCGGCCGTAATGGCCTTGCTGGTCGTGGCGCTGGTGGCAAGCCTTGCCACCAGCCTGATCTGGCAACAGTCGCTGATGCTGCGGCAAATGCAGAACCTGAGCGCGCGCGCACAAATCCGTGAAATCGCTCGCGCCGGTGCCGCCTGGACGACAGCGATCCTCGCGAGTGACAGTGCACAGATCGATGCACTGAACGAGCCCTGGGCACTGACCTTGCCACCGGTCGAGGTCGAGCGGGCCACCTTGAGTGGTGGCCTGGCTGATGAAAGCGGTCGCTTCAACCTGAATAATCTGGTTCAGTCCGGCAACGCGATCGAACCACAAATTGCCGCGTTCCGCCTGGTGCTTGCCCATGTCGGTTTGCCCGCCAATCTGGCCGATGCCCTTACCGACTGGATGGATGCCGATGCCGTGGTGCGCCCCGGCGGCGGGGCCGAAGACAGTTATTACCTCGCCCTCGACCCGCCCTATCACGCAGCCAACAGGCCCTTGAGCACCCTGGGCGAACTGCGCCTGGTGCGCGGGTTTGGCGCACGCGAACTGACCCTGCTGGCCCCCTTGGTGAGTGTGCTGCCGGCGACGACCTCGATCAATGTCAACACCATGCCGGGTGACTTGCTCGCCGCACTGGTGCCTGAGGCACCCAACCAGAGCGTGCTGGCTGGGCGCCAGACCAGTCCGTTTCAGAATGCACAGGCCTTTTTACAGCTACTGCCCGAGGAGTCGCGCAGCCGCCTGGCCGGCCTGGTGGCCGTCAATAGTGCTTACTTTTCGGCACACGCGGTAGTCACCCAGGATCGCGCCCGTATTGCCTACCGTGCCATACTCCAGCGCAACTCGACGCAGGGCAACTGGCCCAACGTGTTGTCTTTTCATGAAGAACCGCTATAACTGATCCCGCACTGAATGCTCTGCCGCGCGGGATCCTGCTGCGAGTGTGCTGCAACGAGTTCCCGCCCCAACCTGCCCTGCTTTTATTGCCTGCCCCTACGAGCCACTGATTACCGCCTCGAATGAGCCCGCCCACTCAGACAACGCAACCCGGATCGAATGCGGACCGGCTTCAGCTGCACCTCCCCGAGGGCTGGCCGCTGCGCTGGAGCGACCAGCCGGCACGCTTTCGCTGGCGGGTGACCACGGGTGAGCAAACCTCCCTGGGCGAAGGCACCCTTGGCGACATACCCGCAGCGCGCGAGCGGATCGTGGTGTTGTCAGCCCAGCAGGTGCTCTGTGTGCCAGTCAGTTTACCCAGCGGGCGCGCCGGTCGTACACCGCAGGTCCTGCGCAACGCGATTGAAGATGCGCTCGCCACTCCAAGTGACGATACGCATGTGATCGTGCTGGGCATCCTCGCCAACCAGCAAACCCTGCTCGCCGTGATCGATCGCGCCCTGTTGCAGGCCGCCGTTGATGAATTGATTGACTGCGACCTGCGCCCGACCCGCATAGGCAGTGAGGCCGAGTGCTTCAGCGCCACCGCGCCACGCACCTGGCAGGTGGTGTTGGGGGCAAGCGGCGGGTTTGTACACACTGCGGGCCTGGAAACGGTGGCACTTGATCAGGGGCCGGCGCAAGGTGTCGAAGCGCCCCTCGGCCTGCGGCTGCTGATCACTGAGCGCGCCGCCCTCGGCGAAGGGCCCGACAGCGTGGTCGTCTATTCGGATCAACCCGGTGAGATCGATCTGGCGGCGTGGTCGGCCCAGTTGGACAGGCCGGTCACTCACGCCGGCCGCTGGGCACCGGAACACGCAGCCCTTGCGCTGCGCGGAATCGATCTGGGCCTGCCCGGTACGCGCCGCCCGCGTGGTCGGAGCCCCTGGACGGCCTATCGCCCGGCCGCCTGGTTGTTCGCCCTCGCACTATGCATCCAGCTTGGATACACCGCCATCGAGAACTGGCAAATGCAGCGCGAGCAGCGCCAATTGCGCCAGTCGATGGAAGACCGCTTTCGACGGGTGTTTCCTGATGCACGCACGATTGCCGATCCGGTGCTGCAGATGAGCCGGCTATACGAGGCGCAGGTGCATGGCAAGGCCGGAACCGGTCCCGCGGATTTTCTTAACCTTTTTTCAAGTGCCGCCGCGGCCCTGGCCATTTTGCATGCGCGCACCGATGCGGCCCGCTATGAACGCGGCCAGTTGAGCCTTGATCTGGTGCTGCCCTCCGGACCCGCCATCGATCAGTTGCAATCGCAATTGCCAGGCGGTGCCCGGGTGCTGGTCGAGCATATTGCTCCGCCCGACCTGAAAGGCGCGGTTGCCGCCACCGTACGAATCGTCGCGGGAGGCTCATGAGCGACTGGCCATCAGCAGCGCGGCTCAGAGACGCGCTGCGTCGCTACCCGATCTGGTATGAGCAATTGCCGGCGCGCGATCAGCGCCTGCTGCACTTGGGGCAGATCGTCGTCCCGCTATTGCTCCTCTACCTGCTGGTATGGGACCCGCTGATGAGCGCCCATGCCGCGCTCGCGCGCACGCTGCCACTGGAGCGCGAGCGCGCCGCCCAGTTTGCACAGCAAGCCGATGCCATGGAGCGGCTGCGCGGGCGCGGCCCGATCGCGGCTGACACCCAACGCTCGCCGCGTGCGCTGATCGAGGCGAGCGCGGCACGCGCCGGGTTGTCCGGCCAGCTGCAGCAGATCGAGGTACTCGCCGGCGAGCGCATGCAAGTCCAGCTCGCTCCGCTTGAATTTGATGTGCTGGTAGGCTGGCTGACGACACTCGCCTCGAACGAGGGCTGGCGCACTGACACCGTCCAGTTGAAGGCCGCTGGCGACGGTCGGGTCAAGGTCGAGCGGCTGGTGCTCGTCGCGAGTGGGCGCTGACATGGCGGCACGTTCCTACCGTGTGGGTTTGATCTACGTGCTATGCGCCCTGATCGGCCTGGTGATTGCCACTGTGACGAGTGGACCGGCACGGCTGCTGGCCGGTCCGCTTGCCCGCGCAAGCGATGGTCATGTCCAACTTGCCGCGACGGGGGGCACCTGGTGGAGCGGATCGACCGATCTCATCATCAGCACGGCGCAGGGCCGTCTGCAATTGACTGGGCTCACCTGGCAGTTTGACGCGACGCAGCTGTGGCGCGGTGAGCTGACCATCACTGTGGTGTCCAATGCGCCTGAGTTGAGCGGCACGATCGGTGCGCAACTGGGCTTGGACGGGTTACGTTTGCGTTCGACCGACCTGCACGCCTCGGTCCAATTACTCGCCAATCAAATTCCCGCGCTGGGTGCGATTGGTCCACAGGGCGCGCTACAACTGCAGACCGATACGCTCGCGCTGACCGCTGGCCGACTGAGCGGTGCTGCAACGCTACGCATCGCCAATTCCCGCTCGGCGCGGCTGGGCGATATGGGCGACTACCAGATTGATATGACCGGCGCCGGTGATTCGGTGGCAATCGCTCTGGGCACGATCCGCGGACCGGTGCGACTGAACGGCAACGGACAATGTTCGCTCGGCGGTGTGTTCCAGTTCCGCGGCGAGGCGCGTGCCGAAGGGCCCGATTCGGCACGCCTCAGCTCGATCTTGTCCTCATTCGGCATGCCGCGGGCTGACGGCAGCGTGCAGCTGGCCTGGCCGATCGGCAGTGGAGCGGCCCATGACGGTTGAAGCAAGCGCACACGAGGCGATGGCGGGCATCGCCGCAGCACGCGAGCGCTACCGCTCGCCCTGGCTCGCGCGACTGTTCACGGCATTGGCCGTGGCCGTTCTGAGCTGGACCCTTGGCAGCGTGTATTGGCAGATGAGCCAGGTGCCACGCGCCAGCGCGCACCGTGCCAGCACGCCGGAACCGGGCTCGCCGCAAGCCACCGATCTGGGTGCGGCCCTGATTGCCGCGGCGCCGTTTGGCCGCTCGCTGACGGCTCGTGCAGGCGATGACATTCTGCCGGGTGTGCGCCTGCGCGGCGTGATCGCACGGGTAGGCAGCGGCGCTCAAAGCAGCGTCGGTGCCGTGGTCAATCGCGGCGGCACTGATGAATACATCGCTCTTGGCAAGGAAATCATCCCCGGTGTGGTGCTCGAAGAGGTGCAACGTAATCAGATTCTGGTGCGGCAAGGTGCGCGGTTGCAGCGCGTTGTAATCGAAGACCCATTGAGCCGCAGCGCCACCCCCGGTCTCACCGCCCAACCGCGCTCACCGAACCCGCCACCGCCCCCCAATCAGCCGCCGCCCGCTGCAATGCCAGGCTCACCGGCCGGTCCGCTGGGTCGGGTAAGCCATGTGACCAACGCCGCGCACGCCGCCAGCGTGCGCATCCCCTTGTAAACAGTGCGTGCTATCGTGCCGCCGAATCGACTCTGCCAACGTCTGACTGACCACTGAAGAATCCATGACGTCCGTCCCGACACGCACGAATTCCCGAATCGCATGCCTCACCCGCGTGCTGCACCCTCAGCGTTTGATCGCTGCGACAATGCCCTACCGGGCGGCGATGGCTGCGCTGTCAGTGTTTGCCATTGGCATGCCCGCCCATCTGAGCGCGCAACCCGCATTGGGCAGTCCGATCCAGGCCCGCCCTGCCACGCAGACCACGGCAGGCAATGGCATCCAGACGCCACTTGCCGCGCCGACTGCCGTGAGTAGCGGCGCGCAGGCACCGCTTGCCGTTGTGGCGGCGCCCACCACTGGCCGTGCTGGGCGCAATGACGAAGTCTTGCTCAATTTTGTGAACGCCGACATCCAGGCGGTCATTCGCGCAGTGTCGGACATTATCGGACGCAATATCCTGATTGATTCCAGGGTCAATGGAACAGTCAATATCGTCGCGCCACGCCCGGTGCCCCGGTCGATGGTGCTGGAAGTGCTGCTCTCCGCGCTGCGGGCGCAGGGGTTTACCGCCACCGGCCTGGACACTGATCTGATCCGTGTGGTGCCCGAAGCCGAGGCGAAGTTTCACGGCGACGGGCCGTCACTTGGCAAGGCCGATGACAAGATAGTGACTGAAGTTTTTCGGCTGGAATTTGAACAGGCAGCGCAAGCGGTCAATGCGGTGCGTCCGCTCATCACGCCGAACAATGTGGTGAGTGCGTTTGCCGCTACCAACACGCTGGTCGTCACCGATTACGCCGAGAACATCGAGCGCATTCGCCGCCTCATCGCAAAAATCGATCAACCCAATCCGGGCGATCTGATCACCATCCCGTTGCATCACGCCTCGGCCCTTGATGTGGTGCAGACCATCTCGCGCCTGATGCCCGAAGTGCGCGCCACCTATGCCTCGACCAATCAGGCCGGTGGCGCCCTGCAGGGACAGGTGCCAACCAACCCGTCAGCGCCCAATGGCAACGGTACCAGCGAGCGAATTCTGATCACTGCCGAGCCACGCTCGAACTCGGTGGTGATGCGGGTCTTCAACAGTGGCCTGGTTGCCCGGATCCGCGAATTGATCCAGTCGATCGATCAGCCCAGTGCCACGCCCGGCAATCTGCACGTGGTGTACCTGCGCAATGCCGAAGCTCTCAAGATGGCCAATATGCTGCGCGGCGTGCTGATGGCGCACGGCACCACCAGCCCGCTCACCGGGCAGCCGGGTGTGCCGCCGGGTGCGGCTGGGTTCAATCAATCGGCCGGCGGCAATGGTTTGCCCGGCAACGCTGCACAGGGCCCGGGGCTGATGACCGGCCCCAGCGCCTCGTTCGGCCAATCAAGCACCAACGGCAGTCAATCGGGCTTCACCGCAGGTGGGGCCACGATACAAGCCTATCCGGATCTGAATTCACTGGTGATCATCGCGCCAGACTATCTCTACAACCAGTTGCGTTCGGTGATCGATCAACTCGACTCGCGCCGCGCCCAGATCTATATCGAGGCCTTGATCGTCGAGGTGACCAGCGACAAGGGCGCCGAACTTGGCATTCAGTGGCAGCAATTCAGTGGCGGCAGCACCAATGGCACGGCAGTGATCGGTGGCACCAATTTCACCAATGGCAGCGGGGCCAATATTCTCGGGGTGGCGCAAAATCCTGCCGCGGTGGGGGCCGGGCTTGCGCTGGGGGTGATGAACGGCACGGTCAATGTGCCAGGCGTCGGCAGCATACTCAACCTGAGTGTGCTCGCCCGTGCGTTGCAAAGTGACAGCAAGACCAACATTCTGTCCACGCCCTCGCTGCTCACCCTGGACAACGAGGAAGCCAAGATCGTGGTCGGACAAAACATTCCGATCGTGACGGGCAGCTACACCACGGCCTCCAGCGGTTCCTCCAATCCATTCACTACGGTGGATCGACGCGATGTGGGTCTGCAATTGCGGGTGCGCCCGCAAGTCACGCAGGGCGGCGGCGTCAAGCTGCAGATCTATGAAGAGGTATCGACGGTTGTAGCGAGTTCGGTGAATACGTCGCAGGGCATCATCACCAACAAGCGCTCGATCGAATCGACCGTCATGGTCGACAGCAGCCAGATCATCGTGATCGGTGGTTTGATCCAGGACGCGGTGACCGAGAGCAATCAGTCCATTCCGCTGCTCGGCTCGATACCCTTTCTCGGCAGCCTGTTTCGCTATGACCAGCGTGAGCGTCAGAAGACCAATCTGATGATTTTTCTGCGGCCCGTGGTGCTGCTCGATGGCCAGTCGGTCAATTCAATCAGTACCGATCGCTACGACTTCATCCGTGGTGTGCAAGGCAGCCAGGAGCCGCGTCATTCCTTCGCGCTGCCGGACATGCCCGCGCCACAAATGAATGGCAATCTGAGTCAGCCTTCAGTGGTCCGGCCGGTAACCGCGAATGAGGCGCAAAGTCGCGCAGCCGACAGCGCCGCGCCGCAGGGCGCACCTGCGGACCAGACGGTGGTCCCAGCCGAGACGGCGACGTTCAACGTGGGTAGCCGACCCGCCTTCCCCGCCTCACCGGCAGCCCCTGCGGCACCGATACCATTTCGTTGAGCGAGATTGCAGAGCAGCGCGCCATGACACCGTCACAACCCGTTGGGGGGGTGCCTGATGAGGCCGGGCCGGTGCCCCGCTCGAGCGTTGACCACCGGGTGGTGCGGGAATTTCCCTACTCGTTTGCGCGCAGCAAAGGGGTGATCGCCGCGCGTCGGCTAGAGGGCAGTGTCGAGCTGTGGGTGCGTCCCGGGGTGAGTGCGCTTGCCCTTGCCGAGGCCCGGCGGGCACTGGGCGAACCAGTCCATTGCGTCATGCTCACCGCCGAGCAGTTCGAGCGGCGCTTGGCGCAGTCCTATAGCCGCGACGGTACTCAGGCAGCGAGCCTGTTCGATGACATGAGCGAGGCGGTCGACCTGAAAAGCCTCGCCGATGAGCTGCCGACGACGACCGATTTGCTCGACTCGGAAGATGACGCGCCAATCATTCGCTTCATCAACGTGTTGTTGACGCAGGCCCTGCGCGAACGCGCCTCGGACATTCATATCGAAGTATTTGAAGGGCGCTCGTCGGTGCGCATCCGGGTCGATGGCGTGCTGCGCGATGTGCTGGAACCGCCACGCGCACTGCACACTGCGATCGTTTCGCGGGTGAAAGTGATGGCCAGCCTGGATATTGCCGAGCGGCGCCTGCCGCAGGATGGCCGCATCACCTTGCGTCTGGCTGGGCGACCGGTGGATGTACGGGTATCGACACTGCCCACAGGTCATGGCGAACGGGTGGTGCTGCGCCTGTTGGACAAGCAGGCGGGCCGGCTCGATCTGACGCGCCTTGGCATGAGCGACCCCACGCGTGCCGCGCTCGATGGCCTGATCCACCAGCCACACGGCATTGTGCTGGTGACCGGCCCCACGGGCTCGGGCAAGACCACGACCCTGTATGCCGGACTGTCGCAGCTCGATTCGACCCGACTGAACATCATGACTGTCGAGGACCCGATCGAATATGACCTTGAAGGCGTCGGTCAGACCCAGGTGAATGCGGGCATCGACATGACCTTCGCGCGCGCCTTGCGTGCCATCCTGCGCCAGGACCCCGATGTGGTCATGATCGGTGAAATCCGCGACCTGGAAACGGCGCGGATTGCGGTGCAAGCGAGTCTCACCGGGCATCTGGTGCTCGCAACGCTGCACACCAACGATGCCGTTGGTGCGGTCACCCGTCTGATCGACATGGGGATTGAACCGTTTCTGCTCTCATCGTCACTACTGGGTGTGCTCGCGCAACGGCTGGTGCGGCAGTTGTGCCCGCACTGCCGCCAGCCGGACGACCCGGCGCAAGCGCGGCAGTGGCTACCGGCCGATTGGGGCAACCGACCAATCTATCGGGCGGTGGGCTGCGATCAGTGCGGTCATAGTGGTTATCGCGGGCGTAGCGGCATCTATGAACTGTTCAGCATTGACGATGCGGCGCGGCGACTCATCCATGAAGGCGGTGCCGAGCCCGCTTTGCGTGCCCATGCGCGGGCATGCGCGATGACCGATCTGCGCGAGGATGGGCTGCGCTGGGTGGCCAGTGGCGACACCACGATCGAGGAAGTACTTCGCGTGACCCGCGCGGCCGAGGAAGTGGAGGAGGTCTAGGAGGCGGTGCCGTTGGTCACTTGGCACCGGGCGAAATCGGGGTCAACGCCGGGACGACGCTGGAACAACACGGACGAGCAATTTAATGGGGCGGCCGCGGCCGTCCGTACGCGCCCGGGCATGACAGAGCAAGTACACTGAGTTATGGCTGGATTTCGCTACAAAGCGCTCACCCTCGACGGTCGCCGGCAGGAAGGCGTGCTGGAGGCCGATGGCGCGCGTCAGGCGCGCAATCAACTGCGCGACCAGGGACTGACGCCGGTCGAAGTGGTCGCGCTCGAAGGCGATGGCGGGGGGCGCACACCGCGCGGGCTGTTTCGTCGCGGATTGGGAACGACCGAGCTTGCCATCCTGACCCGGCAGCTATCGACGCTGCTCGGATCCGGGCTCACCATTGAACACACCCTGAATGCGCTGATCGAGCAAAGCGAGCTGCCGCTTGAGCGGCAATTGCTGGCGGGCATTCGTAGCGATGTGCTGGCCGGTCAAACGTTGGCACGGGCCATTGGCAATCAGGGCGCGATGTTCCCGGACATCTACCGCACGCTGGTGGAGGCCGGTGAGCGCTCCGGGCAATTGCCTGAAGTGCTTTCGCGGCTGGCCGATTACACCGAGGATCGCGACACCTTGCGCGGCAAAGTGATGCTTGCGTTCATCTACCCGAGTCTGATCGTGGTGGTGGCCACGGTCGTGGTCGGGGCACTGGTTGCCTATGTCGTGCCGCAGGTGGTGCAGGTGTTTCAGAACACCCATCAGGCGCTGCCGCTTCTCACTCGCGCGCTGATTGCGCTCTCCGACGTGCTGCGTGCGACCTGGTGGATGTTGCTCGGTCTTGCCATACTGGGTGCCTGCCTTGCGCGACGTGCCTTGCAAGTACCGGCTGTACGCGCCCGCTGGCATGCCACGGTGTTGCAACTGCCACTGGCCGGTGGGCTGGTACGCGGTCTGAACACCGCACGACTGGCGAGCACCCTGGCGATCCTTGCCAATAGCCGGGTGCCACTGCTCACTGCGCTGCGCGCGGGCGCGGGTGTGGTGGGCAATATCCCGATGCGCGAAGCATTGAATGAAGCGGCCCGTCGCGTCCAGGAAGGTGCGACCTTATCGCGCTCGCTTGCGCAGTCAAAGCTATTTCCGCCGCTCATGGTGCACATGATTGCCAATGGCGAGGCGAGCGGCCGGCTCGCTGACATGCTCGATCGCACCGCCATCCAGCAGACCCGCGAGCTGGAGCGGCGCGTGAACGCGCTGGTGGCGTTGCTCGAACCGGTGATGATTCTGGTGATGGGACTGGTTGTTTTGCTGATCGTGCTGGCGATCCTGCTGCCGATTTTTGAGATGAATCAGATCATTCGGTAGCGACAACAGGTCCTAGAACGGAATATCGTCATCCATCTCGGCGATATCGGCTGCGGGCTTTCTGGCTGCCGCTGGCTTCTTCGCCATGCCGCCACCACCGCCTGAGGGCGCTTGCGAGTAATCCTCATCGCGGCCACCGCCACCTCCGCCACCCTCACCGCGTGAACCGAGCAGTTGCATCTGGTCGGCAATGATTTCGGTGGTGAATTTCTCCTGCCCTTCCTTGTCGGTCCACTTGCGGGTGCGCAGGCGCCCTTCGACATACACCGGCGAGCCTTTCTTCAAGTATTCGCCGGCGATTTCAGCCAGCCGACCGCGGAACGACACCCGGTGCCATTCGGTTTCTTCCTTTTGCTCACCCGAGGCCTTGTCTTTCCAGCGATGCGTGGTGGCCACCGACGCATTGGCAAGGGCCGCCCCATCGGGCATGTAGCGAACCTCCGGGTCACGACCCAGATTGCCGACGATGATGACCTTGTTGACCGATGCCATGTGTGCGTTCCTTGTCTGCGCAAAAGGCCATTGTAGGCTGAATCCGGCCCCTTCCGGCAAGCCCAATCGGGCGAAAAAGCTCCCCAGGCGCCACCACCTGACGTGAGGCGCTGTCCAGCGCCGCCAAGCGCTTGCGTGCTCTATGCCGCTGGGCGCGTTTGGGCGGCTTTTCAGGTCGTGTGTGCTGTCGAGCATCGCCCTGCGTGCCGCCAAGCATTAATGCGCTCTTGCCGCCCCCGGCGGCGGCGTCTTCAACGCGAGCGACAACAACAACCAGGTCAGCACCAGCAGCGTACAAAATCCAAACACTGCCGCTGCGCCATAACCCTGGCGCAGCGCACCTCCCAACGCGCCACCGGCGAACAGCCCCAGCGCCTGCGTCGTGTTGTAGATGCCCAGCGCGGTGCCGCGGCCGCCCGTCGGCGCCAGACGTGAGACAAGGGACGGCAGCGAGGCTTCAAGTACGTTGAACACGGTAAAAAACACCACCAGACATGTAAGCAGTCCGATCCAGTGATTGCCCACCACAATCAGTGCAACCAGAACGGCCGCCAGTGCCACAATCGAACCGACGAATACCGATTTCATACGTCCGCCCCGCTCAGCGACCAGGATGAGCGGCACCATGAACACAAACGATGCAAGCACCACCGGGAGATAGACCTTCCAGTGCTCAGGCAGGGGCAATCCCGCCCCGTCGACCAGCATCGAGGGCACCACTACGAACACCGACATCAGCACCGAGTGCAAAGTAAAAATCCCGAAATTCAGGCGCAACAATGTGCCATCGAGCGCAACCGATTTGAAACTCACCGGCACCGCGCCCGGCCGCATCTCAGGCGTATCGGGCGGATCGGGCACCACATAGAGCGTGACCGCAACACCGCCCAGGCCCAGTACAGCGGTGAAGATAAAAATCCCCGGCATGCCGATCGACTGATAGAGCAAAGGCGCGATCAACATCGACAGTGCAAACATCAAGCTAATCGATGCACCCACCATGGCCATGGCGCGCACCCGGCTGCGATCGCTGGTGAGATCGGCCAATAGCGCAGTCACGACACTGGAAATTGCCCCGGCACCTTGCAAGCCGCGGCCAACGATAATCCATTTCAGATCGGGGGCAACCGCCGCCACCAGACTACCGATCACAAACAGCAACAGGCCCGGCACGATCACCCGCTTGCGACCAATACGGTCAGAGAGCATGCCAAATGGCACTTGCAGGATGGCCTGGGTCAAACCGTAGATGCCGAGGGCCACACCAATCAGAAAGTGATCATCTCCACCAGGCATATGCGCCGCGTGAACGGCAAACACCGGCAGGATCAGAAACAGCCCGAGCGTGCGTAACGCATACAGCGCGGTCAGCGACAGGCTGGCTCGAAGTTCAGTGGGTGACATGGGCTGGGTGGCAGAGGAACTAATCGAGCACCGCTTGAATTCTTTGAAAACAACGCTTCAAAGTCCGGCGCTCTTTCGTATAGTAGCAGGTTTGGCCCCCCGCCCAGAGCATGTCAGACCAGATCCGCATACGCGGCGCACGCACTCATAACCTGAAGAACATCAACGTGGACCTGCCGCGTGGGTGCCTGACAGTGATCACCGGCTTGTCCGGTTCGGGTAAATCGTCCCTCGCCTTTGACACCCTGTATGCCGAGGGACAGCGTCGTTATGTCGAGTCGCTGTCGGCCTATGCGCGGCAGTTTCTGCAGTTGATGGAAAAGCCCGATGTCGATCTGATCGAAGGTCTCTCACCGGCGATCTCGATCGAACAGAAGGCCACCAGCCACAATCCGCGCTCAACGGTGGGCACCATCACCGAGGTGCATGACTACCTGCGCTTGCTGTTTGCTCGCGCGGGCACGCCCTACTGCCCCGAACATGGCATTGCCCTGGACGCACAACCCGTTGCCGTGATGGTCGATGCCACCCTCGCGTTACCCGAGGACACACGCATCGCTGTGCTTGCGCCCGTCGTAGCGGAGCGCAAGGGCGAGCAGACCGAACTGTTCGATCAGCTACGTGCGCAAGGATTTGTGCGCGTACGGCTCGATGGCAAGATGACCGAACTCGATGAGTTGCCCGCCCTCGCCCGTCAATCGCGCCATAGCATCGATGTGGTGATTGATCGACTGAGCGTGCGCGCATCGGCACGGCAGCGAATTGCCGAATCGATCGAAACGGCAACCCGCCTTGCGCAAGGCCGGGTGATCATTCTGCAAACCGAGTCTGGCCTTGAGCAGACGTATTCATCGCGCCATGCCTGCCCGATTTGCAATTATTCGATCGGCGATCTTGAGCCGCGAATGTTCTCGTTCAATAGTCCTATGGGAGCATGCAGCGGCTGCGATGGCCTGGGTACCGTGTCATTCTTTGATCCGGCGCGGGTGGTATCGCATCCTGAACTGTCCCTGGCCGGCGGTGCGCTTCGCGGTTGGGACCGGCGCAATCAGTTCTATTTCCAGATGCTCACCAGCCTGGCCAATCATTTCCACTTTGATGTGGAGACGCGCTGGAATCGTCTGCCCGTAGAACATCAGAAACGCGTGCTGTTTGGTACCCGCGAGAAGCTGCTGATGTCCTCGCTCGATGCGCGCGGCCGCACCGTGATGCGCGAACAGACCTTCGAGGGCGTCATTCCGAACATGGACCGGCGCCACAAGGAGACGCAATCAAGTGCGGTGCGCGAAGAACTCGGCCGCTATGTCGCGCTGCGCACTTGCCCGGACTGCGCCGGGGCGCGCCTGCGTACCGAATCGCGTCACGTGAAGGTGGGCGATCAGACTATCTATGATTTGAGCGCGCTGTCGCTGCGCGAGAGCCTCGATGCCGTTGGGTCACTGCGCCTTGGCGGACACAAGGCCATTGTGGGCGAGCGCATATTGCGTGAAGTGGCAGCGCGGCTTCAGTTTCTCGTCAATGTCGGGCTTGAATACCTGAGCCTTGATCGGGCGGCCAATACACTCTCGGGCGGCGAGGCGCAGCGCATCCGGCTTGCATCGCAGATCGGCTCGGGCCTTACCGGTGTAATGTATGTGCTCGACGAACCGTCGATCGGCCTGCATCAGCGTGACAATCAACGTCTGCTTGGCACGTTGCGTCATCTGCGTGATCTGGGCAATACGGTGATCATGGTCGAGCATGATGAGGACGCGATCCGTGCTGCCGATCATGTCATCGATATGGGTCCAGGTGCGGGCACCGCCGGGGGCGAGGTCATCGCGCAAGGCACCCCGGCGCAGATTGAAGCACGCGCCGATTCGCTCACTGGTCAGTATTTGTCCGGACGACGCGTGATCGCGATACCGCGTCAGCGGCTCAAGCCCGACCCCACGCGGATGATCGAGTTACGCGGTGCCCGCGGCAACAATCTGCGCGGGGTCGATGTGTCCTTTCCGGTAGGGCTGTTCACCTGCGTGACCGGGGTGTCCGGTTCAGGCAAATCGACTCTGATCAATGACACCCTGTATCCGGCCGTGGCACGCCATCTGCATGGTGGTCACCACGACCCGGCACCCTATGATTCGATTGACGGCCTGGGCCTTTTCGACAAGGTGGTCAATGTCGATCAGAGTCCGATCGGACGCACGCCGCGGTCCAATCCGGCCACCTACACCGGTCTGTTCGCAACGATTCGAGAACTCTTTGCCGGGGTGCCGGCTGCACGCGAGCGCGGCTATGCCGCGGGCCGCTTCTCGTTCAATGTGAAGGGCGGTCGCTGCGAGGCCTGCGAAGGCGACGGAGTGATCCGCGTCGAGATGCATTTTCTGCCCGATGTGTATGTGCCGTGCGGTACCTGCGAAGGCAAACGCTATAACCGCGAGACCCTGGAGATTCAATACAAGGGCCGCAACATCGCGCAGATTCTTGAGATGACAGTGGCCGAGGCCGCCGCATTCTTCCAGTCCGTGCCGGTGCTCGCGCGCAAGCTTGAGACTCTGGGTGAAGTGGGGCTGGCCTATCTGCAACTGGGCCAGTCAGCGACCACGCTATCTGGCGGCGAGGCGCAGCGGGTGAAACTTGCCGAGGAATTATCGCGACGCGATACCGGTGCGACGCTCTACATTCTCGATGAGCCCACCACCGGACTGCATTTTCGGGATGTCGAGCTGTTGCTCGGCGTGCTGCATACCCTGCGCGATCACGGCAACACGGTGATCGTGATCGAACACAATCTGGATGTGATCAAGACCGCCGACTGGGTGATTGATCTGGGGCCCGAAGGCGGTGATCTGGGTGGGCGGGTGATCACCAGCGGAACACCCGAGGCAGTGGCCGCAGTGGCGCAGAGCTATACCGGGCGCTATCTTGCCAAGCTGCTCGGACGCAACCTCGCGTCCCCTTGAGCGTGGCGGCCTTGCCCGACGCTGAACCTAACCCCGGGGTGCAGGGGTACTCGTGCCGGGTGCAGGGGTACTCGTGCGGGGCGCAGGGATCATCGTGCTGAGTCCACGCAGAGCGACCTGCAACCGCCGCTGACTTAGTCCTCCGTCGCGCCGATATCGCGTACCAGTTTGCCCAGACGCTCGGATTCGCTGCGAATCAGCGCGCCAAATTTTTCAGGCGTTGAGGCAACGACCTCGGAGCCGATTTCGGCCCACCGATTGCGAATCTCGGGGTCCTCGAAGACCTTGAGCACTGCCGCATTCAGCCGCGCGATGACCGCCGGGGGCGTCGCAGCCGGCACCGAAATGCCATGCCAGGCCGACATCTGGAATTCTGGCAAGCCGGCCTCAGCCATCGTCGGTACATCATGCATCGACACCATGCGGGTCGCGCCGGTTACTGCGATGGCGCGCAGCTTGCCGGTTTTCACGAACGGCGCCGACACACTGCCAATATCAAACGCGCAGGCAATCTGCCCGCTCACCAGATCGGCCAGATAGGGGCCGGCACCTTTGTAAGGTACATGCTGCAAGGTGACCCCGGTCACACGCTCAAAATACGCGCCGGCCAGGTGCTGCGGGGTGCCGTTACCCGCCGACCCATAGGAGACCGAGCCCGGTGGGCGCGACTTCACCCAGGTCAGAAACTCCTTCACTGTGTGCGGGCTTGCCGCGGCCGGCACCACCAGAACGACCGGAAACTGCGACAACTGAACGATCGGAGCCAGATCGCGAATGGGGTTATAGGGTGTCGAGCGCATCAGGGTCGGATTGACCGCCATCGGCCCGCTCGCCGCGAGCAGGATGGTGTAGCCATCAGGGGCCGCACGCACCACCAGATCTGTGCCCAGATTGCCCGCGGCGCCGCCGCGGTTATCCACGACCAGCGACACACCCAGA
This sequence comes from uncultured Pseudomonadota bacterium, assembly GCA_903921325.1. Taxonomy (GTDB): domain Bacteria; phylum Pseudomonadota; class Gammaproteobacteria; order Burkholderiales; family SG8-39; genus CAIXPL01. The sequence continues at coordinate 29,747 of CAIXPL010000019.1, forward strand.
ATCGCTTGCATGCGCGGCGCAAGAATGCGCGCCATCAAGTCAGTCGGCCCACCCGGCGGATACGGCACCACCCAGCGGATCGACTTGTTCGGCCACGGTTCGGTTTGCGCCGATGCAACAACCGGCAGGCAACCGAGCACACCGGCAATCAGAATTACTTTCAACATCCTGGTGACGTGCATGAATTGCCTCTGTTGGTGAGTCATTGGTGTTGGGTCATTGAACCAGGCTGACTGGGATCGGTTCAATGACGCGTATTCATTGTTACTGATTCAACGACGCCCGTTTACCGAGAGCAATTCACTGACGGGCCGCGAGCGAGCGCGCCCGTAGCGCGTCCAGGGTCATCGTGGTCGTGATCGCCTGCGGGTCGATCCTGCATTCAATCAGCGCGGTACGCCCACTGGCACGGGCCTGCGCGAATGCGGTCATGAATTGGGCGGTCTCTTGCACCAGAAAACCCTCGGCCCCATAGGCGCGCGCCAGTGCGGCAAAGTCAGGATTACGCAATGCTGTACCGTGGACACGGCCGGGATATTCGCGCTCCTGATGCATGCGGATGGTGCCGTACATGCCGTTATTGACCACGACATAGATGATCGGCAGGTCGTACTGCACGGCAGTCGCAATTTCCTGTCCGTTCATCAGATAGTCGCCATCCCCATTGAAGGACACCACCAGGCGACCCGGGTGAGCGCACTGGGCGCCAATCGCCGAGGGCGTGCCGTAGCCCATCGAACCATTGATCGGGGCCACCTGGGTGCGCCATTTCGGGAATCGGTAGTAGCGCTGGACATAGCCTGAGAAATTGCCAGCCCCGGTGCAGATAATGGCATCCTCAGGCAAGGTGTCGCGTAGCCAAAGAACAATCTCCTGCATCTGCACCGGCCCTGGGATAGTCTGTGGCTGCTGCCAGGCCGCGTATTCAGCGCGTGCGGTTTGCAACCACGCTGCGCGCTGCGAGCCGTCAATGTTCAATTGCGCAAGCGCGTGCGCAAAGTTCTGCACCCCGGCGTGAATCAGCAGTTCAGCCTGATACACACGGCCCAGTTCCTCGGCCCCGGGATGCACATGCACCAGGCGCTGATGGGGCACCGGCACTTCAAACAGACTGTAGCCCTGGGTGGTCATTTCATCCAGACGGGCACCCAGCGCGATCACCAGGTCCGCAGCACGAATGCGCGCGGCGAGTCTGGGATTGACCCCGATGCCAGAATCGCCAATGTAATTCGGGTGCCGATTGTCAAACAGATCCTGATGACGAAATGCCGCCATCACCGGCACCCCACAGCGCTCGGCAAACTGCCGCACATCGGCGCATGCCTGCTCGCTCCAGACCGAACCACCGAGCATCAGCAAAGGTTGCTTGGCCGCAGCGAGCAAGCCGGCAAGGTGGTCCATGTCAGCGGCACTGGGCGAAGGCTGCACCACCTGATAGGGGCGGGTGGCCGCCACCGTTGCAACACTGGCGAGCATGTCCTCAGGCAGGGCAAGCACCACCGGGCCGGGCCGGCCTGACATCGCCAGGTGAAACGCGCGGCTCAGATACTCAGGGATGCGATCAGCCCGATCAATGCTCGCCACCCACTTGGTCATCGGTCCGTACATGCGCCGGTAGTCGATTTCCTGGAACGCTTCGCGCTCAATGAAGTCGCCCCCAACCTGTCCGATGAACAGAATCATCGGCGTGGAATCCTGGTAGGCCATATGCACCGCAATGCTGGCGTTGGTGGCACCCGGACCGCGGGTGACAAAGCAGATACCGGGACGGCCACTCGCCTTGCCGTAGGCTTCGGCCATGTAGGCGGCACCGCCGTCCTGCCGCGCCACCACCAGCCGCACCGAATCGCGCACATCGAAAAGGGCATCGAGCACCGCGAGATAGCTCTCGCCAGGAACGCAGAACGCCGTATCCACGCCGTGGATACGCAGGCAATCAACCAGGATCTGGCCACCGGTGCGCGGGGGAGTGGGTGCAGCCATCAGCAGTCTCCAGGGCAATCAGGCAATCAACAAATACGACGATCAGAACAGGACGATCAGAACAGGACGATCGAAATACGAACAGGCGCAGAGGAACCCGCAGCAGATCGAACCATGGCATTCGTGCCCAATGCCACCCACGCTCAGTACGCGTCCAATGACGGAATATAGCCGATGTACACTTGAGCTCATGCGTGATGACATTGCCAGTCTGCGTCGTATCCTCGCCCAGTGCCGCGTGATCGCGGTGGTTGGCATTTCTGCGCAGTGGTATCGGCCGAGCTATTTTGCGGCGAAATACCTGATCGAACACGGCTATACGGTCATCCCGGTCAATCCGCGCTACGACCAGGTGCTCGGGCAGACCTGCTACCCCAGCGTCGAGGACATTCCGGTGCCCATCGACATGGTGGACTGCTTTCGGCGCACCGAGGACATTCTGCCCCTGGCCCAGGCGGCCATAGCAGTCGGTGCCAGGGTGTTATGGCAGCAAATTGGCGTCAACAACCAGGAAGCGGTCGCACTTGCTGAAGCGGCGGGCCTCGAGACCGTGGTGGATCGCTGCGTCAAAATCGAACACGGGCGGCTGTTTGGGGGCCTGGGCTGGATGGGCGTGAATACCGGTGTCATTTCAGCGCGCCGGCCGCGCTGGCTACCCTACTAGCCGGCGCAGGAGCGGATCATGGCAGATCGTCAGTTCGGCTTTGACACCCTGGCCATTCATGCCGGGCAAGTGCCCGATGCGGCCACCGGCGCACGCGCCACCCCGATTTATCAGACCACTTCGTTCGTGTTTGACTCTGCCGAACATGCAGCGAGTCTATTCAACCTGCAGACCTTCGGTAATGTCTACACGCGCCTGTCCAACCCCACCACCGCCGTGTTCGAGGAACGGGTTGCAGCGTTAGAAGGGGGACGCGCGGCACTGGCCTGCGCAACCGGCCAGGCCGCCGAGATGACCGCGCTACTCACATTGCTCGAGGCAGGCGATCATGTAGTGGCAGCGAGCACCCTGTATGGAGGCACCTACACCCTGCTCGATGTCAATTTGCGCCGCCTGGGTATCGAGACCACGTTTATCGATCCGCACGACCTCGATGCGTTTGCCGCAGCGATCCGGCCGCAGACCCGCGCGGTGTATGCCGAGTCGCTTGGCAATCCGCGCATCAACATGATCGATATTGAAGCGCTGGCCGACATTGCCCATGCGGCGGGCGTTCCCTTGGTGATTGACAACACCGTGCCCTCGCCCTATCTGTGCCGCCCGATTGCATGGGGCGCCGATATCGTGGTGCATTCGGCCACCAAATACATGGGCGGGCATGGCACCACGATGGGCGGTGTGATCATCGAATCGGGGCGATTCCCCTGGGACAACGGCAAATTCCCGCGCATGACAGAAGCCTCTCGTGGCTATCACGGCGTACGGTTTTTTGAGACCTTCGGCGATTTCGCGTTCACCATGCGCGCTCGCATGGAGACGCTTCGCACGAGCGGTGCCACGCTGGCCCCGTTCAATGCCTGGATGTTGTTGCAGGGCCTGGAGACGCTCCCCGTACGCATGGACCGGCATTGCAGCAACGCACTGGCCGTTGCCAGGCACCTGAGCACTCACCCACAGGTGAGTTGGGTCAGTTATCCCGGGCTGCCGCAGGATCGCTACCACGCGCTGGCGTGCAAGTACCTGCCGCGCGGTGCGAGCTCATTGCTTGCCTTTGGCATCAAGGGCGGTGCGGCGGCCGGCGAGCGCTTCATCGATTCGGCCCAGTTCATGAGCCACCTGGCCAATATCGGTGATGCACGCACCCTCATCATTCACCCTGCCTCGACCACTCATCGCCAGATGAACGAAGAAGAACAGTTGCAGGCCGGGGTCACTCCCGACATGGTGCGCATCTCAGTGGGCATCGAATCCATCGAGGACATCCTCTGGGATATCGATCAATCGCTCGCCGCGGCAAAATAGGACTCGGTACCTCCGGACTTGCCGGGTGATGCGACTGGTCACTCGGATCTGCCTGGCAGGCGGCTGGGTTTGGCGACAGACCTGACTTGGCGATTGGTTAACCATGGCAAGCGGCGGTGCCTTGCACGGTACTGTTATAGTGGGCGGTTATCGACCGTCTGGGTATTTTGAAGGAGCAGCCCCCATGTCCTCCACGGCCCCCGCCGGCATCACTGCCGGCATCGACTGGAACAACCCCTATACCACACTGCGCCGGCCGACCTTTGCCCGCAATGTGGTGTCGACCTCGCAGCCCATGGCCGCACAAGCCGGTCTGCGCATCCTGCTTGCCGGTGGCAACGCGGTGGATGCGGCACTGGCCACCGCCATCACTCTCACTGTAGTCGAACCGATCTCCAACGGCATTGGCAGCGACGCCTTTGCCATTCTGTGGGATGGCAAGGAACTGCATGGCCTGAACGCCTCGGGGCGCGCACCCGCTGGCTGGACGCCTGAGTATTTCGCCTCCATCGCACCAGGCAAGAAGTCGATGCCGATGCGTGGCTGGAATTCCGTCACCGTGCCCGGTGCAGTGTCCGCCTGGCGTGATTTGTCGCAGCGCTTTGGGCGGCTACCCTTTGCGCGCCTGTTTGAACCAGCCATTGAGTACGCCGAGCGCGGCTTTCTGGTCTCGCCCTTCATCGCCAGCCGCTGGGCAAGCCAGATCGACGAACTCAAGTCACAGCCCGGATTCGCCCAGGCCTTCATGCCCGGTGGCCGTGCGCCCACCACCGGCGAACTATTCCGCCACCCCGAGCAGGCTCGCACCCTGCGAATGATTGCCGAATCCAACACCGACGCCTTCTACCACGGCGAGCTCGCCCAGGCGATTGCCGATCACGCCAAGGCCAATGGCGGTGTGATGAGCAAAGCCGATCTGGCCGCGCACAAGAATGACTGGGTCAGCCCGATTCACATGGACTATCGCGGCTACCGGGTGCATGAAATACCACCCAACACACAGGGCATCGTATGCCTGATGGCTCTGGGCATCCTCAGCCATTTCGACATGGCAAGTATCCCTGTTGACAGTGCGCAGAGCGCGCATTTGCAGATTGAAGCAGTGAAACTCGGCATGGCCGACGCCGCCCGTCATGTCGGTGACCCCCGGTCAATGGCGCTGGTCGCCGCCGATCTGCTCAATCCGGCCTATCTCGCCGCCCGCGCGGCCCTGATTGACCCGAATCGTGCACAGGACTTCGGCCATGGCACGCCACCGCGGGGCGGCACGGTTTATCTGACAGCGGCCGATGCCGAGGGCATGATGGTCTCGATGATCCAGTCGAATTTTGCCGGCTTCGGTTCAGGTGTGGTCATACCCGGCACCGGTATCAGTCTGCAAAACCGCGGCAATGGCTTTTCGCTTGAACCCGGCCACGCCAATCAGGTGGCGCCAGGCAAGCGCCCGTTCCATACCATCATCCCCGGGTTTGTCACTCGTGACGGCAAGCCTGTCATGACCCTCGGTTTGATGGGCGGCACCATTCAGGCGCAGGGCCACACCCAGCTCATGGTGCGCATGGCCGACTACGGTCAGAACCCGCAGGCTGCCATCGACGGCCCGCGTTTCCGGATCGTGCAGGGCATGGAAGTCAACTTTGAGAACTTCCCCGCGGGTGTCCTGGAGAATCTGGCGCAGCGTGGCCACAAAGTAGTGGAACTCGCCCCCGGCTACATGGACTTTGGTTGCTCGCAGATTATTCGCCGGCTCGACGATGGCTATATGGCCGCCTCGGACGCCCGTCGCGACAGCCTCGCCGTTGGCTTCTGAGCACCGCCGAGGACAATCGATGACACGCAGCGACAAGCATTGATGAGCGACGGTAAACCCCAATGTCCCGCAATGAGCCGTAATGCACCACGGAAGATCGGCACGTGAGCGCTGCGCTGCCACTGGTGCGGCCCCCACGCGAACTGTTTGCATGGCGTAAGCGCTGGGCAAGTCGGCTCGGGCCGGCACCTTACCTGCCGATGAGCCGCGCCGAGATGGATGCGCTGGGCTGGGATGCCTGTGATGTGATCATCGTCACCGGCGATGCCTATGTCGATCACCCCAGCTTCGGCATGGCCATCGTCGGCCGGGTCCTGGAAGCGCAGGGCTTGCGCGTGGGCATCATCGCGCAGCCCGACTGGCAAAGCGTCGATGCCTTTCGTGCCCTAGGTCGTCCCACGACGTTCTTTGGTATCACTGCGGGCAATATGGATTCGATGGTGAATCGCTATACCGCGGATCGCCGGATTCGCTCCGATGATGCCTATACCCCCGGGGGCGAAGGCGGTCGCCGCCCGGACCGCTCGGTCATTGTGTATTCGCAACGCGCCCGCGAAGCCTATGCCGACGTGCCGATCGTGCTTGGTGGCATTGAGGCCTCATTGCGCCGCATCGCGCACTTCGATTACTGGTCAGAGAAAGTACGGCGCTCGATTCTGGTCGATGCCAAAGCCGACATCCTGCTCTACGGCAATGCCGAGCGCGCCCTGGTGGAAGTGGCGCACCGGCTGGCAGGCGGCGAACCCGTGGCATCGATCGCCGATGTGCGCGGCACGGTGTTTCTGCGTGACAAAGTGCCCGAGGACTGGATCGAAATCGACTCGAGCACCATCGACACGCCGGGACCACTCGCGCCGCCCATTGATCCGTACGCAATGGAACCGGGGCCCGCCAACGGTTCGCCGCGCGCCTCCCATGTCGCCGCCGGCACTGCGAGCAAACCTGCCGGCAGTTCTGGCGGCAAGGCATCCGGCGACTCAGCAAGCGCGGGCTTCGCCGATGCTGAAACCACCGGCGCGGTCAGCGCGGCGACCGGCGCCGCCGCGAGCGCCGCCGCGATGCCCCTGCGCTTCATGCCGGTGCGCCGTGCTGGCGATGTCAAGAATGCCGACCGCAGCCGCAGCGTGATTCGTCTGCCGGCCTGGGATCAGGTGGTCAATGACCCGGTGCTCTATGCCCATGCTTCGCGCATCCTGCACATGGAAGCCAATCCGGGCAATGCGCGTGCGCTGGTGCAGCGTCATGGCACTCGAGAAGTCTGGCTCAATCCACCGCCCATTCCGCTCACCACCCCGGAGATGGACTGGGTGTATGAGTTGCCCTATCAGCGCACGCCGCACCCGCACTATGGTGATGCCAGGATTCCGGCCTACGAGATGATCCGCTTCTCGATCGCCATCCAGCGCGGTTGCTTTGGCGGTTGCACTTTCTGCTCGATCACCGAGCACGAAGGTCGCATCATCCAGAATCGCTCCGAGGATTCGATCATTCGCGAGATCGAAACCGTGCGCGACACGGTGCCCGGCTTCACTGGCGTGATTTCCGATCTGGGTGGGCCGACTGCCAATATGTGGCGCATCGCGTGCAAATCGCGCGAGATTGAATCAGCCTGCCGACGACCTTCCTGCGTGTACCCCGGCATTTGCCCGAATCTCAACACTGATCACGGCCCGCTGATCAAACTCTACCAGCGCGCACGCGCACTGCCGGGCATCAAGAAGGTGCTCATTGCCTCAGGTGTTCGCTACGACCTTGCGATCGAATCACCGGCCTATGTGAAGGAACTGGTGCAGCACCACGTCGGCGGGTACCTCAAGATTGCCCCCGAGGCGATCGGCGAAGGGCCGCTATCGAAGATGATGAAGCCGGGCGTTGGCACCTACGATGCGTTCAAGACGCTGTTTGATCGCTTCTCCAGGCAAGCGGGCAAAGAGCAGTATCTGATTCCCTATTTCATTGCGGCGCATCCGGGCACCAGTGACGAGGACATGCTGGAACTCGCCCTTTGGCTTAAACACCATGGTTTTCGCGCCGATCAGGTGCAGGCCTTCCTGCCCTCGCCGATGTCCACCGCGACGGCGATGTATCACAGCGGTCGCAATCCATTGAAAAAGATCACGCGCGACAGCGAGACCGTGGCCATTCCCAAAGGGATGCGCCAGCGCCGCCTGCACAAAGCGTTCTTGCGTTATCACGATGCCGAGAACTGGCCCCTGCTGCGCGACGCCCTGCGCGCCATGGGTCGCAGCGATCTGATCGGCCCAGGCCGGCATCAGTTGATTCCGAGCTGGCAACCCGCCGGCACCGGCCGCCAGTCGGAAGGGCGACGCGCGCCTGAGCGCGCTGGTGTAAGGAATTCGGCCACTGCGGTTGCCCGACGCGCCGTTGGGCAAGAGAGCGCGCCTGCCGCTCAGCGTGCGCCCGGCAAGCCTGCGGTGCGAAGCGCGGGCAAGGCCTTAAAAGCCGCGGTGCCCGGCAAGGCTGCGAGTCAGCCGTTTCGCACGCAGCACACCGGGTTACCGATCGTGCGTGTGCGCAAGCCGGGCAGCCCCGTCGGACGTGGCAAGCGCTAGTGCACCTGATGCAACATTAGTGCCGCGGCACGGGCAATCTGTGCCTCTTCATCGGTGCGCATCACGCGCAACAGTACCGCACTGCCGGGGGTGCTGATCTGCGCCGCATGCTGCTCGTTGGCAGGCGGATCGAGCTGCACCCCCAGCCACTGACAGCGATTGGCAATCTTCTCGCGCACGAGCGCGCTGTGCTCGCCAATGCCCGCGGTAAACACGATCTGATCGATACCACCAAGCACGGCAGCCAGCGCCCCCATTTCGCGTGCAGCGTGATAGGTGAACAGTTCAATCGCACGGGCGGCCGCTGCGTCTTTGCTCTGCTCCAGCACTCGCATGTCGGCACTGATGCCTGAGACGCCCAGCAGACCCGATTCCTGATAGAGCATGTGCTCGATCGATGGACTATCGAGTTTCATTTCGTTCATCAGGTGCAGGATCACCCCGGGATCAAGTGCCCCGCAGCGCGTGGCCATCGGCAGCCCATCGAGCGTACTGAACCCCATCGTCGTTGCCACACTACGCCCTGCGCGCACCGCGCACAGGCTCGCGCCACTGCCCAGATGCAGGATCACGATGCGAGTGGCACGCTCGAAGTCCGGCGCTGACTCGAGCTGATGCATGATCGACTGGTAGGACAGTCCATGGAAGCCATAGCGACGCACACCGCGTGCGCTGATGGCGCCAGGCAGCGCAAACGCCGTCTCCTCCCAGGGCATCGATGCGTGAAACGCCGTGTCAAAGCATGCAATCTGCGGCAAATCGGGCCACAAGCGTGCAAGTGCTTCGATGGCAGCAAGATTGCTCGGTTGATGTAAGGGCGCAAGCGGGCACAGCGCATGCAACGCCGCGAGCACCGTGGCATTGACGCGTACCGGTGCCGTGAACTGTTCGGCACCATGCACAACGCGGTGTCCGGCCGCCACGATGTGCTCAGTCACACCCCGTTCGTGAAGCAAATCGAGTACAGCCTGCAGGGCACCGGCTTGCCCCCTGGCGCAACTGCGCGGCGGCAGCACCTGCCCATCGGCCGTCGTGACCGCCAACTGCGCCGGATCAGTATGCAGATCGACATGGCCACGCAGTTCACACTGCGGTTCGGCAGCATCGATGGCAAACAGTGCAAATTTAAGGCTCGATGAACCAGCATTCAGTACCAGGATCGTCGAGGTCATGTCAGACAATGGCCGCAGCGACCGACTGGCGCCGGTGAATCGCCAGCAGGGCGGCCACCGCGGAGGCGGCCAGGCGCGAGGCCGCACTGTCGGCGCGGCTGGGCAAAATGACTGGCACCCTGGCGCCAACCACAATGCCGGCGGCCTGCGCCCCGGCCATGAAGCTCAGACTCTTGGCAAGCATATTGCCCGCTTCCAGATCGGGCACCATCAGCACATTGGCGCAACCGGCCACCGGTGAGTCGATCTGCTTGATGCGCATCGATTCAAAGCTGATGGCATTGTCCAGTGCGAGCGGCCCGTCGATCAGCGCACCGGTGATCTGACCACGTTCGGCCATCTTGCACAGCGCCGCCGCCTCAATGGTGGAGCGGATCTCCGGGTTCACCGTTTCCATCGCCGAGAGCACCGCCACACGCACCGGATCAAATCCGAGCACTCTGGCCAGATCGATCGCATTCTGAACAATGTCAACTTTTTCAGCCAGGCTGGGCACAATGTTGATTGCGGCATCGGTAATGATGAGCAGACGCGGATAACTCGGCACGTCCATGACAAAACAGTGACTGATTCGCCGAGCAGTGCGCAAGCCATTTGCGGCTGATACCACCTCGGCCATCAGCTCATCGGTGTGCAGACAGCCTTTCATCAACACTTCGACTTCGCCGGAGCGCGCCATGCGCACCGCTTCGGCCGCCGAGCCGTGACTGTGCGGCGTGGGTGCGATCGTGAAGCCGCTGATATCGATCGCGTGCTTATCGGCCAGCGCCTCGATTCGCGCCTTCGGCCCGACCAGAATCGGGGCGATCAGACCGGCACGCTGCGCCGCCATCGCGGCGTGCAGCGACTCGGCATCGCACGGATGCACCACTGCCGTGCGGCATGGCGGTGCGCCACGGCACCGATCAAGCAGCACCTGATACTGTCCATACTGACCCTGCGGACCGCTCGCGCCTGCCGCACCACTGGAACCACTGGAACCGCTGGAACCGCTGGAACCGCTGAAACCACTCGCACCGGTTTGACCGGATTCAGCGTTCATTGATGGCAACCAAAGTGTGTCAAGCGGATCATGTTAGCCTGCCCCTTACGAATCAAGATTGGATAAGATCAATTGACATTCAGGTCACCGACCTGGGGAGCCACGCATGCAACCTTCACTGCTAGAAGACATCGCCCAGATTCCCAATCCTTACCCGATCGTCGCGCAAACCCAATACCCCGACATCTGGGGCCTGTGCGAGCAGGCGCGTGCACTGGCCTGGGACCCGGCCGCGATTGATTTCAGTGACCTGGCAGCGGCTGATCTGCCGCCCGAGGTACGCGCCGCGGGGGCCGAGTGGTGGTCGCTGCGCGCCTGGATGGAACACGGCGCCACACCCTATGGCGCGGAACGCCTGCGCGATGCGATCTATAGCCATCAGCCCTTCGAGGTGAAACAGCACATTACCAATTTCATCGCCGAAGAGTTACGCCATCATGAAGCGTCGTTTCGAATCGCCCGTGCCATCGGCGGTGCGAGCGCCGACTACCAGGCAACGCCGCGGGCCGACTATTTCCAGGCGATCATCCCGCGCTTTCACGACGAGCGTGAAGAGCGGCAGATGTCATTCTTTGGCGGTCTCGCGGTGAATACCCTGTTCGAGCAACTCAGTGGCGAATTGCTCCAGGCACGCTACGAAAATGCACAGTTCCCGTCGATCCGCGAAGCCTGCCGCCTGATCCTGCGCGATGAGGCGCGCCATGTGCAATTCGGCCGACTGATCATGCGCCGATTTTTCGGCGAACTGGGCGACCAGGAAAAAGAAATGCTCGGTGCCAAAGTATCAAAAAAGCTGCGCGGCTCGCTTCTCAATGGTGTCTATGCGGTGGTGAATCTGCCCGATGATGAGCGCAAACGATCGGGCCACAACCGGGCGCTCGCGGCCCAATGGGGCCTGGGCGCCACGCATCCCGATGAGGAAATCGCGATCATCCGGCGCGGCGTTAACCACATCCGCGCTGATGTTGAACCCTGGGGCGTGTCCATTCCCCCCATTCCAGAGATTGATGGGGCATGAGCGATGCCAGTGACAGCATGGCCATTCAACGCAGGCCGAGCCAATGCGAAGATCAACGCATCATGAATAAGGCCCACGACCGGCACGCCGCAGCGCAGTGGTCACGATCGCTCGTAAACACCCTTGCGGCAGGTTTGATTGCGTTCATCAGTGCCATCGCACCGATGCTCAGCGCACATGCCCAAACCTGGCCGAGCCGGCCCATTCATCTGGTGGTGCCCTACCCTGCGGGTGGTTCGGCCGATATCCTTGCTCGTGCGGCGGGGCAAAAGCTGACCGGTCTGCTCGGCCAGCCGTGGATTATCGAGAATCGTGCGGGTGCCGGCACGGCCATCGGCACTCTCGCAGTTGCACAGGCCAGTGCGGATGGCTACACGCTGCTCCTGGGAACGGTAAGCTCGCATGCGATCAACCCGGCGCTCAAATCGCGCATCGGCTACGACCCGGTGCGCGACTTCAGTGCCATCGCCGGCTTGGCCTCGATTCCCTTTGCCCTGCTTGCCCATCCTTCCGTGCCGGCGCACTCGGTGGCTGAGCTCATTGCGCTCGCCCGCGCACGTCCCGGTGTGCTCACTTACGCTTCGGCAGGTGCTGGCACATCGAATCATCTGGCGGGCGAACTGTTTGCCAGCATGGCGGGCATACAACTCGTGCATGTGCCCTACAAGGGCTCGGCCCCGGCGCTCGCCGATCTCATCTCAGGGCAGGTCAACCTGATGTTCGATCTGGTGCTCACCGCCGCCCCGCAGGTGCGCTCAGGTGCCGTGCGCGCACTCGCGGTGAGCGGTCATGCCCGATCAACCAACCTGCCCGCGGTGCCAACTTTTGCCGAATCCGGAATGCCCGGCTATGAGGTGAGCGCATGGTTTGGTCTGTTTGGCCCCAGCGGCATACCCGCTGCAACCGTTGCGCGTCTGCATGAGGCGGTGACCCAGATCCTCGCCATGCCAGATTTTCATGAACGACTCGCCTCCCAAGGCGCCGACCCGATGAGTGGATCGAGTGCACAATTCGCACTCATGGTGCGCACGGAGCTGGATCGCTGGACTCAAGTGGTGCGCTCTGCCGGGATTCAAGACGAATGAGCGTGGCGAGGCGCTCATCGGGGTCAGATCGCGCGAGGTCGCGGGCGCGCGCATAAAACCGCGGCAGGTCGCCGCCTTCATCGCGCAGCAATTGGCGAAACGCACCGACCCAATCGGTATAGCTCGTAAGCGCCGCCAGATGGGCGTTGTTGAGGTCCTGTGCAAACCAGTGGTCATAGCCTGACCAGCCGCCCCAGCATTGACGCACCTGCTGATAGTCCTCACGCATGCGCGTAAACAGCGCCTGCTTTGCCTCGCGCATTGACGCTGCACCCGCCCCTGCGGCATAAACAGTGGCGAGCCGCTCACGATAGCGCATGACAAGTGCCAGAAAGACCGCGCGGCGCTGCTGCAGGATCTCGTCGCTGCGCCGCTCGGTCTCGGTCCGGTTTGCGGCAAGCCAGCGCGCCACGCCTTCTTCTTCAACCGCAGTAGCAAATGATTCATCGAATGCGGTGTCACCGCCCAGATACAGTTGTTGATGTGCCAGTTCATGAAACAGCAGCCGCGCGAGTTCCGCTCGCGGCCGCAGCAAGAAGGTATCGAGCAAAGGATCGTTGAACCAGCCCAGAGTCGAATACGCGGCAACCCCGTACTGGGCGACATCGCCTCCCGCCTGGCGCAACGTCCCGGCATAGTCGGCGGCGGCAGACTCGGCGAAGAAGCCGCGGTAGCTGACACACCCTGCGATCGGAAAGCAGGCGGCGCGCGGCTGCATCGAGAACTCATCGGTGGCCACCACGTTCCACAGCACATGACTGCGCCCAAGTCGGGCATAGAACCGGTAGCTCCGATTATCGGGCAGACCGAGCACGCTACTTGCAAAGTTGCGGATATCGACCGCCTGCCGCAAATGATCGCGCACTGCGGCTGGTGTGGCCGGATCGGCGATCATCTCGTCTACCGGGCGCATTCGAGTCACTATGTCCAGTTGCCCACCGATCGCCTGCATGTAATAACGCATGCCCGAACAGCCACCCAGGGCAAGCAGCACCAGGGCGCAGACGATCAGTCGACCAGTCGTCGCGACACACACAGCACAGCTCCAAGACTGGCGGCCAGCGCACCAAAAATACCAAAGGCAGCGGCGAAACTCCCGGTGAGCGATGCGCAGATTGCGAACAGGGGCGGTGCCGACAAGGCCCCAAAGAAGGTGAGGAACTGCACCCCCCCGGTGGCGGTGCCTTCCTCGCCGTCTGGTGCCGCATGCGCCACCAGTGCCATATGCACGCCGTTCCAACCCACTGCAGTGGCACCATAGACAATGAACAGCGCCGCCAGCATGCCGATCGACCAATGGCCGCCGACCACTGCCAGAGTCATCGAGCACAACCCGCTCACCAGCCCAAGCATTCCCATCAGCCGGATTGGGTGACGCATGCGATCGGCCACTGCCCCCCAGAAAATGCGTCCGCAGATGCCTGAGATCAGAGTCATGGAAAACAGCAAGCCCGCTGTCACCAGCGGCATCCCGAGTCCGACATTCAGATAGGACACCAGATACGTGGTGATGTTCAGTTGCAAGCCGGAATAGACCAGCGAGGTCACGCCCAGCATGGTGAGCGTTCGTGAGCGCAGCACCATGCCCAGAGGACGTGTGAACAGGGCGCGCGAGAGCCGAAACGCACGCACGGCGTTGGGGCGCGCCGGTTCACGCAGCACATGGCGCGAACCATGCATCAGCACGGCGCAGCCAATGCAAACCAGACCGAGCATCTCGACGGTGAACCCCCATCCCATGCGCAGGGTCATGGTCGGGATGATGGCCCCTGCCAGTGCCCCACCCACTGGCACACCGGTCTGTTTGATTGACAGCACCACACCGAGGCGCGATCGCGGCGTGTGATCGACCAGGAGATGCGAGCCAGCCGGATTGACCCAGCCGTAACCCACGCCGATCAACGCGGCCGCGGGCAACATCAGCCAAACAGCACCGGTGCCGGCAAAGCACAGCCCGACACCCGCCATCAGAAGTGCAGCCTGACAGATCCGCAGTCCGCCAAAACGCAAGACGAGTGACCCGCAGACCAATCCGGAGAACATGGCGACCAGATAATTCATCGAGACGAAAAGGCCGATCCCCTCAGGCGCAAGACCGAGTTCCTTGGTCGCCACAGGAGCCAGCACAGCCGGGCCGATCATGGAGGCCGCCGCCAGCGTCAGGGTGGCAAAACTCACCGCAAGCGCGATGAGCATCGAGCCCATTTGCCCCCGTCTGACCACACTGCCTCCCGTCCCGGTTCACCCGCTTAACCGCTCAGGGTGTCACGGCCTCGCCGAATGCGCAAGGCGCCCGGTGCGTATTTGCGCCCGACTGTGTATAGAATCCCACCCCACGGATTCCGGAGACAGGAGACTCACAATGAAATCGCGCACCGCCTTCAAAATCGGATTGGGTTTGGTTGCCAGTGTGTTGGCCATGAGCGCTACCGCTCAGACCGTCAAGATCGGCTTCATTTCGACCTACTCCGGACCGATGGCCTCGCTGGGCGAGGAAATGGAGCGCGCGGTCAAGCTCTACATGAAATTGAATGGCGACAAGTTGCCCGCCGGCGTGAAAGTGGAACTGGTGGCGCGCGATGACGGTGGCCCGAACCCGGACAAAGGCAAGCAGCTCGCGCAGGAATTGATCGTGCGCGACCATGTCAATTTTCTGGCAGGCGTGGTGTGGACACCCAGCGCGATCGCGATCGCCCCGCTGGTGACCGAAGCCAAGGTGCCCTTCATCGTGATGAATGCCGGTGGCTCGGTAATCACCACCCTGTCCCCCTATATCGTGCGCACTTCGTTCACCTTGTGGCAGGCGGCCTACCCGATGGGTCAGTGGGCCGCCAAGAAATATAAGCGTGCCTACATTGCGGTGAGCGACTTTGCGCCGGGCCATGACTCGGAAGCCGCGTTTGAAAAAGGCTTTGTGACCGGGGGCGGCGAGATCGTCGGCCGCGTGCGCATGCCGGTCAGCAATCCTGACTTCATACCGTTCATGCAGCGCGCCAAGGATGCCAAGCCTGACATCGTGTTCAGCTTCATCCCCGGTGGTGTGCAGTCGACTCAGATCATGAAAGCCTTTGGTGACCTCGGTCTTGCCAAGGCCGGTGTCAAATTTGTCGGCACCGGCGATATCGTGTCCGATGAAGAGTTGCCGAATATGGGCGATGCACCGCTTGGTGCCGTGACCGCGCACCACTATTCCACGGCGGGCGACCGGCCCGCCAACAAGGCGTTTCTTGCCGCCTGGCACAAGGAGTACGGCGCGAAGGCCACGCCCAACTTCCTGTCCGTAGCGAGCTACGACGGCATGGACGCGATCTACACTGCCATCCGCGAGCAAAATGGCAAAATCGACCCTGATCAGACAATTGCGATCCTGAAGAACTACAAGAATCCGAACAGCCCGCGCGGTCCGATCGCCATTGACCCTGAGACCCGCGACATCATACAAAACGAATATATTCGCGAAACCCGCCGGGTCAACGGTGAGATGGCCAACGTGGAAATTGAGACCATTCCGGATGCGAAAGATTATTGGAAAGTGTTCAATGGCAAAAAATAGCAGCCGCGGGTAGCACGACGCTATGCAGGAGCTGATCGCATCACTGGTGAGCGTTGCCTTTCATGGCACCGCCTACGGCATGATCCTCTACGTCATCTCGGTGGGCCTGTCGGTGACGATGGGCTTGATGGGGTTTGCCAATCTGGCCCATGGCGTATTTGCCATGGCCGGAGGCTATCTGCTCACCACTGCGATGGATTCCTGGGGCGTGCCCTTTCCGCTCGCGCTGGTCATTTCCTTCGTGCTGGTAGCCCTGGGCAGCGTGGTGCTTGAGCGATTGCTCTATGCGCGTTTGTATTCCGCCGGCGAACTGGCGCAGGTGCTGTTTACCATCGGCTTGATCTTCATTGCCACCGCCGTTGCCCGGTTGATCTACGGCACGTTGCAGCAACCGGTGCACCTGCCTGAGTACATGAAGGGTCAGTTCTCGTTGCTTGGCCGCGACTTTCCGACCTACCGGGTGTTCATCATCCTGTTTGGCGCAGCGCTTGTCTCGGCGCTCTGGTTTGGCGTCGAGCGCACACGCTTTGGTGCCATGGTGCGCGCCGCAGTCGATAATCGTGCGATGGCACAATCGGTGGGCATCGACACGCAGATGCTCTTCATGGCGACCTTCGCGCTCGGCAGTGGCCTCGCCGGCCTGGGTGGGGCGCTGGGCGCCGAAATCATCGCCATCCAACCGTCTTATCCGTTTGAGCATTTGATTTACTTTCTGATCGTGGTTGCGGTGGGTGGTCTGGGCTCGTTGCGCGGCCCGTTTGTGGCCGCGCTGGTGATCGGGATCGCCGATACCGCCTGCAAATACTGGGTGCCTGAATTTGGTGCCTTCCTGATCTATGTGGCCACGATTCTGCTGCTGCTATGGCGGCCCGCGGGCCTGTTCGGTCGCCAGGCTTGAGAACCCACCATGCGACATAACGGTAGCTACAGCGCCTCTCCGCGAATCGGTCTCATTGAATGGCTGCCATGGCTGCTCGGCGTGGCAGCGTTTTTCTACCTGCCCGAATACCTCTCGCTCGGTGCGCGCATTCTGGTCTACATTCTCTATGCGCTCTCGGTCGATCTGGTGGTCGGCTATGCCGGCATCGTCACCCTTGGACATAGCGCATTTTTCGGTCTGGGTGCCTATGCGGCCGGCATCCTGTCGGCCAAGGTCGGGGTGACCGATCCCATGCTGCAAATGCTGGTTGCAATTGCCAGCTGTGCGCTGCTCGGTGCGGCAACCGGCGCGCTCATTCTGCGCACTCGCGGCCTCACCTTGCTGATGTTGACTCTGGCAATCGCCGCCATCCTGCTCGAAGTTGCGAACAAGGCAACGTCCATTACCGGCGGCGCCGATGGCCTGTCAGGCATCACCGTGGCACCGATCTTTGGCCTGTTCCGCTTCGATCTGTTTGGCAAGACCGCCTACTGGATGTGCCTGGTGGTCCTGTTCATTTGCTGGTGGATCACCCGGCGCATCATTTACTCACCGTTCGGTGCATCGCTGGTGGGTATTCGCGAAAACCACGTACGCATGGCCTCAATCGGCTCACCGGTGTCAATGCGGTTGCTGACCGCCTATACCCTCTCGGCCATGCTCGCGGGTGTTGCCGGCGCGCTGCTCACCCAGACCAATCAGTTTGTCGGTTTGAACGTGCTCAGCTTTGAATCGGCCGGCGAGCTGCTGGTGATGCTCATTCTGGGTGGCGTGGGCCGGATCTATGGCGCCTTTGTCGGCCCAATCGTCTACATGATCGCGCAGGATCAATTGGCCAAGCAGTTTCCGGAATACTGGAGTCTTGGCATCGGCGTGTTACTGGTGGCCATTGTGTTATTTGCCCGCGGCGGGCTGCTCGGCATCGTCGATCTGGTCGTTGCACATGCAAAGCGCGGCAAAAGCGCCTTCGCTGGCAAGGAGGCGCCATGAGCGTGGTGCTCGAGACTCGCAGCCTGTGCAAGCGCTTTGGCGCGCTGACGGTGGCTGACCATATTGATTTTCAGTTGCAGGCCGGCGCACGGCATGCCCTGATTGGACCGAATGGTGCCGGCAAGACCACGTTTGTGAACATGCTCACCGGACGACTGGCACCAACCTCGGGCCGCATTTTCCTCGGTGGCGAAGATGTCTCCACGCTGTCGCAGCGCGAGCGGGTACGTCGCGGCCTGGGGCGCACATTTCAGATCAATAGCCTCTTTCGCGGCTTGAGTGTGGTCGACAATGTCGCACTGGCCGTTGCCGAGCGACGCGGCATGGGTGGACGGTTATTTCGTTCGGCCAGCAGCTATGCCGATGTACGCGATGAGGCGATGGCGCTGCTTGCCTCGTTGGGGCTGGCCGAGGATGCCCAGGTCAACCTGGCCAATCTCGCCTATGGCAAGCAGCGATTGGTGGAAATTGCCATCACACTGGCCATGAAGCCACGGGTGCTGCTGCTCGATGAACCGGCTGCGGGTGTGCCATCGATTGAAACCCATCGCATTCTCGATGTGCTCGATGCGCTACCTGCCGAGATCGGCATTCTGATCATTGAACATGATATGGATCTGGTGTTTCGCTTTGCCAAGCGGATCACCATACTGGTCAATGGCGCCACCTTGCTGGAAGGTACACCGGAGGAAATCGCGGCCGACCCCCGGGTGCGCGAGGTCTATCTCGGAGAGCGCCATGACTGAAGTGTTGCAGATCAAGGGCGTGCATGCCGGCTATGGCGAGACGGTGGTCCTCGAGGATATTCACCTGCAGGTGCCTGAACGCGGTGCATTGGCGGTGCTCGGACGAAATGGGGTGGGCAAGACGACGCTGCTTGCGACCATCATGGGACACACCACCTTGCATGGCGGTCAGATCCTGTTCAATGGCCAACCGATAGAGCACCAGGCGGTGTATCGCCGCGCTCGCAGCGGGGTTGGCTACGTCCCGCAGGCGCGTGAGATTTTTCCCTCGCTCAATGTTGAAGAAAACCTGCTGGTTGCCGCGCGGCCCGGACGGTGGACGCGCGAACGGGTCCACGATCTGTTTCCGCGCCTCGCCGAGCGTCACTCGCATATGGGCAATCAGCTCTCAGGCGGCGAGCAGCAAATGCTGGCCATTGCGCGCGCGCTGATGGGTAACCCCTCGTTGCTTTTGCTCGATGAGCCGCTGGAAGGGCTTGCCCCGGTTGTGGTCGATCTGCTGCTGCGCGCCCTGGAACGATTGATCAAGGAAGACTCCCTTGCGATGATTCTGGTCGAGCAATCGGCGCGCCTTGCCCTTGAGGTGACGCGTGATGCCATCGTGCTCAATCGCGGACGCATCGCCTACAGCGGCCCCAGCAAGGCACTGCAGGACGATCCTGAGCAACTGGCGCGTCTGGTGGCGGTGCATTAAGCTGCCTGTTCAGCATGGCGCAAGGCGGTGATCTGAACCATGAGGATACGGTGGACAGCCTCACCCTGTTCTGTCGTGAACTGATGCCGCGCTTGCAGGAACTCACTCTCGATCAGATGGCCGAGGCCGCATGAATACCGAACTGCAATCTGCTCCGATCCGCTATCGCTCACCGGGCTATGCCGCGCTCAATGTCACCGATCTTGATCGAGCGCGAGTCTGGTATCGCGACATCATGGGCGCGCAATTGAATGGCACAACCGACGATGGCGGGTTGATGCTGCGTACCGGTGGCATGGACAGCTACAGCCTGCTGCTCTATGAAACCGCGCAAGCGGGCATGAAACGGGTTGGCTGGCTGCTTGAGGACGAGACACAGTTTCAGGCGCTCACCGATCGGCTCGATCGGCATCAGGTCGCATGGCGAGAGCTGAGCGCAGCCGAATGTGCCACCACGCGCCTCGAACGAGCGGTGCGCATGATTGACCCGATCACCGGGCTCACGCTGGACTTCTACGTCCGCATGGAGCAGGCCGTCAGCGCATTTGTCCCGACTGTCACCCATCTTGAGGGGTTGTGTCATGTCGGCATCGGCACCGATCGCTATCGCGATGCAATTCGCTTCTATGAAGACGTGCTCAACTTCAAAACGTCGGACGAGATCGACGGGCGGATCAACCTGATGCGCTGTTTCCCCAATCCCCTGCATCACAGTTTCGCGCTTGCCAGTGCACCGCGCAACACACTGCACCATCTGAATTTCATGGTGAGCGACGATCGTGACATGGTGGCGGCGCGAGCGCGTTTTGCCGAGCATCAGGTGCCGGTGGTCTGGGACGGTCACCATCCGCCCTCGGGCAATACGTTCCTGTTTTTCCTTGATCCCGATGGCCTGTCGCTGGAATACGGACACGGCATGGAACTGTTTCCCGAGACCGGCGCACGTGCCAGGCGGGTGTTTCCGGCACGCCCGGAGTCGTTTGACTCGACCGGTGCCCACCGCGATGAGCGCACCGCAGCGGTGGGCGAGATCGAAGTCCAGTGCCTCACCTGAGGCAGCGAATTACCCGGCGCCTGCTCTCAATCGGCCGGCGTTGGGCAGAACGCGGTGCGCCTGGCTCAGCGTTTCACCAACGGGCGTTCCATCGCGGTTACTGGCTTGGCATGCGCCTGCTCGTGCCAAGCCTGCTGTGTGCCTGCGCCTGCGCCAAAGCCTATGGGTGGGGCGAAGTCGGACACCGGGCGATCGCGCGGATTGCCGAAGCAAGTCTTACACCGGCTGCGCATCGCGCGATTGATCAGTTGCTTGCTGCCGAATCGCGCTATGGAGTGCCCGGCTGTCCGGTCGCCACACTCGGTGACGCCGCGGTCTGGGCCGATTGCCTGCGCAAGCGCCATGATGAGTGGGCCACAACCTTTGCCTGGCATTACGACGACAATCCAATCTGCGACGCGGCACCCCGTGAACGCTATTGCCCTGATGGGCAATGCCTGTCGGTGCAAACCCGGCGACTCGTCCAGGTGCTGAGCGATCAGACCGCCGGCACCCGCGAACGGCTCCAGGCGCTCAAATTTGTCACGCATCTTGTGGGCGATGCCCACCAGCCATTGCATGCGGCCAACAATCAGGACCGTGGCGGCAATGATCAGCCGCTGCGCCTGCCCTCCTCGCATGCGGGACGCACCAATCTGCACCGACTGTGGGATACCGATCTGGTCGAGCGCCTGCTCGGCAACCCCCTGTCGGAGTCTGCATTTGCCGCGCTCGCAGGCGGTATCACCGATCAGCAGGGGCGCGACTGGGGGCGTGGCGATATCGAGCAGTGGATCGCAGAAAGCCACCAGCTCGCCATCACCCGGGTCTATGCACCGCTGCCCGCACCGCCGGTATGTCATGGTCCGCCGAGTGGTTTGCAAACGATAGGCGAGTCCTATGTGATGGCAACCGCGGACACTGTGCGCGATCAACTGCGCAGGGCCGGGATCCGACTGGCCCTGGTGTTGAACAGCGCCTTGCGCTGAATCTCACCGCCGCAAAGCCTGTGTCTGGCTGGTCAGGCGGTCGCCGTGGCACGGTCTATAATGCGAGGGTTTGCAAACCTCCCTCTCCCGCTCCTTCTCATCACCCGAGGACCGACATGACCGTCACCTGGCCAGACAATCTCGCACCGGCATTCAAAGTCTCCTACGCCGTGGTACCCATCGTAGGCAGCGACAAAGGATTTCCGGTTCGCCGCATTTATTGCATCGGCCGCAACTATGCCGCCCATGCCCGCGAGATGGGGGCCGATCCGACCCGTGAACCACCGTTTTTCTTCCAGAAACCGACTGACGCGATTCAGTACGTCGCTGCCGGCACCACGGTGGATCATCCCTACCCGACCCTGACCAAGAATTACCACTATGAAGCCGAACTGGTGGTCACGCTCGACAAGGGTGGCAAGAACATTCCGGTCGAACAGGCCCTGAGTCTGGTGCATGGCTATGCCGTGGGCCTGGACATGACCCGGCGCGATTTGCAGCGTGCCTCGGGCGCCGAGAAAAAGCCATGGGAAATCGGCAAGGCGTTTGATCATTCCGCGCCGATCGGTCCGATTCATACTGTGGCCCAGGTGGGACATCCGGCCAGCGGCGTGATTTCGCTCAAGGTCAATGGCGAGATCAAGCAGAACGCCAACCTCGATCAGATGATCTGGAACGTGGCCGAGCAGATCAGTCGCCTCTCGGAGGCGTTTGAGCTTTTCCCCGGAGATGTGATCTATTCCGGTACCCCGGAAAACGTCGGACCGGTGGTGCAGGGCGATCTGGTCGAAGTGCATATCGACGGACTGCCTGAACTCAATATCCGTATCGTCTGATACGCAGTCCGCAGGCTGAAGACTGCAAGCTTGCAGGCTCACAAATTGCTTGGCTCAGCGGAGCCAGGCAATTTGCCTGGTTGTATGGTTCGCAGGCACTGAATTGCGGTAGCAAAGGGTGTCGGTTAACAAACGCGCTCAAGGGGGGCGGGTTGTGAAGCGCTCTGCTGCGCTCTTATTCGGCTGTGCGTGGCTGCTCGCAAGCATGACGGGCATGGCCCAATCGCCTGCGGTCCTCAATGCCTCTGCCGCTGGCCACTCGCCACAGGGCGAGCGCGCCACTGCCTTGCCTGCCGAACGCGGCGTGCCCGCTGCTGTTGCCACCGCGAGCAATCCGCCTCCCGCGGCCCGCCTCCGCGTGGGCCTGGTTCTGGGGGGCGGCGGTGCGCGCGGAATGGCCCATATCGGCATTCTCAAAGTGCTTGAGGAATTGCATGTGCCGGTGGACTTCATCGCCGGCACCTCGATGGGGTCGATTGTCGGGGGGGTGTATGCCACCGGCATGAGCGCGAGCGACATGGAGGCACGTGTTCTGGCAGTGGACTGGAGCGATGTCTTTGATGATCGGCTTGACCGGGCCAATCTGTCGATGCGTCGCAAGGACGACAGCCGCACGCCGCTGTTCCGCCCGGAATTCGGCTTTCGCAATAGCACGGTGCAACTACCGATCGGGGCGATCAGTGGTCGCAAGCTCGATCTGCTGCTGCACGAACTTACCGTGCCAGTAGCACGCCAGACCTCGTTTGACGAATTACCGATTCCCTTTCGCGCCATCGCCACGGACCTGGTCACCGGTGAGATGGTGGTGTTCAACAATGGCTATCTGTCACAGGCAGTGCGCGCCAGCATGTCAGTGCCAGGCGCGTTTGACCCGGTGGAGATCGACGGACGACTGCTGGTCGATGGCGGCCTGGTACGCAATGTACCAGTGGATATCGCACGCACGATGGGTGCCCAGGTGGTGATCGCAATCGATGTCGGGTCGCCCAACATGGAGCGAAATCAACTCAACTCGCTCGGTGCGGTGCTTGGCCAGATGGTCAACATCAATATCCGCAAGAACGCCGATGAATCCTTGGCAAGCCTCTCGGCGAGCGATGTGCGGATCACCCCTGATCTGGGCACGATTGGATCGTCGGAATTTACGCGAGCAAAGGAGGCGATCGAGGCCGGTGAGCGGGCGGCTCGCGCGATGGCAGCCGAGCTGTCAAAGCTATCGGTACCTGCCAGCCAATTTGCCGCCTGGCGAGAATCCCTGGGGCGCCCCGAGAGGGCGGCGCGACGTCTGGATTTCATCGACATCACCGGCACCGATCGGGTGAACCCGGAGGTGTTGCGCTCTGCCATGCGCACCAAGCCCGGCGATATGGTGACCTCGGCAGAGATCAAAGATGATCTGGAGCGGCTGCAGGCGCGCGGCGACTTCGAGGCGATTGATGTGCGCAATGTCGAAGATGAGCGCGGCGCGGGATTGCGCATGAAGTTCACCGAGAAACGCTGGGGGCCGAATTTCTTCAAGTTCGGGCTGGGGCTCAGTTCTGACTACCAGGGGGATGCGTCCTACGAGTTCGCAATGCGCTACACGAGGACCTGGGTGAACCAGCTCGGTGGCGAGATCCGTGGCGAAGCATCGGTCGGTCGACTGCGGCGTGCCTATGCCGAGCTCTACCAGCCCCTTGATCTGGACAGCACGATCTACGTGAAGCCGTATTTTGGGGTTCAGCGCAAGACCGTAAACCTGTTCGATGGCCGTCAGCGGGTCGCGCAATACGATCAGGAGGATGCGTTTGCCGGCTTTGCAGTGGGTAATCAGATCTTCAAATGGACCGATGTGAGTGTGGGCGCCCGTTATGCCAATTCGCGCGCCATTCCGATCATTGCACCACCGGGTTCACCCGAATACGACACGCCGTATGGCGGTTACACGTTCCGTGCGGTCTACGACCAGATGGACAATTTCTTTTTTCCGACCGAAGGTGGATTTGCGCAAATTGACGGCTTGCTTGCGCGCCCATCGCTTGGTTCCAGTGAAAGCACCAATATGGTCCAAACGTCGCTGGAACGGGCGTGGCGGATCGGTCGCTCGACAGTGCTTACCGGTATCAACGCGGGCAGGGTCTACAACGTTGATGACAATTCGCTGCAAAACCTGACGCTGGGCGGGTTGTTTCGGCTCTCTGGCTATCGGACCGACCAGCTGCGCGGAACCAAGCTGGCATTCGGGCGGGTACTCTACTCGTATCGATTGGAGGACTTACCATCGATTCTTGGTGGCGGCGTCTATGTGGGTGCCTCACTTGAGGCCGGTAACGTCTGGAAAAACAACCAGGCAATGGCGCTGCAGGACGTGAACTACTCAGGCGCGCTTTTTGTGGGTGTGGATACCGCGGCCGGCCCGCTTTACTTTGCCTGGGGTAAAGCACCCGGGGACAACTCGAGCCTTTACTTCTACCTGGGGCGGCCGTTCTGAGATCAAATGTCGCTTTTTGAGGGCCTGGAAACGAGCCCTTCCACGCAAGCGACAGCCGCCACTGCCGCTACCCCCCTTTGCGGCGGGTCAGAACTCACTCCAATCGTCAGCTCCACCGACAACTTTCTTGGGCCGCGGCGCGGCAGTCTTCGCGATCGAGTGACTGTAACTGGCCGGCAGGCGCGTAACCGTAGCCGAACTTGCCTGAGCACGACCCGTCGCTCCCGGAACAGTCTGATCCAGGTGGTATGTGGCCACCGCGCGCGACAGGTTCTCTGCCTGCTCCTGCATTGAATTGGCCGCGGCCGAAGCTTCTTGCACCAACGCTGCATTCTGCTGCGTCGCCTCGTCCATCTGCGTGATCATCTTGTTCACCTGCTCGATCCCCGCGCTTTGGTCCAGGGACGCCGCCGTGATCTCCGCCATGATATCGGTCACCCGCATGATCGAAGTCACCACCTCTTCCATTGTTTTGCCCGCCTGATCCACCAGTTTGGAGCCTGCCCCCACCTTCTCGACCGAGTCGCCGATCAGCTCCTTGATCTCCTTGGCCGCCGCGCCACTGCGCTGCGCGAGGTTTCTTACCTCCGAGGCGACCACCGCAAACCCTCTGCCGTGTTCACCTGCTCGGGCGGCTTCCACGGCCGCATTCAAGGCCAGAATGTTCGTCTGGAACGCAATCCCGTCAATCACTGTGATGATGTCGGCGATCTTCTTCGAGCTCTCGTTAATCGAGCCCATTGTCTTCACCACCAGATTGACCGCCTCACCGCCCTTCACCGCCACGTCACTCGCACCAATGGCCAGTTGATTGGCCTGCTTGGCGTTCTCCGCGTTCTGCTTCACCGTGTTGGTCAGCTGTGCCATCGAACTGGTGGTTTTATCGAGCGCCCCCGCTTGCTGCTCGGTTCGATCCGACAAGTCCCTGTTGCCCTGCGCGATCTTCTTCGATGCGGTGTTGATTGCATCGGAGGACTGCCGGATCTGCCCTACGATCTCGGTCAGTTTGGTCACGACCAGATTGACACCGTCGGCCATTGCGCGATAGCTGCCGGCGAACTGCGAGGCGTCAATCTGATGACTGATCATGCCCTCATCGTGGTGACGCTTCATATCAGCTTGCGCCGAAACAAAGGATTTCAGGGTAACGACCATCTTATGCATGGAAGCGAGCAGTCGCGAAGTCTCGTCACGCCCGCCT
This sequence comes from uncultured Pseudomonadota bacterium, assembly GCA_903921325.1. GTDB lineage: Bacteria > Pseudomonadota > Gammaproteobacteria > Burkholderiales > SG8-39 > CAIXPL01. The sequence continues at coordinate 55,827 of CAIXPL010000019.1, forward strand.
GCATTGATTATCTTGTCCAGATCGCCGCTAGCCACCGCATTTGCCACCTCGACTGCCTCGCTGAGCGGTCGCGTGATCGACCGCGTGATGCCAAAAGCAAACAGACTGCCGAACACCAGCGCGATCACAAGCAGTAGAACGACCGCGAGTTTGGCCGCTGCATATACCGTCTCGGCATTTGCGGCGCCCGCTTTGCCACCCTCAAAATTGAATTGACTAAGTGCATCGATATCGTTGATGACTTCGTCCAGGGAAGAGCTGGCCAGGCCGTCACTGATATCGGTGGCATCCTGCTTCTGCTTGCTGCGACCCAATGCGACCACTTTCTCCTGTGCCGCCCGATAATCTGCCCAATGTTTGGTGAATTTGTCGGTGAGCGCACGTTCATCGGCGCTGTCCACCAAGCTTCCATAGGAGCCCATGGCGGCGTTTGCGGCAGAGGCTGCCGCCACCATTTTCTCTTCGTATTCGGATTGATAACTACGATCATCGCTGCGGCTGTGCTTCACCTCGAAATCACGTGCCTCAAGCACCGCAGCACGGGTCGTCGACAGATAGCCAACGCCCTGCAACCACTTTGACGCGAGCACGGCGGCTTCGGCGCGCGTGCGCGACATGCCCTCCAGCGCAACCGCGCCCACAATCGCCGTGATCACGAGCACGATGACGAAGGCACCGTATAACCTCTGGCTGAGTCGCAATTTCCCCATCAAACCGGCGAGGCGGAATCGAGCGGTCATCATGCTTCTCCAAGAATTCGCGGCGCGGCACGCGTGTCCGTCGCTCGGCTTTCAGGCTCATGGCTACCGCATCGGCATGATCCGGGGAACCTTTAGTCTCCCGTCGTGACGTATTTACCCGCACCAGCGATTCACCGCCGCACATGCACGCGGATGCGGATTTGTCCACACAAAAGGTTGCGCCGCCACGCGTCTCGCGGCGCCTCGATCAATTAGTGCCGCTGGAGGATTTCAGCGTGATGGCGCGCGCGGGGTCAAAAACACGAACAGGTTGGCCACCACGATGGAGGCAGCCAAGGCCCAGAACGCTGCCATCAGACCCCAGCGATCGGCCACCACGCCGCACAGCAGCGGGCCGATGGCAGAACCAAGCGACTGCGCCCCGAACGGCACCCCGACGCTGGTGCCGGCCATGGATTCGGGCACCACATCAAGCAGCCAGGCCTGCATGATGGAACGCACCGCATAGAGAAAAAACCCAAGCAGTGCAATCAATGCCACGAAGGCTGGCGAGTGGGCGGCCATGACCATGGCAACGATCACGATCGCTGTCATCACCATGCTGCTTGCCACGATCCGTTGATTACCCATGCGATCGGCCAGATGCCCGGCAATTGGTGCGGCAATGAACCCGGCCACCTGCAGGCCAAACATCGCGGCGCCCACTCGTGCCGCCGAATAGCCCATGTCATAGCTCAAATAGAGCGGCAGAAAAGTGACCAGGGCATTCTGCGTCATGGTGCGAAATGCCGATCCGAGTGAAATCATCAGCACGCTGCGATCGCGCAACAACGCGGCCAATCCCTTCAAACGAAGGCGAACCGCTTCGGCGAGATGGGCCTCGGAGTGCGCGGCGACCGTTGGCCGTGCCGCACCGATCATGACTCCGGAGAACATCAGGATCGCAATTGCTGCAGCCACCCCTGGCACGACGTTGATGAAAACGATCGTGCGCCAGGTGAGTGTCGCCAGCAGCGCCCCGACCAGCAGGGGTGCAAACGCATCGCCGATATTGCCGCCCATGCTGTGCAGCGACAACACCAGCCCGCGTCGCTCCGGATAATGAGCACCGAGGAGCGAGATCGCGGCGGGGTGCCACAGATTGTTGCCTATGCCGATCAGCACGACGCACACGAGGATGATCCAGTATTGATGTGCAAAGCCCATCAGCACATAGGGCACTCCGATCCAGAACAGGGAGACCGCCATCAGCAGTGCCTTGCGACCGGACAAATCGACTATCAAACCGCCGGGGATGTTGAACAGCGCACTGGCCGCGTACTGGCAAGTCATGATGAAGCCGATTTGGGAATAGCTCAGGCCGAGCTCGCGCCCGATGAGCGGCAGCAGCAAATAGAACGTTGCCGGATACCAGTGGGTGAGCCCGTGCCCTATTGAGATACACCAGGCTTCACGCAACGAACGCGCTGCGGCGGCTATTGCCATATCAGTCCACCTTCAATCCGATCTGCCCCTCCAACTCGTGCCATTGATGTGCCTCGTGCTCGAGCAAAAGTAAGCCCGGCAGTTTACACAGCCGGCAACAGCCCCTCACGAACGATGAAATCGATCACGGTCTGCAAGCCCTGTCCGGTCTTGAGATTGGTGAACACAAAGGGCCGATCGGGTCGCATGCGACGCGCATCGCGATCCATCACTTCGAGCGAGGCACCGACCATTGGGGCAAGATCGATCTTGTTGATAATGAGCAGGTCCGATTTGGTGATGCCCGGTCCGCCTTTGCGCGGAATCTTGTCGCCCGCTGCTACATCGATCACATACAAAGTGAGATCGGACAGCTCGGGGCTGAAGGTGGCTGCCAGATTGTCACCACCGGATTCAATCAGAATGAGTTGCAGCGTCTTGAATCGCGCCTGCAACCGTGCCACTGCCTCCAGATTGATCGAGGCATCTTCGCGGATTGCGGTGTGCGGGCAACCGCCGGTTTCAACGCCGATGATGCGCTCGGGCGCAAGCGCTTCATTGCGCACCAGAAACTGGGCATCTTCCTCGGTATAGATGTCGTTGGTTACTGCCGCAATGTCATAGCGATCACGAAACGCGCGGCATAGCGAGAGCATCAATGCCGTCTTGCCCGAGCCGACCGGGCCACCCACACCGACGCGCAGCGGACCATCATGGGATTGCGCAGGCGCGCGGCTCCGATTAGCAGCAGTGGCCAGGGTCAGATCGGTAGGAGGCATGTCGAGGTTCGCAGCTATCGCAGTGATGAAACAGCCTGAATTATGCGCAGGTTTTTGCCCGGTACAGCGAACCGTTGGACCTCGAACCGTTTGGGCAACTCGCCGACGTCTTCAATCTCATTCCGCTTTGCCGCATTAACTCAATGCGGACGATGGCAACGCCACTGGTCAGTGCTGAACGGCACACCGGTAAATGTAAAAAACCTCATCGCGCACCCAGCCTTCGGCCTCGTAGAGTGCCTGCGCGGTGTGATTGGTCCGCGCCGTGGTCAGTTCGACCCGTAGTGCCCCGCACACCGCTGCGTAATCGACCGCGGCCTTGAGCAATCGTGCGCCAACACCCTGCTGGCGTGCGCGTGGATCAACGTACAGGTCATTCAGAATAAAAATCCGCCCGACCGAGACAGAGGAAAAGCTCGGATACAGTTGGGTGAAGCCCACAGGCCCGGTGCCGTCCTGCGCGAGAAACACGGTGGATTCCTTGCGCGCAAGGCGCTCGTGCAGGAACCCTCGCGCCGCGGGCAGGTCGGCAGCTTGCCCGTAGAACTGCCGGTAGGCGTCAAACAGTGGTGCGATCGCATCCAGCGCGGAGAGACCGGCTTCATTTACCGTCAGCATGCTGTACTCCCAGTCTATTGAGCCCATGCAAACAATCGGAACTTCACGCCCTGCGAACAATCCAATTGCATCAAACAAGCCCGGTTCAGCGTGATCAAGCAGGTGCGGCGGCAAACCGCTATTCTCGCCGCATCGGTCGACGTCAATCCCACCCTGCAAGGATAACTGCCATGCCCATAGCTGACTTTAGTGCCAAGCTCGGAAACGGAGAAATGCAAAGCCTCGCCGCCTATCAAGGCAAAGTGCTCCTGGTGGTGAATGTGGCCTCCAAGTGCGGCCTGACACCGCAGTACGCCGGTCTGCAAAAGCTCTACGAGGAATTCAAACCACGCGGCTTTGAGATCCTCGCCTTCCCCTGCGATCAGTTTGGCCATCAGGAACCCGGCACCGATGCGGAGATCGCGAGCTTCTGCGAGCTCAACTATGGCGTGAGCTTCCCGCTGTTCTCAAAGATCGACGTCAATGGCAAGGATGCCCACCCGCTCTATGTATGGCTCAAGAGCGAAAAAGGCGGATTGCTCGGCGATGCGATCAAATGGAATTTCGGCAAATTCCTCATCAATCGCGCAGGCGAGGTTCATGAGCGGTTTGCACCCACCACAAGCCCCGAGGGGACCAGAGCGTCGATCGAAGCCTTGCTGTAGCAGAACCAGTCTGCCCATCAGCTGCACTGCCAGTCACGACCGGAACAGCCTCGAATACTGACTCTCGTGGCGCGCCGAGAGCAAGGCCAGCCGCGGGGTAAAGGCACCCAACTCGTCATCGCGCAGCTCACTCGCCGTGCGCGCCGCAGCGGCCAATGGCCCGGAGAGAGCAAGCAGCAGGCGTTGCCCATCGGTCTGGCCCAGCGGCACGATCTTCAACGCCGCGAGCACCTGATTCTCGGCCCAGGCCCACAGATAACCCGTCAGTGCCTGCGCGGGATCAACCCGCCACACCTGCGCGGCCAACGACCAGGCAGCGGGCCAACTCAGTGCCGCGATCCGGCTTAACCGTGCCGCGCCAGGCAGTTCCAGCGACTGCACCAGCGTGCGCATCGAATAGCCCATTTGCAAGGTTTCGGCACGCAATTCAGCCGATTCCCGGCTTGCCACAAAGCGTTCATTCCAGTGTGCGACTGCCGCCTCATCGTCGCGCGACCAGGCCGCGAGCAGGCGCACCAGAATCGGCGCCTCAAGTCGCGCTACCGAATGCCGCAATACGCCTGAGATCCAGCCGCCCGCACTCTCGGTGTCATGCACGTCGCCCGCCTCGGCCGCAGCCTCAAGCCCCTGCGAATAGCTATAGGCCCCCACCGGCAGGATCGGGCTGGACAATTGCAACAGGCGCTGCAAGCCGGCCGCGCTCGTCAAATCTTGCGGTGCCTGTGCTGGCTCTGGCTGTCCCGCGTGGGCCGGTATGGCTTGCGCAATGCGCGGCAAGCCGCCCGCGCTCGTCAATACCTGCTCAGTGGTCACTGCCATAGTCCAGTGCTTCGGCCAGCACCGGCTCGCTTGCCTGCCCGTGGCTGTGTGAATAAGCGCCACCCTCGGGTTCAAAGGCATCCTCGACCACGCCGGTGCGCGCCCCCAGGCCGCGCACCATTGCGGCAAGCACGTGATCCGGGGCAATCCTTAACCAGCCCTCACCCACTTGCACTGCGACGTGGCGATTACCCAGGTGATAGGCAATGCGCGCCAGTGCCTCAGCATCCGCACAAGTGACATGCAGCAAGCGCTCGGGGGCGGCAACGACCCGCACCACGCGATCATCCTCGAGCAGCAGCAGATCGCCCCCGCGCAGGACCTCTCCACGCGGCAGGCTGAGCGCTGCCTCCTCGCCATTCGAGAGCACGACGCGCTGGCGCGTGCGCTGGCGACGCTCGAAATCCAGGCACAGACTCAGGTCACGTTCAGAACCCGAATCAGCCTGCGCCCGCGCCCGGATCGAACGCATATTCAGAACAGAAAATAGCGTTGCGCCATCGGCAGCACCGAAGCGGCCTCGCACACCAGCAGCTCACCATCGGCACGCACCTGATAGGTCTCGGGATCGACTTCGATCTGCGGCATCCAGCCGTTGTGCACCATGTCGGCTTTCTTAACTGTGCGCGTCCCGTGCACCGCGACCAGTGGTTTACGCAACCCGAGGGCGGCGACCGCGGGATTCTCCAGCGCGGCCTCTGACACAAAGGTCACCGAGGTGCGCAGTCCACCACCGAACGCACCAAACATCGGCCGGTAGTGCACTGGCTGCGGAGTTGGAATCGATGCATTGGGGTCACCCATGGCAGCCGCTGCAATCATCCCGCCTTTGAGAATGATCGAGGGCTTCACGCCGAAGAACCCCGGGCGCCACAACACCAGATCGGCGAGCTTGCCCGGCTCGACCGAGCCGACCTGATGCGCGATGCCATGCGCAAGCGCCGGGTTGATCGTGTACTTGGCGATATAGCGCTTGACCCGCGCGTTGTCGTGCGTCGCGTCATCCCCGGACAGGCTGCCACGCTGGGTGCGCATCTTGTGCGCGGTCTGCCAGGTGCGAATGATCACCTCGCCCACCCGGCCCATGGCTTGAGAATCCGATGACATCATCGAGAAGGCACCCAGATCATGCAGGATGTCTTCGGCCGCAATCGTCTCACGGCGGATGCGTGACTCGGCAAACGCCACATCCTCGGCAATGGCCGGGTCCAGGTGATGACACACCATCAGCATGTCCAGATGCTCGGCAATCGTATTGACCGTGAAGGGCCGTGTCGGATTGGTCGATGAGGGCAACACATTGGGCTCCCCGGCCACCCGGATGATGTCCGGCGCGTGGCCACCACCCGCCCCTTCGGTATGAAAGGTGTGAATGGTGCGTCCCTTGAACGCGGCGATACTGGCTTCCACAAATCCCGATTCGTTCAGGGTATCGGTGTGGATGGCCACCTGCACATCCATCTCATCGGCCACCGACAGGCAGTTGTCGATCGCCGCCGGCGTGGTGCCCCAGTCTTCGTGAAGTTTCAGCCCGATTGCCCCGGCACGTACCTGCTCGCGCAAGGGTTCGGGCTGACTGACATTGCCCTTGCCGAGAAACCCCAGATTCATCGGAAACGCGTCAGCCGCCGAGAGCATCGAAGCCAGATGCCAGGGGCCCGGGGTACAGGTGGTGGCAAACGTGCCCGTGGCAGGCCCGGTGCCACCGCCCAGCATCGTGGTCACGCCCGACATCAGCGCCTCCTCGATCTGCTGCGGACAGATGAAATGGATGTGCGTATCAATGCCACCCGCAGTGAGGATCATGCCCTCACCGGCAATCGCCTCGGTCGCCGCACCGATCGGAATATCAACACCTGGCTGGATGTCCGGATTGCCGGCCTTGCCGATTTTCCAGATGAGGCCGTTCTTCAGACCGACATCGGCCTTCACGATGCCCCAGTGATCAATGATCACTGCATTGGTGATGACCGTATCGGCCACCTCGGCACTGACCCGCTGGCCCTGCCCCATGCCATCGCGGATCACCTTGCCGCCACCAAACTTCACTTCTTCGCCATAGATCGTGTAGTCGCGTTCGATCTTCACCCACAGATCGGTATCGGCCAGGCGCATCCGATCCCCGGTGGTGGGGCCGAACATCTCGGCATAAGCCGCGCGCGAGATTCGTGTGCTCATGGCTTGGCCACTCCATCCAGTGCGCCCGACACCAGCGCATTAAAACCATAGACTTTTCGGTCACCCGCCAAGGCCACCAACTGCACCTCACGGGTCTGCCCCGGCTCGAAGCGGACCGCGGTGCCGGCAGCGATATCGAGCCTGAATCCGCGCGACAGCGCGCGGTCAAACTGCAACGCGACGTTGGTCTCAAAGAAGTGATAGTGCGATCCCACCTGGATCGGTCGATCGCCCGAATTGATCACCGTCACTGTCACGGTGGCTCGACCGGCATTCAACTCGATCTCCCCCGCGCACGCCTCGATTTGCCCCGGAATCATGTCAGCACTCTCAGACGATCGGATGATGAATGGTGACCAGCTTGGTCCCATCGGGGAAGGTCGCCTCGACCTGCACCTCGGGAATCATCTCGGCCACTCCGTCCATCACGTCAGCGCGAGTAAGCAAGGTTGCGCCCCAGCCCATCAGATCAGACACACCGCGACCATCGCGTGCACCCTCCATCACAGCCGCCGTAATAAAGGCCACCGCCTCGGGATAGTTCAGTCGCAAGCCGCGCGCACGACGGCGCTCTGCGAGCAAGGCAGCGGTAAAGATGAGCAACTTGTCTTTCTCGCGTGGCGTGAGTTCCATAGGTTCTAATCCCGAGGGTCAAGGTTCAGGTTTTCCAGATGCGCGGCTCAGTGGCAGGCAAACCATAGAACGCGGGCCTTACATGCTGCCACAGGCCGATGAAGAAGGATCGCGCCTCGTGCGCCGAATGTCCCAGATAGCGGCCAAGGATCAATCCGGGCAGGCCACTCACCGAGCCTTGCCCGGCACCGGCACCCACCGGCTCGACGGCAGCGACGCAGCGCGCTTTGAGTTCGCGCAACGCAGCGTCTGTCAGGTCAGGCGCGAACGCCATGAAAGTGCCGGTCACACTGGCCCCGGCCAGGGCCGGCGCTGCGACAAGCGCATCGCCCGCCCCTTCAATCGTCCCGGCTTCCATCCAGTGCACTGCCTTGCCCACGTGCAGGCGGGTATCCAGGCGCCAGCGCCCGGTGTCAAAGTGATCACCCGACCCTCTGCGCCCAAGGCACAGAACATCCCAGCCAATGAAGCGTGCACCTGGGGCCAGATGCACCTGCACCGAGGACTCTGCCAGCGCGCCGCCGAACACGATGTTCTCCAGCGGAAACCACTCCAGGCACGCCCCTGCGGCCAGATGCAGATGCACCACTTGCCGTGCGGTGGCACCACTGGATCGATACCAGCGGGTCGCCCCGGGGGTGGTGAGCAGAGCATGTGCGCCTTCATCCAGTGTCGCCGTGATACGCAGATCATCGCCACCGGCAATGCCTGCGGGCGGGTGCAGCACGATGGCGTGACAGACCCCATCGCCTTCGGGATAGAGGGCCTTTTGCATGAGCAGCGGCCCGTCATGCTGGCGCCGCGCGAGCACCGTCCGATCGCCGCGTCGCTCGAAGTCCAGTGATAACTCGGCACGCCAGGCCGACAAGGTGGCAGAAGGAGCGATTGACATCGCCCGATCATACCGCCAGACGTTCGAGCACCCTGTCGCGGTCCATGTCACCGCCCAATCCCGAGAGCACGATCTCGCCGCGCTCCATCACCAGGTAGTGATCAGCAAGCGAGCGGGCAAAGTCGTAATACTGCTCGACCAGCAGGATGGCCATTTCGCCAGTGGCGGCGAGCGTGCGGATAGCCCGTTCAATGTCCTTGATGATTGAGGGCTGGATGCCTTCGGTGGGCTCATCCAGGATCAACAGACGTGGCCCCATCGCCAGCGCTCGCCCGATTGCCAGTTGCTGCTGCTGTCCTCCGGACAAATCGCCACCGCGACGGCGCATCATCGAACGCAGCACCGGAAACATGTCGAAAATCCGTTCCGGGACGGGCGTGCCGGCCGGGCGGGTCGCCAGGCCCATTTGAAGGTTTTCCTCAACCGTCAGGCGCGGAAAAATCTCGCGCCCCTGCGGGACATAACCGATCCCGGCACGCACCCGCTCATAGGCGGCTGCGCGCGTGAGATCGCGCTCACCCAGGTGAATGGTGCCACCGGATGATGGCACCACACCCATCAGAGCACGCAGCAACGTGGTCTTGCCAACGCCATTACGTCCGAGGAGCGTGGTGACCTTGCCCGCCGGAATATCAAACGACACATCGCGCAGAATGTGGCTGCCGCCGTAGTACTGGTTGAGTCGACGCACCTGCAAAGGTTCACTCAGGCCTGTCGTTGCATCCTTTGGCACCATGGGTGCACCGTTCGTCGCCATGGGTGAACCCTGCGCCGTGGGTGATGCCTGCCCTGTGGAAGATGCCTGCGCCATGGAAGTTCCCGGCGCGATGGGTGCTGATTGTGCCGTGCTCTCCATGATCGTCCCTAGCGTCCCAGGTAGACTTCAATCACCCGCGGATCGTTCTGCACGTGATCGAGCGGTCCTTCAGCGAGAACACTGCCTTCATGCAATACGGTCACCTTGCGAGCGATCGTGCCGATGAAGGCCATGTCGTGCTCGACCACCACCAGCGAGTGGCGCCCGGCGAGGGACAAGAATAATTCGGCGGTGCGCTCGGTTTCTTCATCGCTCATGCCGGCCACCGGCTCATCGAGTAACAGCAGTCGCGGCTCCTGCATGAGCAGCATGCCGATCTCGAGCCATTGCTTCTGACCATGCGAGAGCTCACCGGCGAGTCGATCGGCCTCTGTCGTGAGACGCACCTGATCGAGCATGGCAGCGATGCGATCACCTTCTTCGCTTGCCAGTCGAGCAAACAGCGTGTGCCGCACCGACTTATTTGCCTTCATCGCCAGTTCAAGATTGTCGAATACGCTGTGGTGCTCGAAGATCGTCGGCTTTTGAAACTTGCGACCGATGCCCGCTGTTGCGATCTGCGCCTCGGACATGCGGGTGAGATCCATGGTCTGACCGAAATACACCCGACCGGTATCGGGTCGTGTGCGCCCGGTCACCACATCCATCATGGTGGTCTTGCCTGCGCCGTTCGGACCAATCACACAGCGCAATTCGCCGATGTCGATGGAAAAACTCAGATTGTTCAATGCCCTGAAGCCATCGAAACTCACCGAGACACCTTCGACATAGAGCACGACGCCGTGCGACTCATCAAGCCCCTCGGTGCGCATATGACCAAAATCGGTGCCGCCACCGCCTTGCTCGATCGCCGACTCGATCAACGGCTCGCTCATGCCTGCCGCTCCGAGAGTTTCGAACTGTTGGATTGCGTCCCGCCGGACTGCGTCCCAGCGGCTTGCATCGCACCAGATGGTGTCCCGCGCGTTTGCGCACCGCGCGCCTGCAACGAGCGCAACAGGCCCACCACGCCTTGCGGCAGGTAGAGCGTGACCAGGATGAAGATCAGACCCAGCACGTACAGCCAATATTCGGGAAATGCCTGGGTAAAAAAGCTCTTTGCGCCATTCACCAGAATCGCGCCGACGATAGCCCCGGCCAGCGTGCCACGTCCGCCCACCGCCACCCAGATGGCGATCTCTATGGAATTGGCCGGTGACATCTCACCGGGGTTGATGATGCCTACCTGCGGCACGTACAGCGCACCGGCAATTCCACACAGCACCGCCGAGAAGGTCCAGATGAAAAGCTTGTAGTGCCGCGTGTCATAGCCGCAGAACATCACCCGCTGCTCGGCATCACGAATGGCCTGCAGTACCCGACCGGCCTTGGAAGTCACGATATAGCGCGCCACCAGCAGGCTCACAATCAACGTGGCACCGGTGATGACAAAGAGCGCCATCCGGGTGCTGGGCAAGGTGATTTCGAAACCAAGCAGGCGTTTGAAATCGGTGAATCCGTTATTGCCCCCAAAGCCGGTTTCATTGCGGAAGAAGAGCAGCATGGCGGCGTAGGTGAGCGCCTGAGTGATGATCGAGAAGTACACGCCGCGAATACGCGAACGGAAGGCGAAGAATCCAAACACGAAGGCCAGCACACCCGGCACCGCCACGATCAGCACGGCTGCCCACCAGAACTGATCAGAATTCCACCAATGCCAGGGCAGGCTCTTCCAGTCGAGAAACACCATGAAATCGGGCAGATCGGATTTGTATTGCCCTTCGCGGCCGATCTGACGCATCAGATACATGCCCATTGCGTAACCACCCAGCGCGAAGAACAGACCGTGGCCCAGTGACAGTATGCCGGCGTAACCCCAGATCAGATCCATCGCCAGTGCCACGATCGCATAACACATGATCTTGCCAGCCAACGCGACCCAGTAGGCTGACAGGTGCAGCGGGCTCGTATCGGCGGCCAGCAGATTGCACACCGGAAACACCACGAACACCACCAGGGCGAACAGGCCCAGGGTCGCCCAGGCGCGCGGCCCGTAGATACGACGCGCGAGCGTCGAGGTTTGGCGCCCGTTCATGCGTCAAGCGCCCGGCCTTTGAGGGCGAACATGCCCTGTGGCCTTCTCTGTATGAACACAATGATGAAAATGAGCACAGCGATTTTGGCGAGCACCGCACCAGACCATGCTTCGAGCAACTTGTTGGCAAAACCCAGACCCATGGCCGCGTAGACGGTGCCGGCCAACTGGCCCACACCACCGAGCACCACCACCATGAACGAGTCGACGATATAGCCCTGCCCCAGTTCCGGGCCGACATTGCCGATCTGCGAGAGTGCGCAGCCTGCCAGGCCCGCAATACCGCAGCCCAGGCCGAACGCCCAGGTGTCGATCCGTGCCGTAGCCACACCAACGCAGGAGGCCATGCTGCGATTCTGTGTGACCGCACGCACAAAAAGTCCCATGCGGGTGCGAGTGAGCACCAGTGCAACAGAGCCGAGTACCACGAAAGCAAATACGATAATGACAATGCGGTTCCAGGGCAGAACCAGATTGGTGAGCAGCGACACACCGCCTGACATGAACGCGGGATTCTCAACCGTTACGTTCTGTGCGCCAAAGAGCGTGCGCACCACCTGGATGAGCACCAGGCTGATCCCCCAGGTGGCGAGCAGAGTCTCCAGCGGGCGCCCATAGAGAAAGCGGATCACCAGGCGTTCGAGCACCATGCCGACTGCCGCGGCCACGATAAACGAAAACGGCACCGCGAGTAGCGGATACCAGTCAAAGTAACTGCTCAGATGCACCTTGAAAAACGACTGCATCACATAGGTGGCATAGGCACCGATCATGATCAGCTCGCCGTGAGCCATATTGATCACGCCCATCAACCCGTAGGTAATCGCCAGACCGAGCGCGGCGATCAGCAATACCGACCCCAGACTGATGCCGGCAAAAAGCAGCCCCATTCGCTCGCCCCAGGCGAGCCGGCCATCGATGAGCCGCAGGCTGCGCCCGGCAGCGGCCCGCAGCATGTCGTCCGTCTCGGTCCAGGTGCCATCGGGCGATTTCACTGTGAGCGGCAACAACAACTTCTTCGCGTTTGCGCCACCCGCCTCACCGAGCTTCGCAATCGCCGCGAGTCGCACCGTCCGATCGTCACTGCGTAGTGCCATGCCTGCGGCAATTTCCTCAAGCAACCCATGCACCTCGGGGTCCTGCTCGGTGGCAAGCGCTTTGGCAACCAGGGGTTGCATGGCCTCATCGGCCCCCTCTGCCAGAGCACGGGCAGCCTTCAACCGCGCGGCACGTAGCGGCGAGACCAGATCGAGCGTTGCCAGCGCGCCATCGATTTCGCGACGCAGGCGGTTATTGATAATGGGTTCTTCATGGTCGGCCGCTAACGCCGGCAACGCCTCTGCGGTGATCGCATCGACCACCTTGTCATCGACAACGATGACGGCACGGCTTCCTGCCGCCTGCAACTGCCCCTCGGCGAGCGCCTTCAACAAGCGCCCGGCCAGTGGATCACCCGAGACCACCAGTGCGTTGATGACAGCCAATTTCTCGTCGCCATCACCGCTCACCAGTTTGATCAACTGTTCATGCGCGATTGCAGCTGCAGCCGGTGCCACGGCAGGCGCTGCGGGTGCAGGGGCATCGGCAGCGACCGATGCGCCTGTCCATGCAGATGCAGCAACTGCCATCAGCAACATCAAACAGCAGTGCTTGAACACGCTCATGCAGTGATTCAGGCTCAGGAGGACGCGGTGCCCTCCTGAGCGCAGCTCTCCGATCAGACCTTGGACTTGCCGTCAGGTTCGTCCTTCTTCACATCATTACCCGGAATATACGGGCTCCAGGGCTGGGCCTTGATCGGGCCCTTGCTCTTCCAGACCACGTTGAACTGGCCATCAGCCTTCACTTCACCGATGAACACCGGCTTGTGCAGGTGGTGGTTCTTCGCGTCCATCATGGCCGTGAAACCTGAGGGCGCCGCAAAGGTCTGGCCACCCACCGCAGCGATGACCGGATCGACATCAAAGGTCTTGGCTTTTTCGACAGCCTGCTTCCACATATAGATGCCGATATAAGTCGCTTCCATCGGATCGTTGGTGAGAGGCTTGTCTGCGCCGGGCAACTTCTTTGCCTTGGCGTAGGCCGCCCACTTCGCCTTGAATGCATCATTGACCGGGTTCTTGAGCGACATGAAGTAGTTCCATGCCGCCAGGTGCCCAACCAAGGGCTTGGTATCCACGCCGCGCAGCTCTTCCTCACCCACCGAGAACGCCACCACCGGCACATCGGTTGCCTTCAAGCCCTGGTTACCCAGTTCCTTGTAGAAAGGCACGTTCGAATCGCCATTGATGGTCGACACCACCGCGGTCTTGCCACCGGCTGCAAACTTCTTGATGTTCGCCACGATGGTCTGGTAATCGGAATGACCAAACGGGGTGTAGACCTCGTCGATGTCTTTTTCGTCCACGCCCTTGGATTTCAGGAAAGCACGCAGAATCTTGTTGGTCGTGCGCGGATAGACATAGTCAGTACCGAGCAGTACCCAGCGCTTGGCGCCACCACCTTCCTTGCTCATCAGGTATTCGACCGCCGGGATCGCCTGTTGATTAGGCGCCGCACCGGTATAGAACACATTCTTTGACAGCTCTTCACCCTCGTACTGCACCGGGTAGAACAGCAGCCCATTCAATTCCTCGTACACCGGCAACACCGACTTGCGTGACACCGAAGTCCAGCACCCGAACGTGGCAGCGACTTTGTCCTGGGTGAGCAACTGGCGGGCCTTCTCGGCAAACAGCGGCCAGTTTGAGGCGGGATCGACCACCACCGGCTCAATCTTGTACCCCATCACGCCGCCCTTGGCGTTGATCTCATCGAAGGCCATCAGGGCGACGTCCTTGAGAACGGTTTCGCTGATCGCCATGGTGCCTGAGAGCGAGTGCAACACACCTACTTTGACTGTTTTCGCCTGCGCGAACACCTGCTGGGGTACTGAACCAACCAGGGCAGCTGAAACTGCCAGGGTCAGAGTCTTTAGAATTTGACGCCGTTTCATCGATGATCTCCGTTGGGGGGCAGTGGTCAGAATTTCCCTCAGGACCCTTGCGCAAGCACCATGCCAAGGAGATCCATGCACCGTGTCTGGAGCGAAAAGGCTGATCCAGCGCCGCGCAGTCTCCCCGCACACCCCGCCAGCCGCCTCATTCCGGTGCGCACTTCGCATGCCCGCACCAATTTAGGATGCCGCCGGCCTGATTTGCCGCCAGCCTCATGTCATGAAGTCATTGCGCCATTGCACGGTGGAAATAATCCAGCGGTTAACATCGCAAGAACGGCCAAACAGTGTGCCCGCGCCTGCATTGTTCATGTCACCCAACCAGCCTGCCCATTCGACGCATAATCGACACCATGAATGCCAAGCGAACGCGAGCATCCAAGGAAGCACCTGCCCGACGCACCACGGCGGGCAGCCTGCCACGCTCGACAACGGCTGCCGGCAGCAGATCCTCTGGTGCCAGTAGTGCACGTGCGAAGGCGCCACCGTTGCCCGGGGTCGCAGCGCTGGCCACTCTGGCCCCGGCAGCCCGCGCGGTCGCCGTGCCCACGCACATCATTCATCTCAACCCGCACACCGGCATCGACGTCTGGCAGCATCGCAACGCCGTCGGACGCGCCTTGCGTGCGCAAAGTCCGCGCGATGCCCACGCACTGTGGCAGGCACCGGCCAATCGCCCGGATCCAATCGCGCTCATCGAGGCGTCCAACATGGGGCGCCAGGCTGATCTGGTGCCAATGCGGTTTGGTCGCATGGCAGGCTCACCGTTTGCCTTCCTGCGCGGCAGTGCCTGCGTGATGGCATGGGATCTGGCACGCACGGCCTCGGCAGGATTGCACGTGTTCATGTGTGGCGATGCGCATCTGAACAATTTTGGATTGTTCGGCACGCCGCAGGGCGACGTCGTAATCGATCTGAATGATTTTGACGAAGTCACTGTCGGCCCCTGGGAGTGGGACCTCAAGCGCCTGACGACCAGCATCGCCCTGGCCGGACGCGAGGCAGGGCTCGACCGGCGCGAGCGCCGGCGCGCGCTGCTGCGCTGTGCGCGGAGTTACCGCATGGCGATGATCCAGATGCAGTCCATGCCCATCCTCGATCTTTGGTATATGCACACGGCGCCAGAGCAGATGAAGGCCCCGGGGTCGCTCGCGAGCACTGAAAATGCAGTGCTATTGAATAACGCGGTGCGACTCGCCCGCCGCGACACCAACCGCCGACTGCTGAGCAAGGTTGCCGAACGCGACGCCAAAGGGCAATGGCGCTTTCGCGAAGACCCACCGCTCACGCAGCGGGTCGACGCGGCAATGCTCGATCAACTTACCCATGCGCTGCAAGGCTACGCGGCCACCCTGGCACGCGAGCGCCACTACATGTTCAACCGATATCGGGTCGTCGACGCGGTGCATCGGGTGGTCGGGGTGGGTAGCGTGGGCACCCGCAGTTATGTCGTCATGATGCTTGGCAATGACGACCAGGATGTCCTTTTTCTGCAAGTCAAGGAGGCGGTGCTGCCCGCTGCCGCGCCTTTTGTGCCGCCACTGCCAGAAGAATATGGTCACCACCAGGGTCGTCGGGTGGTGCTCGGTCAACGCCTGCTGCAAGCCTCGGGCGACCCCCTGCTTGGTTGGTCCCAGATCGATGGTCGCGACTTTTATGTGCGCCAGTTTCGCAATTTGAAGGCGTCGATTCCAATTGAAAAACTGGATACCGAAAACCTGCGCTTTCTGGGCGATGCGTATGGTGCCCTGCTCGCGCGGGCGCACGCCCGCACCGGCGATGCGGCAGCCATTGCCGGCTATCTGGGCCGGGTGGCGGTGTTTGACAAGGCGCTGGCCGAATGGGCCGAGGCCTATGCCGACCAGACCGAGCGGGACCACGCTGTCCTGCTTGCCGCCATCAAAAGCAAACGCGTGACAACGATGCCCGGTTGAACAGCACCCGTCTTGAGACCTGAAAATCGCGCAGAGGCGGCGTCATGCGCGCCGACTGCGCGCGGAGCACCTGCTAGGTCAGCAAAAAACTGCCGGGCTGATCGCCTGACTCGCCGAGTGACGGTGCGGTCTCGTCCTTCAGCGCGACACAGGTCAATGATGGGGGCCAAGCGAGGTTTGGCTTATGCCTCAAAAATATCGTATTTCTCTGACAGGCCTTTCATGAATGCAAGGTCAGCATACTGAGCCTCAGTCAGCACAACCAGTTCCTCAAGGTACTGGTCAAACCCACCGGGGGTGAAGATGGTGAGCAGCTTTGCGCCATCGGGGCTATTGACCGCATGCCACACTCCTGGCGGAACATTGAGCGTCGTGCCCTTCGTTGCAATGACAGACTCGTCATCGAAGACAAATTCTACCGATCCTTCAAGCACATAGAAAATCTCGATCATCTTCCGATGATGATGCCTAGCCAGTGAAAAACCCGGTTTCAGACTGTCCTCAACAAGCGTGAGCCGACCGTCGCTAAGATCGATCGATGATTTGACAAAGACGTGGTCTTTCGACCATTCGTAATTCTTGCCCTGGCCCGGAAGAATGATTTGCTGCTTTCGCATATAAAAACCTCTTGCTGTCATTTCGATTGACCTTCGGCGTGCAACATGTTTGATACAGCCGCACCCACTTTGGTGTGAGCCTACCGCAATCGGATTTGATTGCGATTGCGCGACGCGAGCGGGCCGGTTTCGATCTGCTTAGCTTGGGGCATTGTTCATTTCGTAAGGACAGAAGCCAGGCCTGGGGCCCACCTGGGGATGACGACGACAGGTCTCGGGCCGGCGCTCGTAAACGGTGCAGCGGCGGGTGAGCGCATCGAGCAAATGGCAATCACCGCTGGAGCGTCTGGCCAGGGTGAACACCACATCACGAAAACTGAAGTGCTCGATCACGCCGGTTTTGGTCAGACGCCGTGCGATTTGCTTGGGCGGTTCGTGCTCGGCTTCGAACGCGTCAACCAAACCAAGGCGCACCAGATCACTCAGTCGGGCCTCGACCGGCATCGTGCAACAGCGCGCCTTGCAACCGGTGCAAAGGCCCTGACGATATCGAGTCCAGGTATCGGTCTGGTCGATGTCGACCTGAACAAATCGCGGTTGCATAACCGCTTCTATCCCGGCTTGTAGCCAAACCACTGCGGCAGCGCGAGCGCGATTTCGGGCACAAAGGTGACGGCGATCAGAACCACGATGAGCGTCACGATGAACACCGGAATCTCGCGAAAAATCTCCCCCAGCGGTGTCTCGGTCAGATTGGCAATCACAAAAATCAACAATCCGTGCGGCGGCAGCGCAAGCCCCACCATCATATTGAGCATCACCACCACACCAAAATGAACAAGATCGATGCCAAGGCCGCTGGCAATCGGGATAAGCAGCGGCACGATAACCAGCAAGATGGTGATTTCATCGATGAGCACGGCCAGCAACAGCAGCAATGCGTTCACACACAGGAGAAATGCCACCGGTTGCAGATGCCAGCCGAGCAGGGTCTCCTGAATGAGCCGCGGCACCCCTTCATTGGCCACCGCATAGTTGAAGACAAACGCT
Organism: uncultured Pseudomonadota bacterium; assembly: GCA_903921325.1. Taxonomy (GTDB): domain Bacteria; phylum Pseudomonadota; class Gammaproteobacteria; order Burkholderiales; family SG8-39; genus CAIXPL01. Next base: position 73,982 of record CAIXPL010000019.1, read on the forward strand.
CCGCACAGAATAAGGCCGATCGAGGCGGTTTGCTGCACCGTTTCACTCATCACCTTGAGCAAGGCGCCGAAGGTGATTGACCGATACACACCGAGGGCGAGTATCAGCGCGTAACTGGCCGCAATGGCGGCAGCCTCGGTCGGCGTGGCAATGCCTGAATAGATGATGCCAAGGAGCACAGCAGGCAGCAGCAGCGCGGGCAAGGCCGCCAGCAAGAGTGCGGGCAGCCTGCGCAATGGCGTCCCTGCTTCGGCCGGAAATCCTCGCACGCGTGCAATGAGGGTGATGGCAAGCATCAGTGCAAGCGTTGTCCCAATCGCCGGTATCACGCCGGCCAGAAACAACGCGCCGACTGAGACATTGGCAATCAAGGCATAAAAGATCATGGGGATCGAGGGCGGCACCAGAGGCCCGAGCGTGGCAGACACCGCCGAGGTCGCTGCGGCAAACCCGCGTGGATAGCGGTTATCGCGCAACATCATGCGTGCCACCAGCAAACCAGGCCCCGCCGCATCGGCCACCGCACTGCCACTCATGCCCGAGAACACCAGATTGGACACCACATTCACATGGGCAAGGCCGCCACGAAAGCGTCCGACTGCGGCCTGCGCGAATACCAGCAGGCGCTCAAGCACACCGCTCGCGTTCATCAAGTTCGCCACAAAGATAAAAAGCGGAACGGCGAGCAGCAGGTAATTGTTGTAAAGGCCGTTCATGGTCTGATCGACCACCAGACCGACGTCCTGATGACTGACAAGCATGTAGGCATAGCCCGCGGCAATCATCGACAGCCCCATCGGCGCACCCAGTACCGCGGCAAGGAGAAATACTACGGCGAGTACACTCAGCGCCATGTCAGCGGCCATCCTCGTGCGTACCCGGTCGGTACACGGCCCAGGCCAGGCGCACCACCATTGCGACCGCAAATACGGCAAAACACGCATACACCCAGTTGAGCGGCCATAGCATCACCGGGGTTTTCTCACGCCACAAGAAGGCGATGTAGTCGATCGTGCCCGGCAGGCATGCCACGATCAGTACACCGACCAGGAGCGAGCGCAGCCGTTCGACCCAGCGCTGGGCACCCGGGCTCAAATGACGATAGAGGAGGTCAAAAGCGATCTGGCGATTTGACGGAACGACCAGACCATTGGCCAGAAACACAATCCAGATGAACAGTACGACACAGACCTCATCGGCCCACGCAAGGGCATCACCGGCCGCATAGCGACGCACAATCTTGTAGCAAAAGATGAGAAACACCAGTGCAAAGAGCACTGCGCAAAGGCGTCCGACCCACAACGACACGCACCGCGCGCCGCGCTCGATTCGCGCGGCCGCACCGCGCGAATCGGAACTCGTGGCCGCCGCGAGCGGTTCAGTCACCTATTTGGTGTCCTTCACGCGCTGGGCAAGTGCCTTGTCCCAGGCCGCGGTCGCATCGGCCTGTGCGTAGACCTTGTCTGCAAGCGCATGGAACGGTGCCAGATCAATCGCACTCACCTCAAGGCCGCGACCGCGCAGCGCCTCGGTGATGCTTTTTTCATCGGCGAGGCGCCCGCTATCGTTCGCCTTGACCGCCACTTCGGCGGCCGCCTGAAGCGTTTTCTTCTGTGCGTCATTCAGATGATCGTAGAACTTCGATGCGATATTGAAAAACACCGGTTGCACCATATGCGAGGTGAGCACCACCTGCTCGCTCACCTCATAGAGTTTGGCGGCACTGAAAATCGAAAGCGGATTTTCCTGCCCATCGATGGTACCGGTCTTGAGCGCGAGATACACCTCGGGCATGCCCATCGGAATCGGACTCACCCCAAGTGTCTGGCCAAGCAGCAGCCACTCGGGGCCGGCAGGCATGCGCAGCTTGACACCGGCCAGATCTGCCGGTGTAGCCACTTTGCGCTTCTGACGCAACGCGACCTGGCGCGTACCCAGGTAGGCAGTGGCGAGGATGTGGATGCCCATTTTTTCATCGACTGCCCGGCGGTATTCCTCACCAATCGGGCCATTGAACACTGCCTGCAAGTGGGCGTAATCGCGAAACGCGAACGCCCGGTTCACAAACCCGAACGCAGGAATCTGCTGTGCCACCTCGAAGGTGGTCATGCTGCTCATCTCAAGGGTGCCACGCTGCATCGCCGGCACTTCGGTGCCCTGCTTGAAAAGCGAAGAGGCCGGGTGCGATTCCACTTTGAGCCCGACATTGGCGCGCTCCACTTCGGATTTGAAGAGATCGACCGACTTCGCCAGAAAATCGGAAGGGGGCGCCGCGGTGGAGAACCGGATGAGCGCATCGGCTGCGAACCCTGATGCCGCCATGCTGAACAACACACACCCGCCCAGCCCTGCCAGGAGGCCGTTGGCAACGCGGTTGCGCCCCAGAATATGTCCACCTCGATTCCACTTCATCGTACTCATCAACCCGCCCCTTGTTATGAGATGACTGCCCGAGCAACATCAAGTCGACGCCGCATTGCGTTCTCGGAGGATCATCAGGGTGGGGCGCGCCTCTGTCAAGCGCACGGCGCCCAGCGGTGCGGGCACCGCACGCCATGGGCTGCCGTCACGCGCCGGTCGCAATCAATCGTGCCGAGTGCGCGATACTTGATTCAGTACCTTATCGGGGAAGTCGCGTGATGCATTCATTACCTGCCGGGCGCGCAATGACGCGCGTCTTTTCAGTGCTGCTGATTACGCTTTCAATGACTGTGTCGGTCAAAGCCGACACGTTAGCACTGCGACCGCTCGTCGTTCTGGTCAGCCTGGATGGGTTTCGGCCCGACTATCTCAATCGCGGGGTGTCGCCGAATCTCAATCGACTGGCGCACGAGGGAGTGCTGGCCAAGGGATTGGTGCCAGTGTTCCCCTCGCTCACCTTTCCCAATCATGTGTCGCTGGTGACCGGGCAAACGCCGGTTCACCACGGCATCGTGAACAACTCAATGAGTGATCCGGCGATCCCCAGGCGTTTCAGCCTCAATTCCGATGAATCGAAAAATCCTGCCTGGTGGCAGGCGGCACGACCGATCTGGGTCACCGCACCAGGCCAGGGACGCGTCGTTTCAACTGTATTCTGGCCCGGCTCCGAAGTGTTGATTGACGGGATGCGTCCGCATGACTGGCTCCCCTATCAACACGGCATGCCGCTGGCCAAGCGGGTCGCAACGCTGCTTGACTGGGTTGCGCGCCCGGGCGCCGATCGACCCGATCTGGCGATGCTTTATTTCTCCGATGTCGACAGCGCAGGGCACGAACAGGGCCCCGAGAGCAAGGCGGTGACTGAGGCGATTGCAAGGGTCGATGCCGCATTGGGTATGTTGATTGAAGGATTGCAACGACTCGATCTTCTCAATCGCACGACACTGGTGATCGTCTCCGACCATGGCATGGCTGCCGTACGCTCCGATGGAAAAATCGATGGCAGCGTGCTGCTGGAGGGATTTACGTCGGCACGCTGGGAGTGGCTCGGTGCCACTGCAGGCGTGCGTCTCAATGGGGAGAATCCGGTGGCGCTGCTGGCGCGTTTGTCCAAAATGGCCCACCTGCAATGCCGGCCCTCTGACGCGCTTCCGGCCCAATGGCGCATGAGTCCTCACCCGCGCGTGCCCGACATCGTGTGTGTAGCAGACCTGGGCTATATCGTGGTTGATTCAGTGACCCGCCTCGGCCCAACGGGCACGCACGGCTACGTACCGGACGAGGCGCAAATGCAGGGTCTGCTGCTGGTCTCCGGTTACCGGATAACTCCCGGCCACCTGGATTACGTCGATTTACTCGAAGTCCACGGTCTACTGTATGCCTTGCTCGGTGCGGCGGCGCCCCAGACCGACGGCACGGATGCGCTGGCGCGGACGCTGCTGCACTGACAACCAGTCAGCCCGATTGAATCGCCTGAGCCTGCACTCAAGGGGCGATTGCAACTCCGCCCAGGCGTTCGGCAACCGCTGCGGTCCGCAGTACCGTGAACGAGGTGTTCGCTGGCGTCGAGGTCGCCCCGATACGGATGCTGACCAACTGGTTGGGGTCGGCACCCAGATCGTGGGTCAGCTCCTCACTGATCGTGCTGGTCGTGGCGTACAGCGTGACCGAGCCGTCGGCATTGACCACCCCGGCAAGGTTGCGCAATCCATCGGCCTTTACCGTCCAGGTGAAACCAGCCGGCGTGTAGGCGGCATTGGTGAGCAAGCCCGCCTGGAACGTGTTGGCAAGCTGCCATACGCCTGAGACCAGCTTCCACTGCTGCAAGCCGGCATAGGTGGTGACCTTGCCTGCTACGCCAATGCGTACACCATCGCCCTCGTCAGCGACATACAGCGTGTTTGCATCGGCGAAGAACATGCCAAACGGATGGGGCGTTGCGGTCAAGGTGGCGGTCGTCTCAGCCACCTTTTCTGACAGCGCGTTAAAGCCGGGCAGCGGTGTGATCGCCGCGTTCGCGCTCAGCGTGCCGTTATTGGCAAGCGCACCTGCCGCATCCACCTGATACACCGTGTTGACCCCGTTGCTGCCGCTTCCCTTGCTCACATACAGGGTGTTATTGAATATCGTCATGCCGCGGAAGTTGTCGTCCTTGCCGGTCTTGTCCGCCGCGTAATTGCTGCTCGGGGAGGCCAGATTGGGCAACTGCTGCAACGCAAAGCCACGCTGATAACCGGTAGCGGACCCTGATGTACCCCACACCATCCCGATTACCGAGGTGATGCCGCTTGTGCTGGTGGCGGCGATCGACTGGACGCCAGTGTTATCACTGAGTGAGGACAATCCTGGTCCGAGCGCGTTGCCATTGCCGGCATTGCCAACCATGTAGAACGTGCCGTTCGCCAGAACGGCAGCACGGCCGTTGTTACCGCTGTAGGCGTTTACCGAGATCACCGACTGTGCCGCCGTGCCGAGATTAAGCTTGACGATGGCGCGCGGGACGGTCGATGCGACAGGATTGGTGGCGTCAACGAACGCAGCGGTATTGGAATTCGATACATCGAGCTGATTGATGGTCGATTTGTAGCCCATCAGACTCACGATCGATTTGTCGGTCGACACATTAAGCGCCAGCTCGGACTTCGAGGCAAAGCTTGACACCGCCTGTGTCGGGTCGATTGCAAAGCTTGCAAGCGTTGCTGTCCCGGTGCTTGACATCCGATCTATGTAAATCGGTGAGGTGACACCGAAAGAGGGATCCGGCACCTCGTTCTTGAACACCCCCGGGAAAGTGCCATCGTTGACGGCAACCCCGCCACCGGGCAGAGTCTGACCAAGAGTTACCGTGCTGGCGAGTCCGGCGTATACGGTACGGCTTACCAGCAAGTCACCCGAAGCAAAAGGCGCCGCTGTCACCGCCCCGGCGCTCGTCACGATGCCTGCGCTCTGCATGTAAGAGTTCAGCGCGGCCACTGCAACGCTGCCAGTCACAGGTGTCTTGCCAGGTACCGCCACACCGAGCAGGGTCGTCAAGTTGGACGCGCTGATGCTGGTATTGGCCGCTACGCCCGATCCGGACAGATTGCCGCGAACCGAGGCAGGGATGTTGATCTTGCCTGAAACGGTACCGTCATCCAGGGTTTGCAGGAACTGCGCCAGATAAACCACCCGCGTGTCAGTGCTGAGGGTGCGTCCCACGCCAACCGCGTCATGCACAGTGACCATGTGGTCCGATGGCACGGTGGTCACGCTGCCAATCAGCACATTGCCAATGCTGAAGCTGCAACTGTCGCCGCTGCCGTAGGTGAAGTAGCCATTGGAATCGGTCACCCCCGCGTGGCTGCCGCATACGTACGACAAGCCGACGACAGGAGAATCAACAAAAGTGCCGCCATTCAGGGCTTGCGCCGAATTGGAATTGGAGCCCCCCCCGCAACTGGTGAGCAGCGTCACCGCCAAGGGCAATGCGGCCATGGCACACCGCTTCGCCACCCCTGAGTGGGTTCGACGAACCGTTGGCTTTGACTCCGCGTTGTTGTGAACTGTCAATCCGCTTCGCATGGTGAATCTCGATTTTGTCGTCGAATGCCACACAGGCTAGCGATACCGGATGACTCGGTCGTTACACCAAATGATGTTTCGCTTGTAATGTTCAGGCGGCGATTCACACCGCGTGAGCTACGCGGTATCGGAGCGCGGTAAAAAGCTGGAAACCGACGAGATTGCTGCCATGGGACGCGCCGCAGCAGCATTCATCGTCTGTGGGTCGCGTCAGCCCCATCAACCGATTCGGCACAGCTCCTGCGGGAAGCGGTGCAGGCTGCGTGCGCCGGTATCGGTGATCACGACGGTCTCGGCAAACACCGCACCGGTCTGTCCATCGCGCCAGCGCGGATCGAACAGGTCGATGTTGAAGGCGAACACCATGCCGGTCTTGAACTCATCACCGATCGTTGCCAGCGCAGCCTGATCGGCGCGCAGTGCGTGGAAACGATAACGCGGATATTCAAGTGAAGCGAGTCCATGGCCATGGATGCCAGTCTCGCAGATACCAAGACCTGCATCGTCGATCACTCGCTTGACCTCATCCATGCACGCGCGGATCGAGCGCCCCGGTCCGAACACTTCCATGCCGCGCCGGAAAGCCGCCACACAACCATCGTGGATGCGCTGCGTTTCTGGATCGGGTTCACCCAGGCAGAAAGTTCGCTCAAGATGGGTAAAGTAGCCACCGATCTTTGGATGGATCTCGCAGGTGATGAGATCGCGCGCTTCCATCACACGCGTGGTGGGCACGCGGAACGGGTGCGGCAGGGGATAGCGGTCGCACGCCCAGAAAAACAGCGTCGGCTCCTCGCCTCCATCGGCGAGCATCGCCTCCATCATTGCGGCATACACCTCCGACTCGCGCACACCCGGGCGAGCACGCCGGGTGCAGGCCTCGAGCATGCGATCGCCCAATCCGGCCGCGCGCTCAAGCAGCGCGATTTCCTCGCTGCTTTTCACCGCCCGCGCGGTCTCGAGCATGTCGCCCAGATCAACAAAGCGCACCCCAGGCAATTCTTTCTTCATCGACTCGAACACGCTGTGCGGTAACCAGCCATCAGGGTCCAGTGGTCCGGCCAGGCCGTCCATGCCGATCGTGGCACCGGTCAGACCCAGCTCTTTGAGCCTGGCAACCACGGTCGCCGCCCAACTGCCGCTGCGCGAGCGTACATCACCGACCCAGTCCTGCGCGCGGCGCCAGTACTCGATGAACGTCGGCATGAAGACAAACGACGTAGGCTCACCCTCGAGCGGGAAGATGAGAGTGTTGTTCTCGGCGTTGCCACCAATCGGACACAGATAACGCGCGTTGGCGGTCCCGAAATCCCACATCGTGGGCCAGCCCCACAACACCAGGCAGTCGATGCCGCGCTTGCGCATCTCGGTGCGCATCGCTGACCAGCGCCGGTCGCGCTCGGCGATCGACATCCGGGGCAGTTCGAGTCGGTCTCGCATGGTTTAGGTCTCCTCTTGGTATTCGTATCAGGCGGCGGCGAGCCGCTTGCGCTCTATGAGGCCCGCAATCTCGGCCTTGATCAGGATGGCGGTGTAGATCGAATAGACCCGGGCGCCCATGAATCCGCCGCCGATGGCATGGAAGCCCGGTTGTCCGGTGCGCTCGTACATCGCGCGCAGTTCGTGATTCTCACCAATGCCCCAGATCGGTCCGACGCGATCAGCGACATCATCGCCGAGCAGCGCACGAACGGCGTCCTGCAACGGTCGATAACCCGTAGCCAGAACGATCACGTCGGCCTTGAGGGCGCTGCCATCCTCGAAGATGACGCTATTCTCGGTGACCCGGGCAATGCCAGTACCCGTTTTCAGCTTGATCTTGCCTTCGATAATGAGATCGGAGGCGCCCACATTCAGGTAGTAGCCCGACTGGCTCTCCAGCAGCTTGATGAAGTAGCCGCGATGGTCATAGTCGTTATCGAGCAGGAACCCGGCACGCCGCAAGCCATCGAGCAAGGGCCTGTCTTCTTCGGTCATCTGCCGACTCATGGTGTCTTGCAGGCGGCGCATGAAGCTGTAGGGCACCGCGGCTGCCATCAGATCGGTATCCGAGATGGGCCGCACGCCCTCATTGCGCCGGTACAGTTCGTAGGGCCGCACCGAACTGGGCTCCAGGCTCACGACCGTAATCGGCGAGCGTTGCAGCATCGTCACCTGGGCACCGCGCCCGTGCATGCTTTGCGCGATGTCGTGCGCGCTGGTGCCCACACCCACGACAAGCACTGCGCGATCGCGCACGTCCAATGAGTCACTTTCGCCACTGGAATGGAATACCGGGCCGCGGAACTGGTCGAGTCCGGCAATCTCGGGCAGGTTGGGCAATCCGCTCACGCCCAGGGCCATCACCAGATGGCTCGGTTTCAGCTCGCGGATAGAGCCATCGGGTTGGCGCAGCCGAACCGTCCAACGCCCCGCCTGGTCATCGTAACGGCCACCGAGGAATTCAGTCTGCAGCGCGACGTGCAACCCCATGCAGGTTGCATAAACCTCGAGCCAGTCGGCAATCTGATCCTTCGGAATATAGGCCGGCCAGTTATCCGGGAATGACATGTAGGGAAAGTGATTCATGCACAGTTCGTTATGCAGCGTGAGTCCGTTATAGCGCCCTCGCCAGACATCACCGATACGCTCGGAGCGATCGACCACCAGCGTGCGCACACCCAGTTGCTGCAGCCGTGCCGCGGCCATCAGGCCCGACTGTCCGCCACCGATGACCACCACCTGCGGGTCGTCCCGCACCGCATCGACTGTGCCCAAGGCGGTTACAGGGGCATCGGCGCCGTGCCGCCAGCGCTGCCGGCCAATGGACTCCGGATAAGCCTTGAGCTCGCGCATCGAGGTGAGCGCGGTGAGGGACTTGAGCGTCCCTGCGTCGGTCGCATCGGGAACGAGCCGCGCGAATCCGCGGCCGTTGGCGATTGGCGTATCAAAGGTGAAGAAGAATTCGAGGGTGCGCGGATACTCGCCTAGCGCCCCCAGGAAAGGTTCGCCTTCGAGTCTGAACTGCGTCGCCGGATTGTGTTCGAAGCTGCTTGCCAATCGCGCCGCGATGGCAGCAGGTCGATGGGCATTCCAGAAGGTCCAGTCAAAGGTGAGCAGGTCGCGCCAGTAACCATCCGGGTGTACCAGTTGGCCAAACCCGTCAAAATTGCGCTGTGCCAGCGTTCGCTCAAGCGCCCCAAGCCACGCGAATGCGGCTTCACGCCGCGACCCACTATCGTCTAACACGCGATCCATCTCCGTACCCTGCGCTCTTCTGCTGCGAGCGTCTGCTGCAGCGGTGAGCGGTGAGCGGTGCGCCTCACCCCGGCGGCAGTATGCACCAACTGCCGCCGATCAAGGCAATACGGACAGCTCGATGAGATTGAAGTCTGGATCACGGACATAGACGGACTGAATTTTTCCGGTAGCGCCGGTGCGGGTTACGGGGCCTTCAATAATCGGCCAATCGCATTCACCAAGTCGCTTCACTATGTCGTCCACGGTGCCCTTGACGATGAAGCACAGGTCCAGGGCACCGGGCACCGGCAAGTGCGCCTTGGGCTCAAACTCTGCGCCTTGAACGTGAATGTTGATCTTCTGATTGCCAAACTTGAACGCGCGTCGCGCGACCGGTGGGGTGCCGCCGACAAAGGATTCGAGCTGCATACCCAATACCCGGGTGTAGAAATCAACACAGGCCGCTTCGCGCGATGTGGTCACAACCAGGTGGTCGAGATGGTCAATCATGCGAGCACCTTTTTGGGTTGGGCAGCAGAGTCTGCTACAGTGACCGAAGGGAATCAATCAGGGCTTGCCGTGGGACAACTCAAGCTGGCGCTCAAGATGCTTACGCGGTCGGGCTCGCTCTGTTTCGTGCGTGACCACTTTGCGGGAAAACCCGGCGCAGACCTCGCCGCCTTTCACTGGCGTGGTAGCGAAGTGTTCTACCGGCCGGGCACGAGCGACAGCGGTCTTATCTACAGCATCCTGCTCAAGCGGGGTGCGAAGTCCGAGTATAGCCCGCCGCGCGAATTCACCCTGCCCCCCGAGACGGTTCGAACCATTCTTGACATCGGGGCCAACGTGGGAGTGTCCTGCGCGTACCTGCGCAAGTGCTTTCCCGTTGCGCACATCCACGCGTTCGAACCTGCCCCGTCAAACGTGGCCGTACTCAAGCGCAATGCAGCCTCGCTCGGGAACATGACCGTTCACGACTTTGCGCTGGGCGATGCCGACGGGGAACTCGAATTGTTCAATTCTGACAACCCGTCTAACTTCGGTGGCTTCAGCGCACACGGCGTGGGGATTGACGCAAGCCGCAGCACACGGGTGCGGATGCGCCGCACCGACACGGCGCTGGCCGACATTGGCGTAGACCATGTTGATCTCATCAAGATCGATACCGAGGGCGCCGAGTGGGAGATCCTGAGCGCCATGGACCCCGCCATGCTGGCCGGCGCCCGACTCATCATGGGCGAACTGCATGGCCGCCGCGACTTCGCTCTTCTCGACCTGCTGCAGCCGCATTTCAATATCGGCATGCAAAAGAATATTCGCAGCCGCCTGTTCAACTTCTTCGCGGTCAATCGGACCCTGGTGACCTGAGGAAGCGCAGTACATAGATGACCATTTCGCCGTAGTAAGGCACCACGCCACGCATGTAGCCTGGCAGACGACGCTGCAGGCGGCGCCGTACGCGCTCTGACCACCATGTTTTGCCCGACACTCGATTGGTCGCGACCTCGGTCCGTTCGAATCCGAGCGTTGCACAGGCCTCGTACATGAACATCATGTCGACTGGATGCCGCCGCCCGAATTCCTTGGCCATACGCGTATCAGGGCCGAAGTAGCGTGGATACCCGCGCAGGAGCGCGTACTTTCTCGAGCGCAGGCTGTCGACGTTGCGCGTGGCGAGCACCAGCAGCCCGCCCGGGCGCAGCACGCGCCCGGCTTCCCGTAGAAAGCCTGTGGGATTCTCCAGCATTTCAATGCCATCGACACTCGCGAGAACATCAAACGACGCCGCGTCGAATGGCAGGCCCTGATTGCAGTCATGAACACGACGCCGCGCAGGATCGAATCGAAACGGCAGCACGGGGGCATCATCGAGTGCGCTCACCGTCGTGCCGGCGGCAGCCAGCAGGGACGCAAGGTCGCCCTCGCCCGAGGGTACGACAAGCACCTGCAATCCACGGCCTGCAGGTGCATGCGCAAAAATGAGGTCGCGCACGCGCTCATTTGTCTGCGGGGCAGGCGTCGGACGCCTGCGACCAGCCACCACCGCGGATAGATCGAAGGCATCGAGCGCATGGCGAATCTGCTCGCTTGACCACAGACACATCTCGCGGGGCGGCTCGGGCGCGCACCAGTCCTCGAATCGGAACGCCACGTCGCGGGGCAGGTTGTAAGGAGGCGCAAAGAGATCGATGCGTCGAAAATCACCGGTATCGATGTCCCGATTGCCGAATGCGCCCTCATTGCGATGGGTAGTGGTAAGGAGCCAGGGGATACCCGAGGCAACGAAGTTCGCGAGCGCCGCACGCGTATCACGATACGACAGATGAAACAGACAATCTCGACAGATGAGTAGATCGGCTCTTGGCAGCGGCGTTGAGGTGATATCCGTCGCTATGAACCGCACACCCTCGCGGCCATGCTGCGCCTGGAGTTCCCGAACGAGCGGCGCAACGATGTCGCCACCGGTGTAATCGAGCGCTCGCGGGAAGGCTCGCAACACCTCGCGCATCCAGCCATAGTCGCCGCACGGCGCATCGAGAATCGAATGGATGTTAAATTGTTCGAACAGACGCGGCAGCGCTTCGCGCAGGCTTTGGGTCGCAGCCAGCGTAGAACCCGACCCGCTTACACTCTCGTCATTGCCCCAGACATTGAGCCGCCAGATTTCGGTGAACCGATCCTCGATGCGCGTGCTTGAGAAGACCTTAAGGTACTTGTCGGCAAGTGGTGCCCGCCTCAAATCGCCCTTCAATCGGCCCCAGAACCCGTTAAGACGCTGCCCGATGCGGCCGTGCCAAGTGCTGGATGCAGGTGTATCCAATTCAGGTGTCCTTGATTGTCTTATGGCCTTTAGCGCCTTTATTGCTCGGTTGCCGATTTCATCTTCGCCAAGCCGGATTCAAATTCCTTGCCGACCATCTTGTCGATGTCGAAGACGATCCCCATCAGCTTTGAGACATACGAACTTGGGCCGTACATGGCCCAGGTCACAATGGTCTCATCGCCTTGCGCGCGCAAAGAAAATTCCGCCGTGTTGTGGGCTTCAAAGGGCTTGAAAAAGTCGAGCTTGATCTTGATCAGCGATGCCGGCGATGACTCGGTGATCTCCATGCGACCAACGCCGGTCTTGTTGCCTTCCCATGCGTACACAGCACCGACGCCTGCGGCGGTGCCGCTGAAGTCGCGCTTCAAATCGGCATCGAGCTTCTCCCAGGGTGACCAGACACCCCACTGATGGAAATCGTTGATCAGTGCAAACACCTTGTCCGGTGACGCTTTGATGCTCGTCGTGCGCTCAAGGCGAAAGCGATCGGGCCGCGTGGCAGCATAAGCCAGTACGGCAACAAGCAGAATGACAACGACAACTGCAATTTTCAACACCATTTAGTAGCTCCGAGTTTTACGTGCGACGCCGGTGCTGCCGCGTCGCTGCCGCGGGCGCCCTCACTCTTTCCGAACGTGTGCTCGTGCGGGCCGGTTGCGACGACACGCAGCGCCCAGAACCTTACCATGCGGTCAATACGGATATAAGCCCGGAGGCGTTCGCTACCCTCGGCATACCCGACATGGCGATGCCGACATGGTTTTGGCTGCCGCTGCCGCTCCTTGTGCGGGGACAGTCACGATCATCTTCGTCGGATCAGATGTGGACACTGTTGCGTAGCTCGTCAGCCAGCACGCGCAGAGCGTCGGCGCTCCCTTCCAGGGATCGCCCACTAAGCGGCAGCTCGGTGTCGCAAATGGACATTCCCCGCTGCACGCCGACCGCGATTTTGACGCCTTCGAGAAGCATCTGAGGTTGGCCGCATACAACGAATAGTGGTGGGCCGTGTTGGACTCGAACCAACGACCAAGGGATTATGAGTCCCCTGCTCTAACCGACTGAGCTAACGGCCCGCGTCCCGCGACTGCTCAGGAATTGTCGAGGAAGCTCTTCAGACGCTCCGAGCGCGACGGATGGCGCAGCTTGCGCAACGCCTTCGCCTCGATCTGGCGAATGCGCTCACGCGTGACATCGAACTGCTTGCCGACCTCTTCGAGCGTGTGGTCGGTATTCATCTCGATACCAAAGCGCATGCGCAACACCTTCGCCTCACGCGGAGTGAGCGAATCCAGAATGTCCTTGGTCACATCACGCAGCGAGGAATACAGCGCCGCGTCGCCAGGGGCAAGCGTCGACTGATCTTCGATGAAATCGCCCAGATGCGAATCATCATCATCGCCAATCGGCGTCTCCATCGAGATTGGCTCTTTGGAGATCTTGAGGATCTTGCGAATCTTGTCCTCGGGCATTTCCATCTTCACCGCGAGCGTGGCCGGATCGGGCTCAAGTCCGGTCTCCTGCAGGATCTGCCGCGAAATCCGGTTCATCTTGTTGATCGTCTCGATCATGTGCACCGGAATACGAATGGTGCGCGCCTGATCCGCGATCGACCGCGTGATCGCCTGCCGGATCCACCAGGTAGCGTAAGTCGAGAACTTGTAGCCACGGCGGTATTCAAACTTGTCCACCGCCTTCATCAAGCCAATATTGCCTTCCTGGATCAGGTCGAGGAATTGCAGGCCGCGGTTGGTGTACTTCTTCGCAATCGAGATCACCAGACGCAAATTGGCCTCGGTCATCTCGCGCTTGGCACGCCGGGCCTTCGCCTCCCCGGTGGACATCTGCTTGTTGATGTCCTTCAGATCCTTGAGCGGAATGCCCACACGTGCCTGCAGATCAAGCAGCTTTTGTTGCTGCTCAAGAATGTTCGGTTCAAAGCGGGTCAGGGCGGTCACATAGGGCTCGCTCACCGCCAGTTCATTCTTGATCCAGCGCTGATTGGTCTCATTGCCAGGGAATGACTTGATGAAGTGCATGCGCGGCATGCCCGCCTTCTCAACGCAAAGATCGAGAATCGTGCGCTCGTGGCGGCGCCCCTGGTCGACCATGCTGCGCACCGAATCACACAGGCGCTCGATGTTGCGTGCGCTGAACCGCACATGCATCAATTCGTGACCGATCTGGTCGCGAAAGCGGATGTAGTCCTTCGACTTGTGCCCGTTCTTCGCCAGTTCGGTTTTCAGCTTCTCATAGAGCTTGGCGATATTGGCAAAGTGCGGCGTGGCCTCAGCCTTCAGAAGCGCGAGCGAGGCCGCATTGGCCGCGATCTGATCCTCTTCATCGTCGCCCTCTTCCTCGTCTTCCGCATCCGCATCTTCAAGTGCAGCCGCCGCAGCCGATACCGGAGGCGCCGGCGGCTCTTCCTTGGCATTCGGATCGATGATGCCATCGACCAGTTCGTCGATACGCATCTCGTTGCGCTCGACCTTGTTCCACATATCGACCAATTCGCCCATGGTGGTTGGCAGCGCCGAAATGGCCGCCATCATCTGGCGCAATCCATCTTCGATGCGCTTGGCGATTTCAATTTCACCCTCGCGCGTGAGCAGCTCGACCGAGCCCATCTCGCGCATATACATGCGCACCGGGTCGGTCGTGCGACCAAATTCGGGGTCAACGGTGGAGAGCGCCGCTTCGGCCTCTTCTTCCACATCGTCATCGGACACCGGGGCCGGCGTGTTGTCACCGATGAGAATCGCGTCCTGATCGGGCGCCTGGTCATAGACCTGGATACCCATGTCATTGAAGGTGCTGATGATCGATTCGATCTGCTCGGCATCGACCATGTTGTCAGGCATGTGATCGTTGATCTCGGCATAGGTCAGGTAACCCCGCTCCTTGCCGAGTTTGATCAGCGCCTTCAACTTGTTACGCTTGGCTTCCGTATCCTCGGGCTTTTCCTGCTCGACCAGGGCGAGCAGGCGCTCGGCTTCACGCCCCTTCTTGGTCTTCTTTTCGCGTGCGGCCTCCTTCGCCGAAACCGGGGCCGGCGCAGGCGCGGCAGCCGGCGCGGTCACCGCGACGACGGTCGCAGTCGGTGCGGCCTTGGCCGCACTGCCATTCTGTCCAGCCGGTGCTGCCGCCACCGGTTTGGCACTGGTGGCCTTCGCTGGCATGTCAGGCTTGATCGCGGCAACGCCCTGGCTTGCCGACTTCGCAGGCGTCGCCGCCGCCTTGGTCGCCGCCTTCACGACGGGCTTGGGCGCTGCTTTTGCGACACCGGCGCCGTGCAGCCGTGCAGCCGGCGCGCTGGTCGATGACTTGGTCGAGGTCTTGCGCTTCTCGGCAATTCGCGTCCCGCCCGCCTTCACCACCGGCTTGCCTTTGAGTGCACCGCGCGCCGGGGCCTGACTACGCGCCGGCGCTTTTGACTTGCCCGCCAATTGACCTTTGAGTGAGCTCTTCGGTGCGGCCTTCGCGCTGGTCTTCACCAGGGTTTTCGACTTGACCGCAGGCTTCACCTTCGCCGGCAATTTAGCCTTCACCGGCGCCTTGACAGGCGGCATCGCCTTGGCGAGCGGCTTGCCCTTGACAAACGCCTTACCGGCACCCTTGGCCGCGGCTTTCACTGCCAACGGTGATTTCCTGGCGGGCTTTGACACCGCCTTGCCCGTTTTCTTTGCGCTCAGCGCCAATTTACCGCTCGCAGCCGCGCGCCCTGGCGCACTCTTGCCAGCCGGGGTCTTGGGCTTAGCTGGCTTGGCCACCTTGAAAGAAGCCGCTTTGGTCGTGCTGCGACCGGGCTTTGCCGCGGACTTTTTGGTGGTTTTTGCCTGTGCCATGCTCATTCCTCGCCGTTGGGTGCCCTGCACCGCCTGCGCCGATACTGCGCTCAAGTCGCGGTGTAAACGAGCATTGCCTGTTCAAGCCCCTGCGCGTGGCGCTCAAAAGCAATGCGGGTAACTCTCCATTTTAACAGAATCACACTCCATCCGGGCCACGTTCGTCGGCACCGCCCGAGTTGCGCAACGCCGTGCGTAGCTCTGCGGCCAAGGTCCGCAGCGCCCGCTCACGCTCGCGCTCCTCGTCGCTCAAGCTGCTCAACGCGTATATCGCCTTCAATTCCGCGTCAACCGCCTTCAGGCGCATCTGAAAAATCGCCCCTTCCAATTCTGCGCGGACCCCGTCCTTGCCCAGATCAAGCCCCATCAGGTCGGCCTGCGCACGGTTGAGCAGCGACTCGTGCGTACTATCCCGAAAATGCTCGGCAATGGCGGCGCTGCCGGCCTGCGGCAGATCGTTCAAGAATTGAATCAATGCGTGTAGCGCCAAACCTTCTGGTGACTGCTCCGAAATCAATTCGACAGGAACGTCCGCCGCGAGTTCCGGCGCACTCAACAAAGCACGCAGCATCTGTCGCTCGAGGCGACGATCGTTCGCCGGACGGGTCTGATCGGCAAAACGCTGCGCGGTGCCGGAGCGCCACTGGGCAGCGCTGTCGTTGCGGCGCGACCAGCCGGCCCCGGGTTTGCCGGGGTAGTCCGACTTGTTCGGATAGTTCGACTTGGCCGAATAGTTCGGCTTGCCGGCAAAGTTCCCTCGCGGCGCTGCACCCTCGGCCGCGCGCAATGCCACCGGCCGGCCGGCCCCGCGGGGTGCACTCAAGCCATAGGCGAGCGCCAGCTCTTCGGCCCCCATCTGACCCAGTGCGGCCAGCTCACGTAACAGTTGCATCTGCAGCAGTGGCGCTTTCATCGACTGCACCAGCGGTCGCGCCTCGGCCAGCAAGGCCGAGCGGCCTTCGGCGCTGTCAGCGCCATGGCGCTCGGCGAGCGAACTGGCGAGATAGCGCGACAGCGGCATGCTCTTTGCGGCCGCCTCATTGAAGCCCGCGGCGCCATGCGCGCGCACATAGGTGTCCGGATCGTCCTCGGGGGGCAGAAACAGAAAGCGGATCATCTTCCCGTCAGGCACCGCAGCAAGGCTAATCTCGAGCGCGTGCCAGGCCGCCTTGCGGCCAGCCCGATCGCCATCAAAACAGAACACGATCTCATTCACCTGACGCAGCAGTTTGGTCAGATGAATCGGCGTGGTGGCAGTGCCAAGCGTCGCCACCACATTGGCCACGCCGTGTTGCGCCAGGGCAACCACATCCATATACCCTTCGACCACAAAGATCCGGTCCTGCGAGCGCAACGCCTCGCGCGCCTGTGGCAGGCCGTACAGCTCGCGGCCTTTTTCAAACAGCGGGGTCTCAGGTGAATTCAGGTATTTCGGCTCACCGCCATCGATGACCCGGCCACCAAAACCGATCACCTGTGAGCGCGCATTGAGAATGGGGAACATGATCCGGTCACGAAACCGGTCATAGCGGCGCGACTCGTCATTGACAATCACCAGTCCGCATTCCACCAGCGCCGGGTCGTCGTAGTGAGTGAATGCGCCTTGCAGCGACTGCCAGCCTTCGGGCGCGTAGCCCACACCGAATCGGGCCGCGGTTTTGCCGTCCAGGCCGCGGCGTTTGAGGTACTCGATCGCCTTGGGCGAGCGTTTCAACTGCTCGCGATACCAGGTCATGGCACGCGCCATCAACTCGGTCAGATCGCTGATGCGCGGACCGTCCGACGCAGTGCCGGCATTTTGCGTGCGGTCCATCTCAGGCAGCTTCATGCCGCACTGATCGGCCAGCTCGCGCAGCGCTTCGATATAGCCAAGCCCCCCATATTCCATGAGGAAGGTGATCGCATTGCCATGGGCGCCGCAGCCAAAGCAGTGATAGAACTGCTTGGACGGACTGACTGTGAACGAAGGGGTTTTTTCGGAATGAAACGGGCAGCAGGCGCTCATATTGGCGCCGGCCTTCTTGAGCGGCACCCGCGTGTCGATCAGCTCGACGATATCAATCCGTGAGAGCAGATCCTGCTTGAATGATTCCGAGATCACCCCGGCGGTGGCCGGTCAACCGGCCAGGCTGGCTTTGACCATCGCCGATACGCTACTCATATCGGCTCGCCCGGCGATGCGCGGTTTCAAGATCGCCATCACCTTGCCCATATCGCCCGGCGCCTTGGCACCGGCGGCGGCCACAGCAGCAGCCACCTCACGCGCCAACTCATCGGCGCTCAGTTGCGAGGGTAAATACTGGATCAGAATGTCCAGTTCAGCCTGCTCAACGGCCACCAGATCCTGCCGGGCAGCCTGCTGATATTGCGCAATCGAATCGCGCCGTTTCTTGATTTCTTTCTCGACGATCGCCACGACATCAGCGTCGGTAAGCTCGATGCGTTCATCGACTTCGCGCTGCTTGAGCGCGGCAAGCAAGAGCCGTATCGTGCCCAGGCGCACCGTGTCCTTGGCGCGCATGGCCGATTTCATGTCTTCGGTGACTTGCGTCCTCAGGGACATGGTCAATCCGCTCGGCCTGAACAGGCCGGCCAGATCAATACATCTTTTGCGGCAGCTGCTGGCTGCGCAGGCGCTTGTAGTGGCGCTTCACCGCAGCGGCATGCTTGCGCTTGCGCTCGGTGGTGGGCTTCTCATAGAACTCGCGTGCGCGCAGTTCAGTCAGTAGACCAGTCTTCTCGATGCTGCGCTTGAAACGGCGCAGGGCCACTTCAAACGGTTCGTTTTCCTTGACGCGTACTGTCGGCATGAGCCCTCGGCAATCGGTTTGAGGCTGTGGGTGGCGCAAAATGGTCGACCATTGTAGCGGGTGTTTGCGCCCAGGGGCAAGTGCTGTAGAGTGCCCGATGCCCTGAAGCACCCTGTTTTTTTATTCATTCCGCCCTGTCCCCGATGCCCGCACCCGGCAAAACAGCGAATTGCGCCCCGCCGCGCCTGCGCGTACTGGGGGTGGAATCGTCCTGCGACGAGACCGGCATTGCCATTTATGACAGCGGCGCAGGGCTGCTCGCCCAGGCGCTCCATTCGCAGATCGCTCTGCACGCCGAATATGGCGGAGTGGTGCCGGAACTGGCCTCGCGTGATCACATCCGGCGGCTCCTTCCGCTCACCCGCCAGGTGTTCGCCGAGGCCGGCCTGAGTCTCGCAGATATCGACGCCATTGCCTACACCGCCGGGCCGGGCCTCGCCGGCGCTTTACTCGTCGGGGCGAGTTTTGCCAATGCGCTCGCCCTGGGGCTGGGCATCCCTGCGCTACCCATTCACCATCTTGAAGGGCACTTGCTCTCGCCGCTGCTCTCCCAAAGCGGGGCGCAGTTTCCATTCGTTGCCCTGCTGGTGTCCGGCGGACATACCCAGCTCATGCGGGTGGGCGCCGTTGGAGACTATGAGTTACTGGGCGACACGCTCGATGATGCCGCCGGTGAGGCGTTTGACAAGACTGCGCAACTGCTCGGTCTCGGCTACCCCGGCGGACCAGCCCTGGCAGCGCTGGCCGAGCGGGGTGTTGCCGGCCGGATTCGCCTGCCACGGCCACTTTTGAATTCAGGCAATCTGGATTTCAGCTTTGCCGGCCTCAAAACCGCCGTGCTGACCGCCTGGCGCCAGGGTGCGCAGACCGATGAGCGCCGCGCCGATCTGGCTGCCGAATTCGAGCAGGCAGTGGTCGATGTGCTGCTCGCCAAGAGCATGAAAGCCTTGCGTGCATGCGGCCTGAATCGACTGGTAGTGGCAGGCGGTGTCGGGGCCAATCGCCATTTGCGCCGCGCACTCGATGCGGCGGCGGCGCGCGCCGGTGCGACCGTGCACTACCCGCCGCTCGACCTTTGTACGGATAATGGCGCCATGATTGCTCTGGCCGGGGCGCTGCGCCTGCAACAGCACGCCGAGAGCACGGCGCGCGGCGAATCCGGCCTGCCCCCAGCCGGTGATTACGCGTTCGGCGTTTTGCCGCGCTGGGCTTTAGCCTCGATTCGTCCGGCCTGACCGGACTACGGCCACCGCCTGATGCGCGTCTGGTATTTTTCCGACCGCGCCGCTGGCTTCGCTGCGGCCGGCCTGACCCGACGCCGCCCGGCACCGATTACGCGCCTGGCGTGCTCCCGCCCTGGCCTTTGGCGTCGATTCGGCCTTCCTCGCCCGATAGCAGGCGCTGCAGGTTGCTGCGATGGCGCGCGATCAGCAGTAGCGACATCAGCACGATCGCGATCCGCTCGAATTGATCAAGCCCGAGGGCATAGGCAACTAATGGGGCAGCCAGCGCCGCGCACAGCGCCGATAGCGATGAGATCCGGAACACGAGCGCCATGCCGATCCAAATCGCGAGGACCGCGAGGCCAACCCGCCAATCGATGGCAATGAGAATGCCGGCGGCCGTGGCCACCCCCTTGCCGCCGCGAAACCCGAAAAACACCGGATAGAGATGGCCAAGGAACGCAAACAAGCCTGCCAAGGCGATCACCGCGCTCCCGCCGCCCCACTGCCGTTCGATTGCAATGGCAAGCAGCACCGCTACCACGCCCTTGCCGGCATCGCCGATCAGTGTGACCACCGCAGCCTTCTTTGATCCGCTGCGCAATACATTGGTGGCACCCGGATTTCCCGAACCGTAGCTGTGCGGATCGGGGAGTTTGAACCAGCGACTGACAATGACCGCGAAGGACAGTGAACCGAGCAAATAGCCCATCACAGCGGCGAGCAGCAGGACGACCATGGTCATTTGCCTCAAAACACGCGAGAATCAACCACCGGGACATTCCGGCGCGCCGATTGTAATGCGCCCGATCGTTGCTTCGTGACAGTTATCCGCGCGCCCGTGCAACCGGGCGCTTTTCAAACGCACCTGCCTTACCTGATACGCTTGGACATCATATTCATACGAGCCCTCCGCCTGGAGGCAATGATCGGCATTTACCGACGCGAGCGCAGCACCAGCCAGCCCGTTGAAATGGATATTGACATTGCTCTCCCCGGCTCCGGGGTGTTTCAGACTGGCCGAGTCGCCGACACCATCGACTATGCGGCGGTGTCCGGACGCATCCGCGACATGCTGAGCGCAACCCGTTTCGGGCTGGTCGAGGAACTGGCCGAACGGATCGCACGCATGATCCTCGATGATTTTCATGCGCCATGGACCCGGGTGTCGGTTGCCAAGCTGGGTATTCTCAAAGATGCCGCCCGGGTCGGCGTGGTCATTGAGCGTGGCGAGCGCACTCGGCCGGCGCCCAGCGCATGAACGCCCACCTCTCGCTCATGGCCCACCGTGCACTCATCGGCCACCGCGGCCTCATCTCAAGCATCATCGGCCACCTTGCAGCCGCCGGCCTCTGGCTGGCCGCCCCCACGGTCCTCGCGCAAGGCTATCCGACCCGGCCGGTTCACCTCGTCGTCCCTGCCGTTGCCGGGGGCACGGCGGACCTGCTGGCGCGCGCCGTCGGCACCGGGCTGAGTCCGCTATTGGGCCAGGCGGTGGTGATCGACAACAAGCCCGGCGCCAACACCAATATCGGGGCTGATTTCGTCGCCAAGGCGCCCGCCGATGGCTACACCCTGTGCCTGAGCGGCATGACGCTGTCGACCAACCCTTGGCTCTATGCCAAGCTGTCCTACGACCCGCAAAAAGATCTCGCCCCGATCGGCCTGCTGGCCACCTCGGGCAACGTGCTGGTAGTCAATCCGGCCCTGTCAGCGCATAACGTCGCAGAGTTGATCGCGCTCGCCAAGGAGCGCCCCGGCCGCTTGCATTTTGGAACCCCGGCGATTGGGGCGACCGGGCATCTGGCCGGTGAAATGTTCAATTCGATGACCGGCATACAAATCGTCGCCGTGCATTACAAAGGCGCCGCACCGGCGCTGGCTGATCTGATCGGTGGCAGCATCGAGATGACCTTTGACAACATTCCGGCCGCGCTTGCCTATATTCGCGCCGGCAGGCTGCGCGCGCTCGGCGTTACTTCGGCGCGGCGATCCAGTGTGCTGCCCGATGTGCCCACCATCGCCGAGGCCGGCGTGCCCGGCTACGACATATCGGCCTGGTTTGGCATTACCGCTCCGGCTGCTACCCCGGCAGAAGTGATCGATCGTCTCAATCGGGATCTGCAACGTACCTTGCACACGGCTGCGGTAACCGAGCGGATCGAAGCGCTCGGATTTGACCCGGCGCCAGGGTCGGCGGAACAGTTCGGCACACTGATCCGCAATGACCTGGTGCGTCTGGGCCGCATCATCCGCGAGTCAGGCGCGCGCGCCGAATAGACCCCCTGGCGAGCACCTGCATCGCATAGGCCTAGCCGCGTGGATGATGCTTGGCATGCAATTGCTTGAGTCTCTCGCGCGCCACATGGGTGTAGATCTGCGTGGTCGAGATGTCGGCATGCCCAAGCAGCATCTGCACCACACGCAAATCGGCACCGTGATTGAGCAGATGCGTGGCAAATGCGTGGCGCAGGGAATGCGGCGAGAGCGCCCAGTCAGCGCGCACCTGGGCCGCGTAGCGTTTGAGCAGATACCAGAAGGCCTGGCGCGTCATCCCCTCACCACGCGAAGTGACAAACACCGCGTCGGCGGACCCATGATGCAACAGTTCGGTCCGCGCACCCGTCAGATAGCGCTGCAGCCAGGCAACGGCCTCCTCACCGAGCGGCACGAGGCGCTCCTTCGAGCCCTTGCCCACGACGCGCACCACGCCCGAATCAAGGCTGAGCTCACCCATGCGTAATCCGACCAGTTCAGACACCCGCAGCCCTGTGGCGTACAAGGTCTCGAGCATTGCTCGATCGCGCATGCCCAGCGGGCTTGCCGTGTCAGGCACCGCCAGCAATAGCTCGACATCGGCCTCCGATGAGACCCGCGGGAACCGGGTTGGTTGACGCGGCGAATCAATGTCCCGCGTCGGATCGACAGTGATCAGTCGCTGGCGCAGCGCATAGGCATAGAAGCGCCGCGTGGCGGCGAGGAACCGGGCCTGGGTGCTTGCCCGGATGGCGCCGGTCCGATGGCGCCATGCGAGGTAGCCATTCAGCCGCGCCGCATCCGCAGCGAGTAGGTGCGCACCCAGCGGCACGCTGATACCTGGAGTGGCGGGCGCATCCGAATGCATGCCAAGCGACACGCTTGCATCGGCCGCCGTGCCCTCACCGCCAAGCCACTGCGCAAACTGGCGCAGATCACGTCGATAGGCTTCCAGCGAATTGCGCGCAAGCCCCTCTTCGAGCCATAGCTGGTCGATGAATCGGTCAATGAGCGCGGCGTCGTTGGGTACAGCCATGCCCGCATCGTAGCCCAATCGACCAACTGAACCGGCAGCAGGTGTGCATCGCTCTAGCCTGGCTCGGGTCAGGCCTGGGCCGGTGGTGCAAACATCGAAGGCACCGCAGGGATCACAGCGGCGCGCGATGCGCCTGTACTGCGCCGCAGCATTATGCTATCCTCGACGGGCTTTGCCATAGCGGCAGGGATAGCCGGTGCCACTGATTGGAATCAGGCCCATCGGGCTCGCTCTGTTGGCTGATCAAAGCCCTGCTGCGCGGTCTTGTCGGTGCAAACCGTACAAGGCCTGCCCCACCCCACTGACTCCTCACCCTGGGAAAGACGCCGAGCCATGTCGCGCGCCATACGCAATGTTGCAATCATCGCCCACGTCGATCACGGCAAGACTACGCTAGTCGACAAATTGTTGCGTCAGGCAGGCACCTTTGCTGCCCATGAGCGCATCACCGAACGAGTGATGGACTCTAACGACCTGGAACGCGAACGCGGCATTACGATTCTGGCCAAGAACTGCGCGGTCGACTACAACGACGTGCATATCAACATCGTCGACACGCCGGGTCACGCCGATTTTGGTGGCGAAGTCGAACGCGTGCTGGGCATGGTCGATGGCGTCTTGCTGTTGGTCGATGCGGTCGAAGGTCCGATGCCGCAGACCCGCTTTGTCACCCGCAAGGCCTTGTTGCTCGGACTGCGCCCCATCGTGGTGGTGAACAAGGTCGATCGCCCCGGCGCGCGCCCCAGTTGGGTGGTAGATAGCACCTTCGAGCTGTTCGACAAGCTCGGTGCCACCGAAGAGCAGCTTGATTTTCCGGTGGTCTATGCCTCGGCGCTGCAAGGCTGGGCATCGACCCGCGTCGATGAAGTCGGTACATCGCTCACGCCGCTCTTTGACACCATCCTTTCGTATGTTCCGGCGCCGGCTGACAATGACACCGACAGCCCGTTCCAGTTGCAGATCAGTGCGCTCGATTATTCGAGCTATGTCGGTCGCATCGGCATCGGACGTATCAAGCGCGGTCGCCTGCGTCCGGCGAGCGAAGTGGCTGTGGTATTTGGCGATGGCCCACCCCGCAAGGAAAGAATCAACCAGGTGCTCGGCTTCCAGGGCCTGGAACGGGTGCAGGTTGAAGAAGCCCTGGCGGGCGATATCGTACTGATCACCGGCATTGATGATCTGGCCATTGGTGCCACGATCACCGCCCCGGATCACCCCGAAGGTCTGCCACCGCTCAATGTCGATGAGCCCACGCTCACGATGAACTTCCAGGTGAACACCTCGCCCTTTGCCGGTCGCGAAGGCAAGTTCGTTACCAGCCGTCAGATCCGCGCGCGGCTCGAGCGTGAACTGCTCACCAATATGGCGCTGCGCTTCGAGGACACGGGCAACACCGACGTGTTCGTGGTCTCTGGGCGTGGCGAGCTGCATCTGACCATTCTGATCGAGAACATGCGGCGCGAGGGCTATGAACTGGCCGTCGGTCGGCCGCGCGTGATTCCGCGCACCGTCGATGGCGTGGTCTGTGAGCCCTATGAGATGCTCACCGCCGATGTTGAGACCCAGCACCAAGGCCCGGTGATGGAAGCGCTCGGTTCACGCCGCGGCGATCTGGTTGACATGGTGCCCGATGGCCAGGGCCGTGTTCGCCTGGACTATCGCATTCCCGCCCGTGGGTTGATCGGCTTCCAGAACGAATTCATGAATCTGACTCGCGGCACCGGCCTGATGAGTCATATTTTCGATGAATATGCGCCGCTCAAAGGCGATATCGGTGGCCGCCGCAATGGCGTGCTGATTTCGCAGGACGAAGGCCCGGCAGTGGCTTATTCGCTGTTCACCTTGCAGGAGCGCGGGCGTCTGTTCGTCTCACCCGGTGAACTGATCTATGAAGGCATGGTGGTGGGCATCCACAGCCGTGACAATGATCTGGTGGTCAATCCGATCAAGACCAAGAAGCTCACCAACGTGCGCGCCTCGGGCAAGGAAGAGAACATTCTGTTGACCCCACCGATCAAGCTCACGCTCGAATATGCGGTGGAATTCATCGATGATGACGAGCTGGTCGAAGTCACACCGCAGACCATCCGCATCCGCAAGCGCTTCCTGAAAGAGCATGAGCGCCGCCGTGCCGAACGCACGGGCGAACGGGTCGAGGCCTGAGCGATCAGACCGCGCGCGGCACGGGCGCGAAGTGCAGGGGCGGATGCGCGAAGCACAATCTCCGCCCTCCCCTGCACGACCTTGCCGGTTGTCGACCGGCCGCCGGGTAAATCGTCTTGACGCCGCTCTAGCGCCCCATGGAGGTCACTTGGGATACCGGGCTTGCCTGCACGCCACGTATCTGACCGATCACCACATCGATGTTCGCCGGATAGTCAACCGGCTGGTAGCGCAGTGGGTCCATCATTTCATGCAGGCCGCCGACCGTGGCCAGGCGCTCAGGATGCCAGACCTGCTTTTGCGAATAGGCGCGTGTAAATCCGGCTTTTCCAGCGGCCTCGCAACTGATATCGAGGGGCACCTGCGAACGCGTCAGACTGACCGTGCCGGGCGCGGCAAACGGCCAGACACCGCGGTCGTTGGCGGCGCGGCACAACCCCTCGCTGATGGTGCCACCATCGGCGTCGAGCAGGCGCACCGCCAAGACCTGGGTCGGCGGCGGCTCGGTCCAGGCACACGCGCTGGCCAACCCCACCAAGGTGGCCATCCCTACTGCGCGCAGTAGCGGGTGGCCAATCGGCCAGATGCGCCGGGCCGCTTCGAAAAACTGGCGGCCGCGTTCGGCCCGGCACTTGAAGGATCGCAATGATTGCATCGAATTTCTCCTCGCACGTCCGGCCGCGAAGGGCCGTGTCCTGCCTCGGTGCAAACACCTTATGCCGGCCGGGCATGCGATGAGTCGTGGAATTTGAGGCGGAATCCGCTCCTGTTTGTCGTCTTATAATGCGCCGGTCGACCCAGTCACTCAACGAGCCCATGGCCGAATCCGCAGATAAGGCGTCGCACCGCCAGTCCGATTACATCCGCGCCCGGACTGACAAGTATTTCAGCAAGTCACGCGAGATCGTCGAGCGTTTCGGCGACAAGACCGTGACCTATGGCGTATTCATGCGCCGGCGCGTGATATGTGCCATCGAACCGGCACTCGAAATATTGCGGCAGAACTACTCAAGCGAGACCACGCCGCTGGTGATCACGCGGCAGTTTGAAGAAGGCGCCGTGGTGCCCGACCAGAAGCCGATGTTTCTCTACACCGGCTCGCTCGCGGCATTGCTTGAACTTGAAACCTTGATACTGCAACGCGTTGGCATCGCCTGCATCTCGGCCTACAACACGTACAAGATGGCCCTGAATCTGCCCAAAGTATCCTTCATCGACATGCACGCACGGCACGCTTCGGGCGATGACATGACGCGCCTGGCCGCCTATGGTGCATCGATTGGCAGTCGCATGGCCAAACTGAACGGAGCGATCGGTTTCGTCGGCACATCGATCGACCTCACGGCGCCCTTTTATGGGCAAACCCACGGCCTGGGCACCATGCCGCATGCACTGATCGGCTACGCGGGTTCGACCTTGCGCGCAGCGCAAATGTATATGGACACTCATCCACAGGACAATCTGACCGTGCTGGTGGACTACTACGGGCGCGAATACACCGATTCGCTGACAGTCTGCCGCTGGTGGTTCGGGGAGTACTGCAAAAGCAGCCAGGCGGCGAGTGAGCGCACTTTGTCGATCCGCATGGACACTCACGGTGATCGGTTTGCCGAAGATCTCAACTACGAATCCTCGGTGGAGATCATTGCGCGCTGGCTGCATGTGGACAATGAATATGAAGCAGTGCGCATGGTGATGGGCGAAGAAGCCTTTGATGCCGACACCATGAATGTGGTGAAGGATCGCGTCCGGCGGGTGCTGTTTGGTACCGGGGTGTCAGTTGCCGCGATCGTGCGCTTGCGCCAAACGCTGGATGCCGCCGGATTCGCTGGCGCGCGCATCGTCGGATCTTCGGGATTCAATCTGTTCAAATGCAAGATGTTCGGTAATGCGCGGGCACCGCTCGATGTGGTCGGTACCGGCTCATTCATACCGGAGGCCTACGGCGAGACCTACGCCACGGCCGACATCTTCATGTACGACGGTCAATTTGGAATCAAACTCGGGCGCGAGCGCATTTTTCAAACGGTACGCCCCTGAAGCAGCCCGTGCCCCGGCGCTTCCTGCCACTTCAGGACATTTTCACAACGCGATTGGTGCAACGAGCGGCCGCGCTCAGCGCACCAGACGACGCACATCGGAGACAGCATGCTGTTGCCAACCACCCTCGTGGGCAGTTATCCACAACCTGACTGGCTGATTGACCGCGCCCGGCTGGCGGCGCGGTTTCCACCTCGTGTCCGGGCGCGCGAACTGTGGCGCATCGACGAGCCCTACCTGGCCGAGGCAATGAACGATGCGACTCTGATCGCCATCCGCGCCCAGGAGCAGGCCGGCATCGACATCATCACCGATGGCGAGATACGCCGTGAGAGCTATTCCAACCGCTTTGCCACCGCGCTCGAAGGCGTCGATATCGACAATCCGGGCACCGCACTTGATCGCTCGGGCCACCCCAATCCGGTACCGCGAGTCGTTGGCAAGATTCGGCGCAAACACCCGGTAGAGGTTGAAGATCTGCTGTTCTTGAAGCGCAATACGAATAGAACCGTCAAGATCACGGTGCCTGGCCCGTTCACCATGGCCCAGCAGGCCCAGATTGATCACTACGGCGGCAGTCGTGAAGCCGCAGCGATGGACTACGCACAGGCCGTGAACGAAGAGATCCGCGACCTGTTTGCCGCCGGTGCCGATATCGTTCAGATTGATGAGCCCTATTTGCAGGCACGCCCTGAAGAAGCGCGCGCCTGGGGCCTGCGTGCGCTCAATCAGGCGCTGGAGGGCATCACCGGCACGACGGCTGTGCATATCTGCTTTGGCTATGCCGCGGTGATTCACGTGCGCCCCAGCGGTTATTCATTCCTGGGTGAAATGGCGGGATGCCGCTGCCAGCAGGTTTCGATCGAAACCGCGCAGTCCTCGCTCGATACCGCCGTGCTCGAGGCCCTGCCTGACAAGAAGATCATTCTTGGTGTGATTGATTTGAGTGACATGGCCATCGAATCACCCGAGACAGTGGCCGCACGCATTCGCCGCGCGCTTGCCCATGCACCGGCCGAGAACATCATCGTCGCGCCCGATTGCGGTATGAAGTACCTGCCGCGAGAGATCGCCTATGCCAAGCTGGTTGCGATGGTCGAAGGCGCCCGCATCGTGCGCGCCGAGCTCAAACCCGCCTGAGACGATGTCGCCATTGGCGCCCGTGCGCGCAGCCGGCCTTGTCATGCGCGCAGCCGGCCACATCGTGCGCGATGCAGGTGTTGTCGTGCGCACGGCAGGACTTGTACTGGGCGCGATCGGCCTGCTGGCGGCCTGCGTCGCCCCACCCGTCGAATTGCAAAGCCGTAACCCGGCAACGTCAGTCGCACCGGCGCCAGCGCCAGTCGCCGCAACCACAGAGGGCAGCGTCGCATCCAGCGCCGCGCCCCCCACTGCGCCCGGGCGCCCGGCGGCGCCATCGAGTGCCCCGACAGTCTTTCCCGCACTCCCGGCCGGTGATTCAACGAATTATCTCGTTCTGCCCGACATGCGCCGCAGCTATACGCTGCATCTACCCACCGGCTATGACCCAGCCAAGGCCTATCCTCTGCTCATCGTGCTGCATGGGCGCGGCGGGTCGGGGGCCGGTGCCCGCCAGTGGGGATTCAATCAAAGCGCCGATCAGCGCGGCTGGGTCGTGATCTATCCCGAGGCGCTTGCCCCCGATCGCTCGTGGTCCACCAGTCTGGGTGCAACATCGAGCACCGCCCATGATGTGGCCTACATCGCGGCGCTCATGAAAGATGTCCGCGAGCGGATTCATCTGGACCCGGAGCGCATCAATGCGGTTGGTTACTCTACGGGCGGGAGTTTTGCTGCCCATCTCGCCGGCGCCTTGCGCACGACATCGATTGCTGCGGTGGTCGTGGTAGCGGGCAATATCGCCACACGTGATTCGAGCGGTGAACTGGTGAGTGTGCGCTTGCCGACACACCCGGTTGCTGCGCTGTTTCTGCATGGTCGACTGGACAAGGCGGCGCCGTTTGAAGGGGGTGTGAGCACGCTGCTCGGTGGCGCCCGCGCAATCCCGGTCTACGACGGTGCCCGGCTGTGGGCGACATCGGTGGGCTGCGATCCGGACCCGGCGCTGGTACGGGTTGGCACCATCGATCAGCGCCGGTTCGTCAACTGCAAGGGTGGTGTGCGGGTGGAGATGGAAAGCCATTCTGGTGGCCACGAGTGGCAGCGCAGCCTCTTGTTTGATCCGCGTCGTCCCACCCAGACGATCGATCACATCATGGATTTTTTGACCCATAGCAGGGTCGCGACCACGAACTAGCCGGTGCGTTCGCGCGGTGCGTTCGCGCGGTGCGGAACCGCAGGCGTCCGCGATGGCGTCTGAATGGCAATTAGCCCGCGTGGGCGCGTCGTGCGGAACAGCAGACGCCCGCTAGCGCATCTGAGTGGCGCTAGCCCGAGTGGCCGCGCAGCGCGGCGAAGCCCTGCACCATGTCGGCGATCAGATCGTCAACGGCATCCAGGCCGGCATGAATTCTAAAAACCGGTCCGGCCGGTTGCCATGCGGTCGCTGTGCGGCTGCGCGCAACTTCAGTCGGCAAGATCAGGCTCTCGAAGCCGCCCCATGAGGCACCCAGACCAAACAACGCCAGGGCATCGAACAGCGCCTCCATTGCCGGCTGACTCACGCTCGCCTTCAGGCACACACCGAACAAGCCGGTCGCGCCAAGAAAATCACGACGCCACAGGGCATGCCCCGCATCACCGGGCAAGGCCGGATGCATCACGCGCTCGACTTCGGGTTGCTCTTGCAGCCATTGGGCGAGGCGAACGCCGCTTGCCCAGTGCACCGGCAGTCGAACCGCCATGGAGCGCAATCCGCGCAGCGCAAGATAGACATCATCAGGCGCCGCACTGAAGCCCACTTGCCGGTAGGTATCGCGAAGGCGTGCCCATGTCTCGCGTGTGGTGGTGACCACACCCATCATGGCATCGGAGTGGCCCACGATGTACTTGGTTGCCGCATGCACCGATACGTCGACACCGTGCGCAATTGCCTTGTAGTAGAGCGGCGTGCCCCAGGTGTTATCACTGATCACGATGACATCATGGCGATGGGCCGCTGCCGCAATCGCCGGCACATCGGCCACCTCGAAGGTGTGGGAACCCGGCGATTCAAGATAGACGACCCGGGTGCGCGGCTCGATCAGCGCATCGATGCCTGCACCAAGTGCGGGATCAAAATAGCTCACCGACACCCCATAGCGCATGAGAAAGGTATCGGCAAAATGTCGTGTCGGACCATACACGTTATCTGCAATCAGGACGTGGTCGCCGGCGCGCAGATAGGCCATCAACGCGCCGCTGCAGGCCGCCAGCCCGGAGGGATAGGCCAGGGTGCGGTAGCCACCTTCGAGCTCGGCAATAGCCTCCTCAAAGGCGTGTGTGGTTGGCGTGCCATAGCGCCCGTAATAGGTGCCGACCTCATCTTTGGCACGCCGCGCGTTCTGCGCCTTCCAGTCGGCCACACTGCCGGCCAGGATGGTCGAAGCATGGTAGACCGGCGGATTCACCGCGCCGTGCTGCTCCTCGGGATGGCGGCCTGCGTGCAGGATGCGCGTCGTGTCTTTCATGGCCTTACGCACTCACTGCCGGGCGCAAGGGTTGATCGCGCATCGGCGCTGACATGAGAGCGGCCACAATGGCCAGTGCGATCATTACCCACCAGGCCGCGTCGTAGGAGCCCGAGCGGTCGTAGATGAAGCCCCCCAACCACGAACCGACAAATCCACCGACTTGATGGGCACCAAAGACAATGCCGTAGAGCATCGAAAAATGGCGTGGGCCGAACACCTGCGCCACGATGCCGCTGGTGGGCGCAGCCGTCGACAAATAGAGAATGCCCATGATGGCAGCAAAGCTGCAGGCAAGCAGCGGGGTGATCGGCAGGAACAGCATGGGGAGAAATAGCAAGGCACGCAAACCGTAGATGAGAGCCAGCAGATAGCGGTGACGCATCCGCGTGCCCAGCCAGCCAGAGGCGAAAGACCCGAAAATATTGAATAACCCAATCAACGCGAGAGCGAGAGCAGCCACGTTGCCCGAAATACCATGGTCAGTGAGAAACGGACTCAAATGAAAACTGACAAAGCTCACATGCACGCCACAAACAAAGAACGCGGCGGTGAGCAGCCAGAAGCCCGAATGCCCGGCGGCCTCGGCGAGTGCTGAGCGAAGCGTCATCGGTGCCCCGGGGGCCGCTGTGGAGGTGCGCTGTTCGCCGCGCATGCCAAGGCTGAGCAAAAACACCAGTCCAAGCAATAGCGCAAGCAACTCGCTTGCCCCGCGCCAGTCCCAGTGCGAGAGCATGAATTGCGCAATCGGCACCATCAGGAACTGTCCGAACGATCCACCCGCCATCACCAGACCGAAGGCAAAGCTGCGCCGGTCGGCGGGCACACTGCGTGCCACCGCCCCCATCACAACGCCCACGCCCACTGCGGTCGTGCCAATGCCTACCAGCAACCCGAAAGTGAGATGCAGGCCCAGTGGACCGGTGGCAAACGCACCCAGCGCAAGACCGGTGACGATGAACACATTGCCAATCAGCAGGATGCGCAGCACCCCAAATCGATCAGCAAGGGCACCAAAAAGCGGCGCACCGATCCCGTTCAACAAGGTCTGCAGCGCCAGCGAGAAACTGAATGTCTCACGGCCCAATCCGAGCTCGAGGCTCAGTGGCTTCATGAACAGACCAAAGGCCGGGCGCATGCCCAGTGAGAGCGTCACGATGCCCGCCCCACAGGCAATGATCATGATCATGTTGCGGGTGAACCCGGTCGATTTCATTGGCGACCTTCAGGGGCCAGACCAAACGCGCACAGGTTCACCAGCGACCTCGATTGAATGGGCAAACTGAGTGCAGACTCATCAGCGACCTCGATTGAATGGGCAATCTGAGTGCAGACTCATCAGCCACCTCGATTGAACAGGTTGATCGCGCACAGCTTCCCGAACCGCTTCGGCGGGGCGAACCAAACTCACTCGACACCGGCATCGACCCAGGCGCGCGCCTCGGCATAGAGCTGCTCGACCCCGGGGTGCCGGGTGGTGAGTAGATCAGGGTCAACGGTTGCCCCGTTGCGGCTCTGCACATAGGCCAGGTAGCGGTAGCCCTCCGGAAAACGATCGAGCAAAGCGGGATCAAGCTTGATCTCAGTCCCTGGCAGAGCCGGTGCCATGCAGCTCTTGTCGTAGATGCAGACCCGTCGCACGATCGCCCAGCGGCCGTCACGTCGCTCGAAGAAATCGAAGAATCGACCGTAGCAGTTGACATCGACCTCGACGCCATCGACCAGTGCGCGCACCACAATTTCCATCTTGGTTTGTACCCGCGCCCGATGCCCTTTCAATTCAATCGAGCAGCCCCCCAGTACATGCATGGAACGCCCGCCGCGCTTCCAGGCTGCCTCGGAGGCAACCAGAAACTGGCTGAACGGCCCGTTGAACCAGGTGGCACGAAACACGCCGTCTTCATGAAAAGTCGAGCGCAGCAGATCAAACTGCCCGGTATCACGCCACAGCGCCCAGTTGTCCACCACCTCACGAATCGCCAGCCGCTCAAGAATTGGGTCCATATCTGCACCAGATCAAAGAACACAGCCGCCATCATCTCATCCCTGACACCCGCGCGGAGCATGCCAGCCAACCCTCTGCTAGCATCACACAGGCCGCAGCGGGCGGTGAGCTCTCAGGCGAACGGAGCGATCAGAATGAGCTTTCAAGTGCATTGGGAGCGCGATGATTACTCGCGTATCCCGTTTCACCTGTATCACGATCCTGCGGTCTACGCCCTTGAGATGGAGCGCATCTTTCGCGGGCCATGCTGGAGCTATCTGTGCATGGAAGCCGAACTCCCGAGGCTGGGGGACTTTCGTACCACCTGGGTCGGTGACACACCGGTGGTAGTGTCACGCGATGCCCAGTCAGGCGCGATACACGCCTTTGTGAACCGCTGTTCACATCGCGGCGCGATGATCGTGCGCAAGACTCATGGCAATGCGCCCGAGCATGTCTGTATCTACCATCGCTGGTGCTATCGCACCGACGGTGAGCTCACCGGTATTCCATTTCGCCGCGGCCTCAAAGGTGAAGGCGGCATGCCCGCCGATTTCGACATGGCGGCAGCCTCCCCGCAGCGCCTGCGCATCGCCAACGTGAATGGCCTGCTGTTTGGCACGTTCTCGGCGGCAAGCGAACCGATCGAGCAGTACCTGGGCGAGTTCGGCATGGGCATGATTCAGCGGTTCTTTCATAAACCGGTGCGCATCCTGGGGTACTCGCGGCAGTTGATCGGGGGCAACTGGAAGCTCTATGCCGAGAATCTGCGTGATACCTATCACGCCAGCCTGTTGCATGAGTTCTTTGTCACCTACGGGGTCGACCGCGCCACCCAGAAAGGCGGGGTCAAGATGGACGCCCGCCATCGGCACAATATGAACCACGCCTACACGGCCACCGACACCCAGGAGGAAGCGCGCGCCGCCTACGCCGGTAACGCTGGCGTGGCGTTGGACCGGATGCGCCTGCGTGACACCAAGCTGCTGCAGCACACCCCGGAATTTGACGACCGCATGAATCTGGCCGCACCGACGTTTTTTCCCAACGCCCTGGTGGTGCAGATCAATCATTCACTGGCGACCCGGCAGATTCGACCTAAAGGGGTCGATGCGCTCGAGGTGTTTCAGACCGTGTTTGGCTATGCCGATGACAGCGACGAGCTGACTCGCCATCGACTCATTTCAGCCAATCTGGTCGGACCTGCCGGATTCGTCAGCATGGAGGATGGTGAGGCGATCGAACTGATTCAAAAGGCCACCGCCAGCACCACCGATGAGACCAACATCATCGAGATGGGCGGTCGCGGCGCGATCACTGATCAGGCCCATCGGGTGACCGAAACGCCGGTGCGCGGCTTCTGGTCTTACTGGGCCGAGCTGATGGGTGTTGAGCCCCCTGGAGGTGTTCGATGAATCATCCACTCTCTTCAAGCGTACCGCCCAGCCCCGAGCTGCGCGCCGCGGCAAGCGATCTGATGGCCGAATACGGTCTGCGCATCGATGAGGACAGGCTCGAGGACTGGATCGACCTGTTTGATCAGATCTGTGATTACAAGGTGGTAACCCGCGAGAACATCGAACAGGGTCTGCCCAATGTGCTGATCTGGTGCGACAACCAGGACATGCTGCGTGATCGCATCGCCTCGTACCGTGATGTCAATGAATACAATTTGCACTGGGGCCGGCATGTCATCGGACCGTTGCGATTCTGTGGCCGTGTCTACGCAGCTGACCAGGCCCTGGCACGCGCCGATCGAGCGCCGATCTGGGTGATTGAGGCCGCCTACAGTCTTTATCAGACCGATCTGGAAGGTGCGAGCCGGCTGTTCAGTGTCGGTCGCTATCGCGCCGAGATCATCGCAAGCCCAGCAGGAACTCTCGCACGCATCCGCTCCATGCTGGTGATCGCCGATACCGCGCTCATTCCGACGCTGCTGGCCGCACCGATATGAGGCACCATCGCACTCAGCGCGCGTTGTACCCGCCATCAACCAGCAAATCCGCCCCAGTCATGAAACTGGATGCGTCTGTGGCCAGAAACAGTGCCGCTGTCGCCAATTCTGTCGGCAGACCGAGCCGCCCCATGGCGTGCGCCGGCGCGAGTGCGGCGCGCGCCGCCTCCATGCTGCCCAGGCGATAGGTCAGTCGATCGGTTTCGACTGCGCCGGGTGACAGGGTGTTGACCCGAATGTTTTGCGCGGCGTGGTCGATCGCCATTGCCTTGGCCATCTGAATGAGCGCTCCCTTGGTGCTGCAATAGGCGACCCGGCCAGGGGCGCCGACCGAGCCAAGCTGGGAGGCGATATGAATGATCGATCCACCACCAGCTTGTGCCATGACCGGAATCACCCATCGGCTCATCAGGAAGGCACCGCCGACATTCACCGCAAACACCTGATTCCAGCTCGCCAGATCAAATTCGAGCACGCTGCCGCTCGGATCATTGCCGGCCGCACCGTTAACCAACACCCGCGGCGGGCCCAGCTGCTCGACGACCTGCCTGACCGCCGCCTCGGTCTGGGCTTCATGGGAGACATCGCAAGCCAGTGCAAGGGCGCGCGAACCGGCACTACGGATTGCCGCAGCGGTCGATTCGGCAGACTCCCCATTGCGATCCACACAGGCCACGCTTGCCCCGGCGGCGGCAAACACGCGGCAGATCGCCCCGCCGATACCACCGCCGGCCCCGGTGACCACGGCCACTTTGCCGGTGAGCAGAAAAGGATCAAGACTCGCCATGTTTGAGGGCTCCAAGATAAGCCTCCTGGACGCGCGGGTCCGCTTTCAAGTCGACGCATGCGCCAGAGGCGATGATGCGACCGGTCTGGAGCACATAGCCGCGGGTCGCGCAATCGAGCGCATAGCGGGCGTTTTGCTCCACCAGCAGCACACTGGTACCGGCCCGATTGATCTGGGCAATGCTCTGGAAGATTTCACGCACGATGATCGGCGCCAAACCAAGCGAGGGTTCGTCCAGGCACAGCAGCACCGGTTCGGACATCAAGGCGCGTGCCAGCGCGAGCATCTGCTGCTCGCCACCGGACAAGGTACCAGCCGGCTGCGTCGCACGCTCGCGCAGACGCGGAAAGCGCTCCATCATCTGTTCGATCAA
This sequence comes from uncultured Pseudomonadota bacterium, assembly GCA_903921325.1. GTDB lineage: Bacteria > Pseudomonadota > Gammaproteobacteria > Burkholderiales > SG8-39 > CAIXPL01. The sequence goes on from CAIXPL010000019.1 coordinate 110,065, forward strand.
CCGGTCAACGCGCGGCTTGTCAGCGCGATAGCGAAAGCCACCCATCTCGAGGTTTTCACGCACCGTCAGATAGGGAAACACCCGGCGCCCTTCGGGCACCAGCGCGATGCCGGCAAGCAGTCGCTCATGCGCTCGCATCTGGGTGATATCAGCACCGCGAAATCGAATTTGCCCGCGCCGGGCACGCATCAGCCCAGCCACACCGCGCAGGGTGGTTGACTTACCGGCACCATTGGAACCGATCAGACTCACGATCTCGCCCTGCATGACCTGGAGCGTGATGTCCCGGCACGCAGGCAAATCGCCATAGGCGAGCTCAACGCCCTGTAACTCGAGCAGTTTGGCACCGGGCGACTCGATCACCGGAGAGGGCGATCCGGATTGGGAGTGCGACGGTGACGGTGCTTGGGCTGCCGACTGGGTTGCTGACTGGGTTGCTGACTGGGTTGCTGACTGGGTTGCTGACTGGGTTGCTGAATGGGCCGCTGAAGGGGGCCTTGATTGCCATGCCGATTGCGCCTCGCTCATAGCGCGACCTCCGGCCTGTTTACATCGACACCCAGGTAGGCCTCGATCACGCGCGACTCGCGTTGCACCGCTGCCGGCGTGCCTTCGAACAGCGGCACACCACGGTCCATGACAAACACGCGATCGGCCAGGTTCATCACCAGGTCCATATTGTGTTCAACCACCACCAGAGTGATGCCGCGTGCGCGAATTTCGCGCAGGCGTTCAAGCAGAAATCCAACCTCGCTCGCATTGAGTCCGGCAGCCGGCTCATCGAGCATGAACAAACGCGGTCGGGTAGCCAGGGCGCGGGCGATTTCCAGCAATCGCTGCTCGCCATAGGAGAGCGCTCCGGCGCGCTCACCTGCGCGCCCGGCGAGGCCCACAAACTCTAGTAGCGCCATCGCCTCATCGCGCGACCGTGCCCAGTCGCTCCAGAAGCGACCGGCCGGCAGGGCATACTGCCACAGCGGAATCTGATGATGCAGATGCGCCCCTGCCAATACATTGTCGAGCAGTGATAATTGACGGAACAGGCGGATTTTCTGAAAAGTGCGTGCAAGGCCCAGCCGTGCGCGGCGGTGCGCGGGCAGCCCCGCCATTCGATGCCCAGCCAGTTCCAGCGACCCCGCATCCGGTTGATAGACCCCGGAGAGCAGATTCATCAACGTGGACTTGCCTGCCCCGTTGGGGCCGATGACGGCCAGAATTGAGCGTTCCTCGACGCTCAGGCTGACACCCTGCACCGCCTGCACGCCACCAAAGCGCTTACGCAGATCAACCGTCTTGAGCAGGATGGCCATCAGTGCACTCCCTGCCGCGCCCAGCGCGCGCGCACGAGTTGCCACGCTTGCACCATGCCCCCGGGCATGAACAATACGCACAGCGTGAGGGCGATGCCATAGACCATCAGTCGCCAGTCGCCGAAGTCGCGCAGCAACTCGGGCAGAAAGGTCAACACCACAGCACCGATCACCGGCCCGACACGTGTGCCGAGCCCGCCCACGATCACCATCGCAAGCATCGTGAACGACTCGACAATGCTGAAGGCATCGGGCACCAGCGTGCCAACAAAGCCGGGATAGAAACACCCGGCCAGCCCTGCGATGGCCGCGCCCAGACCTACCGAGAATGCCTTCCAGCGCGCCGGATTGACGCCCAGCGAAGCGGCTGAAATCTCATCCTCGCGAATCGAACGCAGCGTTTCGCCAACCGGTGAGCGCATGAGGTTGTCGAGCACACCGTAGACCAGCAAGGCAATCAGCGCCACCAGATAGAAAAGATGCGCCGGATTGGAAAATTCAATCACACCCAGCGGGCCGAGCGTCATTGGCGGCGGCGGGCGAATGCCATAGATGCCGCGCACCCCCTGGGTCACGCTTTCCCAGTTCACCAGCACCTGATAGACGATCACCGCAAAACCAAGCGATGCGATGCCCAGATAGTGACCGCGCAGGCGGGCTGCAAATGCTGCAAGCAGCAGCCCAAGCGCCCCGGCGGCCAGGATCGCAGCAGGCACCGCCCACCAGAACGGCCAGCCGTGGCTTTTGAGGAGCACGGTGGACACATAGGCACCAATAGCAAAAAAGGCCGATTGCCCCAGGTTCAGTTGCCCGCAATCACCAATCACCAGATTGAGTGACATTGCCAGCAACACGTTCATCGCACAGACCACCAGAATGCCCTGCCAATAGGCGCCCTTCAGGGCAAAGGGCAACAGGGCGATCAGCAGCAGCGCTGCCACGTAGCCAGGCCAGCGCAGTGGCGGACGCAGGACTCGCTCAGCTGGTTCGGAAGACGGTAACGCGTGCGACGCTGCAACCGGAGACGCCGCCGCCGCGGACGGTGCCCGCTCAGGCGGCGTCAAAGGCGGAAGCGCGCCACTCATACGTTTTCCTCGCGCCGCTCGGCGATCAAACCGGTCGGGCGTACTGCGAGCATTGCCAGCAGCAGCACAAACACCACCAGATCGATCAAGCCCGAGCCAAGGTATTGCACCGTAAACGCTTCGATGATACCAACCAGAATGCCCGCGATGATGGTGCCTTCCATATTGCCAAAGCCACCGATGATCACAATGGCGAAGGCCTTCACAATCACGCTGCTGCCAGCAAACGGAGTGAGCACGATCACCGGGCCGAGCAGAGCACCAGCCAGGCCGGCAAGTGCCGAGGCAATCACAATCGTGAGTCCGATCAGATACCGCTCATTGATGCCCATAAGGCCCGCGGTTTCACGATCCTGCGACACGGCACGCAACGCCTTGCCCAGATAGGTGTGGCGCATGAAAGCATGCAGACCGCCAATGGCGAGCGCCGCCACCACCACAACGAGCAGACTTTGCGCGCTGAAAAAGATCTTGCCCAGCCGCAGCGTGTGCTGGGTAAAGGGCGAGTCAAATGAATAGGGGATCGGACCAAAGAGCGCAAGCTGGCCATTTTCCAGCAGTACCGATACACCTATCGTTGCAATCAAGGGCCGCAACTCATCGCCGCGATCCCGCAGCGGCGCAAATACGGCCGCGTTAATCAGATAGCCGAGCAATGCCCCGGCACCCATGGCAAAGAAAATCGACAACAGATAGGCGGTGGCATCGGGCAGGCCCAGGACATGGGTTGCCAATCGACTCGCGCTGAAAAAAGCGGTGAACGCGCCGATGGTGACAAAATCAGCATGCGCGAAATTGATCTGGTTCATCACCCCATAGATCAGGGTAAGACCCAGGGCAACCAGCACGTACAGGCAGCCCAGATACACGCCATTCAACGTTTGCTGCAAGACCAGTGCGAGGATGTCGGGCATCGGCCGTGAGCCTGCGCTAGTCGCCTCGGCCGAGCACGACGGGTGCCTGGCACCCGCTCGCGCGGCCCGATGTGCACCGCCAGGGCTTGCCTACCAAGGCAGCATCATCCGAACCGCGTAGTGGCATGGCTCACCTGCCAAGGCAGTCTCCCCCGGATCGTGCGCTGACAGGGTTCGCCTACCAAGGCAGACTCTTCCAGGACAGATCCGGTTGGGTTTCAACAAAGTGGATCACCGAGGGGTCCACCGTCTGGCCGCTGGCATCGAAAGTGATCTTGCCCGTCGTGAGCTCCAGGTCCTTGATCCTGGAGAAACGATCGCGAATCGACTCGGCATCGGTCGCCCCTTGACGCACCGCTTCGGCAACCAGTTGAATCGTGTCATAGGCATGCGCATTGATATGCGTCGGGGTCTTGTCAGCGCCATAGCGGGCACGGAAGGCGGCGATGAAATCAGTCACCACCTTGCGCTTCTCGGTCGGATCGAACTGCACGATCCGTACATAACCGACCGATGCTTGTCCCGCCTTGGCATCGTAGCCCCAGGGCAGCCAGATCGATCCCATCTGAATGCCGCTGCCGCCGCCGCCCTTTACCACCTGGGCCTGCGCCAACGCTTGCGACAGGCGCACCTGCTGCCCTTCAAGGCCGAATGTGGGCAGCACATCGACCTTGCCAAGCGCTGCAATGCGCGTGGCAATCGGGGTGAAGTCATTCACATCGCGGCCAAAATCGATCCGCGCCAGAATCTTGCCGCCGGCCGCCTCGAATTCCTTGGCAAACCCGTCAGCGTTATCCACCCCCGCATTGGTCTTCTCATAGAGCAGCACCGCAGTGCGCGCACCCAGCTTGGTATAGGCATTGCGCCCCAGGGGTATGCCCTGCTGCTTGGCATTGGGGAAAATGCGAAACACATATTTGTAGCCTGACTCGGTCAGCTGATTGGTTGCCGAACCGGCATTGAGCATGGGCACGTGGGCCTGCTCGAAGATCGGCGCAATCGCAAGCGAAGCGTCGGAGCATTCCTCACCGATCACCACATCGGGTTTGAACTGCTCGAGCATGCGCTTGGCCGTGTTGGTTGCCTGCAGGGGACTGCACGCCGAGTCTTCGATCTTCACCTCGAAGTGGTTGCCATTCACGCCACTACCGCGGTTGATCTGATCGAGCGCGAGGTCCATTCCCTCCTTGCCCTGCACGCCGAAATAGGACGCCGGACCCGACACCGGAATGAGCACACCGATCTTGATGGTCTTTTGCGCCAGTGCCGGTGCGCTCGCCAGCGCGCAACCGATAGCGGCGAACAGCGCGATGCCTTCTACAAGACGTCTACTGATCATTCTGATCTCCTGGAATGCAACCGTGGACAAGTGAGCGGCCGGACCTCAAGCCCGCACCGTTGCACTTGAGGTATCTAGCGTACCTGAACCTGAACCGACAGGGAGACCGCTTGCGCGGGCAACCGCGGTAGGATGCCAACCTGCTCCAACTTCCCTCACGCTTACGGAGATCCCATGCGAGCGGTGCAAATCAGCAATACGGGCGGCCCCGAAGTCTTGCATTCGATCGAGCTGCCCGAGCCTGTGCCCGGTCCCGGCGAAATCCTTGTGCGAGCCGAGGCAATCGGGGTGGGCAAACCCGATGTGCTGTTTCGCACCGGGGTCTATCGCTGGATGCCCGCGCTGCCAGCGGTGCCCGGCGCTGAACTGTGCGGACGCATCAGCGCACTGGGCGATGGGGTAAGCGGTCTGAAGGTAGGCCAGCGGGTGCTGGTGTACTCGCTCTCTGGCCGTTGCTATGCCGAATCGATTGCAACACCGGTGGCAGCAGTCACGCCAATACCGGACTCGATTGATCCGGTAGATGCCATCTGCATCCCCAATTATCAGGTAGCACACGCCCTGCTCACCGAGGCCGCACGCGGTGTCAATCCGCGCTGGATCTATGTCAACGGTGCCGCCGGCGGCGTCGGATCGGCCGTGGTGCAACTATGCAAAGCACGCGGCCTCGCGCTGATTGCCGGCGCCAGCTCGGCCGAAAAGTGCGCGTTTGCCATGGCGCAGGGCGCAACCCGCACCATCGACTACAGCCGCGAAGCGGTGGTTGAGCGGGTGATGGCTCTCACCGGCGGCCAGGGTGTCGATCTGTCGCTCGATCATCTGATCGGACCGCAATTCACTGATACCCTGGCGATGCTCGCGCCCTTCGGTCTGATTGTCTCGTTCAACATGCTGGCCGGTTGGCCGGAACAGGATCTGTTCAAAGCCATGCGGGCCAATCTGCCGCGCAGCCCTGCGGTGCGCTGTTTTACGATGCACAGCTACGATAGCAACCCGACCGCGCGTGCTCGTCTGATGCAGGAAACGATTAGTCTGTTCGAGCGCAAGGAAGTCCACCCTGCCATCTATCGGCGCCTGTCCCTTGCGCAGGCGCGCGAGGCGCACGAACTGCTCGATGCCCGTGCGGTGCTGGGCAAGCTGGTGCTGATTCCGTAAATGGTGCCGCTTGTCTGGATTGAACAGACGACCTACCGCTTACAAGGCGGTTGCTCTACCACTGAGCTAAAGCGGCCCCGGATGGCGCGCGGAATTATATTCTGCTGGCGGCCTGCCCTGAAGCCTTACGTGATGCAGTGTCGTGTCCGTCAGCCAAAAGTTTCACTTGAATCGGCACAGCGCCGCGTCTGCCACTGCGGTCCTACTTGATACGACGCAGCGCCGGACGCGCGCCCGGTGCTGCCGGCGGTCGTGGCTCCGGCGAGTCACCCGAGGGGTCGGTGGAGGCAGGCACCGCATGCAGCGGTGCGATCAGTGTCGGCACCTTACCCGAAGTCACATCTGGCACTTTGAGCGGACCTGCAGCCAGATCGGGCGAGCGTGGCTGATCTATGTGCTGGGCGTCGGTCAGCTGCCCGAGCTGTGGCAAGGTGTCAGCCAGATCGGGGGGCAGGCTTGGTGTTACCTCAAAGGTCATGCCCTGACCGTTCTCACGGGCGTAGATGGCGGCCACTGCACCCACCGGCACCTGCAATTGGCGACTCACACCGCCGAAGCGGGCCGAGAATTCAATAAAGGCATTGCCGATGCGCAGGTTGTGCGCCGCGAGCGGCCCGATGTTGAGCACGATCTCGCCCTTGCGCACAAATTCCATGGGTACGCGGGTGTTGGCATCGACCATCACCGCAATATAAGGCGTCTGTCCATTGTCAACGCACCACTCATACAACGCACGCAGCAGATAGGGCTTTTGCGTGGTCGACTCCGACATGGCAGCCATTCCCCGGAGCGCGAGCGGGCCTCAGGGCCTACTTGCGCATGACCTTTTCTGATGGAGTGAGTGCATCAATGAACGCCTGGCGGCTGAAAATCCGCTCAGCATATTTCATCAACGGCGCGGCCTGCTTGGGCAACTGGATGCCGTAATGGTCAAGCCGCCACAGCAATGGGCTCAGTGCCACGTCGAGCATTGAGAACTCTTCACCCAGCAGAAATTTCTGTTTGGCAAACACCGGGGAGAGCTGCGTCAAACGTTCAAACAGCAACTGACGTGCGCGCTCCTGCTGCTTGGAATTGCCATTCTCGATCGCATCGATCTGCGAGAACAATTCAACTTCAAAGCTGAACAGAAACAGTCGTGCGCGAGCCCGTTGCACCGGGTCCGGCGGCATGAGCTGCGGATGCGGAAAGCGCTCATCAATGTATTCATTGATGATGTTGGCTTCGTACAGGATCAGATCGCGTTCAACCAGCACCGGCAGCCGGTTATACGGATTCATCGCCGCGATGTCCTCGGGCTTGTTGTACATGTCGACGTCGATGATCTGAAAGTCCATGCCCTTTTCGTAGAGCACGATGCGGCAGCGCTGGCTGAAAGGACAGGTGGTACCTGAATATAGATTCATCATCAATGACTACCTCATGCTCCAGACCCGGAGCGTCGATGCACATGAAGCCGTGCCGCCGGCAGCGCGGCCGTGCCGTTTTTTAAAGCCAACTAAAAGGCTCGATGGGGCGCCCGATCGAGCGCCCGGTCACCGCGTGCCTCAGTGGACGTCCTTCCAATAGGACGCCTTGAGCAGATAGGTGAGCAGGATCAGGATCGACAGGACGATCAGCACCAGATATCCGAGGTTATGGCGCTCGATGGCATGCGGCTCGGCCATCCAGCCCATGAAGTTCACCAGGTCGGCCACCGTCTGGTCGTACTGCACCGAGTTCATCGAACCACCGTGCGCCGCTCCGATCACCAGTTCGTGATGTTCCTCGCCCTCAATCCTGACAGTCTCGGTGTGGCCTTCAGCCACCCCTTGCAAGGACCACATCGCGTGCGGCATGGCGACATTCGGAAACACCCGGTTGTTCCAGCCGGTGGCGGTATTCGGGTCGCGGTAGAACCCTCGCAGATAGGTATAGAGCCAGTCGACACCGCGAGTGCGCGCTTCCACCGACAGGTCAGGCGGCGCGTTGCCAAACCACTCGCGCTGTTCGCGTGCGCGCGCAGCCACGTTCATCATGTCGCCGACTTTTTGACCGGTGAACAGCAGGTTCTCCTTGATCTGTGCTTCAGTCAGACCGATCGCCTTCAACGAGTTGTAGCGCACCAGACCCGCGCTATGACAGTTCAGACAATAGTTGACGAAGGTACGTGCACCGGCCTGCAGACTGGCCGCGTCAGTCGGACTGATCGGTGCCCGGTCAAGTTTGACGCCCTCGTTCGCCATCGCCGGCAAACCGATGAGGACGCTCGCAACAAGGGCGGCACATGTGGCAATGAAAGCTTTCATAGTCGATCTCACCAGGTCACCCGCGTGGGTTCGGGCTTGGTCTTGTCCCAGCGTGTGTACCAGGGCATGAGCAGGAAATAAGCAAAGTAGATCACCGAGAGCACCCGCGCCGCCCAGGTCGCCACATCGCTACCGCCGATCACGGGAATACCTGCGCTGAACCGTCCCCACACATCGGTCGGCTCGGTGCCCAGGTAACCCAGCACGAGCAGGCTCACGACGAACAGGGCAAGCCACACCTTGAAATGGTTACCGCGATAGCGCACCGAGCGCACCGCACCACGATCGAGCCACGGCAACAGGAAGAACAGCATCACCGACAGGCCCATGCAGGCCACACCGGGGAACTGAGACTGAAACAAGGGAGGCACCGCACGCAGGATCGAATAGAAGGGCGTGAAGTACCACACCGGCGCGATATGCGGCGGCGTCTGCATCGGATTGGCCGGAATGAAATTATTGGCCTCGAGGAAGTAACCGCCCATCTCCGGGCCGAAGAAAATGATCGCAGCGAACACGAACAGAAACACCGCTACGCCGAACAGATCCTTCACCGTGTAATACGGATGGAAGGGAATGCCATCGAGCGGGATGCCGGTCACAGGGTCCTTGGTCTTCTTGATTTCGATACCGTCAGGATTATTTGAACCCACCTCATGCAGCGCGAGGATGTGGGCCGCGACCAGACCGCAGATGGCCAGCGGCAATGCGATCACATGGAAGGCAAAAAAGCGATTCAGTGTGGCATCGGACACCACATAGTCGCCGCGAATCCACAACGACAGGTCGGGCCCGATCAGCGGCACCGCACCGAACAGGTTCACGATCACCTGGGCGCCCCAGAATGACATTTGCCCCCAGGGCAGCAGGTAGCCAAAAAAGGCCTCACCCATCAGCATCAGAAAAATGATGACGCCAAAGATCCAGATCAGTTCGCGCGGTTTGCGATAGCTGCCGTAGAGCAGCCCGCGGAACATGTGCAGGTAGACCACGATGAAGAACGCCGATGCACCGGTGGAATGCATGTAGCGAATCAACCAGCCAAATGACACCTCACGCATGATGTATTCGACCGATGCGAAGGCAAACGCGGCATCGGGCTTGTAATGCATGGTGAGAAAAATGCCGGTGACGATCTGATTGACCAGAACCAGCAATGCGAGCGAACCAAAGAAGTAGAAGAAATTGAAATTCTTCGGTGCGTAGTATTCCGACAGATGCTCTTTCCACATCTTGCTGGCCGGAAAGCGTTCATCGATCCAACCGAGCAGCCCGGTCGTGGTCACGATTTTTTCTGCCGCCATGTCCTAGCCCTCTTTCTTGTCAGTGCCGATCAACAGCTTGGAATCGGACAGGAACACATAATCCGGCACCACCAGGTTAAGCGGCGCTGGCACGCCCTTGTAGACGCGACCGGCGAGGTCAAACTTGGACCCATGGCAAGGGCAATAGAAGCGGTCGCTCTCGGCCTGAAACACCGGCGAGCAACCCAGATGAGTGCACACACCAACGGCGACGAAGAATTCGGGCTTCTGCGCACGCAGCTTGTTGCCGGTCAGCGTGCTGGGTTGCTGGGCCTGTTCCACACCCGGGTCGACCACCAGATCATCGGATTTGGCGACCGAATCGATCTGCTCTTTCGTGCGGTGCAGGATCCACACCGGCTTACCCTGCCATTCGACCGTCAGGCGCTCACCCGGTGCGATATTGGCGATATCGACTTCCACTGGCGCGCCCATGGCCTTGGCACGTTCCGAAGGCATCATGCTGTCGACAAAGGGAACGACCGCCGCGAGACCGGCCGCGCCGCCCGCAGCCGCAGTGCCAATGACCAGATTGCGACGCTGGTGGTTGACTTTCGGGGGGGTACTCATGAATCGAAGGCTCCTGATTGCGATGCGGTGCGAAGAGGCCTGGCTGCGAGCGCTGCAGCAGCGCTCAGACGCTGGTGCCGCCCCCGGCAGCAGCCGCCGATCAATGCCGGCCGCGACCACCTCTGAAAAGCGAACGCGTGATTATAGCGAATGTGCTGTCCATAAGCCAAATAGTTTCCTATAAGAGCCTGAAATAATTGACTAAATCGGACTTTCCGACGACCCCGCGCGAGCCCGTTGCAAGGTTCGCTTCAGATCGGATTGGCGATATCGATGTACTGGTGCTCGACACCGAAGTGCAGCGCGAGATGTGCGCCGAGCGCCTGCACGCCGAAACGCTCGGTCGCATGGTGCCCAGCCGCGATGAATCCAACGCCAGATTCGATCGCCAGATGATAATTGGGCTCCGACACCTCACCGGTGATGAAGACATCCACCCCGCTCGCAATCGCCTCCTCAAAATAGCTTTGGGCACCACCACTGCACCACGCCACGTGACGCACCGGTCGCGCCGGATCGCCCAGTAGAAGCGGCGTGCGTCCGAGCGTCAGTTCGACCTGCCGGGCGAGCTCGCCCAGCGTGCCCACGCTCGCCGCAGCGCTTTGCGCATCCCACTGACCGATTGCGATCAAATCGTTCTCACCGGTCCTGCCGGTCTGCAGCAGACCGAGCTTTTGCCCCAGTTGCGCGTTGTTGCCAAGTTCGGGATGGGCATCCAGTGGCAGGTGGTAGGCAAATAAATTGATGTCGGCGGCAAGCAGGCGTGCGATGCGCTCGCGCTTGCCACGGCGCAAGCACGGATCTTCATTGCGCCAGAAATACCCATGATGGACGAGGAGCGCATCGGCCCTTGCCTCGATTGCCGCCTCGATCAATGCAAGACTCGCGCTCACCCCGGTGACCAGGCGGCGCACGGTGGCAGTGCCTTCCACCTGGAGCCCGTTTGGGCAATAATCGTGGAAGCGTGAAACCTGCAGCAAGGATGCGAGATAGGTTTCCAGCTCGCCTGCTGCGACAGTCGATTCAACGCGATCGGTAAATGGTTTGGGCGCACTCATGCGCGCTAGTGTACCGGTGCAAGCCGTCACTGACATCAAGGAGAAACTGCCGGTGCTTCGTCGATTGTGGCTGACGTTCGCGCAATGGGCCACAGTTGCGATGGCACTGTTGCTCGCCATCCAGACCTTTGAGCCGCAATGGCTGGCCGGTTCGTTGCGCGGCACCCCGGTGGTTTTCAATGACGCGGCGCCCGCCCCGGGCGCGAGCGCCGCACCGCGGGTGGACTCCTATGCGGACGCGGTACACAGGGCACAGCCCTCGGTCGTCAACATCTACACTCGCAAGGCCGCACGCCGCAGCCAATTGGCCGATGACCCGTTCTTTGGCCAGTTCTTTGGCAATCCGGGACCACAACAGACGCTGGGCTCCGGCGTCATCGTCTCCGCACAGGGATACATTCTCACCAACAATCATGTGGTCGAAGAAGCCGACGAAGTCGAAGTGGCTTTTTCTGATGGTCGTCAGATTGCGGCCAAGCTGGTCGGGGCCGATCCGGAAACCGATCTGGCCGTGTTGAAAATCGAATCGCCCAACCTGCCGGCGATTACCCTCGGTGGCACCGATGATCTGCGCGTGGGCGATGTCGTACTCGCCATCGGTAATCCGTTTGGTGTCGGTCAGACCGTCACCATGGGCATCGTGTCGGCGCTCGAGCGTCGTGATCTGGGTATTAATACGTTCGAGAATTTCATCCAGACCGATGCAGCGATCAATCCGGGCAACTCTGGCGGTGCGCTGGTCGACACCCATGGCAATCTGGTCGGCGTGAATTCGGCAATCTATAGCCGTACCGGTTCGTCGATCGGCATCGGCTTTGCCATCCCGGTATCCACGGCACGGCAGGTGATGGAACAGTTGATTGCAAATGGCAGTGTGATCCGCGGCTGGCTCGGTGTGGAAATGCGCGAGGTGACCCCCGAGATTGCCGAGTCCTTTGGGATGAAGTCGGCCCAGGGCATCCTGATCACCAACCTCGCCCGCGGCGGGCCGGCTGACAAGGCCGGTGTAAAGCCTGGCGACGTGGTGAATGCCCTGGACGGCAAACCGCTGCTCGATCCCAAGCTGCTATTGAATCAGGTGGCCGCGATGAAACCGGATCAGACGACCACCTTGAGCATCCTGCGCGACGGCAAGACGCTGCAACTCAAAGTCGTGATTGGCAAACGCCCGGAGAGCCGGCGGCCTGAACGCTAGCGCGGCGCGATCGGCAAGCCTCAGGGCGCCCCTGATTTCCCGCAACGGGACGCGCTGAGAGACGCAACCGGTCAGTGTTTTGCGCGCCCCGCCTCGCGCTGCGCGCTAGAGCGGCGCGACGGGTTCTTCGATGGCTTTCGGCGCAGAGCGCTGGACAAATCGAGCCATCAGGAGACCCACCTCGAACAAGAGGCAGAGCGGCACGGCCAGCAGGCATTGCGAGAGCACATCCGGTGGCGTAACCACCGCTGCGATTACAAAGGCTGCCACATAAAAGTACCCGCGAAACGCGCGCAATTGCTCAATCGTGACGACCCCGGTGCGCACGAGGATGATCACCACGACAGGTACTTCGAAGGTAACGCCAAAGGCCAGAAACAGCGTCATGGCAAATGAGAGGTATTGCTCGATGTCCGGTGCGACCGAAATGCTGGCCGGTGCCCATTGCGCAACAAAGCTGAAGACAGCACGGAACACAAAGAAGTAGCAAAACAGCACACCGATGAAGAACAGTGATGTGCTTAACACCACCAGTGGCAGGACAAGCTTTTTTTCGTGCTCGTAGAGCCCGGGGGCAACAAACGCCCACACCTGATAGAGCACATAGGGCAGAGCGACAAAAAACGACAGCAGCAGTGTCATTTTCATCGGCACCAGAAATGGCGTGACAACCCCGGTGGCGATCATGTGCGCACCGGGTGGCAACACCGAGATCATCGGTGCTGCCAGCAGATCGTAGATCTGACTTGACCAGAAAAACAGCACCACGAATACGGCAAGCACTGCGACGATTGCACGCACCAGCCGCGCGCGCAGCTCGATCAGATGCGACATGAACGTGTCGGGCGCGTCACTCATGCAGGCTTCTCGGCTGGCGCTCTAGTAATGGACCCGGGTGTCGGGCGCGGGGGCCGCGCCCGTACTGCCGGACTCGGCGCCCGCAGGCAGGCTGAGGGGGTCGCTGCCCGCCATACCGATGCCATGCGGATCAACCATGCTCTGGGCGGTTGCATTCAATTCTGCTTCGGTCTTGGCCAATTCGGAACGTATCGATCCCTCAAAAGCACTGGCACCGGCTTCAATGTCATCACGAAATTTTTTCAGATCGGCCATTTCCATTTCGCGATTGATGTCGGCCTTTACCTCGTTCACATAGCGCTGCATGCGCCCGGTCAGGTGCCCCATGGTACGGGCCATCTTGGGCAGCTTTTCAGGACCGATCACCACCAGGGCGACCACCCCGATCACCATGATTTCAGAAAAGCCAATATCGAACATGAGCGTCGAGGCGCTAGATCAGTCCGAGCGCAGTCGCGCTGTACGTCGCGCTAGGCCTTGCTCTCGCGCTTTACTTCGCTCTCGACGGTGGTGCCACCGGCGCCAGCGGCGCCGACCTGACGTTGCGCCTCGGTGGCCGCATCGGCACTTTCTTTCATGCCGTCTTTGAACCCGCGCACGGCTCCGCCCAGATCAGAACCGAGATTCTTCAATTTCTTGGTGCCGAATACCAGCAGCACAATCACCAGAACGATCAGCCAATGCCAAATACTGAATGAACCCATGACACGCTCCTTGGTTTCATCGTGAAGTCTGCTTGAAAGTCCCGCCGCGCCGCCCGACTGTCACCGGGCCTGCAGCGATGGGCCTGCTGCTACGCCTGGCGTGGAAGCATCGCCCCCAGAGGCCGCGGACCACCCACGATATGGATGTGCAGATGATACACCTCCTGCCCGCCGCCCCGACCGGTGTTGATGATGGTGCGGAATCCGTCGGCGAGACCCTGGCCGCTCGCCAGTTCACCGGCTTTTGCCAGCATTTTCCCAAGCAGCGGCGCTTGTGCCGGACCGCACTGCGCGAGGGATTCGACATGCAGCTTGGGCGCGATCATGAAATGAACCGGCGCGATCGGGTGAATGTCATGAAAAGCGAACAGGTCGTCATCTTCATACACCCGGCGCGAGGGCAGCTCGCCGCGAATGATTCGACAAAAAATACAGGCTGGATCGTGCGCTGGTGGCGTCGTCATCGAAGGGCCTCAATCGGTGGACGGGCGAGCCGCTTTCTCCGCGATACCAGACAGGCCTTCGCGTCGCGCGAGCTCATCGAGCACCGCCTGCGGATGCAAGTCATGCGCGGCAAGCATGACCAGACAGTGGAACCACAGGTCGGCGGTCTCGGCGACAATGCGCGACGGCTCGCCATCCTTGGCCGCCATGACCGTTTCGGTCGCTTCCTCGCCAATTTTTTTCAGTACCGCATCCTTGCCCTTGGAGAGCAAGCGCGCCACATAGGAGCTTTGCGGATCGGCCCCTTTGCGCGACTCGATCACCTGGGCGATTCGTGCCAGAACATCTTCAGGCCGCTCGTTCGGTTCGGTCATGATCGATTTGCCTTGGATTCGGTCGCGGGCGCTGACTGAGCACCGGTCGATTGGTTAGCCGCCGCATCGCCACCGGTCGCGTGGCGGCCCGCTGCATGGCTGGCCGCCGCATTGCCACCCGCCGCATTGCCACCCGCCGCAGGATGACCCACTGATTGACCGGCCTCATCAACATAGATCAGGGTCGGGTCTTTCAGGACCGGGTCGGTGGGCACCCATTGCCCTGCACGCAACAGTCGGTAAAAGCATCGCTCGCGTCCGGTATGGCAGGCAATACCGCCTTCCTGTTCGATGGCCAGCAAGACGACATCGGCATCGCAGTCAAGCCGCATCTCGCGAACGCGCTGGACGTGTCCGGACTCCTCGCCCTTTTGCCAGCGTCGCCGACGCGAGCGTGACCAGTACACCGCCAGCCCGGTTTGCGCAGTCTCGCGCAGAGCATCGCGATTGGCCCAGGCACACATAAGCACCCGACCGCTCGCCGCGTCCTGCGCGATCACCGGCACCAGGCCATCAGCACCCCAGACAATCTCATCGAGCCAGGCATCACTATGCACATCGGGCGCAGCGGGTTCGCCTTGCGTCCCCGCCGCGGCGGGCGCGCCGGACACCTTGGATACGCTGACCGCGGCGGGCACGCTGGATACCTTGGATGCGCGCACTGCGCCGGGCAGATCGGGTTGCTGCGCGCTCACCAGCGCACCTCGATACCACGCTGCTCCATATACAGCTTGGCGTCCCGTACCGTGATGTCACCGAAGTGAAACACGCTGGCGGCAAGAACGGCATCGGCGTGACCTTCGAGCACACCGGCCGCCAGATCCTGCACCGAACCGACACCACCGCTGGCAATTACCGGCACAGTGACTGCGTCAGATACCGCGCGGGTGAGCGGCAGATCAAAGCCATTCCGCGTGCCATCGCTATCCATGCTGGTCAAGAGAATCTCGCCGGCCCCGAGTTGCTGCATGCGTTGCGCCCATTCGACCACGTCCAGCCCGGTTGCGCGGCGACCGCCATGGGTGAACACCTCCCAACCGCTGCGGGTACCCGATCGTTTGGCATCGATCGCGACCACGATGCACTGATTGCCGTAGCGGCCGGCGGCTTCGGCAACGAGCTCGGGGTTCGTGACTGCCGATGTATTGATTGACACCTTGTCAGCCCCCGCATTGAGCAAGCGGCGCACATCCTCAACCTTGCGCACACCGCCGCCAACGGTGAGCGGAATGAATACCTGCGATGCCACCGCCTCGATGATATGCACGATGATGTCACGGTCATCGGAGGTCGCGGTGATATCGAGAAAGGTGAGTTCATCGGCACCTTGCTCATCGTAGCGACGGGCGATTTCCACCGGATCGCCCGCGTCGCGCAGATTGACAAAATTGACGCCTTTGACAACCCGCCCGTGGGTCACATCGAGGCAGGGGATGATGCGTTTGGCGAGTCCCATGCCGGTGCGCTAAGGCGCTGAGGGCGGTGCGGCCACCATGGCAAGCGCCGCCTTGAAATCGAGCGTACCTTGGTAAATTGCGCGACCGGTGATCACGCCCGCCACACCATCGGGTTCGAGCGCGCGGACATCGCTGATGTCTTGCAAATTATTGATGCCCCCTGAAGCAATCACCGGTGTGCGCAATTGCGCTGCCAGATGCCGGGTGGCCTCCAGATTGACCCCGGTGAGCATGCCATCGCGACCGATATCGGTGTAGATGATGGCCTCGACCCCGTAGTCTTCAAACTTGTGCGCCAGATCGATCACATCGTGGCGCGTCAGCTTCGACCAGCCTTCGACCGCCACCTTGCCGTCGCGGGCGTCCAGGCCCACCATGATGTGGCCTTGAAACGCCGAGCAGGCATCCTGCAGAAAGCCAGGATTCTTGACTGCCGCCGTACCCACGACGACGTAACGCACGCCATGATCGAGATAGCGCTCGATCGTATCCATGTCCCGAATGCCACCGCCCAGCTGGATCGGCAGGTCATCGCCCAGCGCATCGGCAATCTCGCGCACCAGATCCTCATTGCGAGGTCGCCCGTCGCGCGCGCCGTCGAGATCGACAATGTGCAGGCGCTTGGCGCCCTGGCTTAGCCAGTGCCTGGCCACGGCCACCGGATCTTCGGAAAAGATCGTCGCTTCCTCCATGTCGCCCTGACGAAGCCGGACACAGTGGCCGTTCTTGATGTCTATTGCCGGAATGATCAGCATGATGCGCAGTGAAATGACGAGTGGATCAGGGGTTCCAGCGGATGAAATTGGCGAGTAAAGCAAGTCCGCTCGCCTGACTTTTTTCCGGATGAAATTGGACTGCAAAGATGTTATCCCGCCGCACTGCCGCGGTAAAGGGGATGCCGTAGTGCGAACGGCCAACAATCACCTGATCGTCCTCGGGCACCACATGGTAGCTGTGAACAAAATAAAAGCGCGCGCCATCGGCAATGCCATGCCACATCGGATGCGCTGACTGTGCCACGGTGTTCCAGCCCATGTGAGGCACTTTGAGCCTCACGCCGTGTTCGTCGACCAGGGGCTCGGGAAATCGCTTCACCGTGCCGCGCAGCAACCCCAGTCCGGCCACATGCCCTTCGTCGCTGGAATCAAACAGCATTTGAACACCGATGCAGATGCCCAACACCGGACGGCTTGCGGTTGCCCGCAGCAAGGGTTCGCGCAGGCCGCGCGCATCGAGTTCGCGCATGCAATCAGGCATCGCGCCCTGCCCTGGCACCACCACCCGATCAGCCGCATCGATCTCCGCTGCGGTCGAGCTGATGCGCACATTGGCCTGCGGCGCGACGTGCTCGATCGCCTTCGCTACCGAGCGCAGATTGCCCATACCGTAATCAATTACCGCAATGTTGATCACGATAAACCTGTCAGAGCGCGCCCTTGGTTGAAGGAATCACCCCAGCGGCGCGCGGATCGGACTCCACTGCCATTCGCAAGGCCCGGCCGAACGCCTTGAACACGGTTTCGCACTGATGATGGGCGTTGCTACCGCGCAGATTGTCCACGTGGAGAGTCACCTGGGCGTGATTGACAAAGCCGTGGAAAAATTCATGCACCAGATCGACATCGAATTCACCGATCCAGGCGCGCGAGAATTTCACATGGAACTCAAGCCCGGGCCGACCGGACAGGTCGATCACCACCCGCGACAGCGCCTCATCGAGCGGAACATACGCGTGACCATAGCGTCGCACGCCCTTCTTGTCGCCAATGGCCTGGGCAAACGCCTGACCGAGCGTGATACCGATGTCCTCAACGGTGTGGTGGCCATCGATATGCAGATCGCCCTGCGCGCGCACATCCAGATCGATCAAACCATGGCGTGCCACCTGATCGAGCATGTGATCGAGAAAGGGCACACCGGTGGCAAGCCGCGCGACGCCCGTGCCGTCGAGCTCCAGGCTCACCGCAATCTTGGTTTCAGCCGTATCCCGGCTAAGGCTGGCATTTCGCATGGTCGTCACTATAACGCTATAGCGCGTCGATCAGCGCAGCGAGCAGCAACTCATTCTCACTCGGCGTGCCGACAGTGAACCGCAGACACTGGCTCAACAGCGGGTGCGCGCCATGCAGATTCTTGACGAGGATTTTGCGCGCAAGCAAAGCATTCATCACTCGCGGCGCATCGGGCAGCCGCGCCAGAACAAAGTTGGCATCACTCGGGAACACCGTCACCCCAGGCAATTCAGAGAGTCTGCCTGACAGTTCGCTGCGTTGCGCACAGATCTGCTCGGCCTGGCGCTCGAATACCGCCATATGCAACAGCAGTTCTTCGGCGGCTGCCTGAGTAAGGATATTGACGTTGTAGGGCGGGCGCAGCTTGTCAAACTGCTCGATCCATAGCGGGCTCGCCGCCGCATAGCCAAGCCGGATCCCGGCCAGCCCTACCTTGGACAAGGTGCGCATCACCATGAGGTTGGGATAGTCAACCAGCCGCGGCAACCACGAACGACCTGCAAAGATGTTGTAAGCCTCGTCGACCACCACCAGGCCGGGGGCGGCTGCAAGGATGGCCGCAATATCCTCATCAGGGTACAGATTGCCGGTCGGATTGTTCGGATAGGAAATCCACACGATCGCCGGCTGATGCTGAACGATGGCCGCCAGGATCGCATCGAGATCGAGCGAAAAATCCGGCCGCAGGCTGACCGCGACATGCCGGACCTGGGCGATCTGGGCACTCATCCGGTACATCACGAACGAGGGCTCAATACTCAATACGCTGGCCCCGGGGCGTGCCACTGCCTGGGTGACAATCGAGATGATTTCATCGGACCCGTTGCCCAGGATCAGACCGGCCTCGGCCGGAATCTGCATCACCTCGCGCAATCGCCGGGACAGTTCGCCGGCGCGTGGATCAGGATAACGATTGAGCGCTGCACTGGCGACCGCCCGCGATACCTTTGTGCGTAGTTCAGCATCGAGCTGGAATGGGTTTTCCATCGCATCGAGCTTCACCATGCCCAACGAAGGCGGCACTGCATAGGCCGACAGCGCGCGCACGTCCTCGCGCAGCACCGCCGCAATCCGATGAGTCAAGTCAGTCATTGCACCGTACCGCCAGAATCATGTTCGTCAACTCAGTCATTGCGCACCCTCGCAATCCGTGTGATCACGTCAATCATCGCCGGCGCCCGCCCTACTCCTGGTGCCGGCCAAGCCGCAATTCAGCCGAGCGGGCGTGGGCCGGCAAGCCCTCACCCTGCGCGAGCACCGCGGCGATCGCCCCAAGGGTCTGTGCGCCTGCGTGCGAAATTTCGATCATGCTGGTGCGCTTCTGAAAGTCATACACGCCCAGCGGAGAGGAAAAGCGGGCCGTGCCAGCAGTGGGCAGCACATGATTAGGCCCGGCGCAGTAATCGCCCAGTGATTCCGAGCTGTACGGGCCCATGAAAATCGCACCTGCATGGCGAATGTGCGGCAGCCAGGCATCGGGGTCAGCCACCGCCAACTCCAGGTGCTCAGGCGCAATGCGATTGACAATATCGCACGCCTGCTCGCGACTGAGCGCGGTGATCAGCGCGCCGCGCGCCGTGAGCGAGGCTGCAATGATCGCGCGACGTGGCATTTCGACAATCGCTTGTTCGATGGCGCGCACCACGCGCTCTGCGTACGCCGCATCGGTGGTCACCAGGATGGCCTGCGCCGCCTCGTCGTGCTCGGCTTGCGAGAAGAGATCCATCGCCACCCAGTCCGGTGACACCGAACCATCGCACACCACCACGATCTCCGAGGGTCCGGCGATCATGTCAATGCCGACTGCACCAAACACACGGCGTTTGGCCGCGGCCACATAGGCATTGCCCGGCCCTACGATCTTGTCCACCCGCGGCACCGTCGCTGTGCCGTAGGCCAGTGCGGCCACCGCCTGCGCCCCGCCGATGGTGAAAAGCCGATCCACCTGGGCGATCGCCGCCGCTGCGAGCACCATGTCATTGCGAACGCCTCCGGGCGTGGGCACCACCATGACGATTTCGCCAACACCGGCCACTTTCGCCGGCAGCGCGTTCATC
Organism: uncultured Pseudomonadota bacterium; assembly: GCA_903921325.1. GTDB lineage: Bacteria > Pseudomonadota > Gammaproteobacteria > Burkholderiales > SG8-39 > CAIXPL01. The sequence continues at coordinate 130,189 of CAIXPL010000019.1, forward strand.
AATAACGACGAGGGGTAGGACGCCTTGCCACCAGGCACGTACAAGCCGACCCGATCGAGGGCCGTGACGCGCTGACCGAGCCGGTTGCCATCGGCATCTTCAATGCCCCAGGAAGTCGCACGCTGATGCTCGTGATAGCTGCGGATGCGCTCGGCAGCAGCCTCCAGAGCACTGCGTTGAACGGGATCGAGCCGAGCCAGAGCACGATGCGTCTCGCTCGGATCGAGCTCGAGCGCCGCCGCATCGTCAATCTGCAGACCATCAAAGCGCGCGGTGTACTCAAGCAAGGCGGCATCGCCGCGCGCGCGCACATCGGCAATGATGGCCGCCACCGTGCGATCAACCGATTCGTCCTGCGCCGAGTCGTAGCTCACCAGCGCGTCAAGCGCCGCAGAAAATCCCGGTGCCGCGGCATTCAGGCGACGAATCGTCAGGCTGGGCGTCGCACCACCCTTCACGTCGCGGTCACTGCGGGTCGAGCTGCCGGTCACACCGCCGCCGGTCTCGGCGTCGCTGCGCGTCACGGTGCTCATCGCGCCAACCCGCGCTGGCTTTCCACCGCCGCGCGAAAGGCAGCGATCATCGGCTGCACCTCGGCATGCTTCATCTTGAGCGCAGCCGGGTTGACGATCAGCCGCGAACTGATGTCCATGATGTCCTCGACCGCACGCAGCCGATTGGCGCGCAGCGTATTGCCGCTACTCACAAGATCGACAATCACATCGGCCAGACCCGCCAATGGCGCCAGTTCCATCGAGCCATAGAGCTTGATCAGATCGACCTGTACCGCACGCGCACCGAAATGGTCGCGGGCGGCCCGAATGTATTTGGTGGCAACGCGCAGGCGCGAGCGGCGTGCAAGCGCACCTTCGTAGTCAAACGCCTCAGGCACGGCCACCATCATGCGACAACGACCGATCTCCAGATCTACCGGCTGATACAGACCCTCACCGCCATGCTCATGCAGGACATCAAGACCTGCCACGCCCAGATCGGCCGCGCCGTATTGCACATAGGTCGGTGCGTCAGACGCGCGCACCAGAACGATTCTGACATCGGGACGGTTGGTTTCGATCACCAGCTTGCGTGACCGGTCAGGATCCTCGGCCAGCGTGACCCCTGCCGCCGTGAGCAGTGGCAGCGCTTCCTCAAGAATGCGTCCTTTGGATAAAGCGATGGTGATCACGGCCGGAGGCCGACCCGGGTCGGCATGTGCATGGGAACCCGCCAGTTTACCGACAGATTGGGTTTACAGCCACGCAAAAGCGCAGTTCACCCGCGTGCCTCACCGGGGCCACTGAACCGCGCACGCCATGGGCCGCCCGATGTCAGTCATCCATAACACGCACCCGGGTGCGTCACCGGCCGACCAACTACCGGTCAACCGCTGCGCACCCGCCGTACGTCGGCGCCCAGCGCTCCGAGCTTGCGTTCAATCGAATCGTAACCACGATCCAGATGGTAAATCCGATCAATCAAGGTCTCGCCTTCGGCAATCAGGCCGGCAATCACCAGACTCGCAGATGCCCGCAAGTCGGTGGCCATTACCCGCGCGCCCTGCAGCCGCTCGACCCCGCGCACGACTGCCGTGTTGCCTGACAGTTCGATCTGGGCACCCAGGCGACGCAATTCCAGAGCATGCATGAACCGGTTTTCAAATATCGTCTCGGTGATCACCGCAGTGCCATCCGCAATGCAGTCCAGAGTCATCAACTGGGCCTGCATATCGGTTGGAAAGGCGGGATACGGTGCGGTCCTGAAGTTCACCGGACGTGGCCGCCCGCTGGCCGACACCGTGAGGGTGTCGGCGCTGGCTTCGATCTGTGCCCCGGCTTCGCGCAGTTTGTCGATTACCGCATCGAGCGAATGCGGGTCGGCCCCCTCCAGCGTCACCTCGCCACCGGTGGCCGCGGTGGCTGCCAGGAACGTACCGGTCTCGATCCGGTCAGGCATGATTCGATGGACCGCGCCATGCAGTGCAGGCACGCCCTCGATTGTGATGACATCAGTGCCCGCACCCTGGACCTTCGCGCCCATTGCATTCAGGCAGACGGCCAGATCACAGACTTCGGGCTCGCGCGCGGCATTTTCAAGCACGGTCAGGCCATCGGCGAGCGCCGCCGCCATCATCAGATTTTCTGTTCCGGTGACCGTCACCAGATCCATCACGATGCGGGCACCGCGCAGCCGCTCGGCGCGCGCTTCGATGTAGCCATGATTGACCTCGATCTGCGCACCCATGGCGGCCAGCCCCTTGATGTGCAGATCGACCGGGCGCTGGCCAATCGCACAGCCACCGGGCAGTGACACCCTGGCGTGGCCGCAGCGTGCGAGCAGCGGCCCGAGTACCAGGATCGAGGCGCGCATGGTCTTGACCATCTCGTAATCGGCAAACGGACGGGTAATCCGGGCACCGTCCAGGGTCACTTCCCCGCCGGCGCTGCGATCAATTGTCACGCCCATTTGCGCGAGCAGATCAAGCAGGGTGACCACGTCGCGCAAATCCGGCAGGTTGGTGAGCCGCAGCGGCTGAGCGCTCAACACGGACGCGCACGCGAGCGGTAATGCGGCGTTTTTTGCCCCGGAGATTCGCACCCGACCGTGCAGCGCACGGCCACCCGAGATGAGCAGACTATCCACCGCGACTCTCTGCGTTGGCGCTGATTGCCCATTGCTCGGGGGTCAGGGTCTGCATGCTCAGGGCATGAATTTCCTCGCGCATGCGATCGCCCAGCGCGCGATAGACAGCCTGATGACGCTGCACCCGGTTAAGACTTTCAAATCGCGCGCTCACGATGATGGCCTCGAAGTGATGACCGTCGCCGCTCACCTGCACATGTTCGCAGGGCATGCCTTCGCGAATATAGCGTTCAACATTTTCCGGTGTGACCATCCCGCTTGACCTCCAGACGTCGATTCATCATCTTGGCACGCAACGCCCGCTAAGACCGTGCTGCCAGCGCATATACCCCTCAGTTGCGCAGTTTGTAGCCACTGCGCAACATCGCCAGGGTTATCGCCGCGAGCGCTGCCAGGGCAACCAGCAGTACCGCGACACTCACCCATGGATTCACATCGGACACCGCAAAAAAGCCGTAGCGGAATCCATCAATCAGATAGAAGAACGGATTGGCGCGGGACACCGACTGCCACGCCGGACTGAGTGAATGGGTGGAATAGAACACCCCGGACAGAAAGGTGAAAGGCAGGATCACAAAATTCTGGAACGCCGCCAGCTGATCCACCTTGTCTGCCCAGATGCCGGCGAGTAATCCCATCGCACCGAGAATGGCCGCGCCCCCCAGGCTGAACACAGCGATCCAGAGCGGATGCGCAAATGGCACCGGGACGAAGATCAGGGTCACGAGCAGCACCCCGGCCCCGACCACCAGACCGCGCACGGCGGCCGCCAGCACGTAGGCGAGAAACATCTCGATGTGGGAGAGCGGTGGCAACAGGATGAAAATGATGTTGCCCGTCATCTTGGACTGAATCAGACTCGATGAGCTGTTGGCAAACGCGTTCTGCAAAATGGCCATCATCACCAGACCGGGCACGAGAAAAGTCTGGTAGGGCACTTGGTCATACACTTGCACGCGATCGGCGAGCACATGCGCGAATACCAGCAAGTAGAGCAGCGCCGTCACCATGGGTGCCAGGATGGTCTGGAAGCTCACCTTCCAGAACCGCATCAGCTCCTTGGCAAACAGGGTGCGAAATCCGGCGCTGATCGATGCTCCCATGATCAGATCTCGATCGAGGCTGTCAGCGAGCCGCGCATCGTCTGCACAAACACCTCTTCCAAGTCCGGCTGCTGGATGGTGATCTCGGCAATGGTCGCACCGGCTGAGCGAATCTGCGCGAGCAGCGGCTCCAGTTCACCCGGATCGCTCAGCCGCACCGTGTGGCACAACCCATCACTTTCACTGAGTCGGTCGACCAGCGCAGCCGGCCATGTGCCGCGCGCCAGTGTGATGCGCACATGGATGCGGTCATGCAGGCTGCGCACCAGATTGGCGGTGGTATCGAGGGCCACCACGCGTCCGCCCTGCAGCATGGCAATGCGGCCGCACAAGGCTTCGGCCTCCTCCAGATAGTGCGTGGTGAGCACAATCGTGTGTCCATCCTGATTCAGTCGTCGAATGAAGGTCCACAAACTGCGACGCAATTCGACATCGACGCCGGCCGTGGGCTCATCCAGAATGATCACCGGGGGCTTGTGCACCAGAGCCTGCGCCACCAGCACCCGCCGCTTCATGCCCCCTGAGAGCGAGCGCATATTGGCATTGGCCTTACTTGCCAGGCCCAGATGCTCGAGAATCTCATCGATCCATGCACCATTGTTGCGCAATCCAAAATAGCCGGATTGAATTCGCAGCGTCTCGCGCACGCTAAAAAACGGATCGAACACCAGTTCCTGCGGCACGACGCCAAGCAGTTGCCGGGCACGCCGATAATCGGCGCGCACATCATGACCCATGATCCAGGCCTGCCCGCTGTCCATCCGGCAAAGGCCGGCGAGGATGCTGATCAGGGTCGTCTTGCCCGCGCCATTGGGCCCCAGCAGTCCAAAGAATTCGCCTTGCTCGACCGCCAGATCAACCCCGTCAAGGGCGCGCAAGGCGCCAAAGCGCTTTGCCAGAGCTTGTACCCGAATCGCTGCTTGCATCGACTATGAATCCACCTGGCCGGTTGGTGCGCCGGCCGCGCTTGGTCTGGATCGCCCCACCCGGGGCGATTGGACGCCTTCACCCGAAAAGCGACCATTGAACGTTCACAACGGAACATCGCCGTCGGATCAGACGGCAGGCGTCGGTCTTGGCTGAAGCAACAGAATGTCCGACACCGAGTATAACCGGGCCAGCTCCACCAGCCCGATCGGCGCACCGCTCACCTTCAGGGCCTCGCCCGCGGTCCGCCACCACTCAAGCAGCAACGCGATCGCGGCCGAATCGACCTTTTGCACGCCGCTCAGATCAATTGTGCGCGCCCCCTGCCGCACCAGATCGCTCCCGGCTGCGCTCAGCGCGGTCACCGTCTGCATGGTCAGATCGCCACCGATGCGCAGCGCCGAGCCGACCTGTTCGATAGTGGCCGGAATACTCATTTGCGCGCCGCTTGCTCCAGCGTCCGGTTCTTGTCACTGAGCATTTTCACCAACCCGTCGATGCCGTTCTGGCGCACTTCCTGCACAAACGTGTCGCGATAAGTGGTCACCAGGCTCACCCCGCCAATGATCACGTCATAGATTCTCCAGCCGGCATCGGACTTGCCCATTCTGTAGTCAATCGAGATGGGCTGCGTTCCGGGTTGCTTGATCTCGGAGCGCACCAGCACGTCGGTATCGGTTGGTTTGCTGCGCAGGGGTTTGAACTCAAGTACCTGATCGCGATAGGAAGAGAGCCCGGAGGAATACGTTCTGACGAGCAAGGTGCGAAATTGTTCGACCAGTTGCTTCTTCTGCTCAGCGCTCGCCTTGCGCCAATCGACACCCACCGCGAGCGCAGTCATCCGGTTGAAGTCAAATTGCGGAAGGATTTTCGTCTCGATGAGGTCGTGCAGTTTTTGGGTGTTGCCAGCCTGCAGATCCTTGTCATTGCGCAGAAGCGTCAGGACCTCGCCCGATACCTTCTGCACGATCGCATCGGGGGCATCGACGGCTGACTGATCATCCGCGCGCGCCGCCGTCGACAAACAAAGACCTGCCAGGAGCGTCGCCGCCATCACGGTGCGCAAGCACTTGAATGCGTTCATCACTTTTTTTCCACATCCGTTGAAGTCTGATCGTCAACCTCGTCCTCTGGTTCCAGCGGCGGCTGACCATCGTAGACCAGGTTGCGCCGGCGCTGCGTGTAGGCATCGCGCACAAAGCGATAACGATCGAGCGCCGCGTCATCGAGCAGATTGGTGGTCTGCAACAGGTTGGCTCGCACGTCGATCAGCGAGACTGTGCGTACCCCGTTGAGGGTGGCCACCCAGTGACCCGGGTAGGCCTCTTTGGCGGCTGGTGTCAGCGGATAAGTCTTGTAGGTAACGATCAAGGCCGGCCCGTCGCGGAAGTTGCTCGGCCCCCAGAATGGAATGACCACATACGGCCCGCTTGGCACGCCCCACCAGCCAAGCGTCTGGCCAAAATCCTCGTTATGCTTTTCCAGCCGGGCCTCGCTCGCGACATCAATGAGGCCGCCCAGGCCGAAGGTGGAGTTGATGACAAACCGCATGAAATCGGACGCTGCCTCGGGCACTTTGCCTTGCAGCACATTGTTCAGGCAGATCACCAGGTCATCAATATTGGCCAGCACATTGTGAATGCCGGTTCTGATCGGCGAGGGTACGACTGCGACATAGCCCTTGGCGACCGGTTTATAAAGATTTTCGTCAAAAAAATCGTTAAAGCGGAAGACCGCCCGGTTCATGGGTTCGAGCGGATCGCGCGAGTTACCACCGGTGCTTGCGCAGCCGGCAAGCAAGGCAACCAGCACGACGGCGAATATCCGGCGCGTCATTTGCTGCTCGCCGCGCCCTTGGCATCGCCACCCTCGGCTGGCTTGCTCTCGGCTGGCTTGCCTTCGGCTGCTTTGTTATAGAGGAACTGACCGATCAGGGTCTCCAGCACGACCGCACTCTGTGTCAGATGCAGTACATCGCCTTCTTTCAGCATCACGGTGTCACCACCTGCCGACAACCCGATGTACTGCTCACCGAGCAGTCCGGCAGTCAGGATTTTCGCCGCAGTGTCCTTCGGAAACTGGTAGGCGGTAGCCACAGTGAACTGGACGACCGCTTCATAGGTTTCAGGATCAAAACTGATCGAGCTGACCCGGCCGACCATCACTCCGGCGCTGCGCACCGGTGCGCGCACTTTGAGACTGCCAACATTATCGAAGCGGGCCTGGACGGTGTAGGTCACGCCGGACGAAAAAGTCGATGCGTTGGCCGCCCGGAGCGCAAGAAATGCCAGCGCCAGAATGCCCAGCATCACGAAGATACCCACCCAGAGATCGAGCAGCCGATTGCGATTCATCTTCAAATCCCCCGGAACATCAAGGCCGTCATGACAACATCCAATGCGAGAATGACAAGTGCCGAAGTGACCACCGTGCGTGTGGTGGCGCCAGACACGCCTTCGGCGGTTGGCGCCGCATCGTACCCCTCAAATACGGCAATCAAGGTCACTGCAACACCAAAGACAAAGCTCTTGATGACGCCGTTCAGCAGATCATCGCGCAAGTCGACCGCTGATTGCATTTGCGACCAGAACGAGCCTGAGTCAAGGCCCACAATCAACACACCGACCACATAGCCGCCGAATATACCAACAGCCGAGAAAATGGCTGCCAGCAAAGGCATTGAAATCACGCCACCCCAGAACCGCGGGGCCACCACCCGGGCGATCGGCTCGACCGCCATCATTTCCATTGCCGCGAGCTGCTCGGTGGCTTTCATGAGCCCGATTTCGGCGGTGATTGCCGAGCCGGCACGGCTGGCAAAGAGCAGCGCGGCGACCACCGGCCCCAGCTCGCGCAAGAGCGACAGTGCGACCAGCGTGCCAAGCGCATTGGCCGATCCATATCGCACCAGGGTGTCATACCCTTGCAGCCCCAGAACCATGCCGACAAACAGTCCGGACACGCTGATGATTACGAGGGACAGCACGCCGGCAAAGTAAATCTCACGCATGACCAGGCCGAATCGGGCAAAACTGGGACCCGAAAATCGAACGACCGCAACGGCAAAGCGCCCGATATAGCCCAATCGGATGAGCACTCGCAGCACCCAGCCCCCCAGATGCTCAAGCGCCGCGCGCAGCGTGCCGAGGACCCCGGGGCGGTCAGCTTTTGGTTCGATTGCGGTTTGTGGTTCAGTTGCCATCAACGGTCCGCCGCGAGTAAATCAGACCGATAGTCGTTGGCCGGCTGGTGGAAGGGAACCACGCCTTCGACTTCACCACGCACAAATTGCCGCACGAATGGCTCCTCGGAGGCGCGCACCTCGTCCGGGGTGCCTTGAGCCACCACCCGTCCCGCGGCAATGAAATAGAGGTAGTCCACGATATTCAGGGATTCCTGCACGTCATGGGTGACGATGATCGAACTGGCCCCGAGCGCGTCATTGAGCTCACGGACCAGCGTTCCGATGGTGGCAAGCGAAATCGGGTCCAGACCCGTAAAGGGTTCATCGAACAGCATGAGCTGCGGGTCGAGCGCAATGCCACGCGCCAGCGCAACCCGCCGTGACATACCCCCGGAGAGCTGATGGGGCATCAACTGGCTGGCACCGCGCAGGCCGACCGCCTGCAATTTCATCAGCACCAGATCGCGAATCATCCGCTCGCCCAGATTGGTGCGTTCGCGCAGCGGAAAGGCGACGTTGTCAAAAACGGTGAGATCGGTAAACAGCGCTCCGAACTGAAACAACATGCCCAGTCGTTCCCGCATCCGATACAGCTCGGCCTGATCCATCGCGGCAACATCGTCGCCGAACACCCGTACCTCTCCGGCCGTGGCGCGCACCACCCCGCCGATCAGCCGCAGGACCGTGGTCTTGCCGCATCCTGAGCCGCCCATCAGCGCAACAATCTGGCCGGCCCGCACCGACATGTTGATCTGAGCAAGCACTGGCCGATCGCGTTCATAGCCGAAGGCAAGATCAGTCAGTTGAACAACGGTCTGTCCGGTCACGGGGCGCGAGATGAGAGGTAATTAAAGGGCCGCAGGCGGGGGGGCAGGTGTCCAGGGCACGGAAACGGTTTGCCGCACAGGACGCTCGGAGTGGGGCGGCGTCGAGTTTAATTGATATCCGGCACTACAGCCACCAATGCCGGCTCGTCCAACATCGAATAACCTGCATCGGGTATCGGGTATCGGGTATCAGATAGTGCGCCCGGGATATCGGGTGTCGAGTGCCAGCGGCTGGGCGCGCGTGACACTGGCCGCACCACCCAGCCTGGGGTTCAAGAATCGCCCACCACCTCTGCGGGTTGGATCAGCGGTGCCCCGGTGAGTGCGAACATCACGGCGCCGGGTTGATTGACGGCCAAAGTCAGATCAAATCCGTCCCGTGCCGCCAATCGATGCAATTGAAAAAGACCCATTCCGTGACCGCGCTCCGATTGCACCGGTCCGCGGAACAGATCCTGCACCAGATTCGGTTCAATGCTGCAGCCATCGTCGCTCACCTGCAGCCGCATCTGCGGTCCGATCACAAGGGCAACTTCGATTTTTAATTCGCCTTGCCGTTTACGCTTCTGCAGAGCATTGTTGATCAGGTTGTCAGCCGCCTCGTCGAACAGATCGCGCGGGATGAGCTCCTTGCCTGAACCCTGTGGCAACGGCGCGAACATGATCCGCGAATTCGTATGACTGTGCTGCAAATTGCTCCACCACTGCTCTGGCGATACCCAATCAATAATCCTCTGGGCTCCACTGGCACCCGCCAGCCGGTGTGGTCCGGTAATTTCCGACAATCGCTGCGGGCCGGTTAAGCGGGCCAATCGATTGGGCCCGGTCATGCCTGCCCGCCGTTGCGGTCCGGTGATGCCTGCCAACTGGTGTGGTCCGGTGATGCCTGCCAACTGGTGTGGTCCGGTAATTTCTGACAATCGCTGCGGGCCGGTTATGCGGCCCAATCGATTGGGCCCGGTCACCAGCGGCTGCACGGCCTGCTGCGCATGAGGCAGCTCACCCTGGTCCGGTTCAGGGTCAAACGCAATCATCTGCGCATCGAGCGCGGCCAGTTTGATGTCCAGGTACTCTGCCACCTTGCCCGCCAGCACGTGAAACTGCCAGGCCTCCTGCGGAGTGGGCTTGCGTGCTGAAAACCCAATGAGTGCGCAAAAGCCGGAACGAAACTCGAGGGAATGATGAGCAAATTCACCAAATTCGCCATGCAACTCACCGACTTCCCAGCAACCGCCGGCGACCCAGGGGATAGTGATCAGCTGCTCGCCGACCCGCTCAATGAATTCAATCGGGTCGGTGGCGAATTGCGCCTGCTGCGCCAGAGTGTCGAGCCAGCCCACCGTTGGATCGCCGCCCTCGGCGGCCGGTGATGGTCCCGCGATTGTGTCCATTGCGTTTGCCTGCGAATCGATGTTGCCGTATGAAAAGTGGTCGATCAAAGGAACCCGGGAGAGCGCACTTTTAGCAGCCCGGTGCGCACAACGTGCGGCAATTCTCCTCAGTCGAGGGGCTGATCCGCTCCAAGCGCGGCATTCCTTCTCACTTGGGAATTGCGCGTCACACGGCCCCCGGCTATCGGCTTCGCCTGCCGCCTGTCTGGTTGCACCGGAAGCGGGCGGATATACTGCGCCCATGAGTATGAGTCCGCCATCTTCCGCACACGCAATCGAATGCGCGCGAGAAGTTTTCAAAATCGAATCCGAAGCGGTTGCGGCACTGGCCGCGCGCCTGGATGGGGCCTTTCGTGCAGCAGTTGAACTGATTCTGGAATGCCGCGGCCGGGTAGTCGTGAGCGGAATCGGAAAGTCGGGTCATGTGGCCGGCAAGATTGCTGCCACCCTTGCAAGCACCGGCACCGCGGCTTTTTTCGTGCATCCGGCCGAGGCACGCCATGGCGATCTGGGCATGATACGCAGCGAGGACATCATGATCGCGGTGTCTTATTCCGGCGAATCCGATGAACTTGCCATCATCGTGCCGCCCGCAAAACGCCAGGGCACCCGCCTGATTGCGATCTGCGGCAATCGCAATTCCACGCTAGGGCGCCATGCCGACATCTACCTCGATGCCCAGGTTGAGCGTGAAGCCTGTCCGATGAATCTGGCACCCACTGCGAGCACGACAGCGGCGCTTGCGATGGGTGACGCGCTGGCAGTGTCCCTGTTAGAGGCACGTGGCTTCAATCGCGATGATTTCGCCCGCTCACATCCGGGCGGCGCGCTTGGCCGGCAACTTCTCACCCTGGTCGCCGATGTCATGCGCAGTGGCCCTGCGGTGCCACGGGTGGGCCGCTCCGCGCTGATCTCCGACGCGTTGCTGGAAATGACTCGCAGTGCAATGGGCATGACTGCCGTGCTCGATGATGAGCAGCGTGTGGTGGGAATTTTCACCGACGGCGACCTGCGCCGGGCAATTGAGCGTCGGGTCGATATACACACCGCACCGATATCGAGCGTAATGGGCACGCAACCGCGCACCATACAAGCGCATGAGCTGGCAACCGCGGCCGCACATTTGATGGAGCAGCACCGCATCAGCCAGTTGCTGGTGGTCGACCCGGCCGGCAAGCTCGAAGGCGCGCTCAATCACCATGACCTTATGCTTGCCCGAGTGATCTGAATGTCTTCGCCCGTGCCGCCCGCATGAAAAATCGCCTCGCCCGCCTGTTCCCGGTGCTGCTGATGTTCGCCTTGGCGGCGGGCACGCTGTGGCTGTCGGGAATCGTGCAACCTGCCAAAGTCGATACGCAGCCCGTTGCGCGGCATATTCCGGAGCACATGGCTGAGAATTTCACCTTGACTCAGTTCAACAAGGAAGGCGTGGCTGATACGGTGCTGACCGCCGAGCGCGCAATTTACTATCTGGATGACCAGACCACCGTCATGAAGAAGCCGCATTTGCGCCAGCAGCGCGGTGCTGCCCCCGCGGTTCAGGCAGAGGCCCTGTCAGGTTGGGTCGACCGCGAAGGCGAACTGGTTGAACTCAAGGACGATGTGCACGTCGTGCGCGAAGATGCACCCGGACAGCCCATGGTTCAGCTCGACACCAGTTACCTTAAAGTGCATGTCAGCGAGGAATTTGGCGAGACCCCTGAGCATGTGACCATTACGCGCGACGGCTCCCGGTTGGAAGGCGTCGGAATGACGATTGACAACAAGAGCCACCATTTCGAGTTGCTCTCGCGGGTGACCGGCACCTACCTGAACAAACCTCGCTCCTTGCGCCCGCGATCATGATGCCATCGGTATACAACTGCCAATTTCACTCCGCGACCGCCCGCACGCGGGCATTTATCGCACTCTTGATTGTGGTCGCGCTGATGGGCGCGTCACCGCGTGCACTGGCTGAGCGGGCCGACCGGCAAAAACCCATCAATGTCGAATCGGATCGCATGAGCGGGGATGATCTGAAGCAAACAGCCGTTTTCACCGGCCGGGTGGTCGTGACCCAGGGCACATTTCTGCTGTGTGCGGACAAGGTGACCCTGCGTCAGGACAAAGAGGGCAATCAAAGCGCCACGGCAGTCGGGGCGCCGACAACATTTCGCGAAAAGCGCGATGGCGTGGACGAATGGATTGAAGGCCAGGCCCTGCGCATCGAATATGACAATCACAGCGAAACGCTTGAGCTGTTCGACAAGGCGCTGGTCAATCGCAACAAAGACCAGGTGCGTGGCAATTACATTTTTTATGATTCGAAGACTGAAATTGTGCGCGTTCAGGACAAGCAAGGTTCGCGCGACACCCCGGGCACTCGCGAAGGTCGAGTAAGTGCGGTCTTCCAGCCCAAGCCCAAAGCGAACGCGGGCGGCGACACGCAGCCCGCCGGGCCGCTCACCACAGGCCCCGGACTCAAGATGCAGGACGATATCGCGGCGCGCGGCAATCCGGCACCGGCTGCGGCGCCCATTCGACCCGCAACCTGCCACTAAGCTCCTGCCCATCTTTCAATCATGAGTCTGCTTACTGCATCCCGACTGCAAAAGCGCTATGGCAAGCGCCAGGTCGTCAAGGATGTCAGCATTGAAGTCGGTAGCGGCGAGGTGGTTGGTCTGTTGGGCCCCAACGGCGCGGGCAAGACCACCTGCTTTTATATGATCGTCGGACTGGTCGCTGCGGACGGTGGCGAGATTGCCATCGACAAGACCAAGATCACGCACTTCCCGATCCACCGGCGTGCTCGCATCGGCCTGTCGTATCTGCCTCAGGAGGCTTCGGTATTTCGCAAGCTGACGGTTGAGGAAAATATTCGTGCTGTCCTTGAATTGAATGAACGCTGGCCACGCGATCAGAAAACGCCGGTGCACCCCATTGAGGAAGAACTCAATCGATTACTCGACGATTTGCACATCGCGCACCTGCGCAACGCGCCCGCCCTGTCCCTGTCCGGGGGCGAGCGACGCCGGGTCGAGATTGCACGCGCGCTGGCAACCTTTCCCCACTTCATACTGCTCGATGAACCCTTTGCAGGCGTCGATCCGATTGCCGTGGTGGAAATCCAGCGCATCATCGGATTCCTCAAAGACCGCTCGATTGGGGTGCTGATCACCGACCACAATGTGCGCGAAACCTTGGGTATCTGCGATCGCGCCTATATCATCAATGAAGGCAGCGTATTGCGCGGCGGCGATCCCGATGACATCGTCGCCGATGAGTCCGTTCGCCGCATTTATCTGGGCGAGAACTTCCGCCTCTAAAGTCTCTGCAAATACGCAATTTCCATGACGCATGGCAAAATTCATAGCATTGGTCAGGGTGCCTGGCGCGAATGTCCGGCCCCACTGCCCCTTATGGGCATCCTGCTAATCGCCCCGCTTTACTTCACTCGCACCCCGTCATGAGACAGAGCTTGCAGATTCGTGTTGCGCAGCAGCTCGCGCTCACACCGCAACTGCAGCAGTCACTGAAGATTCTGCAACTGTCAGCGCAGGAACTTGACCAGGAGGTCGAGCGGGCGCTGGCCGACAACCCGCTGCTGGAGCGCGAAGATGTGCGCGAACCGAGCTTCGTTGCAAGCCAGGCGCAGCCGACCGTAACAGAAGTCCCGGCTGAACCGAGTCCCGCCGATGAGCGCACGGTCACGCAGGATTGGGCCGATGCAGCCTGGACGCCATCGAGCCGCGGCCCCGACGATGATGATGATCGGGATGGCGGCGGGCAGTTTTCATCCGAATCGCCTGATCTTCGCGAGCACCTGCTCGCGCAGCTTGTGCTACTGCGCCTGTCACGGCGCGCTCGCGCATTGGTCGAAATTCTGATTGATGACTTGAACGACGAAGGCTTGATGACACAAGGCCTCGATGAAATTGCCGCCATGTTGCCCGCAGAGCTGGGGGTCGATGCCGCCGAACTGACCGCAGCGCTTACCCTGGTGCAATCGCTCGATCCGACCGGGGTTGGTGCACGCACGCTGCCCGAATGCCTTGAACTGCAACTGCGTGCCCTTGCGCCGAGCACACCAGCACGTGACCTTGCCATTCTGACCGTACGCGATCACCTGCCATTACTCGCCGGACGTGACTTCGCGCGGCTGCGCCGTGCGCTTGGCTGCAGCGAGGACGCCTTACGCGAGACCCAGGCATTGATCCGCACACTCGATCCCCGACCGGGCGCGGCGTACGCACGCAGTGAGACCCGCTACGTGGTTCCGGATATTTTCGTGCGCAAGGTTCGCGGTGAATGGGTCGCGGGGCTCAACCCCGATGCCATGCCCCGGCTGCGCATCAACCAGATGTATTCAGCCATGCTGCAGGGCATGCGCGGATCGGCCCGCGGCGGTCTGTCGGCGCAACTGCAAGAAGCGCGCGCCCTGATCAAGAATGTTCAGCAGCGATACGACACGATCCAGCGCATCGCGCAGGCCATCGTAGACCGGCAGCGGCATTTTCTGGAGCACGGCGACGTCGGCATGCGCCCGCTGGTGCTGCGCGAAATCGCGGATGTGCTGGGATGTGTCGAGTCAACCGTTTCCCGCGGCACCAACGGCAAGTACATGGCAACGCCGCGCGGCATTTTTGAATTGAAATATTTTTTCAGCAGCCACGTCTCTACCGATACCGGTGGCGCGTGCTCTGCGACCGCGATCAGGGCATTGATCCGGCAACTGGTGGGCGCAGAAGATGCCCATGAGCCGTTGTCAGACAGCCGGATTGCCGAACTGCTCGGCCAGCAGGGTATCGTCGTGGCGCGACGCACCATTGCGAAATATCGTGAATCATTGCAGATTCCACCAGTCAATTTGCGCAAGGCACTTTGATCAGGAGTCAGACAAGACCGTCCTGATCGGTCCATACTTGCATCGACGGCTGGCAGGTGAAGTACAGGTGGTGCTGACTGCCGTCATCAACCGGAGGAGTGCAAAATGAATCTGAGCGTCAGCGGACATCATCTCGTCGTCACACCGGCCATTCGTGCGTATGTCGGTGAGAAGCTGGAACGAGTGCTGCGACATTTCGACCATATCATCGATGTGCACGTGATTCTGTCCGTCGAGAAGCTCAGACAGTGCGCCGAGGTGACGCTGCACACCCGTGGCAAGGATATTTTTGTGCAATCAGAGCATGAGAACCTGTATAGCGCGATCGATGAACTGATCGACAAACTGGATCGCGCAGTGATGAAGCACAAGGATCGTGCGTTTGGTCATCCGCACAGTGCACTCAAACACCAGGATTCTGGCGAACCGGCCTGAGCGCGAGCGCAGCCCATGCACCACACCAGTGTCGCCAGACTCGTCGAGGACAACCACGAGAAGCTCGGCCTGCAATGGCTGTTTCGCAGCGGCCACGGCATGATCGAACGGGACCCCTCGGAGTCCGCGGCCACCGTCGGCCATCTGAATCTGATCCATCCGAATCGGATTCAGGTGCTCGGCCCGCATGAGGACAGGCATCTACGCGGGTTGACCCCGCTCGAACTGGCTGACCTCATTGCGCGACTGACCGCAGGCGGGCCGGCGGCAGTCATCGTTGCAGATGGTCTTGAGCTGGATGCCGGACTGCTGGCGGCACTCAAGGTGGCGGGCATCGACACGCTGTCGAGCGCGCAACCGGCGCCGTGGATCATTGACAAGCTGCGCCGCTATCTGGCCCGTGCCCTTGCCGAGACGACCGAGCGGCACGGGGTGTTTGTTGACGTGCTCGGGGTTGGGGTGCTGCTCACCGGAGATTCTGGTGTGGGCAAGAGCGAGCTGGGACTGGAGTTGATCAGCCGCGGTCACGGCCTGGTGGCTGACGATGTGGTTGAAGTCTCGCGCATTGCGGCCAGTACCCTCGAGGGGCGCTGTCCGCCGTTATTGAAAGATTTTCTTGAAGTGCGCGGCTTGGGCGTACTCAACATCCGCACGGTGTTTGGTGAGACTGCCGTGCGTCCGAAAATGATTCTGCGACTGATCGTTCATCTCGATCGCCCATCCAACCAGCGGGTGCTGGCCGAGCGCCTGCCGCTGCATGAATTGTCAGAGGAAGTGCTCGGGGTAACGATCCCTAAGGTGGTGATTCCAGTTGCTGCCGGTCGCAACCTCGCGGTGCTGCTCGAGGCCGCGGTGCGCAACTGGGTGCTCAAGAACCGTGGCATGGACAGCACCGCCGAATTCGTCAGGCGGCAGCAAGCCGCGATGGCCGAGGACGCCGCAGATCAAGCCGGTGACGCTGCATTACCCCCGGCTGCCCCCCACTAATCCTGTCGAGAGCTGCGATGTCGCTGCCCGCCCAGCATTGGAATGGTTCATGCAGTTGGTGATCATCACCGGGCTGTCAGGTTCCGGAAAAAGCGTCGCCCTCAATGTGCTTGAGGATGCTGACTATTACTGCGTCGACAATCTGCCGGTGAGCCTGATTGCTGACACAGTCCGATTTCTACGCACCAATCAATGGACGCGCGTCGCCATCACGGTGGACGCGCGCAGCGGGTCGGACTTGAGCGCCCTCACTGATATTCTGGCCGATCTGCGTAGCGAATCAATTGACGTGCGGCTGGTCTATTTGAATGCCCGTAGCGAATCGCTGGTGCGGCGTTTCAAGGAGACTCGGCGCAAACACCCCTTGAGCGATGGTACGCGCACGATTGATGAGTGCATCGCGCGTGAAGCAACGCTGGTGGGGCCGCTGGCTGAGTCGGCCCATGTGATCGATACGAGCGAGCTCTCACCGAACGCACTGCGCGCCTGGATCCGAGATCTGGTGGAGGTCAAGAGCGACACGCTCACCCTCGTCTTTGAATCCTTTGGATTCAAAAACGGACTACCGCTGAATGCCGACTTTGTGTTCGATGTGCGCCATCTGCCCAATCCGTTCTACGATCCTCGATTGCGTGCGTTTACTGGCCTGCAAGACCCCATCATCGGGTTCATGCAGTCCCAACCCGATGCACAGGCCCTGATCGCAGACATCGGTGATTTCATTGCGCGCTGGCTGCCCGGGTATCAGCGCGATAACCGCGCCTATCTCACAGTCGCAATTGGTTGCACCGGTGGCCAGCATCGTTCGGTATTCATCGCCGAGCAACTGGCCAGCCGATTCCGTGGCAGCAAGCCGGTACTGGTCCGCCATCGACAGCTCGAATTGCCAGCGCTGGCGATCGCGTACGATTGAGCCGCCGCGCAACTTGCTGTCCGTTCTTACTTTCAGAGGCTCAGTGCTGACATGACCCCCGCACGCAGTGTGACAATCGCCCTCACCGGTGCTTCCGGCATGGCCTATGGCTTGCGTCTGCTCGAATGTCTGGTCGACAGCGGCGTGCGCGTATCCCTGCTGTATACGCAGGCAGCGCATATCGTGGCAAAGCAGGAGCTTGATCTGGTTCTGCCCTCCCGTGCGACCGACGCCGAACGGTATTTCACCGAGCGCTACAAGGCCGCCCCCGGCCAGCTGCGCGCCTATTCGCGCGAAGACTGGTTTTCACCCGTAGCGTCAGGCTCCAATCCCAGTGACGCGATGGTGATATGCCCGTGCACCATGGGCACGCTGGCCGCGCTCGCTGCCGGGATGTCGGACAACCTGATCGAGCGCGCCGCCGATGTCACACTGAAAGAAAAGCGCACCCTGGTGATCGTGCCCCGCGAAGCGCCGTTCTCTGTAGTGCACCTCGAGAACATGCTGCGGCTGGCCCGGGCAGGCGCGGTCATCCTGCCAGCCAATCCGGGTTTTTATCATCGACCGACCAGCATCGAGGCGGTCATTGATTTCATCGTCGCGCGCGTGCTCGATCACATCGGCGTACCCAACA
This sequence comes from uncultured Pseudomonadota bacterium, assembly GCA_903921325.1. GTDB lineage: Bacteria > Pseudomonadota > Gammaproteobacteria > Burkholderiales > SG8-39 > CAIXPL01. The sequence goes on from CAIXPL010000019.1 coordinate 148,094, forward strand.
CACTGATGGCGCGCTGGGGGCGAGGGGAAGCCGCCGCGGTGACGCCGGCGGTCGATCCGACCACACCGACCACACCGACCGATCGCCGGCCATGAGCGAACCTGCCATGGCGGACTCGATCGACGAACTTCCGATCTTTCCGCTCAACACCGTGCTGTTTCCCGATGGCCTGCTGCCATTGCGAGTCTTTGAAGCGCGCTATATGGACATGGCTCGCAAGGCGCTCAAAGAGGGATCCGGATTCGGCGTATGCCGCATCGCTGCGGGCAGTGAGGTGGGCGCACCCGCACAACCGGAATCGATTGGCACAATTGCCACGATCACCGATTGCGATATGGAGCAACTGGGCGTCCTGCTGCTGAAGACCCGCGGCAGCGAGCGCTTTCGCATCGTGTCGCAGCAAGCCAACTCGCAGGGGCTGATCATTGCGCGCATACAGCGCCTGGAGGCTGATTCAGATGCGCCCGTACCCGAGCGCTATCTTCCCTGTGTGCGCATATTGCAGGCGATCGTCACGCAACAGGGTGAGGCAGTGTTCCATCCACCCCTTGCCTATGACTCCGCACGCTGGGTTGGGCATCGGCTGAGCGAAATTCTGCCGCTGCCGGGCAAGGTGAAGCAACACATGCTTGAGCTCGATGACAGCCTGCTGCGATTGCAGACGCTGCTTGATTTTCTGCAGCAGCATGGTCTGACTATCCGCTGAGCTGCAGCGATTCAAGCACCTGACGCACTGGCACCGGCAGCCCGAGGGCAAGCGCATCGTGCAATGGCCACCAGCGCGCGTCGGGCTCGGCGCAGTGCAGATCGGTGGCCCGCTCCGATAGCGTCACCGACGAGCCTGCCGGCAGTTGTGAGCCCTGCGGCAGTCCCGAGCCCTGCGGCAATTGCGAGCCCTGTGCCAATTGCGAGCCCTGTGCCAATTGCGAGCCCTGTGGTAACTGCGAGCCCTGTGGTAACTGCGAGCTGTGTTGCAATTGCGCGCCCACATCCAGGCTGTCGAATTCACAGCGCAAGACCGCGATCTCAAGTGTGAAATGTGTAAATCCGTGGCGCAGATTGCCAAAGGGCTGCAGGTGCGCCTTTCCCACCGGGTGCCACCGGTTCACGATCTGCTCGGGCGGTGCGTGCAGCTCGCCCGACTCGATATTTGGCAGGCACCATAGTCCGCCCCAGATGCCGGCGGGCGGACGACGCTCGAGCAGAACCCGATCCTTGCTCGTGAGCAGCAGCATGATGGACTGGCGCACTGGTCGTACGCGCGCCGGCCGGGGGCTTGGATAGGCATGCACCTGTTGCGTGGCGAGCGCAAGGCAATCATCGCGCACCGGACAGCGACCACAGGCACTGTTACTACGGGTACACAGCGTGGCGCCCAGATCCATCAGGCCCTGGGTGTAGGCCGCAATGTCCTGCGCGGGCAACAAGTCCTCGGCGAGCGACCACAGGCGTGCCTGGACGGACGCCGAGCCCGTGTATCCGCTCACGGCACGATGACGTGCCAGCACCCGCTTCACATTGCCATCCAGAATCGCCTCGCGCGCACCATGGGCAAATACCGCTATCGCTGCTGCGCTCGATCGGCCGATCCCCGGCAAGGCTTCAATGTCCGCGCGATTGCCTGGCATGCAGCCGCCATATTCTGACTGGATGATGCGGGCCGCCTTATGCAGATTGCGCGCGCGCGAGTAATACCCGAGTCCGCTCCACAGGCTCATCACGGCGTCCAGATCGGCGCGCGCAAGGCTTGCAATGTCGGGGAATCGGGCCAGAAATCGTTCGTAGTAGCCAATCACCGTGCCGACCTGAGTCTGCTGCAGCATGATCTCGGAGAGCCAGATGCGGTACGGGTCGGTCGTGTTTTGCCAGGGCAGATCGTGGCGCCCCGCGCTTTTTTGCCAGGCGATCAGGCGTGCAGAAAACGATTCGGCAACCGGCGGCGAATCGTTCAATGATTGGCCACACCAAAGGGCACGTGGCCGGCGGCGACGTGCTGCTGGGCTGAACGCACATGCGATTGCTGATCGTCGAAGTAGATATCAGCCCCGAAAGTCTTGAGGAATTCGCCCTTCTCAAGGCCGCCGAGAAACAGCGCTTCGTCGATACGGATATCCCAGGCGCGCAGAGTGCGGATCACGCGCTCGTGCGCCGGTGCGCCACGTGCAGTGACCAGTGCGGTGCGAATGGGCGAATGTTCCATCGGGTACTCGGACTGGATCCGATGCAGTGCTGCCAGAAAGTTCTTGAACGGCCCGCCCGACAACGGTTCATGGGCGGCGCTCGATTCGCTGGAATGGAACGCATCCAGACCATCGCGCTTGTACACCTGCTCGGCCTCATCGGAGAACAGCACCGCGTCACCGTCAAAGGCGATGCGCAACTGGTCGGTTTTCTGTCCGGCGCGGCCCACTTGCGAGGGCACGATGGTGGCCGCGGCATAGCCTTCGGCGAGCACTTTGCTCACGTCCTGCGGATTGGTCGACAGAAACAGGTGGGCGCCGAAGGTGGGCACATACGGATACGTGCTCTCGCCGCCGGTGAAGGCGGCGCGGGTGATATCGAGACCGTAATGCCTGATTGAATGAAATACCCGCAGGCCGGTGTCGGCGGTATTGCGCGACAACAGGATAACCTCGACCCGGTGGCGCTGGGGTTCACGGCGATTCAGCGCGAGAAGCTTTTGTACCAGAGTGAAAGCGACGCCAGGTTGCAGCACTTCCTCTTCGTGGTCGCGCTGGTAGGCATGATAGGCCGCCACCCCCTGTTCCTCGAACACCCGGTTGGATGCTTCGAGGTCAAACAGGGCACGCGATGAAATCGCGACGATCAGCACCCCATCAAAGTTGGCCGGCATTCGGGCGGAATCATCCAGGCAGGGGTTGGAGCGGGTGAAGGGAATCGAACCCTCGTATGCAGCTTGGGAAGCTGCCGTTCTGCCATTGAACTACACCCGCGCTGCAATCCTTTGCGTTTGAAGCGCTCATACAAGCAAGCGCTTGCGCCATGCGCAAGCGGCATGAGGCAGCGATTTTACTCCACCGCGGCGCCTAATTCGCGCGATCTGTAGTGCGGTCGCGGTGCTAACATCAGGCCCGGCTGAGCGTCGTCCTGTGCCTCGTAGTGTGACGGGCGGCACCATGTTGGGCGGCACCTTTAAGGGCAAAAGCAGATTGATGCAGATCAGTGTTAACGGCGAGACACAACACTGCCGGCTCGGGGCCACGGTGGTCGAATTGCTGCAGCAGTTGGGCATTGCGGGCAAGAAGCTCGCGGTCGAGCGTAATGGCGAGATCGTGCCGCGCAGCGCGCACGGCAGTACGGTACTGGCAGCGGGCGACCGACTGGAAATCGTCGTGGCGGTGGGCGGCGGCTGATAAACTCGCGGCGCACCCCGACGGATTTCTCGTCGGCGCGCGCTGAGGCAAATTGCCGCCGGGCTTGATCGGACCAAGCGCCCCTCCACTTTCCAAGGTCAATTGACCCGCACGGGTATTTCAACATGGATCCACTGATTATCGCTGGCAGGACGTTTCAATCACGTCTGCTCATTGGCACCGGCAAGTATCGCGACTTCCAGCAGACCCGCGAAGCCATCGATGAAAGCGGTGCGCAGATTGTGACCGTAGCCATTCGTCGCACCAACATTGGCCAGAACGCGGGCGAACCGTCGCTCCTCGATGCCCTGCCTCCGTCACAGTTCACCTACCTGCCCAATACTGCCGGGTGCTACACCGCCGATGATGCGGTCCGAACCTTGCGCCTGGCGCGCGAACTGCTCGATGGCCATGATCTGGTCAAACTCGAAGTCCTGGGCGACCCGCAAACGCTGTTTCCGAACATGATCGAAACCCTGGCAGCTGCCCGTACCCTGGTGGCTGACGGATTCAAAGTCATGGTCTATTGCAGCGACGATCCGATCATGGCGCGCGAATTGGAAGCCATCGGCTGCGTGGCCATCATGCCGCTGGCCTCACTCATTGGATCAGGCATGGGCATCCTCAACCCGTGGAATCTGCAACTGATCATCGAGAAGGCGACTGTGCCGGTGGTGGTCGATGCCGGCGTAGGCACCGCATCGGATGCCGCAATTGCCATGGAACTGGGCTGTGATGCGGTGTTAATGAACACCGCCGTGGCAGCTGCGCGCGACCCGATTCTGATGGCCCGCGCAATGCGCAAGGCTGTCGAGGCAGGCCGTGAAGCTTTTCTGGCCGGTCGCATGCCGAAAAAGCTCTATTCGGCGAGCCCCAGTTCGCCCTCAAGTGGCCTGATGACGCCGAAAACGGCATGAAGCCTCCCTGTCGCTGCAGCGCCAATCTAAGAGCCATCTGTGCACTGGCAAGCACAGGCGTGCAGCGACCTGAATCCGACTCTTGCCAACCCATCCCGTGACAGACCAGGCAACAACCGCGCGTCCAATCCGCAGCTTTGTACTGCGCCAAGGGCGATTATCGAACGCCCAGGCGCGCGCCTGCGACGATCTGCTGCCGACCTTTGGCATTGATTACTGCGCGCAGTCGATTGAGCTCGCGCTCGCCTTTGGCCGTCGCGCACCGTGTACTCTGGAAATCGGCTTTGGCATGGGTGACACGTTGGCGGCAACCGCCCTCGCACGGCCTGAGTGCAATTTCATCGGTATCGAAGTGCACCTGCCTGGCGTCGGTGCCCTGTTACGCCTGGTCGAGGCCCATGGTCTGACGAACGTCCGGGTGATCCGCCATGACGCGGTTGAAGTGCTGCAGCACATGATTGCACCGGACAGCCTGAACGAGATCAATCTGTTCTTTCCTGACCCTTGGCCCAAAAAGCGGCATCACAAGCGGCGCATCGTGACGGCGGAATTTGCCGCGCTCATGGCCTCGCGTCTTGTCCCCGGCGGTCTGCTGCATATGGCCACCGACTGGGAGCCCTACGCGGCGCAGATGCTGGAAGTCGTGAGCGCCGAGCCAACCCTCGCCAATACCGCAGACGGTTTTGCACCACGGCCGGACGCCCGGCCGCAGACACGTTTTGAACGGCGCGGTCTGGCCCTGGGCCATGTGGTGCACGATCTGGTCTTCAGGCGGCGCGCTCAGTGACTCTTGGCTGGTAAAAACATCTGCAACAGGTCGTTTAAAAATCGCTGCCCGAGCGGCGTCGGCCGTACGCTATGCAGGTCACGCACCAAAAGGCCGCGTGCCTGCGCCCGTTCCAGCGTTGACCCAATGGCACTCAAGGCAAGTCCGGTGCGCTCGGTGAACCGTGCCAGTTCAAATCCGTCGTTCAAGCGCAGCGCATTCATCATGAATTCAAAAGCCAGATCGGATCGCGCCACCTGATGCTGAGACTGCACGGCTGACTCACCTCCGGTCGCCGCCCGCGCACGGCGCATGTAATCGCGCGGCAGCTTGACCCGCGCCGAACGGGTAATGCGGTCTGGAAAGGAAATCTTCGAATGGGCGCCAGCGCCGATTCCGAGGTAGTCGCCAAACTGCCAGTAATTGAGATTGTGCCGGCAGCGCGCGCCCGGGCGCGCGTGTGCCGAGGTCTCGTAGTGCTCAAAGCCCGCACCGCCCAGCCGTTCGGCCACCATCTCCTGGATGTCGGCAGATTGCTCTTCATCGGGCAGCACCGGTGGGTGGCGATAAAAATACGTGTTCGGCTCAAGGGTCAGATGGTAGGCCGACAGGTGCGGCACGCCGGTTGCCAGCGCAACACCGATATCAGCCTGCGCCTCGTCCAGGCTCTGTCCGGGCAGGGCGTACATCAAATCGATATTGACGTTACCAATGCTCTTGAGCGCACTGTCAATGGCCCGGCGCGCCTCGAGCGCATCGTGAATACGCCCGAGCGCTTTCAGTTTGTCATTGTCAAAACTCTGCACGCCTATCGACAGGCGATTGACCCCGGCCTGAGCAAAGTCTGCATATTTCTGCGCCTCGAACGTGCCGGGATTCGCCTCCAGCGTGACTTCCACTTCAGGAGAGACGTTGAGCCGTGCGCGAAACGCCGACAGCAGCCGGTCTATGGTTGCCGCGCCAAGCAGACTGGGCGTGCCACCGCCAAAAAATATGGTCTCTATTCGCCGCCCCCACACCTCGCCGAGCGAGGCATCCAGATCGGCAATCAGTGCCGCTTCATAGTCGGCCTCGGGCAGCCCTGCCCCGCCACTATCGCGCCATTCATGGGAATTGAAATCGCAGTACGGACACTTGCGCACGCACCAGGGCACGTGCACATACAACGCCAGCGGTGGGAGCGCGGCGAGGCGCGTTCCGGTCAGATCCTGCGGATCGAATTGCACCAGAGCCATCGCCTAGCGGCTCGGTTCCTGCCGCAGCGCTTCCATCAACCGGGCCAGGGCCTGCGCCCGATGACTGATTTGATTCTTGTGCGCAGGCGCCAGTTCGGCCGCGGTACACCCCAACTCAGGCAGGTAAAAGTACGGGTCGTAACCGAAGCCACCCTCACCACGCGCCCCATCGACCCATTGACCAAACCAGCGACCATCGGCAATCAAGGGCTCGGGATCCTCACCGTGGCGCATCAATACGATGACGCAGTAGTAGTGGGCTCGACGATCAGTGTGATCACGCAAAGCGGCGCTCAGTTTCTCGTTGTTGCGCTGGTCAGAGCGAGGCTCTCCAGCGTAACGTGCCGAGTGGACACCGGGCGCACCACCCAGGATCGGGACGCAGATGCCCGAGTCATCGGCCAGCGCCGGCAGCCCGCCGGCACGCGCAGCGTGACGCGCCTTAACCAAAGCATTGCCGACAAAACTCGGATGCGGCTCCTCGGCATCGGCAATGCCGAGCTCACCCTGGGTGACCAGTTCGATGCCAAGCGGCGCCAGCAGTGCGCGGAATTCACGCACCTTGCCTGGGTTGGACGATGCAAGAATCACGCGCTTCAACGGACTCTCCTGCGCCACTCGAGGAGTCTCTCCCTCACCGCGCAGAATCAAGCCCGGCCAGCGGTAGCGCCAGTGCCTGCCGCTGCGCCGCGGCCAATTGCGCGATGCCGCTACGTGCGAGCGCGAGCAGACGCGTCAGCTGCGCATCGCTGAAACTGCCCTGCTCGGCGGTGCCCTGGATCTCCACGAAACCGCCCGCGCCGGTCATCACCACGTTCATGTCGGTATCGCACTGCGAATCCTCGGAATAATCCAGATCGAGTCGCGGTTCGCCCTCAACGATACCCACTGAGACAGCGGCTACTTGATCAAGCAGCGGCGAGCGCGCCAACGTGCCCGCACGGCACAGTCCGTCGAGCGCATCGCGCAAGGCCACCCAGGCACCCGTAATCGCTGCGGTGCGCGTGCCCCCATCGGCCTGCAACACGTCGCAATCGAGGGTGATGGTACGCGGACCGAGCGCTTCACGATCAACGACCGCACGCAGCGAGCGCCCGATCAGCCGCTGGATTTCCTGAGTACGGCCCGATTGCTTGCCGCGCGCCGCCTCGCGATCCATCCGGGTGTGGGTCGAGCGCGGCAGCATGCCGTACTCGGCCGTCACCCAGCCCTGCGAACCACCGCGCAGATGCGGCGGCTGCCGCTCCTCGATCGACGCGGTGCATAGCACCTGGGTATGACCGAATGCCACCAGCACCGAGCCTTCGGCATGGCGGGTGAATTGACGGGTGAACTGGATCGGTCGCAGCTCATCGGCGCGACGCTCATTAAAACGCATGGATGATCCTTGTGGATGACTAGATGACTGGATGGCTTCGCGACGTCGCGACACTTGGACTTTGCAGCACGCCGACGACGCGAATTGCCGCCTGAGTGCTCAGACGGCCTTTTTTATTGCGCCACGGATCTCCTCGATGGCGCGCTCGATCTCGTCATCGCTCAAGAACTCGCGCGGTGTGCCATCGCCAAACCCGGCCGTCTGGGTCGCGGTGTCACTCATCTGCATGGTCTTGGTCGAGATGCTGTTGCCATGATCGAGCGGGTCCATCATATCCTCGCTCAGCCAGGTCATGCCGATGGCACTTACATTGTCCCCATCGATACCGGCGCGCGCTTCGGCCGCATTGAGCAACTCGGGCATCGCCTTGAGGATTTCATCGCGCAACACCGCCTCGACAATCATGCGGGTGCTGAGCGCCCCCCACAATCCATCGGTACACAGCAGCAGGGTGTCGGCACTGCGCAGGGGCGTGCGCCGCGAAATATCGATACGAGGCAGTGTCCCCTGACCGAGGCAATTGAAGACCTTATTGCGATCGGGATGGTTGGCAACCGCCTCTTCACGCACCCGACCGATGTCGACCAGCTGCTGCACCCGCGAATGATCCTTGGTCGCCACTTCGACTCGTCCATCGCGAATCAGATACAGGCGCGAATCGCCCGCATGGGCCCAATAGGCCATGCCGTCCTGCACGATACAGGCGACGATGGTGGTGCGTGGGGTCTCAGGCAGATTCTCGCCCTCGGCGTAGCCCAGTATGGCCAGATGCGCATTGGTAATGGAGTCGATAAGGAATCGATGCGGATCGGCCAGTCGGGGCCGAGCCTGACTCTGAAACGCCTCGACGACAAATTTGACGGCCACATGCGCCGCCACTTCACCATGCAGGTGCCCGCCCATGCCATCGGCGACAACCATGATGAGCGCATCGCGGCTGTAACTGTAGGCGATTCGATCCTGATTCGACTTGCGCGGTCCCTGCCTGCTTTCCTGATAAATAAGAAAACGCATGTAGCCCCTCGGTTTTACTCGCCGGCCAGACGACTTAAGGCGGAATGCAAGCTGACGATAAACGTCCGCCGGCCGGTCACTTCTGGATCACGTTCACGCAACAGCACTTTTTGCAGTGCAAGGGCACTTTGCGGGCGCAACAGGTGGTCAAGGTTCAGGCACCAGTCGATGGTCTCGAGCAACTGAACCGAGTAGCGCCCCGCGAACTGGTCAACGGCCCGCACATAGCGGTCCTGCTCAACGCGCTGATCAGCCGGCTGTGGTGGTTGCCCGGAAATACACGCATACATCGCCGCGCCCACGCTATATAGATCACTCCAGGGGCCGAGCATGTCCCGCTGCTTGTACTGCTCGGGGGGAGCATAGCCCGGGGTGTACATCGGACTGAGCTTGTATTGCTGCTCGATCAAAGTCTGCCGTGCAGCGCCGAAATCGAGCAGCACTGGCGTTTCATCATTACGCACGTAAATGTTGGCCGGCTTGAGATCAAGGTGCAACAGCTTGTTGGTGTGCACCTCGCGCAAACCATTGAGCGACAGCGTCATGATCCGGCGGATGAAATTTTCGCGCATGGTGCCGCGATTGAGCGCCAGATGCTCTTGCAGCGTGCGACCCAGTTCGTAGCGCATCACCAGGTAGACCGTTTCGTTGGCGCGAAAGAAATTCAGCACTCGCACAACATTCGGGTGCGACAGGCGCGCGAGCGAGCGCCCTTCTTCGAAGAAGCATTTCATGCCATAGCGAAAGACCGCCAGATTTTCTTTCGGAATGGCGGGAATGACGTCGCCTTCGGTGCGCAGCGCAAGTGAGCTGGGAAGATATTCCTTGATGGCGACCCGATTGCCGGTCTCATCCAGTGCAAGGTATACCAGCGAAAACCCACCGCACGTGAGCATGCGCTCGATCGTGTAACCTTGGAGCTTGTAGCCCTCGGGCAGCGGTTGATTGCTCTGTGAGCTCATGGTACTGCGTCGTCCTGAAGCGAAAAGCCGCTATCATGCCAGCGCCGCACTGTAGACCAGTAGATGCCGCCCGGCTGCTTGCGATCCCCAGCGCTAATTCTCGACTTTGCATGGATCAATGTAAAGGCGAATCATCCGGCCTTTTGAATTATTCAACTATCCTTGGCTTAATCCGATGATCCAGAGTATGACCGGGTATGCCGCGATCAGCCGGGATATCCCCGGTGGCAGCGTGAGCGTTGAGCTGCGCAGCATCAACAGCCGCTTTCTCGACCTGTCGTTTCGCCTTCCCGATGATCTGCGCTCGATCGAGCCTGCGCTGCGCGAGCTGATCGTCGGCACGTTCGCCCGCGGCAAGGTGGAGTGTCGGGTGCATTACCAGCTTGCCTCCGGCGTGGCGGCACCCTCGCGCATCCACCCGGAAGCGCTCAGCCGGCTGGCGCAGCTCGCCGCAGAAGTGAACGCACACGTGCCGCAGGCACGCCCGCTGAGCGTCGCCGAAATCCTCGACTGGCCTGGTGTGATCGCCGATCGAGGCGAATTCTTCGAGCAGGCGCGGCAGGCCGCACTTGTGTTGATGCCTGCGGTCGCGGCGGAGCTGGTCGCCGCGCGCACCCGTGAGGGCGGCAAATTGGCAACGTTGATTCATGAGCGCACCGCGCAGATCCGCCAGGGTTTGCGCCTGCTGGAACCGAGTCTTCCGCTGATGATCGCCCAATGGCAGGAGCGGATTACAACCCGGCTGCGCGACGCTGTAGCCGGTCTGGACGAGGATCGCATTCGCCAGGAAGTCGCTCTGTTTGGCATCAAAGTCGATATCGCCGAGGAAATCGGCCGGCTCGGCACCCACCTGGACGAAGTCGATCGCCTGTGCGCCGATCGCCCGGGCGCGACGCAACCGGTTGGCAAGCGGCTCGATTTTTTGATGCAGGAACTGAACCGCGAGGCCAATACGCTCGGTTCCAAATCCGTCTCGCGCGAGATGTCCGATGCGGCCATCGACTTCAAGGTTCTGATCGAGCAGATGCGCGAGCAGGTGCAGAACCTGGAATAGGGAAGCAGCAGGTATTCAATCAAGTCCCAGACGAGCACAATCAGAACCGGAGGTACGCACGCGCGGTGATATCCGCGACGCCTTGGGTAGAATATGGGGCTCGCTCCGCTGGCCGGAGCAGCTGCAACACCTGGAGTAGAACCGGCGTGCCCAACCGTCAAGGCATCTTGTTTATCGTCTGTGCGCCCTCAGGCGCCGGCAAGTCCTCCCTGGTAGCCGCGCTGCTGCGCGCCGATACGCTGATCGACCTGTCCGTGTCATACACCACCCGCTCACCACGTCCGTCAGAGACAAATGGGCGCGAATATCATTTTGTCGAGCGCAGCGAGTTTGAGGACATGATCGCCAGGGGCGAATTTCTCGAACACGCGGAGGTGTATGGCAATCTGTATGGCACCTCGCGCACCCAGATTGAACGGTTGCTGGCCACCGGCCGCGACGTGCTGCTCGAAATTGACTGGCAGGGCGCCGCGCAGGTGCGCTCCCTGTTCCCGCACGCAGTGGGCATTTTCATCCTGCCCCCCTCGATCACTGAACTCGAGCGGCGCCTGCGCGCTCGTGGCGAGGACACCGAGGCGGTCATCACCCGCCGGCTCGCTGCCGCCCAGAGCGAAATCAGACACGCAAGCGAGTTTGAATATGCAATAATAAACAACGACTTCAGTGAGGCACTGGCAGATATTTCTGCGGTCGTGCGAGCAGTTCGGGTGGCATCCAGGTATCAGCAGGCACAGCACCCTGAACTGTTTTGATAGCCAGCCGCCTCACTTCATCGAATACACCTGAGGTTGACCATGGCTCGCATCACCGTTGAAGACTGCCTGCAGCGCATCCCGAACCGATTCCAGCTCACGCTGGCCGCCACCTACCGTGCGCGGCAACTCGCTATGGGCGCGCAACCTCATGTCGACCCAGGTCGCGATAAGGTCACCGTAACCGCTTTGCGCGAACTCGCGGCTGGTTTCATCGGCCTGGAAATGCTGGCGAAGGTGCACACACAGAGTTGAGCAGCTTCGCCGTTCCTCAGGAGCGGCTGATGGGTTATCTCGGCGAACTCGCACAGGCCCTGGCCTACCTGAAGCCGGGCGACCTGAGCTGCGTCGAGGACGCCTACCGCCTCGCTGACCAGGCTCACGCCGGACAGTTCCGCAGTAGCGGTGACCCCTACATCTCACATCCGGTCGCCGTCGCCGAGATCCTGTCGCACTGGCAGCTCGATGCCCAGGCGGTGACCGCAGCGCTGCTGCACGACGTCGTCGAGGACACCCAGGTCTCGACCGACGAGATCTTCAGGCGATTCGGCAAATCGGTGGCCGATCTGGTCGAGGGGGTCTCCAAGCTCGACCGGCTGGAGTTTCAAAGCGCGGCCGACGCCCAGGCCGAAAATTTTCGCAAGATGCTGATCGCCATGGCGCGCGATGTGCGCGTCATGCTGATCAAGCTCGCCGACCGTCTGCACAACATGCGCACACTGGACGCGGTGCCACCGGCCAAGCGCCGACGGATCGCCCGCGAAACCATGGAAATCTACGCGCCGATTGCCAATCGACTGGGCCTCGATGCGCTGTATCGCGAGTTGGAAGAGCTTTCGTTTCGCTATATCTATCCGCTGCGTCACGCGGTGCTCGCCAAGACACTGAAGACGGCACGCAGCACGCGGCGCGAGCTGGTCGCCCGTGTCACTGAAAGCGTGCGGCAGCAAATGGACTCGGCCAAAATAAAGACGCAAATCGTTGGCCGCGAACGCCACCTGTTCAGCATCTACCGGCAGATGTTGGGGCAGCGCAAGGGTTTTGCTCAAGTGCTCGATGTCTATGCCATCCACCTGGTGGTTGACTCGATCCCTGACTGTTATCTGGCGCTTGGTGCAATGCACGGCCTGTTCAAGCCCGTGCCCGGTAAATTCAAAGACTACATCGCCATCCCGAAATCCAACGGCTACCAGTCACTCCACACCACGCTGATCGGACCGCAGGGAATGCCCGTAGAGATCCAGATCCGCACCCGCGATATGGATCGGATCGCGCAGACCGGGGTGGCCTCGCACTGGCTCTACAAGGAAGGGTTCGGTGAGCTCACCGAGGTCCAGGCGCGCACCACCAAATGGCTGCAATCCCTGCTTGAAATTCAGCGCACGACCGGCAATCCGGCCGAATTTCTCGAACACATCAAAATCGACCTGTTCTCTGAGGATATTTATCTTTTTACGCCGAAAGGGCGGATTCTGTCGTTGCCGCGTGCCGCCACACCGGTTGATTTCGCGTATGCGATTCATACCGACATCGGCAACCGCTGCGTGGCCGCCAAGGTGAACAATGAACTCGCGCCACTCCGCAGCGAGCTTAAAAACGGTGACCGCGTAGAGATCGTCACGGCGGCACACGCGCACCCCAATCCGATCTGGCTGTCCTATGTAAAGACCGGCAAGGCGCGCTCGCAAATCCGACATTTTCTTAAATCCATGCACGACGAGGAATCGGTGGCCCTGGGCGAGCGGCTCCTTGGACAGGCACTGCGCGCGCACAAGAGCTCGGTCGATCTGATCCCGGAAGAGCAATGGGCAAAAGTACTGCGCGCCACTGGCGTGCCCTCACGTACCGCGCTCTACGCCGACATCGGTCTGGGCACACGCCTGGCAGCCATCGTGGCGCGCGAACTGGCCGCACAGTCTCCGCTGCCGGGCACTGATGAACAACCACTGAGCGTGGTAACCATCGACGGTTCAGAGGGCCGCGCGGTGCAGTTTGCGCGCTGTTGCGGGCCGATCCCGGGGGACCCGATCATCGGGTTCATCCAGAAGGGCCAGGGCTTGATCGTGCACACACACGACTGTCGGACGGCGCGGCGCACGCGAACCTCGCCCGGCCGCTGGGTCGACGTGGAATGGGGCGTGCACGAGGAGCGGCTGTTCGAAGTACAACTGCGTCTTGTGGCTGCCAATCAACCGGGTGTGCTGGCAAAAGTGGCGGCCGGCATCGCCGATAGTGGTTCGAACATTGTCGATATCAAGATGGACGATGAGCGCGGCATCTACACCGGCATGCTGTTTACCTTGCAGGTGAGCAACCGGATGCACCTGGCGCGGGTCATGAAAGCACTGCGTCGCATCCAGGCCGTCGTGCGTATCAGCCGGGTGCGCGAATGAGCCGCGGACTGCGCCTGATCACGATGCTGGTCTGCAGTCTTGCCCTTGGCGGCTGTGCGAGCAAGTCGCCACCAGCGCCCAAACCCACTCAGGAGAGCGTGCGCGAGGGTTTCACCGACGCACAAACAGCCAAGGCGCTCGCCGCGGTGGCCGACACCCGCACGCGGGCAGGGATCAGTCGCTGGTTTGAACGCCGTGTGAGCAATGCCGCCAAGCGTGAGCAGTCAGCGACCATTGCGCGTGTGGCCATTGGTGAATCGATCAATATCGGCGGTGGCATGAGTCTCGAGCGCGTCTTTGTGCTCTGGAATGAGCATGATCAATCGCAGTTTGTGACTCGTTTGAGCGCAATGGAATTGATCGCAGGTTCGCTACGTAGCGATTTCAGCCGTGTCGTCGGCGGCACCGGCAAGGCGATTGCAGAGATCGATTTTGCCGAACTCAATCGCATTATCTTGAAGCTGTACACTTTTAAAGAAGATGACATGCCCTGCTGCCCGACCAACGAAGGGCGCACCGGCTTTCAGCTCAATCCAGCGGGTCTGGAACAATTGCAGTGACACTGCTGCAGTGACACGATTGCAGTGACACGATTGCAGTGACAACATTGCGGTGACAACATTGCGGTGACATTTGACCTGCACGGCATGACAATCGATCGCGACCCGATACGACCGGCCAACTTGATGGTGATCCATGTTTGCGCGAATAAACGACATTGATGTGTACTACGAAATTCACGGCACTGAAGGGCCCTGGCTGACCTTCAGCCATTCGCTCGCGGCGCATAGCGGCATGTGGGCGCCCCAGGTTGAGGCGTTTTCGCACCGCTTTCGCGTGCTCAACTACGATACCCGCGGTCACGGCAAGACCACCGCCACGGACGGTGCCTACAGCCTTGATCAACTGGCCGATGATCTGAAAGGACTGCTCGATCATCTGGACATCCAGCAGACCCATTACTGCGGTCTGTCGATGGGCGGCATGATCGGTCAGACATTTGCGCTTAAATACCCCGGTCGCTTGCAATCGCTGGTGCTGGCAGACACCACGAGTCGTTACGAACCTGAGACAAAGGCACTGTGGGACGCGCGCGTGGCAGCGGCGCGCAGCGGCGGCATGGCGGCGCTGGTTGCGCCCACGCTCGGGCGCTGGTTTACCGAGCCTTTTCATAAGGATCCTGCCGCGGCCAGCACACTTGAGACGATCGGCGCCATGATCCGCGACACCCCTTTGGCGGGCTATGCGGGATGTTGTGCCGCACTGCCAACGATCAACGTCACGCATCGATTGCATGAAATCACCGTGCCCATCCTGGTGCTGTGCGGCGCGCATGACCATGCAAGCCCGGTCGCGATGGCAAGGCAGATCGTCGAGCACGCCAGGGATGGCGAACTGGAAGTGATTGAGGAGGCGGCGCATATTTCAAATCTCGAGCAGCCGCAGATCTTCAATCGGGCACTGACCCGGTTCTTTGATCGGGTGTGTTAGCACGCCATGGCCGATGACGCGTCATTGCGTGGTCGTACCGCACTGATCACCGGGGGCTCGCGCGGCATCGGGCTGGCGATTGCCAATGCGCTGGCCGGCTGCGGTGCCACACTGGTGATCACCGGACGCGACACTGCGCGACTGGCCAGCGCCGCCGCTGAGATCGAACGGACGCACGGCGGCAAGGTCCATACCGTCTCGCTTGATCTGGCCGATGGGTCGAGCGTCGCACCGGCCTTCCAGAGCATGCGCGCAGCGGCGGGGCCGATCGATATTCTGGTGAACAACGCCGGTGAGGCTGCCAGCGCGCCATTGCTGCGCACCGATACGGCACTATGGCAGCGCATGCTCGATGTCAATCTGACCGGTGCATGGCTGTGCATCCGCGAAACCCTGCCAGCGATGATGAGCGCTGACTATGCGCGAATCATCAACATCGCCAGTACTGCCGGGCTGGTCGGCTATGCCTACGTGACTGCCTACGTAGCGGCCAAGCATGGCCTGGTCGGACTCACGCGCTCGCTCGCACTGGAGACCGCGCGCAGCAAGCTCACGGTGAACGCGATCTGCCCCGGATACACCGATACTGACCTGGTGCGCGATGCGGTCGCCAATATCGCCAGCAAGACCGGCAAAAGCACCGAGGCGGCACGCGCGAGCTTGAGTGCCGTCAACCCGCAGGGGCGCCTGGTGCAGCCCGAAGAAATCGCGCAATGCGTGCTGTGGCTGTGTTCAACGGCCGCCAGTTCGGTCACCGGCCAGTCCATACCGATCGCCGGTGGCGAGGTGATGAGCCGATGATTTTTCTCTTTTGCTTTTAAGGCAGCAACCATGACCAGCCCCCTCGAGCACCACCGTACCTCTTTTGCAGACTACCGGCCCGAGCATTTCCTGTTTGCACTTGACCAGGGCGTGGCCACGATCACCCTGAATCGGCCCGAGCGCAAGAACCCGCTCACCTTCCAGTCCTATGCCGAGTTGCGCGACCTGTTCCGCGCACTGCAAGGGGCAAGCGATGTCGATGTGGTGGTCATCACCGGCGCTGGCGGTAACTTCTGTTCCGGTGGTGACGTGCACGAAATCATCGGTCCGCTCACCAAAATGAGCATGCCCGAATTGCTCGAATTCACCCAGATGACCGGCGATCTGGTGAAAGCCATGCGTGCCTGCCCGCAACCGCTGGTCGCGGCCATCGATGGCGTGTGCGCTGGGGCCGGCGCCATCCTCGCCATGGCCAGTGACCTGCGCTACGGCACCTCGGGTTCGAAGACGGCATTCTTGTTTACCCGAGTTGGACTGGCCGGTTGCGATATGGGCGCCTGCGCCATCCTGCCGCGCATCATCGGTCAGGGCAGAGCCGCGGAGCTGCTCTACACGGGCCGTTCGATGAGTGGCGAGGAAGCATTTGCCTGGGGCTTTTTCAACCGCCTGTGCGCGCCTGATGCGCTGGGCAGTGATACCGCCACCCTGGCGCGCCAGATTGCCTCCGGCCCCACCTTTGCCCATGGCGTGACCAAGAAGATGTTGCACCAGGAATGGTCGATGTCGGTGGACGAGGCCATTGATGCCGAGGCCCAGGCGCAGGCCATTTGCATGCAGACTCGCGATTTCACCCGCGCCTACGAAGCATTTGCCGCGCGCCGCGCGCCGGTGTTTGAAGGTGACTAGGGAAGGACAATGCAGCATGAGCAATAACGACAACCGGGAAAGCGACGAGTAAGGACACGGCGGCATGAGCGACACCGACTATCTGCAGTGGCCGTTCTTCGCGGATGCGCACCGCGCGCTGGCGGTCGCCCTCGAGCAGTGGGCTGGTGACACCCTGCCCCGAACGCATGCCGCGACCACCGATGACACCTGCCGCGCCCTGGTCCGCGCATTGGGCGAAGGCGGGTGGCTGCGCCATGCGGTGCCCCATGCCTTTGGTGGCATGAGCGAACAGCTCGATTCACGCTCGCTATGCCTGATTCGCGAAACCCTTGCGCGTCACGAAGGCCTTGCCGACTTTGCCTTTGCCATGCAGGGCCTGGGTTCGGGTGCCCTGTCGATCGCCGGGTCGCCGCAACAAAAAGCGCGCTATTTGCCGGCAGTGGCGCGCGGTGAGTCAATCGCCGCCTTCGCATTGTCTGAGCCACAGGCCGGGTCGGACGTAGCCGCCCTTGCGCTGGACGCGCACAAGGAGGGCTCAAGCTACGTTCTGAACGGCAGCAAGACCTGGATATCCAATGGCGGCATTGCCGATTTCTACACGGTCTTTGCACGCACGGGCGAGGCGCCTGGGGCACGCGGCATCAGCGCCTTTGTCATCGATGCCGATACCCCTGGGCTGCAGATTGCCGAGCGCATCGATCTGATCGCCCCGCATCCGCTGGCCACCCTGCGGTTCGAGAACTGCGAGGTTGCCGAATCACAGCGCATCGGTGAACCCGGTCGGGGCTTCAAGATCGCCATGATGACGCTCGATATTTTTCGTGCCTCGGTGGCTGCTGCTGCCCTGGGGTTTGCCCGACGCGCGCTTGATGAGGCGATTGCGCAAGCCACCGGGCGGCGCATGTTCGGTCACACGCTGGCCGATTTTCAGCTCACCCAGGCGGCGCTCGCTGACATGGCGACATCGATTGATTCGGCGGCCCTGCTCACTTATCGTGCTGCCTGGCTGCGTGATGCAAAAGGTGTGCGCACCACGCGCGAAGCGGCCATGGCCAAAATGGTCGCCACTGAAGAGGCACAGAAAGTCATTGATCGTGCGTTGCAGATGTTTGGTGGCAGCGGCGTGGTAAGCGGGATGCCGGTGGAAAAGCTCTATCGTGAAATCCGCGCGCTGCGTATCTATGAGGGGGCCACAGAAGTGCAAAAAATGATCATCGCCCGCGAATTGCTCAAGTCATCATGAGCAGAACAAGACAATCCTATTCGGCGCACCAGGACAGCTTCGCACGCGACCATCTGCCCTCGCCCGATCAATGGCCTCACTTCAATTTCGATCGACCTGAGCTGCGCTACCCGGCGCGCATGAATTGCGCCACCGAACTGCTTGACCGGGTGGTGGCCGAAGGCGATGGCGATCGCGCTGCGATTCACGCAAGCATCGCCGAGGGCGAGGGTGCCACTGCCACCTATCGGCAGGTACTGCACCGCGCGAACCAGATCGCCCAGGTATTGCGCGATGACCTGGGCCTGGTACCCGGTACCCGCGTCCTGTTGCGCGCCCCTAACAATCCGATGATGGCGGCGTGCTGGTTTGGGGTGATGAAGGCGGGCTGTATTGCAGTGGCCACCATGCCCTTGCTGCGCGCCAAGGAATTGCAACCGGTGATTGATCTGGCAAAGGTCCAGGTCGCGCTGTGCGATGTCCGTCTGCGCGAAGAAATGGAAAAAGCACAAAGCGCGTGTCCACATTTGCAGACCGTGCTGTATTTCAACGACGGCGGCGCGGGCTCGCTGGAGGCCCTGCTCGCTGCAAAATCCGGTCAATTCAAGAACGTCGAGACCGCGGCCGATGATGTGGCGCTGATTGCGTTTACCTCGGGCACCACCGGTCAGCCCAAGGGCACGATGCATTTCCATCGCGATGTGATGGCCATGTGCGACCTGTTCCCGCGCTCATGCCTGATGTCCACAGCGGACGACATCTTCTGCGGCACGCCACCGCTTGCGTTCACCTTCGGTTTGGGCGGGATGCTGTGTTTTCCGTTTCGTGCTCGCGCCTCGACCGTGCTGAGCGAGCGTCTGACACCGGAGTCGCTGCTTGCCACGGTGGAACAGTTCCGCGCCACGGTGTTATTCACCGCGCCCACCTTTTTTCGCATGATGGCGCCGCTGGCGGCCAAATACGACCTGTCCTCTCTGCGCCGCTGTGTGTCAGCCGGTGAAGCGCTGCCCGATGCCACGCGGCAACTGTTCAAGCAAGCCACTGGCATCGAGATCATCGATGGTCTCGGATCGACCGAGATGATTCACATTTTCGTGTCGCACCGGGTAGACGATGTACGCCCGGGCGCCACCGGCTATGCCATTCCTGGTTATGAAGTCGCGGTACTTGACGCGCAGGGTAAACCGTGCCCGCCTGGCACGGTCGGGCGTCTCGCGGTCAAAGGACCCACCGGCTGTCGCTACCTGTCTGACCCGCGACAGGCTGACTACGTGCAAAACGGCTGGAATCTGACCGGCGATGCCTACCGCATGGATGCCGATGGCTATCTGTACTATCAGGCACGCACCGATGACATGATCATCTCGGCGGGCTACAACATTGCCGGCCCTGAGGTTGAATCGACGCTACTCACCCACCCGGCAGTCTCCGAATGCGGCGTGGTGGGCAAACCCGATTCGGAGCGCGGGCAGATCGTGAAAGCCTATGTGGTGCTGAACGCAGGCCATGTGGCCGGGCCAGAGCTCACGAAGACCTTGCAAGAATATGTCAAGGCCACCGTCGCCCCCTACAAATACCCGCGCGAAATCGAGTTCGTTGCATCGTTGCCGCGCACCGGCACCGGCAAGCTGCAACGCTTCACGCTGCGCGAGATGGCCGCAGCGGGTTGAGGGGTTCTGTCAGACCGCGATGCCGTCGTACAACCAGGCCATCCCGTTGATGGCCTGCTCTTCAGTACGGCCACTGAGCATTGCGTTGCGAAGATCGCGGGTGGCGTCCGCCGCATGGTAGATATCGCCATAGACTCGCGCGGTGAGTTGCACGCGGGTGGTCCGTAGATAACGTTGCCGCTGATAGGCGACGAAGGCTGCCGGCAGGTCATTGGGCCGTGCCGCGACTTCGCGGGCGAGCACCACCGCGTCTTCTGTGGCCATGCAGGCACCCTGCGCCAGATATTGCAGCATCGGATGGGCGGCATCGCCCAAGAGCACGGCGCGGCCCTCGGTCCAGCGGCTGATCGGCTCTCGATCGCACAGCACCCACATTTTCCACTCGTTCACCATGCCCAGAAACTCAAGCACGTTGGGCTGCTGATCGCGAAAGTGCTCGCGCAATTCCTGCGGATCGCCGTAGGAATCCCAGCCTTCCTCATAGCGGCGCGAATGAAACACCGCCACCAGGTTGTATTGCTCGCCGCGATGCAGCGGATATTGCACCAGATGCGACTTGGGGCCGGCCCACAAAATGACATCGTTACTCTGCAAGTGCTGCGGCACATCCGGTGTGGCCAGCACGCCGCGATAGGCGATATGCCCGGAGACCCGCGGCTTGCCATCGCCGACCAACTGAGCGCGCACCTTTGACCACAGACCATCGGCCCCGATGACTGCCTGGCCACGCACCGTCGGACCTTGTTCGCACAGCACGATGACGTGGTCGCCGTGGTCTTCATAGCCGATCACTTTGCGCCCGGCACTCAACTCCACCCGGCCCGATTGCCGGCAGGCATCGAGCAGCACACCATGAATGTCGGCTCGGTGAATGACACCATAGGGGTAGCCATAACGGTTACGAAAGGTCTTATTGAGCGGCACCCGGGTTACCAGCTCTCCGCTCAAGGCATCGCGCATCACCAGGTTCTCTGGAAATACCGCGACATCGTTCACCGCCTCGGTAACACCGAGCTTTTCGAACATTTTGAACACGTTCGGGCCGAGTTGAATCCCGGCTCCGATCTCACGAAAATCGCTGCCTGCCTCGAGCACGTGCGAGGCAATACCCTGCTGCGCCAGCGCGAGGGCCGCGGCCAGTCCGCCAATACCACCACCAACGATGACGAACGGTTCATTTGTCATGGCGCACCACCTAATCGTTCAGTTTGATTGACGCCCATTTTATCGCCGACGCTTCAGTTGCGGTAACACCCGCACGCCCGCGCTCGGCCCGCAGCCCCATCGCCGTTACCGTCGCGCACACGCTCAAGGTCCGGGCTGATGCAGTCCGGCACCCTATCGCTCCTGCACCATCACCCCCTGGCAAGTCGGCCCCGCGGCAGCTGCAAGCTGTCTCTGGCTGCAGTCACGCTTGACCATCAAATCGCCACCAGCGTGAAGCGTTGAACTTCCGCGGGCTGCGCCTGCAGGCGCTCGCTCCACTGCTGCGGACCTGCGTCCGGTTGCGGCTCAAGACGCTGGCCGGTGAAGGAACATTCAAGCCGGGTCCCGGCAAACGGATAGGGATCAACGCGATAGCAGTCCGGCCCGATCGGAGTCACGGTCACCGTGCAATCTTCCGTGGCGCTGAGCGGCACATGCTCGAAGCGCGCTTCGGATCGAGCACCGTGCGGGCTGCGATTGAAATACAACGCCAGCGTGTCAAAGAACTGCAGCTGCTTGTAGTTCTGCATCAAATGAGCCGGCTCGATCCATGGCGCTGTCTGCGGATCGGTCGCCAACTGCGACTTGAGCCGCGCCTGGCGCGCAAGCTCACCTGCGAGCATGCGCTCGGCCAGATGCCGAGACTGCGCCGGGATGGTGTTGATCAGCACCATGCTCGACATGCCGTAACGACCGTTGTAGAGGCCCCAACTATGCATGCTCGAGAGCAATCCCGCGTAGGGGTGATGGCGCTCATTGAAATCCGGCGATGCCGTACTGGTGCGTGTGATCTGTTCGGCCGGCGTGTCGACCAGGTTGTAGGGCAGCCCGCTCGCCGGATCGGTGAGCGGTGCCTGATCAAAATCGCGCCAACCGCTGTCATGGTGCTCGATCATGTAGAGCATCACCTCGCGGGGCTCGACCGCCGCAAATCGATCATTGCCAAACGCCCGCGCGAACTGGCCGGCGAGACCGGTGTGCTCATCCATCCGTATCGCGAGGCGGGCAACGCCTTCGCGCGCACTTTGCAGAATCATGCCTGGTCTCCCTGGCCCAGCGGGCCGTCGCGCAACGAACAAATGATTTACGGACTTACCGAGCTGCACCGCGACCACCTCATCGACTGATTGACCGAAACACAGGCTTACCGATTCAGCGTCAAATCGCCCCGCCGCACGCCTCGCGCCCTCATCGACATCGGTGTTGCGCACCCATGATATCGTGTGCCGCGACACACGGCACGATGGGGCAGTCAGATGAAAGTTGCAGTTCTCGGTGGTGGACACGGCTGCTATGCAGCGGCGGCCGATCTGTCGGAGCAGGGCCATGAGGTCAGGCTTTGGCGGCGCGATCGTGCCGCGCTTGAACCGGTGCTGCGCGACAAGGCCATCACACTTGTCGATCAGCACGGACGCCGCGCGGTGCCGATCGCCCTGGTTACCGGTGAAATAGGTGATGCGGTGCGCGGTGCCGATCTGCTGTTCGTACCCGGCCCCGCGTTCGCCCAGTGTGATATCGCACGTGCCGCTGGCCCGTTTTTGCATGACGGCCAGGTGGTATTCCTCGCCCCCGGCAGCCTGGGGAGCATCGCCATGGCGCGCACCCTGCGCGAGGGCGGAGTGCGTGCTCAAGTGCGTTTCGCTGAAACTGGCACCCTGCCCTGGTTATGCCGCAAGCACGGACCGGCCGAAGTGGCCATCACCATGCGCGCCACCCGGCTACCGACCGGCGTGTTTCCGGCGCGTCACCGCGACAGCGCCATCGCCGTGATCCGAGCCATTTGGCCGTCCGTCGAGCCGATTGAAGATGCGCTGTCCGGTGCCTTGATGAATGCCGGGCCCATCATCCATCCGCCGCTCATTCTGATGAATGCGGGTCCCCTGGAACATTCGCGCAATTACGACATTCATAATGAGGGTACCCAACCGGCGGTACGACGCGTGACCGACCGGCTGGACGCCGAACGGATCGCGCTGCGCGTCGCGCTGGGCTACGGACCAGAGCATTTTCCGCTGAGCGATCACTACAACAACGATCGCTGGATGTATGGCGATTCGCACCAACGCCTGGTCGAATCGGGGGATTGGCGCGAACCGATCGATCTGCTCAGTCATCGTTATATGCGTGAGGACGTCGAATACGGCCTCGCCCTGCTGGTCTCGATCGCCAGAAAGTTCGCCATCGAAAGCCCCATCGCCAGTGGCCTGCTCGCCATCGCCGGGGCCATCTGCAGCAGTGACTTTCTGCAAACCAGTCCGCGCACCCTGGTGCGACTCGGCCTGGCCGCACTTGATGAACAGCGACTGCGCGCGCTGCTGCACGATGGATGGTCGGCATGAGCAAGGCGCGTCGATCACCGCGGCGCCCGGCGCCTGGCGACATGAGTGAATGCCACGGACCGTGGGTGCGCTGCGGAAGCAGCGCATGAGCGCGACACCGGCCACCATCATTGCGCTTGGTGCCGGCCGCATGGGCCGTGGCATTGCCCACGCGTTTGCCTATGCCGGGCATCCGGTGTGGTTGCTCGATATCAAGCCCCGCGCGAGCGAGGCCTTTGCCGCCCTGCGTGAAGAAGCCCTCGCTGAAATCGACGCCAGCCTGCACGCACTTGCCGACTGGGGCATGTTTGAGCGGGTGGAATGCGCCGGTGTGATCCGTCGAATCCAGGTCGCCGGACTGGCCGATGCCCCCGCTGTGCTGGCCGCCGCCGACATCGTGTTCGAAGGCGTACCCGAACTCATCGAGGCAAAGCGTACGGCGCTTGATCTGGCCAGCCAGTACATGCGTCCCGATGCGATTCTTGCGTCCACCACATCGACCCACCGCGTGACCGAGCTGGCCGCGCTGTGCCGTCAGCCGGCACAGTTTCTCAATGCGCATTGGCTCAACCCGGCCCCCATCATTCCGCTGGTTGAATTGTCCGTGCATGCCGGCACCGATCCGGCGGTGATCGCACGCATGCGCACCCTGCTCGAGCGCATGGGCAAAGTTCCGGTGCTGTGCTCAGCCAGCGCCGGTTATCTGGTGCCGCGCTTGCAGACCCTGGTGATGAACGAAGCCGCGCGCATGATCGAGGAAGGCGTGGCAACCGCCGAGGACATCGATCGGGCCACCCGCTACGGTTTTGGATTTCGCTACGCCGCCATGGGTCTGGTGGAATTCATGGACTACGGTGGCAACGACATCCTCTACCATGCCAGCCGCTACCTGGTGCGCGAACTGGGGCCACGCTACGAGGCCCCCGAGATCATCAACCGGTTCATGCACGAAGGCCGTCTGGGCTTGAAGACCGGGTCAGGGTTCTTTGACTACAGCACGATCGATGAGCCGGCCTACCGCAAGGAAGCCCTGGGCCGGATTCTTGCCATGCTGCGCCACCAGGGACTGGTGCGCCCGCCCGGTTCAGCACTGTGACCGGCCCTCGCGGCCTTTTTCCAATCAACCCTCTCAGGGAGTACCGTGATGTCGATGTGGCTTGAAATGCTTGGATGCGAGTACCGCATGGGCTATGTGAATGCCGGTGGTATACGCACCCGCTACCTGGAGGCGGGCAGCGGCCATCGCGACACGCTCATATTCCTGCATGGCAGTGGCGGCTATCTTGAGGCCTATCTGCGTAACATTCCTGAGCATGCCAAGCATTACCGGGTGTTTGCGATCGACATGATCGGCCACGGCTTCAGCGACAAGCCCGATCACCCCTACGAGCCCAGACACTATGCCACTCATGTATGCGCATTTCTCGATGCGATGGGCATCGAACGGGCCCACCTGTCGGGGGAATCTCTTGGCGGCTGGGTAGCGGAATACACTGCGGCCCATCACCCTGACCGGGTCAACAAGATCATTCTCAACACCGCTGCGGGCGTTCACTACGACCCGGCCGTGAGCGCACGCATTCATTCGATGTCGATCGCCGCGGCAGGCACGCCCAATCGCGAGAACATTCGCAAACGTCTGGAGTGGTTGATGCTCGACCCCAGCATCGTCACCGAAGAGATGGTCGATATGCGCTACCGGGTGTACACGCAACCCGGGTTTGCCCGCGCGATGGAAAACATCATGTGCCTGCACACACCCGAATACCGTTTACCGAATCTGATGACCGAGCAGGAATGGTCACTCATCGAAGCCCCCACGCTGGTGATGTGGACGAGCCATGATCCGGGCAGCACGATCGAGGTGGGGCAGAAGCTTGCACGGGGCATCCGCGGTGCGCGCTTTGAGGTGATGAGCAACTGCGGTCACTGGCCGCAATTTGAAGACCCGGCCACGTTCAACCGCCTGCAACTGGAATTCCTGGCAGCGTGAACTGGATGAGCGCGCTGCGGCTGATCGCGACAGCCTTGATGGCAGGCCTGGCCCTGATTCCCCTCTGGCCGGGACAGGGCGAGGCGCTCGCGCAGGGCTATCCGAATCATCCGATCCGGCTGGTGGTGCCCTTTCCGCCGGGCGGACCGGCCGACATCCTGGCACGCAACATCACCACCCGCTTGTCCGAGGTCTTGGCACAACAGATCGTGATCGAGAATCGCGGTGGTGGCAACGGCAATATCGGTACCGATCTGGTGGCGCATGCGCTGCCCGATGGATACACGCTTCTGTTGCTGCCCTCGGCGGTGATTGCCAACCAAAGTCTGTACGCGAAGCTGCCATTCAACATTCAGCGCGACTTCGCGCCGGTCGCACCGATCGCATCCTTTGCGCTGATGCTGGTCACTCACCCCAGCGTGCCTGCGCGTAGCGTGGCTGAACTGATCGCGCTTGCCAAAGCGCGTCCTGGCACGCTCAATTACGGCTCGGCCGGGTCAGGCGGCGGCGCGCATCTGGCTGCTGCCTCGTTTGCTACCGCGGCCGGTCTTGAACTGGTGCACATCCCCTATAAAGGCACCGGCCCTGCGGTGGCCGATCTGCTGGGCGGGCAGGTGGCCTTCATGTTCGCGAGCATCCCCTCGGTCATTCAGCATGTGAAGGCAGGCAAGCTGCGCGCGCTGGCGGTCTCCAGCGCGCGGCGCAGCGCGCTTGCGCCCGATCTACCGACCATTGCCGAATCGGGCATGCCCGGTTATGACATTGCCTCGTGGTTTGGACTGGTGGCACCGGCCGGTCTGCCGGGCGAACTCGCCAGTCGCCTCAACGCGGCGGTCGGTCGCATCGTTCGATCGGCCGAATTCAAAGAACAATTGCAGGCCGAAGGCGGTGACGCCATGGACCTGTCGGTGGAGGCTTTTGGTGAGTTCATTCGCGCCGAGTCAGTGCGCTGGGCGCGCGTGGTTCGTGATGCCGGTGCCCACCTGGACTAACGGTGTGACCGTCGCAGGCTCGCACTGAGGGTGATTGAGTGAGCAGACCGAAACAGCGCGCGGCGAGCGAAATGGCAATGACTGAACGGACACAGTAGGGGAGAGGCCAATGAGCACGGCGACAGTGACGGAGGCGGCCAGCCAAGGGGCGCAGCCCGGACCGATGCGATGGCTGGTGGCGACGCTACTGCGGCTCGTGTTTCGCGTGCAGGTGAGTGGCGATCCGGGGTCGTTTCGTAATCCACGTACCCTGATCGTGGCCAATCATGAATCACTGCTCGACGGGCTGCTGCTCGGACTGGTCCTGCCGCCTGAGGCGATCTTTGTGGTGCACTCGACGGTACTCAACAGTCGCATCTCGCGCTGGGTGCTCAGTCACGTGCGTCATTTCGCCGTTGATTCGGCTAACCCCCTCGCCATGAAAATGATCGTCAAACTGGTCGAATCAGGCACTCCGGTGGTGATTTTTCCAGAGGGGCGGCTGACCGTCACCGGGTCGCTCATGAAAGTCTATGACGGTGCGGCATTTACCGCCGCCAAGACAGGTGCCACCATTGTGCCGGTACATATCGATGGGGCATCGCGCAGCTACTTCGGGCGCCTGGCCGGTATCTACCCGCTGCAGTTCTTCCCGCGGATCCGGATTTCGATCCAACCCCGGCGCAGCATCCCCATGCCGGCCTTGCCTTCGGCCAAGCAACGGCGCCGGCGTGCCGGTGAAATAATGCGCGCCATCCTGCTCGACATGCTGGTGGCCACGCGGCCGCAGCGCACTCTCTATGACGCGTTTCTGGATGCCCGGCGCACCTTTGGCAATGGCTATCGGCTGGTCGAGGACGTACGCTTGCAAGAGGAGTCCTACGGCACCCTGCTGCGCATGGCGCTTGGTCTGTCGAGGGCATTGCGCCGCTTGACCCAACCCGACGAAGTGGTCGGAGTGATGACCCCCAACGCGGCCCCGACGCTCGGGTTGATTCTCGCCTTGTCGCTCAGCCGGCGCGTGCCGGCCATGATCAACTACACCGCGGGTGCTGAAGGGGTGGCCGCCGCCTGCACCGCAGCCTGTGTGCGCCAGATCATCACGTCGCGCAGCTTTGTCGAGAAGGCCCATCTGGGGCCTCTGATCGCGGGCCTCGATGGCATCACCGTGCACTATCTGGAGGACTTTCGCGCCCAGCTCGGCTGGCTCGACTTCTTGTGGATACGCTGGCATCAATGGTGGCCCGCCTCGGCGGCCCGCGCACAAGGCCCGCAGTCACCGGCAGTGGTGCTGTTCACCTCGGGCTCCGAGGGCCGTCCCAAGGGTGTGGTGCATTCGCATGCCTCACTCCTGTCCAATGTCGCGCAGGTGCGTGCGGTGGCCGATTTCACGCCGCTTGACCGCTTCATGATCGCGCTACCGATGTTTCATTCCTTCGGGCTCACCTGCGGCACCATCCTGCCACTGGTATCAGGTTGCAAGGTGTTTCTGTATCCAAGTCCGCTGCACTACCGCATCATTCCCGAGCTGGTGTATGACCGCGATTGCACGGTGTTGTTTGGCACCTCGAGCTTTCTGGGCAACTATGGCAAGTTTGCCCACCCCTATGACTTTGGTCGCCTGCGCTATGTGGTGGCCGGTGCCGAGCGGCTCTCGGAGGACGTGCGCACGCAATGGATTACCAAGTTTGGCATTCGCATCCTGGAAGGCTATGGCGTGACCGAGTGTGCCCCGGTGGTTGCGGTCAATGTGCCCATGGCCTGCCGTATCGGTAGCGTCGGCCAGTTGGTACCGGGCATGCGTCACGAGATTGAACCCTTGCCTGGCATTGAGAGTGGTGGCGTACTCCATGTCAGCGGCCCGAATGTCATGTTGGGCTACTACCTCTATGACCAGCCTGGCGTGCTGCAACCACCGGCCTCGCGTGGCGCAGGGTGGTATTCAACCGGCGACATCGTGCAGATCGACGACGAGGGTTTTGTGCATATCCGCGGGCGGGTCAAACGCTTTGCCAAGATCGCCGGCGAGATGATCTCGCTGGAACTCGTCGAGAGTATTGCGAGTCACGCCTGCCCGGGCATCACGCACGCGGCAACCACGCGCAGTGACCCCGCGCGCGGCGAGGCACTGGTGCTCTACACCACATCAGTCACCTTGAGTCGCGACCAGCTGCTTACCGCAGCACGCAGCCTGGGCGCGCCCGAGCTGGCCGTGCCACGCCAGATCGTGCCGGTCGATGCCATTCCGTTACTGGGCACCGGCAAGGTGGATCATGTCACCCTGCGCCGCTGGGCCGAGACGCTGGGGGCGCCATGAGCCGTGCCTTGGCCGCGGTCCTCGCCGCACAGTTTCTATCCGCCCTGGCCGACAACGCCTTGCTTTTTGGCGCTCTGGCGCTCTTGCGCGCGCAACACTTTCCCGATTGGAGCGCGCCGCTGCTGCAAGAATTCTTTGTGATCGGATTCATCGTGCTCGCGCCTTTTGTCGGCGGCATTGCCGACGCGTACCCCAAGGGTCGCGTGATGTTGATTGCCAATGCGGTGAAGCTCTTTGGCGCGTTGTCGATGTGGGCGGGGGTCAATCCGTTTCTCGCCTATAGCCTGGTCGGCATTGGAGCGACCACCTATTCACCCGCCAAGTACGGCATCCTGAGTGAGATCGTTCCACCCGCGCAGTTGGTCATGGCCAACGGTCTGCTCGAGGGTTCGACGATCGCGGCCATCCTGGCGGGCGCCATCGCGGGCGGGGCCCTGGCTGACTGGGATGTCAACGGCGCGCTCCTGTGCATAGCGCTGTGTTATGCGCTCGCCGCAGCGGCCAATCTGCTCATTCCGCGCCTGCCCGCCGCGCATCCCCAGCGCCTGGCAGCCGGCCCAATGATTAAAGAGTTCGCACTCAGTGTAGGACAGTTATTACGCCTGCCCGATGCGCGCTTTTCGTTGGCGGGCACCAGTCTTTTCTGGGGAACCGGTGCCACGATGCGCTTCCTGGTGATCGCCTGGGTACCGGTCGCCCTGGGCATCGTCAATAACAAGATGCCTGCGTATTTGAACGCGGTGGTCGCTGTGGGGATCGTGATCGGTGCAGGGTGCGCCGGACGTTGGGTGAAACTGAGCAACGTCAATCGCGTGCTACCGGCCGGCGTGCTGCTTGGGGTAGCCGTCATGCTGCTCGCGATCACACGCGATTTATATCCCGCGTTCGCAGTCATGGTGACGGTGGGGGTCTGCGGCGGCTTTTTCATCGTGCCGCTGAACGCTCTGCTACAAGAAAAAGGGCATGAAACCATCGGCGCAGGGCACGCCATTGCAGTGCAGAATCTGCTTGAAAATATGACCATGCTGTTGATGATCGGGCTGTACACGCTCGCGCTTCGCGCCGGGTTCGGCGTGACCACCGTGGCGCTGGGGTTTGGTCTGTTCCTGGTGGTTTCGATGAGTATTTTGTGGCGAGCCCGACTGCGCCAGCACCCGCTGGGCTGAGGTGTACCGATCATCAATGACAATCAACCCGCAGAACCCCGGAGACCTGGATCATGACCTACGAGCTGCCCGTCGATCGGTTGTTCATTGCAGGTGCGTGGCGGCAAGGACGCGGTGCACCAATCAACTCGCATTTTCCCGCCGATGGCACGCTTAACCGCGTCGTGCATGGCGCTTCAATTGAAGATGTCGATCTGGCCATTGAACGCGCCCAGACGGCCGTGAGCGATCCCGCCTGGCGCTCACTGCGCCCACATGAGCGTGCTCGTTTCCTCTACAAAATCGCCGACGGCATCGCACAGACCGCTGAGCGTATCGCCTACGTTCAATCACGCGACACCGGCAAGACGATCACTGAGACCACGGCATTGGCGCTGAGCGCCGCGGGCACGTTCCGATACATGGGGGCGGCCCTGGAGACCCTGGAGGACGCACTCACCCCCTCACGTGGCGACTACCTCACCTTCTCCGTCTATGAAGCTCTGGGGGTGACCGCTGGCATCACACCCTGGAATTCGCCAATTGCCTCGGACGCACAGAAGGTTGCCCCGGCACTTGCCGCGGGCAACGCCATATTGCTCAAGCCCGCCTCATGGAGTCCACTGGTTTGCCTTGAACTGGCGCGAGTCATCGAGGCTTCGGGTCTGCCCGCTGGATTGTTCTCGGTACTGCCGGGCAGCGGCAGTCTGGTTGGCGAACGGCTAGTGACTGATCGGGCCATTCGCAAGGTGTCCTTTACTGGCGGTACCGAAGTCGGACGAGGTATCGCGCGCAAGGCAGCCGAGAAGCTGATGCCGGTGTCGCTCGAACTGGGCGGCAAGTCGCCCACCATCGTGTTCGCCGATGCCGATCTGGATGTGGCGGTTGCCGGGGTGCTCTTCGGCGTGTTTTCGTCGACCGGACAGTCGTGCATTGCCGGATCGCGGCTTTTCGTACAGCGCGCTATCTATGACACATTCGTCAGCAAGCTGGTGGCGGCCACCCAGGCGCTGCGCATCGGCCACTCGTTTGATCGCACGACACAGGTCGCGCCCCTCATCCATCCGGATCATCGCAGCGACGTGGAAGCGCATGTCCGACGCGCCCTGGCCGAGGGTGCCGAGCTCTTGACGGGCGGTGAGCGCCCGCAGGGGGCGACCTATGAGGGCGGCGTGTACTACCGCCCCACCATCCTCGCTGGTGTAGACAATGCGGCTGCCATTTGCCGCGAGGAGATCTTCGGACCCGTTCTGGTGGTACTGCCCTTTGATGATGAGGGCGATGTCATCGCGCAGGGCAATGACAACGAATACGGTCTTGCCTGTGGCATTTACACCGCTGATTTCGCCAAAGCCTGGCGCGTCGCGCGCGGCATTGAGGCGGGCACCGTATGGATCAACACCTACAAGCAGTTTTCCATCTCCACCCCGTTTGGTGGCGTGAAAGACAGTGGTGTGGGACGGGAAAAAGGACGCGAAGGAATCCGCGCCTGGATGGCGCAAAAGTCGATCTATTTTGATTTGAGCGGCAAACCGCATCCGTGGGCGCGCTAGGCGGGGAGCATTCGCCTCCCGTCATTGAGTGGCGCGATGGGCACCACAGCACCACGGTACCAGGGCACCAGGGAATCAGAGCATCAAGGCATCACGGCATCAAGCAAGGATTGGGGCGCAATGAAGTTGACGATGAGGATCGCTGTGGCAGCGATGGTAATGAGCCTGGCTGGCGGCGTACGTGCCGAAACGGTGGAAGAATGGATCGCGCTCGGTGCGCGTGTGCATGGCGCTTTTGGTGCATTCCTGCCGGTGGGAATCCGCATCGGTCTGGACGCCATCGACCGCCTCAAGGCGGAGCGGCGGGATCTTACGATCACCTACTGGAACGGCGATCGAGCGCCCTGCCCATGCATTGTCGATGGCGTCATGTTGGCGGCGGGTGCAAGCCCCGGCCAGGGCACAGTCATCATCGCTCCGGGGCACGCGGCGAGCGGCGCGCTCGCCTCGGTCGTCATCACGCAGCGCCGGACCGGGGCATCGCTGCGCTACACCATCGACGACGCCTGGCTGCCAAAGATCCTCGCCTGGAACAAGGAAGTGCCCAGTGTGCGTTTTGATAATGCAATGAAAGCAGAAGGTCTGTTTACGGTCGAATCGGCGATGGACGTTAGCAAGTGACCAATTTTCTGATTCACAAACTTTCCCAGAATTAACTACCCACTGCGGGGTCGAATTCGACCCACCCAACGTCACCGCGCTTCATTGGCCATGAAACCTGCTGCACCGGGTTTGCTGCGCTTGCCAACAATCGCCCGCTCCGCCGCTTTATGTCGTGCCTTGAAGCTGGCGATTGCGGGAAATAGATTGTCGTGCTGGCGAGCCACGCGGTGCTCTCCGTCGGCTCCTGCAAACGTGCTGGGTCAGGCCGCCAGTTCAATTTCCTGGCGTTTGTTACCTGTTTCGACGATCAGCCGACCATGATCTTCCGAAAGTTGCTGGTTCGCATTCAAGAGTTCGATGCCATAAATCGATCCGTCGGCCGCCAAGTCGATGTTGACCTCGTCGCTGATCTTCAGGGTCGTCACGGTTCCGCTCTTTTCGTGGAAGCGCATATAGGCGATGTTGGCCTTCGGGTCGTAGCTCAGTTTCATGGCCTGTCCTTCAAACAATGCTTCAGAAATATTTGACGATTACCGTGATCACCAGCCAGCCGTCTTCTTCGACAGCATACGCTTCGATTTGCTTGGTGGCATAGCGTTTGCCGTTCCATTCACCACCGAACGGAGCGTTGTGCCTGAAACCCGAGCGGCCGAACTTGGCTGGAAATCGTTCGCCGTTCTCAACGGCAGCAATGACTTCGATTTCGGTCGCTCCCCTTTCTGCAAGACGCGCCAACGCGTGGGGATGCAGGCGAACGCTCATGCCGGCGCGGCCCGGTTCGCCTTCAGCCATCCACCCACCAGGCGGCCGGTTTCATCGATGGCACGGGCAGCGAACTCATAACGGGTCAGATCGAGATAACGCAGGTCCATCGCCAACCGGAACAAAAAGCGCAGCTTCTCCAATCGCAGGTTGCATGTCAGCAGATGCGATGCTGGATTCTTTGAGTAGGTCGCCTCGATCAAGCTCTCCTGCACGTCCAGCGCCAGGGTTTGCATACGATCACCGAGCAGGAACTTCTGGCTCCTTGGGAATTTTTCCACGGCGGGGATCAACGGTAATCCTCCTCTCATACCGAGGGAATGAGAAGTTGAAGTTTCTCCACGGGCCATCAAACAGGTGTATGGTAATCCTCCCCTTGAACCGTGGGGATGAGAAGTTGAATTTTCTCCAAGGGGGGAGGTTCCACATGAGGACATCGAAGTTCAAGGGCAGTCGGATCACGAACGCGCCCAAGCGCTTGAGACCGGCGCAGAGCCTTGACTGGGCCGTCTAGCGGCCACGTAACTCATTGATTCCAAAGATCCTCCATTCTTCGAGATTCGTACATTCTCGTAACCCATTGATTTTCTTGGCACCCCAGTCGACGACTCTAATGGCATGTCGACGACTTTAATGTCACGGAACAACTAGTCCGCATACCTCCCTCGACACCACTTAGCACTCCCGCATTCTGAGTGCTAAAATTGCGCGCACTGAGGGAACCACCGGTTCTTGGACCGGTCAAAGCTTCAGACAGTGACTGAACTGCGCTTCCTGGCTGGTTCAGCCACCTCATGGAGAACTGAACATGACAGCATTGTCCGTACCGATGCCATCGCTTGCCGGGAGCCTGGAGGCTTATGTCCAGGCAGTCAACCGCCTGCCCATGCTCACGCAGGAAGAAGAGACCGACCTGGGGCGCAAGCTGCGCGACAACGGCGATCTTGATGCGGCGCGTCAATTAGTCCTGTCCCACCTGCGGGTCGTTGTGTCGATCTCGCGCGGCTACGCCGGTTACGGTCTGCCGCAAGCCGATCTGATCCAGGAAGGCAATATCGGCCTGATGAAAGCGGTCAAGCGATTTGACCCCGAACGTGGCGTGCGCCTGGTGTCCTTTGCCGTGCACTGGATACGCGCCGAGATGCACGAATTCATCCTGCGCAACTGGCGTCTGGTGCGCCTGGCCACCACCAAGGCCCAGCGCAAGCTGTTTTTCAATCTGCGCAGCATGAAGCCCGGATTCGATTCGCTCACCAGCGGCGAGATCGACCAGATGGCAAGTCAATTGCATGTGCGCGCCGAAGATGTGGCCGAAATGGAAACCCGCATGTCCGGTGGCGATGTTGCCCTGGAACCCGGTACCGATGATGAGGACAGCTACGCGCCAATCGCCTGGCTGACCGCTCCCGAGGGCGCCGAACCGGCCCGCATCTACGAGGCGAGTGAGTCAGAGCGCACGCGTACCGAAGGTCTCAAAAACGCACTGAACAGCCTTGATGCGCGCAGCCGCCGCATCATCGAGGCCCGCTGGCTGGCCGAGAAAGACCCGGCAACGCTGCATGACATGGCCGCCGAGTTTGGTGTATCGGCCGAGCGGATTCGTCAGATCGAGGCAAAAGCGCTGACCAAGATGAAGGCTCACCTGGGCGACAGCTGATCGTCGCGGCAGTGGCAGCGCCACGCGGCGATCGCACTCAGCGCCCGTCGATCAACTGATGTAGGTCAGACACGATAGTATCGGTGCCCTGCCCATGGCGCAGAAACAGTCGCAGTCGCCCCTGCAGATCGAACACATAACTGCCCGCCGTGTGGTTCATCGAGTAATTGTGCGGGTCCTTGCCCGGCACCTTCTCGTAGAACACCTTGAATTCCTTGGCAACCGCGGCGATCTGTTCGGTTGATCCAGTCAGCGCGATGAATGAGGCATCAAAGGCGCGCGCATAGTTACCCAGGATCTCGGGCGTATCACGCTCCGGATCAACCGTCACAAAAATCACCTGCAGCTTGGCACCATCCGCACCCAGCGCACGCTTGATCTCGCTCATCTCGGCGAGCGTCGTCGGACAGACATCCGGGCAGTGCGTGTAGCCAAAGAACATGGTGACCACCTTGCCGCGGAAATCGGCCAAGGTGCGCGGCGCACCCGCCGCATCGGTCAGCTTGAAATCGCGCGCATAACTGGCGCCAGTCAGGTCAGTGTTCTTGAAGCTCGCCCGCTCATTGCCACAGCCATACAAGGCCAGCAGCGCGACGAGCACAGTCACGGCATGAACACCCCAACGCACCCCACCCGATCGCACACTGCGTGTGGCGGCCATCATGCGTGCCTCAAAGGGCAATGACGTAATGATCAATCAGCAGGCCAGCGAACAGCAGCGCCAGATACATGATCGAATAGCGGAAAGTCTTGCGCGCCAGGGTGTCGCTGTAGTTGCGGTACAGGGCGAGCGCATAGCCAATGAAGATGGCACCCAGCACTACGGCGCTGACCAGATAGACCCAGCCACTCATCGCATAGGCAAAAGGCATCATCGAAACGGCCACCAGTGCGAGCGTGTAGAGCAAGACCTGCAACTGCGTAAACCGACGGCCATGGGTCACCGGCAACATCGGCACACCGGCTTTGGCGTACTCCTCGCTGCGATACAGGGCCAATGCCCAGAAGTGCGGCGGCGTCCATACAAAAATGATCAATACCAGGATCAATGCCTCAGGGCTCACCTGTCCGGTCATGGCAGTCCACCCGAGCAGCGGTGGCATCGCACCCGACGCCCCGCCGATCACGATGTTCTGTGGCGTGCTGGGTTTGAGCAAGACGGTATAGATCACCGCATAACCAACGAAGGTCGCCAGCGTGAGCCACATCGTGAGCGTATTGACCTGGGTGCCAAGCAGCCACAGGCCTGCACCACCCACGGTAATACTGAAGGCCAATGCTTGCGGTGCATTCAGATCACCGCGCGCGAGCGGGCGGCCACGCGTGCGCGCCATCACCGCATCGATGCGCCGTTCCACCAGACAGTTGATCACCGCGGCAGCACCTGCCACCAGGCCAATGCCGATCGTGGCAGCGATCAACACCCAGGGCGAAGGCCAGCGACCAGCGGGTGTGGCGAGAAACATGCCGATCACCGCACAAAACACAATCAGCATCACCACGCGCGGCTTGGCCAGCTCGTAGTACTGGCGCAATCGCGCCCTGATCCCGGAGTCCAGCGTCATCTGCTGCTGCATTCTTAAGCCTCGCCATCCTGAGCGGACGCGCAAGCCTCGAAGTTTATCACGATGACCCAAACCAGCAGCGCGGCGGCCCCGGCGTTATGCGCTGCGGCGACCGCCAGTGGCAGGCTGAGCAGGACATTGGCCACACCCAGGCTCACCTGTACACAAGCCAATGCAATGAGCCCCCAACCATACTCGGCCATTCGTGGCGTGCGTGCAAGCTTGAAACCAAATCCCAGGCAGTACAGGAAGACCACAATCGCCCAGATTCGATGCGTCCAGTGAATGGCCGTGAGCGCCTCAAGGCTCAACAGTTGCCCGTCGCCCGCGCGACCCAGTTCGCGCACGATCTCAAAGGCCTGCGCAAAGTGCATGGTCGGCATCCAGTCGCCGCGGCACAGAGGCAGATCGGGACAGGCAAGCGCGGCATAGTTGCTGCTCACCCACCCGCCGAGAATGATTTGCACTGCGACCAGCACCAGGGCAATCATGGCAAGCAGGCGCCAGGGAACCGTTCGGACCGGCGTGCGGCCCGCGCTGCGTGCCGCCCCTTGCGCAAACGCACGCAAGGTCAACCAGGTCAGCAGGCCCAGGGTAGTCATGCCACCCACCAGATGCAGAGTGACGATCGCCGGCTTGAGTAACAAGGTCACTGTCCAGCGGCCCAATGCCGCTTGCGCAATAACAACGGCCACGAGCACCCATGCAATGCGCGGCGAAGACCGTAAGCGCCGTCGCCCGATCAGCGCAGCGATTGCAATCGACGCAATCAGCAACCCGACGAACGAGGCCAGATAGCGGTGGCCCATTTCCTTCCAGCCTTTGGCAGCATCAAAGCCGCCGGCGGACACGGCCGCATGGCCTTCAGGCAATGCCTGCGGTACCTGAGGTTGACCATAGCAACCGGGCCAGTCCGGACAGCCAAGTCCCGCATCAGATAGACGCACGTAAGCACCCACCACGACGAGAATGAAGGTTAGCACTGTCGTGATGAGCAGCAGCCGGCGGTAGTGACTGCGCTCGCGCGCCGCCCAACGCGACAACACAAACACCAGTACAAGACCAAGCGCCCCGACGAGCAGTAAGGCAGCAGCCAGTAATGAGCTCATAAGCGCTACTCCTTGCTCCAGGTATTGATACGCAACAGCTTTTCGATGTCGCGCAACATGCGCTTTTCTTCTGGTGGCCAGGGAAAGCTCATCATCAGATTGCCCAACGGGTCGATCAGATACAAATGCCGAGTCGGGTCCTCACCACCGAACGCCTCGCGCAATTGCGCAGCACTGGCCGCATGCGCCACGCGCACACCGACCGTTACGCCCTCGGGGGCGGATGGTGCGCTCGCCGAACTGACAATCCACAAGCGTTCGATGCGCGACTGCTTGGCCCCTTGGGCCAGTTTCATCTGGCGCATGAGCAGGAGTTTTGCGCGGCAGTCGTCTTCGCAGGTGGTCTCATCGACCGAGACCAGCCACCAGCGCCGATCATAGGTTGCGGCATTCAGTGCACTGCCATCGTCCATGCGCGCCTGCAAGGCAAAGGGCGCTGGCGTGAGCAAGTGGCCGTAATTGGTGCGCCCCGCGGGCGGCATCAGATAAAACGCGATGGTGCCGAGCACCAGCGGTGCCGCGCACACGAGCATGATCAAAAGCATCTGCTTGCGACCACGCGACACGCCCGCGTTCGGGCCTGCGGTCTTGCCTTGAGTGCCACTCGATGCTGATTCGTTCGCTTGCTTCACTGTCTGTCCTGTCCCTTGGTATGCCCCGACTGACTCAGCGCTGCGTCGGAACCGGGCGCAACGGCGTCCGCCGAACCCATCGCAGCTTGCGATGTCACCTCATCTGCCAATGCCGCGTGTGCGGCCGACTGGCGAGCGCGCGTACGCCAGCGGTACGCGTAGATCCCTGCGGCGATCAACCCGAAACAGTACCACTGCAAGGCATAGGCCCGGTGCCTGTCTGCATCATCCGGGGGGCCTGGCCAGTTGCGCGCAAGACCATCGGCTTCCCCTTCGGTTTGTTCGATCGCGAGGGGCAATACGCTCAGGCCTGTCAGGCTGTGGAAACGCGTAATGCTGAGACTGGGCCATTGCGTGAGCGCACCGTGCGGTGCGGGATACTCCGGCGTGCCAAGCGAGAACCGATGTTCGTCGGGCACCATCAGGCGCCCCACCACGCTCACCACACCGGGTGTCAGTGCAGGAACATTCACCTGACTGCGATCGGGTTTGGCTGCAATCCAGCCGCGATTGATCAACACCATCGATTGACCATCGACGAGCCGCATCAAGCTGATGAGGTCATAGCCTGGACGGTGCGCTTGAATGCGATTGTCGATCAGCAGCGTATAGCCATCGACCCACTGACCTTCGATGCGGATCAAGCGCCCGGCGCGCTCCTCAGGTGCCAATCGCATGATCACATCCAGCGATTGCGCGGGCTGCCCGCTGCGCTCGGCCACCGCCTGCCAAAGCGCGGATTTTTCTGCTGCACGGTGCGTCTGCCATTGGCCCAGCGCCACCGTGAGTGCAATGAACGCGACGGTGATGAGGGTCAGCCAAACACCGGGCCGGGCACGGTTTTGCCCTGCCTCTGCGGAATGCTCGGACCGCGGGATCTCTGGCATCATGGAGCGGCGGTTCACGCGAATGTCATGCACTGCACGGTGGGTGACGACAGGGTCGACACGGCGCCACCCAATGAGGCGCCGGTTACCCGGACTAAAGGAACGCTCGCATGCGCATTGTGGTCATTGCCATTCTCATTCTGATCATGGCATCGCTGGGATCGGCCCTGTATTACATGATGACCGATCGCAGCGGCTCCAATCGCACCGTCAATGCGTTGACGGTGCGCGTCGGTCTATCCGTTGCACTGTTTCTGTTTCTGGTGCTGGGCCGCCACTACGGGTGGCTTCCGGCCCAGTGACCCGACGCTATCGTCCCGGGCTGTCACCTTGGATGGTTGCCAGCCCGGTCAGCGCCAGTCGATCAGAGATAGTAGACCAGCACGAACAGCAGCAGCCAGACCACATCGACAAAGTGCCAGTACCAGGCCACGGCCTCAAACCCGAAGTGGTGATCAGGCTTGAAATGCCCCTTGGCACAGCGGAACCACATGACCGTCAACATGATCGCACCGAGGGTCACGTGGAAACCGTGGAAACCAGTGAGCATGAAAAACGTCGTGCCGTAGATGCCTGATGTGAGTTTGAGATTCAACTCGCTGTAGGCGTGCATGTATTCGGTGGCTTGCAGGAACAGAAACAGTGCCCCCAGACCCACGGTCGCACCGAGCCAGATCAACAGCGAGCGCCGATGATTGGCGCGCAGCGCATGGTGCGCAATCGTGAGGGTTACACCCGAGGTCAGCAGGATCGCCGTGTTCCAGGCCGGAATGCCGCCGGCTGACATCGGCGCGAACTTTTCGCCCATCGGGCCGGCGGTGGGCCAGGTGGCAGAAAAATCCGGCCACAGCAACTTGTGGTCAATGTCACCCAGCCACGGCACCGCCAGATTGCGCGCATAGAACAGCGCACCGAAGAACGCCGCGAAGAACATGACCTCAGAGAAAATGAACCAGCTCATTCCCCAGCGAAAACCGATGTCCACCTGGTGGTTGTAGCTGCCGCCTTCGGATTCAGCGATCACATCGCTGAACCAGCCGACCAGCATCACCAGCAGGAACGCAAACCCCACCAGCACGACCCAGCGTCCGCTGCTCGCGCCATTCATCCACGAGGCCGCGCCAAAGGCTAGACACAGCAGCGCGATGGACCCCCAGAACATCCGCGTCGACGGAGCAGGAACGTAGTATTTGGTGCTAGTGCTGAGCATGTTGAGTCGACTCCCTGTTTTCAGACCGCAGATTCGGTGACACCGCGCATTGCGCTGTCAATGTTAGGTAGTGGCACGGGTAATGACAAGATGCACCACAAAAATCAAGGTGAATACAAACAATGCCGCGCACATGATGCCGACCGCAACCACCTGCGGCAGTCGCAGACGGATCGCATCGGCCTCATGCTCGGCGCGCCTGCGTATACCAAGGAACGACCACAAAACGGCCTTGAAAACCTGTAACAGGCTCGCCTGAGATTTATCACGCGCAATCATGACCGGTTTGCCGGTTGCGTCGAGGGCAGCACGCGCGCACCTTCGACTTCAAAAAAAGTAAACGACAGGGTGATCGTCGCTATGCTCTTGGGCAACTCGGGATCGACCACGAACACCACCGGCATCTGCCGGACTTCACCCGGTTGCAACGTTTGCTGCGTAAAGCAGAAACACTCAATTTTCTTGAAATACTGCGCTGCCAGCGCCGGCCCGTAGCTTGGAATCGCCTGCCCGGTCACGGCACGCGCGCTGTCATTGCGCACTTCGAATACCGCCTGCTGCACCTCACCGGGGTGAACACTGAGCCCGCCTGCCAACGCGCGAAAGCCCCAGCCTATGGCCCGCGAATTGGTATCGAATTCGATCCCCACCGACCGCGTCACATCGACCTGGGTGTTGATCGGACCGACATGGTCCGCCTGCAATATGCTGCGCAGCCCGGTCACCTGACAGATCTTTTCGTAGAACGGAATCAGGGCAAAACCGAACCCGAACATCAGCACGGTCACCACCAGCAAGCGGATCAGCACCTGGCGATTCAGTGCCTTGCGGGCACCACCCAGTGCAAGGCCGGACACGGCAAGGCTCGCCGGGTTGCTCATGCAAACAACCACTGTTTGATCAGAAAGCCGACAAAGAATGCGAGCGCCACCGACACCAGGATCAGACCCAGGCGGCGATTGGCCGCCTTGAGATCTTGCCCACCCTGGGTCTGGTCGGAATTCAACGTAGGCATCACAGGTTCGAGTCGACGTGCTTCGGCGATCGCTTACTTGACCTGCGGCGGCACTTCAAAGCTGTGGTAAGGCGGCGGGCTCGACAGCGTCCACTCCAGCCCTTCGGCACCTTCCCAGACCTGCGCAGTCGCCTTCTCACCACCACGAATGCACTTGAGCACGGTGTAGAGAAACACCAGTTGGGACAGACCAAACCCGAACGCCCCGATCGTGGCCAACATGTTGAAGTCGGCAAACTGGATGTTGTAGTCCGGAATACGCCGCGGCATACCAGCCAGTCCGAGGAAGTGCATCGGGAAGAAGGTGACGTTGAAGAAGATGATCGAAAGCCAGAAATGCCACTTGCCCAGGGTCTCGTCGTACATGTGCCCGGTCCACTTGGGCAGCCAGAAATAGGCACCCGAGAACATGGCGAACAACGAGCCGGCCACCAGCACGTAGTGGAAGTGCGCGACCACGTAATAGGTGTCCTGGATCTGCAAGTCGATCGGCGCAATCGCGCAGATCAGCCCGGTAAAGCCACCCATCGTGAACACGAACAGGAACCCGACCGCAAAGAGCATCGGGGTCTCGAAGGTCATCGAACCGCGCCACATGGTGGCGAGCCAGTTGAACACCTTCACACCCGTTGGCACCGCAATCAGCACCGTGGCGTACATGAAGAACAGTACGCCGGCAGCCGGCATACCCACCACGAACATGTGGTGTGCCCAGACGATGAACGAGAGAATCGCAATCGACGAGGTGGCATACACCATCGATGAGTAGCCAAACAGCGGCTTGCGGGCAAACGCCGGAATCACGTGCGACACGATCCCGAAGGCCGGCAAGATCATGATGTAGACCTCGGGGTGACCGAAGAACCAGAACACGTGCTGGAACATCACCGGATCACCACCACCGGCCGCGTTGAAGAACGCGGTGCCGAAATGCCGGTCGGTCAACGTCATGGTGATGGCACCAGCCAGCACCGGCATCACCGCAATCAGCAGGTACGCAGTGATCAGCCAGGTCCATACGAACATCGGCATTTTCATCAAGGTCATGCCGGGGGCACGCATGTTCAGGATGGTGACCACGATGTTGATGGAACCCATGATCGACGAGGCACCGAGGATGTGCAGCGCGAAGATCGCCAGGTCCATGCCCGGGCCCATCTGGGTGGTAAGCGGCGCATACAAGGTCCACCCGGCAGCGGTGGCACCGCCTGGCACGAAGAATGACACCACCAGGAGCGTGGCCGCCGGCGGCAGCAGCCAGAAGCTCCAGTTGTTCATGCGCGCAAAGGCCATGTCAGGTGCGCCGATCTGCAGTGGCACCAGCCAGTTCGCAAAGCCGACAAACGCCGGCATGATTGCGCCGAACACCATGATCAAACCGTGCATCGTGGTGAGCTGGTTGAAGAATTCCGGGTGCCAGAGTTGCAGTCCAGGCTTGAACAGTTCGGCGCGAATCCCGAGGGCAAGGACGCCGCCCACGAAAAACATCGTCAAGCTGAACCACAAGTACATCGTGCCGATGTCCTTGTGATTGGTGGTGGTCAACCAGCGCATGAACCCGCTAGGGGCTGCATGGGCATGATCATCATGGGCGTGATCGTGGTGATCGTGCGCGTGGCCGGCAACTGCCGCATCTGCCGTCGAATGAGCCATGGCGTTAAGCCTCCTGAAAGGAAATGTCTAGCGAGCAGCCTTGACCACGGAGGGCTGTACCAGCCCCTCGTCTGCGTGGTTGGACCAGGCGTTACGGGTATAGGTGATGGCAGCGGCGATGTCAGTGTCCGACAGCATCGCCTGCGCGGGCATCTGCGAGGTGGGCATGAAGCCGCCCTTGCGCCCGTTCAGTACAAGCTTCACCTGCTCGCTGGCAGGCCCTTGCACGACCTTGGAGCCAACCAGTGCCGGGAAGGCATTGGCCAGGCCCTGACCGGTCGGCTGATGGCAGGCAGCGCACACCGCGGCATAGACCTTCTCGCCGCGCGCGAGCAACTCTTCCTTGGTCCACTCACGCGCCGCTTCATCAGCCGTCGCCACGGCCGCCTTCTGGTGCTCGGCAACCCAGGCGGTGTACTTTTCACCCGACAGGACGTTCACGACAATCGGCATGAATCCGTGGTCCTTGCCGCACAGCTCAACGCACTGGCCGCGGTAGATGCCTTCTTTCTCGGCACGAAACCACGTGTCACGCACGAAGCCCGGAATGGCATCCTGCTTGACCCCGAATTCAGGCACCCAGAACGAGTGAATGACATCGTTGGCAGTGGTCAGAATGCGGACTTTCTTGTTCACCGGCACGGTCAGCATGTTGTCGACTTCGCGCAGGTAGAACTCACCCTTGGGCGCATCGCCTTCGATCTGTTCGCGCGGGGTGGTCATCGAGGAGAGCATGCTGATGCCGGCGCCCTCGCCGTTGATGTAGTCATAGCCCCACTTC
Organism: uncultured Pseudomonadota bacterium; assembly: GCA_903921325.1. Lineage (GTDB taxonomy): Bacteria > Pseudomonadota > Gammaproteobacteria > Burkholderiales > SG8-39 > CAIXPL01. The sequence continues at coordinate 191,349 of CAIXPL010000019.1, forward strand.
CACTGATAACCGGTGGCCTTGATCGTCAGATCGGGGTTCGAGGTGTCTTTATAGGCAAGCACCACGCTGGTTGCCGGAAAGGCCATGCCGACCAGAATGATCATCGGAACGATGGTCCAGGCGATTTCCACGGCGGTGCTTTCATGGAAATGCGCGGCCTTGTGGCCGACCGATTTGCGATGCTTCCAGATGGAATAGAACATCACGCCGAACACGACCACGAAAATGCCGGTGATGATCCACATCATCGCCGTGTGCAGATCGTAGATGTCGCGCGCTATGATGGTCACCGGAGGCTGGAACAGGTACTTCGCCGGCTCTGCCATCGCACCACCTGCTGCCAGCGCAAGCACGCTTCCCAAGAGCGATCTGCATGGATGTTTCATTGAAGCTCCGTTCAGTTTTGCGTAATCAGCCATGCGCACCGCAGCTCAGCACAGGTGGGCGGGGCACATTCCGGCCGGGGCCGGATCAATCGTTTGAGCGAGACCTCGATACGTAACCAGTTCATTTGCGCTTCGTACTCGAGACTGTCCGCCAGAAAAGCCATGCCACGCGGTACCTCGGCCCAGCACGCTGCAAATAACCGGCTCGTCTTTCATGCACAAAACCCTTAGATTCTCGCCGGCGAGAGGCTATCACGCCGAGTGTTGCAGGGCAAGATAGTCATGGCTGCTTAGCGCATAACTCTTGACTTGAATTCGACTACAGCGCGGCCATCGCTGCGCTTGGCCGGTTTGAGCTTCCAGGCATGGCCCTGCACCAACTCGACACTGAGGGGCAAGCGACCATCGATGCGCGTACCTTCAAGGGCGGCCGCCAGCGCTGCATCGACCGCGGGTACGGCTGACCGCACCCGCGCGACTTGCTGTCGTTCAATCGGTGCCTGCGCGCTGACACGCGCATCGCCCCGTTGCTGTTCCATCAATACGTGCGCCTGCTTACTACCACGCCGCTCGCCATGCCGCCCTTTGATCAATGCGTGCGCCTGCGCACTGCCACGCCAATCAGCCTTCATTGCTGCAATGTCGCCATAGGTGAGTGTGAGCATTTCCATGTCGATCACCGGATCGGAAAAGCCGGCGGCCACCAGCATGTCACCGATGTCATGCATATCGATCAACGGACGCAGCCACAGGGGCAGCAGGTTGCGCGCGCAGGCGCTGCGCAATTCACGCAAGGTATCCGGACCGAAGGTCGTGAACATCACGAGGCCACCGCGTGCAAGCACCCGGTGCCATTCAGTCAAAGTGGCCGGCACGTCCTCTGAAAAGTGCAGCGCGAGATTCGACCACAGCAGGTCAATGGTATCCGCGGCAATCGGCAGACGATTGAAATCGGCATGGCATCCCAGCGGCAGTTGGCCGCGCCGCATCGCGCTGAGCGCGTTCCCCACCGTACCGCGGCCTGACTGCGTTGCGTCAGTCTGCTTCGCCTCAGACCCGATCAGTGCCTGTGCCCCTGATCGCGCCAATGAACGTGCCCAATGAATGGCCGATGCGATCGATCCGCGTTCACTCAGACGTGCTCGTTGGCGCCAGTGCTCGGCAGCGAACCGGCGCGCATCGCGATCCACACCGAGTACATGCGCTGTGGGGTAGCGCTCCTGCAACCGGTCAAGATCGTCGCCTTGCCCGCAACCGGCATCGAGCACCCTGCCCGGCGCAAGCCGGATATAGTCCAGTCGCTCGCCCATGCGCCGCGCGACCTCGCGCAGCAGCGCCTGCTCGCCGGGCGCGTGCCTGTTCAAGCGCGGCGAATCGGGGCCAGTGCCGCTTCGATGGCCGCGCCCATTTCAAGCACCGGACGATCGCGCATGGCCGGTGCGGCGATCATCAAGCCTACCGGGGCCTCACCGTCGCGATGACAAGGCACGCTCAGAGCGCATGCATCGAGGAAATTGAATGCAGCCGTGTTGCGCAGGATCATGCCGTTGGCAGCGAGGAAGCGCTCATCGTCGCGTTCGATCTCGGCCACCGGCGGGGCCACCACGGCAACGGTCGGTGAGAGCACCGCATCAAGGGGCACGCAATAGGCCTCGAATTGCGCAATCATCGCCTGGCGCTCGCGCACCAGATCCACATAGTCGGCCGCGTTCAGGCCACTGGCAGCCAGGATGCGAGTGGCAACCCGCGCGTCGTAATCGGCCTGATGCGTGGTGAGGCGTGCGCGATGCAGTGCAAGCGCCTCGGCACCAGAGAAGCCACCAAGTCGATTGATCTGGGGCAGGCGACGCAGGGGCGCAAAAGGCAAACTGTGAATGACAGCCCCGGCCGCGGAGAGCGTCTCGATGGCGCGCTGGAACGCACTGGCCACCGATTCATCCAGCCCATCGAGCAGCAGATCGGGCAGCACCCCGAGGCGCAGACCGCGCAGTGCCCGCTCATTTAACTCGCGCACCGGTTCACCGGCGAGAATGGAATCGACCAGCGCGCAGCAACGCACCGAGGGTGCCAGTGGCCCCACAGAGTCAAGAGTCGAGGACAGTGGATAAACACCATCACGTGGCACCCGCCGCCCGGTGGGCTTGAATCCGGTAATGCCACACAGAGCCGCCGGGATGCGCACCGAGCCACCGGTATCGGTGCCAATGCCAACGACCGCCATCTGATCGGTCACCGACACCGCCGCCCCCGATGACGAGCCGCCAGGGATGCGCCCGTTGGTGCGATGCCCTGCGTGGGTGAACTCATCGGCACGCTGCCACGGATTGCGCGGGGTGCCGTAATGCGGGTTGTAGCCGATACCAGAATACGCAAACTCGGTCATGCCGGTGCGTCCGACGATCACGGCACCGGCGGCGCGCAGCCGCGCCACCACCGTCGAATCGGTAACAGCAGGCGCGGCGCCACCAAGCACCTTCGATCCGGCGCGAGTGACATCCCCCGCGACATCGAACAGATCCTTCACTGTTACGCTGATGCCGGCCAGCGGTGAGGCCGCAATCTGATGCCGGCGCGCCTCATCTGTCCAGCGTGCAGTGGCGATGGCTGCGTCGCGATAGAGCCGCATGAATACCCGCCCACCCTCACCCGCCGGGTCTTCGGCGCGATCGAGCGCCGCGCGCACCTGGGCCTCGCTCGTTGTCTCTCCGGCCGCCAGACGACTCGCGAGTTGCGCTACTGTTTCGAGCATGGGGAGCCTCATGTTTGATTGAACGCCTGGGGGGCACCGCGGGCGGGAGTGCGCGTGATCACTATGCCAGTGGATTTTATCACCCCGACCCTTGATCACTTGCGCGAAGTGCTGCGCGATCTGTTGCGTCAACCCTGCCTGCATTGCCACCTCGGGCGGCCCGACCTGCCGATCTGTCGTGCCTGCGAAGCACTATTCCCCCGGCTCGGTGTGGTCTGCCCGTGCTGTGCGCAACCGCTCGGTAGCGAGGCGCCGGTGCCACGCAGCCTCGCTACAGGCGATTTGCACGCGACGGTGCACGCGCAACTGACTCTGGTGGCACCGTGTGTGAGCTGCCTGCGCCATCTGCCCGCATTTGATCGCAGCTATGCCCTTTATCGCTATGCCCATCCGATTGACCGGCTGGTGCGAGACCTGAAATTCAACGCCCGCCTTCCGCTCGCCGGCTTCTTTGCCGGTGTGCTCAATCGTGACATCGCCGCACACCGCTTCGCAGTCGCGCGCGCGGGCTTTGCTGCACCAGACCTGATACTGCCGGTCCCGTTGCCCGCTGCCCGCTTGCGCCGCCGCGGATTCAATCAAAGTCACGAAATTGCGCGCCGTCTTCGGCGCCCAGGCAACGTGGACTATCACCCGCGCTGGTTGCAACGCAGGCGTGAGACGCCCGAGCAATCGGGTCTTGGCGCGGCCGCCCGCCGCGCCAATTTGCGTGGCGCATTTGCCGTCACTGGCGATGTACGCGGACGGCGCGTGGCCATTGTCGACGATGTCATGACCACAGGGGCAACACTCGATGAGATCGCACGTACACTCAAGGACGCCGGCGCACGAACGGTGGAGAATTGGATAGTTGCGCGCGCTGTCGCGTTCCATCCCGCGCAGCGCCATGCCGAGGACGCAAGTCATGTTTGAGATCGTGCTGTACGAACCGGAAATACCACCCAACAGCGGCAACATCATGCGCATGGCTGCCAACAGCGGCGCGCGGCTGCATCTGATCGAACCGCTGGGATACACGCTCAGCGACAAGACGCTGGCGCGTGCCGGCCTTGACTACATTCGGCTGGCCGACATCCAGGTTCATGCAGACTGGCCAAGCTGCCGCGCGAGCCTCGGGGCGCGACGGGTGTTTGCGCTCTCGACCAAGGCCACGCGCAGCTACGCCGAGGTGGCATTTCAGCCCGGCGATGCTTTCCTGTTCGGCCCCGAATCGCGCGGACTGCCCGAACCGCTGCTCGCAGAGTTTTCAGCCGAGCAACAACTGCGCATTCCGATGCGTCCGGACAATCGCAGCATCAACCTCTCCAATGCCGTGGCGGTCGTGCTGTACGAGGCCTGGCGACAGCATGACTTTGCCGGCAGCGTGTGAGCACCATAACTCAGTATGCAATCGACCCCTGTTCGGCGCGCGGATCGCGGCCGAGCAACACCTCCGCCGCATCGCGCACCGAGAGCGTGCCTGCAAGCACATCGCACACCGCGTCGGTGATCGGCATATCCACGCCATGCGCATGCGCGATGCGTCGCACGCCCTGCGCCGCACTCACCCCTTCGGCCACATGGCCCAGAGTGGCAAGAATCTGCTCGAGCGTCTGACCTGCCCCTAGTGCGAGTCCGACCCGCCGGTTGCGCGAGAGATCTCCGGTGCAGGTAAGAATGAGATCACCAACGCCGGTGAGACCCATGCAGGTTTGCGCATGGCCTCCCAGTGTCATGGCGAGGCGCGTCATCTCGGCAATGCCGCGAGTCATCAACGCCGCCCGGGCGTTACTGCCAAAGGCAAGCGCATCGCACATTCCGGTGGCGATCGCGAGCACGTTCTTGACCGCCCCACCGACCTCGACCCCGATGATGTCAGTGCTGAAATAGACCCGCAGCGCACGTTGGTGCAACGCCCGCGCCGTGTCACGCGCAAAGCCCTCCGAACGGGCGGCAAGCGTGAGTGCCGTAGGCAGGCCGCGCGCCACTTCAAGCGCAAAGCTCGGACCGGACAGTGCACCGGCAAGCGCCTGCTCACCCAGCTCCTCCTCGGCAATGACATGGGCGAAGCGATCGCTGCCGGGCTCGAGGCCCTTGCACGCCCACAATACGGGACGCTCACCCAGGCCTGCCGCGCGCAGCGCGCGCAGCGCCGAGCGCAGTCCCGCAGTGGGCGTTGCCACGACCACCCACTGAGCCGCGGCCAGCAAGTGCGGCAGATCGTGGTCAATGGTCACGCCGGCTGGCAGTTCGATCTCGTTCAGGTAAGCGCTGCGGCGAGTCGTCTGCATCAATGCGCATTGCGCCTCGCTGCGCGCCCACAGGCTGACGCAATGGGCGCGCGAGAACGCCACCGCAAGCGCAGTGCCCCATGCCCCTGCTCCGATGACGACTAGGTTCCCCACACCTGACTGATGCGCACAAAACCGGTTAGTCCGTCGCGGTGACGCACTTTGACCCAACCCGGTGGCACCCCGCTTTGGTCTGCATAGTCAAGCGCGACGCCTTGCACCACCTTGCACAGCTCGGTCGATTTATCACTGGGCGACTGGCGCACCGACACCACGCTCTGCACCGCCATGACGGTGCGCTGCGTGCTCAGAGCGGTGGCCTCGACCCAGGCCAGGTCTCCGGCTGGATCGCGCACCTTGTTCCATTTGCCATCCGAGGCAATCAATTCGACCGGGAGATAGGCCGTAGCGACAAACAAGCCGCGTGCCTTGAGTGAGGGACCGTCGTAGAGAATCGCACCACCTTCGGCGACCGAGCGGAAGTCGCTGGCCATCACCGGCGCGCTCGCCAACAGCCATCCCAAGGCAGCAAGGGTGCCCAAGGCCGCGGCGGTCAAGGGTCGCCCCACGAAGCCAACCATGATCAGTTGACGGTGCCCGGGCTGGGCGCGGCCACTTGGGCTGCGGCCGCTTGCGCCAACTGCTGCCGAAACAGTTGTTCGAAATTGACCGGTGCAAGATTGATCGTTGGGAATCCGGCGCGATTCACCAGATTGGCGATCGTCTCGCGGACATAGGGGAAGATCGCATTAGGGCAGCCGATGCCAAGCAGGCCCTGCACTTCTTCCGGACTGAACCCGTCGATCTGAAAAATCGCGGCTTGTGATGCCTCGACCAGAAACACCGTCTTCTCCGCCGCGCGGGCGGTCAGTGTGACCGTCAGCATGGCCTCATACAAGGTGCCACCCAGCTGCACCCCACGCGTGGTGACCTGCACCTCGATCGCGGGCTGTTGCGGCTCGAGGAAGATGCCGGGCGCATTGGGCACCTCGAGTGAGGCGTCCTTCAGATAAATCTTTTCAATTGAAAACACCTGGCCACCGGCCGGCTGCGCGCCATTTTCTTCAGTCATGCGGTTACTCCTTGAACTGTGTTTATCAGCCGGGCACGGGTCGCGGTCAGTCGCGTAGCAACGGCTCCAATCCCCCTGCACGATCAAGTGCCGACAGGTCATCGAAGCCGCCAATATGGCGCTCATCGATATAGATTTGCGGCACCGTCCTGCGTCCGCTGCGGGTCATCATTTCGGCGCGCGCCCCGGGCACCTCATCGACCAGAATCTTCTCGAACGCCGCGACCCCCTTGGCGCGCAACAAGCTCTCGGCGCGCTGACAAAAGGGACACCAATCGGTTGCATACATCACGATCCGGGGCATCGCATCACCTTATCGTACGAAATTCCGGTGGCCATCCTGGTCGACCGATCCGGCACGGTTCTCACCCGGGGCCGCCCTGCAGCAAACGCTGACGATCGATCCCGCCCGGGTCTGACGCCGTGCTCTGCAGCGAACGCCGAGAGCCGCATCCAACGGTGCCCCGCCGGCGTTGCTCACTTCTGGATCGGCAGCCCGGCGGCACGCCAGCCGGCATAGCCGCCTGCCAGGGTCAATACACGCTCCACGCCATGCTTCTTGAACAACGCAATCGACTGCGCCGCCCGATTGCCATTGTCGTCATAGAGCACGAAAGGTCGGTTCTTCAGACGGGCGAGATCCTGCATCCGCGCCTCGATCTGCGCGGCGGGTACATTTCGCGCATGCAGTACATGCCCCCCAGCAAACGCTTCGGGCTCGCGCAGATCAATCACCACGGCGTCCTCACGGTTCATCAACATCGTCATCTGCGCGGTGGACAGAGTGGCGCCACCGACTGCTCCGCGGCGCACCATCGGCCATAGCAGCATCCCGCCGCTCACCAGGGCAATCACCACCAGATACAGGTTCTGACTCTCGAATACGAACTTCATCAGCATGAAACGCCTCTTCGGCAGGCAGGCGTTGCCTGCGAAGGTCTATTATATGGCCCTTTTTAGAATCGACTGATTTCCCGCGCAGGGGATTCTGCGCTTTGACCGCTTTGTCCGCTTTGTCCGGTATGGTCACCAGGCGATGCGGCCGCATTACCACCGCAGGGCACCGCGCCGAGCCTCGCACGATGGTGTCACCTTCATTTGCAAAGTACACATACCGACATGATTCGAAAAGTCGTCCTCATGCGTCACGGCCAATCGGCCTGGAATCTTGAAAACCGCTTCACCGGGTGGGTCGATGTTGATCTCACCGACACAGGCGTGGCCGAAGCGCGTGCCGCCGGCAATTTGCTGCGCGCCGCCGGCCTTGGATTTGACCGTGCCTACACCTCGGTGCTGCGGCGTGCGATCCGCACACTCAACATCACCCTGGAGCAACTCGACGCACTGTGGCTGCCGGTGGATCACGCCTGGCAGTTGAATGAACGCCACTACGGCGCATTGCAGGGTCTGAACAAGGCCGAAATGGCGGCGCGGTTTGGCGACGCTCAAGTGCTGCAATGGCGGCGCAGCTTCGACACGCCGCCGCCGCCCCTGGCCGCGGCCGACCTGGAACGCGATCGTCAGGATCCTCGCTACCGTCACCTCACGCACGCGCAGTTTCCGGCCACCGAATGCCTCAAGGACACCGTGGCTCGGGTCATTCCCTATTGGCAATCGGTGATTGCGCCAGCAGTATGCTCTGGCGAACGGGTAATCATCGCCGCGCATGGCAATTCGCTGCGGGCGCTGGTGAAACATCTCGACGGCATGTCCGACGAGGCGATTGTCTCGCTCAATATTCCCACCGCCCGGCCGCTGGTCTACGAGTTTGAAGTAGCCGAACCCGGATCGGCAGCGAACGCCGCGGATGGCGGTCTGCGGGCAATCCGGCATTACTACCTTGGCAACGCTGAGGAAATCGCACAGGCTGAACGCGCGGTCGCAGCGCAAGGCCAGGCGCGCGGCTGAACAAACCCTGAGCGTTGAGTAGCAAGTCCATGGCGCGGGTTGCTCTCGTGCGGCTACGTTGTGTTACCAAGCGCACGGCGTCGAGCGCTGCGCGCGGCTATACTTCGCTTGGTGACCCTGCATGGCATTGCCAGCGCGGTGCACCTGCCTGGAGATCGTGATGGGAATCAGCATTAAATCGGTGTGTCTGGTGGCGGGCGGCATCGCTGCCGGGGCACTCATGTCCTTCAATTTCTCCGCCCTTGCGCAGCGTGAATCCGCGGCGCGCACCATTCCGTTTGAAGATTTGCGCGCCTTCGCACAGGTGTTCGAGGCGATCAAGCAAAGTTATGTTGAGCCGGTCGAGGACAAGAAGCTGATCAGTGAGGCGATCAACGGCATGCTGACCGGCCTTGATCCGCACTCTGCCTATCTCGACCAGGACAGTTTTCGCGACCTGCGTGCCAGCACCGAAGGCAAGTTCGGCGGCCTGGGCATCGAAGTGAACATGGAAGATGGCCTGGTGAAGGTGGTGGCACCCTACGAGGACACCCCGGCCTCGCGCGCCGGCATCAAGTCAGGTGATTTCATCGTGCGCATTGACGAGACCCCCGTCAAAGGTCTGACCCTCGATGAGGCCGTCAAACGCATGCGCGGCAAGCCAAAGACCAGCGTCAAGCTCACCCTGGCGCGCAAGGGCGTTGAGCAGCCGATCGTTCTCACGCTTGTGCGTGAGGAAATCCACATTCAGAGCGTGCGCTCCAAGTTGATCGAACCCGGCTACGGCTGGGTCCGCATCGCGCAGTTCCAACGCCCCACAGTGACGGATCTGGCCAAGCAGGTAAACCTGCTCTACAAGGACGGGCCGCTGAAGGGGCTGGTACTTGACCTGCGCAATGACCCCGGTGGCGTGCTCGACGGTGCGATCGGGGTGTCAGCGGCCTTCCTGCCGGCCGACACGTTAGTGGTCTCCACTGACGGTCGCACGCCGGGCAGCAAGCAGAAGTACCTCGGCTCGCCTGAGTTCTATGCAGCCGAACCCGGTGGTGATCCGCTGCGCAGTCTGCCTGCTGGCATCAAGACCGTGCCGATGGTCGTGCTGGTCAATGGCGGGTCGGCGTCAGCCTCGGAAATCGTTGCCGGTGCCCTGCAAGATCACAAGCGCGCCGTTGTGATGGGCACGCAGACCTTCGGCAAGGGTTCGGTCCAGACCATCATTCCGCTCAATGACGATCGCAGTGAACGCAGAACTGGTATCAAACTCACCACTGCGCGCTACTTCACCCCGTCGGGCCGGTCGATTCAGGCCAAGGGCATCGTGCCCGACCTGCTGATTGACGATCCTGATCAACCGCGGATTCGCCTGCGCGAAGCCGATCTGGCCAAACATCTTGAGAACAGTCAGGACCCGAAGGCCGGGGCTGCAGTGCCGGCAGCACCAGAACCCAATGCTCCGCAGCGTCCCGAGGCAGCGGTCGATCGCAAGCCCTTTGAATTCGCCGGTCCTGATGACCTGCAGCTGCAGCAGGCGATCAATCACCTCAAGGGGCTGCCAGTCGTGAGCAGGGCAACGGCCTCTGCTGAGCACGCCGAGGTCACGGCGCAGGTCAAGAAGTAGGGGGGCCGCGCGCTCACCCCGCGGGCGAGCTGCTGAATCGGCCATGAGCGACGATGAACTGAGCGATCAGGATTTGCTGCGCTACTCGCGCCACATCCTGCTGCCTGAGATTGGCATCGAAGGGCAACGGCGCATCAGCGCCGCGCGGGTGTTGATGGTCGGTGCCGGCGGTCTCGGGTCACCGGCCGCGCTCTACCTCGCCGCGGCCGGCATCGGCACGCTGGTGATTGCCGATGGCGACACGGTAGACCTGACCAATCTGCAGCGCCAGATCGTACATCGCGAGGACCGACTGGGTGAGCCCAAGGTGACCTCGGCACGGGCGGCGCTCGCCGGCATCAATCCGCATATCAGAGTCGAGACATTGCACCAGCGTCTGGAAGGCGCCGCGCTCGATGCAGCTATCAGCGCAGTCGATCTGGTGCTTGATTGTTCGGATAATTTTCAGACGCGCCATGCAATCAATCGCGCCTGTGTCCAGTGGCAGCGCCCGCTTGTATCCGGTGCGGGTGTGCGCTTTGACGGGCAGGTTTCGGTATTCGATGCGCGCCGCGAGGACAGTCCCTGCTATGAATGCCTGTTCCCGGAAGATGCAACCCCCGAAGAAGTACGTTGCGCGGTCATGGGCGTGTTTGCACCGCTCACCGGAATCGTTGGCACCCTGCAAGCTGCCGAAGCATTGAAACTCATCGCCCGCGCCGGCACCAGCCTGTGCGGGCGTTTGCTCATCATCGACGCACTGGGAATGGACTTTCGCAGCGTTCGCGTGCCGCGCGACCCCCAGTGCAAGGTCTGCGCGCTGCCTGCCAAGACCGCTCCATAGGCGTATCGCGACAACTCGCCAGAACCGCTCGGTAGCCGGATCGGGCGACGCCCGCGAGGACTCGCCGGGCCCAATCACACTAGGCGATAAACACCCACTGCTGCGGCCAATGCTCGGTCGGTTTGCGCCGAAAGCCGCTGCGGGCGTACTGCTGCCAGCGTCCGATCACGTGACAGAGCATCAAATTCGCATGCGCCGCTGTCGTGTCCGATGTGCTCGCGCCGCCGCGGCCCACCGCCGTCGTGCCTGCTGCGCTCGCGCCTGCGCCGGGCGCTGCAGTCGTCACTGTCTGTGCAACCACCTCGGCAGAGCCGTCGTGCGGCTGATCGCTTGCCTGCGCGATGCGCAGCGCCTGACGCAAGGTGGATTCGATGCGGTCCAGAAGTTGATTAATGCGCACCTGCAATCTCTCATCTTCGTGGATGAGTGCATCGCCGATCAGCACGCGCACAATGCCCGGATTCCTCTCGGCAAATGTGAGCAGTACGGTCATGATGCTTTGCGCCTGACGCATGCCATCGGTCTGCTCGGCGCTGATCTGATTGATCAAGCCAAACAGGCTTTGCTCGACAAACTCAATGAGCCCTTCGAACATCTGCGCCTTGCTGGCGAAATGCCGGTACAGCGCGGCCTCGGACACATCCAGCCGCGCCGCCAGCGCCGCGGTTGTGACACGCTCTCCGCGCGGATGCTCAAGCATCGTCGCAAGCGTCTGCAGGATCTGGAGCTTGCGCTCGCCGGTTCTGGGTGCCAAGGGTAAGCCCCGCGTCATCCTGGCCGCAACGGCGACCAGTATGCGAAGATTCTACAGTAGCGCCCACACAAGAGGCTTGACTACGCAAGCATCCTGACGCCATGCCACAAACTGCCGCTGCCCCTGGAGTGCACCTCTCGCCGATCTATCGTCTCGCCGATCTGATCCATTCCGACACCGCACTGCGACATGGCATCGACAACACGCCGCCGGCTCACTTGCTGGTGAACTTGCGTCGCCTGGCCGCAGGACTGGAGGACATCACTGCGCTGCTTGGTCACCGGCTTGTCCTATCGAGTGCTTACCGTTGTCCGGCGCTCAATATCAGGGTCGGCGGCAGCCCGACATCGCAACACACTCAAGGCGAGGCGGCCGATTTCACCTGCCCGGACTTCGGTAACCCGATGGCAGTGGCACTTGCCCTGCACCACTCCACGATCCAGTTTGACCAATGCATTCTGGAATTCGATCGCTGGGTACACGTCTCGTTTGGCGCCACGCCGCGCAGGCGCACGCTCACCGTCCACGCAACGAGCGCAGGCTATCTGGACGGACTGCACAGCGCCACCGGTGAGCAGTTGGCCTGATCGAGTTCAGTGATTGCGCGTCAGCGCGGACCATTTGCACGAAACCCACCGCGACCAATGCTCGCCGGTGGCCTGAATGAACCCTCAGTGGTTGCGTATCAGCGTCCCGACGCCCTGATCGGTCAGAATCTCGAGCAGCAGCGCGTGTTCGACCCGCCCGTCGATGATGTGGACACTTTTCACCCCGCCCTTGGCCGCATCGAGAGCCGCACTGATCTTGGGCAGCATGCCGCCATGGATGGTGCCATCGGCGAACAGTTCGTCCACGCGCTTCGGGGTGAGGCCCGTCAACAGCTTGCTTTCCTTGTCGAGCACCCCCGGTGTGTTGGTCATCACCACCAGCTTTTCGGCACGCAGCACCTCGGCGAGCTTGCCTGCCACCAGATCGGCATTGATATTGAACGACTCGCCGTCGCTCCCAACCCCGATCGGGGCCACAACGGGTATGAACCCACCGGTTTCCAAAGCTGAAATCACACTGGGATCGATCGACTCAATTTCGCCAACCTGACCAATGTCGAGCATTTCGGCGGCGTCCTGGTTCGAGCGGACGAGCATCTTTCTGGCACGAATGAAGGCACCATCCTGCCCGGTCAAGCCGACGGCCTTGCCACCGGCTTGATTGATCAGGGTGACCACGTCCTTGTTCACCTGACCACCGAGCACCATTTCAACCACATCCATGGTCTCGGCATCGGTCACCCGCATACCCTGGACGAATTCACCTTTCTTGCCCAGGCGGCCGAGCAACTGCTCGATCTGCGGGCCGCCGCCATGCACCACAACCGGATGCATGCCCACCAGGCGCAACAGCACGACGTCATGCGCAAAACTGCGCTTGAGACTTTCGTCGGTCATCGCGTTGCCGCCGTATTTCACCACGATGGTCTTGCCATGAAACCGGCGGATATAAGGTAACGCCTCGGACAGTACTTGCGCCTTGAGCGTGGCATTGATAAGGGAATCTGTCATGGCTGGGATTCGCAAAAGCGCACAGGATAGGGAGGGCCGGCTGGCGCGAATTCTAGCAGCCGTTGCCGACGCGAGCGACCGCAGCGCGTAATGGATCCGTCGCGCGGCGTCACGCGCGCGATGGATCAGTAGCGCGGCGTAATGCGCGCGATCTCGGTCAACCCCATCTGCACGAACAGGCCGCCGACCAATTCGCTCGGTGAGCGAATCTCGATGGTGCGTCCGGTTTGTTCGGCACGCGACAGGATGTTCATGAGCTTGCTGCAGCTTACAAAATCAATGCGCGTCAGCCGCGATGCGTCGATGATGATGGTCGTCTGTTGATCGGTCCAGGCTTCAAGCGCCGCCAGTTCCTCGCGCGCCGGGCGCACAATCACGCCCTCCAGATGAAACATCGGCGAGCTATCCTCATTGGCAGAACCGGGCGCTGGCGAGGTCGCGGCGCCGCTCGACGGGTCTTGCATGGTTGGCGCCGGTACCGAAAACTTTCGCGCATAGCGCTGCGCAGCCAACCGGTATTCTGCGCTGTTGCCAATCAGATGCAGCACTTCAAGGTAGAGCAGCCACAACGTAGCCGGTCCTGCCGAATCGGTCTGATCAAGATGAGGCCGAATCAGGCCAAGCAGAGTCTCCTCGCCACTCATCACGATCCGCTTACCAGCACGACGCAGTGATTGACAGGTCACCAGCAGTGCCCGGCACCCCTCCGAATCAGCACCGCGCAGTCGCTCAAAATTCAAACGCACGCCCGGGTAGCGGCGTATCGATTTGCGCAGCGCAGAGAGCGGACGCTGACTCTCGCGGGACAGAAATCCGGTGATCGCCACCCGCGGCAAGTCCTGCGTATCGGGCGCGGCGCGCGAAGGTTCAGAGCCGGCCTGCCATTGCGGCGCGGCCCGTCCGAACAGTGCGGCATAGTCAGTCGATGTCTCTTCAAACTCGCGACGCAATTGCAACTCGCGCTGCAATTCAAAACGCATCGTCCACGCAGTGGCTGCCCACGAACCGAGCATGTCACCGGCAATGGCAATATTGAGGCAGTTCAGCGCATCGACCGACTGGCCGGCGGCAAAACTCAATATGGCATCCTCAATCGCCGGCGGCATGTTGTGGCTGGAATTGGATTCGCCGCGTGCGGTTTGGTCCGACAGGTCGAGCTCCGATGGAATTGCCGCAAAAGCCGCTTCGGTGAGCGGCGCATCGGTCGCTGCCTCCCACGGCAGTACATCGTTGGGTCCAGTGGTAACCTCAAGCAGCGAAGAAGAGCTCACATTGGCCAGGTCCGATTCTGTGGTCGGTGGCGGTGGCTCGGGTTCTGTGCGCAGTCGCGAAAGGACACCGCGAAAGTAATCGGTAAGGCCGCGCTGTGGCGCTGGTGGATTTGCTGCTGGATTCGCTGCCGTTTTCGTGCCCGGGGATCGTCCCCCGACCAACGAACGCGCGTCAGCCAGCCGATTCTCGTCGGGGCGCGGTGTACGGCGACGCGGAAATGTCGGAAACGATGGCACGGTAGGCTGCGCTCGGGAGGGCGTCAACGACGCTCATGGTACAGCTACCTAGGGTGACATGATCGACTGCCTGGGTGTATCGGGTGCTGGCGCACAAAGTGACGAATTGCGCACCGGTCCGATGCAGACCCTGCGATATCGGGCTAACCGCCCGCAAAGCGCACCTGACCAACACCGCTCGAGGCACCCGGATGGGCACCCTGCCGGGCACTCACTCGCCAAACATTTTCTGCTTGAGTTCACGCCGCTGCTGAGCTTCCACCGAAAGCGTCGCAGTGGGACGCGCGAGCAGGCGCTGCAATCCGATCGGATCACCGGTCTCTTCGCAATAACCATAGCTGCCGTCGTCGATGCGCAGCAGGGATTGATCTATTTTCTTCATCAGTTTGCGCTCACGATCCCGGGTGCGCAGCTCAAGGGCGTGCTCTTCCTCGATGGTGGCTCGATCGGCGGGATCGGGCACCATGTCGTTTTCGCGCAAATGCTCGGAGGTCTCCCCGGCATTGCTCAGCAACTGACGCTTCATGTCCGTGAGCATGTCGCGAAAGAACTTGAGCTGCCGCTCGTTCATGTAATCGTCGATCGACATGGCAAGCAGGGCATCGGCACCCACTGCACTGCTGAATTGAGCCGGCGCGTCGGGTTGCTTGCGTGGCGCACGCGCGGTGCTCGCCACGGCGTCGATCGCGGCCGCGCCGCTCGCTTTGGGCACGCTGGTGCGCGCAGCGGCCGCTTTCGTCGCCGGCTTGGCCGCCACGGTCTTTGCCGCCACAGCCACTTTGCCGGACTTCACTGTGCTTTCGCGAGGCATTGTTCCAACCCTTGAATGATGATGTCCTGCGGAAGATCACGACCTATGAACACCATGACGCTCTCGCGCCGTTCGTCCCTGCCCCAGGGCTTGCCCATGTCGCCACCCATGAGCATATGCACGCCCTGAAACACTACGCGGTTTGCATTACCCTTGAGCGACAGCACGCCCTTATAGCGCAACAAATCGGTGCCATAGACCTGGATGATGGAACTGAGAAACTCCTCTAGCTTGACCCCGTCAAACGGCCGCAGCGAACGGTACACGAAAGAAGAGACATGCTCGTCATGCTCATGCTCGGATTCGACAAGAAATTCCGGGTCGACCTCGAGCACCGCATTCAGATTGAAGCCGCGAATATCAAGGATCTCCTCGATCGGTGCCTCGCCAAAATGCACCTTGCGGATCGGGGCGCGCGGATTGATACGCAGCAGCCGCTGGCGCAGGCGCTCTATATCGGCTTCGCTCACCAGGTCGGCTTTGGACAGCAGGATGCGATCGGCAAAACCGACCTGCTCCTGCGCTTCGCGAAATTCATCGAGTGTGGTCTCGGCGTGCTTCGCATCGACCAGCGTAATGATGCTATCGAGCAGGTAGTACTCCCCCACCGTATCATCCATGAAGAAGGTCTGCGCCACCGGGCCGGGATCGGCCATGCCAGTGGTTTCAATGATCACCCGGTCAAATCCGAGCGCACCGCTTGAGCGCTTTTCCTTCAGTTCACCGAGGATGCGCACGAGGTCGCCGCGCACCGTGCAGCAGATGCAGCCATTGTTCATCTCGATGATCTGCTCATCGGCGTTCTGCAGCAGAATCTCGTTGTCAATTCCCGCCTCACCGAATTCATTTTCGATGACGGCGATGCGATGACCGTGCTGCTCCTGCAGAATCCGGTTGAGCAAAGTGGTCTTGCCCGCACCCAGAAAGCCGGTGAGTATGGTCACCGGGACCAGATTGTCCGTGGCCATGTTCAGTTACCCAAGAGTAGTAAAACGCGGCAGGCAGTGATCGAGCGGCGTGAATTCGTACGGCATCCGAGTTGCCCGTGGCCGCCTGCAGAATGCGCAAGGGTGCGGATTCTACTCGGCGCCCCCGCCGGCCGCAATCGACATCTGCACATGGGGTGGCTCAGGCCAGCCGCTCAAGCAATAAGCCCTTGAGATAATCGCCTTCCGGAAAAGCAAGCCGCACCGGATGATCGGACGCGGCGCCGAGTCGTTCGCGCAGACGCACATCGACCCCGGCATCCTCGGCGGCACCGGCCACGATGCGCCGGAACAACCCCTCATCGATGGCCCCGGAGCAGGAAAAGGTCGCCAGCAATCCACCGGGCGAGAGCAGTTTGAACGCAAGGAGATTGATGTCCTTGTAAGCGCGAGCGGCGCGCTCGGCATGCGCCTGGGTCGGTGCAAATTTAGGCGGATCGAGAATGATCAGATCAAACCGGCGCGCAGCGTCCCGATAGCGGCGCAAGAGGGCAAATACATCACCCTCGACCCATTCAAGTCGCGCGGGATCGCTGCCATTGCGCTGCGCGTTGCGTCGGGCCAGCGCCAGGGCGTCGGCGGCACTTTCGATCGAGGTCACATGGCTTGCCCCTCCAGCCAGACAGGCAAACGCAAATGCCCCGCTAAAAGCAAAACAATTCAATACCTTGCGTGAGTCGGCCAATGACCCGATGGTGTCCCGATTGGTGACTTGATCAAGATAGAACCCGGTCTTGTGACCGGCCTGAAGATCGGCCAGGAGCTCAATCGTCTGCCCGTTCACTGTCTCGTGCAGGGCCACCGGCCCGTGCGGCGCTTCACCATGCAACACGGCACTGTGGGGCGGCAGCCCTTCGAGTTCACGCGCATCGGTATCCGAGCGTTCAAGGACACAGACCACCCCGGGCAGCCCCGCCAGTACGGCAGTGATGGCATCGCGCCAACGCTCTGCGCCCGCCGAGAGCAATTGCACCACGACGGTGTCGTGGTAGCGATCAATGACAATACCTGGGAGCCCGTCGCCCTCGGCGTTGATCAGGCGGCGCGCCTGCCCGGGCGCAAGCGGCCCCATGCGCTGCGCGCGCCAGTCGATTGCGGCATGAATCTGCCGCTCAAAGAAGGCCGCATCGATCGAATCGGTTTCAAGATATGACCATACCCGCGCGCAGATCTGCGACTCGGGGCTCCAGGCGGCATGGGCCAGAAACCGTCCTCCCGCAGAGTGAATGCGTATCGTTTCGCCGGAGGCTGGTTGGCCACGCAAATGCGCCACCGCGCCGCTGAAGACCCAGGGGTGCCGGCGCAGCAGCGATTTTTCGCGCCCCGGCTTCAGCTCAAGTACCACAGGCGACCCGCTCTTCATGAACCTGATTTGCGCCGTGCACGGGGGTGAGCCTGATCATAGACCCGCGCCAGATGTTGAAAATCAAGCGCGGTGTAGATCTGCGTCGTTGCGATGCTGGCATGACCCAGCATCTCCTGCACCGCACGCAGGTCGCCAGAGGACTGCAGCACGTGGGTGGCAAAGGAGTGGCGCAGTACGTGCGGATGAACATGCACGCCAATGCCCGACACCTGCGCCCAGCGCGCAAGCCGCGCCTGCACGCTGCGCGCTGACAGGCGCGTTCCACGCTCACTGACAAAAAGGGCCGTCTCGCCTGCGTCGGCCAATTTATCGCGACGATCGAGCCACAGGGCAAGTGCGGCACGTGCTTTTGAGCCCACCGGCACGGTGCGACGCTTGCCGCCCTTGCCAAGCACGCTCACTTCACCGTCACGCAGCATGTGCCCGCCCGCCTCAACGTCCAACTGGCACAACTCGGCCAGCCTGAGCCCGGCTGAGTACAACAGCTCTGCCAGTGCGAGATCGCGCAGTTCGAGCAGGCTCTCGCCCTCGCCAGCAAACAGCGCCGCCGCATGGTCTGGTGACAGCGCCTTGGGGAGCGCGCGGCCCCTTTTGGGCGGACGCAGGCCGGCACAGGGATTGGGCAACTCAGGCTGGTTACGGCAGCGCCAGTCAAATAGCGCACGCCAGGCTGACAGGGCGCGCGCCAGAGAGCGTGGCGCCAGACCTCGTGAGTGCAGGCGCGCAATTGCGCTGCGAATCAGGTCGGCGTCGAATTGATCGAGCGACTGCGCCGGGTACAGGGCGAGCAGACTGTCGATATCACGCCGGTAGGCAAGCGCGGTATGACGACTGAGCCGGCGCTCATGGACCAGATGGTCAATAAAGGATGCAACCTCGGTGAGCCGCGTGTCGCTCACAGCACCCGCGCAAGTGTGGCACTGATCAATTCGCCGATACGGTCCAGATACAGGGTGCCCATATCAGAATAGAAGTGAGTCTCATCGACCGAGCCCAGTGCCATCATGCCCAGTGTGAGGCCACCATCGCGCAAGGCGATCAGCGCGACCGAACCGATCGGCTCGCTACCGGTGGCGATAAACCAGCCAGCTGGCTCCGATTGCCCGTTGGGCCCGCAATAGGCCCGGGTGAGCGCGGCGGCATAGGTGTGCAGATCTTCGGTCACCGCAGCGAATTCGACGCCCTCGCCAGAGTGAGACCACAACCGGATCGCCACCTGCAGGCTGAAGTCCGCCTGCATGCTGGCGCGTATTGCATTGAACACGGCCGCTCTTGTGGTGGCGCGGGCAAGGGCAAGGGCAAGGCGATGGACACGCTCGCCGATACGATCGTTTTCTTCGCCAAACTGGATCAGTTCACCCAGTTTTGACTCAATTGCGCGGTGCTTGTCGCGCAAGGTGAGCACCTGACGCTCTACCAGCGGAATCGCCCGTCCGGTAATCGGATGCATGACGGTAATGCTCGCCAGCAGCTCGGCATTGCGCTCGAAGAACTCGGGGTGATCCTGCAGATATTGCGTGATGTCGTCGTCGTTCATGGTGTCCCTGTGTGACTTATACCGGCCAGCAGGGCCAGTTCGTCGAGCGATCCTTCAAACACGCTGATCGCCGGCCCGGTCATCAGCACCGCATTGTCCGCGGCCGGCCAACGAATCGTCAATGACCCGCCGCGTGTTTCAACGCGCACCGGCGAATCGAGCAGGCCTGCGCGTATGCCCAGCACCGCTGCCGCACAGGCGCCGGTGCCACAGGCCAGAGTCTCGCCCGCGCCGCGTTCAAACACCCGCAGGCGGATCTGATGGCGATCGACAATCTGCATGAAACCGGCATTCACACGCGATGCAAAGCGCCGGTGCCGCTCGATCAGCGGCCCTTCCTGTGCAACGGCATGCGCATCCACATCATCGACCAGTTGCACCGCGTGCGGGTTGCCCATCGAGGCCAGCGCGACCCAGCAGGTCGAACTACCCAGATCCAATGGCCACCACTGCGCCTGGGTGCCACGCGCCTGCGCCACCAGCCCACTGGTATCAAAGGGCACCTGCGCAGGATCAAACCGCGGTGGCCCCATGTCAACACTCACTTGACCGTCAGCCTCCAGGCTCGGTTCAATCAACCCGGCCAGGGTCATCACACGCAACCGTGTCTTGTCGCTCAGCCCATGCTCGTGCACATAGCGCACAAAGCAGCGCGCACCGTTGCCGCATTGCTCGACCTCCGACCCATCGGCATTGAAAATCCGATAACGAAAATCAAACCCCTGCTCTGCCGGCTGCGGGCGCTCGACCAGCAGGATCTGGTCACAGCCAACGCCACGCTGGCGATCGGCAATCGCATGCGCAAGCTCGGCACTCATCGACACCGACTGAGCGGTACAGTCGATCACCACGAAGTCATTACCCGCACCATGCATCTTGGTGAACCGAATCATTGCGCGCTCCTTGCCGCCGCTACACCCAGTGTTCGATAGGCGCGCCAGACACAGTCATTCATGATGAGCACAATCCCTGCCGCGCTCGCCCGCGCGGCGGCCTGTTCATTGACCACGCCATCCTGCAACCATACCGCCGGCAGCCCCAGTTCAATACACTCATCGATGATGGGCATGACATGCTCAGGCGCGCGGAACACATTCACCAGATCGATCGGCCCGGGCACGCTGCGCAGGTCCGGCCAGGCCGGCTCGCCCAGTGCGTGCTGCAGCCCCGGTCGGATCGGAATGATGGTGTAACCACACCCCTGCATGGCCGCAGCTATGCGATGGCTGGGCCGCGCCGGTTCGGGCGAGAACCCGACCACGGCGATCGTGTTCACTTTGCATAGCAAAGAACGAATGTCATCGACGGGGGGATTACGATGCAAGCAGCACTACCTCGCAGGGGCAGGTTGCAGATTCAAAGCCTTGCCGTCACGGCCGATCAACGCGCAGTCCGGCTGCGGAAATCGCATCGCCAAGCGAATGCAGGTCGTTTGCGATTGCGGTCGAAAACTCCCCTGGCGTGCTGCCAATCGCCTCGACACCGATTTGTTCCAATCGACGCACAATGACCGGGTCGCGCGCCATGTCAACCATGATCCGTGCCGCACGATCAACAATCACCGCGGGTGTCTTCGCCGGTGCGAGCAATCCATTCCAGGTCACCAATCGAAAGCCTGGATAGCCTGATTCGGCCACCGTCGGCAGTTCAGGAAACAGACTTGAGCGCCGCTCCCCCGAGCTCGCCAGCAAGCGCAGCTTGTCGCTTTGCACGTGCGCGACGTAGTCGGCCACATTGCCGAAATACATGGGCACCTGGCCACCGAGCAAGTCAACCATCGCCGGTGCGCCGCCCTTGTAATTGACATGCTCCATGGCAAGTCCGGCGCGCTGTACAAGCATGATCATTACCAGGTGCGACAGACTGCCGGTGCCGCCCGATGCATAGGGTACCTTGACCGGACTTGCGCGAACATGCGCAATCAGGTCGCGCAACGACTTCACTGTCGGCAGCACGGTTGTGCTGATCCCAAGCACCAGAGGGTTACTGCCGATGATGCTGATCGGTGCGAAGTCCTTCACCGGGTCATAGCCCACCGTCTGGATGTACGGCAGCACCGCCAGTTGCGCCACCGAGGAGACAAACAGGGTGTAGCCATCGGGACTGGCCTTGGCCACTGCCTCGGCCGCAATCGCACCCCCTGCGCCGGTGCGATTCTCCACCACGAATTGCTGCCCGGTCACTTGTGCCAGGCGTTCGGCTGCAATACGCGCAATGGCATCGGTATTGCCACCAGCGGCAAAGGGAACAATCACCCGCACCGCGCGTTGCGGCCAGGCCTGTGCGGCCGCCGTACTCGCGACCGCATCGACCAGCACCAGCGCGGCCGCGCAGCCAAGGGCAGCGAGCCGGACCGCCTGCGCTGCGCGCTTAATTGACACGGGGTTTCGTCGCAGGTGCGGCGGGACGCAATCCCTTGCGTTCCTGATCGATGAATTTGTCGACCCGTCCGAGCATGACAAGGGGCGACGTGTCGGCATTGATCACATGGCGGCCTTGCACCACGATGGCTGGCACGCCACTCACCTTGGCCGCGTCAATCAACTGCTTGGCGCGACTCATGCGTCCCTCGACCGCGAAGGATTTCGAGGTGTCCTTGTACTTGTTTGCGTCCACGCCGTGGTCTTTCATCCACTTCACCAGGTCGGACTCATCGGTTGGCCGGAATCCATCCTTGTGAATGGCGTCGAAAAATGCGCGATGCAGCCGCGGCAACTCGCCGAGCGCCTCAAGGGTGTAATAAACCCGCGCTGACACTGCCCAGTTTTCGTTGAAAATTGCCGGAATCCGCTTGAACGCCACATCCTTGGGCAGCTTCTCGATCCACTCCTGCAACGACGGTTCAAGCGCATAGCAATGCGGGCATCCGTACCAGAAGAATTCAACCACCTCCACCTTGCCGGGGCTTTCCGTGGCCAGCGGAGGATCAAGGTCGTAGGTGGGCCGTTCGCCCTGGGCAAGTGCGCCGCCGGCGATCAGCAAGCTGAACATGAGAAACAGCGCGTGGCGCAAGAAAGTCAGACCAAAACGCATCGAACAGGCTCCTGAAAAATGCCGAACTGTATGAGGCGCAGGCTGCCGCCTGTGCCGCCCTGCGCGAACAGGGTGAAGATCGCCCGGGCACCACCGCCTCGTGCCCGCTGGTGACCCGGTTTGAGGCTCTGCGCAGTCAGACCCCTATCGTGGCGGAACGTTCCGCACCAACGACACGTCGATGCCGTTTTGCGCCAGTTGCGAGCGCACATGATTCACTTCGGCGAGATTAGCATAGGGGCCCAGTCTGACCCGGTACCAGGTACCGCGATCGGGCAGATCGACTGTTTCGATGCCCGCCTCGAGCCCGAGCAGCGCCAATCGTGCCTTCACCGCATCGGCATCGGCGGGATCCTGAAAGGCGCCGGCTTGCAGGATGAAATGTTCAACCGGTGCCACTGCCTCGGCCGGGCGCGCACTGCGCGGGCTGGCCGCACCGACCGCACTCGGCGCGGGAGCGTCCTCTTTGCCCGGCAGGATCTTGTAAAAATCAAAGCGCGGTTTGTCGCCTTCAGCTCCCGCAGCGGTAGCAGCCTTGCCAGCCGGGGCTTCGTTGATCGTTCCCTTGGCTTGCTGCCCAGCCGTGCCCGATCGCGACGGGTCGGCCGACGGTGTCGTGCTGCCCCCTTCGGCGCGCGACTCGCTCAGGCTCTTATCGGCCCCCTTGGGCTTTGAGCTCCAGGGCAACGGCGACTTCATCATGTAAATGGCGACCGCCGCAGCCATCAGCAAACCGAGCATCAACCCGATGAAAATGCCGATCAAGGTATTGCCGACGCTGGTGTGCTTCACCTTCGGACGGGGCTTGAAATCTTTCACATCTTCTCCGGCGCACTGACCCCTAACACCGCCAGGCCATTGCGCAATACCTGCCGGGTGGCGCAGGCCAATGCCAGCCGGGCGAAGCGAACGGTCAGATCATCGACCAGAAATCGTTCGGCATTATAGTAACCGTGAAACTCGGCGGCGAGTTCGCGCAGATAGAAAGCGACCAGATGCGGCGCGCAGTCGAGCGCAGCGGTGGCAATCGTCAGCGGATAATCCTGCAAGCGGCGCAACAGCGCCACCTCGCGCTCGCCAGTAAGCGACGACAGGTCAACACCTGACAATTGCGCCAGATCGCCATCCCACTGATTGAGCACCGAGCAGATCCGCGCGTGGGCATACTGGACATAGAAAACCGGGTTTTCTTCGGTCTGCGACTGCGCCAGGTCGACATCGAACACAAACTCGGTGTCGGCCTTGCGCGATACCAGGAAGAAGCGCACCGCATCGCGTCCGACTTCGTCGACCAGATCGCGCAAGGTCACATAACTGCCTGCGCGTTTGGAGATCTTCACCTCTTCGCCGCCGCGCATGACCGTGACCATCTTGTGCAGCAGATAGCGCGGATAGTCAGCCGGAATCCCCAGCGACAAGGCCTGCAGGCCGGCACGCACACGCGCGGTGGAACCAAAATGATCCGATCCCATGATATTGATTGCGGCACGAAAGCCACGCTGCCACTTGCTCACGTGATAGGCAACATCGGGCACAAAATACGTAAAGCTGCCATCAGACTTGCGCATCACGCGGTCTTTGTCATCCCCATACTCGGTCGTGCGCAGCCACAGCGCACCCTCATGCTCGTAGGTCTTGCCTGCCGCGCCAAGCGCGCTCACGACCGCCGTGACGCTGCCATCGGAATACAGCGATGACTCGAGGAAATAGCGGTCGAACTGCACCCCGAACGCCTGCAGGTCGATGTCCTGCTCGCGGCGCAGATAGCTCACCGCGTAGCGGCGTAGCGCAGCGAGATCGTCGATATCACCGCTGAGGGCCTCGGCGTCCGGCACCGGCTTGCCCTCCAGATAATCAGCAGCGATGTCGCGGATGTACTGTCCGTGATAGCCATCGGCCGGAAATTCAACGGCCAGGCCGCGCAATTCGCGCGCACGCGCCCACACCGAACGGGCCAGATTATCGATCTGCACCCCGGCATCGTTATAGTAGAACTCGCGGCTCACCTGATAGCCGGTCGCCTCGAGCAACTGACACAGCGCGGCCCCCAGCGCACCCTGGCGGCCATGACCCACATGCAGCGGCCCGGTGGGATTGGCCGAGACAAATTCGACCAGTACCGGCATCGCCCCGCCAATATTGGAGCGCCCATAGGCCGCGGCGCCAGCGAACACCTGCGGCACCACCCGCTGCAGCGCCGCACTGTGCAGCCGCAGGTTGATAAAACCCGGACCGGCAATCTCGGCGCTCGCCAGCCAATCGGACGAGGGCAACGCGGCGATCAACGCCTGGGCCAACTCACGCGGCGCGCGCTTGGTCACCCGCGCCAGTTGCATCGCCAGGTTGCATGAGAAGTCGCCATGCGCGGCCGCCTTGGGACGCTCGATATGCACCATGTCGCCGTTGGCTTGCGGGGCCACCGATTGCAGTGCGGTCCGAAACAAGTCCGCCACATGCAGGCGCAACTCGCCGTGCGCCGCATCGGGTAGGGCGCGCTGTTCTGGACCCGCTGGCGCAGATGAACGACTAGACAACGGGGAATAGCTCAATAGCGGTATTGATCCGGCTTGTACGGGCCGTGCTTTTCCACACCGATGTAGTTGGCCTGTGCATCGCTCAGTTCGGTGAGCTTTGCACCCAGCTTGGACAACTGCAGACG
Organism: uncultured Pseudomonadota bacterium; assembly: GCA_903921325.1. Lineage (GTDB taxonomy): Bacteria > Pseudomonadota > Gammaproteobacteria > Burkholderiales > SG8-39 > CAIXPL01. Next base: position 216,367 of record CAIXPL010000019.1, read on the forward strand.
GGCGACCTTTTCATCCAGGTGCTTGGGCAGGGTGTACACGCCGATCGGGTATTTCTCGGTGTTGCAGAACAACTCGATCTGCGCAATCGTCTGATTGGCAAACGACGAGCTCATCACATAGCTCGGATGCCCGGTGCCGCAGCCAAGATTCACTAGCCGGCCTTCGGCCAGCAGGATGATGCGCTTGCCATCCGGGAAGATCACATGATCGACCTGGGGCTTGATGTTCTCCCAGCGGTAGGCCTTGAGCGCCGCCACATCGATCTCGTTATCAAAGTGACCGATGTTGCACACGATGGCCTGATCCTTCATGCGCAGCATGTGCTCATGGGTGATCACATGGAAATTGCCGGTCGCGGAGACAAAGATGTCGGCCTTGTCGCACGCCTCTTCCATGGTCACCACGCGATAGCCTTCCATGGCCGCCTGCAGCGCACAGATCGGGTCAATCTCGGTCACCCAGACCTGGGCCGACAAGGCGCGCAGCGCCTGCGCCGAGCCCTTGCCCACGTCGCCATAGCCGCACACCAGCGCCACCTTGCCGGCGATCATCACGTCGGTCGCCCGTTTGATGCCATCGACCAGCGACTCGCGGCAGCCATACAGATTATCGAACTTGGACTTGGTGACCGAATCGTTCACGTTGATGGCCGGGAAGGCGAGCCGGCCTTCCTTGGCCATCTGGTACAGCCGCTTGACGCCGGTGGTGGTCTCTTCGGTGACACCCTTGATCGCCGCCAGCCGCTTGGAATACCAGTGCGGATTGCTCGCCAGAGTCTTTCTGATGGACGCGAACAGAAACTGTTCTTCTTCGCTGGTGGGGTGGCTAAGCACGCTCAGATCGGTCTCAGCCCTGGTACCCAGATGCAGCAGCATGGTGGCATCGCCACCATCATCGAGGATCATGTTGGAATAGCCGCCATCAGCCCACTCGAAAATCCGGTGGGAGTAATCCCAGTAGTCCTCAAGCGACTCGCCCTTCCAGGCAAACACTGGCGTGCCGCCCGCGGCGATGGCAGCGGCGGCATGATCCTGCGTCGAGTAGATGTTGCACGATGCCCAGCGCACCTCGGCCCCCAGCGCATTCAGGGTCTCGATCAGCACCGCGGTCTGGATCGTCATGTGCAGCGACCCGGTGATGCGCGCCCCGCGCAGCGGCTGGGTGGCAGCAAATTCGGATCGAATCGCCATCAGACCGGGCATTTCGGTCTCGGCAATCGCGATTTCCTTGCGTCCCCAGGCAGCAAGCCCAAGGTCGGCGACGACGTAATCGGTGTTGGTTGCAGGAACGGCGCTCATCGTACGGTACTCCGTAAATCAGTGGTGGAACGGGATTGCAGCCAACACAAGGCAATCAGCGCGCAATGCCGGCATCAGCCGCCAGCGCTGCCGCCTTGTCGGTGCGTTCCCAGGAAAATTCCGGCTCTTCACGACCGAAATGGCCATAGGCGGCCGTCTTCTCGTAGATCGGGCGCAGCAGATCGAGCATCTGCACGATGCCCTTGGGGCGCAGGTCAAAATGCCGCTGCACCAGCTCGGCGATCTTTTCATCCGATACCTTGCCTGTACCCGAGGTGGTCACCATGACCGAGGTCGGACGTGCCACACCGATTGCGTAGCTCACCTGCAGCAGGCACTTCGATGCCAGGCCGGCAGCCACCACGTTCTTGGCCACGTAGCGCGCCGCGTACGCTGCCGAGCGATCGACCTTGGACGGATCTTTGCCGGAGAAAGCACCGCCGCCGTGGGGCGCGGCGCCACCGTAGGTATCAACAATGATCTTGCGACCAGTGAGACCGCAATCGCCCTGCGGCCCGCCGACCACGAAGCGGCCGGTCGGGTTGATCAGATAGCGCACCTCGTCCTTGATCAGCCCTGCCGGCAGCACCGGTTTGATGATCTCTTCGATCACCGCTTCGGTCAGCGCCTTGTGGCTGATGTCAGGTGCATGTTGTGTCGACACCACGACGGTGTCGATTGAATGCGGCTTGCCATCGACATAACGGATCGTGACCTGGCTTTTGGCATCCGGGCGCAGCCAGTTGGCGCGACCTGAACGACGCACTTCGGCCTGGCGCTCCATCAGTCGGTGCGACAGGTAAATCGGCAGCGGCATCAACTGCGGCGTCTCGTCGCAGGCATAGCCAAACATGAGTCCCTGGTCGCCCGCACCCTGTTCCAGGTCGAGGCCCTGGCCCTCGGTCACGCCTTGCGAAATATCCGGCGATTGCTTGTCGTAACACACCATCACGGCGCAGCCGCGATAATCAATCCCGTAATCGGTATTGTCATAGCCGATGCGCTTGATCGTATCGCGCGCAATCGAGATGTAATCGACGTTGGCACGGGTGGTGATCTCACCGGCCATTACGACCAGCCCCGTGTTACACAGCGTCTCGGCAGCCACCCGGCTGGTACGATCCTGTGCGAGGATGGCATCAAGGACCGCATCGGAAATCTGGTCGGCGACCTTGTCAGGATGCCCCTCGGAGACGGATTCGGAAGTAAACAGGTAATCGCTCATCGCAATGCTCGCGCCTTGTCTGATTGAAATGGAAGCCACACTACTACTGCCCGCAGGCATCACCAAAGCGGGGCCCTGCGCCGGTGCCTGCCGCGCCCGTGCCGCGGACTCCGGTCGTGCAATTTAACAGAAATTGGACCATCCCCCTTCTACAGGCGAGCGCCATCGGGCTGCTGCGCGTGCTGTCGCGTTGCCCACTGAGACTTTTGCACTGGGTGGGCGGCCTGTTGGGATGGATACCGTTTATCGCCTCCACTCGCTATCGCCGGCGGATCATTGCCAATCTGGCGCAGGCCGGCTTGGCTGGATGGGGGCCGGTCAGAAATGCGGTTCGCGGTATCGGCGCAGGTGCCCTTGAATTGGCTTTCATCTGGATGCGTCCGGTCGATGAGGTGCTGGCAAAAGTGGTCAGTGTGGAAGGGCGCGAATACCTGACCGATGCGGCGGCAGTTGGCCGCGGTGTGGTCTATCTCACGCCGCATCTGGGCTGCTTTGAGCTCGCCGCTCTCTACATCGGGGCACATCGCCGGTTGAGTGCAATGTATCGTCCGCCGCGCATCGGCTGGCTGGAGCCGATCATGCTTGCCGGGCGCGAACGTGGCCAGGTGCGGCTGTGTCCGGCCGATGCCTCGGGTTTGCGCAGTCTGATGCGCGCGCTGCGCGCAGGCGAAGCCATTGGCATCCTCCCCGATCAAGTCCCACAGGCCGGCGGCGGCGAGTGGGCAGACTTCTTTGGGCGGCCTGCCTATACCAGCACGCTGGCGAGTCGGTTTGCCGCAACCAGCCAGGCGCAACTGATCCTGTGCGTGTGCGAGCGCCTGCCCGCGGGCAAGGGCTATCGCATGAGTTTCAGTCCGCTCGCGGTGAGCGAGCACACCTCGGCTGCGCGACAGATCAACAGCGCGCTTGAGCAGGCCATCAGGCGCCTGCCTGAGCAATACCTGTGGAGCTATAACCGCTACAAAACACCACGCGGTGCGAACGCCCACGCGAGCGCACCCGGGCTCAATTCACCGGCTGGCAAACCATGATACGGATCGCCCTGTTTCTGATCTGGCTGGTGCATTTTCTGCCGCTGTGGCTACTGGCCCCAATGGGCCGAGCACTTGGCTTGCTTGGCTATCTGCTGGCGCTGCCCCGCCGCCGCGTGTGCCTCACCAATTTGCGTCTGTGCTTTCCGGAATTGAGCGAAGCGGAACGCAAGCGCCTCGCGCGTGCTCATTTTCAGTGGTTTGGTCGGTTCGTTCTAGAACATGGCATTCAGTGGTATTCCTCATTTGAGCGCATCCGGCGCCTGGTGACCTATGAGGACGCACATCATTTCGAAGCACTCAAAGGCAAACGCTTTTTCTTTCTGGCACCGCACTTTCTCGGACTCGATCTGGGCGGTTCGCGCCTCGGATTGGACACCGAAATGAGCATGATGTATTCACGTCAGAAAAACGCGGTGCTGGACGCCGCCATCTACGCGGGGCGCAAGCGCTTTGCGCACGGCCGCTCAAAAGGATTCTCGCGTCAGGAAGGGTTTCGGTCAGTTGTGCGTTCAGTGCGCGAAGGCGTCCACTTCCTCTACATGCCCGATATGGATCTGGGGCCGCAGGATTCGCTCTTCGTGCCGTTTTTTGGGGTGCCGACCGCCACCATCCCCGGACCAGCACGGCTCGCACGGCTCGCCGACGCGGTTGCACTGCCCGTGGTGATGCACTTGCTGCCAGGTGGTGCCGGCTATCGGGTCAAGTTCTATCCGCCGTGGGAGAATTTTCCCAGTGCCGATATCGCAGCCGACACGCGGCGCATGAATGCCTTCATCGAAGACCGGATTCGAGAATTTCCGGAGCAATATTACTGGCTGCACAAGCGCTTCAAGACCCGTCCGCCGGGCGAGCCGCGTATTTATTGAGTGTCAGTACTGAGCGCCAGCAGAGGCATGCACTTGCGGAGCACTGGCAGACCACCGGCAGCGATGCGGAGCACCGGCAACGATGCCGATCACCTCGATGTTCGAAGCCCTGCGCGCCTACCGTTCATCCGCTACCTTGCGCGTCTTATTGTGAATCCGCCTCGACACGCACGAAACGCATACCGATTTGTCGCAAGCGACCAACCACGACCAGGCGATTGAGGTGCGCAAGCGTCTCACCCATGGCAAACCAGATCTGGTGACCATCGAGCGGGCGACGAAACAGCACGGGCATCAGCTCCGCCGCCGTGCGTGGCTGAGCGCACGCATCCCACAACTCAGCGAGCCGCTCGGCGTGATGCGCAGCCAGCTCATCGATACGATGGTGCAATCCATAGAAGGGCAAACCATGCGATGGCAATACCAGCGTTGCAGGGTGAAGCGTGCGGTAGGTATCGATCGAGTGCAGGAATTCACCCAGCGGATCGGCGTCGGGCTGCAAGGCATGAACCGACACATTGGTCGAGATGCGCGGCAGCACCATGTCCCCTGAGATCAGCACGCGATCGGAGCGCCGATGCAACAGAATATGCTCGGGAGCGTGCCCCTGACCGCCCAGCAACTCCCACGGTTCGCCATCGATTTGCACGGTGCCGCCCGCCTCGATGCGGTGATAGCGCGCAGGCAACTCCGGCACCAGTCGCCGATAGCCGCCACCGCGCGCATCGCGCATGCCATCGAGCAATTCTGGATCGAGCCCATGGGCCAGAAACAGATCAAGTGCAGCCTGATCGGTGTGTCCGCCGCGCTGGTCTGCCGCGGCGTGCGCAGTGAGGTACTCGGCTTGTGCAATATGCAAGAGCACGCCAAATCGATCGCACAGCCAGGCCGCATTACCGATATGGTCGGGGTGGCAGTGGGTCACGATCACCTTGGAGACGCGGCGCCCGGTCAGCGGTCCATCAAATAGCGACTGCCACAGCGCCCGGGTCGGCGCGTCGACAATGCCACAATCAACGATGGTCACATCCGGACCATCCTTGATCAGCCACAGATTGATATGGTTGAGCGCAAAGGGTAGCGGCACGCGCAGCCATTCAATGCCGGGGGCTACTGCAAAGGGCACACCGGGTGCAGGCGGTTCGGCGAACGGATAGCTCAAGCCTCTCCCGGCCTCAGGCATTACTGCCACAGGCAGTCCGTCGTCAGGTTGTCCGGAACCGGATGTTCGGGAGTCAGCTGCTTCGGCGTTGGCGGGCCCGGCGTTCGATATCCGGGGGTGAGAGGTGTCGGCGGCAGTCATATAGGCCAGATTGTCGCACAGCAGTTCGATCCGTTTCCCGCCAAGACGAGTGCGGCGGCACCCGTGCGCCTTACAATGCCTTGCGCAAAAACCCCCATTCACTCTCAGGTCAGGGTTGCCCGATGATCACTTTTTCGCAATTGGAGTTTGAACTCGGCGCAGACATAGACATGCTGCGCGCCACAGTGCGCGATTTCGCTCAGGCCGAGATCGCACCCATCGCCGGTGAAATCGATCGTGACAATGAATTTCCGGCCCGGCTGTGGACGCAAATGGGCCAGTTGGGTCTGCTCGGGATCACCGTCGAAGAGGCCCTGGGAGGTGCGGGTATGGGCTACCTGGCACATGTCGTTGCGATGGAGGAGATCAGCCGTGCCTCGGCTGCCGTTGGATTGTCCTATGGCGCGCATTCCAATTTGTGCGTGAATCAGATCAGGCGCAACGGTACCGCGCAACAGCGTGAGCGCTACCTGCCCGGTCTGATTGCCGGAACCTCGGTCGGTGCGCTCGCCATGTCGGAAACCGGTGCCGGGTCTGATGTGGTAGCGATGCGTACCCGTGCCCAGTGGCAGCACGACCACTGGCTGCTCAACGGCAGCAAGATGTGGATCACCAATGGGCCTGACGCCGATGTGCTGGTGGTCTATGCGCGTAACGACATGGATGCCGGCCCGCGTGGCATCACGGCATTTCTGATCGAACGCGGCATGCCCGGGTTTTCCAGCTCGCCCAAGCTCGACAAGCTGGGCATGCGCGGATCGAACACCGCCGAACTGGTATTTCGCGATTGCATTGTGCCCGCCGATCATGTCCTGGGTGCCACTGGCGGCGGGGTCAATGTGCTCATGTCGGGGCTCGACTTTGAACGTGCGGTACTTGCCGGCGGGCCGCTTGGCATCATGGCCGCGTGCCTTGATGTGGTTCTACCCTATGTGCATGAACGGCGTCAGTTCGGCCAACCGATCGGTGAGTTTCAGCTGATGCAGGGAAAGCTCGCCGATATGTATTCGACCATGATGGCCTGTCGTGCCTATGTGTACGCAGTGGCGCGCGCCTGCGATCGAGCCCACAGTCCGGACGCGGTGCGTGCCTTGCGCAAGGACGCGGCCGGCGCAATCCTTTATGCTGCCGAGCGTGCGACCTGGATGGCCGGCGAGGCGATTCAGGTGCTGGGCGGCAATGGTTACATCAATGACTATCCGACCGGCCGCCTTTGGCGCGACGCCAAGCTCTACGAGATCGGCGCTGGCACCTCGGAGATTCGCCGCATGCTGATCGGCCGTGAACTGTTTGGCGACACGGCGTGAACTACTTGAGGGAGTCCACTCGCGATGAATGATCCGGTCGTTATCGTCTCTGCTGCACGCACGCCGATCGGCAGTTTTCAAGGCGATCTGAAAGATCTGACCGCACCCCAGCTTGGCGCCGCGGCGATCCGGGCCGCAATCGCGCGCAGTGGCCTGAGCGCCGCACAGATCGATGAAGTGATCATGGGTTGCGTACTGCCTGCCGGACTCGGCCAGGCACCGGCGCGACAGGCAAGCCTCGGTGCCGGCATTCCGCTGGGCTCGGGTTGCACGACAGTCAACAAGATGTGTGGCTCGGGCATGAAAGCGGCCATGCTCGCGCACGACCAGTTGCTGGCCGGAAGCGCAAAGGTCATGCTGGCCGGTGGCATGGAATCGATGACCCAGGCCCCCTATCTGCTCCCGAAGGCGCGCGCCGGCTACCGCCTGGGGCATCAGACGGCCCAGGACCACATGTTTCTCGATGGACTGGAAGACGCCTACGAGAAGGGCCGATTGATGGGTTCGTTTGCCGATGAGTGTGCCGCCTCATTTGGGTTTACCCGCGCGGCACAGGATGATTACGCACGCGGTTCACTGGCACGCGCGCTGGCCGCCCGCGCAGAGGGGCGCTTTGCCTGGGAAATCGCGCCGGTCAGCACCGGTAGCGGTAGCCGCGAGCGCAGCGTCGAACATGATGAGCAACCGCAGCGCGCCCAGCCCGATCGCATCGGCACCCTGAAACCGGCATTCAGCGCGAACGGCACGGTCACCGCGGCCAATTCAAGTTCCATTTCCGATGGCGCCGCGGCGCTCATCCTGATGCGTGCGTCCAACGCCAAACGGCTCAATGTGCAGCCGCTGGCGCGCATTGCCGGGCATGCCACCTATGCCGACAAACCTGCCCTGTTCACCACCGCGCCGGCCGCGGCGATTCGCCGTCTGCTCGAACGCGTTGAATGGCGGCAGGATCAGGTTGATCTGTATGAAATCAACGAGGCATTCGCAGTGGTCGCACTGGCCGCGATGCATGAACTCGGCTTACCCCACGAGCGGGTCAATATCCACGGCGGCGCCTGCGCGCTTGGTCACCCGATTGGCGCCTCCGGTGCACGCATCCTGGTCACCCTGATCGGCGCACTGCGCGCGATCGGCAAAACCCGCGGCGTGGCCGCCTTGTGTATCGGCGGTGGCGAGGCGACCGCCATGGCGATCGAATTGATTCAGGGAGATGCTTGATGAACCATCTGATGCGCACGCTGATTGGCAGCGCCATGCTGCTGGCTGGCAGCCTCGGCGTACACGCCGAGGACTTCCCCACCCGACCGATACGCATGATCGTGCCGTACGCGGCCGGTGGCCTGCCCGATACCATGGCACGCACACTCGGGCAACGCATGTCCGATGATCTGGGCCAGCAGTTCGTGATCGAGAATCACGCCGGCGCCGGCGGTCTGCCCGGTTGTGAACTGGTCGCCAAGGCAAACCCGGATGGCTACACCCTGTTGATCGGTGATGTGGGCCAGGTGTCGATCAACCCTTTTCTGTACAAGCATCTGCCCTATGACCCGGTGCGTGACTACAAGCCGATCACTCTGCTGGGTCTCTCGCCCCTCTTTCTCACCCTGCATCCTTCAGTTCCAGCGAAAACCTATCAGGAGCTGATTGCGCTCATCCGCGCACACCCAGGTGAGTACAACTATGGCTCATCCGGTTCGGGCAGCGTGCACCACCTTGCAGTGGAGGCGCTCAAGTACGCGCTCAAACTTGACATCGTGCATGTGCCGTTCAAAGGCACCGGTCAGTCAGTGCCCGCCCTGCTCGGTGGTCAGGTTGCCATCCTCTATTCGGCGCTGCCCTCGATTGCCCCGCACGTCAAAACGGGCAAGGTACGCCTGCTCGCGGTGAGTACGCTTGAGCGATCGCCGCAGGCACCCGAAATTCCCACGGTCGCCGAACTGGGCATTGCCGGGTACGATTATCCGGCCGAGATCGGACTGCTGGCCCCCGTCGGTACGCCACCTGCGGTGATCAGCTTCCTGCACGCCACCGTCGTGCGCGCGTTAAAGCATCCCGATGTGGTGAAACGTTTCGCCACCCTGGGTATCGATCCGGTCGGCAACTCACCCGAAGCGTACGGCGAGAGAATCAGAACGGGAATGGTGAAGTACGGCGAACTGGTCCGCATCTCCGGCGCACGGGTCGATTGAGATGGCAGGCAGCGGCAAAACGCCGCCGGGTAGCGCAAGAGCACCGGCCTGGAAAGTGATTGTCCTCGGGGTCAGCACCGACCTTGGCGGCACGTTCGTTCTGAGTGTGTTGCTCTCGATTGTGGCCGGGTTGTGGCTCGGCGAGCTGGCGAGTGATGAGGGCACCGTGCGCACGCTGATGGAATCGGGCGCCTGGACTGCGCTTGGTTTCGCGGCCGGCAGCGCATGCACGGTACTTGGCGCTTATGTGGCTGCGCGAGTGGCCAACCGCGATGAGTACGGTTTTGCTCTTGTCAGCAGCCTGATTGCGCTGGCACTGGGTGAACTGGTGGGATCAGGATCGGACGATATGTCCTCGTTCATGTTGCGAGTGGCGGGCTGGCTGCTGACCGCGCCGCTCGCTTTGCTCGGTGCCCGTATCCGGGTCATTCAAAAAGAAAGGCACATCACCAAAGGATAATCATGGCCGCGCCCATCGATTTCTATTTTGACTTCTCCTCGCCCTATGGCTATCTCGCTGGCGAGTTGATCGACACCCTGGCAGCCCGATACCAGCGCAGCGTGCGCTGGCGTCCGATCCTGCTCGGTGTGGTATTCAAGACAACCGGCGGCGCACCCCTACCCTCGCTGCCGCTTAAGGGAGACTATTCGCGGCGCGACTTCGAGCGCAGCGCCCGTTTCCATGACATCGCCTACCGGCACCCCGCACGCTTCCCGATTTCCACGGTGGCCCCGGCGCGTGCGTTCTACTGGCTCGACGGGCAGGACGCGATGGCAGCCATTCATCTTGCCAAGTTACTCTTTCGGGCCTACTTCGCTGACGGCCTGGACATCTCTGACCCCGAGACAACTGTCGCGGTGGCGACGCAAGCGCCGCTTGGATTGTCAGCCGACGCGGTACGCGAGGGCATGTCATTGCCTGCTGTGAAAGACCGGGTGCGCACCGAAGTGGAACAGGCGCTGGCGATCGGCGTATTCGGCTCACCTTACATGGTGATCGATGGCGAGCCTTTTTGGGGCGCTGATCGACTCGATCAGATGGAGCGCTGGCTCGCTCGCGGTCCCTGGTAATCGTCCGCGCAGATTGCTCACCGAGCGCGCGCTGATACAGCGCGCGGCGATAGGTCATTTTGAGCGTCAGGCGTGCTGCCGGTCGCGCGCAATGGTGCGTAGCGCCGCTCGCACGATCGGGCCTTCGAGCATTTGCCCTTCATATTCGACCACATTACCACCAGCCCGCTCCAGGGCGGCCACCTGGGCACGTGCCCGCTCAAGCTCGGCCGCGCTTGGTGAAAAGCACGATTGGATCGGCGCAACCTGCCGCGGATGAATCGCCAGCTTGCCGCTGAAACCCATGTCACGCACTCGCTCGCTATGAGTACGCAATCCGGCCTCATCGTCCAGAACCAGGTGCGGTACGTCAAACAGGCCAATGAGCGCCATCGCGGCTGCCTGCACCACTTGAGCGCGCGCACCGTAGAGCGCCTCCCAGCTCATGGTTGAGCGCAAATCGGCGGCCAGGTCAGCACCGCCAAAGGCCAGTGCGCGCACGCGCGCACTGGCGCAGGCAATCGAGGCCGCCGCGGCCAGGCCACGCGCCGACTCGATGGTGCACACCAGAGGTACCTGAGCCTGCGCACCATCGAGAAGACGCAGGTACAACCCGGCTTCGACCGCCGACTCAACCTTCGGCAACACAAGAAAATCAGGCACGATGCGGCTATCGAGCAGCATGTTCAGATCCTTCACCCCGGCGGCGGTGTGAATATTGTTCACGCGCAGTCCGGCCAGTTGTCCCGGTGCGAGGGCGGCGCGAAAGTCCGTACCGAAGTATTGCACCACCGACTCCCGCGCAGCCGCTTTCGCTGGCGCAGCGACCGCATCTTCGAGGTCAAGGATCAGCGCATCGGCCCCGCTTGCAGCGCCTTTGGCAAAACGCTCAGGACGATTGCCCGGTGTGAACAGCGCAACGCGCGCCCATTCAATCTGCGACATTGCTCCATTCTCCTGTCCGATCGATCAACGCGAGGCTGGCGATCATAGCAAACTGGTTCGCATGCGCTGGCGCAGCACAAACACGCGACGCGCATCACGCGCCACCAGCACCATCGGCAGACCGCGAGCGACCATGGACTCATAGGTGACCGGTTGCATGAACGCCGCCGCGCTTTCACTGGCCACCCAGCGCAGCACAAATTCATCGATCGTCTCAACACCGCGCTCCGGATTGATGGCAAGACCCAGTTGCAATTCGTCACGGTAGGCCACCAGCACCATCGGATGCGCCGTGTAGAAGCCAAACGAATTATCGTAGATGCCCACTGAATACCACGGACCATTGCCTTCACCGGCAACCAGATCACGCACGACCGCACGGGCAAACGAGCGCGCCGAATAAGCCTCTTCAAACACTGTGGCCCCGGTCAACAACACCTGCCAGCCCGCCAGAGACAACATGCCCATCACCAGCAGCGCGCTCGCGATCCTGGCACGACGGAACAGCAGTATCGCGCCGACGTTGGCAATCGCAAGCAAGGCAGCGGCGGTCAGTCCCAAGGGCGTGAATCGACGCATGAGCTGCGGTGACACATCGTCAACGCCACTGGAGCGCAGGATAAGGATGCTCAGAGCGAGCACCACTGCCAGCACCAGACCGGGCCAGGCCCGTACCGCCAGTTGCGTGGCGTCCTGCTGCGAGCGGGCGATGACGCCACCGGCAAGCACGGCGATCAGCGGGAATGCGGGCACCACGTAAGCCGGTAGCTTCGAGTGTGACAAGCTAAAGAAGCCGATGACGCAGACTATCCACAAGACCATGAACAGCGGTTCGTTGAACCCGACGCGGTACACCGCTTGCTTCGGATCGACATGGCGGGCAACAGTACGACGCCAAGCCTGCCAGGTGCTCAGCCTGCCCAGTGAGCGCCAGAATCGCTCGCGTGCGCAGAACGCAGTCCAGGGCAACAGACCAAGCAAGGCCACGGCCAGAAAATACCACCATGCCCCGGTGCGCTGGTGCGCGGCTGTGCCGAAGCGCGCGAAGTGCTCATGAATAATGAAAAAATTGAAAAACTCCGGGTTGGCCCGCTGCGCAGCAATAAACCAGGGACCGCAGACAATGAACAGAATCACCAGACCGCTCAGCGGCTGCAAGCGCAACGGTAATCGCCAGTCACGAGTGATCAGCGTATAGACCGCGACGGTAAATGCGGGCAACACCAACCCGATAAGGCCTTTTGATAAAACCGCCAGCGCGAGAGCGCCCCAACCGGCCCATTGCCAGAGAAGGATCGCCTTGCGCGACTCGGCGGGGCGCTCGGCTTGCATGAACGCGACGAGACCAAGCAAGAGAAACAGCGTGAGTCCCATGTCCAGGGTGGCAACCTGCGCAAACAAGAAGAACAGGAGATTGCTCGCCAGAATGCAACCACAGGCCAACGCACCCAAGGGTCCGCTGCGACGCCAGGCCCATAGGACGCTCAGGGCAATGGTGGCCAGACCGCACAGCGCGGGCCACAGACGGGTGGCAAACTCTCCTTCCCCGATCACCCGATAGGCGATGGCCGTCATCCAGTATTGCAGCGGCGGTTTTTCCAGATAAACCAGATCGTTCAGGTGCGGAGTCACCCAGTCACCGCTCACCAGCATTTCATGGGCGATCAGCCCATAGCGCCCCTCATCGGGCGAGAACAAACCGCGCGTGCCCAGCGCAGCAAACCAGAGCAGCAGAAACAGCGACCCCAGCAGGTAGTACCGGGCGCGCGGCAACGATTCAAGCACGCGACACCGCCAGGGTTTCTGGCGCAAAGAGTTCTTCGATCTCAAGGCGGCGCGCACAGGCGCCCTGCTCGTAGGCGTACTGGCAAAACGTTTCCAGCGTGGTGCGATTGGCGTTCACACCGTAGGGCCAGCAGTCCTCGCCCATCTGTGCGCGTGCAAATGCCATATGGTGTGGCAACCAGGCAACCGGAAAATGCGAGGAATTGAAATCCGACATGCGCGCGAGTGCGCGTCGCTTGGCTTCCTCGAACGCCTTCATCAGATTCATCGCGATCCAGCGATGGCGCTCATAGGCATCACGACGCAGCACCACCAGATGCATGATCGGAAAGACCTGCGTCTTTTCGTAATAGCTCACTTCTTCGGCATACACGTTTTCGAAACCACGGCGTATCCGTGGGTGGCCCTCGAGGAAGGGGCGCGGCGGGCGGGCACTGATGACTGCGTCCAGATCACCGCTCACCAACATCTCTGACAGTGAGCGCGTGGGCTGCCGGGTGATCGAAAATTGCGGCAGGTCGAGGTTCATCTTGTCGGCACGGCCGGCCTCATCCACACCGGCCTGCACCCATTGAATGCCATGCAGATCAATGCCCCAGGCATGCTGCAACAGACCGCGCACATAGATCACTGCGGTCAGCGCCCACTCCGGCACACCGATGCGCTTGCCGGCAAGGTCAGCCGGCGAGTCAATGCCCGCGTCGGTGCGCACGTAGAGCGAAGAGTGGCGAAACACGCGCGAGGTGAACACCGGCAGCCCGACCATATCGGTATGCCCGCGCGAGACCAGCGAGGCATAGGGGCCAAGGCCCATCTCCGAGACCTCCCACTCGCGAAATCGCACAAAGCGAAACAGCAGCTCCTCGATCGGGGTGCGCAGGACGGTGAGATCGATCCCTTCCGGACGCACATCACCGGAGCGCAGGTCACGCACATGCTCATAATCACCCACGGCAAAAGTGAGCGGGATATCTGCCATATCAGTTCTCCAGTCGAATGCCAGCTTGTTTGACCACGCCACCCCACTTCTGCAAGTCTGAGCGCAGTTGTTCGGCAAACTGTGCCGGCGAATTACCGACCGGATCAATGCCAAGAACGGCGTAGCGCTCACGGACCTCGGGCTCGCGCAGCACCAGCGCGGTGGCGCGTTGCAATCGGTCAACGATGGCACTTGGCGTGTGCGCCGGCGCGAGCAGCGCCACCCAGGAATAGGACTCAAACCCTGGCACCCCGCTCTCGATCAGGGTAGGCACACTCGGCAGGGCATCGGAGCGCACGCGACTGGCGACTGCAATCGCGTTGGCACGACCGTTCTTGACAAATTGCTGCGCGCTCGCAATGGCGGTAAATACCAGCGGCAACTGACCGCCGACCAAATCGCTGATCGCCGGGCCACCGCCCTTGTAAGGAATATGGACCATATCGATGCCAGTCTGGATCTTGAGCAACTCACCGGCCACATGCGGCGTGCTGCCGGTACCCGAAGTGCCATAGGAAAGGCTGCCAGGATGGGTTTTGGAATAGGCAAGCAACTCGGCAAAAGTCTTCACCGGGAGATTGGTCGCGGCCAGCACAATAAGCGAGGCATCCCCCAGTTTGGTAATCGGGGCAAAATCGTTCACCGTGTCAAAGGGCACCCGGGCGTACACATGGGGATTGATCACCAGGGTGCCGTCAAACCCAAGCAACAAAGTGTAGCCATCGGGCGCCGCACGGGCCACCTGCTCAGAACCGATATTGCCATTGGCACCGGGACGGTTATCGATCACCACCTGCTGCCCGAGGCGGGCCGACAAGCGATCGGTGATCGCGCGCGCGCTGGTGTCGGTGACCCCGCCCGGGGCAAACGGCACAATGAGTCGGATGGAGTGGGTCGGGTAGTCCTGCGCCCCGGCACTGTGCGCGGCGAGGCCGGCAAGCACAGACAGCAACATAGCGACGCAATGACGCGCAGACCGATGCATCGGATATCTCCTCGTGTGGCGACAGGGCCTGGGGCCGCATGCTACCCCAGCAGTGACCCAGCAAACCAACCAGGGCGCCGCGGCACACGCGACAGGCGCACTGCAAAGAGGCGCATAAAGCGAGACAATGCACGTTCAATTGGGCACTTTCACGAAGGATTTGATATGGCTACGCACTCCGAAGGCAGGCCGGGCGAACCGGAAATCGACCCCGCCGGCTTGTTTCTGGAAGAAGTATTTACTGATCGGCGGGTGGGCACTATCCGTCGCCTTACCCCGGTGACCGCCGAGGGCAACCCCGACCTCTCGCGCCCGGTGAGCTACATCGGCGAGACCCAGGTCATGAGCAATGTCGGTGCCTTGCCGATCGTATTTGAAATCGAGGCGGCGAATGTTGGTGAAGCCGCCAGCCGATTTGGCGCTCTGGCCAAAGAGGCGATCGAGCGCACCATGCGCGAATTGCAGGACATGCGCCGTCAAGCCGCCTCATCCATCGTGATACCCCAGGGCGGCGTGCCCAATCTGGGCGGTGGCGGGGGCAAGATTCAGCTACCCTGACAGACCACTGCCCGCTGCGAGAACACATGGCTCAATACGTCTACACGATGCGCCGGGTCGGCAAGGTCGTGCCGCCCAAGCGTGTGATCCTGAAGGACATATCGCTTAACTTTTTCCATGGCGCGAAAATCGGCGTGCTCGGCCTCAATGGCTCGGGCAAATCGAGTCTGCTGCGCATCATGGCGGGGGTCGATCGCGATTTCAATGGCGAGGTCACGGTGGAACCGGGCCTGCGCATCGGGTACCTGCAGCAAGAGCCGCAGCTTGACCCCGCCAAGACAGTGCGCGGCAACGTCGAGGAGGGTGTCGCAGCAACCCTCGCGCTGATTACCCGCTTCAATGAGATCAGTGATCGATTTGCCGAACCGCTCGAAGACGACGAAATGAACGCCTTGCTGGAAGAGCAGGGACAGTTGCAAGGCAAGATCGATGCCGTACAGGGCTGGGAGGTGGAGCGTCGTCTGGAAGTGGCTGCCGATGCACTGCGTCTGCCGCCCTGGGATGCCGATGTCACCAAGCTCTCGGGTGGTGAAGCACGCCGGGTGGCTCTGTGCCGCTTGCTGCTCTCCGAACCCGATATGTTGTTGCTCGACGAACCGACCAATCACCTCGATGCACTGTCGGTCCAGTGGCTGGAACAGTTTCTTGAACGCTATCCGGGGACTGTGATTGCAGTCACCCATGATCGCTACTTTCTTGACAATGTCGCCGGCTGGATTCTCGAGCTCGATCGCGGCCATGGCATCCCGTGGGAAGGCAATTATTCGTCCTGGCTCGAGCAGAAAGAGCGCCGCCTCGCCATTGAAGCCAAGCAGGAATCCGCGCTTATCAAGGCAATGCAGGTTGAACTGGAATGGGTACGACAGAATCCCAAGGCGCGACAGGCCAAGAGCAAGGCCCGTCTGGCCCGCTTTGATGAACTGTCATCGCAGGAATTCCAGAAGCGCAACGAAACCAACGAGATCTACATCCCCCCCGGGCCGCGACTTGGCGATGTGGTGATCGAGGCCGAAGGCCTGCGCAAGTCATTTGGCTCGAAGCAGTTGTTTGATGGTTTGAGTTTCAGCCTCCCGCGCGGCGGCATTGTCGGCATCATCGGCGCCAACGGCGCCGGCAAGACGACGCTGTTTCGCATCATTACCGGCATCGAGCAACCGGACGCTGGCACGCTGCGCCACGGCGACACCGTGAAAATCGCCTATGTCGATCAGAGCCGCGATGCGCTCGATCCGGCCAAAACTGTCTGGGAAGAAATCTCAGGAGGTCAGGACATCCTGCAGGTCGGCAGCTATCAGACGCAAAGTCGCGGCTATGTATCCAGGTTCAATTTCCGCGGCGCTGATCAGCAAAAACAGGTCGGTGAATTATCAGGCGGCGAGCGCAACCGGGTGCATCTGGCCAAACTGCTCAAGGCCGGTGCCAATGTGCTGCTGCTCGATGAGCCGACCAACGATCTGGACGTGGAAACCCTGCGCGCGCTGGAACAGGCGCTGCTCGATTTTCCGGGTTGTGCCGTGGTGATCTCGCACGACCGCTGGTTTCTCGACCGGATTGCCACTCACATCCTGGCATTTGAGGGCGACAGCCGGGTGGTGTGGTTCGAGGGCAATTACGCCGACTATCTGGAAGACCGGCGCAAGCGCCTGGGTGAGGCGGCTGATCGTCCCGAGCGCATTCGCTACAAGCCGCTGGCGGCCTGACCGATGGCGCCGGCCTGGCAGCCTACAGGGCGCAGGTGCGAAGGCACGCACGCGCGGTGAGGGCTGCCGCGCCGATAAGTCGCGAGACTCAGGGCATTATTGCCTCGCTGGTGTCCTCCATCGGGTTTGCAACTCTGGATGCTGCAAGCAAGGGATTGCTGGCCACAGTCGATGCCAGAGCGTTGCTGCTCGCGCGCAGCGCCGCGATCATTGCCTTGATACTGCTCACCCTCGCCCTGCTCAGACAGGTGCGCGTTCTCGCCACCCCGGCGATCGGACTCACCATGGTGCGCTCGGTGCTCTTCGCCACCACCAGCGTGCTGGTCGTGGTGGCACTCAAACACCTGCCGCTGGCCGATGCGATTGCGCTCTATTACATGAGTCCGGTGTGGACGGTGCTGCTCGGCGCACTCATCCTGGGCGAAGGCATCACACGCAGTGCCATGCTGGCAGCCCTGGTGGGCCTGGCCGGGGCGTGGCTGCTGATGCAGCCGGGCAGCGCGGGATTCACCGTCTGGTCACTCTTTCCGTTCATCGCCGGGGCCACAGGCGCATTGCAGGACGTCTATGCACGGCGCCTGCGGGGACAAACGCATCCGACCGGTTTGCTTTTCTGGGGCATGGTAGCGATGCTACCGATCAGTCTTCTGGCGGGCGCATCCTCCGGGCCCTCGTCTGCGGCCTCGCCAATCCTGGTACTTGCAACGGCGATCGAGCAAGGATTGTTCGCCCTCAGCATACTGGCCGGCATGGTGGCTTACTTTTTTGCAGCCCAATCGTTCCAGAAGGCGCCGGCCCGCTTGATCGCCCCGCTGCGGTACCTGAATCTGCTCTGGGCCGTCCTGCTGGGCTGGCTTATTTGGGGCACCGTCCCCGGCAAGTTGCAATCGGTCGGGATCGTGCTGATCGTGATCGCGGGATTTATCTGTATTCGCAGCTCGGCTGCCCAATCGGCCGTGCCGCCTCACGTCCCACCAAGGAGCGCCCCATGATTGCTGTCGCAGTGCAAATGGCGAGCATCACTTGCGGGTGCTCTATCGGCGTACCCTGGAGTGAGCAATGACTTCTGTAACCGTGCTGCAGCGAGCGTGCCTGGCCGTGCGCGCTTCGCTCCCCCTGCTATGCCTGCTCTTTGGTCCGGTGATAGCAAATGCGCAAGTGGTTGCCCAACCGCCAGCAACGCCGCCCGCCGCGTTTCCGCAACACGCCCTGCACCTTGTCAATGTCTACCCCCCAGGCGGTGCCTCGGACGTGGTTGCCCGTTTCATTGCGCAGAAGCTGAGCGACGGCCTGGGCCAGCCGGTCATTGTGGATAACCGCGCTGGTGCCGGTGGCATCATCGGCAACGACTTTGTTGCCAAGCAGCCCCCTGATGGTTACACCCTGGTGCTGATCACCGGGGCCTACCCGGTACAGGCGGCGATGGTGCGCAAGCTTCCGTTCGACCCCTTGCGCGATATCGCCATGGTGTCGATGCTCACGCAGTATCCGTTCGTGATCAATGTGGTGCCTACAGCAAGCTATCGCTCTCTGGCCGAGTTCATAGCCTATGCGCGCGCCAATCCGGGCCGGCTGAATTACTCCTCGGCGGGCATCGGATCAGTTCATCATTTGTCCGGTGAGCTGTTCAACGCGCTGGCGGGGACCGACCTTGGCCATATCCCCTTTCGCGGCGGTTCGGCCCCGATCACTGAATTGCTGGCCGGTCGGGTCGATGTGCTGTTCGAGGCAATGACCTTGTCTCTGCCCTATATCCAGGCGGGCAAATTGCGCGCACTGGCGGTCACCTCGCACGAACGGGCACCGGCGCTGCCCGATGTCCCGGTCGCCGAACAAACGCTGCCTGGCTATGTGGTCACGTCCTTTCTGGGCATTGGCACCACGGGTGGAGCACCCGTACCAGTGATCGCGCGACTGAATCAGGAGGTACGACGCATTTTGCAAACGCCTGATGCAGCACGACGATTTGTCGAGTTAGGCGGTGAGCCGCACTCCAGTTCACCCGAAGAGATGCACGAATTTGTGGCCGGCGAGATCGGCAAATGGCGCACGGTGATCGAGGCGCGCAAGATCGAACGGCAATGACCTGTGGAAAAGCGGAGCCTTGATTCCGATCAGAAGTGCGGCGTAAAGATAAATTTAAGCGTCCAGCGATCGCCTGAATCCCAGCCATAGCCCAGCCCGACATGCATGTCCATGCCATTCAGGAAGGTGTGCGCGGTTTTCAATTCAATCACTGCGAACGCCTGCCGTGGGATGACCGTCGGGTCGGCACTGTTGACGGCACTGCGCCCCTGGTAATACTCGGCGCCAAAACCGGTGATGACCTCGCCCGGATAGAGCCGGATCGCACGCATTTGCACATTGCGCTGTAACGCGCTGCTCTGCCCATCAGAGCGCCCCGAATCCACCACCGGATTGAGTGCAAGCGACCAATGCTCGTCCTTCCAGGCGATGATGCCGCGCGCCTCAAACCCTTTGCGCGGAAACTCCATGCCATGGTTAAGCACGGAATACTCGAAGTTGATGCCAAGTGACCATGGTTGCGTCTCGCTGCCCTGTAGCGGCATGAACTTGACGCGCGGCTTGTAACCGGCTGACTCGTAACCGTACTGATCGGTGTAAATCGTCGGCAGATAAAAACCCAGCTCCACACCGCGGGCAAGGCCATAGCTGATCTCAGGGGTCAGACGAAATCCACCTTGCGCGGTGCGCTGATCGGGAAACGACGGCTTGCTTTGCCCCACCAACGTCGTGTTGGCATGCATCTCAAGCCCCCATTCGCCCGGGTCATTGATCTCACCGTCATAGACCTGGATCTCATCGAGGAAGACCGCGTGCGCATTGCCAGCCAGGCCGAACACGAGCCATGCAAACGCAAATAATCTGACGCAGCGCAGTCTGATCACGTGTGACTTGGCCTCATGCCACCTGCGGGTTGCCCGGCGTGCGAGCTGCGCGATTCGTCGAAAGTATGCAATGCGAGCGAATCGTCCAATTTGTGCGTTCGGCGCGCGCATCTCACCGCGCTGCACTGGCAGCAACCGCGGCCGCGCCAGCCTGTGCACAGTCATGATCCTGTTCAGGTGACCCACCGCCACAGCCAATCGCACCGATCAGTCGCCCGCCGAGCAGAAGCGGCACCGCACCACCGGTGGGCAGCGCTTCACCCTTCGACACGGCCGAGACATGACTCCAGAAAGGCTGGGTAGCGTGTAGCGCCGCCAATTCGATGGTTGCCCGCTTGAACGTCAGTGCAGCGACTGCTTTTGCGCGCGAAGTGTCGGTGGTAAGAAACCCGGTGCCATCGCCTCGCAGCGTCAGCACCAAACGCCCTGCCTCATCGACCACCGACACCGTCATTGCCAGACCGAGCGCGGCAGCTTTTAAGCGTGTCGCCTCTGCAGCCTGCAGGGCAAGGGTCAAAGTCATCTCTATCATTTCATCATCCGGAAGTGAGCCTGTTGCATGGTAGCGATCCGACTGCTTGATCGGCGCTTGACACGATCGCAGTTTAGCGAATGAGCACGCGAATCACGTCAGACCGTAAAACCCTTTTGTGATCTATCGTAGAGTTGCTGTAGCAGTCGATGCTCTTCGCCCGCTGGCGCATCGCTCGCCACGCAACCGGCCACATAGCGATCGGGACGAACAATCACTGCCCGAACACCCGCGGTATCCATGACGGTGCCGAGCACGCCGCTGACATCACGCACCTGATGGCCGCGCAACGGTGGTTCGCCGTATTCGCCGACAAACCGATCGTGCTTGCGCAGCACCTCGATCGAGCGCGCACCCAGAGGCAACGACCGATCAGGCGAACTGCCAGCCGATGACGGCAGCCCTGCCGGCACGTCCCTTGAACGCGCCCCGGTGGCCCTGCTCTGGTGCCATTGGATCAGCGCAAACCCGGGTCCGATCAGCTCATCGAGCAGCACCTCGCTGCCATCCGGTCGCTCGACCCTGGGCTGCACAAACATCCGGCCCCGCAACGCTGCGCCCGCCTCCCCGGCCATGAAGCCGACCGTGAACTGCGGTTTGGGCTTGTATTTCATCTGCATCACATAGTCACGTGCCGCCGGAATCCAGGCCAGCAGACGCAGCCCGTTCTGCACCAGGAAAGCATTGAGCCACGAGCGCGGCATCATCACATGCCCCATGGTGATTGCCATCTGTATCAGCGCCCAGGCATGCGGCCGTCGCTCCGACTGATAGGAATCCAGAAGTGATTCGCCCAGATCGCCGCGCGCAACCAGCGCCAGCTTCCAGCCCAGATTGTGCGCATCGCGCAAGCCACTGTTCATGCCCTGGCCCGCAAAGGGCGGCGACAGGTGGGCTGCATCGCCAGCGAGAAACACCCGCCCCACGCGCCAGCGGTCGGCAATGCGTGCATGGAAGTGATAAATCACCTTGCGTGCAATCTTAAGGCCGGCGTCGGCCCGGCTGTGGCGCGCAAGCATGCGACGTATCGTCGCCTCATCAAGCAGGTCTTCGTCCCGATCCCCCGGCAAGGTCATGAATTCATAGCGGCGCGTGTTCTCCGGGCCAGGCAAGGCCAGGGCCGGACGCGATGGATCACAGTAGACCAGGGTGTGACGATAAGTGTCCTGGGAGCCTTCCAGATCGACAATCAGCCAGCGCTCGTCGTACGTGGAACCCGACAGAACAACGCCGAGTGCCTCACGCACCGCACTGCGCCCACCATCGCAGGCTGCCATGTAACGTGCCCGCACGGCGTTCGAGCCACCGCCCGATTCACCGCCGCCCGATTCACCACCGCCCGATTCACCGCCGCCCGATTCACCGCCGCCCGATTCCTGACTGCCCGATTCAGCAGCGCCGGATTCGCCGCCAGGCCCGGTTCGCCGCAGATGGACGAGCACGCCGTCGGCCGTATTTTCAAAGGCAGTCATTTCGGTGTTGAAGCGCACTTCAACCGAGGGGTATCGCGCGAGACCTTCACGCAGCACGGCCTCAAGCGAGGGCTGGCGGAATGCCGAACGGCGCGGATAACCATATTCGGCCAGCGTCGACATGACTTGCGCGAAGCAGCGCCCGCGAGTGTCGAAATATTGCGCGCCATAGCCCAGATTGATGCGCGGACGAATCCGCTCATACAGCCCCAGGTATTGCAGGGTGCGCAGCGACTCGTCGTCGATCGAAACGGCACGCGGTTCGCCCACCGTACCGGCGTTGCGTTCGACTACCAGCGTTCGAACCTGGTGCATCCCCAGGATATTGGCGAGCGCAAGTCCGGTGGGCCCGGCACCGATCACGATGACTTCGTATGCCTGCATGACGCCCGTCACCTTAACTACGCATGATCGCGTTACCCCAGACGTTGAGGGTGCGCTCCTCATGGGGCCAGGTACCCATCACCCGATCGCTCGGCACCTGCTCGATCTCGGCAGATATCTCTACCAGATTGTCATCCGGGTCCTTCACCATGAAAAACAGATCATTACCCGGACCATGCCGCCCGACTCCCCAGAAAATCGGCACCCGCTTGACCGAAAAATCATCGGCCCAGCGACGGATATGCTCCCAGTCAGTGGTCTCAAACGAGAAGTGGTCAAGCCGGGTCTCGGGCGAGCGAAAGATTGCAAGCGCGTGGTGTTCGATATCGGTACGCAGGAAACACGCCCGCATCACGCCTTCACCATCGCGCACCTTGTCAGAGGGGATGAAGCGCAGCTTCTGTTCATAAAAATCGACCATTTCATCGAGTCGGGTGGTGCGAAACACCGCGTGCTGCAAACGCCCCGGCAGCGGCTCGCTCGCCACCGTTTCGAGCGGACGAATACCGAACACCACTTGATTGCCATCGGGGTCGCGCACAGCAAATGCACCCTCGTCAAAAAGCGGCGAGGGGTTCGCGAGCAGTGCAACCCCACGCGCCGCAACGGCCGCACGCTGGTCGCTGAGCGCCGCGGCGTCGGGAAACGCATAGCCAACGAAGGCCACCCGGTTAGCCGTCCCCTGGGTCACCAGCACCCGCCGCTGCGCGGCGGCGCATTCAATCAGACCACCCGGCAGACTGCGAACCTGCATGTCGTAGACCCGTTCGAAGAAGCTGGCAAGTCGCTTCGGGTCAGGCGATTGCAGACAGAGCTGATCCAGGCGGGCACCGATTTCCGGGCGCGGCCTGGCATCGTTGGTATGGGTATTCATCGTGAGGGCTTGTCGCAGCAATGGACTGTAGGCTATTGTAGCCGCGATGATCATGAATGAATTCAGCGGCACGGTATAACCCGGTGCTCTGAGCTTGATTGAGCGCAACCCCGCTCAATCTCAAGCGATCACCTTCGGTGTCCCGATTGCCAAGTCGTCCCCTGCCCGCTGCTGTACTCCCCTGGTCATTCGTCGCCCTGCTCGCCGCGTTGAGCACCATTTCGCCGTTTGCCACCGACACTTACGTGCCCTCACTCGTCGCGGTTGGTGAGGATCTGGGCGCCACCCCGCTGCAAGTGCAGCAGACTTTGTCGGCCTACATGCTCGGCCTGGGCTTGATGTCACTGTGGCATGGGTCG
This sequence comes from uncultured Pseudomonadota bacterium, assembly GCA_903921325.1. Taxonomy (GTDB): domain Bacteria; phylum Pseudomonadota; class Gammaproteobacteria; order Burkholderiales; family SG8-39; genus CAIXPL01. The sequence continues at coordinate 240,122 of CAIXPL010000019.1, forward strand.
ATTTCCGACGCACTGGGTCGCCGACCAGTCATTCTCGCCGCACTATCGGTCTTTACGCTCGCCTCATTGGGCTGCGCTCTGGCCGGCAACGTGCATATGCTGATCGGCATGCGCCTGCTGCAGGGCCTCTCAGGCGGTGCCGGGATGGTGATCGTGCGGGCGGTTGTACGCGATTCCGTCGAGGGCCATGCGGCCCAGCGGCTGATGAGCCGGGTCATGCTCATGTTCGGCGTGGCACCAGCCATCGCGCCGATTCTGGGTGGTTATCTGCATGAATGGTTTGGCTGGCATTCGGTGTTCTGGTTCTTGTTTCTGCTCGGTGTCGTGCTCACCGCCTGGGTAGCCATACAGTTGCCTGAAACGCTCGCCCGCGAAGGACGCCAATCGCTGCATCCGCTGGCGATGGCAAAGACTTTTTGGCAAATTTTTTCTTCGCGCCATTTCCTGTTGCTCGCTGCCACCACGGCGGCCAGCTTTCAGGTGTTCATGCAATACATCGGCGCCTCCAGCGCCTTCTTGCATGATCAGTTGCAACTGGGCGTGACCAGCTATGGCTGGTTTTTCATTCCCGTCACGGTGGGCTATGTGGGGGGCTCAATGCTTGCGGGTTTTCTCGCCGGCCGGGTATCTGCCCGCCACCTTGTCTGGATTGCTGTCTCCATCATGCTCGCAGCCGGCATCGAGAACACCCTGTGGCACCTGATCTGGGCGCCGAGTCTGCTTGCGAGCATCAGCCCCATCGTCGTGGCCACATTCGGTCTGGCGTTGCTATCGCCGGCCACGCAATTATTGGTGATCGATCTGTTTCCAGACCGCCGCGGCACCGCTGCCTCCTGCCTGATGTTCATACAAATCATGACCGGCGTGGTCGACCTTGCCGTCGTATCGATCGCGCTGGCGTCCAGCCCGCTGACGCTATCCTATGGGCTGCTCGGCTGGGTGCTGGTGGCGCTGGTGAGCTGGATGGGCTATCAACACCTCGACCCGCCCAGCGCGGTGTCGGCACCGCCAAGCGTGGTTTGAGCGTAACCAGCGATCAGGAATGAATATACTGCGCCCATATCAAAAAAGACCGGGGGCAGACAACGTGACAATTCAGGCAGACCGGAGTCGAGCACAGTGAGCACCTCCGTGCGATGCAATCCGGTGCGGGTGGGATCGGCGGCGGCGCCCGGTACTGCGTCGGTCACCGCGCCCGGCACCGGGTCAGCGGCAACTCTGTTCGCCCGGTCGGCTGCGCCGCGCGCTCCCCTGCCCGCCCGCCGGCAACTCCTCGCCGGGCTCGCAGGCGTTGCCGGCATGACTCTTCTGCCGGGTTGCCACAGCGTTTCGAGTCGATCGGGCAGCGCCGCCGATCTGGGCGGAATCGTTGACGTGCACCACCATCTGATGCCGCCCACGGTCACTGCCGCCCAGCAGCGACTCGGCCCGCCGGTCGAACCACCGAGCCTGCGCTGGCGGCCCGAGCATTCAATTGCCGACATGGACGCCGCAGGGGTCGCGCTATCGATGCTCTCGATCACCACACCCGGGGTGAACTTTACGACCGGTGACCTGATGGTCCGGCTGGCTCGAGACAATAACGAATATGCCGCCCGCCTCATCGGCGAGCATCCGGGTCGGTTTGGATCCTTTGCCGCCCTGCCCCTGCCCGATATCGATGCCAGTCTGCGTGAGATCGAATACGCCATGGACACCTTGCACGCCGAGGGAATCGGCCTGCTCACCAGCTATGACAATCGATGGCTCGGACATGCGAGCTTCGCACCGGTGTTGCAGGAGCTCGATCGGCGCAAGGCGGTGGTCTACACCCACCCAACTGCGGCCAACTGCTGCCGCAATTTACTGATGCCCGAACTGAACGACTCGGCGATCGAATTTGGTACCGACACCACACGCACCATTGCGAGCCTGCTGTTCTCCGGGGCCGCCATCCGGTATCCCAACATCCACTGGATTTTCTCCCATGCCGGCGGCACGATGCCATTCCTGAACGAGCGACTGGTGCGCGCGCCACAGGTCAATCCGCGGCTGGCCGAGCGTGTTCCGCAGGGTGCGCTGGCCGCCCTGCGGCGGTTTCATTACGACATTGCGCAAGCTGCGCATCCGGCTGCCCTGGCCGCGCTCACCCAGATCATACCGACCTCGCAGATCGTGTTCGGCACCGATTTCCCGTATCGCACCGCGGCTGACCATGTGAAGGGGTTGGTCAACTTCGGCTTCAGCGCCGATGCGCTGCACGCCATCGGACACGCGAATATGCAGGCGCTACTGCCGCAACTGAAGGCACGTACATGAAGCGAATGGAATGGTCAGTCGTTGCATGCAACTCACCGCAGTGCCGCGCGCACCCGGTCTCAGTCGAGCGGCGACGGCTGCTCGGTGCCGGCATCGCCGGTAGTGCGCTCACCACCGGGCGGTTCACTGCGACGGCGGGCGCTCTGATGGCGCCGCTCGCCCAGGCGCAAAACCATGGCAACCGCATCGACATCCACCACCATCTGTTGCCGCCAGACTATATTCAGGCAGCGGCCGATGCACGCACCGGCGAGCGCGCACCAGCCTGGACGGTGGCGCAATCACTCGCAGAAATGGACCGCAACGGTATCGCCACCGCAGTGGTATCGCTCACCCAGCCCGGCGTCTGGATTGGCGATCACTCGCAGGCGGCCAAGTTGGCAAGCGCAGCCAACGAATACGCTGCGCGCATGGCGCATGATCATCGCGGACGGTTTGGCAGCTTTGCCGCACTGCCGCTGCCGGATATCGACGCGAGCCTGCGCGAGATTGAGCATGCAATGGACACCTTGCATGCCGATGGCATTGGCCTCATGACCAGCTATGAAAACAAGTGGCTGGGTGATCGGACCTTCTGGCCGGTGATGGAAGAGCTCAATCGTCGCCGCACAGTTATCTACACCCATCCGCTGGGCAACGACTGCTGCAAGGCCATTCAACCCGACATCGCCCCCTCGGCGATCGAATATGCCACTGACACCACGCGCACCATCGCCAGTGTCGTGTTCCAGGGCACCGCCGCGCGCTTTCCCGACATACGCTGGATCTTTTCCCACGGCGGAGGCACGATGCCGTTTCTGCTCAGCCGGTTCCAGCGCCTGGAGGCGACCATGCAGGAACGCAGCGCGCGGCTGCCAAAGGGTCTGCTGCATGAACTGCGTAAATTTCATTACGACACGGCACAGGCCAATCACCCCGGCGCACTCGATGCGCTGCTGCGCCTGGTACCCGTCTCGCAAGTGCTGTTTGGCAGCGACTTCCCGTTCCGCACCGCTCAGGAGGAGGTCTCAGGCCTTGCGGCACGCGGATTTGCACCGGCAGAACTGCAGGCGATCGAGCATGACAATGCGCGGCGTTTGTTGCCACGGGCCGGACGTGTTTGAATGCCGCAGGTGAGATCAATAATAAAGTACCCACAGGGATAGGAGGAGTAGATGGTTAAGCAAACGGGAATACGGCTTGCGGCACGCCTGCGCACTGCGTTCGTGATGGCCGCCGGTGCGCTGGCGCTGGCACTGGCCGGTAGCGCATGTGCGCAATCGGCGATCAAGATCGGCTTTGGCATGTCGCTCACGGGTCCGCTCGCGGCCATGGGCAAGGCCTCGGTCATCGCAATGCAAATCTGGGCCGAGGATGTCAACGCCCGCGGTGGCCTGCTCGGACGCAAGGTGGAACTGGTCTATTACGACGACCAGACCAACCCGGCCACCATTCCGGGCATCTACAGCAAGCTGCTCGATGTTGATCACGTCGATCTGGTGATCTCCGGTTACGGCACGGCAGTGGTGGCCCCGGCAATGCCCCTCATCATGCAGCGCAACCTCATGTTTGTATCCCTGTTCGGGCTCAACGTGAATGGCAGCTTTGGATACGATCGTTATTTCTCGATGATGCCCGCGGGCCCCGAACCCGCGCTCGGCTGGACAGCGGGTTATTTCGAGGCGGCGGCAACGCTCAACCCGAAGCCGCAAACGATTGCCTTTGCCGGCGCTGATGCGGAGTACCCGCACAACGCCCTTGAGGCGGCGCGCGAACACGCCAAGCGCATGGGCCTCAAAGTGGTCTATGACAAAACCTATCCAACCAGCACCTCGGACTATGCCCCGATCCTGCGGGCGATCGACGCCACGCATCCAGACCTGATTTTTCTGGCCACCTACCCGAATGACTCAGCGGGCATGATCCGCGCCGCCAAAGAGGTGGAAATAAAGGCGCGCATGTTTGGTGGCGGCATGGTCGGTACGCAGTACATGTCGATCAAGACCCAGCTCGGTCCGCTGCTCAACGGCGTGGTCAGTCTGGAGACCTTTGCCCCCGAGATCATGAGCAAATTGCCCACCGTTGAAGCGTTCCTGAAGAAGTACCAGGTACGCGCCGTGAAGGAAGGCGTCGATCCTCTGGGCTATTACCTGCCACCGTTTGCGCACGCTGAAATGCAGGTGATTGAACAGGCCGTGCGCGCGGTAGGCAGCCTTGATCAAGGCAAGCTTGCCGAGTACATGCACAAGGCGACCTTTGATACGGTGGCTGGCAAGTTCAGCTTCGCCAAGAACGGTGAATGGATGAGCAACCGCATCATGTACGTGCAATACGGCGGAGTCACCAGCAACAAACTGGAAGAATGGGCCACACCGGGGCGCAGCACGGTGCTCTACCCGCCTGAATTCAAGACAGGCACTGTGCGTACTCCGTTCGAAGCCAACCGCAACTAGGAGTACGTCAATGAAGGGACAATGCCTCTGGCTGGCCGGGGCACCGGACATTCGAAGCCGGCAGCAACCAGGGGCATGCCAATGAAACGACCGCACCGCTGGCACGTTGGTTCGTGCGTCAATCGAAACCAGGCGCGGCCAAGGGGATCTCGATGAACGACCGCCCGGCCAACACGCTCGCGACCGCGCGCAGCCTTGAGGAGCTCTACCCGGAGCTTGCGCAGCGCTGCATGACCGCCGGTTGGCACAAGGCGCGGCCCTCGCTATGGCCCGAACCCCGCTCGGCGTTTAAACCCAGACACTGGCGCTACGCCGATGCGCGGCTTGCCATGGACCGCGCGGGGGAGTGGATCGGCACCGAACTGGCCGAGCGGCGCAATCTGCTCACCTTCAATCCGGTCGGTGATAATGACTACGCCACCGCGCGCACCCTGGTGTCGGCCTACCAGATGATCAAGCCGGGCGAACATGCGCGCACCCACCGGCACATGCCCAATGCGCTGCGGGTCGTGCTGGACGCTGCCGATGGCGTCTACACCGTGGTAAACGGCGTACGCCTGGCAATGCGTCCAGGCGATGTGTTGCTCACCCCCAACTGGTGCTGGCACAGTCACTACAACGAAGGCAACCAGAACGCCTATTGGATCGATATGCTCGATGTACCCCTGGTGCATCTGCTCGAACCCATGTTCTTTGAGCCGCACCCGGACGAATATCAGCAAACCATCGCCACACCCGATGAATCGGAGTTTCTGTTTACCCAGCGCGCCGCCGAAGCGGCCTTGGCGAACCTTGCCCCCGATCGAGGAGGCAGTTGCAAGCTGGTGTTGCCAAGCCAGGCACACATTCCAACCATGGAACTGTCATTCATTTCGATTCGTGCAGCGGGTACCCTTGCTCTTGCACGCAGCACCTGCAGCCGGATCATGGCAGTGTCGGCCGGCCACGGTGAAGCTCTCATCGGTGATCAGTGCTTTGAGTGGTCGCGCGGCGATCTTTTTGTGATTCCCGCCTGGACGAATTGCCAGATTGATGCAAAAGAGGCTAGCCTGCTGTTTCAGGCAAGCGATGCGCCAGTGCTCAAGGCATTGGGCTTTTATCGCGAAGAGGCTCGCACCTGACCCTGAATTCGACTGACCCTGAATTCGACTGACCCTGAATTCGACTGACTCTGAATTCGACTGGTTCTGACATCATCGGCTCTGACCTTATCGGATCGAAGCCAATCTGACCGGATCCCGATCAGATTTCGACCCTGCCCCCATTCACCCTAGCTGCTGGAGCCTCTGTCATGCCTCTACGTGTTGCCATCCCGGACATGGTCTCACCGTCCTACTTTCCTGCGATCGCCGCGGTCGAACTGGGCTTCATGCGCGAGCAGGGACTCGATGCCACGATTGAATTGATTTTCCCGGTAACCAGGACCTATGAAGAGCTGCGCGACGGTCATGTCGACTATGTCGGAGGCTCAGCCCATGCGCCGCTCTACGCATTCAAGAACTGGGAAGGTTGCAAGCTGATCGGTGCGCTCGCGCAGAAGATGTACTGGTTTCTCATCATGCGAAGTGATTTGAAGGCGGTGCGCGGTGATCTTAACTGCGTGCGCGGTCTGCGCATCGGCGCCGCCCCTGGCCCGGTCGATGGACTCAAGCGCATGCTGGTCCTGGCCGGAATCGATCCGCTGAAGGACGTCACCATCGGCCCGGTGCCAGGCACGGCCGGTGCCGGCGTGTCCTTTGGCGTGGCCGCCGCCAAAGCCCTCGAAGAAGGCAGGATTGACGGCTTCTGGGCCAATGGCATGGGCGCCGAGGTGGCGGTGCGTAACGGCGTTGGCACCCTGGTGCTGGACGCGCGTCGTGGAGACGGTCCGGCCGGCGCGGTCGATTTTACGCTCCCGGGGCTGGTCACCACCGCTGCCCGGGTGAGCGGTGATCCGGCGCAGGTGGAGGCCACTGTGCGCGCCCTGGTGGCCGCTCAACGCGCGCTCAAGGCCAATCCGGCGATCGCCACGCAGGCGGCAGCGCGCCTGTTTCCACCTGCGGAAACCGCACTGATCGCCGAACTGATCCGGCGCGACGCGCCGTTCTACGACGCCCGCATTTCGAGCGCGACAGTGACCGCGATGAACGCCTTCGCGCGGGACATGGGCCTACTCACCGCGCCGAGCACCTATGAGCAGGTGGTAGCGACCGAAATGGCACCGCTGTGGACTACCTAGCGCTGGGCCGCGCGGTCAGCAGGCACCCCTAACGATCGGTGAGTGAAGCCCGGTATGGCGGTTCGACCCGCCAGATGCATGGCCGGCGCGCCAGGCGCGTTTGAGTGACCGACCGATCTGCCCGATTAAGAGTCGGTCAGCCGCGTCCGACGAAGGGCATTTTGGTGGCCATCACGGTCATGAACTGCACATTGGACTCAAGCGGCAACCCGGCCATGAATACCACGGCGCGTGCCACATCCTCGACATCCATGCGCGGCTCGATGGCGAGCGCGCCGTTGGCCTGCGGTATCCCCTGGGCCATACGGGTGGTCATCTCGGTTTGCGCATTACCAATGTCGATCTGTCCACAGGCAATATCGTATTTGCGCCCATCGAGCGACGCTGACTTGGTGAGCCCGGTGATGGCGTGCTTGGTTGAGGTGTAAGGCGCGGAATTCGGCCGCGGCGAATGAGCCGAAATCGAACCGTTATTAATGATGCGCCCGCCCATTGGTTGCTGCGCCTTCATGACGCGGAATGCAGCCTGAGTACACAGAAACGGACCGGTCAGATTGCTCGCGAGCACCTGCTGCCAAGCCTCAAAGGGCAGATCTTCAATGGGCAGCATGGGGCCTGAGCCGCCGGCATTGTTAAAGAGCAGATCGAGCCGCCCCCACGTCGACGCAACCGAATCAAACAAGCGATTGACCGCGGCCGGATCACCCACATCGGTTGGCACCACAAGCACCTGCCCTGCCAGGTTCAGTTCTGCCTCAAGCTCACGCAAGGGGGCATCACGCCGCCCCGCGAGTGCCACCCGATAGCCCGCCTTGGCGAGTGCGCGTGCGCTGGCACGTCCGATCCCGCTGCCAGCGCCGGTAATGATGGCCACCGGACCGGACGATTGGGAATGCGCTGTTTGCAAGGTCATGAGGAACTGAGCTCCGGTCCAAGGGCAATATGCCCCGCTTCAGAATAGCGGTCGACATTGTGCTCGATTTCCTGGGGCATATAACGGTAGTTCACCATCATGCCGTAGGACTGATTGAAGCCCTTCACTGAAATATCGGCGGCCCAGTTCACCCGTTCGACGCGTGCGCCATTGGCCAGATGAAACCGCGCCACCGGGTCGAGCGGATAGATCCCCTGTTTGGCCTGCGTGAGATAGCGCAGACACAACTGCGACATCGGCACGCGCAGAGCCTCGATCAATTCAGGGCGCTCCGACCAGCGGGTACGCTGCAAGGTTTGCTGCAGAAGTGCGGCAGCAGGTTTTGCGTTGATATGTTCGGCAAGTGCAGACAGCGCAGCGGCCTTGATCGGTACGGTGCCCGCATCAAACTGGGTATCGAGCCAGGCGCGGAAACCCGGCAGCGGCGATAGCGTGCTGAAGACCTCAAGCCCGGGCAAATCGCGATGCAATGCCTCGACCACCCGCTTGATCAGAAAATTGCCCAGCGAGACTCCGCGCAAGCCTGACTGACTGTTTGAGATCGAATAGAAAATCGCCGCTCGCGCATCGCCGGGGTCGAGCAAGGGTGCCGATTCATCCAGTAATGGCTGCACCGAACCAGACAGCTCGCCGGTAAGCGCAACTTCAACAAAGATCAAAGGTTCGCGCGGCATCCGCGGGTGAAAAAAGGCATAGCAGCGGCGATCGGAATCGAGGCGGTTCTTCAAATCCGTCCATGACCGTATCTGATGCACGGCTTCATAATCGATCAATTTCTCGAGCAGGGCTGCCGGCGAATCCCAGGTGATTCGCCGCAAATCGAGAAAGCCGACATCAAACCAGCTCAGCAGCCGGTTTTGCAGTTCATGGTCGAGCACTGCCAGGTCAGGCGCGCGGGTGAGGGCGCGCAACACATCGGCGCGCAAATCGACCAGAAATTTGAGTCCGTCGGGCAGCTCATTGAACTGCCTCAGCAACCTTGATCGCGGCGACACGACGGCCTGGCGCAAAGCAGTCTCGGCATCCCACTGCGCCGGCGTGCCGATCGCCTTGGCGTACGCACTCTGGGCGCGCGCGACGGCCTTCGGATCGGGACCAAACTGGTGTGCGAGCACCTGCATAAAATGCGCCCGGTCAGTTGCCGAGAGGCCACGATACCGCTCACCGAGTGCCGCCGCACGACTGCGCGAAGACGCCGGCCCACCCACCTCGCGCACACATTCCTCAATCTGCCTGACGAGGGGATCGCGCATATCCTCGGCCGCAAGCGAGCGAGCGAGCGGTTCGGTCAGGACATCGGCGTCCTTTGGACTAATGGCCCCCCCTCTCACAGAGTCCTCAACGGCATTCAGAATTTCGGCAACCCCGGCGTCCATAAACTACCTCGATAGCACATGCACATGCAATCAGTTTCCATCTCGACATTCAGAGCAACGACATACCGGGCGATCTATAAGGATGGCCACATTGATCAAGCAGTGACCGCAATCGGGATTCCCTGCAGTCTAACAACGCACGCTGCGACCAATGAGTGTACCGATGCGCACAATGCGTCATCAGCCCGACAAAAGTCTCACAATTGGCCGCGTTGACGGTCATAATTGATCGAATCGACAGACCCCACGGAACGATTGCCATGTCCGCCGACTCCAGTGACTTCAGCGACTCCAGCGTACCCGCACCCGCGCAGCAGCCAGACTCAGGCACTCCGGGCGAACCGAGCGCCGCTCCCGCCCAGGACGGCACCGCGGCGACCGCTGCCAATCAATCACCGGCACAGTCGACTGCCGCAGATTCCTCCAGCAGTGCATCGGGCACCGACGCCGCCCCTGAGGCGGTCGCGCCACCCGAAGTGCCGGTACCGCCGCCGCGTGGCGAATTCGACGATGGTCCGCCGTGGCTGTCGATTGACGGGCAAATTGCCACAATACGTTTCTGCAGACCCAGTCAACACAACCGGATTGACCCGGAAGACCTCGCAGTACTGATGGCGCATTTCGATCAGATTGATCGCACCGAGTCCCTGCGCGCCCTGGTCGTGACAGGCACGGGCACGCGCACATTCAGCTCCGGTTATACCTTGTCAGCGGTGAGCAGTCTGTCGGCCAATGGCATCACATTCGGTATGGTCGTCAATCGTCTCGAAGACCTGTCGATCCCGACTGTGTGCGGTTTGAATGGCAGCGTGTATGGCGGGGCCACCGACATTGCGCTCGCCTGCGACTTCCGTTTAGGTGTTACCGGTTCGCGGCTGGTGATGCCGGCCACGCGTATCGGATTGCACTATTACGCCGGGGGTATGCGGCGCTATGTCGAACGGCTCGGTCTGAACACCGCCAAACGGCTGTTCCTGTTAGGTCAACCGATTCCGGCCGAAGAGCTGCTACGCCTGGGTTACCTGCATGATCTGGTTGAACCAGCGCAATTTGGTGACCATCTACACACGATGGCAGAGCAACTGGCCGCCGGTGCACCGGCTGTCATGCGCAGCATGAAAAAGCATCTCAATGCGATTTCGCGTGGCATCTATGACGAGGCCACCATCCAGGATGCCAATATCCGCAGCATGCGATCGAACGACCTGAAAGAAGGCCTTGCTGCATTGAAAGAGAAGCGCGCACCCAATTTCAAGGGCAATTGACGGGGCATCAGCCCGGCGCGACCATCCCCGCGCGCCAGCGCAGGTGCAACAGGGCCGCCGCGGTCGCCGAGACGACACCAACGGTCACCACGCCCAACCATCCCCAGCCGGCAAACGCCTGGCTTGCCAGAAACGCGCCCACACCGTTGCCTGCAAACGTGTGCAACATCAGCAGCATGTTGACCCGCGCGCGCGCCTCCGGTTCGATACCGATCAGGAAGGTCTGATTGGCCACCAGACTGGTGCGAATGCCAAAGTCGAGCATCATCACCCCGATCACCAGCGCCGCAATCATCCAGGGCCCGAACGCAAACGCGATGTAGCCGGCGAGTACCAGCAATGAGCCCGCCAGGACGGCCGGGGCAGGACCGCTGCGGTCAACCCAGCGTCCGACCGGTGCGGCGATCAGCACCCCGGCCGCCCCCGGAATGCCGAAGAGTCCGGCCGCGGCAGTGCCCAGGTGGTGATCGGCCGCCAGCATCGGCGCCAGCGTGGCCCAGAATCCGCCGTAACACACACCGAGCAATCCCTGCACGCGCGAGGAGCGGTTCACCACAGGATAACGGCGCATCAGATCGACGAGCGAACCGAGCAGGCGTGCGTAGGAAAGCTGGCTCGACCCGCGTGCACTGGGCAACATGCGCAGCATGAACGGCAGCACGGCAGCCACCAGCAGGGCACCAAATACAAATCCGGCGCGCCAACCCAGGGCGCCGCTGATAAGTCCGCCGAGCAAGCGCCCGCAGAGGATGCCCAGCAGCATCCCGGAGAGCACCGTACCCATGGCGCTGCCACGGCGCGCACTGGGGGTGAGTTGCGCGGTCACCGACACCAGGTGCTGCGAGGTCGACGCGGACATGCCGACAATGAAGCTGCCAAGCACCAGCATCCACAGGGCATTGGCCATTGCCATCAGTGCCAGGGTCAGGGCGAGTGCGCTTGACTGGAAAAGAATCAGGCGGCGCTTGTCAAACACATCACCCAGCGGGGCGAGAAACATCACGCCACCGACAAAGCCGAATGTCGTTGCTGTTGGAATCCAGCCCACGGCGCGGGTACTGGTGCCAAATTCCTGCGCGATGACATCGAGCATCGACGTATACAAGTGCATGCTGGTGGCGGCCACCATCATGCAAATCACGATGACCACAATCAGCCGTGTCGGCAACCCTGCCGGGGCGCTTGCACTATCCATTGCTGCACTCTCTTTGCAAACCCGGCCTGCGCGTCCAGACCAGCCTGAGGCATCATAGCGGCCGCGGCCTGAATCCGCTCGCAAAGATATTTCAGAGGAATCCTAAATGAGCAAGTTGCAACTGAGTCTCGCCTGCGCCGGTTATGACCGCACCCGGGCACTCTTTGACGGGCGCGTCGCCATCGACGGCGTCGATATCATCCCCACCGTACTCGAACCGGAAGAGGCCTTTCACCGGGCCTTCAAGTACGGCGAATTCGATATCACCGAAATATCGATGAGCAGTCACACGGTGATGACCGCACGCGGTGAAGCGGACTACGTCGGGATACCGGCCTTCCTGTCGCGCGTGTTCCGTCATTCCGGCATCTATATCAACACGAGCAAGGGGATCACGCGGCCCGAGGATCTGCGCGGCAAGACAATCGGCGTGCCTGAGTACCAGATCACCGCCAATGTGTGGATTCGCGGCATCCTGTCTGATGACTATGGTGTCGCGGCCGATCAGGTTCACTGGCGCCGCGGTGGCATCGAGCAACCCGGCCGTGGCGAGCGCTCGCCGATCAAGCTGCCTGATTCAATTGATCTGCAACAGATCCCGGATGACAAGACGCTCTCGGGCATGCTCGAAGCAGGTGAAATCGACGCGATGATCAGCGCGCGGGCGCCGTCCTGTCTGCTGCGCGGCTCGCCCAAAGTCGCGCGGCTGTTTCCCAATTACAAGGATGTCGAGGCCGACTACTTCAAGCGGACCGGGCACTTTCCGATCATGCATATGGTAGGCATCCGCAAATCGCTGGTGGAACAGCACCCCTGGCTGCCAGTCAATGTCTACAAGGCCTTCGCCGAAGCCAAGCGCCTTGCCATGCACGATCTGAACGAGATCAACATGCTGCTGGTCACTCTGCCGTGGGTGGTACATGAGTACAACGCCACCCGTGAACTGATGGGCGATGACTACTGGCCCTATGGCTTCAAGGAAAACCTGCATTCCCTCGATGTGTTCACCCGCTATCACCATGAGCAGGGGCTGTCATCACGCAAGCTCGCCCCCGAGGAGTTGTTCACCCCATCGGTGATTGATCTGAGCCGCATCTAGGCCCGCGATGCCGAGCCGCATCGTGGCATCAACTACCTGACCGCATCGTGATGCGACCTGCCAAACCGCGTCGTGACGCAAGCTGCCGAGCCTCGTCGTGGCGCAACCTGCCGAGCCCCGTCGTGACGCAAGCTGCCAAACCGCGTCGTGGCGCAACCTGCCGAGCCCCGTCGTGACGCAAGCTGCCAAACCGCGTCGTGGCGCAACCTGAGACGGCCATGAGCGACTCGGCCAGCACGGTGGCTCGCCACGAAAGCGCGCGTGCACAAGCTGCGCGTGTTGCACGCGCTGAGGTGTCGGCCCTGGAACTGGTCGACGCCCACATAGCACGCATCGAACGGGATGATGCGCGGGTCAATGCGGTGGTGGTGCGACGGTTTGACGCGGCGCGCACCGAAGCTCGTGCGGCCGATCAGGCACGCCGTCGCGCTGGGCCAAGCGGTGCGCTCGACGGGGTGCCGATCACCATCAAGGAATGTTTTGATCTGATCGACACACCTTCGACGTTTGGTTACCCGGAACGGGCGCAGCATCGCGCAACGCGCAATGCCCTGGCCATCGATCGTTTGCGTCGCGCCGGTGCCATCATCCTGGGCAAGACCAATGTGCCCAAGGATCTGGCCGACTGGCAATCGTTCAACGCGCTCTATGGTACGACGCTCAATCCATGGGATGCCAGCCGCTCGGCCGGAGGCTCATCGGGCGGGGCGGCAGCCGCCCTCGCCTGTGGATTTGCTGCCCTCGAACTGGGTAGCGATATCGGCGGATCGATCCGGGTGCCGGCACATTTCTGCGGGGTTTATGGACATAAGCCGACCTTTGGCATCGTGCCTCTGGATGGCCATTCAATGATTGAGGATGCGCCGGCAGGGGACTTGAATGTGGCCGGGCCACTCGCCCGCTCAGCCGATGACCTGGCCCTCGCGCTCAGCCTGATTGCCGGTCACGGATCCGAAGCGGCCTGGCAGTTGCGCCTGCCACCCTGCCCGCCGGAGTTGCCCGATGCATTACCGCAAGGCTTGCGCATTGCAGTGATCGGCAACGACGGACTGTTTCCGGTCGATCAGGCCACGCAAGACTGTGCCTATGCGGCAGGTGGCGCTCTGCAAGCTGGTGGGGCACAGGTGGACATTGCCGCCCGCTTGCCGATGGATAGTGAAGCACACTACAAGCTCTACATTGCCTTGCTGCGCGGGGCAACGGCCGCGCGCATTGCGCTTGCCGATCTGCCTGGGCTGACGCGGCAGGCAGCCCGCTATTCGCACGACGATGAGGGCTACGACGCGCTGCGGCTGCGCGGCCTCACCCAGGCACACCGACAGTGGCAGGCATACGATCTTGAGCGCCACCGGTTACAGCGCGCGTGGCGCGCATTCTTCGGTGAATACGATGCCGTAATCGCGCCGATCACGCCGACCTGCGCGTTCCCGCACGTGCACAACACACCCAAGCATGAGCAACGGCTGGACATCGACGGCGACTGGCAGCTCGCCTCCAACAGCTACTTCTGGATCGGACTGCCGACGGTGTCCGGGCTGCCAGCCACAGCCATTCCCGCTGGCACCAGCCGCAGCGGCTTGCCGGTCGGCCTGCAGATCATCGGACCTGAGTTCAGTGATCTGCGCACCATCGGCATCGCCGGCTGGCTGGAACGCCATTTTCGGGGCTTCAGCGCACCACCGGGATTCTCCGACTGGCGCGCCAGCGCAGCACCTGTTGCAACCCCTGCCGCAGAGCCACAACTGCGGCGGTACTCGTAGCGCCTCTTGGCAATGCGCCGGTGCAGCGTCACTTGCCGCATCGGTCAGAAATGCTGCGGCGGCGGGCCACCCGCAGCGTCGAGCGCAACATTGTCCTCGGTGGCCATACGTGCGAGCACCCGGGTCTTCCACAAATGCCAGCCGCGGTCGTATTCCTGCCTCGGAGCAGAGGCCGCCACTTCATCAGCATCCATGAATTCCACCCGACCCCCGGGTCCGGCAATCTGCATCGCCTGCAGTTGCATGCGCGCATTCGATTCAAGATAAATGCTGCGCCCCACCGCACGCGCAATCGTCTCGCCGACCGTGACGCAACCATGCCCGCGCATCAGCGCGGCCGGATGACCGCCCAGCGTTTTCGCCAGCGCCGCACCCAGGTAGGCGGTCTTCACCAAAAGGTCGGTACCCTTCTGTGCATCACGGATCTCGAAGTTTGGCACGCCCTGGCCAACAAACGCCGACATGTGAAATATCGGCCTCAACATCTCGCGCGTGGTGCTGAACGGGATGACCGAGGGCGAATGGTTGTGCACCACACACATCACGTCGGGTCGGGCCTTGAAAATCTCGCCGTGAATGTAGCGCTCGCGCACACTGAGCCGATCCCCGGCGTCGAGCGGATTGCTGTCCAGATCGTATTCGATGATGTCGGAGGCGCGCACGAACTCAGGCGCGATATGTCGCGCCATCAGGTAACGGCCGGGGTCGCGGTCGGAGCGTACGCTGACATGCCCATAGGCATCGATCGCGCCATGCTCGGCGAGCACGCGATAGGCAACGACCAGATCCTCGATGAGACTCATTTCCACTTCTCCTCAGAAATTGTGTTCACTGTGGTGTTCATTCAATCCGCCTTGATATGTGCCGCGGCAATCACGCGCGCCCAACGGTCCAGATCGCGGCGCAGCGTATTGGCCAGGCGCTCGGGGGGGCCACCGACCGGCGCCAGCCCCTGGCGATCAAGCTGGGTTCGGATGTCAGGTTGATGAATCGCCTGATCGAGCGCCGCGTTGACCCGCGTGATGATGGCGGCCGGTGTGCCGGCTGGTGCAAACACCGCATACCAGGTATCGACCACAAGACCGGGGTAGCCCGCTTCGGCCAGAGTCGGCACATCAGCAAAGGCGCGTAGCCGATGTTCGCTCAGAACGGCCAGCATGCGCAGACGCCCACTCACGATATAGGGTGCCGCCGTCTGGATCGATACCACCATCGCCTGGACGTGGCCAGCCACCAGATCGGACATTGCCCCGCCAGAGCCTTTGTAGGGGACATGAACCAGATCGGTACCGGTCTCCAGTTTCACCAGCTCCATGGTGAGGTGCTGTGGCGCCCCATTGCCCGTGGAGCCGTAATGCAATTCGCCCGGTGCGCGCCTTGCGAGCTCGACAAATTCGCGCACGGTGCGGGCTGGCACCGACGGATTGAGCATCAAGCCCATGCTGCTCGCAGCGACCACCGCGACGGGCGCAAAACTGGTCACCGGATCAAATGGCAGATGCGGATTGAGCGGCGGATTGGTAGCAAACGAAGTTGCTGTGAAGAGAAATGTGTAGCCATCAGGTGCGGCATGGGCGACCAGATCGGCGCCAATATTGCCACTGGCGCCGGGGCGGTTTTCCGTTACCACCGGCGTCTTCCACAGTCGTGTCAGGGTGGGGCCCAACAGACGTGACAGAATGTCAGCGCCGGTGCCCGGTGTGTAGGGCACCAGCATCTGCACCGGGCGCTGCGGCCACGCAGACTCTTGTGCCACGACAGGTCGCACTGCCAGAAAAACGAGCGACAGTACGATGAGCGCAAGGGTTGGCCGGATCAGATTGGGTAGGATGTCAAACCTCGACTGGCTATCGCAACGGACCCCCTGCGACGTACATGCCGGGATCGGGGCCGAAGCACAACTTTACGGATTGCAAGAACACGCGAGAGGCGCATTCTACGACTGCTCGCACCCGCCTGAGGAATTGACATGACAACACAGACTGCCACCGCCGCCGAGCTGGCCCGGTTTTCAGCCGGGATCTCGGGCTTGTCGCTGATGCCGTTGTGGGAGCGCACCGCCCGCATGAAACCGGGGTCAGCCTGTGTGCCGCACGTGTGGCATTACGCGGCCATTCGCGAGCATCTGTTGCGGGCGAGCACGCTGATCACCAAGCGTGACGCTGAACGCCGGGTGCTGGTGCTTGAGAATCCGAGCCTGCGCGGCTCGACCTTTGTGACCCAGTCGCTGTATGCCGGACTGCAGATCATCCTGCCCGGGGAGATCGCCCCTTCGCATCGGCATTCACCGGCGGCGTTGCGTTTCATCGTTGAGGGCGAAGGCGCCTATACGTCGATCGAAGGGGAAAAGATCATCATGTCGCCGGGGGATTTCATCGTCACCTCGAACTGGACCTGGCATGAGCATGGCAACGAGGGGACCGGTCCGGTGGTGTGGCTCGATGGCCTGGATACGCCCATCGTGGCCTTGTTCGGTGCCATGTTTCGCGAAGATGCGCCCCTTGAGAGCTATGCACCGAAGAACCATTCCGAGGTGAGCGCCGCCCGCTTCGGTTGCGGCCTGCTGCCGATGGAGTACCGCGCGGCCGATGCGCAGGCGACACCGCTGCGGGTCTATCGCTATCGGCAGGCGCGTGCCGCCCTCGCCACACTGGAGGCCGCCGAGCCTGCCCACCCGGCGCACGGCTATCGCCTGCGCTATGCGCATCCGGGCACCGGCGGACATCCCTTCCCCACCATGGGTGTGTCGCTGCAACGACTGCCAGCGGGCTTTGCTGGTGTGCCCTGGCAGAGCACCGAGAGCCGGGTGTGCAGCGTGGTGGAGGGCACCGGCCGCGCGCTGCTCGGGGACCAAACATTTGAATTCGGTCCGCGTGATTGCTTTGTCATCCCGCCGTGGACTCACAGCCGGCTCGAGTCTGACTCGGGCAGCGTGATTTTCAGCTATAGCGACCGCGCGGCACAGGAAGCTCTGGGTCTGTTACGCGAGCAGTGATCGGAGCGCAGTCAGCGCGGCACGTGATGCAACGCCGCGCACGCGCACGACGCCGCGGACATCACGTCCAACGCCCCCGTGGCCACGATTCAACGCTGCGCACGCGCACGACGCACCAGCTCGGCACCGCGCTCGGCGATCATCAGCGTCGGCGAATTGGTATTGCCCGAAGTGATTGTTGGCATCACCGAGGCGTCGATCACGCGGAGCGCCGCGATACCACGCACTCTGAGCTGTGAATCGACCACCGCATCGGTGTCATCCGCACGGCCCATGCGGCAAGTGCCTACCGGATGAAATATGGTGGTACCAACATCGCCCGCGGCACGAGTGAGTTCTTCATCGGTCTGCGCGGCCGGTCCGGGCAGAAACTCCTGCGGCGAGAACGGCGCGAGCGCCTTGCTCGAGAGCACGATGCGGCGGGTCAGCCGCATTGCATCGATGGCCACCCGACGGTCCTCGGGAGTCGAGAGCGAGTTGAGCCGGATCGCCGGCTGCAGGCGCGCTTCGCTTGAACGCACCAGCACCGTGCCGCGTGCGGTCGGTTGCAGGTTGCAGACGCTCGCTGTGAACGCCGGAAAGCGGTGCAACGGGTCACCAAATTTATCCAGCGACAGGGGCTGGATATGAAACTGGATGTTCGGCCGGGTACGCGACGGATCAGACATCGCGAAGGCCCCAAGCTGCGAGGGTGCCATTGACAGCGGCCCGGAGCGGGTCAGCGCGTATTGCAGTGCCATGCCGGCCTTGGCGAACCAGTTATTGGCCAGCGTATTGAGCGTCCTTGCACCTTTGACCTTGAAGGCCATGCGCAGTTGCAGATGATCTTGCAGATTGGAACCGACCCCAGGCAATGCGTGGCGCACCGTAATGCCGCGATTGCGCAGCCAGGTGGGTGGCCCGATGCCGGTGAGCTGCAGGATGTGCGGGCTACCGACAGCCCCTGCACTCAAAATCGTCTCACCCCGGGCGGTGACGTGCCAGCGCTCGCCGCCACGATGGAAGTCCACCCCATAGCAGCGCCGATTGACCATGCGCAGGCGCGTCACCATCGCATCGGTAATCACCGACACATTGCCGCGTTTGATGGCCGGGTGCAGGAATGCGCGCGCCGCGCTCCAGCGCACGCCGCGGCGCTGATTGACCTCGAAGCGGGCCACCCCATGATTGTTGCCGCGGTTGAAATCATCGGTTGAGGGAATACCCTGCTCATTGGCAGCGGCGGCAAAGGCGTCGAGCAACCTCCACGAAAGCCGTTGTTGCTCGACTCGCCACTCGCCCTCGCTGCCGTGAAATTCCGAGCTGCCGCGCCAGTGGTTTTCGGTGCGCTTGAACACCGGCAGCACGCTGTCCCAGGACCAGTCGCTGTCACCGGTCTGTGCGGCCCAGCCGTCATAGTCCTCGGCCTGTCCGCGCAGATACAGCATGGCATTGATCGACGATGATCCACCCAGCACCCGGCCGCGCGGATAGTTGAGCGCCCGCCCATTGAGCCCGTTGTCTGGCTGGGTACGAAAACACCAGTCCGTGCGCGGGTTGCCAATGCAGTACAGATACCCCACCGGGATATGTACCCAGATCCAGTCGTCCTTCGGGCCCGCTTCGATCACCAGCACCCGAACAGCGGGATCAGCGCTCAATCGTTCAGCCAGCAGGCACCCGGCGGTGCCGGCACCCACAATCACGTAATCAAATTCGCCAGCACTCTGACTCATGGTCACCTTTTCAAGAGCAAAACTAAGCTTGCTGCCCGCCCCAACCTTGCGTTTGAATTCATAATAGACGGGTTCGCCCTGTTCGCAAAACGGGGCTTTGGCAAGGGGGCCGCTGCGCCGCCAACATGGACTGGAGAATTGACTCATGAATGGAATCGTGGTTCGCAACATCAAGCGGGCCGACCCGGCCGCAGTGCAGTCACTGGGCGCGTTCGGTGTGGCCACCATCCACGAAGCGCAAGGTCGCAGCGGACTGATGCGGACCAATATGCGACCGATTTATGAAGGCGCGCGTGCAGTAGGCACCGCTGTCACCGTGCTGGTCCACCCCGGCGACAACTGGATGCTGCATGTGGCTGCTGAGCAGATTCAACCCGGTGACATCGTGGTGGCTGCCTGCTCGGCTGAGAACACCGATGGCATGTTCGGAGAGTTGCTGGGCACCATCTACCGTGCCCATGGCGCGATGGGTCTTATCATCGACGCGGGCTGCCGCGATGTCAGCGACCTTAAGAAACTGGGCTTTCCCGTGTGGTCGCGCGCCATCTCGGCCAAGGGCACCGTGAAATCAACCATCGGCTCGGTCAATATCCCGGTGGTGTGCGCCGGCGCGCTGGTCAACCCGGGCGATGTCATCATTGCCGATGATGATGGCGTGGTGGTCGTGCCGCGTGCCCACGCGGGCGCCGTGGCGCAGGCGTCACGGTTGCGCGAAGAGAAGGAGGCCGACTCCAGAGCCCATTACGCGGCGGGCACCTTGAGCCTTGACTTGAATGGCATGCGCGAACCGCTGGCCAAGGCCGGCTTGCGCTATGTCGATGAACTGCCGGAATAGAGAATTCGTCGCACAGCCATGACAAGCACTCCTGCGCCCAAAAGCATTCCCGCACCCGATCCTCATCCGGTAAAGCCGCGCTACATGATGCCGGCCGATGCCTGTGATGCCCATTGTCACGTGTTCGGCCCTGCAGCGAAATTTCCGTTCGCCGAAGGGCGTCGCTACACCCCCCCCGATGCGCCGAAAGAGGCGTTACGCGCTTTGCACGCGCATCTGGGTCTATCGCGGGTGGTGCTGGTGCAGGCGAGCTGCCATGGCGCGGACAACCGTGCCATGCTCGATGCGATCGCCGATTCCAATGGTCGCTATCGCGGCGTAGCCATGGTGCGCCCCAGCGTGACCGATGCCGAACTGCAGACCTTGCATGAAGGGGGCGCGCGCGCGGTGCGCTTCAACTTTGTGCAACATCTGGGCGGCGCTCCGGATGTCGCTGCTGTTCAATCGGTGATCAAGCGGATTGCCCCACTGGGCTGGCATGTGGTGCTGCATCTGGATGCAGAGGATATTGGCCGCTACCGGTCGTTTCTCGATTCGATTCCCACGCCATTTGTCATCGACCACATGGGGCGGGTGGACGCCTCGCTCGGTCTGGATCAGGTGCCGTTTCGCCAGTTGCTCGATCTGATGCGCGATGAACGTGCCTGGGTCAAAGTGAGTGGCGGTGAACGCATCTCGCGCAGCGAGCGGCCCTTTCCAGATGCCATCCCATACGCTGCCGCGCTGATCCAGGCCGCGCCGGATCGCATCCTGTGGGGCACCGACTGGCCGCATCCCAATGTGCGCCTGATGCCTAACGATGGCGAGATGGTCGACCTGTTCGCGCGCTACACCGACGATGAGGCGGTGCGACGCAAGATACTCGTCGACAATCCGACGCGACTGTACTGGTCAAACTGACCCGATTGAATAGCATCAGGCACGATCAGCACCCATCGAGAATGGGCTGATCGCCGCCGCGAGCACGTCTTTGATCCTTGTTCTGAGGGCCTTCCTGATTCGCCCGGGACTTTATGCGCTCTGATGATCCGGCAAGCGCTCATCGGGCGGCGCAATTTCGCTCACGACATCGCGCACCCAGTCCTTGTTGCGCAGCGGCTCGATGCGCATCTCGCGGGCTTCCAGGCGGGTGGTACATCCGTAGACTGTCTTGCCATCGACCAGCACCATGCATTCCTTGCAAGCGTTGGCGTTGATGCAGGAATAGCGCAGCGCAAGGGTTGGATCAACGTGCGCCCGCACATGGCGCAAACCATCGAGCACCGACTGGCCTGGTTCAAACGGCACCGGATAGGACTCGTAATGCCCTTCCTGCGGAGGCGCACCGCGCCAGACGGTCAATGTCGCCACGGGCTTCATGCGGCCTCCTTGCTGGCAACCGGAATCGATTCGAGCGTGAGCTGCGCGGGTGTGCCAGGCAGCCGCACCTGCAGATGGCGCAGCCAGGTGTCATCCAGGCCCGGATAGTCTTCACGTTGATGAGCCCCGCGGCTCTCGGTCCGCTCAATGGCGGCAAGCGTCACCGCTTCGGCCACCAGGGTCATGGTGCGCAGATCAAGCCAGTCGATCCATTCCGGGTCGAACGCCTGCGGCCGATGCGCGGGTGCGGCACGAACGCGCGCAGCGATCTCGCGTATCTGCGCCAAGCCCTCGCGCAACCCCTGTCCGGTTCTGAACGGTCCCACGTGCCGCGCCATGACCTGTTGCAATAGTTCGATCTCGGCGGCCGTGTTCACAGTCGCGGCGAGCGAACCGGGCGACAGCGTGCCCAATAGCGCACGTGCTGCGGCGGAGGGCTCGGGCGCACCGGAGGCACTGGCTGCCACATTGGCCACGCTGGCCGCACTGGCCGCACTGGCCGCACTGGCCGCACTGGCCGCACTGGCCGCACTGGCCGCACTGGCTACATTGGCTACATTGGCTACATAGGCCGCGGCGCTTGCGCCAGCGCGCCGGCCGAAGGCAAACGCTTCGGTGATCGCATTCCCCGAGAGCCGGTTGGCACCGTTGGCGCCACCGACGGCTTCGCCAGCGGCGTACAAACCGGGCACACCAGTCGACATTGCAGTGTCGACCGCGATACCGCCCATGTGATAGTGGGCAATCGGTGCCACCTCGATCGGTGTCTTGGTGAGATCGATGCCGTTCTTGGCCAGGCGACCGATGACCGGTCCGAAGGCTTCTTTCAATTGCTCGGGCGAGCAATGCGCAAAACTCAACCACGCCCCGCCATGCGGCGAACCGCGACCGGCCTCGACTTCCTTGGTGATCGCGTAGGTAGCCTGATCGCGGGTGATCGTGTAACGACCGTCATCGACCGCACCATAGCGATGGGTGAATTCCTCCATCTTGCCATTGAGCAAGCGACCGCCCAGCTTGTAGCGAAACGGATCCCACATGATCGGGTCCATGCCGATCATGCGCGGCGCGAGGTGACCGATCGGAAAGAACTGCACAAATTCCATGTCGATCAGTCGTGCACCGGCACGCAGCGCGAGCGCATACGCATCGCCGCCCATATTGGCCGAGGCGCTGTTACGGGCATACAGGCGAGTAAGCCCGCCGCAGGCAAGCACCACCGCGTGCGCCTGCACCACGATCGGATCGCCGGAGGGCAGATGCAGACCGACCGCGCCAGTACAACGACCCTGCTCGATGACCACATCGGTCAGGCACAAATCACCGACACGCATGACACCGGGGGTACGAATCACCTGCGTGCGCAGGGTGCGCGACACGGCCGGGCCGGTGTTCAGAAAATCAACATAGACGCAGCGCGCCCTGTCATGACCCGGTGCCATGATCGGACTGAATTGCTCCCCCTGACGTGCCCAACCAACTCCCCAGGCGTCCATTTCGCGCACGCAGGCCAAACCCTCTTCGCACAGCAGCTTTGACAGTTCGGGTTCGCACAATCCGCGGCCGGCGCGCAACGTGTCAGCCAGGTGATTCTCAACGCTATCGGCGGCCGGTTCCGCAGTAGCGGCAGCCACTGTCATCTGTGCCATCACTGTTGCACCGCTGCGTCCAATCAGCCCACGATCAGCAAGAATCACCTGCGCGCCTCGGCGCGCCGCTTCGATGGCAGCGTACATGCCGGCGCCGCCGGCACCAATGACCAGTACGTCAGTCTGTAGCGTTCGCGTCATTTCTTGAAGCATGTCCTGTCAAAAGGCTTGGAAGAGAATAGGTCCGGTCAGAATGCACGTACTGTCCGTCTGCATCGAGGATGCGTATGTCCGGTCAGAAAACATCGAACATCAGGTGTCCGGTCAAAACGCATCGGCCTGGCCCGCCGGATCGGCCGCCTTCACCGCATCGAGGCTCGCGCACTGCTCATAGATCGCCATGGTGCGGGGATAGGCGCTCAGGTCACAGTTGAAGCGCTTGGCATTCTGAATCTGCGGTACCAGGCAGACATCGGCCATGGTGAATTGATCACCCAGACAGAATCGACCAGAGCGGTCTTCGCTCACCAGAAACTGTTCCAGGCCGGTGAGACCTTCGGCAATCCAGTGCGGATACCAATCACCGTTCACCTTGGCATCCTCCAGACCATAGGCGCTCTTCAGATACTTGAGCACCCGGACATTATTGAGCGGATGCATTTCACAGCCGATGATCTGCGACACCGCGCGCACATACCATTTTTGTTCGATGTCAGCGGGCATCAACGCGGGAGCGGGATAGCGCTCATCCAGATACTCGATCATGGCCATTGATTGGGTGAACACCTGGCCGGCCTCATCGACCAGTGAAGGCACCAGGCCTTGCGGATTGACTTCGAGATAGCCCGCGTCGCGATGCTGCATCTTGGGCAGACTCACATAGTGCGCCTCATAGGGCAACCCCTTCCAGGCGAGCGCAATGCGCAGTCGAAACGAGGTGGAAGAGCGAAAGAACGTATAGAGCTGCAACATGGTCAGGCGGCCTTGTTCAGAATGTGTTCGGGTGTGCTGGAGACGATCTTGCCGTAATCCGGCACGAACTTGCCGCCCTCGATCAGACCGACAAAGGCCGGCTTCATGTCCACCAACTGACGGCGGATGCGCGCATGTTCCTCGATATCGGACCACTCGGCGATGAGCCAGAAGTGCTGCGAGTCTGCCGTGTCCTGCACCAGCACACCATCCTTCACCTGGGCCGCCGACTTGTGCATGGGATTGCCATCGGAGTAGTCGAACTCGTTGAACAGCTCGATGAATTCGGCTTCTTTGCCAGCCTTCACCCGAAAATCATAGATATGAAAAAAGTTGCCCATCGAGGCTAACGGGATCATGGCCATGGAAACGCTCCTTTGGAGAAATGCAGACGCCGGAGAATCCTGCGCCGCGCCGGTTTCGTCAAGCGGGTTCGCTCAAATGGCAAGCGGCCAGCCCAGTTGACTTGTCGCTGTGGGTGGCCACCACAACGAATCAGGCACCGGGCGAGTCAGGGACGCGTTGAGTCACCCGCACGTTGCGTGAGTCAGTTTTAGAGTCAGGCGCTCGGCGAATAGTCCTTTTGCGAAGCATGCCAGGGCAGCGCCCAGCGCTCGATGCGCACAATGGCCGCGAACAGCAGCATGCCCAGGATGGCCAACAGAAACACCGCAGCGAACACCCGTGCCGTATCAAACGTGCCCTGCGCTGAAAGAATGACATAGCCCAGACCGCGCTGCGATGACACAAATTCACCAACGATGGCCCCTACCAGCGCGAGCGAAATCGCCACCTTCATGCCGGCAAACAGGCTTGGCAGCGCACAGGGAAAGCGGATACGCCAGAGCATCATCGAGCGGCTGCCACGCAAGGCCCGCCCCAGATCGAGAATATCGGCGGGCACTGATTTAAGACCCAGCACCGTGTCAATCACGATCGCGAACACGGCAATGAGAAAAGCGATTGCCAGTTTTGGTTCGGCCCCGGTGCCCATCCAGATCACAAATAGCGGCGCAATGGCTACCTTGGGCACACTGTTCAAACCGACGATCACCGTATAGATGGTCTTCTCGAGCAGCTTCGATTCCACAATCAGCACGGCGAGCGCAACCCCGATCACCACTGCCAGGGCGAACCCGCCCAGGGTCACTATCAGAGTGAACCAGGCATGGCCCAGATACCAGGGCAACTCGCTGAACAGTTCGCGCAGAATGGCCGAGGGCGGCGGCAAGACGATCGGCTTCACGCCGAAATAGCTCACGCCTGCTTCCCAGATCAACCCGAATACGATCAGCGTCATCGTGGTGATCGCGACGCCCTGCAAGGACTGCCGGTTCACTCGTCCTCCTTGAGCAGACCCATCCCTTCAAACAAGGTGCGGATGCGTCCTGCATAACCATGAAACAGTTCGCTGGTGCGAACCGCCAGCTTGCGCGGGCGCGGCAGATCGACATGGATGACATCGGCAATCGAACCCGGGCGCGGTGAGAACACCACGACCCGATCGGCCAGAAAAATCGCCTCGGTGATGCTGTGGGTCACAAACAGCACCGTCTTGCGATTGGCAAGCCACAGACGCTGCAGTTCGATATTGAGCTGATCGCGCGTGAGCGCATCAAGCGCACCGAACGGCTCATCCATCAGAAGCAGCATCGGATCATCGACCAGCGCCCGGCAGATTGCCACGCGCTGGCGCATGCCCCCTGAGAGCTGCGAGGGGTAGCGATCTTCAAACCCTTCGAGCCCCACCATGCGCAGCAGCGCTTTGGCGTGTGGACGCACGGCCCTGCTGTCACCGCCACGAAACTCGATCGGCAACAGCAGATTGTCGATCACCGAGCGCCATTCGAGCAGCGCATCGCGCTGAAACACAATGCCCAGATGCTCGGGTGGCGCGCTGACCGGAACGCCGCCCACAACGATCTGCCCTTTGCTCGGCGTATCGAGTCCGGCTACACAACGCAGCAGCGTGCTCTTGCCACAGCCACTGGGGCCGAGAATGCTGACGAACTCCCCCGGCGCGATGTCGAGCGAAACCTCATTGAGCGCGGTGATGCCGACATCACCAAAGATCTTGACGACCCGCTCGATGCGAATGCCAGCCGCGGCGCGCTCGCTCATCGTTGGCCCGGCAACGGCAACTTGGCCGTGCGCGCGGTCATCGTCCGCCCAGTGAATGCGACTGCGTCATGCATTTGCTCATCGTTGGTCCGTTGACTGCCACTTGATCGCAGGCACCGTCAGCGGCTGCCCAGGGTCTTGATCAGATCCAGATCGAGCAGATCATTGGTGAAATATTCAGCCGGATTGGCCGGGCCGATCAATTTCGCCGTCTCCATCACTTTGAGACCGCTGACCCAATCCGAGGCCACCATGGTGCCAACCGGTTTGCCCACACTTGCCGGGGTGGTGAAGAACTCCAGGAACGACTCCACCATGCCGTGAATGGCATGCGCATCGAGCTTGGACTGTGCGCGCTGAGCGAGAATCGCGGCAACGGCCTCATCGATATGCCCGTTCTGAATGTAAGTCCAGGCACCCGACACCACGCTCGCAAACTTGCGCAGAACCTGCGGACGCTTCTTGATCGTGTCCTCGCTCGCAATCAACCCAAAACTGGGGAATTGCAAACCCACGTCGGCAAACAGGATGGCCTCGGACAACCGCGGCCCCGCCACGGCAGGCAGCACGTTGGGGACCGATGAGAACACGCCATCTCCGCGTCCGGCGATGTAGCTCGGAATCTTGGAGGCGGCATCAACCGCCAGCAACTCGACCTGATCGCGTTTCAATCCGCCAGCGGCGAGGAACGTGTCAAGGAAGGGCGCTTCGAGCGACCCGGCGGTGTAGATCAATTTCTTGCCGGCGAGGTCTTTGGGCGATTTGATGCCGCCCCCCTTGGGCACCATCAGACCGATGTCATTCTTGCGCGCAAAATTGGCCACTGCCTTGATCGGCAAGCCTTTGCTGCGGGCGATGATCATCGGCGCGAGACTCGCATGCCCGATATCGAAATTGCCATTGCCCACCAGCTGCACAGTGGTGACTGACCCGTTGCCATCCTCGATCGTGGGGTCGAGCCCTTGTTCCTTGAACCAGCCTTTTTGTGAGGCCAGATGAACCGCAGCGTGGGCACCCCAGGTCACCCAGTCCAGGCGCACAGCGATTTTCTCCATCGCCTGGGCTCGCACAAACGGTGCATAGACCCCCATTCCAGCGCTGATCGCACTGGCGGCACCCACTTTGAGCGCGCTGCGGCGGGTCTGATTCACGGTTGACGCTCGCTCCGCTGCTTCGGCGGGGCCTGTCTGCAACGGCTGGACGGGTTTCATGGTGAATTCCTTCCTGAGTTTGAGATCGTTAAGGTCGCCCACAGCGACACGCGGCACAACGGGAAAAGCCAGAACCGTGCCAGAGCGTCAGACCGGAAATACCAGATCATTGGCGATCAAGCTGGTGTCATAGACGCAACGGCGTTCGCGAATCAACAGCTTGCCGCCACTACGCACGAAGGTATCGTAATAGCGACCTGCCTGGTGAATCGTGGTTGGCCCCTCGACCAGGGTTTGCAGCAGAATGTAGTTTGATACCGCCCGGATTTCAGCCGCGCCGGCACGCAAAATCAGCACATTGGACACCGCGTGCAGCATGTAGCGTGGTGCAAACATCTGGGTGTGCTTCACCGAGAAGGCCCGGTCGCGGATCATGCCGCGGCCTTCTGCGTAGACCAATCCCACGCGCAGACCCGATTCGACGTTCTCGCGCGCAGTGACGATATAGGTGCACTCGTCGTCGAAGAAATCGACCCAGTGCTCGAGATCGCCCGTATCCAGGGTATGGCAGTACAGCGCGTGGAACGCATCGACTTCCACGCGCGCATCGAACGCGGCGCGCGGATCAATCGCCGTAACCTCATAGCCAGGAATGATCAGCATGCTCAGAGCCCCATGATCTCGCGATAGTGGCGGTACATCGACCGGATTGCCGACTCAGTCACCAGCGTGGTTGCGGTGCCCTCGGTGGTGCCACCCAGTTTGAGTATCCCCATATCGGTGGGTGATCGGCGCACGCCTTCCTGCAAGAACTTGATCGCCTCGTTATCCTCGAGTCCGAGAAAGCCCGCCGGCCCCATCAGATTGCCCTGGCGCAGGCGATGGCGGGTCATCTCTTCATCATCGGTGTCATAACCGAACATGACCCAGTTCATGATCATGCTGTGCGGACCGTTAGGCACAATCTGCCGGATGCCGAGCGTATTCAACTCGCGCTGGATGATCAGATTGGGCCAGATGGTCTGCATCGTCACCGTCCAGGGTGAATCGAATTCACGCACGAAATCAAGAAAGCGCGGGTCGGCCAGTTTGAGATCGGTGCGATAGGCACGCATCTGACTGGCGCTGTCGGCATCAACCACCTTGGTGACATCATCGGGGCGGGCCGAGGCCATGGTGCCATGCCGGCCACTGGGGTCGGCAATCATCGCGCTTTTGCTACCGGCCACCATCAGACCAAAGGTCACCAGGAAGGAATGCAGCAGCGTGGCGTGATAGGGGTCTTTCAGGTTCTCGTGATAGAGCTTCCAGTTGCCCGGCAGTTCATTGTGGTAGTAGCCGAGAATGCGCAGATTGCGCCCCTTGAATACGACTTCAAAATCGCGCAGGATTTCTTCACCCAGGTATTGCTCGATTGGTTCGACCGACTCATCGAAACTGGCGAACACCACGCCATGCAATACGGCCACTTTCAATTTACGCAGCCCGTGGCTTGCGTTCTTGAAATCCGCTGGCATGCCACTGTCGGCCTCACCTTTCACACCACGGCGAAACGGGATGCCCTGCAGATTGCCGCGCATGTCATACGACCACTGGTGGTACGGACAGACAAACTCAGCGTTATTGCCGCGCGCCTGGCGGCAGAACTCGACGCCGCGATGGGCACAGCGGTTCTCAAATACATGTACGCTGCCATCGGTATCGCGCGCGACCACCACCGGAGTCGGTCCCACATACGAGCGGACGAAATCGTTGGCTTTGGGGAACTCGGCCTCAAGGGCGACATAATTCCAGGTCGGTCCGTGAAAAATACGTTCGACTTCACGGTCGTATATCGCCTGATTGGTATAGACCCAGTCGGGGATTTCGGTCAGACCGGCCTGCGGCCAGGTCAATTCGACCTCGGCACGCTCCTTGGCGGCGCTGCCCAACGGGTGGATGACGGTTTCGGAACTAAACATGGACGACTCCTGGCGGCGTACGACCTGCGAACAGCGCGATTCTAACCCTCGATACGGTGATCAGATTTTGGCCAGATCAAAGGTCGATGCCGCAAACAGCTCCTCGGGAGCCACCTGGCGTGTGGAGAGACCTTGCGCATGGTGATAACGGGTGAACGTTTCGAGCATGGCGCGATTCTGATTAAACCCATAAGGCCAGAAATCCTCGCCCATGACCGCACGGGTCTCGTCGTAATGGGCCACCACCCAGGGCAGGTTCACCATCAACTGGGCGAGCTCATTCAATTCGTGAATCGCGATCTTCTTCGCGGCGAGAAATGCGTTGTAGACGTTCACCGGCAGCCAGGGATATTGCTCGACCAACGACTTGCGAATGCCAATGAGGTGCATGACCGGAAAAATCCCGGTGCGACGGAAGTAGTCCTGTTCGGTGGTCTTGAAATCCGGAAACAATCGCCCGACGTTGGGCACCCGTCGATCAAAGCATGAGGGCGCGCGAGCCGTGATCATGCCGTCAATCTCGCCACTCTCAAGCATTCCGGACAGGGTCTTGTCATCGGCCACCTGTTGCAGATCGATCGAGGCAGGCAGACTGATCGGTGAACGCTCATCGCGTCCGGGTTCCTCGATGCCCCCACGGCGCCAGTGGATCTGATCCGGTGTCACGCCATAATCATCCTCGAGCATGCCGCGAATCCAGACATTGGCAGTGATCTGGTACTCAGGCACCCCGATGGTGCGTCCGCGCAGATCGGCCGGGCTGTTGATGCCGCGATCAGTGCGAATGTAGATACCGGAATGGCGAAACACGCGCGAGACAAACGCCGGTATACCAACGTAGTGGTTTTCACCGCGCGACACCGTCGCCGTGTGACTGGAGAGCGAGAGCTCGCACAAGTCAAATTCATGGAACTTGAACGCGCGGTGAAAGCATTCCTCGGCCTGCATGGCGAGGGGCGTGAGATCAACGCCCTCGATCGGCACGCGTCCCTGAAAAATCGCCTTGGTGCGGTCATAGTCGCACACGGCGAGGGTGAGAGGGATACGGTGCATGATTCAGTTCACTCCGGCAGGTGGCGGGACGCGATCGCCCCAGGGTTGAGACAGTTCGATGACGCGGGCAAGGCGCAACAGATCGGTATCGGAGCGCAGCCGTCCGACCAGTTGCAGGCCCACTGGCAGACCGTTCGCGGTAAACCCGGCCGGCACGCTGAGGGCCGGATGGCCGGTCAGGTTGAACAGGTTCAGATACGGCCCCCAGGTGGCACGGACTTCACCGGCCGGCTTCTTATTGACAATCAGGGGCGCATCACCGCGCGCATCGGCAGCCACCCCGGTCGCTGTGATCACCGGTGTGGCTACCCAGTCGGTCGCGTCAAACCACTGCTGCACGGTGCGGAAATAGGCACTGCGGCGGTAGAGCGCCTTGGTGAGCTCGGCGGCCGTGAGGCCCTGTGCTGCGCGTACACCAGCCACAAATGCCGGATCCATGGTGAGCGCGGTCGCCTCATCGGGCACGGTGAAGCGCCCCGCCCAGTTGTTCTGCTGCAAGACACGCCAGGTGCCACCGGCGTTTTCAAACGCCTCTTCGCGCACGGCGAGCTGCGCCCCCTGGGCGACCAAGCGCGCGAGGGTCGCCTCGCACAGGGCACGCACTTCATCATCGAGCACGGTGTTGCCGAGAAAGGGCCGCCATGTGATGCGCTGCCCGGTGAGGGTCAGCGGATGTGCAAGCGCTGCCAGAGCCTGGGTCGGTGCGATACCCACCGACAACGGATCACGCGGGTCTTCGCCTGACACGATATCGAGTGCGAGCGCCATATCGGCCACCGTGCGAGTGATGAGCCCCATGTGGATGAAATTGCCGAACCCGTCGGGAAAGTGTTCATAGGGAATCAAGCCGATCGAGGGTTTGAGTCCGAGCACACCGCACACTGCGGCGGGCAACCGGGTCGACGCACCGGCATCGGTGGTGAGTGCCACAGGTGCGAGGCCGGCGGCTACCGCCGCGGCGGCACCACTGCTCGAGCCCCCCGGGGTCATTGCCGTATTCCAGGGGTTGCGGGTGATGCCGGTGAGTGGCGAACTGCCGAGCACCGATGAGGCAAATTCGGGCAGCGTGGTCTTGCCGACCATCACCCCACCGGCGTTGCGTAGCCGGGTGACTGCCACCGACTCGAAGTCGGGCACGCTGGATTCAAGGGTGCGCGAGCCAAAGGTGGTGCGCACGCCGAGGGTTTCGATATTGTCCTTGACCGAGAAAGGCACGCCAGCCAAGGGCTTGGACGCACGTTGCGGATCGGCATCGATCGCGCTCGCAGTCTCGAGTGCCTGTGCACGACATACCGTGACATAGGCGTTCAGGCTCGCTTGGGTTGCCTCTATGCGATCAAGGCATTCAGCCACGCCCTGACGGGCGGATGCGCGCCCTGCGCGCACCTGGGCTGCACTATCCACCGCAGTAGGAAAACTCATCGACTTGCTCCGCTGCAAAGCAGTGCAGCATAGCCACCGCGACGGTGCTGAGCAAGCCTGACCTGGCCCGCGGCTCACAATCGTGGTGAGTCAGGCGAGCCGGTCACCGCGCCCACTGGTGTCAAGTCTGGTGGGCCGGTCACCGCCCGCAATCATGCCAAGCCTCGTGAGCCAGTCAATAGCGGCGCATCGGCTGCGGGCGAGGCCCGCTACCCTTTAGCGACGGCGGCTGCCCCGCGCCCCCGACTGCATCGGACGCGACTCGCTCACCCGCAGCGGTTGTCCGCCCAGATCCTTGCCGTTCAGACCCATGATCGCGGCTTGCGAATGCGCTTTGCCAGGCATCTCGACAAAGCCAAATCCACGCGAGGTGCCGGTGAACAATTCGCGCTTGATCTCGGCCGAACGAACTTCACCAAATGCGCGGAACGCATCCAGCAATTGCGTCTCATTCACCTCAGGGGAGAGGTTGCCCACAAAGATATGCATTCGCTGCTCCCGGTCAGAGATTGGGTTCGTTGCTGTTGGAATGCAATTCGGGTTCGGCGCGCGTGCGCAGCAGTGCGGGCACCGGACTGCTGCGGTAGCCCGCGCTGCGGGGGGCGGCTGCACGTTGCGGATTGGCAGGTCGCGGCGAGTTGGCCGGACGTTGCCCGTTGCCCGGCACACCCGCCGTGCGGGCAGGTCTGGCATCGTCGCGCCGCGGACCATTGGTCCGTGCGCCCTCGGCGCGCTGGCCGCTGAAGCGTGTGGCATCTCCACGAGTGCCAGCTCCGCGTCCGCCAGCGCCGCGCGGTTCACCGGACCGGCCCGGTCCGCCGCGCACATCGACAGGGCGCGGATCGGCCGTATCGCGCACCGCCACGAAGCCTTCGATCGGCCGCACGGGAATGGCGCGCTTCAACAGGTTCTCGATCGCGGTGAGTAGCGATCGATCTTCGTTTGACACCAGGGACACCGCCTCCCCGGATGCACCGGCCCGCGCCGTGCGACCGATGCGATGGACATAGTCCTCGGGCACATTGGGCAGGTCGTAGTTCACCACGATCGGCAGTTGGGCAATGTCGATGCCACGGGCGGCCACATCAGTCGCCACTAGGGCCGTCACCTCGCCGTCCTTGAACCGGTTCAGGGCGCGCTGGCGCTGGTTCTGGCTCTTGTTGCCATGGATCGCATCGGCCGTGATGCCGTCTTTTTCAAGCAGTTCAGCCAGCCGGTTGGCGCCGTGTTTGGTCTTGCAGAACACCAGTACCTGATTCCAGCCGCGGCTGCGAATCAAATGCGCGAGCGCCTGCCGCTTGCTGTCCTTGTCGACCCGATGTGCGCTTTGCGTCACCATTGAAGCGGTCGCATTGCGGGGTGCCACTTCAATCGATACCGGATCGCGCAGAAAACTCGACGAGAGCGTGCGGATTTCGGGTGAAAACGTGGCCGAGAACAACAGCGTCTGGCGAGCCCGCGGCAGCAGCGCAAGGATGCGCTTGATGTCATGGATGAAACCCATGTCGAGCATGCGGTCGGCCTCATCGAGCACCAGAAAGGACACCGCTGACAGATCGATCGATCGCTGCGACAGGTGATCGAGCAGCCGGCCCGGGGTGGCCACCACGATGCGCGGCCCGCGGCGCAGGGCGTCAAACTGGCCGCCCATGCCCACACCACCGTAAATGGCAGCTGAGCGTATGCCCAGGTACTTGCCATAGGTGCGGATGGATTCTTCGACCTGCACGCACAGTTCGCGAGTCGGGGTCATCACCAGCGCACGCACCGTGCGCGGCTTCTCGGGCGGCAGCGCGGCAAGCGCCTGCAGCATGGGCAGGGTGAAGGCCGCAGTCTTGCCAGTGCCGGTCTGCGCGGCACCGAGCACATCGCGACCGGCAAGAACGGCCGGAATGCCTTTGGATTGAATCGGGGTGGGCGTGTCATAGCCCGCTTCGGCGAGGGCACGCAGCAACTCGGGGCGCAGGCCCAGAGCGGCGAATTGTGAATCGGACGCCACGGCAGTCGAGCCGATGGCGGGGGACTGGCGCACGGAATCCGTGGCCACGAGAGGTGAGGCGGTGGTAATAACGATCTCCTGGTGTCGGCCTGCGCGCGCGACAAGAGTCGCTCGAGAACCGGTCAGGCAAACGCTGTGCTACATGGAAGGATGCTTCGGGTAACCCGGACACTGCGCGAAGACGGCTGACGCCGATGCAGACTGGGAAATCAGGCGCCGGGGATCAGAAACCACCGGGCACGAGAACCGAACGGGAAGCGGGAGCACGAACCGGAAAAGCGCACATCACACACCTCACAGACCGAGTCTACACGGATTAGCCTGACGCCGCCGGGATTTTTGCGCCGCAACATGTCTTTCTGTCACGGATTGAACCGCATCAGCGGCCGCTTCATATATCCTCGCGCGGCAGCCAAGGGTGCACACGACACCCAGGTAAATCGGTGGCCAGCGGTGCCTGCAGTCAAAAAAGCGGTGCCCGGGTGCCACCCCATCAGGAGGATGTCGCAATGAGCAGTGCAATTCAGGGGCCGGAGGACTACACCGAGCGCGAACGCAACTTCGTCACGTGGTCAGCCGTACTCGGATACGGGTTTGATTTCTACAACCTGATCATCATGGCCTTTCTGCTCACGCCCATCCAGCACACCCTGGGCATGACCTTGGCGCAAAGCGGCCTGGTGGTCTCGCTCACCCTGGCCGCTTCGGTTCTGGGCGGGGTAAGCATCGGTTGGCTCGGCGACAAGATCGGTCGTAAAAATGCGCTGCTGGCAAGTCTCGCGCTGCTCGCCGGCGGCTCAATCCTGTCGGCATTTTCCTGGGATTTCGAATCCCTCATGTTTTTTCGCGTCCTGACCGGCATCGGTGTCGGTGGCGAATGGGGCGCGGGCGTGGTGCTGTTGAATGAAGTCTGGCGCAGCCACGGTCGCGGCACCGGGTCGGGCCTGGTGCAGGCTATGTCGGCCGCCGGCACCGCATTGGCCGTGGTGGTCGCCACCTTTGGCCTCGCGCAATTCGGTGAAGCGCAGTCCTGGCGCTTTGCATTGCTGGTCGGTGGTATCCCGGTGTTCCTGATGATCTTTGTGCGCGCCAAGATGCCCGAATCGCGCCTGTGGCTCGAATACGAGCGCCTGCGCAAAGAGAATCAGCTGCCCGATGAGAAGCGCCAGGAAAAATCCGCGCTGGTAGAGATCTTTCGCGGGGCGTCGCTCCGCTATTTTCTGCTCGGTGCGCTGATGTGCGGCTGCTATGTGGTGTCCTACCAGGCGATCACCATTTTCATGCCAACCCTCATTATTCGTGATCTGGGTGGAAACCCGGGCGTCGTGCGCAGCGTCACCTTGATCTGGTGCATTTTTTCTGCGATCGGACTATTCAGCGGCGGTTGGTTGAGTGATCGCTTTGGACGCAAGGGGGCGGTGGTGAGCGCCACGCTGGTTTGTATCGTGGGCTACCTTGCGTTTCTGCTCTTGGGCAAGACGCCCTACCCGGGATCGGTACTCGGCTGGAGTCTGTTCTGGTGCTATGCGCTGTGGGGACTGGGACAAGGCTCGATCGGTGTCTTTGGGCCTTGGTTTGCCGAACTCTTTCCAGTCGAATTGCGCTCAACCGGCACGTCCGTCACGTTCACCGCCGGGCGCATGGTGGGGGCCGTGATGCCCTATCTGGTGCCACAGATCGCGGCCAGCCTGCATGACCTTTTTACCGCCATGATGTTCGGCGTGGCCGGCGCGATATTGAGCCTGACATTTGCGCTATTCCTGCCCGAGACAGCAGGGCGGCGGTTTGCCGTGATTGAAGGCAAAGAGCGCACCTGATCGCCTGCGAGACCTATTGCTGTTGCATGCCAGCCGCGCGGGCGATGGCACCCATGCGCACTGCCTCGCTCGCGATCAACTGGCGAAACTCCTCCGCTGTGCTGGCGGCCGGCTCGAATCCCAACTGGGCAAAGCGCTCGCGCAGATCGGGCCGTTCAAGGGATTTGACCGTGGCGGCCTGGACCTTGCCAATCGCCTCGGCGGGTGTATTGGCCGGTGCGAGCAGACCGAACCACGCGGTCATGGCATAGCCCGGCAAGCCGGCTTCAGCAATGGTCGGCACACCGGGCAATTGCGGCGAGCGCTTGCTCGAGGTCACCCCGAGCGCACGCAGACGCCCGCCATTGATGAAACCAATGGCCGCCGGAATGTTGTCAAAGGTCATCTGGATCTGGCCGGCCATCAGGTCCTGTAGCGAGAGCGCTGAGCCCTTATAGGGCACGTGCTGAAAGTGCGTGCCGGCCATTTGGTTGAACATCTCGGCCGCAAAGTGCCCGCTCGCGCCATACGAGGGCGTGCCGTAGAACATCGGTGCCGGGTGAGTGTGTGCATAGTCGATCAGCTCCCGTACGCTATTGACAGGCAAGGCAGGGTTCACCACCAACACGTTGGCGGCATGTGCGACCAGCGCGATCGGTGCAAGGTCAGTCTGCGGGTTGTACGGCAGGTCTTTGCGCAACAGCGGTGTCGTCGCCAGCGTGAGCCCGCTCATCAACAAGGTGTAGCCATCCGCGGCCGATCGCACAACCGCTTCCTCACCCACCGACGTACTGGCAGCCGGCCGGTTCTCGACGATGATCGGCTGACCGAGCAGTTCGCTCAGTTTCGGGGTCAGTGTGCGGGTGATGATGTCGACCGTGCCACCGGCTGCGGTTGGCACGATCATTCTGATTGGCCGGGTCGGATAGTCGGCCCGCGCGGCCGTGGCCGCGAGCAAGACCGCACCCAGACTCGCCAGGCTTAATAGAAACGCATGCGCTGGGCCGTGGGTTCGAGCGAGTACTTTGGGTTTCATATGCCCTACTGTACCCGAGATCGAAAAATCAATCCTCACCCATGCCAGCGCGCTGGCATGGGTAGCCCAACACCCGCTAGCGCACAGGATGCCGTGCAGCGCGTCACCCAAGCGGGCGATGCTATGCTGCGCACCTTGACGAATGATCGTGGAGCCCACGCATGGCCACCTCTGACGCCTCTCTGCCACACGCCGGACAGCCTTGGTATCGATCGCTGACCCGCGCCCAGTGGAACACACTGGCGGCCTCCAATCTGGGCTGGATGCTCGACGGCTACGAAACCTATGCGCTCATTCTGTGCGCCGTGCCCGCCCTGCGCACCCTGCTCGATCCGTCTGAACTGAGCCGCCTGCCTGTCTACGCCGGCCAGGTATTTGCCATCACGCTGCTCGGCTGGGGCATTGGCGGCATCATCGGCGGCATCGTCGCCGACTACATCGGCCGCAAGCGCACCATGCTGTATGCGATTGCTGCGTATTCGCTGCTCACCGGACTGAGCGCCTTTGCGCAGGACTGGTCACAGTTTGCGCTGTTGCGCTTCCTCGCCGGACTGGCCATCGGCTCGGAGTGGGCCACTGGCAGTTCGATGATGGCCGAGGTGTGGCCTGACAATGCCCGTGGCAAGGGTGCCGGTTTGATGCAATGCGGCCTCGGCATCGGGTTTTTCATTGCCTCGGCAGTCTGGGTATTTGTCGGGCCGAGCGGTGCCGATGCCTGGCGCACCATGTTTCTGATCGGCGTGCTGCCGGCCTTTGTGACCTTGTGGATCCGCCGCGCCATCGACGAGTCAAGCCTGTGGGAGCGCAGCGATGCGCGCCGGCGCGAAGCGATCAAGCGGCGTGATCGTGGCGAGACACTCGGTGAGGCCGATCAGGCGCTGTCGCGCTTTACCTTCACCGCCCTGTTTGCCGATCGCTCGACACGGGCGCAGACCGTCAAAGTGTTTTTGATGTCGCTCACCACCACAGTGGGCTTCTGGGCCATATCAACCTGGGTGCCGCCCTTTGTTGCGTCAATGGCGGGCAAGGCGGGACTGGTGGCCGCGCAGTGGGCACCTTACGCGGGCATGGCCTACACCACCGGCTCGATCCTGGGCTATGCAAGCTTTGGCTTTCTGGCCGACCGATTTGGACGCCGCCCGGTGACCATGACCTACTTTGCGCTCGCCTTGTTGCTCACCCCGGTGCTTTTTTTGTGGACCACCGATCCGTACTGGCTGCTGTTCTTCGCTGCAGTCAACGCCTTCTTCAGTAATGGGCAGTACACCTGGATGCCGGTCTGGCTGCCTGAGCTCTATCCGACCCGGATGCGCGCCACCGCCATGGCCTTTGCGTTCAATGCGCCGCGCCTGATCGCCTTCCTTGGCCCGATACTGGCAGGCCAGATGATTGCTACGCTCGGTGGCTTTGGCCGGGCCGCGATGACCATCGCGTCGATTTATGTACTTGGCTTCGTTGTTGCCCTGTTTGTACCCGAAACGCGCGGCAAGTCATTACCCGAATAAACCGACCCGCCGTACCCTGCCAGGGCCGCCTGCTTGCACCATGCAAAACTCGCCGTGCGACGTGACACTTTCAAAAGGCGTGCTGCGTTCCGTGGAACGCAGCACGCCGCAATGTGCATGTGACGCTGAGCCTCGCCCCGCCCCCCCAAGGAGCCCGTTGCGTGACCCCTTTTGAACTACTGGAACCACAAACCCTGCCTGAAGCATTGGCGCTGCTATCAGACGACGATGCCGGGATCCGCCCGATTGGCGGCGGAACAGCCTTGATGCTGATGATGAAGGCGGCGGTCCTCGCGCCGACCCGTCTGGTCAGTTTGCGCGGACTGCAGGGCACGCTCGGCAGCATTGCGATGACAGCCGATGGCGCACTGCACCTGGGTGGCCTGGCAAGCTTGAGCGCACTCGAGCATTCGGCCCTGGTCGCGCAACACGCGCCAGTCATCACCCGGGCAATGACGCACCTGTCCAATGTCAGGGTGCGCAATGTGGCCACGG
Organism: uncultured Pseudomonadota bacterium; assembly: GCA_903921325.1. Lineage (GTDB taxonomy): Bacteria > Pseudomonadota > Gammaproteobacteria > Burkholderiales > SG8-39 > CAIXPL01. The sequence goes on from CAIXPL010000019.1 coordinate 278,703, forward strand.
TCGGTGGCGCGCTCGCGCATGCCGATCCGCATATGGACCTGCCGCCGGTGCTCGCCGCACTGGACGCGCGTGTCCAGATCGCCGGCCCGCTGGGCACACGCGAACTCACCATTGATGAACTGATCAGCGGCTATTACGAGACCGCACTCAAGCGAAACGAAATCATTACGGGGGTGCAGATTCCGGCCTCAGCGGGTCGTGCTGCCGGGCGGTGCGCCGCGTATCTGAAATGCACCACCCGCGCCGCCGATGACTGGCCGGCCCTTGGTGTCGCGGTGAGTTTTCTGTATTCCAATCGAACGATCAGCGACGCGCGTGTCGTGATCGGCGCGGCGACCGATCGCCCGACCCGGGCACGGGCTGCCGAGGCGCTTCTTAGCCAAAGTATGGGTGATGCGACGACGTTACAGAAGGCCGGCGACGCCCTTGCCGCTGAAGTGCAATTCACCACAGATGCGCAGGGTTCAGCCGCCTACAAGCGGCAACTTGCACGGGTACACCTCGGGCGGGCAGTCAACGCCGCGCTGGCGCAAACCTAGGGTTGCGTCGAGCGCCCACGATCAGTCGCCACGATGCAATACCGCTCTATTGAATCGGAAATGACGGGCCAATTGCGCCAGGGGGGCTTGTCCCGCACGCATCAACGGCAGCACACCACGCCGCTCAGCTGAGCGGCGTCGCAGATAGAAGGACGACACACGATGGATGCCAAGGTCATCAAGGAAGAGCAAATCGGGCGCTCGGTACCGCGCATGGAAGGTGCGGCCAAGGTCACCGGACGCGCCGAATACATCCACAACATCCGATTGCCAGGCGTACTGCACGGCAAGATGTTCCGCAGCCGCATTGCCCATGGCCGCATTGTGTCGATCGACACGAGCGCGGCACGCGCCGTAGCCGGTGTGCATTCGGTGGTCACCGGTGAGGATATCCAGCGGCTGATTGCCGAACCCTATTACGGGCCGGCGTTTCACGATCAGCCGGTGCTCGCCCTGCACAAGGTGCGCTATGTCGGGGAGCCCGTCGCCGTGGTCCTCGCAACTGACCCGCATGTGGCTGAATATGCTGCCGGCCTGATCACTGCGCAGTACGAAGAACTCCCGGCAGTGTTCAACGAAGTGGAAGCAGCCACCTCGCCGATTCATGTCCATGATGAATTGAAACCCGCGATCACGTTTCCCGACCTGAAACATCTCAAGGGTAAGCGCGGCACCAATATCGCGCTTGATTACAAGCTGCGCCGCGGCGACGTCGAGGCGCAGTTTGCCAGCGCCGCTCATGTGTTTGAACATGAGTTTCATACGCAGCACATCATGCATACCCCGTTCGAGCCCTTTGTTGCCCTGGCCGAACCGATGGACGATTCCATCACCATCCACACCTCGACGCAGATGCCCGCCTATGTGCGCCTCGAGATCGCACGGTTGCTCGGCTGGCCGGAGAACAAGGTAAAGGTGCGTACCGCCTGGCTCGGTGGCGGCTTCGGTGCCAAGGTATATGTCAAGATCGAACCGATGGTAGTGGCCCTTGCACTGCTCGCGCGGCGACCGGTCAAGATGTCGCTCACCATGGAAGAGCAGTTCTATGTCATCGGCAAGCATGCAACGACATTCCGCATCAAGAGCGCCGTGACAGCCGATGGACGCATCAGTGCGCGCAAGTGCGAGGTGTTCTGGAACGGCGGTGCCTATGCCGACATCGGCCCGCGGGTGTCGCAAAAATCCGGTTTCACCTCGACCGGCCCTTACCGCATCGAACACGCGCAGATCGATTCAGCCGAGATCTACACCAACCTGCCACCGGCCGGTGCGTTTCGCGGTTTTGGCATTCCGCAACTGGTGTGGGCCTACGAGAGCCATACCGACATCATTGCGCGTGCCCTGAACATCGACCCGCTTGAATTTCGTCGTCGCAATATTCTGCGCGAAGGTGATGAACACCCCACCGGCACCGCGATGCGCGATGCCGAATTCGAAGAAGTGCTGGTGCGGATCTCCGCGCGCATGGGCTGGGACCAACCGTTTGATCGTGGCACCGGCACCAAGCGGCGCGGGCGTGGCATCGCTATCGGCGTGAAAGCCTCGATCGCACCGACCACCTCGTTTGCACTGGTCAATGTGTCGGCTGATGGCAGTGCGGTACTTTTTTGCAACACCATCGATATGGGCCAGGGCTCCAATACCTCGATGGCACAGTTGGTGGCCCAAGTACTGGGCACTTCGAGCGAACGCGTCCGCGTCACTCAGGCCGATACCGATGTCACCCCGTTTGACATGGGCACGCTCGGTTCACGGTCCATGTTTCACATGGGCCATGCCGTGCGTCTGGCCGCCGAACATGCCCGCGAACAGCTCGAAGCCTTGTGCGCCGAGACCGGGATCGAGTATCAGGACGAACACTCGATTGCCCAGGCGTTTCGCAAGAAATTCGGCATGCAGGCGGGCAACATCTTTGGCGTTGGCCATTACACCTCGCGCTACCAGCCTGCCGATCACGACACCGGCATGTCGAAGGAAATCACGCCGTTCTGGATGATCGGCGGCACCGGCATTGAACTGGAAGTCGACACCGAAACGGGCCATGTGACGATTCTGCGCATGGTCAACGTGGTGGATGCCGGACGCGCGGTCAATCCCCGCGTCGTGGATACCCAGATCTCGGGGGCGGCGCTGATGCAAATGGGCGCAACGCTCAGTGAAGAGATGGTCTTCAACGAAGGTGAACTCACCAACCCGTCACTTGCCTTCTACAAAATCCCCGGCATGCGCGACATGCCGGTGGCGATCGAGAACGAAGCGCTGGAAGCCGAGACGCGCAGCGGTCCGTTTGGGGCCAAAGGGGTGGGCGAATCGGGCACTTTTGGCGTGTCACCTGCGATCGCCAATGCGATTGATGATGCGATTGGAGTGCGTCTGTATTCGCTGCCCCTGACGCCTGAGGCGATTTATCGCGGGATTTGCGCAGCCCGCGGCGAACCGCTCGTTGATTGATCGCACGTCAGAGGGCATACCGGACTGCGTACCAGTCCGCATGCCGGATTGATTGCTGAACTGAATGTTGCACTGATTGCTGAATTGATCGGTCGATAGACTGCCGATTGAACGCCTGGAGCTTGACCATGACAGTTGCCAACCGAACTATCGCATTCACCCTGAACGGCGCGCCGGTCTCAGCGGCCATCGGCACGCATCACACTTTGCTGGAAGTGGTACGCGATACCTTTGGTCTGAACGGCGCTCGCGAGAGCTGCGGTCAGGGTTTGTGTGGGTGTTGCACGCTGATCGTGAACGGCCAATCAGTCTCGGGTTGTCTGTATCTGGCCGCGTTTGCCGACGGCACCGATGTGCGCACCGTGGAGAGCATGGCAGTCGAGGGCAAGCTCTCGTCGCTGCAGCAAGCCTTCATTGAATGCGGTGCTTTTCAGTGCGGCTTCTGTACATCAGGCTTCTTGCTGATGTCAGAGCAATTGCTCGCGCAAAATCCCAATCCGAGCGAAGCCGAGATCCGCAATTACCTGTCAGGCAATCTGTGCCGCTGTGCGACCTATCCCGAGGTGATACGCGCTGTGCGCCTGGCGGCAAGCCGCCCGCAAGAGCGCTAATTCCCCGGCATGGCCTGGGGTGCCGCCTGAACGTGATGCACGCCCGCAATCTGCGTAATCTCCGGGATGTGAATGGAATCAAAGGGGCTCAGGAAAAGCATCACGTTCATTCCATTGAATGTCCGGACTCGCCGCGAACCGGCGTCTCCGGTTTCATGCCACCGGCCTTGCGCGCGAGGGTCTGTTCACCCGCCACGCGCCAGTCACCGGTCACCGCAGCCTTGGCGTATTCAGACCATTCCGGGGCCCAGTCGCCCAGTGAATAGCCATGCCAGGGCGGTTGCGGCGACAGACGCGGAAAGTCCAACTCTTCCCAAATACCACGCGCCCGGGTCATGAATTCCTCGGCTGGCAGCGCCAGCGGCGGCATGTCGTGCTTGAGTGTGGCGTCGATCAGCAGGGTGCCTTCAGTAGGTGCGCGCCCGGATTTGGGGCCGTGGCCGCTTGAACGATTGGGCATCACCAGCACGTCGTGATTGAAATCGGCGCGGTACGCAAGTGACCAGAAGATCGCATCGGCATTTTCCGGGTCGATATCCTCGGAGACTGCTATCACGAGCTTGCCACATTGCGCCTGCAGGCCCGCTGCCCCCTGCATGCCGCGCCACACCTCCGGCTTGGGCACCCCACGGGCAAACTGCACAAAGATCACCTTGCGCAGGTTCGTCAGCGGCTCGTGCATCACCACCCGCTTGACCCCGCGGATGCCGAGCACCTTTTGCAGATGCTCGAGGAACATCGGTTCGTAGGCGACTTTTTTCAGAACCGAGGATTCACTCGGCGTGACCTGGCTGACGATGGACACAAACACCGCATTCTTTCGATGGGTGATTGCCGTCACCTGCATCGACATATTGAAATCTTCCAGCGCCACATGGCCGTGGCTCTCACCGAACGGGCCCTCGGGCTCGAGCAAGGCCGTGTCGATCAAGCCTTCAATCACGATTTCGGAATCGGCCGGCACGACCAGATCCACGGTCTTGCAACGCACGGTGCGTACCGGTGCGCCAATCAACCCGCCGGCCACCGCCATCTCGTCCATATCGATGGCAAGCTTCTGCGGACCGGTGAACATCACCGCCGGGGCGCAACCCACCACGATCGCAATGGGCATGGGCTGGCCGAGCGCCTTGTACTTTTGCCAATGCACATAGCCACCAGCCCCTGAGAGCCGGGTGGCCATACGCACCGCCATGCGATCGTTGGCCTTGAGCGCGGCGCGGTAGGTGCCCATGTTCTGAATGCCGTTGTCCGGGTCGCGCGTCACGCACAAGGTGGCGGTCAGATAAGGCGCAGCATCAAACCCTGGCGTGGATACCGGCACGGGCAAGCGTGCGAGACCGCCACCGGGCGCAGACAGGCTCTCGCCGGTCATCACCACTTCCTGGCACGGTGCGATGCCCTCGGTCATAAGCACCGGTTCGATCGGATGCGCCACTGCGTCGACCCAGACGCGCCCGATATCGGCCACGGCAACGCCGAGGCCGGCTGCATAGATCTCAGGTGACGCCGACAGTGCGCCAACCACCACGGGCATGTCGTAATGCTCGCCCTTCGCACCGACTACATTGGTGAACACGAAGGCACGGCGATCTTCGTCGCTCAAGCCGCCCTGGAACTGCCAGCGTGCGAGTGGATGCAGCTCGCTATCCTTGTCGATGGGCCGCGCGATGCGACGCACAAGACCTCGGGCCTCGAGTGCGGCCAGGTGGGATTGAAAATCTGCTGGGACCGTACGTTCAGCGCTCATGACAGGTATTCTGTGTGTATGTCGCGCTGCGCGCTCATTGCATGCCCGTTGGGTACCGTGCGCTCGGCGCTCATTGCACGCTCCTTGGCAATGTTGTCCCCGGTGCTCACTGCATGCTTTCCGATTCGCGCCACATGGCAACCAGCGATGCCCGGCGCACAAAATCCATGGCGGCTACCGGATCGGCTGCCTGACGGCGCAGGGCGTCCAATTTTTCGGCACGCATTGCCGGATCTTTTTCATCCAGGGTTTTTTTATTGGCGATCGATTGCGCCTGGACATATTTGATGGCGGTGAGCCGGCGCTGACGATCGTAGCGCGCGAGCAGGGGTTCGGCCTCGGCACCCTGCCAGATCTGCACCAGCTTGGCGGCCAGATTCAGCCCGTCCTGAAATCCCGAGTTCATCCCCATGCCGCCTACCGGATTGTTCACATGCGCGGCGTCACCGGCAAGAATCATGCGCCCGCCATAGAACTGTCCGGCCACCCGCTGCTGCACCGTGTACATATTGCGATGAACGATCTCGATTGCCGCGGCATCACCAGGCAGGCACTCGGCAAAGCGCTCACGTATCCACTGATCGCTCATCACATATTCATCGGATTCATCTTCATGCGCGGGGAAAAGGCAGCGCCACACGCCCGCGTGGTTCTCACCGGGCACTTTCATCAGCGCACACCAGCGGTCCGGATGCGCGCAGTAGTTGCGATAGCGAAAGTTGTACCCCTCGAAATCCTTGTTGGTCGCCACGATGTTGAAGCGCTCAGCCCAGGTGAAGCCCTCGAAGCTCGCACCAATGGATTTGCGCACCAGGCTGCGCCCGCCATCGCAGCCGATCAACCAGCGTCCGCGATGGGTCTCGATCGACCCGTCAGGGAGCGTGATATCGACCTCGGCGCCATCGGCGTCCTGACGCACTGCCTGCACTTCAACCGGCCGGATCAGGGTGAAGTTGGGTTCGGCGAGCGCGGCGTCGAGTGCAATCTGTATGGTCTTGTGCTGCTCGAGCTGGATCACGAAGGGGAAGTCGGATTCTCCGGCCAACATGCGGTAATCGAACTCAGCCACGATCTCATCGCGCACCCGATCGCGCCACTGAAACACCGGCGACTCGATGCCTTCGCGCAAGATCGCCGGGGTCAGTCCAAGCGGCGCAAACAGATCGAGCGTCGAGGGCTGCAAAGTGGCTGCGCGATGATCAGCGGCGGGTTCGGCCAGCCGATCGAACACGGTGACCGGGATGCCGGCACGCGCGAGCGCGAGGCCGGTCACCGTGCCCACCGGTCCGCCGCCGGCGATAAGAATACGTTCAGGAGTTTGCATGATCACTTTTGCTCAAAAACATTCATGGGTGCGCAGAAACGTTCATATTGGTGTCGGCAGCGATCATCTACCACGACCTTCATAGGATCAGTCAAACAGCTCGGCCTGCGCAAAACGACTCCCTTGCACATCTTTCGCGGAAAGGATGGGTGCACCATCCAGCGGCCAGTCAATCGCCAATTGCGGATCGTCAAAGCGGATGCAGCGCTCGTGGGTGGCCGCCCAGTAGTCGGTGGTCTTGTAGAGAAATTCGGCGGATTCGGACAGCACCAGAAACCCGTGGGCAAGCCCCGGCGGAATCCACAACTGACGATGCGACTGGGCATCCAATCGCTCGGCAATCCAGCGCCCGAACGTGGGCGAGCTGCGGCGAATGTCTACCACCACATCGTAGACTTCGCCTGAGATCACCCGCACCAATTTGCCCTGCGGTTGACGGATCTGATAGTGCAAGCCGCGCAGCACGCCACGGGCTGAACGCGAATGATTGTCCTGCACAAAGCGCACCGGGCTGCCAACGAGCGCGTCGAACACCGACTGATTGTGGCTCTCGTAGAAAAACCCGCGCTCATCCCCAAACACCCGAGGTTCGAGCAGCAGCACATCAGGTATGGCCAGTGGCGTGGCTTTCATGTGCGCGCGTCCTCGCGCAGCAAGCGCATCAGGTACTGCCCATAGCCATTCTTCATCAAGGGCTGTGCGAGGGCTTCCAGCCCCGCTGCATCGATCCAGCCCTGCCGGTAGGCGATTTCCTCCGGACAGGCCACTTTCAGGCCCTGGCGCCGCTCAAGCGTCGCGATGAACTGGCTGGCCTCAAGCAGCGAATCGTGTGTGCCGGTATCGAGCCAGGCATAGCCGCGCCCCATTACTTCGACCTGTAGCGCCTGTTGCTCGAGGTACAGGCGATTCAAATCGGTGATCTCAAGTTCACCACGCGCCGACGGCTTGAGACCGGCGGCCAGTCGAGTAACCTCGGCGTCGTAGAAGTAAAGGCCGGTCACCGCGTAATTTGATTTCGGTTGGGCGGGCTTTTCTTCAAGCGACAACACCCGGCCTTGTGGATCGAATTCGGCCACACCATAGCGTTCCGGGTCAGTCACGTGATAGGCAAATACTGTGGCCCCTGCATCTCGAACCATCGCGCGATCCAGCAAATGCACCAGGTCATGACCGTAAAAAATATTATCGCCAAGCACCAGCGCTGAAGGATTCGCACCAATAAAATCACGCCCGATCAGGAACGCCTGTGCGAGCCCGTCCGGCGAGGGCTGCACCGCGTATCGAATGTTGAGACCCCACGAAGCACCCGAGCCCAGTAACTGCTCAAAACGTGGCGTGTCCTGCGGCGTTGATATGACCAGTATGTCGCGAATGCCCGCCAGCATCAGCGTTGACAAGGGGTAATAGATCATCGGCTTGTCGTAGACCGGGATCAGCTGTTTGCTCACCGCGAGGGTTGCCGGGTGCAGGCGGCTACCAGCGCCGCCGGCAAGGATGATGCCTTTGCGGGTCATTGCTGCCATCCGCTGCCGGCTGTCGGGCACCGCGGTTGCTTACGCGAGCGAATTCCAGGGTTTGCTGCGAACATCGTTGCTGATTTCCTTCCGCGGTGATTGAGGACACTTAATCCGTTCGTGCGCTATGTGAGAACCTGATCTCTTTCGCTTTCTTCATTTGCCGCAATATGAATTTTGCTTGGATCATGGCGTATTCCCCGGTATGTTACCCGGGCTCGCCCTCTTACTCCTAGCCGCAAGACTCCTCATGACCTTACTCGTTACCGGTGGTGCCGGATTTATCGGCAGTAATTTTGTCCTGGATTGGCTGCGCGAAAGCGACGAACCGGTCATCAATCTGGATTGCCTCACCTACGCAGGCAATCTGCACAATCTGGCAAGCCTGGAGGGTGACCCGCACCATACGTTCGTGCGCGGCAATATTCTCGACGGTGACCTGGTGAGCGCGCTGCTGCGCGATCATCGAGTGCGCGCCATTGTTCACTTTGCCGCCGAGAGCCACGTCGATCGCTCCATCCACGGCCCGGATGATTTCATACAGACCAATATCGTCGGCAGCTTTCGCCTGCTGGAAGCCGCCCGCGCCCACTGGATGAGCCTGGACGGTGAAGCAAAGGCGGCCTTTCGTTTTCTTCATGTGTCCACCGACGAGGTCTACGGTTCGCTTGGCGCACACGATGCTGCGTTTACCGAGACTCACCCCTATCAGCCGAACAGCCCCTATTCGGCAAGCAAAGCCGCCAGTGACCATCTGGTGCGCGCCTATCACCACACCTATGGCCTGCCGGTGCTCACCAGCAACTGCTCGAACAACTATGGACCCTATCAGTTCCCGGAAAAGCTGATTCCGCTGGTGATTCATCACGCCCTGGCCGGCAAGCCACTACCGATCTACGGCGATGGCCAGCAGGTGCGTGACTGGCTGCATGTGCGCGACCATGCGAGTGCCTTGCGGCGCATTCTTGCCCAGGGCACGCCCGGTGAGACCTACAACGTGGGTGGCTGGAACGAGCGACCGAACCTGGAGGTGGTGCACACCCTGTGCCGGCTGCTCGATGAGGCCAGCCCGCGCCCTGATGGCAAGCCCTATTCGAGCCAAATCGAATTCGTACGTGACCGCCCCGGCCATGACCGCCGTTACGCCATCGATGCACGCAAGATTGAGCGTGAGTTGGGCTGGCGTCCTGATGAAACCTTTGAATCGGGCATGGCAAATACGGTCGCCTGGTATCTGGCACACCAGGACTGGGTGAGAGCGGTGACTGACGGCAGCTATCGCGATTGGATCTCGCGGCAGTATCAATGAGTACGCTCAACGAGCGCCGCCCTATGACTGCGGATCAAAAAGTGCGCGGCAATGGTTGCGGGTCAATGAGTACGCCTCAATGAGCACCATGATCCTGGGTCGCGATGGTCAGGTCGGCCACGCGTTGGTGGATGCGTTGGCCCCGCTGGGGCCCCTGCAGACCTTGAGTCGTGCCGACTACGATCTGGCCGACCCGGATCAACGAGAGTCCCTCGCGCAGCGTATCGCGCAGGATCGACCCGCACTCATTGTGAATGCGGCGGCCTACACCGCCGTGGATCGGGCCGAATCCGAGCCCGGGCTTGCCCATCAAATCAACGCCGAGGCCGTGAGCGTGATTGCGCAAGCCGCACAGCGCGTGGGGGCGCGCCTGATTCATTATTCAACCGACTATGTGTTTGATGGCTCGGGCACGCGGCCCTGGCGCGAATCCGACCCGACCGCTCCGCAAAGCGTTTACGGTCACTCAAAGCGTGCAGGTGAAGAAGCTTTCCTTGCCAGTGGCTGCCGCGGGGCCATTTTCCGTACGAGCTGGGTTCATTCGATACAAGGCAACAATTTTGTGAAGACCATGCTGCGTCTGGCGCAGGAGCGCGATCGACTGTCCGTAGTCGCGGATCAGATCGGTGCGCCGACCAGCGCACGATTGATTGCCAACGTCACCTTGCACGCGGTGCGTGCCCTGCGCGCCGGCGTCATGAGCGGAGGCCTCTACCACCTGAGCGCTGCCGGTGAAACCTCCTGGCATGGCCTTGCGGTATATGCCATCGAGCGGGCCCGCGCCGCCGGTGCGCCGATCAAAGTGGCAGCAGGCCAGATTCAGGCAATTACGACCGAGGACTACCCCACTGCAGCCAAGCGACCAAAGAATTCCAGACTGGATTGCCGCCGCTTGTGCGATGCGCTTGGCGTTGATTTACCCGATTGGCAAGTCGATGTTGATCAGACGGTGAACGGGATACTGGTTGCACGCTGATCGTCCTGGCATCTCCTGCCAGCAGTGGATGCGACCTTGCGGATGTTTGACCCGTCGGCTGTTTAGCCAATGCGCGGGGCGAACTTGCCGGCAAATGCGCAGCCATGTCGGCCAGTTATGCCGCTGCCGTTCAGCCGACGTGCCGACGCACGAGATACCGCGCCATGCTCGCCAGATGAACGATGGCATAGCGCGGCTTTTTCCAGCTGGCGCGCTGCGAATCATGAATGATGGTGATTGCCGGTTCATACAGGACCCGGCGTCCGGCTCGATGCACGCGAAGACAAAGATCGACATCCTCGTAGTAGAGGAAGTAACGCTCATCAAACCCGCCCATCTCGCGATAGTGCCCACTGCGAAACAACATGAACATGCCCGCCACCCAGTCGGGATATTGCAGTCCGCCATGATTGGCGCGGTGATCGGTCTTGCGCTCGCGAGTCCACGCCTTGCGCGCCAGCGAGGTGAAAGTCGGAAAGCGTCGCACCGAATCCTGTTCAACTCCTTCTGAATCGACCACCCGAGGGGCAATCACCCCGGCCGATGCATCGACCAGCCGTTCGATCAGAACCGGGAATGGATCTTCTGTGAATCGCACGTCCGGGTTGAGCACACAAAAGTGCGCGCCGGTCGCCACCGCAAACGCCGCATTGTGATTCGCTCCGAACCCTTTGGGCGTCGCATTGCGGACGATCAGCAGTTCATGCGGGAAATGCGCCGGTCGATCCGGATCGGCCTCGGGGATATTGAGGGTGATGATGACCTGTAGCGGACCGCCACACAGCCGCGCGATATCGGCCAGAAGCGGAGCGATCAACGCCCGCTGGCCGTGGCTGACGATGGATACCGAAACCCTGTGACGGCGGCTCAGTTCGATGATTTTCTCGTCGTCGACTGACGGTTCGTGCACGCTTCGCGATTCAAGCTCTGCGCGATGAAAAGACCGCCAGGAACGTATACCTGTCAGCACCACGATGGGCAGATAGATGACCAACAGAGCGCACAGAACGGCATCCACACCCCACCGATTGGCAAAAGCGCTCGCGATCAATAACGCGACGATTGTCGCAACCAGCGACCATCCGGCGATAAGCTCTTCACCGCGGGCCCTCAGATACACAGAGATCATGCCTATCGCATGGTAGGCAATAAACGAAACGCAGAGGAGCAATAGCTCACCCGGCGACAAGATTCTCATGGCAAGTGATTGGCCGGCGAATAGCGCAACCAAAGCACAAAGTGCCCCGTTGATCGCCACCATGGCGAGCAGCGCGCGACGGAATTCACGCAAGAACAGGTGCCGGGCGACCAGCGGTCCGTCGGAGATGACAAGTTGCGCAATCTGCGGCAGCTTGGCACTGAGTCTTGAGCCACACAACACACCGAGCAAGTTGACGACAACGATCGACAGACCCAGGCGCCCGGCCTGAGCGGCATCGGCGCGGTAGAACACGATTAACGTCGGTAAAAAAAGCAGTAGATAGTTGCCGAGGCAGGATATCGCGACCTTCTTCTGCAAAGGCAGTACCTCCGAACGCCAGTCAAAAGCACGCATTTCAAGCGAGGCTGCAAGCAAATCCGGGTAGCGCAGTCGCAACCAGATCGCGAGCACCATGCCGACACCGAGCGGGGCCATGGCCGGTGCATACAATCCGAATCCGGTCAGCAACAAGATCCAGGACAAGACCGAACCAAGAGTGAAGTGAGCAATACGAACCCAATAGACTTCGGTCACTCGGCCGCTACCTTCGATCACGGATAGAAATGGGTAACCGGTCGTGCTCAAGGCGAGCGCAAGGCACACCAACACCCAGGGCCAGAGCCACACCGTGGTCTGCAACCCCGCGCGCGCCCACTCGAAGTAGAGGATTCCGACGGGAAGCAATATCAGGCTAAGCCATGCAAGCGATCTAAACCATCGGCGGCTCCACGCCACCATCGCGACAAAATGGGCGCGGCGATCTCCTTGGGGAAGGAGCGAACCCCGTGCGGAAAATGCGAGCCCGGGAAACAGGCGAGCTGAAACATGAACCAACAGGTTGGCGAGCCCCAGGTCAAACAGTGCATAGCCGCTCAAGAGGCTGCCAATGGCGTAGTAGTAGCCCTGCTCCTCGGCGCTGAGACAACGGACGACCAGCAGCAGGGTGATCAATCCGGAGCCAGCTTGAACGCCGCGCTGCAGAAACACGACCTGCGACGGTGCGATGGCGATGCGACTCATTCAGTTCTCAAAACGCGCGGCATAGCTCAGTCCGACCATAAGCCGACGGGCACCGCCGACACCAGCGACAAGAATCGCCGTGACCAATGATGCACTCAGGCAGGAGGATCGCGCAACAGAGTGGCTCGGAGCATTCGCATCCGGCTGGCTTGCACGGCAATATTGGGTTAGATTGCGCTCGGTTCAGCGCAGGCTCATTTTCATTCAGACAATCCATGGTTGGCAATGTGTCAAAGCAGGCTGGCTCAGTACGATTGCTTGTCGCGCAGGCAGAAAGAGCGCTGAGCCGCGGGCAGATAAACCACGCGCTGCTGCTCGTCCACGATTTCGTCGAGCGGATAATTACAGATCCCATTTGCACGGCTCAAGTGTTCGCATCGCGCAGTCTGGATCAGCTATGTCTGCACATTGGCCGCCAGAGCCAATCTGGCCTGGGTGCGATACGGGTCAGCCCTTGGCCAAGCGGTGATGATCGGCCAACTCTTGTCTACCTGGTCAGCCGCTTGCAGCGCTCCGGAGGCCATTCGCGGGTAGTCATGGACGTCATTCGTGCACAACCGGATAAACGCCATCTGGTCCTGTCAACGGAGGTGGGAGGGCCATCTGACTGGGACTACTTTACACAGCTGTTTGCCACCAATGACAACGTGCATTTTGCTCGTGCACCACGCGGCAACTTGCAAACCCGACTGACGTGGATCCAATCGACGTTACTCGCGAGTCATCCCGAGCATGTGCATTTATTCAACCATCATCAGGATAGCGTAGCAGTTGCCGCGCTGGTGCCCGAACTCGGTCTGACAGGTAGCTTCTATCACCACGGCGATCATCATCTCTGCCTCGGCGTACACCTGACGCACCTGACTCACGTCGATTTTCACCCCATGGGGTATCACTACTGTCGGGACGTGCTGGGCGTAAGTAACGATTACCTGCCGCTAACTTTCGCGGACCAGGACGGCAGCTCTGAGTCAACTGCGGCCGTCCGTAACGGGAACCTGACGACGGCTACCGCTGCCCGATCTAACAAGGTGGAAATTCCTTACTACGCGAGCTACGTGGACACGATTCCCAAGATATTGACTGCAACTGGCGGGAAGCACATTCACATTGGCAAACTGACACCTTGGGCAATGCGTCGGATTTATGCGCAGATGCGAAGGCTACAAATCGATAAGGATCGCCTTGTTTACATACAATGGACGCCCAGTGTCTGGAAAACGTTGCAGCAACATAAAGTCGATGTCTACCTTGCATCGTTTCCCTACGGCGCGGGTCTGACACTTATCGAAGCCATGGGAGCGGGGATCCCCGTGATAATGCACCAGCACATGTATTCACGTGTACTGAGCGGATTGGAGTTAGCGTATCCCGAGGCATTTCGATGGTCGGAACCTGAAGACCTGCTAGCACACCTTGCCAACCTGTCACGTGCGCGTCTTGAGCCCGAAAGGAAACTGTCACGGCTTCGTTATGAGCGGTTTCATCGTCCCGCAATTCTAAGCGCCTACCTGCGTGATCCGGATTCGACAAAACTGCCAGTTCCGCCACTGGCGAGCGGCTTCACGCCACGTTACGACGAATGGGCAGCATGGGCCGGCAATCAGCTAACCCTCGCCCGGCTGCTCTATCAATTTGCCTACCGCAGCTGGCGCCGACTTCGGCGCTGGGCAAGTTAACCGGACAAGCGGCACTTGTGAGGAGCCAGATGTAGTCCGGCACAGTGCCGAGAGAGCACGAGTAAGTAACGACGCCCGATCAGTTAGCGTCCGCCATTGAAGCCCCAGACTGATGAAACAACATGGCTCATCTCGTCAGAGTAAAGGTCCGGTGACATCGGCAGACTCAATACTTCATTTGCCAGCTGCTCGGCGACCGGGAGTTGGCCGAAATCACGGGTCGCATAGCAGGCCTGGCGATGCGGGGCTATCGGATAGTGGATCACCGTCGAGACACCCACTTGTTCGAGATATGCCTTCAATTTGTCGCGCACCCTGCTCCTGACAACGAAGAGGTGCCATACGGCCTCCGCGTACGAGGGCACAAGGGGCAATGCGAGATCGGCACCCTGTAGCAGCGTCGAATAGGTCGCTGCGATTTTCCGCCGGCGATCGTTCCATTCATCGAGGCATTTCAGTTTCTCTCTTAGAAACGCGGCCTGCAGTTCATCCAGCCGACTGTTAAAACCTGCCAGTTCGTGCTGGTACTTGAACGCCGAGCCATAGTTGCGCAGGCGGCGTACTTTGTTCACGATTGCGTCGTCATTGCTCAACACAGCCCCGCCATCGCCCAAAGCACCCAGGTTCTTGCCCGGATAGAAGCTCGTGCCTGCGGCGTTCCCTAGCGAACCCACCCGTCGTCCTTTGTACCTCGCTCCCTGTGCTTGAGCGGCATCCTCGATGACGATCAGACCGTGCCTGAGGGCCACCTCATTGATCGAGTCCATATCCGCCGGTTGCCCGTACAAGTGTACCGGCATGATCGCGCGGGTCCGCGGTGTGATTGCTTGTTCAATGAGCGAAGGGTCAATATTATGGGTCGCTCTATCCGGCTCTACAGGCACCGGAGTGGCACCGCATTGGTCCACTGCCAACCACGTGGCAATAAACGTGTTGGATGGAACGATGACCTCGTCGCCCAAGCCGATGTCGTAAGCACGCAGCAACAGATGTAGCGCCTCCAACCCATTGCCCACCCCTACACAATGGCGCACCTCACTAAAGGCCGCGAACTCTGACTCAAAAGCCTCCAGTTCAGCGCCCATAACAAATCGACCAGAGTCCATTACCCGTCGACAGGCTTCATCCAGTTGACTGCGGATGGGCTGGTGCAAACGAGCCAGATCGAGAAAAGGTATATGCATTATCGACCCGCCTCCTTAGTGGTTCTGATAAAATCCTCGTAATCACGAAGGTAATCGGTCTCGTCGTAATACTCCGACGCCAACACCATACACACTGCCCCCGATGAAAAATTATCCATTTCCCGCCAGATCATCGGGCAGACATAAAGTCCGTTATAGCTGCGGTTCATGTGGATCGTCTTCCTGCCGCAGCCATCGTCCAAATGAATGTCAAAAGAGCCGGCGACCGCGATAATCAGTTGATGTAACCCCTTGTGGGCATGTCCGCCGCGCTCCGCGCCACCTGGTACATCGTACAGGTAATAGACTCGGCGGATGTCGAACGGTATATGACGACCGCCTTCAATAAAAGTCAGATTACCACGAGGATCGCCAATCTTCGGCAATTCAATGATACGACATTGCGTAATATTCATGCGGCATCCTACGGCAGATATCGACGATACTTGTTACGTGCATTCATATAGACAACGCTGTCATACTGAAAGAAATAATTCAGTTCATCTTCAGCAACGATGAGCGCACCAAACCGCTTATGGAATTCGACAACTCGTTCATTTGCTTTTCGTACATCGAAATGTGATTTTAAGTAATGCAGGGCAAAAAAGCCGAAATCATATATCAGCAATGCTGATTCAATTGCCGCGCTGGCGATCGGCAGGTTTCTTGATAAAATCCAGCTACCCCAACAAAAACTATCACCACGTACATCATAAATTCGTACAGTACCTAAACGACGCCAATCCCAGTCGCAAATTACGAAATAGAAATCGGTTTGGCTGCATGCGTATTCGGAAATATAATTCTTTTGCATTTCCACATCAGCGGAAGTTGCTGATATGTGTTTACTCATTGCGGGATTTGTGCGCAATTCAACAATGAAGTCGGCATCATCGACCGCCACTTCTCGCAAAAAAATGTTTTTCCCGCGAACGTATGGCTTCATGGCATTTGATCAATCAATTTAATATCAGCGCCAAGGTTGGCAGTAAGGTCTGGTGCCGAGCAGAATCGAGACCAAGGCAAGCCGCGCCCCAAGCATATAGCAGGATGACCGAACCAGATAGGCGTAGGCTTCGGGCAAATAGGGAAAAACGGCGGCTCCCTGCTGAGTTCTACATTCCTACGCCACCGTCGTCGTCTTGCCTGAGTTGCAGGGAATGCGGCGGCTGTGACAATTGCGCAGGTTGTGACGTTTGCGATGATGGCACCGGCTGCAAGCGTTCATGCGTATCGCCATGGCTACTTGCCAGGTCCAATTTCCACTGCGCAGGATTCAGGACCGAGAATCGGGACGTCCAAGCGTTCGCAGTCCTGAATTGCTGCACGACTTCGACCGATGTTTTGTGTTCAAGCGCGGCATCCACGAGATGCGCGATGTCCTCAACACCTTCGCTAAGAAAAACACCCGTCTCGCCGTCGCGTAATGCCATTTCTCCAAACGCGGTAGCAATAACGGGGAGACCGAAGGCGCGATATTCATAATATTTGATCGGATCGACCGAGTCGGTCAAGTCGTTCTTCTTGAATGGAATCAAACCGACAGCAAACTGCTGCATGGCCGCTAATGCTTCCCGATGGTTGCAGGCGGGCAGTATTCGAACGTTTTGCGGCAAATCAGCCGGCAGCGAACAAAACACCGGACCGATCAATCGCACCTCATCGAGCGGTCGTGATTTCGCAAGTGCGATGACCCATTCCCAATCAAACCAGGCCGCAATCGTGCCGACATAACCCAGTACTTTCCTGCCCTTGGCTACCGGCCTGCCGGCGAACGCAGGCACTCCTTCCGCGTCCAGTCCGTTAAGTACCAACTGAACATTGGCTCCGGCCCTGCGCCACTTACCCTCGAGCGCGCTTGACGATACGAGCACACTGTCCACCTTGCGCGCCAATTGCGCTTCACGCCGGCACATTGCCCAACGAGACAATCCACTATAAAACGCGGGAAAGTCATCCATCGCGTCGTAGACTGACTGACAGCCCGTGAGCCGCTTCAAAATCGCCAAAGCCAGAACGGATGGCTTGCCAATGCCCAACACGCACTTTCCGGGCCGCGCAAACTCATCAATGGTGCGCAGCAGCGGCCCCCACATCATGGCGTTGAGCAGGGCAGAACCTGGCAGTGGTTCCACGGGCAGCACCGACGGCTTGATCACCGTCACCCAGTTCAGATTCGCCTCGTTCTGCTCCTCTGATCGATCACGCATTCGCTGGAAATCTGACAACGTGGGAAATCGTGTCGGATAAGGGTCTATCCACAACACGTCTGCCCCCGTATTGTGATGAAACCACGACACAAATTTGTGCGGCCGCTGGGCAAAGCTCGCCCAACGCACGGGTGAGAGGTAAACCAGCCGCATCAAGCGAGGTACTCCTCGAGCGCAGCCACAATCCGCTGCGCTGCCTGCCCGTCACCGTAAGGGGAAATGCCACGCGCCATCGCCCGATACGCCACCCCGTCATCGAGCAGCCGCTGGGCTTCATCGACGATGAGTTGGTAGCTGGTACCGACCAGTTTCACCACACCCATGTCCACCGCCTCGGGGCGTTCAGTTTCTTCACGCAACACCAACACCGGTTTGCCCAGTGCCGGGGCCTCCTCTTGCACGCCACCAGAGTCACTGATGATCAAGTAGGCTCGCTTCATTGCTGCCACAAATGGCGCGTAATCCAGCGGTTCGCACAGCACGATATTGCTGCAACTGCCCAGCATTGCAAGAGCGATCTCCTTCACGTTCGGATTGGGATGGACCGGATAGAGAATCTGAATATCGGCATTGCTCTGCGCCAGCGTGCGCAACGCGCGACAGATGTTTTGGAACGGCTCACCAAAATTCTCGCGACGATGCGAAGTCACAAGTACCAGGCGTTTTGTCTCATCGAGTGCTATACCGACTGCAATATCTTTTGACGCTGTCATCAGCAATGCGTCGATCACTGTATTACCAGTAACAAAGACATCGTCTGGGTCGATACCCTCGCGTAGCAAATTTTGACATGAACTCGCTGTCGGCGCGAAATGCCAGCGCGCCAGGCGTCCGGCGAATATGCGGTTGATCTCCTCCGGAAACGGGTTATGAATGTCCCCAGTGCGCAGCCCCGCCTCTATGTGACCAAATGGAATGCGGTGATAGAAGCACGCAAGCGCTACCGTCATCACCGTCGTTGTGTCCCCTTGCGCCAGCACCACAGCGGGTTTTTCTGTTTTCAGTACCCCGTCGAGCTTCAGCAACAGTCGGCCAGTCAATTCAGTCAATGTCTGATTGGGTCGCATGATATTGAGGTCGATATCAGGCGCGATACCAAAGAAGCTCATGACTTGATCGAGCAGGTGCCGGTGCTGCGCCGTCGCAAGGACGCGAACATTCGCTCTGCCATCTGCTTTCAGCGCCAGTATGACAGGGGCCATCTTGATGGCCTCGGGGCGCGTGCCCACCACACACAAGATTGTTTTTTGATTCATGCTCATTGAGATTCAGAGAGGTCCTTGAGCAGACCTCTGCCAATGCGATCGGCGTTGGCCATGATGGTCAGGGTATGTGACTTTTCAGACAACGAAGTGAGGCTTGCACCATCGGCAACATAGACATCTGCCAATCCGTAGAGCTCTCCCCTCGCGTTGGTCTGACCAGGCCCGGGCTGTGAGCGCATCGGCAGCGAGCTTGCATAGTGAATGTCACTGCCCGGGTGTCCAATGGTAAAGCTTTTAGGTAGCAGCACTGCCCCGAGCTTCCAGAAGGCGCTTCTGAGACGCCGCTCGGCCAAACTCATGAACGGAGCGACATCGGGGTGATAGCCACCGGCCACTTGCAATACCCCTGCGTGCGTCATTGAAAGGGTCGCTGTCGAATATCGCCCTGGTAGAAATACATTGCCGACCACGCAGGAACTCATCAACGCTTTCAGAATATCGATGGCATAGCGGCGTCCCAAGGGCATGTATCGAACGAACTCGGCCAAGGGGATACCCGTCGGATTGAACAATGAGCCAAACCCGGAGACCCCCGGCGCCAATGCAAGCGCAAACGACAATTGCCCCAGACCGAACGCAGGTTCGCGCCGGATTCCCAGTGCCCCAGGTAACCACAGCAGGAAGGCTGCGGTTGGACAGTTTTGCATGGCAACCGGGCCCGCCATTTGAAGCGCCTGAAGGGCGAGTCGTGTCGTCGCAAGGGTACCGGCAGCGAGAACGACTTTGCGTGCCTTGATCGCTTCGGTTCCCGACTGATCACTTCCCACGACCGCAGGGTGCTCACCTGAGCGCACGACCCGATCGACAACGAAGCCACTGCGATAGGTGAAATTAGGATAGCGCTGGAGCTGTTCCAGGTCATCGGTTGCTGAGTACAAGGCGCGTCGATGACATCCCCAGAGGCAGTTGCCAGAGAGGTCGCAGGCGTGGCGCTCGCCACGATCCTGTTCCAGCGCCGCCACGCGAGAACGACCCATCCGAACACCAAATGCAGACAGCGCGGACCGGTTCTTGCCATAGGCATGCCACAAGCGGCGATGCAACGTATCCATCTTGATGGGCGGATCGGTCCAACCATCAAGGCCGAAATAGTCCGAAAGATCATCATCCACCGCACCGCTCACCCCCATACGGCGAGTGACGGTCTCGTACGATGGCTCGATCTCAGAGGCAGGGAATGGATAGTCGCGTAGCTCCTCCGATGAGAGCCGGGCAACGCCACAGCCCCAGGCATTCGATAAACCGCCTTGCGCCAATGAACCGACTGCAACGAAAGTGCTGGCGTGTATTTGATTCGCGGCGCTGTAGCCCTCAAATACGGGTGCGAGCATGGGCACTCTGAGCTTGGGCGACACGGCATCGACATGGTGAAGGGCGTGATAGTCGCGTCCGACCATCCAGTGCCACTGCGTCTCATCCTCGCCACGGCTCGTCAGATAGGTTTTTACGGGCGACTTGAGTGCCATCTCCCGGCCACCATCGACAAGCAACACCTGGAGACCTGCCTGCACCAACGGGAAAGCACTCGAGACGCCGCCCGGGCCGCTGCCAACGATGATGACGTCAAACCCATTGCTCACCGGGGTCGCCCCTGATCGCACATAAGAGACTTCAAAACAGGTGACGCAATGATCCGCACGACGCGCCAGCCCAGTTCCGACGTGAGCGCACGCGCTATTTGCACAATGCTGGTAACCAACCCGGAGCTCTCACCAATGGCAAGAAAGCGCCGAGCCCCCTGCACAGTCGCTTCTGCCAAAACCACTGCGGCGTTAAGCCGCCAGACGAATTCCGCCTGCGCGAGGTTCACATTGGGTCTCGCACGATCGAGCAGCGCCAGGGTGACCGGGAAACAATGTGCGAACGAAGACAGTGCCAATGGCTGCCCGCCTCTTTCCCGCTCAATACAACGTACGTAGCGACTAATCAGAATCGCAGTCGGCCGCTCCTTCAACACATAGCGCAGGAACGCTCGAGCCTCGCCAATCAGCATGCGACGGCGATCATTCCCCGATCGGCTCAACCCCGAGACCATGGGTCGCAAGGTGATGCCTAAACGGCGCAGATCAGCTTCGGTCTGCATCGCACGAAGGTCAAACAGCGAACCCAGCCTGTCAAACCCCAATTTCGCCCGCAACTGCCGCCCGATCCCAAGGCCGAGCAGACGCACGAGAACCACCGGGACAGGAATCGGCAACCGGAATCGACCCACGCGCTCCGCAGCAATCAACCGCAAAAAGCGCGTAAATGACACGGGCTCGGGTTCGCCGACGCAGAAAACCGCGGAAGTAAGCTCGTCACTCTCCACGCAATGCAGCAGCGCACTGGCCAGATCATCGACATGAATCGGCTGAATCTGCGGTGCGGGCAAAAACGCCGGAAAAAAGGGCAGCGCACGCATGGCGCGAACGAGCGTACCGAAGAGCCCGCGTTCGTCGCCACCGTACACCTGCCCCGGGCGAATCACGGTGCCTCCGGCGGCAAGTACCAACTGTTCGATCCGCCATTTCGTTCTGCCATAAGCGCTCGGTGCGTGCTCTAGCGCCGTCTGGCTGGATACAAAGACAAATCTCGCGCCTGCCTGCCGGGCGGCTGCGATCAAACGCCGGGCCGATGCCGCTTCCGTCTCGGAATCAATCAACCTCGAAGTGGTGTCTGCCGCAAGGTGAAAGACAGCGTTGGTTCCTGCTGGTAGTTCAATTGCTCCGGTGGCAACAAGATCAAACGCAATCCAGTCACCGACCGCACTCACTGGGCGCCGCGTGGCGGCGATGACCTCATATCCGCGCGAACGCGCAGCAAGAACGAGGCGATTGCCGATATAACCGGACGCCCCGGTGACAAGCACCTTCATCAGGTCGTGCTGGTCAATACAACACCGGTCACAATAAACATGACCCCCAGCCCATACCTCCAGTTCAATGTCTCACCAAACATCCAGGCCCCGAACAGGGGCACCAGAACAAATCCGAGAGCGAAATAAGGGTAGGCCTTCGAGATATCCACAAAACGCAAGGCAATCACCCACAGTCCTGTGGAAAGGACATAGAGCGTCCCTGCGATTACCAGCAACCCAAGCACGCCCCAATCCCAAACGGAACCCGCTTTATTGTAATTAACCGCCACCTGCTTAAACAGAATCTGCCCGATCGTCATGATGACAACGCAGGCTACAATGATCCATCGACCGCGTTCCCACATGTCCGTACCTCAGCTTTTTACCGTCTGGATGTGGCATACATAAAATAAATTCAGGTCCGGCACTGCCACTCTCGCCGGGTACCAGCTCTCGGTAATATGCTCGAAGTGGTGCCTGATAAAGACCGTCAAATTGAATATTGAATTGATGTGCTCGGCGGCCTGCAGATAATCATAGGCAAGGCCCAGGCGTTGCGCGTTGCGGCGGGGACCGAGATGCCGGCCCAGACGCCACAGCAATCCCGGATCGCACGGCAACACGATGGAGATCACGCCTCCCGGTCGCACCACCCGGTTCCATTCTCTCAGGACATTGACCGGATTCGGTAGGTGTTCCAACACATGAGTAGCGATGAGCCGATCGACACTGGCATCCGGATAATCCAGCCTGGTTGCGTCGCGTTGCTCAATTACCATGATACCGGAGGCGGTCTGCTGGGCGAATTTCTCGCGTGCAATGGCCAGCATCTCCGGACTGCCATCGGTCATGACGTACTTTGAGAACCCTGCCTTCACGTAGGGAAAGTGATGCCCCGACCCTGCACCGACCTCGAGGATGGTTTGCAGTCCGTCAACCCGCGGCAGTGTTCCTTCCAGCAGAGAATGTGATCTTTGCAGGAACGACCCAGCAAGCGTCTTCGCTGCATTATTGTCATCGTAACTCTGGATGTAGCCAGACTCATAGGTCGGCGAATCACGCATTTACTACGCTCCGTTTTCCACAGACTCTTTGCGAATCAGCACGATGTGGTGCAAGGCCAGCCAGCGGTTGAGTGGTGTCATCAAGAATTGAATGCCGTCTACAAGCGGGCGCATCCAGTCGGGGCACAGTTGTCTGAAATTCAAACCGCCTGATAACAGATACGCCATGTAGTTGCCGCACCGCTCACCGCGCACAATTTTCAACCTTGGGTGCTTGCGCTCGAAGGTCGCCCTGTCCCGCACAAAAACCATGTAGCTGAGCGCCTGGTTGGCCCCGTTCATTGGTCCGGCTGCGGGCGTCTCCCAGGAGGCAGCGTTCTTGTCAAACCCTTCGGTATTGAACAAACGCTTGAACAGAAAGGTGGCAAACGGACCGTAATAGGGTTCGAGCAAGATCGCACCACCCCCAGGCGCCAGCACTCGATCGAGTTCGTCAAAAAACCGGTCGGGATGTGGAAAGTGGTGAAAGCAGTTTTGTCCGTACACGGTGCGCACCGAGTTGTCGGGCAGATCCATATGCTCTGCATCCAGGATACGATCGAGGTGCACGCCATAGACCACGTCGGTAGCCAGCACATCAGGGTAGGAATCACGCATTGGCGCGATGCCTGCACCCAGTTCAAGTCTAAGCCCCTGGCCAGACAGGAACTGCTCGTCGAGTCTTCTGAATGACTGATGAAAGCCGGCGAACACACGGCGCAGCATGGGTTTGCTGGCCAGCATTCTGCCGTGAATGGCGAGCCGGTCTACGCCATCGACATCGGCGTTCTTGATGGCAGGGTCGCGTAATAACTCCAAAAGCGCTTTCAATCCTGGCTCCGACGATCGGTTGTCGCAGCCAATCGCTTGCGGTGCCGTGGTCGCTTTGGCACCGACGCGATGTCATAACCCAGGAACGCAAGAATGAGTTGTATGCCCATCAGAATGGGCATTGCCGCCAGCATCACGGTGCCGGCAGATGTCGGCAGACCTGCCTGCGAGGAAGCGAGCCAGTGATAAGCGCCAAAGACAATACCGAAGAGCAGCATCAATAACCCAAGCGGCAACTCAATCGACGCCAGTGACATGTCACGCAGATAGTAGTTGTAGAAAATCCGCTTGATGGTGTTACGGATATGCTTGAACAGAAATTCACCAATGATGGTCGATATTTTCATGCTGCTGACCTCGGCGCCATACTTCGCATCCATCGGCACGTCGACCACGACCGCGCGCAAGGTGTTGAGACGAAACAGCATGTCGGTTTCAAAGAAGTAGCGCCGGCTGATTCTTGAAAATGGTAGATGCTTTGCCACATCGGCATGAATGGCGGTGTAGCCGTTGGTGGGGTCAAATAAATTCCAGTATCCCGATGACAGCTTGGTCATCAGAGACAACACCGCATTGCCAAACAGCCGCACGGGTGGCATGGCGCGGATTTCTTCCAGGTCAAAAAATCGATTGCCCTTGGTGTAGTCAGCATCACCACTCAGGATGGGGTCGACAAAGTAGGGAATCAGACGGGCATCCATCTGGCCATCACCATCCACTTTGACGATGATCTCTGCACCGTCAGCAATGGCGGCCTGATAGCCGGTCACGACCGCACCGCCGACCCCTTGGTTCTGCGGGTGATACAGCACGATGACCCGTGCATCGGTGCCATTTTCTTCGACGAATCGACCCGAGCCCTCGGGGCAGGCGTCGTCGATGACATAGATACGCCACACCAACGGCGGAATGCTGGCGATAACTTCAGCAATGTGTCGGGTCACCCTATACGAGGGAATGACCACTGCCACCCGCGCATCAATTGCGGAGGGTTCATTCATTGCTTGAATGACACCATGCTGATGTTGATTGGAATGTCGGTGTGTGCGGTCGCATAGACAAAGGCGGTGCTTGCCAAAGGTGGGGCTGTCATGTTCAAAGTATAAGTCGCTGCGGCATACGTGCAGTCAAATACCTTGATGTCGGTACTGAGGAAACGGCCTTCGGCGTCCTGCCAATTCACCTGAACCCGGCCCTGGGTTGGCTGAGCCGTGCAATAAGCCGTTACTGAATTCTGATAGCGACGGCCGCCTGCGACCGCGACCGACTGCACTGCGGGTGCCGACACTGACACAGTGACCAATCCCGGCCGCCGCGGGTACTTATCCGATGACAGCACCCATCCATCCAATGAAGAAAACTGCGAATTGACGAGCAACTCAGTTTGATATTGCAAAGCCTGGCTTAATTGCCGAACGGCTATCGAGCCGTGTTCGGAGATCAAATCAGTCGCCTCCTCGATGATCTTTCGCTTGTCCGTCTCGCCCCAACCACTGTCGAGAATGACGTACTGGACCCCTTGGTCAAGCAGCAATTGCGCGACTTCGCGCGCGGTTTTAGCCGCCGTCACTTTCCCTTGGAATCGATGGTTATACCAATTGGGGTACAGACCATCTGAGGCAAGACCTGCGGTCAGTGGTGCTGAAAATACAGCCACCGGTGCGCGTCCCATGTTGAGTCGATTCACCTGCTCTACGGCACTTCTGATCGGAAGGCGATGACTGAGATAATTCTCTCGATCGGTCGAGCTCATCAGCGCCTGCCATTGCAAATCGCCGTAGTACGTTCCCGATTTGAAAAACACCAGGTTCAATGCGACAGTTGCGCAAGCCACCCAGCACAGCACCCGTCGAACGAAGAAGCGTTCTGCTGATACGGATGACAGAGCCGCCCCGATGCCTGCGCACACCCAGGCAAATTCTGGAAACACATACCTCAAGTAGGTGACTGAATGGAACGCGAGTGCAATCGACACACCCGCAAGAGCCAATAGAACGATGGCCTTGCGCCGGCCAGTGAAGAGCAGCGCCAGCAATGCCGGGCAGAACAGCAATATCCATTGGAAACCCGATCCACCCGGCCTGCTTTCCATGAACTTTTCGGTGCGAAAAGTGACTTGATACAACACATCCCAGTGCAGTCCTTTACCGAAGTAGTACGCGCCGTCAAAATTCACCGTCGGGTAGAGAGGCGACTGAAACACCTGATTGAAAAACGGAAAGACAGGATTGCCGGTCAAATGCCATGCAGTGACATAGGGAATGCCGCCAACGACAAGAAACAGCATCGCAGCCGTTACACCACTTGCGATGACGGCGCGTTGACCCCATGTTCGGGCGCGCATCAGCAGCAAGAGCAGCAGAGCGGGCAGAATGGTCAAGGTCACGGCTTTCGCGGCAGCAGCCGCGCCCAGCAACACGCCTGCGACTTTCAGATTGGCGGCGCAATCCTCGTGGCTCTGCCGTGCTTCGAGCACCCTGAAGAGCGAGAGCGCCCCTGCGACGACCAGCGCAGCCCACACCGACTCAATGAATAGGCTGCTACTTTCGGTAAACGTGAGCGGAGTGGTCAAGAAAAGCAGAACTGCCCATCGGGCACCACGCAAACTGCCACCAGCCCACAGAACCAAATCGCGAACAAGCCAACTCAAGGCAAAAATGAAGCCCACGTTCATCATTCGCGCGGCCGTTTCGCCGGCCAGCAGATAGGCTATCGAGAACAGCCAGTCCCCAAGCATCGGCATCACAGCCCAGACGTAGGTAGTGACGTCATACCCCCATTGATGCCGTGTAGCCAAATGGCCCGGAATGAACAGATGCATGGCGAGCGCATCATGGCCCACCTCAGGCATGAGCGCGACCAGATAATGGACCAAGGCGATCAGACCGATTGCCAGGTCCAACCAGGTCGAGTCAGATCGCTCGCCGAACAATTGACCGAGCGATCGCGTTGCCGCACACGCCTCGCGCCAGCCCCAGGCGATCGGTGCGGCCAGGGCGATTGCGTAGAGTCCGGGATAATTGATCGGAAAGTGCGCGGCGATTCCAACAACGGTTCCATAAACAGCCGCGCCGACCAGAGTCACGGTAATACCGGGCACCTTGTCTTTGTCGATGCGCAACAAACCAAGGGTCGTTCTGCCCAGAATGTAGCTCGCGGCGGCAAACCACAGGGTGACAGCAAGCGGCCAGATCGCCCCCGTCAGCAGCGCAATTCCGGCTGCGACCAGAGCACACGTTGCCAGACAGTTGGTTTGTAGCCGGGAAGACAACACGCGTAGCGCGAACACGCCTGCAATCAAATAGACGACGTAGCGTCGCGGTGAATCCCAAGCCAGTGGCGTTGCCGCTTGCCAGGGGGTGTGCGACAACCCCCACAGCGTTGCGCCAGCCCCAAGCACCAGGGCCGTGACGATCAATAATTGGCCGAGCCTGGGCATCAGCTCGCTGCCTTCCTGCAGTAATAAAGCTCTGTATTCAAAATGGCCAGGTCAGGGATGTCGTCCCGCGTGTAGTCGACCATGAAACCCAGCTGAGCGAGTTGGTGTTCAAGATCCCGACCATAGGTGCGATACGCCAATACGCCTGTGGGGTCGTCGCTGTTGGTATCGCCATGGTATTCAGGTTCGAGCAGGTGTACATCTTTTGACGGGTCGTCGGGCTCGTTGACCTGAACGCGAGTGAGCGTCTGCTCCCAACTGCGGTCGTGCGGTACAGTAAACAGATAGACGCCGCCGGGTTTGAGAACCCGGTAGATCTCGCGATGCGCACGGTCATCGAGGCGCACGTGTTCCATGACATCGCTGGTGATTACGATATCGAGGGACGCATCGGCAAAACTGAGGCATTCCAGATTTTGATTCGTAATACCCTTGGCCAGCACGCTCCCCATCGGCTGGTCAGGCTTGTAATTTGACAGTGCGACGTCAATCCATCGGGTCGCCTTAAGAAGATCAGGTAGCGGATAGGCGCACGGGGCATAATAAAATGGTGGTTGCGTGTCGTACGCCTTGAGCTTTTTATCGTTTGAGCGCGGCAACGTAGCGAGTGACGAGGCGGTCACGCCAGTCAATTCGTTGATCGCACGCAACACCCCCCTGGCGAGAGATCGGTAGCGGCTGGTAGCGAGACAATGCTGGCAGTTCAAGGATTCACGCCACAGCGCACTCTCGCGATAGAAAAACTGCCCGCGCTTACCGCAGATTACACACCGTCCGCTGACGTACTGCTGCCCTCTGAAGGCTTCCGGGATCCGGTCCGTTTGCGCTTGATCGGTTGCCGGCTGAGTGCGGAAGCTGTGCGGAGTCCAGGGTCCCCACTTCGCTTCGTAGGTACGCTTGTTCTCATCAAACAAACGTTGACGATCTTGCTGCCGCAACTTGTTGAACGAAGCCGAGAGCTGATGATGGATGAAGACATCCTCTGCGCAGGCAATCCGCATGCCAGCCTGTTCGATTCGGCGGCAGTAATCGTCATCTTCAAAGAAACCGCGGCCAAAGGCCTCATCGAGGGGTCCAATGCGATCGAACGTCTCTCGCCGTAACATCACACAGAAAAAAGCAGCGGTGCGTAACGGCAAAAGCTGTCCCATATGCCGCCGCGTGTACTCGCCTGCGCGCGCAATCATCTGGGTCATGTCGTCGTAGACAATTTCGATACGCGCCTCATTACCGATATTGTTGGTCACCGGACCGAGCAAACCCAGATCCGGGTTGCGCTGCATGTGGTTGACCAAGGTGCGGACCCAGCCGGGCGTCACGTAAGTGTCGTTGTTGAGCATCACGAGGTATTCCCCTCGCGCCGCGCGCAACCCCTGGTTATTGCCCGCGGCAAATCCGCGGTTGTCCTCGTTGAGGATGAGCTGCCGATCGGGGCCCGCCTGCACCCACTCACGCAGCCATTCAGGTGAACCGTCGCTGGACGCATTGTCGACAACGATCAATTCCAGCTTCGCATAGCCGGTCAATTCATGCAGACTTGACAAGCACGCTTTGGTTAACCCAAGGTTGTTGTAAGTCACGACAACGACGCTCACGGTCGGATCAGCAGCGCTCGACTCGGCCGCTTCGATGAGTGAGGTCGCGCGGTGCGACCAAGTCTGACCGCGCGCGAAATCCTGGCGCACCACGACCGCGGCTGCGTCCTGATTGGCCAAGCTCGCGCCCACGGCTGCCACGAAATCAGCTGCCGTCGCCGCCACCTGACACAAACTACCGAGCGCGCGAACCTCGGGCAAGTCAACTGACACCACCGGTTTACCCATGCTCAGGTATTCATAGACCTTGACCGGATTGGTCGCAAGGGTCAACGGAATGACTTTGAACGGCAGCAGGCAGACATCAAATGCGTGCGCGTGGTGCGGCAAGGCCTGGTAGGGTATCTCTCCAAGGAAGATTACATTACGATGCCGCGCCAGCTTGCGCTGTGCGTCGACCGTATCGGCGCCGATGAGCAGTACCGCGCAGTCGCGGAATGCATCGGCCACCGTAGCGACAAGATCGATGTCGAACCACTCGGCAATTGCACCATAGTAACCAATGATGCGCCGCCCCTCAGGATCCCGGTAGACAGTCGCCGGCGTCGCCGCGAAGTGGGTGAAATCCGCTGCGTTGCGAATCTGTACATGCCGCTTTGCTTTTCCTTCAACTGCAGCTTCCAACCACAGCGAGGTGGTCACGGTAAGGTCGGACTGAGCGAACAAGGCTTGCTCGTTGGTGATCAATTCCGCGGTGACGCCACCGAAGCCCTCATGGTGATCCATGCAGTCATACACCAATCGGCTATTGGGTAAGACTGCGGCGACGCGATACCAATAGGGATGTTGGACCAATGCCACCAAGGACCTGGCACCGGCCCAACCGAGCAGCAGGCCGATACCACCCAGCAATTGTGTCGATTGAAGGGTACTGGGCGGTGCGTCGTACACTGAAGGCGCCCCATTCAGGTATAGGCGCAAGTTGAACAGGCGCCCGCTCGCATCCAGCGGCTCGAGCGCAAATCCTGGCTCGGCTGAGTCAATGAATCCGACCGAAACGTAGAAAACGCGCCGAGCGCTCGCCGCGATCTGCTGCGCCATTTGCTGCGGACGCTGGTGACGGAAATTCCAGTCAATGACACCAAAGACAACATAGTCGGATCGGCCTGACTCAGGCGGAGTGATCCTGATTGAGGGATCCGGCGGGGTCCACGGCCCCGGACGAGGAATCAACCAGCCTGTCAGAGTACGCCGCAGGGTGCGCCCGATCCGATGGCGCAGGGCAGCCGGAATTGGCAGCCGTCTATACAATGGCCGCACGAATTCGAACAAACGCTGAAGGTCTAGAGGCGTCACGCCATGCCGCGTTAACCGCGTGAGCGCGCGCAGTGGGCGCGTGATGCGCCATGAGTTGCTTTGCACAACATTATCGAACTGACGACGCAGGTTATCACGCTCCGCCTGCGCGTGCCCGAGGGCGTCCTTAGTGGCAGTTCGTTCGCGATCAGTCTCCGTAAGCAGGCGCAGGCTCAGTGCATGGTAAGTCTCACGCAACTCGGCGAGGAAGCTTTGAAACCGCGCATCTGCCGCTGCGAAGTCGCTACGCGGCAGCGGGGCTATCGCAGGAATCGGCGAGCGCGTGCATACCACGAAGTACCGATAATGCGGCGCCTCGAACTCAAACGGATAGAACTCTGTATTGAAGCGCCTGCTCGCTTCGAGCAGAAAGTCGTGAAAAGCCTCCACATGCCAGGCCGAAATCACCAGCGGCAACAATTCCTTTAACCACGGAACATGCCCGTGACCAACGCATTGGCACGACCATCCTTGTGCCTCCAGAAGGGCGACGGTGTCTTTGAGTGAGGGCAATCCATACCGGTAGTGTTCATCAAGCCAGGAGTACTTATTGCCGTAGATGCGCTCGTATTGCCCGTCGATGTACTCATCGGCCTCGCGCGAGATGCCTCCGTCGGCCACCGGAAATCCCAGGATCAGCGATTTTTCCGCCAGTGAAGACATCCGCTCCAGGAAGGATGTCCTCTCCTGCGGTGGCACGTGCTCAAGCACATCGATCGCGGACACCGCTGCGAACCTTCGTCCGGCCAGTGTCGGATGATGCAGTCCACCCCGGATTCGTTTGCCGGTGCCATCGTCGGCGACGAGCGGATCGAGAAAGGTTTTGGCGACACCGGGCAGAAAGTGATCGAACAACATTTCAGGTCCGCTGCCGATATCTAACAGAGTTTCACCTGCAATCACTCCTGTCCGGCTCAACAGCTCTTCGCACGCCTTGTAACGGCTGTATTGGTCGAAAAGGATTCCGAATCCGTTTGCCTTCTCGCTCGTTGGCGCGGGTCGCGAGAAATCCTTGAGATCGTGAAAAAACTGCGTCATATCATCTCTTATCAAATGCTCGATCTGCCGCAACGCCTGTTGTGTCATCGCCCGCTCATCGAGATTGGGGGGGATTGCTTCGCCAATATGGAGATGGTGCCGCTTGTTCGCCGAATCGTAGCGTATGCATACCGGAATCAACGGGACGTTTGCCGACTTGGCGAGGCGCGCAGTGCCCAGTTGCAGGTAGACCCGGCCACCGAGGAAGTCGAACGGAAATTCCGGTCGATCCCGACCGAACTCGCGTACATCGAGCATAGACCAAAGCACATGATGCGGAGATTGCGCGAATTCAACGATCTCGTCTTTCGAGCTCTTTCCGGCATAGAAAAAATCACGCCCTTGCACCGCAATGGCCCTTTGGTACATTTCCAACCAAGTGCGTCTTTGAGACTCGGGCATGATCGCAACATTGTTAAAGGTCACGATCCCGGTGGCCTCGAAACCCAGTTGCTGATGAATCGCCCCGGCAATCAGGAAATAGCTCCCATAGTGGACCGCAGCCAATATGGCCCCAGCGCCTGAGACCGCAGCGGTGAGCGCTTCGGCGTTCTCGATCTGCACCGTTTGGCGTGCGTATTGAGGAGAAAAACGCAAGGTTTCCTCGCACATGAAATCGAAATATCGATCCCCGCGCTCCGGCGCTGAACGGACGCTTTCCGTCACTTTTCGAATCCGACGTCGGTCACTTCAAGCGAAATCATTCCGAAACACCGGTGGCGTGACACACAGTCAAAAATCAACGCATCATTCTTCCAGTGATGATGGACGTGCTCAGCCTGCGTCCCCTCACCGATCGCGGCCGAAACCGAATACTTGCCTCTTTGCAATCTGGGCATACGGAATTCGAAATACGCGCGAACGGCTTCCCCTTGATCAAGCACCGTGGTCCGGTCGCCCATCAATCCTGTGTTCTCTCCAAACATCACCTGGCCGAGTCGGTCCCTGACTACGAAGCCAACCATCATCTCGCTCAAACGTGTCTCGCTGCGGCAGACGATGTGAAGCCGTACAATTTCGCCCCCTTCGACGATGGTGAGGTTCTGCCCCGCTAAATCGGTCATCGTGACAGCCAGCACCCGGGCCACGCCAGTGCCAAAGTCGTTGTTATCGGTCACCTTGGACTCGGTCTCCGACTCCTTGTGAATCTCAGCCAAGTAGCGTTCTGAAACCTCCTTTGGAGAACCCGCACACAGTACTCTGCCGGATTCCAGCAGTACCGCGTCAGAGCAAAGACTGAGCACCGATTGCATCTCGTGGCTCACAAAGAGCAACGTCCCACGAGTCTTGAATTCTCGCAGAAAGCGCATGCATTTCTGAACGAAGAAAGCATCCCCAACCGCCAATGCCTCATCGATGATCAACACATCGGCGTCCATATTCGCGATCACGGCAAACGCGAGGCGGACATACATTCCACTTGAATACGTTTTTACCGGTTGATGAATGTACTCACCGATATCGGCGAAGCCGGCGATCGCATCGAAACGCTGATCAATTTCCTTGCGACTCAGCCCATGGAGAGAGGCTGCGAGATAAGTATTTTCGACCCCGGTGAACTCAGGATTGAAGCCTGCCCCCAGCTCGAGCAGCGCGGCGACTCGTCCCGCTACGCGAATCCTGCCCTCGGTCGGGTTCAAAGTGCCGCAGATCAATTGCAGTAGCGTCGATTTACCCGATCCGTTCTTCCCAATGATGCCCACCGTCTGGCCACGCCGAATCTTGAGGTCGACATCGCGCAGTGCCCAGAAGCTTCGGTAATACTGACGCCTTTGCCCGGCCAGCATTTGCCGGAACCGATCGCTTGGTCTGTCATAGATCTGATAGCACTTGCCAACGCCGTCGAGCTCGATTGCGTACTCAGAGGACATCGGCAAACCCCTTGCGTGCCTTCTGAAACCAGGCAAACCCCAGCACTGCACTTGCAAGTGAAACTACTGCACCGAGTAACCAAAGCTTCAGGCTCGGTAGCGTGCCCCACACCATGACATCACGCATCATTTCGATAGGTGGCGTCAAAGGGTTGAGGTACATCACGTACTGAAAGCGTTCAGGCAACGCAGACGCTGGGTAGAAAACCGGTGTCATGAACATGAGCAACTGAACCAACAGGCCCATGACCTGGCCAACATCTCGCAGGTAAACACCCAGCGATGCAAGCGCCCAATTGAGTCCCATTACGAAGAGCGCAAAAGGCGCGATGATGAATGGACTGAGCAATACGGTCCAGTGCGGTACACCCACCAGCAGCAGATAGGCTACCAACCACACGACAAAGCTGACCGCAAAATGGAACAGGGCACTACCAAGGGTTACCCAGGGCAGAATTTCCAATGGAAACACTACCTTCTTTACATAATTCATGTTGGCCAATATCAACCCGGGCGCCCGGTTGATGCATTCGGCAAAAAGGTTGAACACCAACAGACCGGCGAACAACACCAGGGCGAATTCGGTTTTCGAGTCGCTGCCTGAACTGCCCCAGCGAGCCTTGAACACCACGCTGAATACAAAGGTGTACACCACCAGCATGAATACTGGAGTCGCCAGGGTCCAGAAGATACCGAGCATCGAGCCCTTATAGCGCCCCACCACTTCACGGTGTACCAGGCTGCGAACGAGCGCCTTGTTCCGCCAAAGACTGGCGAGCATCTCGCGCGGACTGGCTGAGAAGTTCTGCATCAGTCAATGATCTCAGCAGTGTTCAAGTAAGCCAATGTGGCCCTCAACCAAACACTCCTTGAGCATCCAATAACAGCTCACTGTCGCGGAGCCTCGTTGCATTACGCGCCATCACCGGCACTCGCTCAACCTCCCAGGGCGCGAGCAGGCCGCGACTGAAGGCATCAAGAATCGATTTTCCGAAAAACCCTGATCCGTCAATGACGAGCAGACTCGTCACAGAGCATTACCCGACAGGCACATCAGTAGTTGATCGGGGTCGCGAGCGACCATCGGGTAACCAGAAAGATCGTCATACTCGCCATAGCCCCAGGTCACCAGAACAAACGGCAATGCATTGGCCGTGGCGGCCACGCGATCCTCGTCGCGATCACCCACATACACCGCATCGGCGCGAGTGACACCCTCGGCAGCCATGAGTTGCTCGATCATGTGCGCTTTACTTGCGAACCGCGCACCAGGTCGCTTGTCAATCGCATACACCGACTTGAAATAGCGTCCCCAGCCAAGCCACTCGATGATGCGCTCGGTTGGCAGTAAGCGCTTATTTGTTGCGATATGCATCTGCGCACCGTCTCCGTGAAGCGCCTCGAGCATCTCGCTTGCACCTGCATAGGCATCGCTCGCCTTGAAACCTTCGTTGTCGTAGTAATCGGTGAACGTCTTCGCCAACGCCGCGAGACGGTTCGAGTCGGATTCTCCGGTAAGCAGGCGTAGTGCCTCGGGGAGCGGGGGGCCGATCAGGTGCCTATCCAGAGCGATCCGGGCGCTAGCGCCATGCTCCGTCAGAGCGGCAGCGAATCCCTCCAGTATCGATCGTGATGAATCGATGAGAGTTCCATCGAGATCGAACAGAATTTGGCGCGTCATGACATCCAGTGGGTCCGTACGAGTCGCAAGAGGCGGCGAATGCAACGTGACTAGTTTAGCATTGCAGGGGGATAGCCAAGGTGGACCCGAATGACAAACGCGGGCGGAGCGTCGCGCACAGAATGATGACCGAGATAACGTGCGGATATTGATTACCGGGGCCTCGGGCTTCATCGGTCGTGCGCTGTGCGGTGCGCTGGCCGATCGCGGCCACCAGGTGACCGCCCAGGTGCGCCGCGCGGCGCAGGCCCTCACCGACCCGCGGATCGATTCGCTGGTGCACGCCGATCTGGGAGGGGCCGCGCTGCCGGAACGAGAGTGGCAACGTACCGATGTCGTCATCCACCTCGCCGCACTTGCGGCCGTGGCGCGCGGCGTGCAAAGCGATGAGGCGGCGAAGGCGTATCGGGAAGTCAATGTCGATCTGACCCGGCATCTGGCGCAACAGGCCGCGCAGGCTGGTGTTCGCGGATTCGTGTTTCTGAGTTCAACCCGGGTCCATGGCGGTTGCGCCCCGGCTCGGGTGGACCACACAACGCCGGCGGCGCCCGATGAGCCTTATGGCACGAGCAAACGGGACGCGGAACAAGCGCTCGAGCACCTGCACCAGCGCGCGTCAGGCCTCGCCATTCAGGTGCTGCGCATCCCGCCTGTCTATGGCCCGGGGGTCAAAGGCGGATTCGGTGCCTTGTTAGCCTGGATTGCGCGCGGCCGGCCACTGCCACTCGGTGCGGCCAATGCTCCGCGCAGCCTGTTGTGTCTGGATAATCTCACCGCGGCACTGATCGCCTGCGTGGAAACTGTCTACACAAGCGCTGGCGCTGGCGCAGGTGCGGCTACGCCGGCAGTAGGCCCAGCAGACACGCGCGCAATCGCACCAGCACAGGAAAGCGCCCGCGACCATGCCCCGGCACACCCACAAGCGCCGACGCCTGCCGGGTCTTATCGCTGCGACCTGCTCGCCGACCGTCAAAGTGTCTCGCTCGCTGACATCATCAGAACGCTCAGCGAGGGTCTGGGAAGGCCGCTACGCAATTGGCCGATACCCACCCTGCCGATGAAACTCCTCTGCCAGATGATGGGCAAACAAGCCGCCTGGCAGCGCCTCGCCGGAGCGGCCGAAGTCGACGCGAGTGAATTTTACCGGCACTATCGGTTTGAACCGCCAGTGGCCACGCACGACGGTCTGCTGACAACCGCGCGCAATTACGCAATGATGCAATGATGCAATGAGGCAATGATGCAATTGCGCAATTACGCAATGACGCAATGGCCAGCGCCAGCGTAGTCGCTCACACAAGCACCAGTACAGGCTCCGACACACACCCTGGTACCAGTACCAGTACAAACACCAACACCAACCCCTGATTTCAAAATTCCGCCCCCACTTTATGGTTGATGATCAGACTGTCCGATTTGCCCTCGCGCTCACCACCGCAGTGGCGGGGCTCGTTGCCTTCATCATTACCTTGCTTGGCGCGCGCATGCTCACCCGCTCGCGCCACCCGCTGATTCCGTTCGATCACCCGAATCACCGCTCACTGCACAGCCTGCCGACGGCACGCATTGGCGGCGTTGCCATTACCGCGGGGGTATTGGCCGGCTGGATGGCCTCCATCATCACCATGTCGCTCTCAGCCGGGGTGACCCGCACGCTGGCCGGTTTGAGCACACCCGGTGCCGATGCCCCCTGGCTCGCGCAATCGGCGCTGCGGGTTATTTTGCTGGCGGCGGCGTTTCTGGTGTTGATCGGATTTATCGACGATCACCGCAGCCTGTCGGTGCGGGTGCGATTTGGCTTTCAGGTGGTGTGTGCGGCGATCGCATTATTTGCGATGGATCTCGCGCTCGATTGGCCGATACAAATCCTGCTTTTGATCGGCATCGTCTGGATGACCAATC
Source organism: uncultured Pseudomonadota bacterium (assembly GCA_903921325.1). Lineage (GTDB taxonomy): Bacteria > Pseudomonadota > Gammaproteobacteria > Burkholderiales > SG8-39 > CAIXPL01. Next base: position 315,268 of record CAIXPL010000019.1, read on the forward strand.
TATATAACTTCATGGATGGCGCCGATGGCCTGGCCACCAGCACTGCCACGATCGGATTTGCGGCGCTCGCTCTGCTTGCCTACGCGGCGACCGATATCCGAGTCATGCTGATATGCGCCGTGCTGGCCGCGGCCAGTGGCGCGTTTCTCATCGTGAATTGGTCACCGGCGCGTGCCTTTCTGGGCGACACCGGATCAATACCGCTCGGATTTCTGGCAGCGACTCTAGCCATCGTCGGTTCGGCACGTGGCGACTGGCCACTGTGGTGCGCCTTGCTGGTCTTTGCACCTTTTATTACTGACGCAACGGTCACCCTCCTACGCCGGCTTTGGCGTCGGGAAAAGGTCTGGCAGGCGCATCGCAGTCATTACTACCAGCGCCTGGTGCTGCTTGGCTGGCGTCACGGCGATGTCGCACGTACCTATTGCGCAGCCCATCTTGGTTGTGCCGCGATTGCCATTACCATTCACCACGCCAGCCTGCACGTGCAGGCTGCAGGCATCGCCTTGATTGGTATCGGTTTGTTGACCAGCGCCGTGCTCATCGATCGCCGCTGGACGCGGCGACCGGAATAACCAAATGCACTGCTGCCCCGGATCGGCAGGCCGATCCGGTCGGCGCACTCAAGCCGCGTTGCTGATCAGAAACTGAGTGCGCACGGCGCCCGCTTTTTCAGCTTCGAGCAACCACAGCGGCGTGCGGCCGCGTCCGGTCCAGGTCGCCCCACCGATCGGATTGCGATATTTCGGGGCCACCGTGCCGCGCTTTGCACCGGCACGCTTGGCGACCTTGCGTTTGCCGCTCGCAGCACGCAGATCGGCGAGGGTCACGCCACTCTTGGCCATCAGGGCCGTGATCTGGCGAATGGCCGGGGTTTTATCCTTGGCGGCGAGCTTTTCTGCGACCGCCTTCAACTTGGCGATCTGACGCTCAATGGATTTTAATGTCTGCTTTGCCATGGTATTCGCTGTCTCCGTCAGGTTAATCGGGACGCGAATAATACTGGAATTATGAAAGGCGTGTTTTCAGGATGTCCGGCACCCGAAAATGCACAATCGCCCAATAATTGATGACATAAAACAGACAAAACGCGAGCGCACACAGCAGCAACACGCCGGTGCGATTCCAGAAAACAACAGCCATCAGCATCGGAAACACATTGGCAATCCACAGATAGGGCGCCACGCGGCTATTTCGCCGCAGCGGCGTGGAGGCACGGACCAGACGCCTGAAAATCAATTGGTGCAGGTGCAAACCGTCCGGGTGACCGGGCGAACGTCCGCGCATGACCTTGCGCCGATAGATTGAGAAAAACGTCTCAAACACCGGATAGACCAGCAACACCATCGGAAACCACGGTGACACCGCCGGGTTACGCACCACCAATAACACGGCCAGTTCGGACAGCATGAATCCGACCAGATAGGCGCCCCCATCACCGAGGAATAGCCGCCCGGAGGGCCAGTTCCAGAATAAAAACCCGATCAGGCTGCCCGCCAGAATGGCAGCACCATAGAACACCAGCGCGTCGCCGACCTGATTGGCGATGAACGCAAGACAGGCCAGTGCCAATATCGCAAAACCGCCAGCCAGGCCATTGACACCGTCAATGATATTGATGGCGTTTGAAATGCCACCCACCGCGAACGCCGTGAAAATGACCGCAAAGGGCAGATAGACCAGCAACTGATCAAACACCGGGACATCCAGGCGATTGAGCACGCCGCCAAGCAGCCAGGCCGCGGCGGCGCCAGCAATCATGGTGAGCAGCAGGCGCTCGATAACCCCGACCCGTTTGGTGAGATCCTCGATCAGACCGCCAACAAAGGCCGGCGCTGCGCTCAGCAATAACAAGGCATATTCGTGCTGCATCGACCCGAGCGGGCGAATCAGCAACGCACCTCCGGCCAGCAGGAGTCCTGCTGCCAGGGCAATACCACCAATTCTGGGCGTGGGTTGCCCATGCACCTTCTGCGGTCCGGCATCGCTATGGTCATGCGACAAGTGCGCATGCAGGTGCTCATAGCGCAGGATCAGCCAACCGGCGAGCAGCGCGCCCAGTAAGGCAAGCCCTACGATGACAAACGCTGGCAAATCGGCCACCAGCGCTGGGGCGAGCAAGGGCCTTGGCTGATTGGCGGGTTGACAGACCGCCGGATTAGCGGTCTGGACAGTGGCATCGTGTGCTGCCTGACACATCGCCGTTCCATCCGCGGGGCGATCGGCGCGATAGACCACAACGCCGGAGGCCATACGGCCGGTGGGCAGCTCGAAGGGCGCAGTGCCCAGCAAGTGCGATGCGCCTGGCTGGATTTTTGTGGTGCATTCCAGCCGTGTGAGGGTGCATTGCGGGCAGCGCGCCAAAGTGATCTGGCTCAGCCGCCCCGCCAACGCGTCACAGTCATTGAGCGTTGGCCGTTGGTAGAACACAAATTCCAGATTGACCGCCCGATCCGCCTCGGGCACGCGCCAGTCCATCAGCAGGAAGTAACTCGGTGGCCGAGCGAACATCGCCAGGCCGAGTGCAAGCACCAGGATGCTTGCGAGTAGAAGTCGAGGGAAGAGTCGCGTCATGGACATTGGGCTGGGTGTACTCGCACCGATTGCTTATGACAAGCTGCAACCGTCTTATACCGCGTGCCGTTCGAGCGCGCAAAGGGCACGCTGCACTCAGCGACAGGGGATCCAGAACTCCGGGGTGGCTTCAATGATGGTGTTATTGCGGATCGGCACGCCATTGAGCGAGTGCGTCATGCGCCCTTGATCAATGATTTCAACGCGCCATTGGCCTGGAATGGTGGGCGCAAGCACCCGTGCGGCGATCCAGTCGCTCTCGGCGATTCCAAATTTCATTTCACGACATACCCGGGTGCCGGGAGCCAGCACCGCAGCATCTCGCTCGCTGCGCATTCGTTCAACGATGATGCGCCCCCTCGCCGGGTCGTTCCCTGATGGTGGCAATTGTGTCGCACAACCGGCGAGGGCAAATACCAGACCCAGCAGTAACAGTGCGGCGCGCCGCTCCGACCGCTTGATGTGGAAGCTCAGAATCACAATCGCAATGTCGTTCATCACCAACACCGTTGCCAGATGCACATATCCAGGCGAGGCGCGAATACCACACCGATCACACTGACGATCATCGCCATCACCATTGCCAGGCCAGCGTGACGTTGTTGAATCCGACGCTGATCCTGGGCACACCGGGACGCGTTTCATGGGCAGACTGCCAGAACACCCGCCCGATGCCATAGCCGAGCGCGCTGCCGGCCACGGTATCGGACAGCCAGTGGTCGCGGCTGCCGATCCGGGCAAGATTGGTGACGGCCGGCAAGGCATAGAGCCAGGGTGCGTTGTATTCCATGGCAACAGGCGTCGCCACCGCCCAGGCGGTCGTGGTGTGCAACGATGGAAACGACTGGTGCTCGGCTGACAGCGTCAGAGGGTTGAAGCTCCGGTTGTCAGCACCGGGCTCAGAGCCTGGGCGTGCACGTCCGATCACCGATTTGAGTGCATAGGCAAGCAGCAAGCCACTGCCCCCGGACTCTGCCGCCGTCATGGCAGTCTCGGCACGCCTGCTGTCGCCCGGGTCAATGGCGAGCAATGCCGCCCCGCCCAGTCCCAACCAGGGCAGCATGTTGCCGACACGAACACCGGCCTTCATCCAGCGGCTGTTCTGATGGTCGTAGGCAAACTGGTCGGCGCGATGATCGAGCAATGAGGATGAGAACACGGTGCTGCCAAAGACGATGCCGGCTTCAAGCCAGCTCATTTCACCGGCCACCTTGGCCGCGCCCTTGAGGTCATTGCGCACGCGATCAACTGCGCTGCGTTCAGGCAGCAGGGCCAGGCTTGCCGGGGTGCTATTGAGGTGCCCCTCGACTGGCTGATCGAGATCGATCAGGTGCGCGAGCGGATCAGCTTCGGCAAGGCTACGGTTGTGCCAGGTGACTCCCACCGTAGCGGCCAGTTCGCTCGCGCCAAGCGCGCCATCGAAGAACGCATCGAGCTTTTTAAGGTCGAGAAACTCATAGCTCGCTGCCGGTGCGCCACGGCGCCCATAATCGATACGCAGCGTGCGCGTCTCAACTGGTGCAAAGCGCAGCGCAGTGCGTGCCGCACGCCCCGCTGCGAGGCTCACCGGCTCAACCCGATCACGGGTGACCGACACGCGCAGCGTTCTGCTTGAGTCAATGCTGACCCGAATGTTGCGGAAATCCTGACTGGACAGGGCAGCGGTAAGCGCGTGCGTGCCCGCATCATCAAGCGACCACTGCGGGCTTTGCAACTTGGGCTCGACATGGGTCCAGGCTTCGTTGGGTTCGCGCTGAGTGGCCCAGGTGTTGAGGTCGCGTGCGCGATCCGGTGCGGTGGTTGGCGCAGTTGGCACCACAGTGCGCAGCGCCCTGTCATCTCGAAGCCGCGTGACATCGTAGAGGTTGACGGCACGATCGAGCTTTGCACCGCCGTCACGCACCAGTGGATGGTATGCAAACTGACTGATCGTGCCGCTTGATTTGGTCAGGTAGGCATCCAGCGGTACGCTCACAAAAATGCCCTTGTCGAAGCTCCCTTCACCAAACTGGACCGCCGACACATTGGTCTTGGTGGCGTAGGCGCCGACCACCACGCCATTATCGAATCGCCGCGAAAACTGCATGGTCGCGCCAATATCGCCGGCAAGATAGCGCCCGGCGCTCAACTGCATCTGAACATCATTCCAGCCGGTATCCCAATAGAGCGTGCCATGCCCTGTGGCAACCTTGTAGCCTGTCTGATCGCCCGCTTCGGAGAAACCGAAATTCTGACGGAAGTCACGCTGCTTCACGTAATTGACGTCGACGCCCAAGGCAAATCGGCTCGACATTGGGCGATACAGCCATTCGCCACCAACCCCGGCGAACATCGATTCGAGATAGCCGCCATAGAGGCTGTAGTACTGGTCGTGACCCAAGTCACCGACTTTGGTGAGCTGCAGATTGGGCATGGTAAGGCGCGACGTGGTGAGATATTCGCGCAGGTAGGTGCGCACCCGCGGCAAGTTGCTCGGCGCGTCATAGGTGAACAACTTGTAGTTGTCGATCAACCCGAGATTGAGCAGGCCCTGCAGCCACAGGTCGTCGCGGAAGCGGTATTTGAACTGCTCGACTGCGGACACCTGATAGAGCAGAAACGCGTTAGGTCCGCCCAGATTCTGGCGCAGGCCAATCCCCAGTCCCGATTCAAACGGATCGCGTGCCGATTTGAAAATTTCGACTGGCGCGACCGCGGTGCTCAATTGTGAGTCGTTAACAATGCTTGTGTTGACCGATGCGTCTGGCTGACCGTCGTGGGTACGGCCTGACCCGGCCGCCTGTGCGTGCGGCCGGGAGTCCTCAGGGTTAGCGCCACCTTCTGCTGCCCGCGGTGCCTGCGCGATGATGGTGTCGCGTTGCGCCCGCGGCGGCAGCGGCTCAGTCTGCGCGGCAACCCAGGCGTCGCGGTCGATGACATGTTCGACCATGTCAACGCCGTTCTCGCGATATGCGAGCGTGAATCGGTCAACTTCCGGCGACGCGTCGCGGTGCAGGACGCTGGCGGCGCGATCGACACGTTCGCGCCAGTAGTTGGCGATGGGGTCATCGAGGGTGACACGCAAGTCACGCCCGCGTTGTTCGATCTGCGCGACCCGCCATTGCGTCTGGTTGACGAGGTCCTTGTGCATTCCGGCCACACTCGCATTGGCGCCGGCCTTGGGCCGCTCTGCCTGCACGAAAATGCGCGGCGGATCGCCCGGCTTGGGTGTGGCCAGTCCATCGAGTTGGGTCTGCATGGTAAACCCGAGCATGAGGGTGTTGCCACGCTCCACGCCGAGGGACAGATCGAGCGCAGGGCCAAGCCGGTAGACCATGCCGGCGTTGAGCGGTGAGCGCTGCGGCAGTGTCGAGCCGAACGGTTCATGCTGATAATTGTTGCCGTCGAATTCGAGTTTCAGCAGCAGCGGCTGCCACGGCGTCTGATACTGCACGCCCCCAAAGAGCGCAGTGCGTCCATGAAAAAACGCACTCAACGAAAAATTTCCGCCTTGTCCAATCTTGTTCGTACGGGTATTGAAACTGTCACTCAATACTGACAGCGGATTGGGCAAATCCCGGCGTCCGGCCAGGTAGCCCCATCCCAGCCCCGCACTCCAGTCGAATGGCCCGGTGCGCTTGCTTGCCACCAGAAACTCACTCGAAAACAGACCCGTACCGGTCAGATCACGCAGGCCGAGCGCGAACTCAGGGACGTAGGCAGTCTCCTGGACCATGCGCAGTTTGATATCGATGCTTTTATCCTTGTAAGCCTGGTTCCCGGCAATCTCGGCCCCATAGAGTTGGCTGGAAATACTGGAGTAGCGAAACGCCGTCTCCAGCCAGTCAAGCGGCTGCAGCGTCACATTCATATTGGTGTACGGCTGCACGCGGCTCACATTGAGGCCAAAGTAGCCCGCGTCATGCATGCGCGCGCTCGGCATCTGCATGAGCCCGGTTCCACCCCAATCCGTCGCGCTCAATTCCAGACTGCGCGAGCGCGGCGGCTTAAGCCCCGTCAAGGCAACCGAACCGTTGTATACCGTTGACATCAGGGCGCGTATCGACACTTGCTGTTCCGGATCGGGCGCCGGCCCCTGAGTTGCAACAAAGAGGATCAGGCGCTCTGAGAGACGATCATCCCAGCCAGAGTCCCGCGAGGGCGCCCAGATCCACGCACCTGGTGCCGGTTCGTCCTGGGTCTTTTCGTTCCACTTCGCCATGCTCGCGTGCTGCACGTGGCCATCGGGCTGCGCGATCCAGGCCCAGTCCATGCGCAGCGCGTCGACCGCCATGCAGGCCTCGACATAGGCGCGTGCCTCGACGCCCGGTGCGTGCGTCACCACGCAGCGCTCGCCGGCATCGGTGATCACCGTCACCGTACTGGGTCGCCGCGGCACAATGGCACGACGGCCGGGGCCGAGCACCGGGTCGGCTGTCGGATTCACTTCCAACCAGCGCGGGTCGCCGGAACGCACCGGTACCCGGCCGGTGACCGGAAGCATACGCACCCAGTCGAGCAAGCGCTGAGCAGCGCGCGCATGCGAGGCCCCGTCCCGATTGACAGTGATCTGTGCCCTCGTGCGCTCAAGGTCATGCTCAAGCTCAAGCCGCAATCCCGTCTGACGAGGCTTTTCATCGTCGACCAGCCACATCAAGCCAGCAGGATAGTCAGCCGGGGTGGGCACGCGCCTGAGGAGCCAGGTGCTCAAGCGCTCTCGCTTGGAAAGAGCATCGGCGGCAGTCGCACCCCGGGCCAGGTCTGCCATCTGCGCCCGGTCTGCTCCATGTGCGAGATCTGCCGCACGAGGCAGATCTGCCGTACGTGGCAGGTCTGCTGCGTGCGCGGGTTCCGCGGCATGGACTGGCGTGAGCAAGCAGCTGGCCAGCATGATCGCCGCCAGCCCTTGCGCCCTCATTTCGTACTGACCGAAGTGTCGGCCGCACGTGGTGGCCAGCGCTGCCAGGTGAGACAAAGCGTCGACGAAAAGCACTGCTCGCCATAGACAGCCTCGCCCGGCTCACGGCTCAGATCAATGGCATAGCGCGCAACCGGAAGGCTGCCGTCTCGCACCTGCTCTTCAAACCAGGCCCATTCCTGCATGATCGCGCCAACCATTTCGCTCGACGAAGGAGGGCTGATCCTTCGCAGCGTCAGATGATCGACCGTGCCCAAGCGATAGCCGGGCATCACATCGCGCTGCCGTGTCCACTCCAGGGTTGTGCCGGACCGTGCGATCGCAGACCAGGCGGGTAGCGTGGGAACCACTACGTTCGTCCACTCGATGTCGGTGCCCGACAGGCCAATCACCCGGCCATTTTGCAGGCGAAACACCGCTCTCGAACTGCTATACCACACCTCGATCGGGCCATTGGCATCCTGATCGAGATAGCCAAGCACCAGGAGAGAGACCCCGCCCGTGCTGGTGGTACGGAGATAACGCAGTGAAGGACTCAGGGCGGCGCCGTCCGCCGCGCCTCCGGCCGCTGGCCTTGCGGCACGAAAGGTGCTCATGATCGCGTCACTCTCGGACGAACATCCCGAAAGGACTGCGCCAGCAGCGAGAATTGCAACCAACCCGGCGACCATCTGCCCCAACACGCGCACGCTGGACCGCAGATGAGTCAATTTCAGTTCAAATGTCTTGCGAATTCGTTTCAATCGGGTCAGGTGAGTGCCCGACCCGCATAGCAGGTGTCAGCTCAGCGCGTGCCGCTCGTGCCACCCGTGCCACCCGTGCCGGCCGTGCCCGGGGTGCTGCTGCTGCTGCTGCCGCCTGTTGCTGCCGCTACACCTCCAATCACTGCCGCGCCGCCGACGATGGCGGCGCCAGTGACAAAGGGTACGCCACCAGCCCCGGCGACGGCGCCGGAGCCACCAGCAACGACACCGCCGGGGGCGGGGTTGACCGCCGGGGGCTGCGCGCCCTTGAGGTCACCCGGATTGACCAGTTCCGGATTGACCGCCTTAGGCGAACCCTGTGCAATCACAGCCGTCGCGAAGATGGAAAGGACAACAACAGCAGCGATGCGCTTCATGAGGGGCTCCATTTCAAACATTTCCAATGACAC
>CAIXPL010000020.1 GCA_903921325.1 uncultured Pseudomonadota bacterium
CTGACCGCTTCGACCGAAGCTCCCGGTTTGGTCAGCGCCACTGGAACACGCACATGGGCCACGACAGGAACGGTCGCAACGCAGCGCGAGAACCTGTTCGTAGCCCCGACCTATGCCAGCGCGTCGGCTTCGCAGACGTTCACCAAAGCGGCAACCGTAGCAATTAGCGCAGCGCCGATCCAAGGAACCAACGCCATTATCTCCAATGCCTACGCGCTCTGGGTGCAGGCCGGCAATGCTCAGTTCGACGGCGGCGTGACCGTGGGCACCACAACCCTAATCACTAGCAGCGTTGCTTTGACTAACGGTGCAGCGTCAAGTGCTGGCACCCTCACCAACGCGCCGGCTGTCGGAAATCCAACAAAATGGATCCCTATCAGCGACAACGGCACCACGCGTTACATTCCAGCGTGGTAAAAAGTTTCCTATGAAAAACAAACTTGTCCTCATCATCGCAGCGGTCTTCGCCGCCCTGCTTTTCTCCGCAGCAACCGTCCCAGGCCAGTGGACGCAAGGGCCGACCCATCTCTGGCGTCACCAAACCGACGCAACGTGGGACTCCTCCACCAGCACGATCACCGCCGCACCGACCACTGCCTTCTTCGAGTATGAACTCACGAACGGCAGCGCTGTGGTGGAAAACCCGGTCGGCTCCGTCAATTTTGACCCGGTCGCCATCGGAGCGACACAGACGATCACGGTCGGCAACGTGACGGTGGACTACGGCACGCTCGCCAAGCTCAACGCGCAGGCCGCGCTCGACCAGTGGAATAAACAGCAGCCGCCTCCTTCCAAGTGACGCGCGACGAGATCAACGCCTTCTTCCCCTACAACGGGACCGCAACCGACTTCGGTGCGCTCAACTTCGCCGTGCCCACACGCGCGTGGGTGCTCGGTCCTTACAGCGCGTTCCTGAAAGAGCGCCTGTGGGACGACAACCTCAGCCAATGGAAATTCCCTTGGGAGTGCCGCGACTTCGCATCGCTCGCGCGGATCCTAGCCGTAGAGTGCTGGGCCAACACCGTTGGAGCGCAGACCACCGGAGAAGACGGACTTGCATTCGGTGAGTTCTGGTTCATCCCCGATCCGAGCAAGCCAAACGACGGACATGCGCAATGCCCGGTGATCACAGAATTCGGCCTCGATATCTACGAACCCCAGACCCAACTCCTATGTCCCGCCACACTCGCACGATTGCCCTCTGTCTACTATCGACGCTTTTGATCGCCGGCTGCGCATCGCCACTGAAGCAGCCGCCCCAAGTCGAGCTGGCTCCAAACCAGCATCCAACTCCTCGTTGACTACGATCGCGGGACCCGTTCTCATTGAGTCCTCACCTGAAACACATGAAAACAAAACTGATACTCATCATCCTCGGACTGGCCGCGATCACCAACCTCCGCGCCGATCCTGTTTCCCTGTCCCGCACCGAAGCGACCGAGCTCCACGCGGCTCTCACCAGCATTGCGCCAGGCCTCACCCCGGAAAACACGTTCACCGCGGCCGAGGACATCAACGCGCTCGAAAGCACCGCCCGAGCCTTCAAGCAATCTTACGGGAAGCTCCTCCAGTTGCAGCAACAGGCCACCACCCCGCAGACGATCGCGAAATTCCGCGACGAGGACACCAAGTTCGCAGCAGCGGCTGAGGAAAAAAGAGTCTACGACCTCAAGCCGATCACCCTCAACAAAGACGAGGTGAAAGCGGCCAACATCAACGCGACGACTCTAGCCGCGATCCTTCGACTCCTTAAACCAGAAAAAAAGTAATCCCATGCCCCAGTCACAACTCCGCATCTGGATTGGCGGCGCAATCGCCGCCTTCGTCGATGGCTTCATCGATGGCTGTCCCGTAGGAGCACCGGCCGGAGCCGGCATTGCCTTCGCGGACGGCCAAGTCCCCACCGCACTAACAGGCGAAGGTCGGC
>CAIXPL010000021.1 GCA_903921325.1 uncultured Pseudomonadota bacterium
ATCGCGATCGCCTACCTGCGCATGTCCAAGCTCAAACACCTGCCCCAGAGCCCATTCATCCCTGCCAAGCCGTTCGGCCTGGATCGCTTGCACCATGTTTGCACATAAGTCCAATTCCACACTAAACGGCATAGAGCCGATTTCATTCAGGATGGTTGAAGCCGTAGCCCGGAAGCCGTGCGCGGAAAAGCCGATACTGCCTTTGCCATTGAAGCCCATGCGTTCCAGCGCCCGATTCAGTGTCGTTGCCGTCATGCAGGTTTTCGGGTTGCGATAGTTGGGAAACAGCATCCCGCGCCCCCCGGTGAAGGTATGCAGTTCGCGCAGCAATTCCACGGCTTGCCGGGACAGGGGAACAATGTGCGGCTCCCGCATCTTCATCCGCTCGGCAGGGATACGCCATTCCGCCCGGTCAAGGTCGATTTCCGCCCAATGTGCGGCCCGCAATTCCACGGTGCGAACGAAGGTCAGCAGCATTAGGCGCAAGGCGATAACCGTAGTCCGATACCCGGCATAGCCTTCCAGTGCCTTCACGAAGTCCGCCACTTGTTGGCGGGTCATGGGCTTGCGATGCACTACCTTGGGACGATGGATCGCGCCCCGAAGCGCCGCCGCTGGATCAATGTCCGCCCGCAGGGTTGCCACGGCATAGCGGAAGATTGCGGAAACACATTGCCGCACCAGCAGGGCCACGGTTTCGGCGCCGCGCCCTTCCACGCGCCGCACGATTTCCAGCAAGTGCGCCGCCGTCACGTTGCGAATGGGCAGATTGCCGACGTAGGGGAAAACGTCAGCCTCTAGGAATCGCTCAACTTGTCGCAGGTAGTAGGGTGTCCATGTCGGCTTTTTCTTGGCTATCCACTCTCTCGCCACCGCTTCAAAGGTGTTGGCGTTTCTGGCGGATTGTTCCATCCGCGCCGCTTGCCGATAGTGCGCCGGGTGAATGCCTTGCTTTACCAGCGCCCGGCACTCTTCGCGCCTTGCCCGCGCTTCGGCAAGTGTCAGCATCCCCGCAGTGCGCCGGGATTGGGTTTGCTCTTTGGTTTCGCCGCTTGGGGCTTGCACATACTCCCCCACGGCAAAGACGTTTTCCTTGCCCGCGATGCGGTAGCGGTAGCGCCACAGCTTCGCGCCAGTCGTTCGCACTTCCAGATAAAGCCCGCCGCCGTCGGTTAGCTTGATCGGCTTTTCGCCGGGTCTGGTGTTGCGGATTTGGCCATCGGTAAGGGGCATGGTAGCGGGTATCGGGACTTGATACCCGCTAGGGTACCCGCTTTTTCCTCGGATGGAAACGGACTATGCCGATTACTATCGGATGTTAATCCTATGTATTTACTTGGTTTTTCGCTGGGTATCGGGCGTTGCCGGATGCTGGCGGATTGCGATGCCGATTTTCGATCAGAATCACGACCGCGGAGATCACCGCGATAAGGAGTTGAAACGCACGTAGAGGCGCTTCATCAATGACACGCTCAACATTCACTTCGGGCGCTGCGCTCATCATTCGCTCCTAATAGTCGCCAAGGCCAAGATCAGCCGCCTGCATCTGCGCCAGCCGTTCGAGCTTGCGGCGCATCTGGATCAATCCGATGTCATGCTGATACAGATTCTCTTGCGCTGGCCAGGGAGGCAAGGCGTTCGCCACAACCAGGTCCTGCGCAAGGACACCATCGAAAATCGCCTTGAGCTTTCTGTGGTACAGAAAATGCCACAGGTCCTTTTCCCAACCGACAACGCGGCGACTACGAAAAACGGTAATGCGCGTCTTGTTGTCATCCACCGGAGTGACGTAGAACGAGATATGCATCGGACCGCCCGGCCCGGCACTGGGCGGCAGGGGAATCTCGACTCGCACGTAATACGCGCCATCGGATTCGACAAATTCCATCCAGTCGAGATTGACACCCCGCTGGCCTTCGCGAAAGACTTCAAATCCGCCGTCATTCTCTCTGACTTGAACCCGGTCGGTGTGAGGCCCGCGCGATTGAGTATAGGTTTGGCCATGCAAAACAATGCCGTGCATGGGATCGAGCAGATTGTCGTAGATGTAGTGATAGTTACCCGGCCACACATCGAAGTGAATTTCGGCTGACCAGTGCGCGTCTGTCAGTTCATAGGGAAGCTTGAGCTCGGGTGGTTCGCCATCCTCGATACCAAAGTAGGCCCAGATAGCGCCGTAGTGCTCAACCGTAGGATAGTGATGCAAGAGCTTGCGCCCTTCGAGCGGGCAATCGGGCAGGCCGGGCACCTTCCTCACGACACCGTGCTGATCCACTTCGACGCCATGATAAATACAGCGGATGGTATCGCCAGCGACAGAGCCGACTGACAGGGCGAGGCCACGATGGGGGCAGCGGTCTTCCATGGCATGAACACGTCCCGTGCTGTCTCGCCAGAGCACCAGTTGCTCGCCCAGACGCACCATGCCGGTCGGTCGATCCTTGACTTCGCTGGAGGCCGCCACGCAGTACCATTGGTTACGCAGGCCAAAGCGGAGCAACCGGTGCGCACGCTCCTCGGGCGTGCGTCGTGGTTCGCGCTTGGTCGCCCTTGCTGGATGCGCACCGCGTCCCTGCACCAACGTTGCATAGTGGTACTGCGACGCAACCGGCAACGCCAGATCCTGCCTGAGCGCGCGGGACAGGCTCTCTGCAGTCCAGGCGCTCTCCCCGAGTGGACGCAACGCGATCGCGTTAAGGCGGGCCAGTACTGTCTCTAATTGATGGTCAGCGGTGCCAAGTACCTTGAGCAATTCCGTGCACAATTGGTCTGCAAATCGAGGTTCAGACATTGTTCCCCCATTGGATTACCCCGTCATCGGTGTCGCCCGAATCACGAGACTCAACGCGTTTTCATCGTGACATCTGCATTACTATCGCGCCCCCCCGAAAGGGAAAATACAATATTCCGACTGATCAGGAGTGCACGCCATGCGACAAATCGCCATCAACATCGAGGGCCATGAGCATCCCGCCGCAGTGCCTGTTGCCTGCCGGATCGGCCCGATCCTCGCCACATCCGCGGTGCTCGGCAAGGACCCGGTCAGTGGGGAACTACCCGACAACGCGGAAGAGCAGGCGCGCAACGCCTTCATCAATCTGCGCCGTGTGCTGGAAGCCGCCGGCATGGATCTGGGTGATGTCATCAAACTCACCATTTTCGTTCTTGACAACAAATATCGCGATGTCTGCTACAAATACTGGAACGAGACGTATCCCGACCCTCAGCACATGCCCGCCAGACATACCCTGCTGCAACCGGTCGGCATCGGTCTGCTTCAGCTCGAGGTGCTGGCGGTGGCAAAAGACGCCTAAAGGGCAGTCGCGACGATTGGATTGCTGAGCGTACCGACGCCCTGCACGGTAACCGCCACCACATCACCCGGCTGCATGAACACCTTGGGATTGCGCCCGTAACCCACGCCGGCGGGCGATCCGCTGGTCAGGATATCGCCAGGCCGAAACGGATACCACCGCGAGAAGTAGGCAATCAACTCTGTGATCCGCCAGATCAGATCCGACGTGTGCGCCTGCTGCATCACCTTGCCGTTGAGGGTGGTCGTCAAGGTGACGTCCTGAGGATCTGGGATTTCATCCTTGGTGACAATCACCGGGCCGATCGGGCAGAACCCGGGCAACTGCTTGCCCATGCGATTGAGATCGGGATCGCCGGTCTGCTCGAAGTTCTCGACCCAATTGCGTGCCGAAACGTCGTTGATGATCGTGTAGCCCGCCACGCGCTCGAGCGCCTCGCTCTCGCTCACGTTGTGGCACGGTGCACCAAAGACCACCGAGAATTCACCCTCAAAGTCGACCATGTCCGCGCACTGAGGCGGCAGCACAATCGACTCGTTGGGTCCGATGATCGCATTGGCATTTTTCATGAAAGCGGTCGGTTCGGCGGTCGGTTTGGGCCGATCGGTTCCCTGCATCTCGCGCAGGTGGCTGAAATAGGCACGGCCATGTGATAGCACAATGCCCGGGCGCGGCACCGGCGCCGCGAGACTCGATGGCGTGAGGGCGCTGAGCGCACCACACTCGCGCAGGCGTGCCGCTTCATCCTCGCGGCTGCGCAGTACCCGATCGAGCAAGTGACGCAGCAAATCCAGTCCTTCGGGGCCGGCCGCCAACAACGCAGGCATCGCCGCCGGGATCCAGTGTGCGAGCGGCAGGACGCGCTGCGCCACTGAAAAATCAAGGACCTCGTCGCCGATCAGCAGGCCGGTCTGACCACCACCGTGCGCCTTCAGGGTCACGAGCTTCATTGCGCCACCCTACCTATTCGGATTGCACATCGCCACGGGCGAAGTTCTTGTCATTGCGTCCTTCGCCACGCTCCTGCCCGTCACCGGCGTACTGAAACTCCCACCAGTTGCCATCGCGATCCTGAAAATAAAATCCATACGTACCGTGGATTTCAGTCAGACGCATCACTTTCTGAATGCCGTAGGTTTGCTGGTGTTCGAGTGCCAGGGCATGGGCGCGCTCGACGTCCTCACGCGTCGACAGGTCCAGCCCCCAGTGGTTACGCACACCCAGCGGACGCACCTTGTCGCCGACCTCCAGACACACCAATGACCAATACTGACCCTTGCGCAGAAGCATCGAGACACGGCTGTGTTGCACGGTCTCAAGACCCAGAAACTCTTCATAGAACGGCCGCGACTCGCGCAAGCTGCGGCATTCGAGGGTACCGTGGGAGAAGATTTTCGGGCGGTTGAGGGGCACGCCGGGAGTCCGTGCCGTCGCCGGCTTTGCTGCTGCGTGTTCTGTCATCTATGCAACTCCTCTATTCGGCCGTGCGCAGGCCGAATCAGCGTCTTGCTTCGGTGTATGGGTAGAGCACGTTGCCAGTCTTGAACTCCGGAGGCCACACAATCACCTCGGCTGCCGTGCCACGAAACTGATCAACGTCATTCGCTTTGACATGCTGGAACTGGGTGAGAAGTAGCCGCGGCGTGCGCCATTCACCGTCCTCGCCAAATGCGATGTCGCCCACCACCGTATTGAACGTGTGAGAGTGCGCATAGTTGGCGAGCACCCCTGCGTCCAGACTTTTTGTGCCCTCCACCGATTGCGCCAGTACCTGCCCCGCGGCATAACCGAACGGCACAAAGCCATAACCCAGCGGATCGACATGCTCGCCTGGCGCGATTGCCTGATAGCGTTTCATCAGGGATTCCAGACCAGGAAAGTTGAGCTTCGGTGAGGGTGCGAACACTTCATTGATAACAATGCCGTTGGCCAGTGGACCGAGCTGGGTCTTGAAAACGGTCGCGGTCAATCCGATCATCGCACCACCGAAGAACTTGGGTGTGAAACTAATCTCGTTGGCCGCACGCACAATGCCCACTGTATCGGGCGGATAGGAACCCACAAAAACCACATCCGCGTTGCTGGCCTGAACTGCCCGAATGATGGAAGAGAAATCGACCGTATTTGGAGGATAGCTGCGGTCATAGACAATCTCGAATCCTGCTGCCTTCGCATTGGCGCGAGCCCCCTCAAGGACGGTGCGGCCGTACTCGGCGTCGACCGTCACGATTGCAGCTGTTTTGGGTTGTGGCTTTTGAGCTTTAGCGAGTTCGAAAAAACCCTGCGAGAAAACAGTCTTCGCATCCGATCCGAGCGGCAGGATCGAGAAATAGCGTGGGTAACGGAACTGGCTGTTGACGCCTAATCCCATGACACCGATCGTCATCAGATTGCGCTGCATGATCGCAGGCATGGCCGCCGAGATGATGTTGGTCCCGTAGGGTCCGATGATCAAATCGACTTTATCCAGGTCAGCGAGCTTGGTGTAGATCCCTGGTGAATTGGCGGCGCTGCTCTGATCGTCGTAATAGACCAGCTCGACGGGACGCCCAAGCAGTCCGCCCTTGGCATTGAGATCATCCCGCCATATCTGGAACGCAAGCAGCAGTTGCTTGCCGGTTGCTGCACTGCCCCCGGTGACATCGATTCCCATGCCGATGCGCAGTGGCTCGGCGGCACGCAGGTCACCAAGACTGAGCAGGGCCAAAAGCAAGCTCAGGGCCAGGCCGAGCAGCGGCCGTTGCCGCTTCGCCGGTGAAATTATTGCGT
This sequence comes from uncultured Pseudomonadota bacterium, assembly GCA_903921325.1. Classification (GTDB taxonomy): domain Bacteria; phylum Pseudomonadota; class Gammaproteobacteria; order Burkholderiales; family SG8-39; genus CAIXPL01. The sequence goes on from CAIXPL010000021.1 coordinate 6,084, forward strand.
AACGCATTGGGATGTCTCCGCTGGATGGCTTGTATGCCAACTCGTTTCCAACTGCCCGTATTGTACTCAGACCGCTTGCGCCGTCTCGGCGCTACACCCACCAATAGCGCACGATATGAAAGAAGATCGGTGCTGAGAAGCTGATCGAATCAACCCGATCGAGCATGCCACCCTGCCCTTCGATCAGGTCGCCCCAATCCTTGACGCCGCCGTCGCGCGTAATAGCCGAGTGCACGAAGCCGCCGAAGAAGCCCAATATGTTGATGGTCAGCGGGCGGCCGCCTGACCCGCTGGCGCGGCAGCCGATTCGCTCACGGTTGCTTAGTTCCCCGCAACAAACTCGTTGGTGAAGTAGTCCCCGATCGGACGTTTTTCCTTCAAACCACCGTACTGCAGCAAAACATCTTGCGCATGCTCCATCACCTCCGGTGAGAGCCAGGCCGACGCGTGGCCCTTGCTCCAATCCGGATCGAGCAGATTGAACGAGAGCACCAGCACGCGGGTCGCCACCGGCCGTTGTAGCGTTGGTGCGCGCTTCATCAGCGAATCGATTGCCCCTTCAGGATCCTTACGTGCTGCCGCCAGCGTCTTCTCCATCAGTCCGACCATCTTCTTGACTAACGCCGGGTTCTTGGCAATGAGATCGTTGCCGGCAACCAGTGCCAGCCCCGGCACATTGATGCCGATGGAGGCATAGGTGAAGGTCGACACCGGCAGGTTGTTCGCCTCGAACAGTGGCACGTACAGAAAATCGAAGGTCTCCACGGCATCCACCTTGCCCTCGAGCAAGGCGGTCGGCTTGGCTGAGCCTTCCATATTGATCTTGTTGATCTTGCCCTCCATCCCGGTGGCTTTAAGCACCGGGGTCAGCAACTGCGCCGAGGCCCCCCCTGGGGAATAGCCCAAGCGGGCACCGGCCATATCCTGGATCTTGGTCCAGCCGTTCTTCTTCGGAAAAATGATGGCCATCGGGCTCTGGCGCAGATAGCCACCGACGATCTTCAGTGGCAGGCCCTGGGCCACCAGCCCCATCGCCGTGCCGGCATCGACGGTACCGAACTGGGTCGAACCGTTGGCAACGGTCTGCGCCGTAGTGGCCGAGCCACGCCCCTCCAGCACCTCCAGATCGATCCCGTCGGCTTTAAACAGCCCCTTGTCCAGACCGTAATACCAGATGGCGTGATAGCCACTATTGACCCAGTCAAGACGCAGACTGACCTTCTCATCGGCACGCGCCAGACCGACCAACCCCAGCAGTACAACGGTCATCAGAGCGCACGCGGCACCGTGAGAAACGCGCAGGTAACGATAGGACATGGAATTACTCCGTATGAGGAATCAGTTCAGACCGGATGGCCGCGTTGCGACACGTGCCATGGAATACATACACGTTCGAGGACTTCAATTGCATAGAAAAACGCCATCGCAATCACCGATAGCACGACCAGCGTGGCAAACAACAGAGGCGTGTTCAACTGGCCAGAAGCCTGCACCAGCACATAACCCAATCCGCGATCCGAACCGATGAATTCGCCGGTAAGCGCGCCCACCACCGCAAGCGTCGAGGCCACCTTCAAACCACCAAAAATGCTCGGCAGGGCATGCGGGAGACGCAGTTTGAGAAACATCCGCCAACGCGGTGCGCCCATCGAGCGCGCAAGCTGGATCATGGCCGGATCAATGCCGCGCAAACCGACGATGGTGTCCACCACAATCGGAAAGAACGCAATCAGGAATGCCACCGATACCTTGGGCCAGATGCCAAAACCGAACCAGACCACGAATAAGGGTGCCAGCGCGATTTTCGGAATGCTTTGAGTGGCCACCATGGGCGGGTAGAGCAATCGCTCAAGCAGCGGCGAGGCAACGATCAACATGCCCAGCGGCACCGCCACCAGCACCGCGGCCAGATAACCCGCCAGGATGGCACCCGAGGTCCACAGCGACTGCTCGAGCAGAAGCGGCCATTGCTCAAGGCCGGCACCCATCACCGTGCCCGGCGATGGCACCAGATACGTCGGCAGATGAAACACGCGCACAACCAGGTCCCAGAGCGCAATGATCAATACGAACGAGAGGATGGTCCAGGCGGCATTGCGCCAGCGGTCATCGCGCGTCATTTGAGCACCCCGAGGGCCTGAAAAATGTGTCCGACTTCGCGCACGTAGGCGCTGAATTGAGCGCTCTCGCGTACTGCGAGATCGCGTGGACGCGGTAGCGCAATATCGAGTACCGCGTGAATCCGCCCGGGGCGTGGGGTCATGACAACCACCCGATCGGACAAAAACACCGCCTCGGCAATGCTATGGGTAACAAACAACACGGTCTTGCGCCGCGACTGCCAGATGCGCTGCAGGTCGAGTTGTATCTGCTCGCGAGTGAGCGCATCGAGCGCACCGAAAGGCTCGTCCATGAGCAGCAATGCCGGGTCATGCACCAATGCGCGGCAGATCGCCACCCGTTGCCGCATGCCCCCGGAGAGTTCCCACGGATGCTTGGCCTCGAATCCGGCCAGCCCCACCGAGGCAATCAGTGCGCGGGCCTGTTCGCGATGCCCGCGTGGGTCAATACCGCGCATCTCGAACTGCAGCAACACGTTGTCAATGACGGTGCGCCAATCCAGCAGCAGATCGCTCTGGAACACCATACCCAATTCAGTGTAGGGCGCCTGGATAGGCCGTCCGCCAATCGCAATGTCGCCGCGCGTGGGCCGGGTGAGCCCGGCCACCATGGAGAGCAATGTGCTCTTGCCGCAGCCACTGGGCCCAAGGAGGGAAACGAACTCGCCACTATCGATGGATAGTGTGAGCTCATCAAGGGCAAGGGTGCCCTCCCCGCGCCGCGCCGGATAACGCTTCTCAACCTGGTCGATGCGGATAAAAGGTTCGCTGGTCTGGGTCATGGATGGCGCACCGGGCTAGCGCTTGAACGTCATCTGGGGCATGTTTCGCACACCCGCCTAGCGATGCGCAATCACATCGATTACGCACTGGCCACCGAACGGGATGCCAGAGGTGCCAACCACCGTACGCGCAGGGCGCGGTGGCTTGAAGCGTTCTTCATATTGCTCGTTTGCCTCATTGCGCAGGGTCACATCGAGCAGAAAGTAGGTGGCCTTGACGACATGCGACAAGTCCAGGCCGACACTGGCCAGGCGCCGCTCGACTTCGTTCAACGCCGCATCAAGGGCCTCACGACGACCCGGCACGGGCTGATGGGTCGAATAGTCAATCGAGGTAGCGCCAGAGACATAGACGATGCCGTCTTTCTCGAAAGCAAGGCTATACGGATGGGCGGTCGATTCGGTCATGTACCTTCCTCGGGGGTTTCTGCACCAGTCCGGCGCGCACTTGATGCCCGCGGCGGGTCCATGCGCACGCCCATCCTGCCCGGGCGCGCCTCTTGCCAGAGCAACACCAAGGCCTGCGCACTTGCTCACCCGTTCCTTGTCGCATCGAACCAGAGCACTAATATACTATGGTGAGGCAAGCAAGGACCATGCGAGCCGCATGCTGGTGCACCCATCCCCAATAAGCTGAGCGAGATCCGTTCATGTCCTATGTCGGTCAATCCGTTGCGCGACGCGAGGATTACAGGCTGCTTACCGGCCAAGGGCAGTACATCGACGATCTCGAGTTGCCAGGCCTGCTGCATGTGGCCTTCGTGCGAAGCGAAGTTGCGCATGCCCGCATCGTCTCGGTGAATCTGGTCGGCGCGCGCTCGGCCCCTGGCGTCGTGCTGGCATTGGGCGGAGCCGAACTGGCGACCATGCTGCCGCCGATTCCGGACAATCAGGTGGTGCTGCCAGCCAAGTGGAAGGCGGCAATACCGCACACGATACTGAACCCGCGTCAGGCCTTGCTCGCCGATGAGAAGGTACGGCATGTCGGCGAAGCGTTTGCGGTGATCGTTGCCAACAGCCGCGCCGCGGCCGAGGACGCACTCGAGCACGTCGAGGTGGTCTTCGAGCCACTACCTGCGGTGATCGACCCGGAGGCGGCGCTGGCACCCGGTGCGACGTTGCTGCATGAGCAATTTGGCACCAATGCGATTGGTGAATTCACCATGGCAATGGGCGATGCGGCTCGCGCGATTGCCGCTGCGCCGCATCGCATCAGCCGACGCTTCAAGCACCATCGCTATGCGGCAATGCCCCTTGAGACTCGCGGTGTCGTCGCGCAGTACGACCGGCGCACCGATGCACTGACCATCTGGTGCTCGACCCAGGTCGTGCATTGGGTACGCCGCGAGGCCTCGGTCACGCTCGGCATGCCGGAAGCGCGCATCCGCTGCATTGCCCTGGATGTAGGCGGGGGCTTTGGTGTGAAGGGCCATGTCTACCCGGAGGACATGCTGGTGCCCTTCCTGGCGCGCAAGTTGGGGCGTCCGGTCAAGTGGATCGAGGATCGCCGCGAGCACTTTACCAGTGCCTGTCATTCGCGCGATCAGATCCACCAGGCCGAAATCGGCTTCGATGATGACGGCCGCATCCTCGGTTTTAGTGACGAACTGGTGATGGATTGCGGCGCGTGGAACCCGCTCGGTGTTGCGCCGGTCTACAACACGGCGTGCCATCTGCAGGGACCCTATCGGATCGAGCACATGTCGGTGCTGGCACGCATCGCCACCACCAACAAAGTGCCCAATGCGCCCTATCGCGGGGCCGGGCGACCCGAAGCAGTGCAGGTGATGGAGCGACTGATCGATCTCATCGCGGCACAGCTACAGCTTGAGCCAGCCGAGGTACGCCGCCGCAACATGATTCCGGCAAGCGCGATGCCCTATCGCACCGGCACCCTCTATCGCGATGGGATACCCATCGTCTATGACAGCGGCGACTATCCGCTGGCACTTGAACAGGCACTCGATGCCATCGGCGGGGTCAGTGCCTTTCGTGAACGCCAGCAGGCCGCGCGCGCGCAAGGCCGCTGGCTTGGCCTCGGAATAGGTTGCTATACCGAAGGGACCGGGGCCGGTCCATTTGAAGGAGCCACGGTAAGAGTGGACCCTTCGGGGCGCATATTTCTGGCCGCAGGCTCGTGTCCGCAAGGTCAGGGCATGGAAACGATATTCGCGCAGATCATTGCCGATCAATGGGGCGTCGCGCCGGAGGCCGTCGTCACCACCTTTGCCGACACGGCTGGCATCCCGATGGGCTTTGGCACCATCGCCAGCCGCTCGACAGTGAATCTGTCGGGGGCCATCCACGGTGCCAGTGAACGGCTGCGCCGCAAGGTTTTCGAGATCGGGGCGCACCTGCTCGAATGCGCCGCAGGTGATCTGGAACTGGTCGATGGGCATGTCGTGATCAAGGGCGTGCCTGGACGCAAGCTACCGCTCGCACGCATTGCAGCGGCATCGCGACCGGGATGGGACAGTGGCCGTCCGGCCAACGTCGAGGCCGGACTCGAGGAAACCTTTTACTGGGAGCCGGCGACAGTTACCTGGTCCTACGCCGTGCATGCGGTGATCATCGAAGTGGACCCTGGGCTTGGCAGCATCGCAATCCTCGATTACGCCATCGCTCATGATTGCGGCACGGTGGTCAACCCGATGCTGGCCGAAGGCCAGATTGTCGGTGGTGCGGTGCAGGGGCTGGGCGGTGCGCTGCTCGAGGACCTGGACTACGCCCCTGACGGTCAATTGCGCGGCACCCATCTGGCCGACTACCTTCTGCCCACCGCACTCGATGTACCGAACTTCAAGGTCATTCACCACGAGTCGCCCACGCCGCTCAATCCACTCGGAGTAAAGGGCCTGGGCGAAGGCGGCGCCATCGCCCCACCGGTCGCCATTGCCAACGCGCTATGCGACGCGCTGTCGGCATTTGGCGTCGAGTTCAACAGCACACCGATCCGTCCGCAGCAAATTGTGCAATCGGTCGCCGCCGCGCGACATTAGGGAGGACACACCATGGCCAGCAAGACAACCAACAAAAGGGCAGCGGCGGGTGCGGCAAGCACCGCGTCGCACACGTCAGCGGCCGCCACAGGCAAGACCCCGAAAGCGAAGAAGGCCGACTTCAAACGCGTGCATGCACTGGATCCAGCCGTGACTGGCATGACGCTCGAACAGATCGCGCGGCGCTATGTCGCCCGCTTTGGCGAGCGCAAGCCTGACTGGAGCGCGTTTGCCGATGCCAAGATCGAAGGCTGGCGTCGGGCACAGCACCGATTCATTGGTAACACCAGTGGCAAGCCCGGTGAGGACTACATCCCCGCCGCCGGATTCACCCTGAGTGTGATGTACGTACCACCGGGCCAGGGCAATGCCTCGCACACCCACGAGATCGAGGAAGTGTTCTTTGTGCTGCAAGGGCATCTGACCGTGTTCTTCGAGGAAGAAAATGGCCGGCGTATCGATCTCGTGCTCGGCCCGTGGGATTGCGTGTCCTGTCCGGCCGGCGTCATTCACGGCTATCACAACAATACCGTGGAGCCGGTCTATACCCAGGTGATGGTGGGCAAGGCGCGCCCGGACTTCATGGGCTATGCCGACACCACCCTTAACAAGAAGCGCGCGTCACATCTGAATCCCAGTCTGGCTGCTGCAGAGCTGGCTGAACGCGAAGTGCGCTGAAACGCGAAGCCCCCCGGAGCTAACTCGCATGTGCCCCGACCAACCAGCTGGTCTGCGCGGTTCAAAAGGACCGCTCGACTCCAAACTCAGGTGCGGGCGCATCCGACCAGGCGCCGCACGGCACCGTGCATCGGCAATCGCACTTGCGCTCGTGACAAGTATCGGACTGCTCATGGCGGCCGACGCGCGCGCGCAGGCCTGGCCCACCAAACCGGTGCGGCTGATCGTGCCGTTTGCCGGTGGTGGCGGCACGCCTGACTCGGTCGCGCGCATCATGGGGCAGGCACTCAGCACGCAGACCGGCCAGGGGTTCGTGGTCGATAACCGGCCTGGGGCCAATGGACTGATCGGTGCCGAACTCCTGGCCAAGGCACCGCCGGATGGTCACACACTGATGATCGTGTCGACCTCCTACGCAATCAACCCAAGCATGTACCGCAAGCTGCCCTATGACCCGCTCACCGACATCGCTCCGGTGACCAATCTGTGCGCCGTGGAAGGGCTATTTCTGACCGTGAATCCCGGCGTGCCGGCAAAGACCCTGCAGGAGTTCATTGCCTGGACCAAACAGCCTGATGCCAAAGTGTCGTACGGCACCCCTGGCATTGGCAACAGCCTGCATCTGGCCACCGAGTTGTTCAGCAACCGCGCAGGAACAACCATGGTGCACGTGCCCTACAAAGGGTCCGGTCCGGCAATGGCCGCGGTGATGGGTGGCGAGATCCAGGCGATGTTCATCACCCCGCCGCAAGCCATCCAAGGGGTAAAGGCCGGCCAGATCCGCGCGCTCGCCTACACCGGCAAGACCCGGGCTTCGTTTTTGCCCGAAGTCCCGACGATGGCCGAAGCGGGGCTCGAAGGCATGGTGCTCGATGGCGGCTGGTTCGCCCTCTTTGCCCCGGGCGGAACGCCCCCGGCATTGATCGAACGGCTGCACCTTGAGGCACGCAAGGCTCTCGAGAGTGCCATGGTGCGCGAGCGCTTCGACGCAATGGGCCTGAGCGCGGTGGGCAATAGTCCGGCGGAATTCCGCGCCTTTGTGCAAGCCCAGATGCGCAGCTATGCCGAGATGGTCAAACTGGCCAAGATCCAGCCTGAGTGAGCCGGTCTTGATCCCGCACGGTACCGCCGGATCGGGCGCCGACATGCCAAGTGGCGCCCGACCTTGCCAGTTAAACGCTCCTTGAGCTTACTCCGCACTCAGACGGGCTGCCTTGACCGCCTTTTCGAAGGTGATGAGGCTTGCCCTTAGACTTTGGGTGTAGACCTCGGGCGTACTCCCCACCGCCACCGCACCCAGCGCACTCAGCCGCTGCAGGACATCATCGGCGAGCACCGCACGGTGCACCTGTGCGGCGAGCCGTCCGATGATGGCACTTGTCGTGCCAGCGGGCGCAAGCAATCCGATTTCGCCTGCAAAATCAATCCCGGGTATGGTTTCAGCGACAGCCGGTACATCGGGCAATCGGGCCGTGCGCCGGGCGGGGGTGCCAGCGAGCAAGCGTGCCTGATGAGAACGCACAAATGGCTCGGCCGCGGCGAGCGTCGAGACAAGCACCGCCACCTCGCCTGCCATGAAGGCCGGTACAGCCTGCCCGGTACCCTTGTAGGGCACATGGACCAAGTCAATGCCCGCAGTTGCCTTGATCGACTCCATGGCAATGTGATGCAAGCTGCCGATGCCGGCCGAGGCATAGCTCAGCTGTCCCGGGTGAGCACGTGCCTGATCAATGAGCGCGCTCAGAGTCATGATCGGTGAATCGGCGCGAACCAGGATGAACATCGGTGTGGTGGCGATGATGCTCACCGGTGCGAAGTCGCGCAGCGGGTCATAAGGCAGGTTGCGAAAGATAAAGGGGTTGATTGCCAGTTGCGGCACATCGGGTACCAGCAACGTATAACCGTCCGGATTGGCATGCGCCACCGCTTCGCTCGCCGCAATCCCGCCCGCACCGGGCCGATTCTCGACGATGAACGGCGCGCCCATCGCATCGGATAGTTTCTGCCCTATCAGACGCGCGATCACATCAGGAGCGCCCCCGGCGGCATAGGGCACGATCAGGCGCACCGCGTGGGTCGGGTACTCCTGGCTGTAGCCGGGATTCGCCAATAGAAGGCCCAAGGCAAGCTGCAGGCTGAACAACGCAGTGAAGCGCATCATCGGTTGGCAAGTTCGTTGGTGAAATCGAGCATGGTCTGCAGCGTGTTGGCCGCGGTTTGATCGGGTGGGAACACATCCCACAGGCGTGCATGGGGCATGAGTTCGCGGATGGTCCAGGCCCCCGACCGCGTGTGCGCCCAATCCGACCCGGACATGATGAGAGCAGGGGTCTGGATCTGCGTCAGTTGTGCGCCGCTGAGCCCCGAGGGCATGGTGTCGGCAAACAACTGCTGGCAGCTCTGCGCGACGATCTCAAGATAGGGTTCGACGGCATGGTTCGCGAAATGCTCTGCAAAGGATGGATCGATCACTGTTGGTGAACCCCAGGGGCCGATCTCCGGGTCGAGAAAGAAATTGTCGCCACGTGGGGCCCGATCGACCACCGCGGCAAGGCCGTGCTCGCGCACGAACCGCACATGGCGATCAAACCATTGGTGCATCGTGCTCATCCAGCGATAGCCAGCCACTGGCCAGTGCAACAGCAAACCGCGGCAGCGCTCCGGGTAGCGGTCGGCCAGCACCATCGCAAGCGAGGCACCCATGCAGGCGCCCAGCACAAAGGCCTGCTGCGCGCCGGCCACATCAAGCATGCCCACCGCCTCCTCGACATAGAGCGACCAACTCAGTGGCTCGATGCGTCCGCCCGAGAGGCCCGATTCACGACGATCGTAGGCGATGATCGTGAAATGACGTGCCAGAGTGCGCAGCGCGTCCATCTCCTGGAACACCCCTTTGCCGCCTTCGGCAGTCCAGCGCGACAGCACAGAGCGAAACCCGCCCGGGGCGAACAGCAACAGCGGCGGGCCATCGCCGGCGATCTGGTAGTGGATGTTGATGCCGTTGATGCGGGCAAAAGGCATGACCGAATTCCTGGGACGGGTGAGACATTAAGCCTTTGACCGATTTTGGCTGAGGACGCGTCCTAAATGGGGGCGCGCTTTCAACATTATCTTCAGGACGACGATAAGCCACAGGAAACCCCGCAACCATTTTGTTTTCATGTGTCAGGTACCACGTCCCCATAGACCGCAGTAGCGGCGCGCGATGAACGGCAGGCCGCTCGTGTACCCGGGCCAGTTTTCGTATTTCGGCAGCTTGAATTCCTTTTCCACCGGCTCCCAGCACTTGCCGGCCTGCGCGAGCGGTTTGATGGCAGCCGACGCTTCTTGCAGCAACTGCAATTGGTCCTGCGCGTCCTGTTTGCTGCCGAGGCGGTCGTTCGGCCCCGGATGGCCCGGAATCAGTCGTTCCCAATCCAGTGCAAGCACTTTCTTGATGAAGTCTTCAGCTTCCAGCGGATAAAAATCGATCAAGCCCCGCCCCGGCACCTGACCGACCGGCAGGATGTCGACGGCAAAGACGATTTTCTCCTTCGGCAGCAGCATCACCAGTGACGAATCCGAATGACTGAGACCGAAGTACTTGAGTTCCACACTGGTTCCACCGAGCTTGACCGTGCGGCCCTCGTCGCTCACCGATTCATCCGGCAGTACGGTGTGGGGATCATTCAATACCGACAGGCGCTCCTTGACGCGACGATGGGCGATCACGGTCGCACCTGCATCCTTGAATGCCTTGCCGCCCGCGATATGGTCGTAATGATGGTGGCTGTAGATCAGGTACTTGATCGGCTTGTCGGTGATCTGGCGGATCGCGCTGACGTAGTCCTGGCCCCCGTTGGGCTTGCCATAGGCGACCGGGTCAGTGGCGATAACGCCCTCGCTTGTGACGATAAACATTGCCTGGTGGCCGCCATTGCGGAAGATGTAAACATTGTCAGTGCCTTCGACCTTCGTTGCGGCGAACTCGGGCCGTGCGGGTGCCTGTGCCTGCGCTGCGTTTGCAAACATCGCTGCGCACAGTAGTACGCTGGCCCATCCGATACTTGTTCGTAACATGGCGATTCCTCGTCGTTAATGTTCGGGGCAGATGCGTGGCTGTGCGGGTGGTCAAGAACAAAGTCTAGCAATTTGCCGGATCAGGTGCCGAGCGGGTCCCGCGTGTGCGCCAGGCGCAAACCGCCCACGCGATATCGCCTACCACCCACGCGCCTTACTGCAAATCGATTTTGCCGCGCGCCACGACCTCGGCCCAGCGTTCACTGCCAACGCGAATCTCCTGCGTGAACGGGGCTGACGCCAGGCCACTGGCCTCCATGCCGATCTCGGCGTATTGCGCACGTACTGCCGGCAGCGCAAGCACCGCGGCGAACTCCTGCTGCATGCGATCAACGATGGGTTTCGGTGTGGCGATGGGCATAAAAATTCCGACCCAGCCGGGCGTATTAAAATCAGGCACGCCGTTCTCGGCATACGTGCCGACCTCAGGTAACCCGGCTGAGCGGGCCAGAGAGGCCACCGCCAGGCCATAGAGGCGACCTGATTTGACGAATTGCTGCGCGGTCGGCACCGTGGTCATCACCAAGGGAATCTGGCCGCCAAGCACATCGGCCATGGCCTGCCCACCGCCTTTGTAGGGCACATGGATGAGGTGTATGCCGGTGCGCTGCGCGAGCATCTCTCCGGCCAGATGAGTGGTCGAACCGATACCCGAGGTGCCAAAGCCGTACGTCGCCCCGCTCTGGCGGCCCAGTGCGATGAATTGGGCCAGGGTGCGCACTTTGAGTGAGGGATGAGCCACCAGCACCAGACCAAAATCGCCCAGCTTGGTCACCGGCACCAGATCACGCAAAGTCGATACCGTCGCGTTCGGGAAAAGCTTGGGATTGAGCGACACCATCATGGTGCCGTCAACGGCGGCGAGCAGCGTGTAGCCATCGGGCTGAGCGTTGGCGACGAGCTGCGCACCAATCGCCCCATTGGCGCCTGGGTGGTTTTCGATGACCAGTTGCTGGCCAAGACGCGAGCTCAAGTGCTCGGCCACCACGCGCATCGTGTTGTCGATCACACCGCCCGGGGGGACCGGCAGCACAGCCCGAATCGGTTTCGCGGGCCAGACCGCAGCAGCGTCGGCTGCCATTGCAATTGGCCCCCACACCGGGCCCACCGCTGCCACACCCACAGCCAGCGCTGACAGTAAGCCAAGGACATGCGCAGAGCGAAAGAGATTCATAGGTCGTTAAATTCTGGTTCAATTGGCAACAGTCGTAGCAACCAATGTACCAAACTCAAACCCGCGCAAGGGCCGCAGATCGCCAGTGCGGTCATGCAGGAGCGTTTCCGCATGGCAAGTCGCGTCATTCCGAGTACCTGTTCCGAGTGCCTGGTGCGCTGCGGCTCGCTCATCCACATGGAAGATGAGCAGGTAGTACGCATCAGCGGCAATCCCGATCACCCCGGAAGCCGGGGCGCGTTCTGCGTGAAAGGCGTACACGGTCCGATGTCGAGCCGACTGGGTGCGCGGCGCATCACGCACCCCATGCGGCGCACTGGGGCACGCGGTGCGGGCCAATGGGAGCGTATTTCCTGGCAAACCGCCTGCAGCGAGATTGCCGATCGCCTGGGCGAGATCAAAACGCGCCACGGCGCACCGTCGATCGCCGGTGCCGTGTCCAATCACACCCAGAGCAAAGGCATAGCGGTGCGCCTGCTGCTGCGCAGTCTTGGTTCACCCAACCTGATGATCAATCAGGACTTGTGTCATGGCTGCCGCGCCACCGCCTCATTGTTAACCGGTGTGACCGCCGATGCGGGCAGCGAGTTGAGCAAGGCCAAGGTCATTCTGGTGGTGGGCAAGAGCCCGTCGGAATCCCATGTGGTCGACTGGATGCGCATCAAGGCGGCGCGTGCTGCCGGTGCCACGCTGATCGTGGTGGACCCACGGCGCACGGCGCTCGCAAAATTCGCCGACCACTGGCTCGCCATCACCCCGGGCACCGATGCGGCGCTTGCGCTCTCGATGATCCAGGTCGTGCTCGCTGAGGGCCTGATCGATGCCGAGTTTGTCGCCAAGCATTGCAGCGGCACCGAGGCCTTGCGCGAGCGCGCCGCGCACTACCCACCCGAGATAGCAGCAACGCTCACCGGCATCGCGGCCGACACGATCCGCGCCATGGCCCGAGTGTTTGCCGGCGTTCGCCCGGCTGCGATGGTGCTTGGGCATGGCATCGATGCGCAGGCCAACGGCGTGGACACGGCCATGGCTTTCCAGTCGCTGCTCGCGCTGACCGGCAACATCGACCGCCCGGGCACCAATCGCCTGGCGCGGCAGATGCCGGGCTTACGCGATAATTTTGCGGCGATGCCTGAGTTCCGTCTGCCGCGCAATATCGAAGAGCAGACCATCGGCGCGGCGCAGTATCCGCTGTGGTCAGGGCCTGACAGCTGGGCGCGTGCCTGTCACAACCCGGCGGTGCTGCGCGCGGTGCATTCAAACGATCCGTACCCTGTGCGTGCCATGTATCTGAGCGGGGCCAATATCCTTTGCTCCTACCCCGACATGCAGCGCACCAAGGCGGCACTCGAAGCACTCGATCTGATCGTGGTGGCAGCCGATCAGCTCACGCCCACCGCCGAGATGGCCGATTACTTTCTGCCTAAAACCACCCTGCTCGAGGAAGAAGATGTGTTCATGGACCAGGGCGGTCCGTGCCTGTCGTTCATGCAAAAAGTGCTGCCCCCGCTGGGTGAGGCCAGAAGCGATATCGACATCCTGATCAGCCTGTATCAGGCACTGCATGAGCGCGGCCATATCGAGTATGAACTGGTGCCCTGGCAGTCACACGCCGAATTCACCGCCTTCATGATCGAGAAAAGCTCGGTGCGGATGGAGGATTTGCGCAAAACCGGATTTCATCGACTGGACGTGCAATACGAGTCGTGGCGCCACGGCGGGTTCAAGACCCCCAGTGGCAAGATCGAGTTTGCATCGACGCGCCGCAGCGCCGCCGGCCTCGATCCGACGCCGGATTTTGTGGCACCGAGCTATGGCACGCGCGATGATGGGTTTGATCTCATCCTGTTTACCGGGGTGCGCAGCATGGCCTACCAGAACACGCGCTTTCGCGAGCATGCGTGGGCACGGCGCCTGCAGGATGCCCCGGAATTACGCATCCACCCGGCCACGGCGGCAAGGCGCGGGATTGCACAGGGCGACTGGGTCTGGGTGCAGACACGCGCCGACATGCCGCGCTGCCTGGTGAAAGCACGCATCACCGATGAGGTGACCGAGAACACGGTGGCCACCGGCATGGGCTGGTGGTATCCCGAGATCAGCGACACTGGCCACGGTGCGGAGACTTTCAATATCGGCGTGGCAGTGCCCTATGGCCCCCACTGTGATCCGGTATCGGGATCGGCTGAGGCGCGCAACACGGCGTGCCGGATCGAGCGCGCCGACAAGGATGAGGTTGCACTATTGATGCGGGAAGTACGCTCGGCAGAGGGTGCTGCCGGCCGCGGCGGGGCGCATCCTGTCGGTTGACCTCGCTGTCGCCCGGCAACGCGCGCGGTTGCATGTTCCGAACCCGCGGGCGGAGCGCGATGCCTTGATTGCCGCAACGGCGCTTGTGCATCGCCTGAAGGTTGTCACCAGAAACGTCACCGACTTTGAGCCGATGGGCGTCGAGATCATCAATCCTTTGGACGGCACTGAGGCCAGCATGGGTGCCAGGTCTTGAGCACGCTTGCCGAGCGCGCGTTCTACTCCGACGACCAGTACGCTCATCAACCGACGTCCCACTTCCGTAACGCGATTTCGGTGACAATCGGCGTTGGTTCGTTTAACGGAGATGGCGATGTTTTTATCTTTGAAACGAGTACCCCTGCGTGAATCGTTCAGTGCGCTGACGAGGATCGCGTTGTCCGGCGTGGCCATTGCCACGGTTGCTTTGGTCCCTACCTGGGTGGCGGCTCAGGCGTTCCCGTCACAACCTGTGAGCCTCGTCGTGCCCTGGCCTGCCGGCGGCGGCAGCGACATTTCCATGCGACTGCTCGCCGATGGTGCAAGCCATCGCATGGGTGTGCCGGTGGTGGTAGTGAATAAGCCCGGCGCCGGTGGCACGGTCGGCTTGAAGGACGTGGCACAGTCCCGACCCGATGGCTACACACTGGCGATGCTCGCCACCGGTGCACTGTTTGCTCAGTACAACAACCCGGCCGCCAATCCGATCTCTGATTTCGAGCTGATTGCCTTTTTTGGTGATGACCCGGCCGCATTGACCGTGAGTGCCAAGACCGGCTTCAAGACGGTGGCCGATTTCATTGCGGCGGCGAAGGCCGCACCGGGACGAATCCGGAACGGCAACGACCAGCCCGGCGGTACCTCACATGTCACAGCGTCCCTGCTTGAAAAAGCCCTTGGAGTACGGCTCATCAAAGTACCTTATGCCGGGTTTGCGCCGACGGTTCAGGCTCTGTTGGCCGGTGAACTCGATAGCACGACCGTCGGCGTGCCTGATGTATTGCAACACCACCAGGCCGGCACCGTACGCATGTTGGGTGTGGCCGCCACTGAGCGCCACTTTCTGGCCCCCGATGTGCCAACGTTTCGTGAACAAGGTATCGATTTTGTCTCTGGCACCTGGCGGGTCATTGTCGGCCCGCGCGGCATTCCCGCCGATCGCCTTGCGATCCTCGAGTCGCGCCTGCTAGAGACGATGAACGATGTTGAGTTCAAGGCCAAGGCACGCGCCGCCGGCTTCATTGTCGCCCCGCTCGGCCGCAGCGATACGGCGCGGCGACTCGCCGCCGAGGACGCCGCCATGTATCCGGTCTTTCTTGAAGCAGGATTGGTTAAGACACGCCAGAAGTGAGCATGACAACCCGGCTGAACCTGCGGTTCAATCAGGACACGCTGAGCGGCGCCCTGTGCGTTGCAGTGGCAGTGGTGGGTCTGGTGGCGGGGCATTCGCTTGACATGGGTACAGCCGCCGAGATGGGGCCGGGCTATGTGCCACGCCTGCTTTGCCTGGGCCTGCTTGGCATGGGTTTGTTGATTGCGCTGCTCGGGTTACGCAGCCCCGGCGCACGGCCAACACCGGTGGCCTGGCGACCCTTGCTGGTCATTACCGGCGCAGTGCTGGTGTTTGCGGCTTCACTTGAGCGGCTTGGACTCGCGCTGGCGGTGATCCTTGCCGTGGTCATCGCCAGTCTCGCTACGCCCGGGGCGCGGGCGCGCGAGATCGTAACGGCGGCGCTGATGCTCGCCATCGCCGTGGTGCTGATCTTCGTCACCGGACTGGGCCTGCCCGTACCGGTGCTACCGGCGCTGGATCGATAGGGCCACCGTCAGGATGGATTTTCTATTCGGCAATATCGTGCACGGGTTGGCTGTGGCGATGACCCCAGCCAATCTGGGGCTGTGCTTGATCGGCTGCGTGTTGGGTACCCTGATCGGTGTGCTTCCCGGGCTGGGTCCAACGGCAACCGTGGCGATGCTGATGCCGGTGACCTTCAGGCTTGAGCCAACCGGTGCACTCATCATGATGGCTGGCGTGTTCTATGGATCGCAGTATGGTGGATCGACGACCGCCATTCTGGTCAATCTACCGGGAGAGTCCTCTTCGGTGGTCACCTGCCTGGATGGCTACGCGATGGCGCGCCAGGGGCGTGCCGGTGCTGCCCTGGCCATTGCTGCGCTCGCCTCGCTGTTCGCAGGCACGGTGACGACTTTCTTGATTGCCTGGGCCGGGCCCGCGATTGCGTCGGTCGCATTGCAGTTCCAGTCCCCTGACTATGTCGCGGTGATGGTACTGGGCCTGGTCGCCGCAGTTGTGCTGGCGCATGGTTCGGTGCTCAAAGCGGTGGCGATGATACTGCTCGGTATTTTTCTGGGTTTGATCGGGACCGATGTGAGCACGAGCGAGCAGCGCTTCACCTTTGGCCTTGATACGCTATTCGATGGTATCGGCTTCGTGCCCTTGTCAATGGGCCTTTTCGGTCTGGCAGAGATCATGTTCAATCTTGAGGGTGGCGGCGAAGCAAACCGCACCCGGGTGGCGATCGATCGTCTGTGGCCGACGCGGCAAGATTTTCGTGAGGCTACGCCGGCTGCGATCCGTGGCACGCTGCTCGGCTGCTTTTTGGGTGTGTTGCCTGGCGGTGGTTCGACGATTCCGTCGTTTGCCGCCTACAGTCTTGAGAAGAAACTGGCACGCGACCCGTCACGTTTTGGCCACGGCGCGGTCGAAGGAGTCGCTGGGCCGGAGGCGGCCAACAATGCCGGTGCCCAGGCGTGCTTCATTCCGATGCTCTCACTGGGCATCCCCCCCAATGCGGTGATGGCGCTGATGGTGGGGGCGATGATGATTCACGGTATTCAGCCCGGGCCGCAGATCATTCAGAAACAGCCGGATCTGTTCTGGGGGCTGGTGGCCAGCATGTGGATCGGCAATGCCATGCTGATCGTACTCAACCTGCCCCTCATCTGGATCTGGGTCAAGCTGCTCGAAGTGCCCTATCGGTTCTTGTTCCCCGCGGTCATTGTGTTGTGCGGCATCGGCGTCTACAGCATCGATAACCGACTGAGTGATGTCGTGCTGATGGCCTTCTTTGGTGTCTTTGGCTACGGTTTACGCAAGCTCGACTGCGAGCCCGCGCCGCTGTTGCTCGGTTTCATCCTCGGTCCGCTCATCGAGGAGAATTTCAGGCGCTCGCTCATGTTAAGTGGCGGCGACCCGAGCGTGTTTGTGACCCGCCCGATCAGTCTGGGGTTTCTCACGGTGTCTGCCGTTTTGCTCGCGGCCGTTTTGCTGCCAGCGTTTCAGCAGCGTCGCGAGCAGTGGAGCGAGGAGTCGTGAGCCTGGTCTCCTAGCGAATTCCCGGGGAACCAGGCAATGTCATCCCCGGCCCGCTAGTTCTCCTTGTGCGGCGAACCGAGATGCGGGGTGGCGGGATAGACGAAGTTGGTCTTCACCGGCCCCATGACCAGCACGGCAGATTTCATGCCGTTATCACCGGAGGTCCAGACGATCTGCCAGACTATTTCCCCATTTTGCCACCACCAATCTCACGAGTCACTCCTGGATATCCGTGTGTATCCATCGTACTTAGTGAAATGACGAACGTCGATGCGGCCCTCGTCCACCAGGTAGCGAATTGCTGGACCCTGGCAAGGACAACTTCGAACATATACGATCAGATCGCCAATCTGGCTCCGCCGCTATTCGCTTTGCAGTGGTATGCCGGCTTCGCGCAGACGATAGCGGTGGGCGGTGCCCTCGTGAAGATTGCGCAAATCGGCGAGAGAGTCAGTCCGTCGCGCCCGAATACAACAGAACTACGCCTAGTTTGACGCAGCGCCTGTCATTCTAATCACGCGCGCCCATCGTTCAGTGTCCAGCTTCAGAGTGAGACCCATGTCCACCGGCGAACTGCCTATGGTATCCAGGCTCAGATCAAAAAGACGTTTTGCCACGTCGGGTTGCTTGAGGATTTCCGCACTGATAGCCGAAAGCTTCTCTGCGATGGCCTGCGGCGTGCCGGCCGGAGCCACCATGCCAAACCAGTTCGAGGAAGCAAACCCGGGCAGTGCCGAGGCCATGGTTGGCACATCAGGAAGCGCGGCATTGCGCTGTCCGCTGCCCACGGCCAACACCTTCACTTTGCCGGTTTGAATGTGCGGCAACGCGGATGACAGCACGACAAACATCATCTCAACTTGCCCGGCCAGCAATGCGGCGAGCGCCGGGCCACCGCCCTGATACGGAATGTGCACGAGCTTGACCCCTGCCATGGACCCGAACATTTCGGCCGTAAGGTGCGCTGTACTGCCCTTGCCCTGAGAGGAATAATTGAGCCGTTCTGGATTGGCTTTGGCAAATGCAATCAATTGCGCGACGTTGTCCACGGCCACTTTGGGGTGCATGAGCAGCACGAGCGGCGTGGCGGCGAGCACCGAGATCGGCACAAAACCGTCGGCATCAAAGGACAGCGGCGCGTAGAGCGTGCGATTGATGACCAGCGGCTCCGACGGCGTGAACAAGATGGTATAGCCATCGCCGGCAGCTCTGGATACCAATTCCATGCCGATGTTGCCGTTTGCTCCAGCTCGATTCTCGACAATAAACGGTTGGCCCAGCCTGCCTTGCATTTTCTCGGCAAAGATCCGCGCCAATAAATCACCGGTGCCCCCGGTTGCGTACGGAACAACAAATTTTACCGGCTTGACGGGATAGTCTTGGGCGACAGTGGCAGTCGACAAAAAGCATCCAAGGACCAGGGCAAACACAGTGCGACCGAGCACGATCTTCCTCCTGTTACAGGCAGTAGATATCCAACATGCTCGGAATGTCGTCATTTTGCAAAATGATCTTTTTGCTACGGATCCGCCAGCCGGCGCTTGCTGGCTCCAGCTTGTACTCGGATCGACCAAAAAATACATGCTGCGTTCGCGATCGCACGAATAACACATGACACACCCATGTCGCCCGTAGCGTCATTTTATCGACCGTCGCCGTGCCAACCGCTGCAATGTTGGAAATTAGATGGGCTGTCCGGGGCAACGGGGTCGACGCCGGTGATTTGCCGGAGCGCACCCGTACGAGACGATCCTCAAGGCCCTTGCGGCTCTCATAGAAAAAATGTGACAGGGCGTTGTCGGTCTGCTCGTTGATGCCGGTTTCATCGCCCCACATCGGTGCCCAGAAAGTGCAATCCGGCAAGAAAAGTTCGAGCCACTCATCCCAGCGACGCTCATCGAGCAGGATGCCATCCTGTTGAATCAAGGCGGTGCCAATCGATATCAACCGGGCAAGATCGGCGAGAGAATCGTTCATGACTGCAGCTCGTTCTCGCCCGAGGATCGGCCGCTCATCAATCGCGCCCACTCTCGGTAAGGTGAATGCAGCGTCGTTTCACAGTTGAGATCAAAGTCCCCCGCCAGACTCGCAACCGGCCGGATACCGAGCTGTGCCGCGTGCTCGTCGGCACCATCTCTCAAGCTGGTGATCCCGCGCGAATAGCCCTGCAACCAATCGTAGGGCCTGGCTGCATAGCCGCGCTGCGCGGCTTCGAAACACGCCGCGTCATCCGGCGAGGCGAAGCCGCTTGCGCCAAAAAAATCCTCAAACTGACGCAATCTCCACCGCCTTAAAGCGGGATCTTCTCCTATTGGCGCGATGCAATGAAGGCGCATCTCCGTTAGCCCCACCGAAATCGGGCGAAAGGTCCTGAGATTGAGCGTCGTTCCGTCGGCAATCTGAAAATTAGGAAAGATCAACGCAATTTTTGCCTTGAGCATCCAGTCTGCCTTGACCGCACCGACGCGACTGCGGATTTCATCCATCACCGGATAGATCGGCCGCTTCTCCACCTCGGCCTGGTTAATCCATGTAACGGAATGCCCATGCGAGAAATTGAACATGCCGCTTTGTTGCAGCACCCTTTTATTCCAGTCGAACTGATGCGCATCCGTATGGCCCTCACCCTGACGGCGCTTGTCCATGACGCTCATGTATGAGGCATGTACCGAGGTGAGGTGGTACTGGTCCATGGCATTTTCCATCTGCAGCTTCCAATTGCCGCGATAGGTGTAACAAACCCGGCCGCGGACAACTTCCATGCCATGAGGGCCCTGTTGCATGGCCATGTCGATGAATGGCTTCAGCTCGCCAAGGTAATCATCGAGTGTCGGCACTTCGGGCGACAGCGAACCGAATATCAATCCGCCATAAGCGGTGACTCTGGCGATCGGTACCAGATCATGGTTCTGCGCTTCGAAGGCCGGCGGATAGCAAGCCGCGGCCCGATCCTTGATATCAACGTTCTTGCCTGCGGGGTCGAAACCCCAACCATGATAGGCACACACGTGATACTTGGCATTGCCCTGCTCAGCGTGGGCCAACTGGGTACCCTTGTGGGGACAGATGTTCAAAAAGGCGGCCAGCTTTCCGGCGCCATCGCGCGCAACAAGAATCGGTGTGCGGCCAATCCAGGCGGTTATGAAGTCATTCGGTTTGGCGACTTGTGACTCGGTGCCCAGAAACGCCCAGGTTCTGCCAAAGACATTTTCCATCTCCAGCTCGAACAAAGCCGCATCGGCAAAGACATCTCGATGCACACGAAACACACCTTGGTGCGGACGGTCATCAACGAGCGCAGACGTATCGACAAAGCGCATTCAACCCTCCCCTTTTTGACGTGTGCATCAAGGAAAATATCATGAACATCGTTTCTGCATTTGGCAGTGCTGACGAAATCGCATCTCGATAGTCTGTGAAAACCCTGCGTTTGCCCTAACCCACCGACCATCGAGCTTATGCCGCTCAGGATTACTCATGCCGGCTATAGACTGACATTGCCCCAGCACGTACTCTTGCGGTTGACCCATGTATCTAAGGGTCGATTCAGTCGCCAAAGGAACACCTCGCCATGAGCCGATTTGAGCATCCGCTTCACAATCACTGGCACGTCGTGGCGCTCAGTGCGCAGCTAGGTGAAAAGCCTCATGCCACGACGCTCATGGACGAGGAGATCGTTCTCTGGCGTGCCGATGGCAAGGTGGTCGCATTGAGCGACCGCTGTACCCATCGCGGGACTCGCCTTTCCCTGGGCTGGGTTGAAAATCAAAACCTGGTTTGCCCCTATCACGGATGGCAGTTTGCTTCGACTGGCGAAGTCGTTCGGATCCCTTCCCTGCCGCCTGAGCGCCCCGTGCCAGCCAAGGCTTGTGCCCAGCGCTATCACTGCGTTGAGAGATATGGGCTCGTGTTTGTCTGCCTCGGAGAACCGACACGCCCGCTCTACGAGGTGCCTGAGTTTGAAGACGGGGGGTTCCGGATGCACCTGGTCGGACCGACGCCGTGGCAGACCAGTGCGGCACGATCCCTTGAGAATTTCATGGATGAGACCCATCTGCCATGGGTGCATCCGGACATGCTCGGGAACCCTGACGCGATCCCGGTTGTGGAGACGCGGGAGGTCGAGGAGAAGCCGGGCGAGTTCTATTTTGAGTGCCAGTCTGAGGTCAGTGATCGGATCGACAGAACAAAGAAAACGATGAACCGCCTCACCTACCACATCGTCCTGCCCTTCACGCTGTACCACGAGAACATCTATCCGAACGGTGATCGGGTCATTGACCTATTCTTCACTACTCCGGTATCGCGCACCCGGACGGTACGTTACATGGTCGTGGCGCGCAATTTCGCGCTTGAGCAGCCATCGGAACGACTCATTACTTTTACCGAGAAAATTTGGGAACAGGATCGCCCGCTCATCGAAAGCCAGCGCCCGGCCGAATTGCCTTTGAAATGGGATGATGAAATGCATCTGCGCGGGCCCGACGGACCCTCCATAGTCTATCGGCGCATGCTTGCACAAGCGGGTATGAGCCAGTTTCCGGTCGTGCAGGCGCTCGTATGAGTGCGCTTGATTCTCGGTGGCTTTTCAGGGCCGCGTTGCTCACGGCGGTGATGTCGGTTGCAGTCGGCGCCGAGTATCCGGATCGGGCCGTGCGAGTCGTCATTCCGTTCACGGCTGGTGGGGGCGCAGACAATATCGGTCGTATCACGGCCGAATTCATGCAAAAAAAGTTTGGCCAACCTTTTATCGTGGACAACCGTCCTGGAGCTGGTGCCAACATCGGGCATGAGATCGTTGCCAAGGCACTGCCCGATGGGTACACCCTCATCATCGCGACTAACTCGCTTCCGCTGAATCAGGCGCTCTATCGAAATCTGCCCTTCAGCGCAACGAAGAGCTTCACCCCAATCGCGCTTATTGCGACCAGTGCAATCGTGATCGGCACACACAAGTCCATGGCGGCCCACTCGCTAAAGGACCTGATCCCGCTTGGACAAAAGCAACCATTCACCTACTCATCCTGTGGCATTGCATCGATTTATCACCTGGTGGGTGAGCGGATAAAGCTCGCAACGGGAATGAACCTTGTACATGTGCCCTACAAGGGGTGCTCACAAGCCATTCCTGATGCAGTCGGTGGGAGTGTGGACCTTTTCGTGAATGCACTGCCCAACGTTCTGCCGCATGCGCGCTCAGGCAAATTGGAAGTTTTCGCCGTCATGGAGAATGAGCGCTCTCCTTCAGCGCCTGATATACCCACTTTCAAAGAGGCGACGGGCTTGCCCGCGATCTCAAGCCAGGGCTGGTACTCCCTGGCTGGCCCCGCTGGCCTACCTGGCGATATCGTATCGAAGCTCAACCGGGCAGTGAACGAAGCCCTGGAGAGTCACGAGGTACGGGCGCGTCTTGCTACCCAGCTGTATGACATCAAGGGTGGCCCGCCCGCGGTGCTGGCCTCGCTCATTGAGAACGATATTGAAGAGTCCGCCAAGGTCATTGCAGCGGCGCATATCACACCGGAATGATCAGCAATTTGCGCCCATACGTGAAGACCTCGGTTCAACATTCCGGCGCTGATACCGCGAGCATGAACTCGCGCCAGCGCCGACTTTGGCTCGTCGCGCTGATTAGTTTATGCGCAGCGCTGCTCACCGCTTGTAGTGCGATAAAGCCGGCGCGCTTAACCTCGCTTCAGTGAGCCCAGGGGGGTTCTCGGCTACGGCGTGGGCTTGCCTCTCTTCCAAGGAGTGTTTGGGGGCTTATGGTACTCTCGCGTTTTCGACGCGATGTGTGGGGCACGGATGCGCGGATGCGGCCGGATCGGATTGCTTCGAATGACGGCCGCGCTGGTCTGTTGGGCCCTGCCCGGATTGGTCGTGGGCACCGAGACCGCCGAACGGGTCCGCATCGGTTTCGTCACCACATTGTCCGGTCCGGGCGCCTCGATCGGGGCCGACATCCGCGACGGATTCCAGCTGGCGACCAGGCTCAGTGCGGACCGCCTGGGCGGGCTGACGGTACAGCTGCAGGTCGTCGATGATGCCGCCAATCCGGAAACGGGCAAAGCGGCAGTCGAGCGAATGGTCCGGCGCGACCACGTCGACGTGATGACCGGCGTCGTCTTCTCGAATGTGCTGCTGGCGGTGCTGCCGACGATCCTCGAAGCCGAAACGGTCTATCTCAGCCCCAACACCGGGCCGCAGGAATACGCCGGCGAGAAATGCAACCCTTATTTCTACGCCGTCGCGTGGCAGAACGAGGACATGTCGTTCGCCACTGGCCGCTTCGTCGCCGATCGCGGGTACCGGGCGGTACACGCGATCGCGCCAAACTACGCCGGTGGTCGCGAGACGGTCAACGGTTTCAAGCGCGGCTTTCCCGGCACGGTGACAGAGACCTACACCAAGCTCGGTCAGCTCGACTACGCACCGGAGCTGTCGACACTGCGCGCGGCGAATTCGGATGCGCTGTTCATCTTCCTGCCCGGCGGCATGGGCATCAA
The DNA here is from genome assembly GCA_903921325.1 of uncultured Pseudomonadota bacterium. Lineage (GTDB taxonomy): Bacteria > Pseudomonadota > Gammaproteobacteria > Burkholderiales > SG8-39 > CAIXPL01. Next base: position 30,028 of record CAIXPL010000021.1, read on the forward strand.
CTTCATCAAGCAGTTCGTCGCCGCCGGCATGAGTCGCAGCACCCAGCTCATGATGACCGGCATCTCTGCCGATGAGGACTCGATCACGGCGCTGGGCGATACGCTGCTCGGTGCGTTCAACACCAGCGAGTGGGCGCACGATCTTGACAACGAGGCCAACCGCCGCTTTGTGGCGGCGTTCCGGAAGGCGTACGGCAGGCTGCCCACGATGTATGCGGCGCAGGGCTACGATACGGCACGGTTACTCGATCGGGCAATTGCCGATGTGAAGGGGCGCATCGAGGACAAGGCGGCGCTGCGCCGCGCACTGGAGGCGGCGCGATTCCAATCGGTCCGCGGTTCGTTCGCGTTCAACAGCAACCATTTTCCGATTCAAGACATCTACTTGCGGGTCGTCAGCAAGACCGCCGATGGCCGCATCACGAACCGCACGATCGGCACGGTCGTCTCTGGCCTTCGCGATGCCTATGCCGGCCAGTGCCGGATGCCGCGCTGAACCTGTGCCACCGCAGTCACCTCGGCGACCGCCCGGAGATCCCATGGCAGCGAAACTCAATCAATACGTGATCGAACTGTGGCACGACCCGGGCATTTCGCCGCTCAGTAACCCGGTCTACCGCGACAAGGCCAATTACACCCACAAAGTGCTGCCCGACATGCTGGCCGCGCGCGGTATCAAGGTCATCGGGTCATGGCACCTGGATCCGGAGCACCGCTCGATACTGATCTGGGAGGCCCCGAGCGTCGAGGACGTACGCGACGTGCTGTACGGCTCGGGCTTCATGCACTGGTGCGACGGTCGCATCTACCCGACGACGCCGCTGGCCGACATGCATAAATGGGCGGTGGCGCAGGACACCCACTGATCGAGACGCCCGGATCGGACACGAACGCCATGCTCACTCCCGACATCGAAGAGAAGTGGATCGACTGCTTCCTGAAGGCCTTCATGCTGTGCAAGGTCGTTCCCGGCGAAGTGACGGCAATCCTGTCGGAGACCGGCTCGCGCCCGGTGCTGGTCAAGCTGGCCGAACTGGCGCTGCTGCGCGCCGGTGCGCGGGTGTTCCATGTCGTCGTGCCGACGCCACCGGCGCATGCCCCGGTGACCATCCGCTCGACCGGCCATTCGGTGGCGATCCAGGCCAACCCCGGCGTGCTCGCCGCACTGCGGGCCGCCAGCTTCGCCGTCGATCTTACGGTCGAGGGGCTTCTGCACGCTGCCGAACGGGCCGAGATCCTGGCCGCCGGGACGCGGGTGTTCATGATCAGCAACGAGCATCCGGAAATTCTCGAACGGCTGATGCCCGACCCGGCACTGAAGGCGCGGGTTCAGCAAGGCGTCGCGTTGGCCAGGGCGGCACGGCGGATGCATGTCACGTCGGCCGCCGGTACTGACCTGCAGGTGGACATGGCCGAGGCCAATGTCGGCGGCGGCTGGGGCATCAGCGACGAGCCCGGCCGCATCGATTACTGGCCCGGCGGACTGTGCGCGTTCTACCCGCGCGCCAATGCAGTGAACGGTGTGATCGTGATGGACGCCGGTGACCTGAACCTCACGTTCAAGCGCTATCTGGAGAGCCAGATCCGGCTGACCATCGAGAACGATTTCGTTGTCGACATCGGTGGCAGCGGCCTGGATGCCGCGCTGATGCGCAGCTACTTCGCGGCCTGGAACGATGCCAATGCCTATGCCATCGCCCACTGCGGCTGGGGCATGAATCCCAAGGCCCGCTGGGACAGCCTGGTGATGTTCGACAAGAACGACACCAACGGCACCGAGGCCCGCGCGTTCGGCGGCAATTTTCTATGGTCCACCGGCTCCAACCGATTCGCCAATCGGATGACCGAGGGTCACTTCGATCTGCCGATGCGCAATTGCACCATAGCCCTCGATGAATCGGTGATCGTCGATCAGGGGCGCCTCGCTGGCCCGCTCGCCTGAGCGGCGTCGGCTCGTGCCGCCATGAGCACTGCCGCGCGACATGCCGAGATCGCCGGAGCCGGCTTCGGCGGCCTGGTCGCAGCGATCGCGCTGGCTGAGCGCGGCTGGAGCGTGCGGGTGCATGAGCGCACGCCCATGCTGCGTGCCGAGGGCTTCGGCATCGCGATGAAACCCAACATGCTGAAAGTGCTCGATGCGGTCGGCGTGCGCGAGGCGATACTGCGCGGTGGCATGGCCCTGCGCCGACGAGAAACCCGTAACGATCGCAACGAAGCGACGATGCTGATGCGCGGAGCGGCCGGACACCGGGTGTCACGGCTGCACATCGCGCAGACGCTGGCGGCGAGGGCGGCGGCCCTCGGCGTGACCTTCGAGTGGACCTCGGCGGTGCTTGGGGCTGATCCGGCCGGCGCGCTGCTGCTTGACTCCGGCAGCCGTGCTTCGGCTGACCTGGTCATCGGCGCCGATGGCATTGACTCCAGCGTGCGCGAGAGTCTCGGCCTGCTGTCGTCGCGCCGGCATCATCGTGACGGTGCGATGCGGGTGATGGTGCCGCGCACGGCGCTCGAGCGCGCCCAGGACGCAGTCGACGGTCCCGGCACCTGCGAGACCTGGTCAGGGACACGCCGCGTCGTCACCAGCCCCTGCAGCGAGCAGGAGCTGTATGTCGCGCTGAGTTGCCTGGCCGCGGACCGCGGCGGACAGACGGTGCCACTGGATGTGGAATCCTGGTCGGGCGCGTTTCCGTGGCTGCGTGAGCTGTTCGAGCGCATCCATCATGAGGCCGACTGGACGCAGGTCAGATGGGTCGCGTTCCAGACGGTGCGAACGTCGCGCTGGTCGCGCGGTCGCGCCGCGATCCTCGGGGATGCCGCGCATGCGATGCCGCCTAATCTCGGCCAGGGTGCCGGTTGCGCGATGGTCAACGCACTGTCGCTCGCCGTCGCGCTGGAGGAGTCGCGCGACATCGGGCGGGCGCTCACCGCGTGGGAGGCGCGAGAACGGCCGCTGACTGAACACACCCAGCGCTGGTCGGAGCGCTACGGGCAGCTCACCACCTGGCCCGAGTCGCTGCGCTCGCTTGCGTTCACAGCGCTGGGACGGATCGGCTGGCTGCGCCGGCGTTACCTGAGGACCGAGAATCATGTGCCAGTCGGCTATGCTGCGGCCATGCGTCCGGCGACGACGCCACCCACCGGATCCGATCCCCTATGATGCCGATCACCACGACGAGAATTCCGCCCGCACCCTGTATCGCCGTCGACAGCTGCGGCAGCGGTCCGGCGGTGATGTTCCTGCACGGCATAGGCGGCAACCGCAGTAACTGGCACGATCAGCTGACCGCACTGGGCGATCGCTACCACGCCCTCGCCTGGGACGCCCGTGGCTACGGCGGCAGCGACGACTACGAAGGGCCCCTGGCGTTTGGTGATTTCAGCGCCGATCTGCTGCGCGTGCTGGATGCGCTCGGCATCGAACGCGTCCACCTGTGCGGACTGTCGATGGGCGGGATGATCGCCCAGGACTTCTATCGGCGCCATCCGCAGCGGGTGCGCTCCCTGGTGCTGGCCGATACGCGCAACCCCTTCCAGCGCTTCAACAACGACGAATTCCTGCGCCAGCGCGAAGCCCCGTTGAAGGCGGGCAAGACCCCGCGTGACATCGCGCCTGGCCTGGCCCCTACCCTAGCGAGTCTGGCGCCGAGCCAGGCGGTGCTCACGCGGCTGATCGACAGCGTAGCCGCGCTGCACAAGGAGTCGTACCTGAAGACGCTGCGAGCGACGACGCAGGTGGCCGAGGATCCGGCGTTCGCTGGCGCCGCCGGCTTCGTCGAGCTCGCCACGATCAAGGTACCCACGCTGGTGATCTGCGGCAGCGAAGACCGGGTGACGCCACCGGCGATGTCCGAGTTCATCGCAGCCGGGGTTGCCGGTGCCGAGCTGGTCATGATCGCGGGGGCAGGACATCTGTCAAACATCGAGCAGCCGACAGCGTTCAACCGCGCAATGCGCAATTTTCTCGACCGCGTCGAGGGTGGGGAGCCGGACCGCGGCTGAGTCATTCGGCCCTTTTTTCTCGCTCCAAAGCGGGCATCCAGATGCAGTTCTGACGTTCGACATGAGCGGCGGCGCAAGGGGCGCGCAGCGGCCTTGGGGACGTCCGCTCGATAAATGGGTCAGGCGACACGCAACCGACTCCCCTACTCTTCGATACGCTCGGTGAGTTGCACCTTGACTCGGGCTCCGGCTTCCTTGGCGATCTCGGCCCTCAGCGAAGCCTTGATAGGGAGCTTGTGGGTACCGTTGCCGAGCGCCATGAAGGAGCTTTGGAAGGGCTGACCATCTACCGTGCCTCTGACCTTGACCAGACCGCGAGTTTTGAAGAACTCTGCTGACCCGGGCATGACGACGTAGGTCCAGCCGCCCTTGCTCGGGCTCTTCTGCAGGGTAGCCGTGAACGTTTTATGAAGGACACTCACCCGTTGCTTTGCGTCATACGACTCTGCCGAGTCCCCCAGCAGAATACGCGGCTCCAGCTTCGGTCTGTTCTCCTTGCCGATCCAGGTGAGTTCGAGTTTCTGTTTCTTGGTCATTTCAATTTGGCGCAAAACGCTATAAGGCTAGTCTGCACTGCTCCCATACGGCTGGGTGCTGCTGATGCAAATCCCTGAACGGTGGCAGGGTACGGCCAGTGTTGCTGAAGCACCAGCCCAAAAGACCACTGTCATCGGCCTGTTTCAACTCGTCGATCAAGTGCTGCGTCGCAATGATGCCTCCGGCGAGCGACCTTCGCAGTATTGCGGCCAAACGATTGAATGTGTTGACATACCCAGCCGCCACTGCTTCTCGCCGGTCCAGCTTCAATACCTCAACAGTCTTGCTGCCTTTTGGCGACCAGTCATTCGCTTGCACATCAAATCGCGCCGTCAGGTTGCCTGTTATCGGGTCGAAATCAAGGTACTGCCACGGATCCTCGATTGATGGATCGATCAGTAGTGCGCGTCGTCGCGACATCGGAAACTGGTCTCCTTTGAGACGCCCGCATTCAGTGCAACAAAGCAGCAAATTGGTCCACCGAAAGGCGTGCTTTGGATAGAGCACTTTGGGACGAAAGTGTTCAATGTCGCATCCATGCGAATCGACGCAGTACATGCACCGTTCGCGCGGCCCCATCGTTTTCTGAAGGGTGACCAGAACTGATTTGAGCGTTTTGGTTTGTCGCGCTGCTTTCCAGTCTGTCTCGATATTCAGTTGACCCAGCCCGTGCTTGGTGTTGGTAGAAGACTGCCGTTTGCTTAGGTAGGTTTGTGCTGCCTTGGGCAAACAGGGGCGGATGAAGCGCCGCATGGGTCAAGGTTCCTCGCTATTTGCCGCGAACAACTCAAGCTGACTGGCTTTGCCCAATTCGTCTTTGGTAAGTCTGCCCCCAGCCCTTTTCTTGGCCATGAGCTTGGCGTACTCGGCTCTCCCCTCCACTGCTCGCGGCGAACGCGTATTCTGCAAGCCAAACGCGGCTGTTAACAGAATTGTGTCCGGCCGGGAGGAAATGACTGTGTTGTACTCTTCTCCGGTCAACGCGCGGGGATCGTTATCGCTACCAGGCTCTGGCAAAACAAACAGGCCGTTCTCGTCGGCCGCCTGGCAGATTATGGGGCTATGAGTGGTGACCAGAAACTGGATTTTCGGGAAATGAGCCTTAAGCCAGAAACCAATCTCACGTTGCCATTCGGGATGGAGATGAGCATCGATTTCGTCGATCATAACCACACCGCCGCGAACGATGCGCAGTTTTCCGTCTTCACCTCGCTCTGCGAGGCCATCAATGCCGTAGGCACTGATGAGGTGACGGAGAATATCTGCGAGCAAAGCGATCGCGGAACGATAGCCGTCGCTCATTTCACTCCAAGCAAGCTGAAAGCCATTGCGGTCCTTCAGCCACAGACCGTCAGAATCCACGCGGTCCACTGTGATCTGATTAGGCATCAAGTCATCGCGCAGAATTTCAAGCAACAATTCAAGATGGCTACTTTCCGCAGTTTTGTTTTCCAGCTTTTTGTGGCTTAGGTTGCGTAGCCATTGATCTACCTCATACAACGAAGCTGCTTCCTGAAACATCGTTACGAACCTCTCCGTGGTAGGGCCGACCATCAAGCGCGTGGCTTCTGGTGAAGCTCCAAACACTCGTCGGAAAGGTCCGTAGCCACAGGAGAACCATCCATGCGAATCCGAGGACCAAAGGCCACGTTGCGCAAGTGTTCTCTTACTACCCCAGTCGCTCGGCAACTCAATAAATGTGTCTTTGCCGCCATTTTTTAGAATTACCGTGGCCGGGAATTTCTTATAAGCGGATTTTCCCTTCCCAGAAAAATCGTCCACGCCCTTTTCGGGAAAAATCATCAACTGAATCTTTGCTTCGTGATCATCAGCTCCATCACGTATCCATCGATGAAAACTTGGTTGAAGTGATCGAGCGATATCCCTGCCGGTAAGTGCGACCGCAATAGCCTTGAGCAGTGTACTTTTCCCAGACCCATTGTTCCCAGTAAAGACTGTCCAACCCGCATAGGTTCCATCGGGTCGTGCGAGATCAAATTGCAGGTCCGCGAAGCCTCGGATGTTCTTAAGAACTACTCTGTCGATATACATCCCGTATTTCCTCTCTGCTACCTGAAGTGGCGCCTGGTTACTTTGTCGGCGCAGGCAACGTGATGGAATTCATTCCACATTGAAAAGTACACACCTTGAACATGCGTTGTAAGACGCCGTGCCTAGCGGTCACCTGACAGGCTACGCGAAGATTCGACTTACCCAATTCACGATGCCCGAAAAATCAGTTCTCACTGATTCAGACTCCTCGTCGCCACCCGAGATCAAGCACCATGCCTGCACGTCGTTCGGTGCAAGCACATGCAACACGAGATCACCGTTTTCGGTGTGCCACTCAACTCCGAGGTCTCCTTCTGTTCCTGGCACGATCGAAGGTGGGGTGGTCGATTTGGCACAGATCTGTTCCAACATTTGATCAATCCAATAAAATCGCCTGAACCCGAGCGAGCACATCGTCGAGAATAAACTGCGGTACCGTTTCCTTCAGACTCACTTTGCGTGCACGCCAGTCAAGCGATTTCAACTGGTGACAATGCACTGAGCCTTGCGTATCAGTGCCGGCACCCATCAAAGTGACAATCGTGCCGTAGGTGCGCGCAACAGCGGCGGCCCCCTGTGAAATTGGGCAAATCATGGCCAAGCCTTGCTGGTTGAAGGTCTTGCCACTCACCACAAGCCCGAAGTGCGGGCCTTTCATTTCCCGACCGGATGCAGGGTCGAAATTCAAGTGAACGATATCGCCGCGGTTCGGCAGGTACGACATTAACCGGCTCTATGCCGTTTAGTGTGGAATTGGACTTATGTGCAAACATGGTGCAAGCGATCCAGGCCGAACGGCTTGGCAGGGATGAATGGGCTCTGGGGCAGGTGTTTGAGCTTGGACATGCGCAGGTAGGCGATCGCGATGA
>CAIXPL010000022.1 GCA_903921325.1 uncultured Pseudomonadota bacterium
ATCGCGATCGCCTACCTGCGCATGTCCAAGCTCAAACACCTGCCCCAGAGCCCATTCATCCCTGCCAAGCCGTTCGGCCTGGATCGCTTGCACCATGTTTGCACATAAGTCCAATTCCACACTAAACGGCATAGAGCCGATAATTGCCATCCTTCACGATGCTCACTTTCGGGATGGCGCTGCCCAGCAGGTCGCCCTGGGCATCTTTGATCGCAACCGCAATGGTCTCAATTCGCCCGCCGTGGCGGCGCACGCCCACCGTCTCGGCAGGCAGGCGGCGCAGATTGACTTCCGACTGATCGGTATAGCGGGTGGCCGGCAAATAGGTGAGCACCGGTGGCCCGTCATGGCCGGCTGCACCGAGCAAGCCGCCGTGCCCACCGGTGGTGATATAGCCCCCGGGTCGCGCATCGCCCTTTTGCACATCGCGAGCGGCAAACACCTGTTGCTCCTGAATGAGCACCAGACCGGCACGATTGCGCCCCTGCCCATCGGCCCACACGCGCGAAGTGATGTACTCGACCGAATCAATCAGGTTCTTGGGGCCGTCGTTACTGACCTGCCCATGGGTGCGCTGCGCGGCGTTGCCACAGATGGGCAGGCGCGTGTCGAGCAGCAGACTGAACCAGTACATGGTCTCCTCGATCCGCGGGCTGCCCTGCGTCCAGATGGCGCCCTCATAGAGGCCGCTGTCGAGAATTTTCTGCACCCGGTTGGTCATCAGCGCGAGGCTTGCGCGTGGCGGTGAGATCGACAGATGGTAGGGACGGTAGTAGAAGAAATCCTCGCCGCGCTGTTCCGCCGCGATGTCACCAGTGGCGCCATCGGTGCCCGGCAGCGGGGTGTCGGTGCGCTCGGCCGCACTCTGGCCGTGTGTGTAGCCACTGGGAGGCAGGACACGATAAAAGTCGATATCGGCGCGGGCCGAGATGAGATTGCCCTCGCCATGCTCACCGATGGCCAACCGGTCGATTTCTTCAAAGGGGCGCGAACCATCCGGGTAGAAGGGCTGTCGCGCGCCACTCACCGGAGCGCCGGGTGCCGTGCAATCGTCCTCCCAGGGCTGACCATCGGCCTGCCGCGCCATATAGGGCAGTGGATAGACACCGTCATCGGGGTGCAATTGCACTTCATACACCGGCTTGTCGCTCGCTGCGGCGCGCTCGCGATGAAAGACCCCCTGGGCATCCAGATAGCCATCGGGCGGGCCATAGAGTGTGGCGGCGTCCCGCTCCAGAGGATGGGCCGAGAACTGCTCGACATAGACGGTCACCGGGCTTGCCAGCCGCTGCGGTCGCAGCACATCGAAGCGCGCCGGGGCCCCGTCGGGCAGTGTGACTGGCGGCAGGCCGTATTTGACGCGCGCCTTGTTGCTGGTGATCAGCGGCGGACTGTTCTGGATCGTTGCATTCGGACCCGCCAGATGCGCGATGCGAGGTTTGCCGGACATGATGACTCCAGAGCCAGTTCGTTAATTATTGCTTCTCGATCTTTGCGCGTTCAATGACCATGCGCCATTTGATCGTCTCGCTTGCCAGCAGGTCACGCAAGCCCTCTGGCGTGCTTGCTCTTGCTTCGACGCCAATCTCCTGCATGCGATGACTGAATTCGCTTTGCGCAATCACTTTGCCGATGGCCTGATTGAGCCGGTCGATGATGGCGCGCGGCGTCTGCGCCGGTGCCGCCACGGCATTCCAGGCGCTTGATTCATAGCCTGGCAAGGTCTCGGCAATCGCTGGCACATCAGGCAGCGCCGCGAAGCGGTTGGCAAAGGACACGCCAAGCGCTCGTACGCTGCCACCGCGAATATGCGACATGAGCGGGGCAAGCACCTCCACCATTCCCTCGACATCGCCTGCTTTGAGTGCAGCAAAAATCATCGGTGTGGCCTTGAAGGGCACGGTCTGGGCATCAATGCCGGCCATCGACTTGAAAAGCTCAGCGGTGATGTACTGGGTGCTGCCGATGTTGGTGGTGCCCACGTTGAGGCTGCCCGGACGTGCTTTCGCCGCGGCAATGAATTGCGCAGTCGTGTGAATGGGCGAGTCAGCATTCACCACCAACGCCAGCCCGAAAAATCCCACGGTCGATATTGGCGCAAAGTCGCGCACCGGGTCATAGCTCAGGCTGCGAAACAGGGACACGCTGACCGCATGGCCCTGGTTAAGCCAGAGCAAGGTGTAGCCATCGGGGGCGGCCTTGGCAACGATTTCCGAGGCTACTGTCTGGCCGGCACTGGGCCGGTTATCAACCAGCACCTGCTGACCGAGCATTTCCGACAGACGCTGGGCGAGCAACCTGGCAACGATGTCGGCCGAGCCGCCCGCCCCATACGGTAACTCCAGGCGGATCGGTTGATTGGGCCAGGTTTGCGCATGGGCGGGGGTACACGCCATGACGCTCGCCGCGAGGGCGCACACAGGTGCGATAAGCACACTGCATAGACGTGCTTTGAGTTTGATCGACATGCGCGGTGTGAGCCGGGTGGACTGCGTCAGGTAGCTATTGAGTGTCATAGCGTGCAGAGTGCACCAGGGCCATGACTTGCGTCAATCCGGATGATTACGCAAGGCACCCCAGACCCCTGAGCCGCGTCAATCCGGATGATTACGCAAGGCACCACAGACCCCTGACCCCCGACAATTCGGTTCATCGTGCGCGGTTTACCGCGGCGATGATTTGAATCAATTCAGGCGAACGCGAGCGGGCCATGGGGCTGCACGCGAGCACTATCCGCGGTAAGCTTGAATCGACCGATTGAGGGCAGGTGGACAGCATGGCAAAAATCATTGGTGGCATTGGCACATCGCATGTGCCAACGATCGGACTGGCCTACGATCGCAAGAAGAACGAAGACCCCGACTGGGCGCCGCTGTTTGCCGGCTACGCCCCGGTCGCTCGCTGGCTGGAAGAAAAGGCACCCGACGTTCTGGTGTTTTTTTTCAATGACCATGCGACCACGTTTTTCTTTGATCACTATCCGACTTTTGCGATCGGTGTGTGGGACGAATACCCGATTGCCGATGAGGGCATGGGGGCGCGCAAGGTGCCGCCGCTGCGCGGCCACGCACCGCTGTCGCGTCACATTGCCACCTGTCTGGTGAATGACGAATTCGACATGTCGATTTTTCAGGACCTGTCGCTTGACCATGGCCTGAATTCCCCGCTCACGATGCTCTATCCCAAGGCAACCCCCGAGGGCCACTGGCCGGCATCGCTGGTGCCCATCGAGGTCAACGTGCTGCAGCATCCGGTGCCAACACCCCTGCGTTGTTTCAAACTGGGTCAGGCGGTGCGCCGTGCGGTGGCCTCCTGGCCCGAGGATTTGAAGGTGGTGGTAGTGGGCACGGGTGGCCTGTCGCATCAGATGAATGGCGAGCGTGCCGGATTCAACAATGAAGCCTGGGATCGCGAGTTTCTTGAACTGATCGCCGCTGACCCGCTGGCCCTCACCCGAATGCGGTTGGCCGACTTTGCCCGACTGGGTGGATCGGAGGGCGCCGAAGTCATCATGTGGCTTGCCATGCGTGGCGCGCTTACCGAAAAGGTACGTACTGTGCACCAGAGCTACTACCTGCCAATGACCACGGCAATGGCCGTGGCGGTCTACGAGGAGATCGAGCAATGAGCGGCGCACCGGTCAGTCCACCCGGCAATCCGCAGCTGGCCGGACTCGAAGACCTCGAGGGCACGTATCTGTTTGACCTCGAGCGCAGCGCACGCGGACTGCGCGTGAACCGCTTCATGCATGATCTGGTGCGCCCCGAGTGGCGGGCGCTCTTCAAAGAAAACCCAGAGGCAGCCTTTGACCAGGCCAAACTCACCGTAGAGGAGCGGCGCATGCTGCGCGAGCGCGACTGGCGCGCGTTGATTCAGTATGGCGCGAGTTTTTTTACCATGGAAAAGCTCGGCCGCGTCAGCGGAGTGTCCAATCCCGAAATGGTCGCCGCAATGCGCGGGGAAAGCCTCGACACATTCTTGAAGACTCGGCGGGTGCCGGGCGCCCGTTGAGCGTTACGCTTGGTCACTGCCCGCCAGGTGGCATGTATTCCATTCGAAGACATCGTGCGTTGTAGAGCGCATGATTCGCCCGCTAGGTCGTGCGAGCGAATGGCGGTTCACTTCGAGGAAAATGACCATGAGACAGGACCGGACGATAATGGCACTGCGTAATCGCGCCGCGAGCCTCCTTGGCTTCGGCGTCCTGTTGCTTGCGATGTCGAGCGGCATGGCCCAGGCGCATGGAGGGCACGGCGGTCACGGTGGCGGGCATGGCGGTGGCGGGCATGGCGGTGGCGCCGCGGGACACGGATGGGTGGGTCATGGTGGTGCAGTACACGGTGGTGGCTATCGCGGTGGTGTGTATTCGGTGGCGCCTCTGTATTACGTTGCCCCGGTCGTCGGGGCCGGGTACTACGGCTATGCCGATCCCTACTACGGCGAGCCGAGCGCCTATATTGAACAACCCGCCTATCCAAGTGGCTACAATGCGGCCCCACCGGCCCCGGAGGTTGCGCCGCAGGTGTTTTACTACTGCCCGGCGTACCGGGTGTACTACCCGAAGTTGAACTATTGCCCGGGTGGCTGGATGTCGGTGACGCGCTAAGGGTTGAGACTGAGGAGGGGCGCTGTGGAGGTCATTATTGTTGGCGGGGGCATCGGTGGTCTGACCACGGCGCTATTCCTGCATCAAAAAGGGATTGCCTGCCGGATCTTTGAATCCACATCGCAATTCCGTCCGCTCGGGGTGGGGATCAACATGCTGCCCCATGCCATGCGCGAGCTCGATTCGCTGGGCCTCACGCCGGGTCTGGCCGCGCGTGGCATCGAGGCGCGAGAATTCGGCTTCTACAACCGCCACGGCCAGCACATCTATAGCGAGCCCTGCGGCCGTCATGCGGGTTATGACTTCCCGCATTTTTCGATCCACCGCGCTGATTTGCATGCCGTCCTCCATGAGGCGGTGGTGGCGCGCCTGGGTGCAGACGCCCTCACCATGGGGCGACGCTGCGTGCGTGTCGACCAGGACGAGCGCGGGGTGAGTGTCTATCTTGAGGATAGTGTGAGTGGCGAGCCGCTACCAGCCGAGCGTGCCACGATCGCCATTGCCTGTGACGGCTATCACTCGGCGGTGCGGGCGCAGTTCTACCCGGACGAAAAGCCTGCTTTCGGTGGCATCAATTTGTGGCGCGGCGTGACGCGCGGCAAGCCGTTTCTGAGCGGGGCGAGCGTAACGCGAGCCGGTGCCATTGACACCGGCAAGATGGTGATCTATCCGATTCGCAACTTTCCCGATGGCACCCAACTGATCAACTGGGCGGCGGAAATCCGTCAGGACAGCTGGACCATGAATGACTGGCATACGCCGGGGCGCAAAGAAGATTTTGAACGCTGGTATGCCGACTGGCATTTTGACTGGATCGATGTACCGGATCTATTCAATCGGGCCGAGTTCATTTTGCAATACCCCATGGTCGATCGCGATCCGGTCGATCGCTGGGCGTTTGGGCGTGTGTGCCTTTTGGGCGATGCAGCCCATCCGATGTATCCGCGCGGGGGCAATGGCGCCGCGCAATCGATCATCGATGCCCGCACGATGGCCAGACTCCTGGTCGAGCACGCGGACCCGGTCGCTGCCTTGCAGGCGTTCGAGGCCGAACGGCTGCCGCCGACCGCTAAAATCGTGCGTACCAATCGGGTGCAACCGCCTGATGCCATCATCAATGTGGTCGAGGAGCGCACAGGTGGCAAACGTTTCGAGCGCATCGAGGATGTGATCAGCGACGCCGAGCTGCAGGCCATATCGCAGGGCTATGCGTCGATCGCAGGCTATGACCTGGCTGCGACAAACAGGCGCGCGGCATAACCAGAGGTGTAACGTGAGTGTGAAGTCAATGAACGGATCGGTATCAACCCTGGTGCGCGGCGCGTTGCTCGTGCTGCTTGTACTCGGAGCCGGCGTCAGCCAGGCGCAGAATTACCCCACCAAAGTGGTGCGGCTGCTCCTGCCGTATGCGGCCGGGGCGGGTCCGGCGGTGTTCACCCGCATCATGGCCGAGCGCATGTCGCGCGAGTGGGGGCAGCAGGTGGTGGTGGATGCGCGGCCTGGCGCGAGCGGCTTTGTGGCGATCGAGATGGCCAAGAAGGCAAATCCTGATGGCTACGATCTGATGGTGCTCAGCAATGCACACGTCGCGATCAACCCGTTCTTGTACAAGAAAGTGCCCTATGACATGGAGGCGGACTTCACGCCCGTGGGCTTGATTTATCTGACGCCGTTTTTTGTGACCGTGTCGGCTACGGGCCCCTATCAGAGTGTCACGGCCTTGATTGCCGGCGCCAAGGCGAACCCTGGCAAACTGACCTACGGCACGCCCTATGTTGGCAGCCCGGCGGACCTTGGGGCCGCACTGTTTGAATATCTGACCGGCACCAAGATCATTCATGTGCCCTTCAAGGATCAGACCCAGATCTACCCGGCGCTGGCCAACAACGATCTCACCTGGACACTGTCGACGCTGGGTTCAGCATTGCCGCTACTGAACGCCGGCAAGGTGAAGTTGCTGGCTATTGCGGGTAAGTCGCGCTCCGGCAGTGCCCCTGATGTGCCAACCATCGCCGAGCAAGGAGGGCCGCACGAGCTGATTGTCGATTCCTGGATGTCGCTCTATGCACAGCGTGGCACACCGCCCGAAATCGTTCATACCGTCAACACAGTCATGAACAAGGCATTGGCGGATCCTGAAGTGCTGGCGCGCATGAAGCAATTGGGTTTCGAGCCGATGTCGGGTACGCCAGAGAAACTTGCCGCGTTTGCCAAGGCAGACGTGCTCAAGTATTCCGAATTGATCCGCCGCACGGGCGCAGTGGCCGAGTAGGCGGGCAGCTCTGAAAAAAGTCGGTATAATGTCCGGCTCAGCGCGCCCGTAGCTCAGTTGGATAGAGTACCTGGCTACGAACCAGGGGGTCGTGGGTTCGAATCCTGCCGGGCGCGCCATGAGACCGAATTTAAATTAAGGGCCTAGTCGACACGAGGCCCTTTTTTTGTTTCCGAAGCCGCTCAGTGCCATGCATCGAGTGTATTGCGGACCTCATCAGTGATGGGTGATTGAGCTGAACCGGTCGATCAGGTTGCAGACTCCAGCGCCTGCCTCAGAACGTGCGTGACCGGGCAACCCGCCGCCGGTTCCTTTTGCGCCCAATTTCCAGTAGGCTTTCCTGACACGGTCAGGCGTGCAATCGGCATATTGCTTTCCAGGAGGGAAACCCGATGAATGAGTCTAAAGCGATTCGAATCGGAATCGGAGCGGTTTTGCTTATCGTCGCATTTTTCGCGGTACGGGGCTTCGTTATCGACTGGACCATCATCCCGCCGGGTTACACCGGCATCAAAGTCAATCAACTGGTCGATCGTGGCACCTCGAGTGCTGACATTATTACCGGGTTTGTGTTTTTTAATCCGGTTCAGACCTCGATCATCAAGTATCCAACGTTCGTGCAACGGGTGGCGTGGACCCACAACCTCCAGGAAGGTAATCCGATCAATGAGGAGTTGACCTTCAACACCCGGGATTCGGTCCCCGTTAATGTCGATGTTGCTGTTTCGTACATGCTCGATGAAAAAAAAGTTCCGGAGTTTTACACAAAGTTTCGGGCAGATCGGATCGATTCATTTACCCACGGCTACCTCAGGGATACGGCCCGTAATGCCGTCGTAATGATTGGTTCTGAATACACATTTGATGAAATCAACGGGAACAAGAAGGAGGAATTTCTGAGTCGACTGGCGAAGGAATTGGACTCTCGTGTGAATCCAATCGGCGTTGGAATTCAGCAGTTTGGCTTGATCGGTGCGTTACGGCCACCGGCGGCATTGGCTGAGGCAGTCAATGCCAAGACGAAAGCCATCCAGGATTCATTGAAGGTCGAGAACGAACTGCGCACGACTCAGGCCGAGGCAAAAAAGAAAGTGGCTCTGGCCGAAGGTGAGGCGGCGGCAAACCGTGCGCTGGCCTCCTCCATTGACGATCGGTTGCTCGCCTGGGAAAAAATCAAGCTTCAGCGCGAATGGATCAGTAAATGGAATGGCCAAATGCCCTCGGTGACCAGTGGGGAAAATACCGGCATGATGCTCAGTGTGCCTGCGCCAGGTCGTAAGTGACCCAAGGTTTAAGTTGCCCTATGCACCGTCCTGGGTTCCTTGGACATTGGTCGATTCAGGTGCTTGTCACCTGACACTGTGTACGAATAGGTATTGCCTGATCAGAGCGTTACGCGGCCAGTGAACCTTGGCCACTCATAGGTCGTCCAGGACCGACCGCACCGAGCCACTCACTATGTGGGCTAGCGCACAGACCAGGCATCTGGCTTGGCAGTATTAACCATGCACGCAACAGGCCTTTCCCCGGTCATTATCGCAACCCCGGTAAGGAGATCGCATCCCACGTGTTTGGACGCTCCAACCCGAGGTTCGCTATGTCTGAAACAGGCAATGGTTCAATCATTCTGGATCGCTCTGACAAGGTCGATGAACTCAGCGAGCGCCAGCGTCAGGAAGGATTGATCAAGACAGGGGCATTGCAGAGCGCGATTTTCAATAGCGCTAACTTCTCTAGCATCGCCACCGATGCGAAGGGCGTTATCCAGATTTTCAATGTGGGTGCCGAGCACATGCTGGGCTATACCGCCGCAGATGTGATGAACAAAGTCACGCCTGCCGACATTTCCGATCCGCAAGAAGTGATTCTTCGTGCCAAAGCGCTGAGTGTCGAGCTCGGCACACCGATTACGCCGGGCTTTGATGCACTGGTATTCAAGGCCTCGCGCGGTATTGAAGACATCTACGAGCTGACCTATATCCGCAAGGACGGCAGCCGCTTCCCGGCGCTCCTATCGGTCACCGCCTTGCGCGATGTGCACAATGCCATCATCGGCTATTTGTTGATCGGCACCGATAACACCGCACGCAAAGGCGTCGAAGCAGACCGGGCGCTTCTGGATCAGGCCCTGCAAGAGAAAAACGCCGAGCTTGAGACCGCCACGTTTGTGGCGGAAAAGGCCAACCTCGCGAAATCACATTTCTTGTCATGCATGAGCCACGAACTACGCACGCCGCTCAGTGCCATCCTCGGATTTGCTCAGGTGCTCGATGCCGGTTCGCCCCCGCTTACAAGTTCACAGAAGCGCAGCGTTGATCAGATTCAAAAGGCGGGTTGGTATTTGTTGGAACTCATCAACGAAATCCTCGATCTCGCGCTCATTGAGTCAGGCAAGCTGCCGCTATCGCTCGAGCCGATCTTGCTGAGTGAGGTCGCGCGCGAATGTCAGGCGATGATTGAACCGCAGGTGCAAAAGCGCGGCATTCGCATGACATTTCAGTGGTCCGGGCTCCCCTACGCGGTTCAGGCCGACCGCACACGGTTGAAACAGGTTCTCATCAACCTGCTCTCCAATGCGATCAAATATAACCGGATGGGAGGGACGGTCGAGGTGACCTACACCGAAAGTGCGCCAGGACGCATTCGTATCTGTGTCAAGGACACTGGCGAAGGACTGCCCGAGGAGAAGCTTGCACAACTGTTTCAACCGTTCAATCGACTAGGGAATGAAACGGGGGGCGAGGAAGGCACAGGCATTGGTCTGGTGGTATGCAAGCGCTTGGTCGAATTGATGAATGGCGAAATCGGTGTGGAGAGCGCCGTCGGTATCGGTAGCACCTTTTGGTTCGAACTGGGTCTGACCGCTGAGCGGCAGCGAGCTGAGCACGCGTTGGCGTGCGTGGCCGTTGTGCAGGCGCCGCTGCACTCGGGTGCCCGGTCAAAGACCCTGCTTTATGTCGAGGACAATCCGGCCAATATGATGCTCGTAGAGGACATCATTGCATTGAGGCCGGATATTCGTCTGCTCCGTGCAATCGATGGCAAAAGCGGTATCGAGCTTGCGCAAGCTGCCTTGCCCGATGTCATCCTGATGGACATCAATCTTCCAGGTATCAGCGGAATCCAGGCGCTGCAGGCGCTCAGTGCCGATGCTTTAACAGCACACATTCCCGTGATTGCGCTGAGTGCCAACGCCATCCCGAGGGATATCGAAAAGGGTCTGGCCGCCGGCTTCTACCGTTATCTCACCAAACCAATCAGAGTCAATGAATTTATGAATACGCTGGACGAAGCCCTTACGTTTGCGCAATCGCGGGTGCCGCAGGAAGCCACGGTGCAGAAAGCATCGTGAACGGCCTGCCCGATATTCTCAACGCCAGCATACTCATAGTCGACGATCAGGATGCCAATGTCGCCTTGCTGGAAGAGTTGTTGAGTCAAGCCGGCTATACCGCGGTGAGCTCAACGAGGATTCCGCAGGAGGTCTGCGCGCTACATCGCAAGAACCGCTATGACGCGATTCTGCTCGATCTGCAGATGCCTGGCATGGATGGATTTCAGGTGATGGAAGGCCTGAAGACCAATGAGTCCGACGCCTATCTGCCGGTCATCGTACTGACCGCGCAACCAGGCCACAAGCTGCGCGCGTTGCAGGCCGGTGCCAAGGATTTCATCAGCAAGCCGTTTGATCTGATCGAAGTGAAGACGCGCATTCACAATATGCTCGAGGTACGGCTGCTGTACAGGCAACTCGATGATCATAAGAAACTGCTGGAGCAGACGGTCCAGGAGCGAACGGCTGAGTTACGTGAAAGCGAGGCACGCTTTCGCTGCCTGACCGAGCTTGCCTCGGATTGGTATTGGGAGCAGGACGAAAGTGGTGCATTCACCAAGGTGAGCGGGCCAGTCCTGGAAATGCTGGGTATCCGGGTTGCCACGCTGGTTGGGGAAAATGACTATCAGGAGGTAACCGGTTGGAATGAAGCTGAACGCGCGCAGTTGAAGGCGAAGATCGCAGCGCGCCAGCCATTCCTCGATTTTGAATTCAGTCGCGTCAATGCCGACGGTTTGCAACAGACATTCCGGATCAGCGGGGAACCGATGTTCAACCAGTTATGCGGCATCATCGGTTACCGCGGCATTGGCGTGGAAATTCCGGTCAAGCAATAGACGCAACCGATCAAGGCTCGAATCCGGTTTCATAGAATTGGATCGTCGTGCTCGGGGTGGCGCGGTTGTATACCCGTTCGCAGTAGTTATCAAAGTAGTATCCCTGAGCATTGGTATCCACGAAACTGGGATCAATCCCGCTCGCTGTACCACTGACTCGAAATAGCACCCGATCCACCGCTTCGGTGACTGAATTTCCCCCCAGAGGCCAGGTGTGATAATCCTCCCAGGAGGAATACGTACCTGCCAACTGATCGTTCAACCAGAACTGAAACACATCGTTCGTCGGACCGTCTGGCATCTCAAGCACCATGCGCACCTTGATCCAGGCGGTGCGGTCGATATGCGTTGGGGTGATGAAAGTTCGATAGTTACCGGTGAGGGCCACATCGGGATAATCAATCACTACGATTTGAAATCCACCATTGGCATCCAGGTTGTTGATCAGGCGAAAATAGGTCATCCGGTCGGCGTTGGATGGCGACAGGCTGATGGTGACGGCCGAACCGTCTGCCACCGATGAGACCGGCTTCAACCAGAACACTACTTCCATGGAATCGCCCCCCCAATTGCTGCGGACGGCGGACTCACCGCCGGACTGAAGCATCCGCGGTGACATCGGTTGGTTGTCGTAGCCACTGCTTGCAATCTGGTTACTCAACAGCCAGACATTCTGACCGGCATAGGCGTCTGTCCCAATGTTTTGCACCTGCTCGGAAAAACCTGCCGATTGGCCCCAGCCATTCTGGCCATTGATTGATGTTCCGGCGACGAAATGATCCGTTTGGATGAAAGGCTGGGCACAAAAAGACACCGCCGCAGCGGTCGTAAAAGTCCATGTGACTGCGCTTACCAGATGATTGCCTTCGACGTCCCGGACGCCGGTGCCGATGTTCGCTGCACAGGTGGTGTTGCTGGGGAGCGAGCCCGCAGTCGGAGTGAAGGTGGCAACGCTACCAGTGATCCCGTAGCCCACCGTGCCCACGATTGGCGTGCCAGTGGGGCAGGACAAGGTAAAGCTGTTGTTGGTTATGGACAGGGGATCCATCGGTTCGCCAAAGATGGCGGTAATGACTGTGTTGATCGGAACACCGGTCGCGTTTGCCAGTGGGACCGTTGAACTGACCGTCGGTGCGGTTGTGTCGGTTGATGCCCCAGTTGTAAATGACCATACAAAATTACCGGCCAGGGACATGCCGCTGGTGTCGGTGGATGCCGCGGTTACGGTGACCGTACATATCGTGTTAGGGGGCAGACTGGTCGAAGGAAAGGTGAGGGTGGCGACATTACCCGCAGCTACAAAGCTCACGACTCCGGTCACAGCCGTGCCTGCCGGGCAAGCCAGAGAAAAACTTGCCGAGGTCAAGGTGGCGGGATTCATGGCCTTACTAAAGGCGGCCACAATGGTTTGCGTGTTCGTCTTTACTTCGGTGGCATTGGCGAGCGGCGCTACCGGACTCACCGTCGGTGCGACCGGCATGGCAGCAGCCGACTGACCACCCCCGCCGCCGCAACCGGCAGCCAAAGTGCTAATCAGCAACGCACTGAACCACGCACGGACAGTGAAGCTGCATTCGAGTTTGATCATCGGGTTCGCCTATCTGCGTTACGTGTTCAGGAACACCTTTGAGGCGAGAACCCTGCCAGTCAGTGACGCGACGCTGTTGAGAGCGATACGACCGATACGTAGAGACAAGAGGAGTTCTTCGACTCGCGCATGTCAAGGTAACCGGTTCATTCATTCTGGATCGTTCGGTATCCAACATACGAGACGAACACATTCATGTTTGCCCTTGTGCCTTCGCTCACCGATGGACGTTTAACCGGGACAGGGCAAGGGAAACGATGCCCTGTGCCCTATGACCTTTGAATCTCGCGCATAGATGGCTCCGCGCTACAATTCCGCTTGGAAAAATGGGTCGGCGACTATGACTACGAAACGCTCGCTGGTTTTGCTTGCCTTGGTGGTTGTTGGTGCGGTCGCGGTCGTTTTGCGCACGGGTCGCTTTGCGCATGGGTCGCGTTGACCCAATCACTGAGCCTGCGAACGTGACATCACTGCCGGTGATCGACATCGCGGAAACACAAACCGAGTTACGGAATGTGCTTTCCGCCTATCGCCTGGCCGTCCGGCCACCGAGCTCGCCGCCTACGTGGCGCCAGCCGTGGCCGCCGTATCTCACCAGACCCCGGCATTTGGTAGTTTGCCCGGGTCCGAAGGCTTTGCCGTAGCACTCGCAGAGGAGCGCGCGCCTTGAAACGATCCAAAGTTGTCCCTCTGCTGGTCCTTGGTTCACTGTCAGGGTTGTCGGCATGTGGCGACAAAGACGTTCATGAACTTCGGCAACATTATTATCAGACGCTGGATGCCTGCCAGCGTGATTGGGGTAGCACGTCAAATTGTTCGACTTCCCCGTCAGGGCACGGGGGTGGGTCTGGCGTGGGACTGTATTGGGGACCTCAATTTTACTGGGACAGAAGTACCGGGAATCCAGTCGCAGTCGATGAGAACGGTCGAACCCGCGCCATTTCAACATCCCGATTCACCAGTGACGAATCGGCGCTCGGTTCCCGTTTCCGGGCCGGGTCAGTATCACGTGGAGGCTTTGGC
The DNA here is from genome assembly GCA_903921325.1 of uncultured Pseudomonadota bacterium. Taxonomy (GTDB): domain Bacteria; phylum Pseudomonadota; class Gammaproteobacteria; order Burkholderiales; family SG8-39; genus CAIXPL01. Next base: position 13,660 of record CAIXPL010000022.1, read on the forward strand.
GGTACTGGGCGCGGCGGCTCTGCAGGCGGCTGATGCAACGGTTCATGACCATCCCCGCGAGAACCACGACAGTCAGTAAGAAATGAAAGCGAATCTTCCCTCCTCAGTGCTGATCGTAGGTTTTGGCAGCATTGGGCAAGGTCTGCTTCCACTGCTGTTGAAGCACTTTGACTTTTGTCCGACTCAGATTGTCGTCATTGCGGCTGATCCAGAAGGTCATTCTGTTGCCTATCGCCACGGTGTCCAACACGAGGTCTCTGCACTGACAGAATCCAACTATCGTTCAGTCCTTGCGGGTCGCCTACGGGCTGGGGATTGGCTAATCAATGTTTCCGTTGAAGTATCATCGTTTGCACTCATTGATTGGAGTCGCCAGGCAGGCGTGTTGTACTTGGACACCTGCGTCGAGCCTTGGGCTGGTGGATACCAAGCGTCAACCTCATCAAGTGCCACAACGAACTATGCCCTTCGCCATCAAGCACTGTCTCTGAGTTCGCCAGGTTGCCCGACTGCCGTCATCGCCCACGGCGCGAATCCGGGCTTGGTAAGCCATTTCGTCAAAGCCGGTTTGTCGGCGCTTGCAAAGCTCAAGGGAATTCAGAAAGACCACTCGTGGCCCCACCTTGCTGAGCGCTTGCAGATCAAGTCGGTTCAAATTGCGGAACTGGATACTCAAGACGGACCGATAACGCTCGGATCAGATGAATTTGCAAACACATGGTCGGTGGATGGTCTTCTGTCCGAAGCAGCCCAATGCCCCGAGATGGGGTGGGGTTCTCACGAACAGGCGCTTCCCTTGCTCGGGCGACGCCATTCGTTTGGAGATCAGTCTGGCATTTTCGTTGATTGCCGGTCGCAAGTTCTCATGGCCAGATCCTGGGTCCCCTCAATTGGCGCTCAGCGCGGACTGATCATTACCCACCATGAAGCCCTTTCCATCGCAAGTCTCCTGACTGTCCCAGGTCCGTCCGCATCTGAAGCCGTTTACCGGCCTACAGTTTATTACGCTTATCACCCTTGCCGATTAGCACTGAATTCGCTGAGCGCTTGGCAATTAAGGGGCCGTACGCCCCCGCAGACTAAGGTGTTGCTGCGTGATCAGCTCGATTCCGGCTTCGATGAGTTAGGTGCGTTGCTCGTATTTCCGGGTGGGGCGTATTGGTACGGGTCGACACTGCGGCTTGAAGCAGCGCGCCATCTGGCCACCAATAATAACGCGACCACAATGCAAGTGGCGGCTGGGATCCTCGGTGCCCTGGAATGGATGCGCCACTCTCCCGATGCGGGGGGTGTTGAGGCTGAATCAATGGATCACGACATCGTATTGAGAACGGCGCTGCCCTTTCTTGGCACATTGCGAGGGGTTCTGACCGACTGGCAACCCAACGCGCGTGGAAGCTTGCGGCTTAACGACTTCTTAGTCGAACCGTCAAACTTCACGGAATTGAATCCACCCTCGCTGAGGGGGGGCGCAATTTGAAACGATCTAAGGTCGTCCCCCTCATCGTGCTTGGCTCACTGTCAACCCTATCGGCCTGCGGTGACAAAGAGGACGCGCAGGCGTTTCGGCAACTGACTTATCAAGCCCGAGATGCTGGCCAGCGCGATAGGGGGGCGCCATCCGATTGTTCGGCTTCGCGTCCGGGCGATGGCGGTGGGCCGACTGCTGCAGGCTATTTGGGACCTCAATTTTATTGGAATAGAAATGCAGGGTATCCAGTTGCCCTTGATCAAAATGGCGAATCCGTACCTGTTCCCAATTCCCAATCCGCCTGCAGTGGAGCCGGAGGACAGGGAGGTGGCGGCGGCGGGGCAGGCGGGGGAGATTCACATGCCAAGTTGATTTTGCGAGGCGGTTTTGGCGGAATAGGGCACGGTTTCTCAGGAGGCGGCTAATGCAACGGCTCAAGATCAACCCTCGCAATGACTATGTCAAAAGGCTAGAAGCGCAAGGCTTGTCGTTTCACTCCTGGGATGATTACTGGAAGGAGGACGTTTGCTATCAATTCAGTCTGAAGCAGATTGAAGAGATCGAGGCTGCCACGCAAGAACTTCATGCCATGTACTTGAACGCCATGAAGTTCGCGATCGAGGGCAAGCGACTGGGCAAGTTGGGTATCCCAGCGCAATTCTGGAAGGGAATCGAGGCATCAATGGAGCGGGACGATTTCTCGCTGTATGGTCGCTTCGATCTCGCCTATGACGGAAAGTCACCCCCCAAGTTACTTGAATACAACGCAGACACGCCCACGTCCTTGCTCGAATCGGCCGTGTGCCAGTGGTACTGGATGGAGGATGTGTACCCGCAGTATGACCAGTTCAATTCCCTTCATGAACGACTGGTGGCACGCTGGAAGCAACTTCCCGTCAAGGGTCTCGTACATCTGGCCTTGATTGACGGAAACGAGGAAGACTGGGTTTGCGCGACCTACCTGATGGACACACTTGTGCAGGCAGGTCGTGCGACCAAGCACATTTATATTGGCGATGTCGGTTGGGATTCTGCCGCCAAATGCTTCGTCGATCTGGACGATCAACCGATTGAAACTCTCTTCAAACTCTATCCGTGGGAATGGTTGATGCGAGAAGAATTTGGAATACACCTGCTGGAAGGTACGACCAGGTTCATCGAACCGTTATGGAAGTCGGTGCTTTCCTGCAAGGGGTTGTTGTCCATTCTGTGGGAGCTGTATCCCGGGCACCCAAATCTTCTGCCCGCCTATTTCGACCAGCGTTCTCTGGTGTCCTACGCACGCAAGCCACTGTATTCTCGCGAGGGTGCCAATGTAGAGTTGGTCGACAATGGGCGCATCATTGCACAGGCCGTTGGCTCCTACGGAGATGAAGGCTTCATTTATCAGGCACTGCACACGCTGCCGAAGTTCGATGACCGCTATCCCGTTATTGGTGCGTGGGTGGTCAATGGCGCTGCGGCCGGGATGTGCATCCGAGAGGACGTTTCACCGATTACAACCAATATGAGCAATTTCGTTCCCCACTTCTTTATCGAATGAGGATGATGACCATGGTCGATGCCGTTATTGCTTTTGCCATCTATCTTGCGACTGCGTCTGTATTCCTCCTGGCCTTTGTGCTTATCTATATCCGATTCACGCCCTACGATGAGTTTGCCCTGATCGCGCATGACAATACTGCGGTCGCGATCACTCTGTCCGGTGCCGTTCTCGGTTTCACGTTCCCCCTGGTCTCTTCGATTTACTACACCCAGTCGATAGAGGAAATGGCGATTTGGGCCGCCATTACCTGTGCGGTGCAGCTTGCCGTGTTCCTCGTGTTGCGCAGGCAGGCAAAGCGGATCGAACAAGGGCACATTGCTTCAGCGATCATGGTGGCAACGTTTTCGATCGCCGTCGGCATCTTGAATGCGGTCAGCATTAGCCACTGACGATTCAAAGTCGGCGCGTCTTTGGCCCTCCTGCCGCCAGGCATCAGGCGGCGCACAATCGGGAAAGGTGGGCGCACTGCCCGGTTGCCCAAAACCATTCCCACGCCTGTTCACAGCCCTTCCTGGTCCGTGTCATGAACCTGGCATACGCCACTGTTACCGTGCGCTGCGGTTCACTGCAGGTGGACGCCCAAGTCACTTGGGTGCCGTGTGCGGCCGACAACTCCAGGAGATTTCTCAAGTGAAACTCAAATCGGTACTCCTCATTGCGTCGGCTGTCGCCGGTGCGATGATCTCTGGCTGCGGTAGCAGCGACAGCTCAACCGCCGCGGCGCCGACCTCGACGCGCACCATTGTGATGGTCTGGGACGGCTTGCGGCCCGACTCGATCAACCCGACCGACACGCCCAACCTGTACAACCTGCGGCAAAGCGGCGTGAACTTCGCCGATAACCACTCGACCTACCCGACGTTCACCATGATGAACGGTCAGAGTTTTGCCTCGGGCTCTTTCCCAGGCCCGGCGGCTGCGAACACCACGGCCGGCACCGGCAGCGGGTTCTACGGCAACACCTATTGGGCGGGTCAGAGTGATACGACCCTTACGGCAGGATCGGAAGATGCCAACTCGAGCACCTTCATCGGCAGCGCGACTGTGGCGGTCGGTGCCGGCACAACACTGTTCGTTGAACCCGTATTTACCGAAGACCATCTGATCCTTGATCAGTTGAACGCGTATTACAAGACTCAGGGCGATGTCGGCCTGCTGCTGGTCAAATCGCTGTTTGCGACCGCGCAGGCGGCTGGCTTGAAGACCGCGGCGATCGGAAAGTCCGGTGCTGCCTTCATTCAGGATTTCACGCAAAGCACGGCGACCAGCGCTGTATTTGTGGATGAAAACTCCGTGCGGCCGGCCAAACTGGTGAAAGACCTGGTCGCCGCCGGCTACCCGCTGCCGCTCAACACCAAGAATGATGTTCAGTACGCCGGTGCGAACGACCCGACTGGTACGGCAGGCGGGTTGACGACCTACATGAGCACCCAGTTCCCTGCGGCACCGACCTATTTCGGTGGTGCAGTGACGCTGCAGACTGCCGCGTACGCCGATCCGGTCACCAACACCGGCGGGTTGATTGCCGCGAACGATCCCTCCGACAACGCGCAGGGCGCAACCGAAGACCCTTCCAACAAATACATGATGCATGTGTACAAGGACTTCATCCTGCCCAACGCAAGCTACCGGCCTGACCTCACGCTGATCTGGTTTCGTACACCGGACAATGTCGAGCACAGTTACGGTCCAGGTTCTCCCAACGCGCTGGCCGGTCTGCGTTCGCAGGATGCCCGTCTGGGTGAGTTGATCACTGCGCTGAAAGACAATGGTCTGGACACCACAACCAACATCATCGTCGTGTCTGACCACGGTCACAGCACGGTCTCGGGTCCTGTCACCACGTTCCCGCTGATTGCGCTCACTCCGAACTCGAGTGCAGCCGTGGCCTACACCTATGGACCCAATGGCGCCGCCTACCCCGGCACGACCACCAATACCGGCACAGCGTTGGGGGCCACCACGACCAATACCGGTAGTTTTCGTAGTACCACGGTCGCCACGGATCCAACCAAACCTGCAACGTTCGGTAACTTGAGCACGGCCACCCCCGGCGGCTATTCGTTCTCTGGTGATATTCGAATCGCTGATCTGCTGTACTACCGTGGTCTGAATGCTTATGACGGTAGCGGTTGCTCAAGTTCCTTCATGGCGGGTCTGGTCGCCGGTACGACGCCAGTGCTCCTGCAGAAGAAGGAAACCTCAGTGGGTCAGTATTGCAATCCGGTCGTAGGTGCTGCCAACGTCGCGGTGAAAACCTATATGGGCATCAGCGATGTACCGGGCCCGAGCCAGACACTGGGTGGACGTGCCAATTTCCAGCTTCCCTCGAAGAGCGCGACCTACGCCGCAAACTTCGTGATGTCGACCAATCAGGGCGGTTCGGATTTCATTTACGTACCCTCCGGTAACCAGGCCACGGTCGCCGCAGTTGTGAAATCTCTGCAGCAACGTCAGGAAATCGGAGCGATATTTGTCGCGAGCAAGTATCTGGTGTCGTCTGCCTCGCCCGCGATCAACGGTGTCATGCCGATGTCGGCGGTCAATCTTGAGAACACGACCCGCGCCGGCAAAGGTCAACCCGATATCGTGGTCAGCTTCAACTGGGATGGCACCATCGTCTCGACGACATCGACCATCGACGCAGGCACGGTGAGCCATGTGGGCCAGATGGTGCAGGGCATGCCCGGCACCACGTTCGAGAGTTTTGCCGCACGCCATGGCATGCATGGCAGCATGGGTACCACTGATGTGCACAACACCTTGATCGCCAACGGACCGTCGTTCAAGATCGGTTATGTCGACACATTCCCGAGCGGCAATGTCGACGTGGCGCCCACAGTTGCCTATGTGTTGGGCACTTCGATGTCACAAGCGCAGGGGCGGATTCTTTCCGAGGCTATCGTAGGCAGCGTGGCAACTCCGACGGTGGTGTCGCAAGTGCTTGATCCAAGCGCCTTTGGCGTCACCAAGCTTGCCACTGGTCTCGTTCACGAATCGTTGACCGATCAGACCGGTGTCAAGGCGGCGACGGTTGCCAATGGCGACCCGGCCACGCTGTCAGTGGGTAGCTATTCGATCAACATGGCGGTCAAGGATCTGACACTGAATGGTGCGAAGTACCGCTACTTCGACTACGCTCAACCAGTCAGAAACTGACTCCAAAAGGACTTCATCCGTGACTCTGCTCCCGACTCAACGGGAGCGGCAAGTTCGCTCCGCCACCCCCCGGGTGGCGGTTGCGTTTCTGCTTGCCGCTACCGCACTGCTTAACGTCTCTGCCATTTCGGCCGCAACGCCGGCGGATGCCGCTACGAGCGTGGCGTCGAATTTTGATCAGGTATTTTCTGCAACGGGTGAACCCAGCGCAGTCCATTACAAGGCGCACTATCAGCTTCGTGGCGCCGAGCATGAACTGGAAGTCTGGCGCGATGGCAAGACCCGTGTGAGGCGCCGCACCGGTGTAACGAGCGATGCCTACATTACACGGGTCGGAACGCAAGAAGATTGGCAGATGATTCTCTTGGACCATCAGCGCCACGCCGCTGCTCATCTCGACCGGCAGAGTCTGATGAAACTGGGTAATTTTACCGACTGGTTTGACTGGTCACACGGTCTGATTCGTCCGTTCGGTCCTCACCATGTGTCCGCGGGAAAACGGCCCGACGCGCTCGTGGGCAGCGCCATCGAGGCCTGCGATTGGTATGACCTCAAAGTAAAGGAAACGACCAGCCACATCTGCTGGAGCCCCCGAGTGCGCTTGCCCCTGTTGATCGCGCCCGAGAGGGCGACACATCCGGCATGGAAAATTGTCTCGCTCGACACGCGACCCATTGCCGCATCGGTATTCGTGGTCAATGACAAGGGCTATCAGAAAACAGATGCCGCCCGTGACATTTTGGATGACTAGGGATATCTAGTGATGTCCCGGTCCGGCATCCAGTTCGCGTTGCAATTGCTCTGTGTCCAAATCACCTGTCCATTTCGCCACCACAATCGTGGCAACGCCATTGCCGACCAGATTCGTCAGTGCGCGGGCCTCGGACATGAAGCGGTCAATACCGAGAATCAGCGCCAGACCAGTGACGGGCACGGCACCAACCGCTGATAGTGTGGCGGCGAGCACGATGAATCCGCTCCCCGTCACACCGGCGGCCCCTTTGCTGGTGAGCATCAGCACGGCCAGCAGCGTGAGTTGCTGCACCAACGTCATCTCTGTATTGGTCGCCTGGGCGATGAACACCGCCGCCATGGTGAGGTAGATCGACGTGCCGTCCAGGTTGAACGAATAACCGGTCGGGATTACCAACCCGACGACCGACTTGTGTGCGCCCAGTCGCTCCATCTTGTTCATCATGCCGGGCAGCGCCGATTCACTGCTCGATGTGCCAAGAACGATCAGCAATTCTTCCCTGATGTACTTGATGAGCTTCCAAACCGAGAAACCGTGGGCGCGGGCAATGATCCCGAGCACCACAAAAATGAAAATCAGGCAGGTGCCGTAAAACGCCGCCATCAATTGACCCAGGGAAAATAGCGATCCGAGGCCATATTTGCCGATTGTGAAGGCCATGGCACCGAACGCACCGATCGGCGCCGCCCGCATGATGTAGCCCACGATGCCAAAGAGCACCTGAGAGGTCTTCTCGATCCAGTCAAAGACGAGAGATCCGCGCCCGCCGGCGCGTTGCAGCGCGAAGCCAAACAGGACGGATATCAACAGCACTTGCAGAATGTCGCCCTTGGCAAAGGCATCGATCAAGGTGCTCGGAATGATGTTGAGCAGGAAATCGACCGTACCGACCATCTTGCCTGGACCGGTATAGGCCGACACCGCCTTGGTATCGAGACTCGCCGGGTCAATGTTCATGCCACTGCCAGGCTGCAACACGTTGATGATCAGCAGGCCCACCAACAGGGCAATCGTGCTCACCACTTCGAAGTACAGCAACGCAAGTCCCCCGGTCTTGCCGACCTTCTTCATATCCTCCATGCCGGCAATGCCCACCACCACGGTGCAGAAGATGATTGGCGCTATGATCATCTTGATCAGCTTGATGAAACCATCACCAAGGGGCTTCATCGCTGCACCGGTTTCTGGCCAGAAATGTCCTAGGACCACACCGACGATGATCGCCGTGATCACCTGGAAATACAGGGATCGATACAGGGGTTTTTTGCTGGATGCTGAATCCATGAGTGTCTCCGTCTGCGAGGCGTCCGCTGCCCCGTTCTTTGGCAGATAGTAGCCCAAGGATGACACGATCGGTATCCGCTGTGTCCACGGCACCTCGTCTGACCTATGATGCTGATCAAATCACCGCTCGCGATCCTCTCGATGGTCACGTCCTCGCAGTACTTGAAGGTCAAAGTCAAACCCAATGCCAGCGTCAGTGCGCTTCAATCCCTTGAGGACGGCACCTGGTTTGCGCAATTGAAGTCACCGCCCGTTGATGGCAAGGCCAATGCCGAGCTGATCGGTTTGGTGGCACGCTATTTCGGCTGCGCCCGTTCATCGGTGCTTATTCGCAGCGGCGCCGGGGCAAGACTGAAGCTGGTGAGAATCAGCACCTGAGCAACGGACCCTATCCATGACTATCGATGCGCTGAATGTGTCGTCGGGACTGATCGGTCTTGCGCTTGGGGCGCTGTTGGTTGCGATCGTGCTGCGGGCTAACCACGTTCGCGAGCTTGCTCGACGGATCCGTCAAACCGAGGAGCAGACTCGCGCGCAGGCCGCCGTGAGCATAGCCACGCTCAATGAGCGCCTCAATCGCCTGCCACAGATGGAGGCGCGCGAGATGCGCCTGGAGGCGCTGCTGAGCGCGGCGCGTCAGGAGATCGCTTCGCTCAAGACACGCCTGGAGGCCGAACGCGAGCAGTCCGCCGACAAGCTCGTTTTGTTGAGTGAAGCGCGCCAGGGCTTCACTGATCAATTCAAGAACCTTGCCAACGAAATCCTTGAGGACAAGTCGCGTCGATTCATCGAACAGAATCAGACTCAGCTTGGCCAGTTGCTCGACCCGCTCCGAGCGCGCATCGCTGAGTTCCGCAGTACGCTGGAGGATATTCATCGGCACGACACCGCCCAACAGGCGAGCTTGCAAAGCGAACTGCAGCAGATGAAGGACATCAATATGCGCATGACGCGCGAGGCCCATGAATTGGCCACCGCGTTGCGTGGAGAGGTCAAGGCACAAGGCAACTGGGGCGAACTGGTGCTCGATAACGTGCTGCAACGCAGCGGATTACGCGAAGGCGACGATTACCGGCGCGAGGTGAGCTTTGCAACCGAAGAGGGTCGCAGGCGCCCCGATGTGATTGTCGATCTGCCGCAGCACAAACACTTGGTGATCGACGCCAAGGTCTCGCTCAACGCGTATACCCGCTATGTCAATGCAAGTGACCCGGCGGCGGCCGAATTGGCCCTGCGCGAGCATGTTGCGGCGGTGGTGGCACGCATTGATGAACTCTCCGATCGGCGTTATTTTGAATTGCCGGGACTTGACTCCCCTGAGCTTGTGTTCCTGTTCATGCCGATCGAATCGGCGCTGGTTGCGGCGCTGCGCGCCGACGAAACCCTTTTGTTGCGAGCCATTGAACGTCAGGTGCTGATCGCAACACCTACGACGTTGCTATCGAGCCTGCAGATTGTTCGGCAACTCTGGCGTTTTGAGCAGCAAAACGCGCATAGCGCCGAGCTCGCCGAACGTGCAGGCAAGGTCTACAAGAAGCTGCTCGGATTCTTGGAGAGCATGGAGGGGTTGGGCCGCCAATTGGATCGCGCTCGCGAATCGTTTGGTGCGGCGATGGGGCAACTCTATTCCGGCAAGGGCAACCTCATCAGCCAGGCGCGCGAATTTGAGCGCCTTGGCGTAGCGGTGCAGGCGCCACTGCCCGATTCTGCGCCATTTAGCCTGTTGAGCGCGATTGGCCTGCCAGTGTCACAATCGGATCCTGGCGAGGACGCGACCAACCTGGCAATGACACAATTGCAGGATGCCAAGGCTGGAAACCGTGGGGCAGCGCCACAGTCCGATCTTGGTGAAGATGCCAACGGCCCGTGATCAAGGGGTACACATAATGACCAGAGAGACAATCCAGGCAGTGGCCACCAAACCCAGCCAATGGGCCTCTGTGCTACGCGTTACAAGCGGCAATTTTCTCGAGCAATTCGATTTCTTCTTGTTTGGTTTCTACGCAACGCATATTGCGCGCACGTTCTTTCCGTCGCAAAGCGAGTTTGCGTCGCTCATGCTCACGTTCAGTGCGTTCGGGGCCGGATTCCTGATGCGCCCGCTCGGTGCGATTGTGCTCGGTGCTTATATCGATCAGGTGGGGCGACGCAAAGGGTTGATTGTCACCCTGGGCATCATGGCGTGCGGCACCCTGATGATTGCTTTGGTCCCTGGTTACGCATCGATCGGACTGTTCGCACCTTTGCTGGTGCTGCTCGGGCGGCTGTTGCAGGGGTTCTCTGCCGGGGCTGAATTGGGTGGTGTGTCAGTGTATCTGGCCGAGATGTCCACGCCGGGTAACAAGGGTTTCTATACCAGTTGGCAATCGGCCAGCCAGCAGGTGGCCATTGTCGTGTCGGCGGCGCTGGGCTATGGGCTGAATCAAACCATGGCTGCGGATACGGTGAACGCTTGGGGTTGGCGTATTCCGTTTTTCGTCGGCTGCGCGATCATTCCACTGATTTTCTTCCTGCGCCGCTCGCTGCTTGAAACCGATGAGTTCAAATCTCGCACCCATCACCCCAGCACTCGAGAGGTGTTTCAGTCCATGGCACAGAACTGGTCGGTGGTCATCCAGGGCATGCTGATGGTGGCCCTGACGACCACAACGTTCTACCTGATTACGGTCTATACCCCCACGTTCGGCAAGACCGTGCTCAAACTCACGGCATCAGACAGTCTGATTGTCGCTTTCTGCGTGGGAATTTCCAATTTCATCTGGTTACCGATCGGTGGTGCAATTTCCGATCGCATTGGCCGCCGACCGGTCCTGGTCGGCATGTCGATACTCGCGGTGCTCACGACCTATCCTGCGCTGTCCTGGCTTACTCTTGCACCGGATTTTGTGCGGATGCTGACGGTGCTGCTGTACTTGTCGTTCATTTTTGGCATGTACAACGGCGCGATGGTGGCAGCGCTCACCGAGGTGATGCCAGCGCAGGTGCGCGTGGCCGGATTCTCACTCGCCTACAGTCTCGCCACCGCTCTATTCGGCGGCATGACGCCCGTGATCTCAACCTGGTTGATAGAGACCACGGGAGATAAGGCGGCACCTGCGTACTGGATGAGCGCGGCGGCGGTTTGCAGTCTGATCGGTGCGGTGCTCCTGTATCGGCGAACCGATTGGGAGCGGCCGGCTACGCGCGTGGTCTGACAGCAGAAATCAAGGTCCAGACCGATTCCGGGTCAATCCAGCTGCTGTTCCATTCAATGCCCTGATCGGAAAACGCGTCGCATAGCGCGTTGATGATCGCACCTGGCACACCGATGATGCCGCCTTCGCCCAGCCCTTTGACACCGAGCGGATTCAGCGGGGAGGGCGTTTGCCTATGATGGATTTCAATGGGCGGTACGTCGGAGGCAAGCGGCAGCAGGTAATCGGCTAGTGAGGCGTTCAAGTGCTGGCCTTCATTGTCGTAGCGCACGCGCTCGAGCAGGCAGCCACCGATGCCTTGCACGATTGCACCAATCAACTGACCTTCGGCGACCATGGGGTTCAGCAGCGTTCCGGCATCGTGGGCGAGCACGTAACGCAGCAGTTCGACTCGTCCGGTTGCACAATCCACTTCAACGAGCGCCACATGGGTGCCATAGCCCCAGGTAACTGTGACTGGTTCAAAGTACTCGGTGGCTTTCAGGGGCCCGAGACCAGAGTCCTCGGCCATTTGAGCAACGCGGGCAAGGCTCACTTGATGCGCGGGTACGCCCTTCACCCCGACACCCCCGGAGCGCAATTCCAGATCATCGCGGCTACATTCGAGAAGTCCTGCGGCAATGTCCAGCACTTTGATCCGTAGCGTGTCGCTCGCCATGCACAGCGCCGCCGAGGAATTCACTGCGCTGCGACTGGCGATGGTGCCAAAGCCGCGCTCGATCGCAGCAGAGTCACCGATTTGAACGTCAACCAGGGCCGGATCGACCTGCCACTGATCGGCAATGACTTGCGCGAACACTGTCTCATGGCTTTGGCCCTGACTGCACGCACCTGTAGCGGCGACCAAGCGGCCCGATGAGGTAATGCACACCGTGCCACCTTCAAATGGACCGGCACCGCTGCCCTCGACATAGGCGCTGATGCCTAGCCCGATACGCCGGCCCTTGGCGCGCTCAGCACTTTGCCAGGTACGCAATGGGTCGATGCCGCCCATGGCCGAGAGCGCTTGTTCAAAGCTTGCCGGAAAGTCACCACTGTCGTAGCGCACCATCACACCGTCGCGATAGGGAATGCCGACCGAGTAGGGCATCTCTTCGGTCTGAATCAAGTTACGTCGTCGTATCTCGACCGGGTCAAGTCCGAGCTCGCGCGCTGCAATGTCGAGCAGCCGTTCAATCACAAAGGCTGCTTCAGGCCGCCCTACGCCGCGATAAGGTGCATTGGGTGCCTTGTTGGTCAACACAATTCGCGCACGCAACTGCATATGCTCGATGCGGTACTGGCTGGCGATATGGGTGAGCGTATTGGAGGGTGAACCGATGCCCACCGGGCAATAGGCGCCGGAATCCTTGATCAGATCATCGATCAGACCGAGAATGCGCCCACTGCGATCAACAATGAGTTCCGCCTCGTGATGGTCATCGCGTGAGTGCGGTGAATGGAGCAGGTGTTCGTGCCGGTCCTCCGTCCAGGCAACCGGTCTACCCAACCGACGAGCGAGCCAGGCGACCAGGATTTCCTCCGGGTAGACATGGCCCTTCACGCCAAAGCCACCGCCCACGTCCGGCGCAATACAGCGGATCCGTGATTCATCCATGCGCAACTGGCGCGCAAGTTCACGACGCACCCAGTGCACCACTTGCGTGGCAGACCACACGGTGAGCCGATCGCTGGCTGAGTCATACTGCGCCCGGATTGCACGGCATTCAATGGGTGCCGCGAGCGTGCGGTGATTGTCAAATGTTCGCCTTACTCGCAGCACCGTGGGGTCCCTGGCTGAGGGCAGGCAATCGACGTTGCCTGTGCTCAGGGTGAAATCGGCAACGGTGTATTGCGAGGAGCCGCTATGCAAGGGATCGAGCAGGGCGGGCAACGGGTCGATCTGCACGCGGATCCGGTCAAGCGCATCTTCGGCGATGTAGCGTGACTGCGCGACCACCAGCGCAATGGGCTCCCCGGCATAGCGCACGGTGTCGAGCGCCATCAAAGGCTGATCGGGGATGTTGATCTGATGTTCGACCCGCTCTGCCCAGCCAGGCGGTGGCCGATTCTGCATGCCTGGTAGGGCAAGCAGCTCATCCTTCAGATCCTGTGCGGTGAATACCGCAATCACCCCGGGCATGGACAGCGCGGCCGAGGCATCAATGGACGCCACATGGCCATAGGCATGGGCACTGCGCAAAAAGGCAATCTGGAGTTCGCCAGGCACAGCCATGTCTGCCACGAACCGGCCCTGGCCGGTGAGCAATCGTCTGTCTTCTTTACGTGGTAGCGGTCGCCCGATCTGATCAATCGGCATGATCAGTTCGCACTGGCTCCAGCGGCACGCACCACAGGGTCCATGCGTTCATAGTCGGCCTTGATATAGGCGTCGAATTCGGCCGGTCCGAGGTGGCGCCCAAAAAACGCCAAAGTAGAAAAGCGGGCACGAATCGCCGGTTCGTCCGTGATTTGGTGAATCACGCCACTCAACTGTTCCAAGATGGTCGATGGCACTTTGGCACCAGCGACGAAACCGTAATACGTTGCATATTCAAATCCGGGGATGACTGTTTCGCTCACCGATGGCAACGCGATGGGTTCGCGCAACGGTTCGCGAGTGGTCATCGCGAGACCCACCAGTTTGCCCTCGCGAATTTGTTGCAGCACATAGGTGAGCGGCACAAAAATCGATTGCACCCGGCCGGCGAGCAGGTCGGTCAGGAGTTCCGCGCCCTTATAAGGCACGTGCACAAGGGATATCCCCGCGAGTGAGGAAAAGTAGGCCGCACCAAGGTGGGTGGTCGTTCCGACACCGGCAGACCCGTAGGTAATCTGCCCGGGCTTCTGACGCGCAAGGGTCACAAAATCCTTCAGGTGAGTGACGCCGAGGGACGGATGAACTGCGATCACGCTTGGCGCCACGCCGATCATTGCAACGCCTGAAAAATCACGCAGCGTGTCAAAAGGCAGGCTGTGATACAGCGTTGGATTGATCGAGTGCTGCGAGTTGACGATCAGCAGGGTATAGCCATCGGGGGTAGCCTTGGCCACTGATTGCGCGGCGATCGTCCCGCCGGCGCCGGGCCGGTTCTGCACGACCACTGTCTGACCGAGGCGCTCGGTGAGACGCTCGGCGTAAGTGCGTCCGATGAAATCGATCGTGGTGCCTGGGGCCAACGGGATCACCAGTTGCAACGGGTGGTTTGGATAGTGCTCATCGGCACTTCTGGCAATCGGGGCAACCAGAACCGCGGCGGCCAGGCCGCACAGGGCCACCCATCTGCATGCAATTGTCTTCATGGTGCTCCCGGTCTCCCCGTTTCTCGCTCTGATAATACCGGCTGATGATACCGGTTGAGACCTGCGGTTTACACTAGTGCATGTGAACGTTGCGCCGCGCGCCACCCGCGTACCTGTCGAGGGAAGGCGGGGAGGCGAGCGGCGGGGTGAGCCAAACGGCGAGGGGCTGCAGATGACCATGTTGGACCTGGGTGACTATGTCGACGATCGGCCGCGGGAAGGGATCTTTCGGGTGCATCGGGATGTGTACTCCGACCCGGATCTCTTCGAGCTTGAGCTGAAGTACATCTTCGAGCGCAGTTGGTGTTTTCTTGGACTGGACGTTGAGATCGAACAGCCGGGTGACTACGTCACGCGCTGGATTGCGCGCACCCCGATTTTGCTCACCCGCGCATCCGATGGTGAAGTACGCGCCTTCATCAACGTGTGTCCACATAAGGGCGCGCAGCTGGCAGTCGCGCACAAGGGCTGCACCAAATACCATGTCTGTCCCTACCATGGCTGGGCCTTTGATGCGGCAGGACAGTGCGTCGATGTCAAGGACAAGGCGGCCGGTGCCTATCCGAGCGCCTTTGACCGTGAGGATCACAATCTGATCGCCCTGCCGCGCCTGGCGAGCTACCGTGGTCTGATCTTTGGCAGTCTGAGCGCGGACGTGCCGAGCCTTGAGGCTTATCTGGGCGACATGCGCACCTTCATTGATCTGGCGATGGACCAGGCCCCCGACGGGATGGAAATCGTACCGGGTCGCATCGCCTATACCTACCGCGCCAACTGGAAGCTGCAGATGGACAATGCGATGGACCAATACCACCTCACCTCGACGCACGCGTCGTACATGGGGGTGATGGAGAAGCGCTCGCGTGGTCAGGGTAATGTCGGGGCGCAGCAGTTCGACTGGAAAAAGCGCCTCGAGCAGGAATGCGGCGCGTTCAACTTTGCCAACGGCCACGCGATGATCTGGCTCAATCAGGCCGAACCGCAAAAGCGCCCGATTTACCCGCGTATCGGTGAAATCGAGGCGGTGCATGGCGCGGTACGCGCGCAATGGATGCTCAAGGCTCGTAACTCACTCATTTTTCCCAATATGCAGATCGCCGATGCGACCACGCTCAACGTACGCACCTTCCGGCCGATTGCAGTCGACAAAACCGAGATGCGCGTGCATTGCATTGCGCCCAAGGGTGAGTCACCCGAGGTGCGGCGCTGGCGATTGCGCCAGTTTGAAGACTTTTTCATGCCCACTGGGTTTGCCTCTCCGGATGACACGGTTTGTTTTGAATCGCTGCAAACCGGCTATAACGCGCATGGGCTCGATTACCTGCAAGGCTACTACCGGGGTATCGAGACGGTGGTGAGCGGCGCCGATGGCGCGGCGCGCGAGCTGGCGATTGAGCCTCAATTCAGTGTCCGTGGCGGCTTTGATCTGAATATGGAAACCAGCATGCACGCCCCCTACCGGCAATGGCGTCGCCTGATGTGCGCTGGCATGAACGGTGAGAAGGTCTGGTCATGACCCCTGATGAGCGCGCTCTGTTTGAGTCTGCCTGCCAGGTGGTCTATCGCGAAGGCATGCTGCTCGATGAGCAGCGCTGGGACGAATGGCTGGGGTTGTACAAGCCTGACTGTGTCTACTGGTTGCCGATGTGGTCAGAGGAGGGCGTGCTCACGCCCGACACCGACCGCGCTCTGTCCTATATCTTTTATGAGAGTCGCAGCGGACTGGAAGATCGGGTGATGCGGTTCACTTCGCGCCGCTCACCGGCCACAACACCGATGCCGCGCACCTGTCATCTGTACAGTAATCTGTTGCCCCTTGCACCGCCCCTTGCCGATGAGGTCCGGCTGCGCGCAGCGTGGACAACACAGGTGATGTTTCTGCGCGGCAATGTGCAACATGCCTTTTTTGGGTGGACTGAATACACGCTGCATGCGGCCACCGAGGCGGCCGATCAGGCCTTCAGTCCGGCGGCCGGCTGGCGCATCGCGCGCAAGAAAATCGTCCTGCTGAACGACCAGATCCCCACCATGCTCGATGTCTACTGCATCTGAGCGACCGCCCGGCGAGAACCGATCACTTGGAGAGGATCGGTCGCCCAGCGAAGATCGATCGCATCGAGCGGATCAATCGCCCCGAGAAGATCGACCGACGCGTATCCCGGTCATTCTGTTGACCGGATTTCTGGGTACGGGGAAGACCACGCTGCTGCGCGCGGCGTTGCGCGAACCCTCGCTTGCTGCCACAGCCGTCCTCATCAACGAGATTGGCGAGGTGGGGCTTGATCACCTCATCGTATTTGGCGCCGGCGCGGCCCCTACCGGCGATGCCGGCGCCGCACTGCGTAGTGCGCTCCTGCTCGATAACGGCTGTGTCTGCTGCACGGTGCGCGATGAACTGGCACTGGCGCTCGATGATCTGCTGGTTCGCGCCGCCGCTGGTGATATTCCGGGTTTTGATCGCGTGATCATCGAGACCACCGGGCTTGCCGATCCGGTGCCGGTCATTGAATCACTCAATGCCAGTCCGCTGACCGCCAGTCGATATACGCTCGAGCGCGTGATTTGCACCGTGGATGCAGCCGCGCCAATTGATCGCTACACACGCCATCGGGAGTCACTTGCGCAAATTGTCTGTGCCGATGATCTGATCATCACTCGCACCGATCTGTCCGATTCGGTGCGCATTGAAGCACTGGAGCACGCACTGGGCCAATGGAATCGACAGGCGTGTATTCATGGGGCCCGCCCTGGACTGCTCGCGGAGTTATGTGCCAGACGGCCGCTTGACCCGCAGGGCGCGATTGCGCAGCAGACTTTGCCGATTTTCGCACCGGGTAACGCCGTCGTACCCGATGCGCTCGGGGATGAAGACCTGATCGCGGCGGCCGAAGCGCCTGCAGAGGGCCGCATTCTTGCGACGAACTTCCCCATGACGGCGCGTAATTTTCTCAGGGAGAGCAACCCCCTTGCGGCAAGTGGTGGCCTCGCGCGGCGCGGCAGCATCCGTGCCTTGAACCACGCCAGGGTGCAAACCAACACCGTGCGCTTCAGCGGTCCGTCGGTCTGGAGCAAGGCGCTCGAGATGATCGAGGCGAGCATTGCCGAGGATGCGCACGAGGTGCTGCGGGTCAAGGGCGTGCTGCGCCTGAGCGGGTTTGAACACCCCATGCTGGTGCAGTATGCTGGGGCACGGATCAGTCCGCTGGAACCCCTGCCCGGGGCGCTGGCCGATGGCGAGGCAGGCTACCTTGTGATCATTCGCGCGCTAAACTGACAACAAAACTGGGAGACACCGATGGCCTTGCAGCAGAACGTAAATCGCATTCAGACGACCCATGTCGGCAGCTTGCCGCGCCCGAAGTCTGTGCTCGATCTGATGAAGCGACGGGTCGCCGGGGAGTCAGTCGATGAGGCTGCCTGGGAGGCTCTGGTGCGCACCGAGGTTGCCGCGATGGTGCAAAAGCAGGTCGATCTGGGGTTGGATATTGTCTCTGATGGCGAAGTGTCCAAACCGGGGTTCTTCAGCTATGTGCAGGACCGATTGGAGGGGTTTGAGTCGCGGCCAGATGTGAAAATCAACTGGTGGCCGAAGGAAACCGCCCTGTTTCCGGAGTATTACGAACGCTATTTTCGCGAGGCCATGGTCGGTGGCATGGTGGCCCGCTTCGCACCGCAAGTCTGCGTCGGACCGGTGCGTTACAAGGATCGCAGCGCGCTTGATCGTGACATCGCCAATCTGAAGGCAGCAGTCGCGAAATCGGGTGCGGCCAAGGCATTCATTCCGGCCATCGGCACCAGCGGCATTGGCAGCAATGAGTATTACAAGACCGAAGAGGAATACTTCCACGCGGTTGGCGCTGCCATGTCGACTGAATATCGCGCGATTGTCGATGCCGGGTTATTGCTGCAGGTCGATGATCCTTTCCTGCCCGATATCTTCATTGACGACAGCCTGGATGACGCCGGCAAGCGGCGGCGCGCGCAGATCTACATTGAGTCGATCAATGCCGGCATCAAAGGCATTCCGGAGGAAAAGATTCGCTTTCACACCTGCTACAGCATCAATGAAGGCCCGCGCGTGAGTGAGGTCCAGTTGGGCGACTTCATTGAATTCGTTCTCAAGGTGAATGCCGGTTCCTATTCATTCGAGGCCGCCAATCCGCGCCATGAGCATGATTACCATGTGTTTGAACGGGTCAAGCTGCCCGATGGCAAGGTGATCGCCCCTGGCATGCTCGCCCACGCGAGCAATATCGTCGAGCATCCCGAGCTGATTGCCGAACGGCTGCTGCGCTATACCAATCTGGTAGGTCGCAATAACGTCATTGCCGGGGCTGATTGCGGCTTCTCATCGCAAGCCACCTACACCACAGAGGTTCATCCCACGGTGTTGTGGGCCAAGTTCAAGGCCCTGCGCGAAGGCGCTGACATCGCCAGTCGCAAACTCTGGTAGGCGCGGCCGCGCGCATCGGATGATGAGGGGGCCGCAACGAGTGCTCTTGCGGCCTCTCTAACCGACGTGACATGGCGATTCTTGCCCTGCGCAATGTCCATTGAATTGAACAGCACACGGCGTACAAGTGTGTTATCGTACATGGGCATATTTCTCGAGTAGCGGCTCAGTTCCCATCACTAGTGCCGGTTGCCGCGGCGCTTCTTGTTTGGTCCGGTTCTCTCTCAGTCATAATGCCCGTCGCCCTGACGCGGCTACAGTCAGGATTTAAAGGAAGTCGACTTACATGAGCACCGGAACAGTCAAGTGGTTCAATGATGAGAAGGGCTTTGGATTCATTACACCGGAAGACGGTGGCAAGGATCTGTTCGCCCACCACAGCGCCATCCAGATGAGCGGTTTCAAGAGCTTGAAGGAAGGCCAGCGGGTTGAGTTTGATGCGCAACAGGGTCCGAAGGGTCCCCAAGCCGCCAACATCCGTCCGCTGTAATCTCGCGTTCGGACTTGAGTGTCCGCCAGAGTTGATCTGGCGGCATTCGACTCGAGAGGAGCCCCTTGCGGGCTCTTTTCATTTCAACAGGACATTGTGTGGCTCAGCCTAACTACTCGTTTACCAAGCGCCAGAAAGAACTGGCCAAGAAGCAGAAGAAAGAAGAAAAGCTCAAGCGTCGCGCTGCTTCACAGGAACAGCCAAACCCCGACGAACAAGCCGATTCGACTGCACCGCCCGCCGCGGGTGTCCCGGACGATCCGGCAACCTCCGGTTAGGCAGCGGCAGGCAGCGCAGGAGCCGGCGGCGAATGGTCTGCCGCCAGTCCTTGCCGCAAGCGGTCTGCCGGCAAGCCTTGCCGCGACCGTTCGCGAGCAGGCTATTTTTTCTCGGTATGGCTCTCGAGGCCTGGTTTGTACAGGCCTTTGACGAAATCACCAATGCCGCTCTCGAGCCACGCCCCTTTTTGCAGCACCATCACCTCGTGCTCCTTGGCGGCGGTGTAGCTCATGGATGCCTCCCAGCTCATCTCGAGTGAGAAGCGGTAACCGTCCTTACAGGCGCGCAATGCAACGGGGTCTTTCGCGGCAATTTCCCGGGCGAGTGCCATCGTCTGCTCTTCCAGATCCGCAAGAGGCACCGACATATTGACCCAGCCCATGTCAGCGGCCTTCACGCCATTGAAGCGTCGTCCGGTCATGGCGTAGAGCAGGGCATCGCGCGGCCGCAGCAGGTTGGCGAGCGACTTTGACACGCTACCGCCCGGGAACATGCGGAAGTTGATCTCCGACAGCCCAAACTGTGCTTCGTTCGCCGACACTGCCAGATCGCAGCCTTCCACAATCGAGAATGCACCCCCAAAGCAATACCCGTTGACCATCGCAATGGTGGGCTTGGGGTAATAGCGCAGGGTGCGTCCACGCCACTCGGTTGCCATCCGGTAGATGCGGTCGTACTCGGACTGCACGCCCTTCAGTTCGTGGAAGAACTCCTTCAAGTCCATGCCCGCACAAAACGCGTCGCCCGCGCCGGTGATGACCAGCACTTTGGCATCATCGACGTAGCGCAGGTCCTCGAGCGCCTGGGTCATGTCGCGATGCAGTTGCGGGCTCATCGCGTTCTTTTTCTCAGGCCGGTTCAATGACACCCGCGCGACATGGTCTTTGATTTCGACTTTGACTGTTTTGTATTCCATGGTGTTCTCCTCCTGTTGACTTCAATAGCCGAAGGCCTGGGCAGCGCTTCAGACAATGCTGGATTGATGAAACTGAGCAATCTCTTGTTCGGTGTAGCCGGCCTGCACAAGTATCTCATCGGTGTGTTCACCGAGCGTTGGTGCGCGTGTACCGCCTTGCTCGCGCTCGCCATCGATCAGCACCGGCCGATGAATGGCGCGCATGGTGCCCCGCTCAGGGTGTTCGGTTTGATAGAAAAGCCCGAGGT
Source organism: uncultured Pseudomonadota bacterium (assembly GCA_903921325.1). Classification (GTDB taxonomy): domain Bacteria; phylum Pseudomonadota; class Gammaproteobacteria; order Burkholderiales; family SG8-39; genus CAIXPL01. The sequence continues at coordinate 34,736 of CAIXPL010000022.1, forward strand.
GCCTGACCTGCGGGTCCTGATCTACCTCCGATACGCGGTGGATCGGTGCATGCGGTACGTCATTGGCCTCCAGCAGCGGCAGCCAATCAGCGCGCGGCCGGGCCTTGAATGCCGTGCCGAGGAGCGCACGCAATGTGTCGTAGTGAGTGACGCGTCCGTTGCGAGTGGTGAAGCGCTCGTCCTGTGCCAGTTGTGGCTGCTCGATGGCATTGAGCATTCCGAGCCAGAATTTCTCAGGCGATGATAGATGCACTGCGAGCATCTGACCGTCAGCGCACTCCACCGTATAGGACTGTGACGCGGCGACCCGGCTATACGGGGTCTGTTCTGACTCCAGTTGATCCTGATTGGTGAACGGATCGGGTATGAAGGCGATACTGGCCTCGAGCATGTTGACCTCGACGCGGCGACCGCGGCCGGTGCTCTGACGCTCAAACAGGGCACCCAGTATTCCGTAACAGGTATACATCCCGGTGACGTTGTCGCTGATGGTCGGCCCGCGCACTTCGGGCCGCTCGGCATCGACGTACAGGCTGGCAATGCCCGAAAGAGCCAGCCCCACAGTGTCAAACGCCGGGCGTTCGGCATAAGGGCCATCGGCACCAAAGCCAGTAATGCTGGCGTGGATCAGACGCGAATTGATTGCCTCAAGGGCGGCCTTGTCCAGTCCGAGCCGCTGCATCACGCCGGGCCGGAAGTTCTCAAGGAGCACGTCGGCACCCTGCAGCAAGCGGGTAAGGATCGCATGGCCATCCTTTTTTGCCAGATCGAGGGTAATGCTGCGTTTGCCGCGGTTGTAGGCAGTGAAGTGCGGGCTGTAGATGCCGCCGCGAAAGCCGCGAAATGGATCGCCGCCTTCACGCCGTTCCACTTTGATCACTTCGGCGCCAAGGTCGGCCAGCATCATTCCGGCCAGCGATGCCGTGATCATCGTGCCTACTTCGATCACGCGAATACCTGCCAGCGGCGCGGCCATGACTCGGAGTCTCCCCAGGATAGATGAACCTAAGCGATGCGTGGCTGGCACGGCACGGGTGAGCGTGCTGACAATGCCTGCATCGCATGATCTAATTTGCCAGTCTCGGGCTGTGCGCCTGATACATAGCTATCTACCGAAGGTAAAGTAAGCCGATGGGCGTGTCAACAAAGAGAACGAGTGAGGCACACGGACACACTGCCAGGCGCAGCGCGATGTCCGGCGAGGCCCCCAAAGAGGAAACGCTGGGTTACCTCCTGTGGGACGCCACGCGCCATTTCAGCCGCGAATTTGCGCGGCGCATTGCGCGTCATGGCCTGAACTTCGGTCAGTTCCCGTTCATGCGCGAGCTATGGGCCGAGGATGGGCTCACCCAGCGCGAGTTGGCCGAGCGGGCGGGCATGCGTGGCCCGACGGTGGTCGCGGCGGTTCAGTGGCTGGAGGCTCATGGCATGGTAAGGCGCGTCAAGAGCGCCGATGACCGGCGCAAGACCCACATCTTTCTGACCCGCAAGGGGCGTGACGTGTTTCGCCGAGTCCTGCCAGAGATTCAGTTTATCAATACCACCATCACCCAGGGATTCAGCAAGGCCGATGATGCAGCCCTCAAGGCGCTACTTGGTCGGTTGCGCAACAACATTCGGGATTCGGGGCTTGCCTGATCGTTGGTTCGGCTTGGGGGCGGCAGCGCGGACGCGCATCCGAGGCACAGGCGCTGAGGCAGGCGAGCGGCGCGCTGCCAGACATTCGGCGGATGAACCCGGGTGTCGCTCGTTTGGCTCAACCGGCCTAACTACGGCATGATGTCGGCCGCAACGTGGCCCACATGAGGGTTGCCGGTTTGGAGCGTACCCAATGAATGACCCGCAGCAGCGAACGGTGAATGTCGGATCGTCGAGTGGGCTCGCGCCCTCGGCGCAGTTGATCGCCGATTTCAAGGCTGGCATGCAGCGCCTGGCTGCCGCCCCGTGCGTGCTCACCACCATTCACCAGGGCGTACGTCGCGGTCTTACCGCCACTGCGGTGTGTTCGCTGACGGCCGATCCGCCCACCTTGATTGCGTGCATCAACGAGTCGGCCGAAGCATTTGCCGCCATGGAGCAGGCCGGCCGCCTTTGCGTGAACGTGCTCACCGCTGAGCAGGTCGACATTGCACGGCGGTTCTCAGGTGCAATGGGGCACAAGGGCGAGGCCCGGTTCGAGCAGGCACAGTGGTTTGAATTGAAGACCGGCGCCCCCGCGTTGGCAGGGGCGATGGCCGTGTTCGATTGTTCCATCGTGCAGCGTACCCGCTGGTCAACCCACAGTGCATTTATCTGTCAGGTCGAGGCTGTCCAGGTGGGTGAGGTGGCTACGCCACTCCTCTACGCGAATCGGGAGTTTCTGCGTGCGGGGCCGCTCGGCTGAGCCAATTCAGCAGGCTCGGCGGTCGCAGCCCGCAGGGCTGGCGTCGATGGCCCTGATGGGGCGTGGTGTGCCCTGGTGAGCCTTGATAAGCCCTGGTGAGCCCGCAAAGGGGGCTGTTGTGCGGCCCCGGATTTCAGTAGCGGGCATGGCCCGGGGTGCGCGGAAAGGGAATGACATCGCGCACATTGGCTACCCCGGTCACATAGGACACCGTGCGCTCGAAACCGAGTCCGAACCCGGCGTGCGGCACGCTGCCATAGCGCCGCAAGTCCCGATACCAGCCATAGTGATCAGGGTCGAGGCCGCATTCGACCATGCGCCGATCTAGCACGCCGAGACGCTCTTCGCGTTGGCTGCCACCGATGATCTCGCCAATGCCCGGTGCCAGTACGTCCATCGCCGCCACCGTTTTGTCGTCGTCATTGAGCCGCATATAGAACGCCTTGATGCCCTTTGGATAATTCATCAGAATCACCGGTCGGCCGACGTGTTGTTCTGTCAAATAGCGTTCATGCTCTGATTGCAGGTCGACGCCCCAGTGCACCGGAAACTCAAAGTCCTGCTTCGAACGTTCGAGAATCGCGATGGCATCGGTATAGTCCATCCGCTCGAAAGGCGCGTCCACGATCGAGCGCAACTTGCTGATCAGACCCGGCTCGACCCGCTCATCGAACAGCCCCATGTCGTCGGCGCGTTGCTCGAGCACACTGGCGAACACGTGCTTGAGTAAACCCTCGGCCAGATCGGCATCGGCCCGCAGGTCGGCAAAGGCAATTTCGGGTTCAACCATCCAGAATTCGGCCAGATGGCGGCTGGTGTTGGAGTTCTCGGCACGGAAGGTCGGGCCGAAGGTGTACACCTTGGACAGAGCGAGGCAGTAGGCCTCGACATTCAATTGCCCGGACACGGTGAGGAACGCTTCGCGCCCAAAAAAGTCCTGGCGGTAATCGATTGCACCCTGCTCTGTGCGGGGAAGGTTGGACAGATCGAGGGTTGACACACGGAACAGGTCGCCCGCGCCTTCGGTATCAGAGGCCGTGATGATCGGCGTGTTGATCCACAGAAAGCCCTGATCGGAGAAAAACCGGTGAATGGCTTGCGCAATCGTGTGGCGCACCCGACTCACGGCACCAATCACGTTGGTGCGCGGCCGTAGATGCGCCACCTCGCGCAGGAACTCAAAGCTGTGCGGTTTTGGGCTGATCGGATAGGACTCAGGTTCATCGACCCAACCGATCACTTCAACCGCGCTCGCCTCCAATTCAAAAGGTTGCCCGCGGGCCGGTGAGGGCACCACCTGTCCGATCGCCCTGATGGCACAGCCGGCTGTAAGCCGCTGTAGTTCGCTCGCGAAATTGGCCAGCGCCGCCGCGGCCACCACTTGCACCGTTGCGAGGCACGATCCGTCAGAGATATTGATAAACGAAAATCCGGCTTTGGAATCGCGCCGGGTGCGCACCCAGCCGTTGAGGATGACCGGTAGCTCGGTCGCCACGGCGCCGGCGAGCACCTGCGCGCAGTTCACCGTCACCGGTGCGCTGCTCATGCCCGCGCGTTGCCAGTCAGTTCGGCGCGGACAATGGCGGCACCATTGGCCAGAGCACACAACTTCCCGAACGCCTGTTCGCGGGTGAGGTACTTCATGCCGCAATCGGGGGCGAGTACCAGCCGTTCAGCCGGAATGTGGACGAGCGCCTCACGGATGCGTGCGGCCACCGTCTGGTCGGACTCGATGGCCTGGTCAGCCAGATCGATCACGCCCAGCACCACCGTCTTATTGCCCAGTTGGGTGAGCTCGGCCAGGTCGAGATGCGATTGTGCCGCTTCGATCGACACCTGCTGTGCGCGGCAGGCCGCCAATTGTTCGAGCACCCGATAGCGCCGCGGCTTGTCGGGAACGACGAAGGCGTAGCCGAAGCAGACATGGACCACGGTGGGCCCGTCAATGCCTTCCAGCGCGCGGTCAAGGGCAGCCAAACCATAACTGCGGGCCGCTACCTCGCGCTCCTCCAACCACGGTTCGTCCAGTTGCACCACATCGGCACCGGCCGCTTTCAGCGCGTGCAGCTCCTCGTTAACTGCGATCGCGAAATCATGCGCCATCTCGGCCTCATCGCGGTAGAACTCATTTTTTGCCTGTTGCGCCATGGTGAACGGGCCCGGCAGCGTGATCTTGATCGCACGATCGGTATTGCGGCGCAGGAACTCAACATCGCGCACCTCGACCGATGCCCGACGCCGGATCGGTCCGGTAACCCTGGGTACGAACATCTTGCGATTGGTCCGTCCGACGATCTCGCCGGGGGGCGCGATCTCGACGCCTTCCAGTGCGTTCGAGAAATGATTGGAATAGCTCTCGCGACGAATCTCGCCATCGGTAAGGATATCGATGCCGGCACGCTCCATATCGCGCACGGCGATCAAGGTCGCATCGTCCTGGGCACGCTGCAGCAGCGGACCTTCAAAGCGCCAGATTTCCGGGGCGCGAATCCGCGGCACCCGCACTTTCAGCAGCGCGGCAGGATCGACCAGCCATTCTGGTTGGGGATAGCTGCCGACCAGGGTGGTGGGCAGTAGGCTATTCGGCAAGGGCATGCGGACTCCGGGCAATCAGTGAGCAATCGAGCAGCGGAATTTTCTCATAACGGCCCCTGAAAGCCATTGTGCCTATAGGTGAGTACCAGCGTGTCACGATGCCCTCGGGCGCCCAGCGGTTGCACCGGACTGGTTTCGTGGATGACCCGCGCGTCATCGAGCAGCAGTGCGGTCCACGGATGGGCCATGGTGAAGCGCACCCCGTGCGGCCCGCTCGCCTGAAAGACGCGGGTCTCGCCACCGCGAACGGACTCGCGGGCAATCAGAATGACCGCGACAAAGTCGACACCGTCGCGGTGCGCACCCTCCGGCGTCGGCCGCCCGATGCCGCCTTCGGTGTCGATGCGGAACTGGTGCGACTCGATCGACCATTGTGCGCAGGGTCGAACGGCGCAGAACACGGCCCCCAGCGCGCGCAGCAGCATGTGGTAAAAAGCCGAGTCGCGTAACGCCGGTTCAATCGGCTCATACCAGCGCTCGATGCCACCGTGCAAGGCGTTGTAGTCGACTGGCTGCCAGTGCGCGCGCTGTGCGCTGGTCGTTATCTGTCCAGTGTCATTCTGTAACACATGGCAGCTATGACGGCGCTGGCGGTAATGACCGCCATCGCGCAAATAGCCGTCGGCGGGTAGTCGATCCCACAGCAGATCGATGTCTGAGGCAGGCGGTGGCTGCTCACCGAGCAGTTCGCCCAAGCCTGTTGCAGACAGAATGGCATAGCCTTCCTTGCTCAGGATCTGGGCGAGTGATCCTGCAGTCATCAGCAGTTGGGGCGGGGAATCCATCATGGCTGGTCTATTATCCGCCCGGGCGCTCTCTGAGCGTTCGCGAAATTTCGCTATGCTTGCGAACTTCTTTCTTTCCGCTGCCAATCAACCCTCATTCCGCCACCGATGAAAACCTTGATGCCTTTTCGCTTCGGATGCACTCGTCACGGATTGGTCCGTTCCGGCTTCTCCGCGGCGCTCGCTGCCCGCGCTGCCGTTGTGCTGATGCTGCTCGCCCCGATGGCCTCGGCCGCCGATGCGCCTGGCATGCACGGGGTCTGGCTGACCACGGACTATCCGACTCGCACCGCACGTCCCGGTGACACGGCCAATCTGAAGCTCAAGCTGCAGAACTACAACAGCGCGCCGGAAGTCCTGGAGCTGCGCGTGGGTGGCCTGCCGGCTGGCTGGAAGGCGGTCATCCTGGGTGCCGGTTCGCCCGTCGCATCAGCGATGCCCGGCATTAACGAAAATGTTGCGTTGCAGCTCAGGGTGGATGTGCCGAATGACGCGAAGGCTGGCAGCTACCGGCTGCTATTGAGCGCAGGCGGCAACAGCCAGCGTGCCGATCTGCCGGTGGCCATCGTGATCGGACAGGAGTTGCCTGCCAAGTTGCAGTTGCGCGCCAAGCTGCCGTCGCTGCGCGGTACGCCGAAATCGTCGTTTGAGTACCAGTTCACGGTACAAAACGAGAGTGACAAGGACCTGATCGTGCGCTTTGGTGCCGATGCACCCCCTGGTTTTCAGGCGACCTTCAGCGAGGGTTATGGCAGTCAGGAAATCAGCTCGATCCCGATCGAGGCCGGGCAGAGCAAGGACATGAAGGCCAAAATCCAACCACCGGAGAACACGCCGGCCAATGACTACCCGGTGCGAATCAACGCCAATGCCGAGGGTACCGAGGCAGGAGCCGAGGTGACTTTGCAGATTTCCGGGCAGCCGACATTGCGTCTGAGCGGCCCCGAGGGGCGTCTGTCCGGTGAAGCGCAGGCGGGCAGTGAGACACAGTTTTTGCTGACCCTGGCCAATGAGGGCAGTGCGCCGGCGAGCAATGTGGAATTGACCGCCAACGCGCCCGCGCAATGGAAGGTCGAGTTCAACCCCAAGCTGATGCCGCAGATCGCACCTGGGCAGAAGATCGAAATCAGCGCCCTGGTGACCCCATCCTCGAAAGCGGTGAGTGGCGACTACATGGCCACGTTGCGGGCCAGTGGCAATGGCGCTTCGACATCGGCAGAATTTCGTGTGACGGTAACCACATCAACCCTGTGGGGCATCCTCGGCATACTGATCATCGCGATCGCGCTGATGGTGGCTGTCGGTGCGGTGTCGCGCTTCGGTCGTCGGTGAGTGATCGCGCAGTAGCGGTGAGCGAGCAGCTGATGAGCATGATCGAACCGTCATCGAGCGAGTCGACCGGAGCCGCGGGCGAGCCGGTGATTCGCGTCCGTGGGCTGCGCAAACACTATGGGGCAAAGGTTGCTGTCGATGGCATCCACCTGTCGGTCGATGCCGGTGAGATTGTCGGCTTGCTGGGACCCAACGGGGCCGGCAAGACCACCACCATCCTGATGTTGCTCGGGTTGACCGAGGCCACCAGCGGCTCGATCGAAGTCTGTGGCTTTGACCCGATGCACAATCCGCTCGAGGTGAAGCGCACGGTGGCCTACCTGCCCGATTCGGTCGGATTCTATGACCAGCTGAGTGCGCGCGAGAATCTGCGCTATATCGGACGCCTGGCGGGCATTGCGTCGAATGAACTCGAAGCACGCATGGATGAAGCCCTCGAACGCGTGCGTCTGTCGGCGGTCGCACGCAACCGTGTCGGCACCTTCTCGCGCGGCATGCAGCAGCGCCTGGGAATCGCTGAGGTGTTGATCAAGCGCGCGCGGGTTGCCATTCTCGATGAGCCCACTAACGGCCTTGATCCGCAGTCGACCTATGAGTTGCTCGAGATGATCCGCACGTTGAAATCCGATGGCATTGCCGTGCTGCTCAGCTCACATATTCTCGATCGGGTGCAGGCAGTGTGCGACCGCGTTGCGCTGTTTCATCAAGGGCGCATTGAGCTCGAAGGGTCAGTCGAATCGCTCGCCGCGCAGGTGCTGGGTGCAAGCCATGGCGTGCATGTGCAGTCATCTGCCGATGCGCCGGTTGCGCAATGCCTCACCGAGATCGCCGGGGTCAAGTCGGTGGTGACCGATGGACCAGGCTTGTTTCGCGTGCTGGCTGAATCCGATGTGCGGGATCTGATTGCGCGCACCTTGGTAGCGCGCGATCTGCCCGTGCTGCGCCTGGATCGCATCGAGCCGAGCCTGGATGAAATCTATCGCCGGCATTTCGCAGGGGCGCAGCATGAACAAGCCTGATCGGTGGCAACTCGCGCGCGAGGGTAGCTTGTGTCACACCCTGGCCGCGGAGGTGACATGAATAAGCGCGCTGGCTCGCCCTGGACCGGTTGCGGTATCGTGGCCGTGAAGGAGATCAACGATCACTTGCGCAGTGCACGCATGCTGGTGCTCGAACTACTCGTGCTGCTTACCGGCATCGCCGCGGTCTATAGCGCGATTCAGGGGCTGCGCACCACCACTGGGCAGGATGCCTTCCTGTTCCTGCGGCTATTCACCGACGCACGCAATCCGATGCCCTCGTTTGCCGGCATCCTCGTGTTCCTGATTCCGCTGATGGCCATCGGCCTGGGCTTTGACGGTGTGAACGGGGAATTCAACCGCCGCACCATGAGCCGGATACTGGCGCAGCCCATCTTTCGTGATGCCCTGCTGCTCGGGAAGTTTCTGGCTGGGTTGGCAACATTGTCGATCGGACTGTTGTCGTTGTGGTTGCTGGTGATCGGGTTGGGTTTGCTCACTCTGGGCATACCGCCAGGTGGTAGCGAAGTGGCGCGCGCGCTCAGCTTTTTGCTGCTGGCCGTGCTCTACGGGGGATTGTGGCTTGCCATTGCGCTTTTCATGTCAACGGTATTTCGCTCACCGGCAACGGCGGCGCTCAGTTCGCTCGGGCTGTGGCTGTTCTTCAGCGTTCTGTGGCCCATGCTCAGCCAGTTTCTGGCCGCGGCCATCTATCCCAATGACGCCGCGCTGCTGCTTGGTGTTCAAAGTATCGAGCAACTGCAAGCACAGCAATGGTTGTCGCGCATCTCTCCGGGCGCGCTCTTCGAGGAGGCCATGGTGGGCGTGTTGAGCCCGATGACCCGTTCACTGGGTCTGGTGTTTCCTGAGCAGATGCGCGGTGCCGTGAATGGTGCCCCGCTCGGTTTTGTGCAGAGCCTGCTGCTGGTCTGGCCGCAGGTAACCGGTTTGGTGGCGGCGATGATTCTGCTGTTTGTCGGCACCTACGTCGCCTTTCAGCGGCAGGAAGTGCGCGCCTGAGTCCGGCGCGGTTACACTCTCGGCCCATGGACAAAGCTCAGCTCAAGTCAGCGGTGGCGATCGTCGGTGGCGGGCCGGTGGGCATGATGCTCGCCCTGTTCCTTGACCGGCACGGCGTGCCCAGCGTCATTTTCAATCTCGATGAGAGTGCCCGCTGGCACCCCAAGGGCAGTACCCATAACTCGCGCACCATGGAGCACTATCGCCGACTGGGCCTCAGTGCGGCGATTCGACATCTGGGACTGCCGGCCGATCATCCGACCGATGTGGCCTATTACACCCGCTACAACACCCATGAAATCGCGCGGGTGGTCATGCCCTCCGAGGCAGAAAAGCTCGGTGCGGTCATCAATGCGCCCCGCACGCATCAGAATTTCGAACCGATCCACCGTGCCAATCAGATGTATGTCGAGCGATTTTTGTTCGAGCAGATTCGCCTGCGACCGAATATCACGCTACGTTTTGGCTGGCAGGTGGGTGAATTCAGTGAGACAGCCACCGGGGTGCAACTGCACGCCGAACGGGTCGCGCGCCGCGACGAGGATGGTCAGGCCGATTATTCGGCGGGCGCTGAAGAGCTCGTGCGCGCGGTGGCCGGTGATATGGCCCAATCCGAAACGTGGTCGGTTGACTATCTGGTCGGTTGCGATGGTGGCCAGAGCCACATCCGGCGCACCCTTGGCATCCGTTATGAAGGCCATGACACCCTGAACCAGGCCTTTCTGGGTGGCTCGATGATCGCGAGTTATATCCGCGCCCCAGCGCTTCGCTCGCAATGCTTCGCGGGGCGACGTGCCTGGCAATATTGGGCGGTGAATCCACAAATTCGCACGGCGTTGGTCGCGCTGAACGGCGATGACGAATATCTCTACTGGACTCGGCTTGCCGAAGGCGCGCAGTTCGATGAACGCGAGGCCGCCCGTGGCTTTCACGCGGCCTGCGGGCACGCGACACCGGTCACTTTCCTTGGTAATCGAAACTGGACCGCCGGGGTCGCTCTGTGGGCCGAGCGGCTGTGGTCAGGGCACCGGACGTTTCTGGCCGGAGATGCCATTCATCTGTTCACACCGACTGGCGGCTTTGGCATGAACACGGGCATTGATGGGGTGGCCAATCTCGCCTGGAAGCTCGCCGCGCTGGTGCAGGGCTGGGGTGGCAGCCGGTTGGCGGCAAGCTATGAAGTCGAACGCAAACCCATCGCCCGGCGTAACACCACCGCGGCACAGGGCCTGGCCAAGAACGTAGGTGCCGTCAAAGTGGGCGAAGAGATGGAGGCCGACACGCCGGCCGGTGCCGCCGCGCGGCGTGAAGCCGGGGCGTACCTGGCCACCTTTGGTGAGGAATTCGCCTACCTCGGCGTGCAGCTTGGCGTGCGCTATGACGGCTCGCCCATCATCTGGGAAGACGGGGCACCACCGCGCGACAGTTTCACATCCTATCTGCCCAGTGGCGTACCAGGCGGCAGAGCGCCGCATGTGTTTTTTGATCCGCCCGGAATGGTCGAGCGCCGGTCATTGTTTGATCAGTTCGGCGTCGGTTTTACGCTTCTGCGCCTGCAGGCAACGGCGGCAGGCGGGGCCGCGCTCGCCGCCCGCGCGGCTGCGCGCGGTGTGCCACTCAAGATTGTCGATGTCGATGACCCCGATGCGCGCGAACTCTACGGGCGCGACCTGGCGATCATCCGGCCTGACCAGCATGTGGCCTGGCGTGGTGACCAGCTACCCGATGCCGATCGGCTGCTCGATCGTCTCACCGGAGCGTAAACGAGTGGTGATCGAGCTGAGCGCGCTGCCCGCAGAGGCCGAGTTTGATGTCGTGGTGGTGGGTGCCGGCGGTGCTGGCATGGCGGCTGCCTTGTTCAGTGCACTCCAGGGATTGAAACCGCTGCTGGTTGAGAGCACGCCTTACCTGGGTGGAACGACCGCGTGGTCGGCCGGCAGTGCGTGGCTGCCCAATTCGCGCCATGCGGCTACGGTCGGGGCGCAGGACAGCCTTGAGCAGGCGATGACCTATCTGCGCGAGGCGACGCATGGTGAGTCGAGCGAATCGATGCGCCAGACATTTCTCGAGTTGGCGCCGCAGGCGGTGGAGTGTCTGGAGACAAGGAGTGAGGTGCATTTTCGCGCGCGACCCTTGCATCCGGATTACAACACCGAGATGGCTGGATCGAGTCTGCGCGGCCGGGTGCTGGAAGCCATGCCGTTTGACGGTGCGCGCCTGGGACGCGATCTGCGTTACGTCCGCCCGCCAATCCCGGAATTCACCATTTTTGGCGACCTGCTGGTGAATCAGCATGACGTCCTGCAATTATTGAGTGCATTTCGCTCACCCCGTGCGTTTGGTTATTCGCTGCGCTTGCTGTTGAGCCATCTGCTCGATCGGCTGCGCAATGGGCGCAGTACCCGCATGATGATGGGCAATGCGCTCATCGGCCGCCTGCTCTACTCACTCAACGCACAGGCGGTTCCTGTCGTCTTGCAAACCGAGGTGAGCGCGATTGAGCACGCTGCGAGCGGAGTCACCGGCGTGCGGCTCAGGCAGGGGGCGCGCGAGCGGCATATCCGGATCGGGCGCGCTCTGATTGCCGCGACTGGCGGATTCACCCGTCACCCCGAGCGCCGCTCAACGATGCTCGATATGCCGGTGCCCGCGTATTGCCCCGGTGCCCCGGGCCATACCGGGGCTTTGCATGACCAAATGCTTGCCCTGGGTGCGCACTACGGTGGATTTTCAACCAATGGCTTCTGGGCACCAGTGTCGGTGCGGCAAAGAACCGACGGCAGCACGGCAGTGTTTCCGCATTTCATTTTTGATCGGGGCCGACCAGGGACGGTGACAGTCGATCAGCAGGGGTGGCGCTTTGTAAACGAGGCGCTGTCCTACCATCCATTTGTGCGCGGCATGTATGCGGCGCACCAGCGCTCGCCGGCGATTCCCGCTTTCCTGATCACCGACCGCGATGGACTCAATCGGTATGGCCTGGGCATGGTGCGGCCCGGTACCCTCAGCAACCGGCGCCGCTATATTGCCGATGGGTATCTGACCCGCGCCGATACGCTCGAGGAGCTGGCCGGTGCCCTCAAAATTCCACCGGCCAATTTGCGCGAAACCGTAGAGCGCATGAATGAGTTTGCCAGGACTGGCGTCGACACTGACTTCGGGCGTGGCAGCACCGATTATCAGCGGATCACCGCGGGCGACCCGCTGCATGGCCCCAACCCGTGTCTTGGACCGATCGTAAGGGCGCCGTTCTATGCCGTGCGGCTGTATCCGGGTGACATTGGCGCGGCCGCCGGCATGCTCACCAACGAGCATGCCCAGGTACTCAATGGTGACCATCAGCCGATCGGACGCCTGTATGCCTGCGGCAATGACATGCACTCTGTCATGGGGGGAAATTATCCCGGACCGGGTATCACCATCGGACCTGGCCTTGCTTTTGCGTATGCTGCTGCTCGACATGCCTCTGCGCAACACGCCGCAGCCCAGGAGCGATGAACGTGCCGCCGTCTTTGCAATCGCAGTCTGCAGTTGACCCGCAACACCCTGATATCGACATCCGCCAGGGTCGCAAGGTATTTGCCTCTGAGCGCGGTGATGTCGAGGCACTGGCTGATATCGACCTGCAGGTGCGACGTGGCGAGTTTCTGAGCGTGGTCGGCCCCAGCGGCTGCGGCAAGAGCACGCTGCTCAAATGCGTTGCCGGGCTAGAACGGCTCACCTCGGGCAGCTTGCAGGTGCGTGGTGAGGCGGTGCGCGAAGCGCCCCTGGGACTGGGCATGGTGTTTCAGCGCGACCTGCTGCTCGACTGGCGTACGGTCATCGAGAACGTGCTTCTGATCGCGCAGTTTCGCGGTCTTGACATGGGCAAGGCGAGGGTGCGGGCGCTTGAGTTGCTGCACCTGTTTGGTCTGGAGGACTTCGTTGACCGTTATCCCTGGGAGCTCTCGGGTGGCATGCGTCAACGCGCATCGATCTGCCGTGCGCTGGTCGATGACCCGGCCCTGCTGCTGATGGATGAGCCGTTCGGAGCGTTGGATGCGATGACCCGCGACCAGCTCAACGTTGAGTTGCAACGGATCTGGGAGGACAGCGGCAAGACGGTGCTGTTCATCACCCATGGCATTGCCGAGGCGGTGTTTCTCTCCGATCGGGTGGCCGTGATGTCACGCAACCCTGGCCGCATCATGAAAATGATCGACATTGATCTGCCACGGCCGCGCAATTTGTCGATTCGGGACAGCACGCAGTTCACCCACTACACCGGGCAGATACGCGATGTGTTTCTATCCCTTGGCATCCTGAAGAACCACTGAGTCGCGGGCCATGACATTCAAGTCAAGCGGTGTTGGACGGTTCCTCGAAGTGATGGCAGTGCTCGTCGGTGCCCTGATCGTTTGGGAGATTGCGGTGCGGATCTGGATGCCCAAGCCTTTCATCCTTCCGGCCCCGTCGCTCATCTGGAGCGAATTCGCAAGCTCGCCCGGCTACTTTCTGGCGCAAACCGGCTATACCCTGGGCACGACCATGGGTGGTTTTCTGCTTGCTTTGCTGCTTGGTTTCATCTCGGCCGTGGGCATCGTTTATTCACGCCTGCTCGAGCGCACCTTCTACACGCTGCTGGTGGCACTCAACAGCGTGCCCAAAGTGGCGCTGGCGCCGCTGTTTGTCATCTGGATGGGCACCGGGGTCGAGCCCAAGATCGCCATCGCTCTTACCATCGCAATCTTTGCCACGGTGATCGACACCGTACTCGGCTTGCGCTCGGTCGATCCGGAGTTGCTCAGCCTGGCACGCAGTGCGCGCGCCTCTGAATGGCAGGTGCTGCTTCGCATCCGGCTGCCCAGTGCCTTGCCCAGCATGTTCGCCGGCATGAAACTGGCCATCTCGCTCGCCCTGGTCGGGGCGATTGTCGGTGAGTTTGTCGCCGGCAATACCGGGTTGGGGCAGGTCATTCTGCAGGCGCAGGGAATGTTCCAGACAGCGCGCATGTTCGTCGCTATCATCGTGCTGGGCATACTTGGCACAGTCCTCTTTTATGGCCTTGAAGCGCTCGAGCGCTGGCTGCTGCCCTGGCATGTGTCACAGCGCGGTCAGATCATGCAGCACGGCGCGTGAGCGCACGAACACCCTCGTCATTCACGGAGAATCAGCATGGCAAACCTGGACTGTTGGGCCTGGCTCGCATCATTCGGTTCGCGCAGCAAGAAGCGCGCTGAGAGGCGCACAGCGACCCACTGGGCCGCAATGGTGGGCGCGGTCGCGCTGTTGCAACTGGCCCATCCTGCCACCGCGCAGGAAAAGCTCACCATGCGGGTCGATTTCACCCCTGCGGGCAGCCAGTCTGCTTTTCACCTGGCGGTGGTAAAGGGCTGGTTCAAAGAAGCCGGGTTGGAGGTCGATGTCCAGGACGGCCGCGGTAGCATCAATGGCATCCAGTTGGTTGGCGCCGGTCAGATTGACTTTGGCTGGGTCAGCCTTGGCCCCTCGGCGATTGCACGCGAGCAGGGCATGACAGTGAAGAGCGTGGCTGGCGTGTTCCGTCGCGGTGACCTGGCGGTCATCGTCGATGAAAAATCCGGTATCAAGACCCCTAAAGACCTGATCGGCAAACGCATCGTCTGCTTTACTGCAAGCCCGTGGTTTCCATTCATTGATCCGTTCTTCAAGGCCGCGGGCATGTCGCGTGCCGATGTGAATCTGGCCTTCATTGACCCCACCAGCCTGTTTGCCAATTATGCGTCGGGTCAATCGGATGCGGTCATGACCCTGGGGCCGTTCGGATTGCCGGTGATCAATGTCACCCGCAAGTCCACTCAGATCATCGCGGCGGACTATGGCATCAATTTTCCAAGCTTTGGCATCATCGCCACCGAGGAGACGATTGCCAAGCGGCCGGCGACAGTGCAGAAATTCGTCAAAGTGACGCTGCGCGCCTGGGATTACATCCTGGCCGGGCATGAGGGTGAGGCTGTCGACGCGCTGATCAGTCTGCGCCCCGGCATCAAACTTGATCGAAATGTTCTGCTCGGCCAGATCGAAGCGTACAAAGACTTCATCTATACGGAGAATACCAAGGGGCGCCCAACGGGCTGGCAGTCTGATCGCGACTGGGCAGCGGCCATCAAGACCATGGAATCGGCTGGTGTGATCAAACCGGGCCACAAGCCCGAAGAGTATTTCACCAATCAATTCATCAATTGATCAGGTGCGACCAGCCAAGCGCGGCGATCAGAGCGTGAATTGACATGCCGTGGACGGCCAATCGCAATGGGTCGTTCGTTGAAATGATGGGGCAGGCCGGAGGGACCGAGTCGCGCGGAGGCGCGCCTGAAGGGGCGGGCAACAGCCTGCGCGCGCGCTTACGGATCAGTGTTTTGCTCTTCGCGGTAGTCCTTGCGAGCGGCTGCGCCACCGTGCGGTTTGGCTACGATCATGCCGAAGGCATGATCCTCTTCTGGGCTGATCGCTATCTCGATTTCGATCGTGAGCAGGAGCAGTTCGCCCGAATGGCCTTGGCGTCGTGGCTGCAATGGCATCGCCAAAGCGAGGTGCCAGCCTACCGCGGATTGCTGTTGGAAGCGCAAGCCATGCTCGCGCAACCCGTCGATGCCGAGCAACTGTTAGCTCTGGAGGAACGCATTCGCGCCCGCTTGCTCGGCGAAATCGAGCGGGCGCTGCCGGAACTGGCGCGCCTCGGGCTCATGCTGAACGGCGCGCAAATTGATCGGCTCGAGGCAAAATTGGCTGAAGGGACAAGGAAGGCCGAGCGTGAGCGGCGCGATGATGAACGCACGGTCGAGACCCGACTCGAGCGCTATCGCGGGCGCTTCGAGCACTGGATTGGCGACCTTGAACCATCACAGGAACAAACGCTGCGTACTTTGTTGCGCGAGCACCCGTCGCATTGGCAGGATGGATTTGCCGCGCGACGGCGCTGGCAGGCCGCGTTGGTGGCCTTGCTGCGGGAGTGGCAGAAAGCGCGCCCCGCCGATGCCATTGCCACCGAGCGCCTGGGCACCTGGTTGAAGCAGGCGGCCGATCCGCTTGTCGGACAGGATCCGCAGCGAGCGGCCGTCGCCCGTCTGGATGTCGCGCACATTGTCACCGCCATGATCAACAGCGCGACCCCGGCGCAAAAAGCCAAAGTGCGGGCACGCCTGGCTGACTACGCCGAAGATTTCCGTTCATTGACTGCCTCAGGGCGCGGACCGTAGGCTTGCGTTCCGATGCACTGAGCGGCCGGTGCTCACGTACCCGCAGTCATTGCAATTCACGGTGACCTCTGGCAGCCCGTGAGTGCCCCTACGCCTCGCTGGACGCGCGGTTTACTCGGCGTGGGCGCCTGACTCCTTGACCACCCGGGTCCACATCGGCGCTTCGATGCGAATCTGCTCGGCGAAAGCCTGCGGCGAGGCCGACGGCGTGGCGTCCATACCCTGTGAGGCGAGGCGATCGCGTACCTTGGGGCGAGCAAGTGCATGGGTGGCGGCCAGAAACAGTCGCTGAATTACCGGCTCGGGGGTACCAGTGGGCACTTGCAGGCCAAACCAGAAGGTTGACTCATAGCCGGGCAGGTGCGCCTCTTCTGCACCGGGGATACCTGGCACGGCGGGTGAGGCATGGCGGGCACTGATGGCCAGCGCGCGCATGCGACCGGCGCGAATGAACTGCAGCACCGTGGGCGGCGTGGCAAACATGACCTGGGTGTCACCGGCGATCAACGACTGGGCCGCCGGTCCGCCCCCCTTGAACTGGATTGAGGTGAACTTCACCCCGGCTACGCTCTCGAACGTGACAGCGGCCAGGTGGGGCGCCGAGCCATAACCCGAACCGGCATTGAATAGCTTGCCCGGGTTGGCTTTGGCGTAGGCAATCAACTCCTCGAGCGTATGCACCGGCACTTCATTGTTGACGCACAGGACGGTGGGACCGGTGGCGAGCAGGGTGACCGGGGCAAAGTCCCGATCCGGATCGAAGCCGAGCTTGCCATAGAGCGCCTTGGTGATTGCGTGATGCCCCGAGTTGAGCATCGTGTAGCCATCGGCGGGCGCTTTGGACACCAGCTCGGAGGCCAGCGCGCCGGCGGCGCCCGGTCGATTATCCACCACCACCGCAACGCCCAATTCCGGGGCCATTTCTTCGGCGATCAGCCGGGTTATGAAATCCCCCGAGCCACCCGGCGGATAACCCACCACCAGTCGTATCGGCCGTTGCGGCCAGACCTGCGCGCACACCGGCGCGGCCATGCCGAGCACCATGGCAATGGCCGCGGTGCAGGCAATCGCGTAGCCGATCGGCGGCTTACAGCTTGCAGTCACCGACATAGGCATCCGCATGATGGGTGAAAATCTTGCCCAGCGTCTTGTTGGTGACGCGACCCTTGGCATCGCGACCGATGACGCGCAAATAGTAGTCCTGTATCGGATAGCCGTTCTTGCTCAGGTCAAACGGCCCGCGCAGGGAATTGAAGCGCACCGTGCGCAGTGCCTTTTTGACCAGCGCCGGATTGTCCAGGCGGCCCTGCACCTGACGCACGATGGCATCGATCATCAGGGCGGTGTCATACCCTTGCGCAGCATAGATGCTTGGGAGGCGCGAATAGTCAGCCTCGAACGCTGTCACAAATTTGCGATTTTGCGGATTATCGAAATCGGCTGCCCAGTGCGAGGCGTTGAACAGACCCAGCATCGGATCGCCCACCGCACGGATGATGTCCTCATCGGCCGATACGCTGGGGGCAAGCAGCTGAATGTCGCGCGACAGGCCACCGGCAACGAATTGCTTGACGAAATTGATGCCCATGCCACCGGGCATGAAGTTGTAGACCACATCGGGATGACCGGCACGGATCTGCGCCAGCTCAGCAGAAAAATCGAGTTGACCCAGGCGCGGGTAGATCTCGTCGGTGATGTTGCCCTTGTAGAAGCGCTTGAACCCGGCGAGCGCATCGCGACCGGCCGGGTAATTGGGTGCGATCAGCGCAACGGTCTTGAATCCCTTGTCAGTGGCGTATTGGCCTGCTGCCTCGTGAAATCCGTCGTTCTGCCACGCCGCGCTTGCAAACCACGGGCTGCATTCGCTGCCGGCCAACTGTGACGGACCGGCGTTCGGGCTGATGTAGGGCATCTGCGCCTCGAACACCGTGGGTGCCACAGCGAGCAGGATGTTGGAGAAGATGATGCCGGTCATCACATCCACATGATCCTGGCGCACCAGCCGTTCCACGGCCTGCTTGCCCGTATCGGTGCTGAACTGATCGTCGCGGATCAGCGTGGTTGCCGGCAGGTCGCCCAATTTGCCACCCAGGTGCTTGAGCGCGAGATTCCAGCCGTCGCGTACTTCAACGCCGAGGGCGCCATTGGGCCCTGAGAGCGTCGTCACGAACCCGACCTTGATCGCGCTCACGCTGTGGGCAGTGCCCGAGAGCGCGAATAGCGGTAGTGCAATGCTCAAAGAGCTGATGAGCAAACGGACAGAGTGATTCATCGCAGCTTGTCTCCTGAAGTCTTGGGGGCTGGTGCCTGCGGCGATTCTACCCTCACCGACGCAGTGGCATGGAACAGGCTATTACAGGCTATGATTGATTTCCCGCTAGCGGAAGGAGACTCAACCGTGCGCCACTGGATGCAACTGAAAATAATTTGCGACTTGGTCGGTGCCGCGCGCAGGCCGTCATCGCTGACAGCGTGCCTGGCCGCGGGGCTCATCGGTCTGGGCCTGCCGGCCCAGGCGCTCGATCGGGTGAAAGTTGGCCTGGTAACCACGCTCTCGGGCCCCGCAGCGGTCGATGGGCAGGATGTGCGCGATGCGTTCCAACTGTTCGTCAAATTGAATGGCGATCGCCTGGGTGGCCTGCCAGTGGACCTGGAAATCGCCGACGACGCAGCCAATAGCGAGACCGGCAAGCAGGCCGTCGAGCGGCTGATCAAGCGCGATCATGTCGATTTGCTGACCGGGATCATTTTCTCCAACGTGCTGTTGCCCTCGTGGGCCACGATTGCCGAGTCGAGCACCTTTTATGTGAGCCCGAACACCGGCCCGGCCGATCTGGCCGGTGAGCATTGCAGTCCGTATTTCTTCTCCACCAGTTGGCAGAACGAGGATATCCCGGCCGCCATGGGCCAGCACGTGCAGGACCTCGGCTTCAAATATGTGGTGGGCCTTGCGCCGAACTATCCCGGTGGGCGCGAAACACTGGCCGGGTTCAAGCGCACGTTCAAGGGCAAGTTCGAGGAGATCTACTCGCGCATGGGGCAGCTCGATTACGCCGCCGAACTGACCCAGATGCGCTCGCTCAAACCCGATGCGATTTTTGTGTTTCTGCCTGGCGGGATGGGTATCAACTTTCTCAAGCAGTACACCGCAGCCGGTCTGGGGCGTGACCTGCGCCTGTTTGTGCCCGGGTTCACTGCCGATGAAGATACCCTGCGCGGGACCGGTGACACACTGCTTGGCGCGATCAATTCAAGTGAGTGGGCGCATGACATGGATAACGCGGCCAACAAGCGTTTTGTGAGCGAATTTCAGAAGGCCTATGGCCGGCTGCCATCGATGTACGCTGCGCAGTCCTACGATGCGGCGCAACTGTTCGACGGTGCGATTCGCGACGTCAAGGGACATGTTGAAGACAAGGCCGCGTTTGGCAAAGCGATGAAGGCGGCTCATTTTGATTCGGTGCGCGGGCCATTCCGGTTCAACAATAACCACATGCCGATTCAGGACTACTACCTGCGCGTGGTGATACGCGACAGCAGCGGACGGGTCACCAATCGCCTGCTCAATCGAATCTATGCCAACCACGCCGATAGTTTTGCGGCCAGTTGCGCAATGAAATAGGGCACTAAACCGGCTCTATTTCCGATTAAGGATACGGGTTGGCCTGCCGATAATCCCCCCATCAGCGCCGCGAACCGTCCGACGGACGGTGCGAGCGCGCGTGAGGGGAGTATGTTTAAGCAGACAAAGGGACCGTTCCAGCGTGGCACGCTGGCGATCGCGGTGGCTTGTGCGCTGGCCTCCGGCGTCGCAGCAGCGGCCGATACCGATCGCATTCAGGAGCTTGAGACCAAGCTTAACCGCAGCATGGAGCTGATCAACAAGCTCACGGCTCGGCTAAACGAGATCGAATCGTCCAAACAAGCGGTTCCGACACCGGCCGCAGCCGCCAACGCTGCGCCTTCTGCTGCTGACGCCGCGACGACTGCGCGCATCGATCAGCTCGAACAATCCCTGCTCCAGGTGTCCGAGTCGTCAGCCAAGAAGGCCGATCTCGGACTGCCGCTGCACGGCTTTATCGATGTCGGCTATGGCCGCGTCGGTACCGAGGATCCGCAAAATGCGAACAAGAACCGGCGCTCGGGCTTTGGCCTTGGTAACGTCGACTTTTACCTGACACCGCAGCTGAGCGACCGAGTGCGCGCGCTGGTCGAATTGAATTTTGAATACAACCAGGCCGGCGATCTGAGTTCGGACCTCGAACGGATGCAGATTGCGTATGCATTCAGTGACGCGGCAACTGTATGGGCAGGCCGCTTTCACACCCCCTATGGTTATTGGAACACGGCGTTTCACCATGGCGCCCAGTTGCAAACCAGCATCTTGCGTCCACGGATGATCGCTTTCGAGGACCAGGGCGGCTTCATGCAGGCGCACACCGTCGGCGGCTTGCTGTCGGGCAGTATGCCGTTGCGCGTCGGGAAATTTCAGTATGACTTCTGGGTAGGCAATGGCGCCATCACCACCGACGATCGAACCGGAGGCAATGGCGGGCTTGATTTCAATCGCGTCAGAAATACCGGTGGCAACATGGTCGGAGCCAACTTGCGTTACGCCTTCGGCGGCAAGCTGAGTGGCCTGACGCTGGGCGTGCATGGCTACCACGACATCGCCACCAACCTCCAGGGCAGTCTCACGGGCGCAGAGGATAGTCGCACCGAGATCAATATGCTGGGCGGCTTTGGTGCCTACGATGCTGACGACTGGGAGATCATCGGCGAGTACTACCACTTCAACAACAAGAATCTGTGGGTCGATAACACGCTGTGGGCAGCGGGCAATCCGCCCGGCACACACGACAGCTGGGCCGGGTTCCTGCAAGTTGGCAAGACCCTGCATGAAAGCTGGACGCCCTACGTGCGAACCGAGAAGGCGGTTCTCAATCCGGATGACAATTATTTCGCAAGTATCAATAATTACAACGAAGTCCAGTCTGGACGGTCCTACCAGCGCAATTCGATCGGACTACGCTACGCCATCGATCAGCGCTCAGCGGTCAAGCTGGAAATATCCAGTACCAACGAGCTGCGGCCGGGAGTCGCCACCGGTGATTACAAAACCACCGATGTGCGTTTGCAATACGCCATTCGATTCTAAAGGGATGATCATGTCCATAGTCCGCATCCTCGCCGCGAGCTGTGCCAGTCTTGCACTGCTGGCAGGCTCCGCACAAGCCTTGGCTGGTGATGTCTTTGTCATTGGCAATGCCGTGACACTGACCCCCGACGATATCAAGGACGTGTATCTCGGCGAAAAGCAGATCGTCGGTGGCACCAAGCTGGTTCCGCTTGACAACGCCAGTCTGCAAAAAGACTTTCTTGAAAAAGTGGTCAAGCTCGATGCCGCGAAATACGGTTCTGTCTGGACCAAGAAGGGATTTCGCGATGGTTTGACCGCGCCTGCAGTCAAGAACTCCGATGCCGAAGTGATCGTCGTGGTCAAGGCGACTGCGGGGGCCGTCGGATATGTGTCGGCCGCACCGGCTGGCGTCACAGTGCTTCAGAAGTTCTGATTTGAATTTGGCACTGGGCCATTGACTGGCCCGGCGTCATTTCAAGGAGTCATGACTATGCGCTCATCGATCCGCCGGCGGATGTATGTCCGGCTGACCATCGCAGTGCTGCCCCTGCTGGTTGTGTTGCTCTATCGGACATTTGCCGTGAGTGATCTGCCGCAGCGGCTGGCGCACCTGTTCGAGGCCAACGATTACGCGCTCCAGGCATCCAGCAGCTACAAGCTGTTTCTCAACGGTGTGACCGATGCTGTTGATACCGGTAAGCTGAGCGATGCGGCCTTGCAGGCGTTGCAAAAAAGCCTTGTGAATGTCAATGGTCTGGCTGGCGTTGCGCCGCAGATCGACCTCACGGCGACCGCCGCCATGCTGGAGAGAATCAGCGGTGCGATCAAGGCAAAAAATACGCTCGAAACGCTGATGCCGCTGCGCGGCGACATCAATGCCGCCGATGCAAATCTTGCCAAACCGGTCGAGGCGATCAAGCAGCAGTTGACTGCCGCGATTGAATCCGATGCCACGCAGGAGTCACGTAAGCAGCAGATGGCGATTGCCGCCATCATTGCCACACTGGTGATGATGGTGCTCATCATTCGTCAGCTCGTGCGTTCGATCACCGGGCCGATCGGCAACGCGGTCGACGTAGCAACCCGAATTGCCCGCGGTGATCTGACCGCAACAGTGCCCGCTGGGGGCAACGATGAAACCGGCGCCTTGCTGGGCAGTCTCGCCACGATGCAGAAGGATCTGGTTGCCCGGATTGATTCGGAACGTGCCGCTGCTGCCGAGAACCTGCGCGTGCGCATCGCATTGGACAATTCGAGCACGGGCGTGGTCATCGCCAATGCGGACGGATTGATTGTCTATGCCAACGGCGCAGCGAGCGCCATTGCACGCGAGGCCGAGTCCGGTTTTCGCGCACGCAGTGCGGACTTCGATGCCGGCGCTTTGGCCGGAATGCCGGTCGAAAAGCTCTACGACAATACGGTGGCGGTGGCCCAGCGGCTACGCACATTCACCTCGACCTTCGAACATGCCATGGCAGTCGGTTCGCGCAATCTGGTGGCGGTTGCCAATCCGGTGCTGTCTGCCGAGGGCGAGCGTCTCGGCGTGGTGATTGAATGGCGTGACCGGACACTCGAAGTCCAAACACAACGCGATATCCAGGCGATCATCGATGCAGCGTCGCGCGGTGACTTCAGCAAGCGCGTCAAAGTCTCCGGCAGCAACGAATTTTTCGTTCGCCTGTCCGATGGGTTGAATACCCTGTCAGCGACCATCGAAAAGGGCTTTCGGGATGTGGCCGATGTACTGCGTGCGGTTTCACTGGGTGATCTGACGCACAAGATTGATGCGCAATACGAAGGCATCCTGGGTCAGGTCAAGGATGACGCCAATGCTACCGTTGATCGTTTGCGCGAGCTGGTCGGCAGCATCCAGCAGGCCGCGCTGAAGATCAGCGACGCTTCGAAGGAAATCGCAGCCGGCAATCAGGATCTGTCTGAACGCACCGAAGAGCAGGCACGCAACGTGGCTGACACCGCTCGCTCGATGAGCGATATCAACGGGACGGTGACCAACAACTCGGACAATGCATCACAGGCGCGCAGCCTGGTCATCAGTTCCAATGAAGTGGTCGGCAACGGCGGCTTGACCGTGAAGAAGGTCGTCTCCACGATGCGTGAGATTCAGGAAAGCTCGATCAAGATTGCCGAGATCATTGGCGCAATCGACGGCATTGCTTTCCAGACCAATATCCTCGCGCTGAACGCTGCGGTTGAGGCGGCACGCGCGGGTGAGCACGGGCGCGGTTTTGCGGTGGTTGCCTCTGAGGTGCGCAACCTGGCGCAACTCAGCGCCAAGTCGGCAAAGGAGATCAAGCTGCTCATCTCCGACTCGGTCGAGCGCGTCAAGGCAGGCGATCAGCTTGCGCAGGATGCCGGTGCCGCAATGGCTGAGGTCGTGACAACCTTCAAACGGGTCGCTGGCCTGGTGACCGAAATTGCCGATGCAGGAATTGCCCAGGTAAATGCGATCGGGCAGGTCAGCGCAACACTGTCGCGCATCGATGACTCAACCAATCAGAATGCTGCACTGGTTGAGCAAGCTGCCGCGGCGGCCAGCAGTCTTGCCGAGCAGTCACAGGGTTTGGTCACGGCGGTTGGCATGTTCAAGCTCAAAGACACTCATTCAGGGAGAAATGACCGCACAGGCCTCGATACCCGCGGCGCTCACCTGAGTAGCGACAGGCACGTGGCTGGTCGGGAAGGGCCGATGACGCTGCGATCTGAAGCGGCCGCATGATCAGGGCATTGCGCGTGTCGATCGGCAAGGCAATGGTCGGTGCGTTGTTGATCTCTGTTGCGGTCGCCGGCGCGACCGCGCAGGCGCGCGGCCTGCTGTATCAATTGCCGTATCACTGGAAGGATGACAGATCGCAGAACGTCGATCTGGCGGATTTTCGTGGGCAGCCTGTTGTGATCACCATGGCCTATGGTGCGTGCCGAAAAATCTGCTCTACAACGCTGCGCCGCCTGGAAGAGCTGCAGGCGCTGGCCGATCGCGACGGCATCAAGGTCAACTTTGTCGTGGTCAGCCTCGACCCCAAGTCCGATACGCCAGAGGCTTGGCAGGACTATCGCAAATGGCGAAAGCTCGATCGGGACAACTGGTCGTTTCTGTCCGGTAGTGCACTCAATACACGCGGGCTGGCCGGTCATCTGGGTATCAGTTACTGGGTCTATCAGGACCACGTCGTGCACGATTTCGGCATCACGCTGCTCGATGCTGAAGGCAATATCGTGCGCCATCTGAAGTGGGCCGACACGGCGATCGAGGGTTTTCTGCTTCAGCCCGCCGCAGGCCATCAAACACGCGTCAACTAGCCGCAGGCGGTATGCTGGCCGGCGTGGCGGGTCGCCGCCAAGCCAGTGTCAATCAGGCCCCTCGAGCGTGCTTGCCTGCAGACGAGCACTGACACGGCGCAGATACCCTGCCTGCCGTCAAACGGGCTTTAATCTGGTAAGGAGCGCGAGCCGTCAGCCAACCAGCGCGGTGGGGTCAGGCGGCGCTTGCCATCCGGAGTCTTGGCGATGCCAGGTTCTCCGAGATCGAGGCGATCCCATAGCTGGCAGGTCACCACCTCGTGGTGCTGATCGAGGGCCTCACAGTAATTGGTGTATTCGCACACGCGCACTTGCGCACCATTGCCTGTTCTGACCTTCAGAAACCAGTCGGGATCGGCAAGGCTCTGGCGCGCGAGGCCGACGATATCGGCCGAACCGTCTGCGAGCATCGCTTGTGCCGCTTGAAAGTCGAATACTCCGCCAGCGGTCACAACGGGTGTGTCAAGACCAGCCGCCCGGATTGCTGACCGGATAGTGCGTGCCGCATTGCGATTGCGTCCGAACGGTCCAAACTCATCGGAGACATATTGCGGCATGCATTCGTAGCCGCTTGGGCCGGTGTAGGGGTAGGCGGCGTGACCTGGTTTGGGTTGTTTGGCGTCATCGAACTTGCCACCCCGCGAGAGTGAAACGAAATCCATCCCGGCGCGGGCAAATTCGACGCCAAAATAAGGGGTGTCCGAGAGCGTGTTGCCCCCTTCGATGCATTCTTCGGCCAGGTAGCGGCAGCCCACTACATAGTCCGCGCCAACTGCCTGGCGCACCGCCCGATAGACCTCCAATGGCAGTCGTACGCGCTCTTCAGGGGTGCCGCCATAACCATCTGTGCGGGTGTTGAGCGCCGACAGAAAGGACGCCATGGTGTAGGCGTGGGCGTAGTGCAGCTCGACACCATCAAATCCCGCGTCACGGGCGCGGCGCGCGGCATTGGCAAACAGGGTGGGGAGGGTTTGTGGCAGATCTGCGATCGCCGCTTTCGAGGTGTCAGTGACCCGTTCGCGTTCACCATAGCGCATGGCTTCCAGCTCACGGGCTGTCAGCACCAGCGCCAACTGTTGCTCATTCAACGCCAGCAGCCGCTCGCGCACGGTCTGTTCGTCAACGCTGGCAGCCAGTTGCAGGGCGTCACGATGGTGTGGACCAATTCGTAGAAATCGTTCCAGAAATCGCTGTGGTTCAGGGCGTCGGCGGATCGACAGGAAATCAATCAGCTGGATATAGAGCCGCGTCTCGCCGTCGCTTGCTTCGCGCACCGCTTGCGCGATTTGTGCGAGGCCTGGGACGAACCGATCATCGCCGATGCGTAGCAGCGGGCCGCTGGGCAGGTCACGAATGCCGGTGGCCTCGAGCACGATCGCACCGGGTCGACCGCTGGCGAATCGCGCATACCACTCAATGTTGGCGGCTGTGACAAACCCTTCGTCGGTGGCGCGCCAGGGCACCATCGCAGGCACCCAGGTGCGGGTCGCCAGGGACAGCGCCTGATAGTGCAGCGGTTGGAACAGCGGCGAGCCTGCGGCCTGCTGTGCACTCGGCCAGGGGCCAGGGCTTGCCTTCCACTTGATACGTTGCGGGGGACGCCACATGATGGTGTTGACGAGGCTGGACGAGCCCCGATCATACCGCGCGGCGGCTACGGCGCTTTCTGTTCATGGCCGGCGCTGACCGCTACGTCGTCATCTCGCCAGCCACCGCCCAATGCCTGATACAGGGAAACGGTGTCCCCGGCATAGCTCGCCTCGGCACTGATGCGTGTCAGGTTGGCCTGCAAATAGGACTGTTCGGCGATCAACAGCAGCAACAGCGAGGTGTAGCCCGACCGATATTGCTCGCGGATATGATCGCGCAGTTTCAATGTGGCCTGTTCGACATCTCGCGCAGCCTGCAGCGCACGTTGGTCGTTCTCCAACGCATAGAGCGTGTCGGCCACATTCTGAAACGCGGTCAGCACCACCACCTTGTACTGCGCGCGTGCCGCCTCGGCGATGTCTTCGGCTGCGCGTTTGCGCGCACTCAACGTGCCACCTGCATACAGTGGTTGCGTCAATCCGGCGATCAAGCTCCAGGCCGGGCCACCTGAAAACAGATCGTTGAAGGTGGAGGCGCTATTGCCAACGCTCGCTCCAAGGCTCAATTGCGGGAGCAAATTGGCGGTCGCCACGCCAATTTGTGCCAAAGCCGAGTGAAACTGTTCTTCTGCCGCCTTCACATCCGGGCGGTGGGCCACCAGTTGTGAGGGCAGCACCCGGGGCATCTGCGCTGGCAGGGTCGGCGAGCCCTTTTCGGCTGGTGGGAGCGCCTGCGCGGGTAACTGACCGCACAGCACGGCGATGAGGTCGCGAGTCTGTTCCAGCGCCTTTTGCAGCGGCGGCAGCAGGGCAATGGTCTGCGCGTACGCTACCTGTTGTTGTGCCAGATCGAGTCCGCTTGAGTAGCCGGACTGTTGGGTGATGCGCAAATGCTCAAGCTGATCTTTGGCCGCCTTGATCGCGCTTCGACTTACGTCGATCTGATTGGTCAGATAGGACTCTTGCAGTACAGCGGCCACCACGTTGCTCGCAATACTGGTGCGCAGGGCTTCGAGTTGATGCCGTTGGCTGTCAGCCTGCGCCTGCAGGGATTCAACCGCACGGCGATTGCCGCCAAAGACATCGGGCACGAACCCCACGGTAAGCTGGGCCGTATGCAAAGAATAGGGATTGGCGTTGGAGACCAACGGCGAGGTGAGATTGGGACCGACGTTTTCGCGCGTTGCTGAATAGCCCGCCTGCACCGTCGGAAAGAAAAAGCCGCGTTGTGCGGCCACATAGTTCTGCGCTGCTTTTAAATTCCCGATGGCGACATCAATCGACGGATTGTGCGCAAGTGCAAGTGCGACCAATTGATTGATTCGCGCTGACTGGTAGTTCTCCCACCAGTGGCTGGAGAGGTCGCCGGACGCACCCGGTACGTCATCGGCGGCGCGCGTATAGGCCGGGCCGGTCGTACCCAAGCCTGCCATGGCAGGGTCCAGGCGCTTGAAATCCGGCCCGACAACGCACCCACCGAGCAGCAGGCACGTCAGTGCGGTGGCAAGCGGAAGCCGCCGCGCGGCGTGCAGTGCGGGCCGCGAGGGACGCTGCCCATTCAAGCTATTGCTGCCCGCTGGAAGAGGATTCATGAACGTGGCTATCCGCTGCGAGTCGGTCGAATCACTCGATATTGTCACCGCCAAACCCCTTTCTGCGCCTCTTCATGGTCAGATTGCGCAAGACCAGCAGCCGAATCGCCGGTACGACGAGCAGCAGGAATACCGGACCGACCAACATGCCACCGACGACGACGGTGGCGAGCGGCCGCTGCACCTGACTGCCGATGCCGTGACTCAGAGCAGCCGGGAACAGACCGATGAAGGCAGAGAATGCGGTCATCAGCAGAGGTCGCATGCGATGGATATAGGCATCTGCGACCGCATCCTCGGCGCTGCGCCCGTCCAGTCGCGCTTCCTTGTAGTAGCTGAGAATGAGGATCCCGTCCATCACGGATACGCCCAGGAGCGAGATGAACCCGATCACCGCCGAAATACTGATCACCTGGCCCGATACGTAGAGTGCCAGAACGCCGCAGGCCACTGTGAAGGGTACGGCGACCAAGGCGAGCAGGCTATAGGCAAAGCTGCTGAAAAGCGCGTATAGCAACACCAGAATCAAAGCGAAGGCGATCGGTATCAAAACGCCCATGCGCTCCTTGGCCAGTTTCAGGGATTCAAATTCTCCGGCATAGGTGACCCGGTAGCCATCTGGCAGAATGAGTTCACTCGCCATCTTTTGCTGCAACTCACTGACCGTGCTCCCGAGGTCGCGATCGCGGATGCTGAATTTGATCGGGATATAGCGCTCATTACGTTCGTGGTAAATATAGGTCGCGCCGGTGTCCAGAGTGACGGTTCCCAAGTCACTCAGCGGAACAAAGGCTGCACTGCCATCGGTGGCGGTGTAGCCGACGCGAAGGTTGCGAACGTTATCCAATGTGAGGCGACTCTCTGGAACATAGCGAACGCTTAACCCGAACTGCCGCTCCTCTTCGTGCACCGTGCTCACGATCGAACCACCCATTGCCGCCTGGATCACTGCAGTCACATCACCGGTGTTCAAACCATAGCGTGCTGCCTTCGCCCGGTCGATGTGAATGTTGAGATTCGGCTGGCCGAGAGTGTAGAAAATACCGACGTCCTCGATGCCGTAAACCTTTGCCATGATGCGCTGTGCCTGATCGGCCAGCTGCTCCAGAGTGGCCAGATCAGTGCCGATGATTTTGACTGAATTGGCACCTTTTACGCCCGACAGCCCTTCCTCAACATTGTCTTGAATGTATTGCGAAAAATTGAATGTCACCCCGGGAAATTCGAGGGCGAACTTGCGCTGGAGCTGATCGATCAACTGGTCCTTGGTGAAACCAGGCGTCCAGTCATCAAACGGTTTGAGGGGAGCGAACAATTCCACGTTGTTGAAGCCCGACGCATCGCTACCGTCATCCGGGCGGCCGTGTTGCGACACGACGGTGAGCACTTCCGGATAACTCTTGAGAATCTCACGCATCCGGTTGGATTTTGTCGTACCTGCCTCAAGTGAAATGGTCGGAGGCATCGAGGCGCGTATCCACAAATTGCCCTCTTCCAGAGCAGGCAGGAATTCGCTACCCAGTTGAGTGGCGAGGATGCCAACTCCAATGAGGAACGCGACACCGAACGCGGTGACCTTGCGGGCGTTGCGAACAGTCCAGCGCAAGGCCGGTTCATACACGTCACGAATCTGTCTGACGATCCAGGTTTCGTGCTCCTGAATGCGTCGAGGCAGCAGGAACGAGGCGAGTACTGGGGTAATGGTAAACGTGGCCAACAGCGCACCGGCCAGGGCGTAGCCATAGGTGCGCGCCATCGGACCGAAGATTTGTCCTTCCACACCGGTCATCAGGAACAATGGGGAGAATGCGGCGATGGTGATCACCGTCGAGAACAGTACCGAATTGTCGACTTGAATCGAACTCATGAAGATCGTGCGCAATCGCCGGGTCCATCCCATGCGCGGGTCAGTGCTCTCACCGGCATGGCTCAGTGCCATTGCACGCAACGCTTCAACGCGCTCGCGCGGCGATTTCTGGAAGTTTCGAAAAATGTTTTCGACCAGAATGACGGCGGAGTCGACGATGATGCCGAAATCCACCGCACCCAATGACAGCAGGTTGGCCGATTCCCTGGTGAGCACGAGCATCATGATGCTGAAGAACAGGGCAAACGGAATGTTCACGCTCACGATGATCGCGCTGCGCAGGTCGCCCAAAAAAAGCCACTGTATGAAAAAGACCAGCAAACAGCCAAAGATGAGATTGTGGATGACCGTATGGGTCGTGACGTTCACCAGAGTCGATCGATCGTAGTAAGGCTCGACCTTGACCCCTTGCGGCAGGCTGCCATCGGTGTTGATCTTGTCGATAGCCTCCTTCACCCGGCCGATGACGTCCTTGGTCTGCATCAGTCGATGCATCACCGTGATGCCGGTCACGACATCTTGTACATGGTCTCGTCCGGCCTCACCCAACCGCGGCACAAAACCCACCGACACACGACCGATGTCCTGTATCCGGATCGGAATACCATTCTTCTGGGTGAGGACAATGTCGGCCACGTCCTCGATCGAGCGGACCAGACCAAGGCCGCGAACGTTCACCGACTGCTCGCCGACGCTCACCGTGCGGCCACCGACATTGACATTGGCATTGGCCACCTGGGTCAACACCGTCTGCAAGGAGATGCCATAGGACTCGAGTCGGGCCGGGTCGACTTCGACGTGGTACTCCTTGGTCGTACCGCCCCAGGTCACGACTTGGGCAATACCCGGAACCGTGAGCAACCGTCGCGTGACCACCCAGTCCTGAATTTCCCGCAATGCGGTCAGGCTGTAGGACGGCGGACCTTTCACCTCATAGCGCAGTATTTCGCCGACAAGGCTGGATGCCTGAATCTGCGGCTGCACGTTATTCGGCAGGTTGACATTCTGCTGCAGATTGATTGCCGTATTGTTGAGCGCCGGGATGAATTCCACACCGTACTTGAATGTCACCCGCACAAACGACAGACCGTAGAAGGACGTTGAACGGATGTTGTCAACGCCAATCGTGGTGGCCAGGCCGATTTCCATCGGCCGGGTGTAATAGCGCTCCATTTCCTCGGCTGACAGACCGGGCGCCTGCGCAGTGATCTCAAGAATCACAGGTGCCGGATTAGGGTAGGCCTCGACATTGAGTTTGACGAACGCGAGGACGCCGGCCGCCATGAAAGCGATCAGGCCGAGTACAACTATTGGGCGTCGCGTAAGGACGAACGCCAGCAGTGAATTGAACACGATCTGGTTCGTCTTATTCGATGGTGATGGTGTACAGATTGCTCAGAAAGAGCCCACGGTGGCGCGCGACCTTCTCGCCCGCGCTCAATCCGGTCAGGATTTGCACGCGATTGTCCTGCACGATTCCGGTGGTGACCGTGCGCCTCTCGAATACGGTGTCCTCGACAGTGACCCAGACTGACAGGCTACCATCACTCTCGCGCGCGACAGCTTCCTGGGGTACAGCGATCGAGCGCATGGGTACCCCGATACTTGCGGTGAATTTGGCAAACATCTGCGGCTTGAGCAGGTGTCTGGGGTCGGCAATGTCGGCGCGAACGGTGATTCGGTGGGTGATCGGGTCAACGGCGTCGCCAATGTAATTAACCGCGCCAGTGAAGACCTGGTCCGGATAGGCCGCGACCGTGACGCGCACCGCCTGGTTTACATGGAAGCTGGCCAGTTCCGCTTCGGGAATGCTGGCGATCATCCACAGCCGGCTGATGTCAGAAACAGTCACGGGTGCCGCGCCGCCAGGCTGTACCAACAATCCGGCGGCTGCCGCACGCACCGTGACCCGGCCGGCATAGGGGCTGCGCACCGACATTTCGGTATCAATCTTGCGGTTGCTTTCGATCGCTTCAATGTCCTGATCGGACAGGCCAAACAAGCTGAGCGATTTGCGGGCAGCACGGTAATTCGCATCGGCGGCCTGCTGATCGGCGATGTTTTGTTGCAGTTCCTTCAGTGGAATGCTCTGTGTCTCGATGAGCTTTTGCGCACGTCGCAATGTCTCGCTGGTCACGTTGAGCGACCCGGCTGCCGCGATGAGTGAGGCGGCGGCCTGCGGGAGATCCGGAATCAGCACGGTGAACAGCACCTGCCCCTGCGCCACATCCTCCCCGGCGTGCACCGGAATCTGACCGATCCGCCCCTGGTAGGGGGAGAACACCTGGGTCGTGCGCTCCTGATTGAAGTCGATGTAGCCGATCGCGTCGCGGGTCAGCGCGAAGGTCCTTGATTCGACCGGGCCGACATCGAGCTCATTGACCTGTTCAGGCGCCAGTTTGACCTTGTTAAGACCGGCACGATGGGCCACCGCCACCGGGCTGACCGGGGCCGGCTTGGGCCCCACCACGAACTGCTCATAACCCCAAAAGCAGGCCGGGACCACGATCAACAAGAGTAGAAACACGACTCCCTTGCTGATGCGTCCGTGTTGCGCCGACAAATGATTGGCGGGATTCTTCATCGAGGGTCTCGTGTCTGAATAGGACTTGAATGTTTCATGAAACGCCTGCCCATCGCCAAGTTTCAGCGCGACATCACTGACATGGTGCCGGGCAGTCAAGATCTGATACCAACCAGTTCCTGCAGGGCTGTTCTGACGGTGTGAGTGTTTGCGGCGCATCATAATCCAAAACCCAGGCGGTCAGCGGGTATTGAGCCGATACCTTGGATCACCGGTTCACGCCGCACCGACGCGCATTGTGCAGTAAGTCCTCGGGCGACTGAAGAGCCATCTTGCCCGGGGCCAAACCCCACCATTCTGGTCGCATTCTGTGACCAGCGGGTGAATCAGGCGGGATTGTCCCGGCATGTGATCGGACCGGGGCCATGACGGATATCGAACGCGAGAGACGGGCGGCGCCGCAGGTTGCCGCAGCTGGCTGCTTCTTTGCGGCGTGTACTCCCTGCTATGAGTATTCGGATATGATTGTTCAAGCATCGATCATCGCTGCTGCAACAAGAGCCGGGCCAGGACCATACACAGGCCACGCCACCGGAGACAGATTCAATGAAAGAGCTGATCAAGCAGTTCCTCGACGAGGGCATTTCCCGCCGCCAGTTCATGTCCGGGCTGTCGGTACTCGGGCTGAGCAGCGTGGCTGCCAAATCGGTGGCCCAGACCCTTACGCCCTTTGCCAATACGCCGGCGGCACCGCCACCGGTTGGATCGATGCGCTCGGTCACAGGCACCGGGGGGGCGCTGTACGTTCAGCAGCTCAAGGATGCCGGGGTTGAGTATATTTTCTTCAACCCCTCCACCGGTGACTCGCCCATTTTTGATGCCATGGTCGATGAGCCGGCGATCCAGCTGATCAAAGGGGTCCATGAAGGCGCCGTGGCGGCGATGGCCGATGGCTACGCGCGACTGTCGGGCAAACCGGGCGTGGCGATCGTTGCCAATGTCGGGTTGCCCAATGCGATGACGCAGATGGTTAACAGCTACAAGGACCGCATTCCGCTGCTGCTCACGGTCGCCTCGTTTGGCCAGGAGCGACTGGGCAGTGAAGGGCCGCAGGAATATGACTATCAGGAGTCGATGCTCGGTCCGATCACCAAATGGCGCTGGACTGCGCAGACAACGAGCAGTATTCCTGATACGACCCGACGTGCGTTGAAATTTGCCGCCACTGCGCCCGCCGGGCCAGTGTTCCTGGCGATACCGGAGAACGCCCTGCGTGAGAGCGCAACGTCCAATGTGATGGAGCGCTCGCTCTTTGACGTACCGATGCAGATCCGGCCCGACAAGGCATCGATCGAGAAAGTTGCGCGGATGCTGATCGAAGCGAAGAATCCGCTGCTGTCGGTGGGCGATGAAATCACCCTGTGCCATGGTGAAAAGGAAGTCGTCGAGCTGGCCGAACTGCTGGGCCTGCCGGTATCGGGTCAGGGCGAATTTGGTGTCTGGTCGAAGCCATTCCCGTCGATGCACCCGCTCTACATCGGGCCGCGTCTGCGCAATATGCGCTTCCCGCGCGAGATCGACCTGCATCTCAATATCGGCAATCACTACTCGGAGATGGCCTCCAAGGGGGCCAAGCTGGTCTCGATTCGCCTGGATGCGATGAGTCTGTCGCGAGCCGAGCCGGTCAATGTCGGTCTGGTGGCCGACGTGCGCCTTGCCACGATCGATCTGATCGAGGCCATCAAGAGCATGGCGACGTCGGCAAGACTGAAGCAAATTGCAGCACAACGCTCCGCAATGGTGCATGAATACACCCGTGATCAGGCGGCGATGCGTGCGCAGATGGTGGCAGCCATCGGGAACGGCACCGCGATCAAGCGTGAGCGGCTGGCTGTTGAACTGGAGGCCGGGCTACCCAAGGACACGATTTATGTGACCGATTGCGATTCGGGCAAGGCGATGGATCCGTTTCTTTCATGGGGCGGGGCGGACAAGGCCTATATCAGCACCGGACCGAATGTGCTCGGCTGGGCGGCGGCGGCCAGTGTCGGGGCAAAAATTGCCCAGCCTGATCGTCCGGTGATTGCCATCATGGGCGACGGATCGATGATGTTCAGCGGACCGCAGCCGTTCTGGAGCATGGCCCGCTACAAGGCACCGATCACGACGATTGTCTATAACAATCAGAGCTATAACAACGAGCGCAATCGGATCTGGACCTACGGCGCGGGCACCCAGTTCAAGCGCGGTCTCGATATGACCTGCTACAACGGCAGTCCGGATGTCGATTTTGCCAAGGCGGCGCAGTCCTACGGGGTCGATGGCGAGGTGGTGAAAGAGTCCGGTCAGATCAAGGCAGCCCTGGCACGTGCCTTGAAAGCCAACAGCAACGGCGAGGCCTACCTGCTTGATATTCATGTCGAACGTAACGGGGTCGGCTCGGCCGCAACCTGGCACCCCGGCTTTTCGATTGCCGACAAACGTACCCGGAAGGTCTGATCATGCGCTCATTCATACTGGCGGTTTCAACCACGCTCGCACTGATGGCCCCGGCATTTGCCCAGCAGCCCACGCTGCCTGCCGGCGAAGGTCGCGAGATCATTGCGGGTGCGTGCACGCAGTGTCATGCAGCCGGTGCGTTCATGCAATTGCGTAGCGGCCCGGAGGCCTGGCGTGCCCAGGTGCATGACATGATTCTGCGCGGTGCACAGGTGAGCACCAAAGAGATCGATCAGGTGGTGTCCTATCTCACCGCGAATTTCGGTCCTGGCATCAACGTTCCTGCCCAGATCGTCCCGGGCAGCTTGCCCGACGGTGCCGGGCGCGATCTGGTCGAGCAGAACTGTGGTTTGTGTCACGGGCTCGATCGGGTAGCCGGGGCACGGCGCAGCAAGGCCGGCTGGGATGCCATGCTTGCGCGGATGAGCGCATTGGGTACGCCAGCGAAGGGGGAGGAGTTGGAGCGTATCCGTGGTTACCTGCATGCGCAGCTGAGCGCGAACTGAAGCCTGGCGTGCACGAAGTCTGGCGAGCACGCCAGCTGCGCCCTGATTGCTTGTTTGAGTACCGGATGAACCTTGGCAGGCGCGCGGCGACCTGATCGCTCAGGTGAGTGCTGACTTGAGCCAGGCACGCCAGCCGCCGTGATCGGTGATGTCCGGTGCGCCGTTCAGGGCGCTCGGATCGCAGGTGAATCCATGCACCCAGGTGCCCGATTCCAGTTCCAGCGAACCCAGTCCGAGCGGGTAGGCAATGCCTGCGAGAAACGAGCCGACGCCTGAGTGCGGCATGTCATAGAGCTCGATTTCGATCGATGCGCCGCCGCTCGCCACCCGGACCAGTCCAGGTTTGGGTGGCACGCTGCCGGGGATCGCATAGAGGCGGTAATGGGGGGCCGTGCAGGTGCGTTCGACAAAGCGGCAACCGCGTTCCACCAATTGTCCGTGCAGCGGCAAGCCAGCCAAGTGGGCGCCGACGACCGCCAGCCGGATCGAGGGCTGCGCGGCCATCGCACCCTGCATGATGCTGCGGTCTTGCGTGGCCACGCGGTCTTGCTTGAGTGCGGCGTCCGCCGCGCGCCCGTAGTCATTCGTGAGTACCGCGCTTTGGGGCAGTGTGCTGCGATCCGTTAGCCCGGAATGGTGCGGCGCACCCGCGTCACGCGCCGCAAGGGTTCGCCCAAGCGGTGTTGTTTCGTGCATCTCCCACTGCGTACCGAGCGCGGCCAGCGCCGCATCCGATCCACCGGAACCGATGAGTGTGATGCCAAAGGGCAGACCGGAGCGTGACATGCCGCAGGGCAGGGCGAGTGCGGCAAAGCCGAGCAGATTGACAAAATTGGTGTAGCGCCCGAGCGCACTATTGCGTCCAACCGGGTCGCTGGCGACTTCTGCCAGCGTCGGGCAGCCGGGGGTGGTCGGCACCATCAGCACGTCAACGTCCCGCCATAAACCGCGCAGCCGACTCTGCAACTCGGCCAGACGGTAGCGTGCACGAAAGCCATCGGCAGCGCTAAAGCCGCGCGCACGCTCGACCACGCCACGCACCACCGGGTCGATCGCCTCGGAATTGGACTGCAGGAGGGACTCAATGACCGTGTAGCGTTCAGCTACCCAGGGGCCGTCGTAGAGCAGTTGGGCGACTTCAAATAACGCTGCCATGTCGGTCGCGACCACTTCCCAGCCCATGGCTCTGGCGCGTTCGACGGCCTCATCAAACGCCGCGTCGTAGCCCAGATCAGCAGCGCAGTCAGGGGTCATTGGCACGCCCACGCGCAAGGCCTTGCCGGTACGCTGCAACCAGGCCGGGTGAGCCAAGGCCACGTTGAAGCGCACCTCATCGGGTTCAAGGCACCACGATGAGGCCACGCGGGTGGCATCGGCCACGGTCAATGCGAA
Source organism: uncultured Pseudomonadota bacterium (assembly GCA_903921325.1). Classification (GTDB taxonomy): domain Bacteria; phylum Pseudomonadota; class Gammaproteobacteria; order Burkholderiales; family SG8-39; genus CAIXPL01. The sequence goes on from CAIXPL010000022.1 coordinate 71,514, forward strand.
AATTGACACCACATCAATCGTGCGACAGGCCGGCAGCACGCCGCGCATGGGCACTGCACCCGGCGTGGGCTTGAGGCCCACCAGGTTATTCAGACCGGCCGGGACGCGGCCCGAGCCGGCGGTGTCGGTCCCCAGGGCAAAGGGCACCAGGCCGCGCGCCACCACCGAGGCGGAGCCGGAGCTGGAACCACCGCTGACATAGGCCGGCTTGAAGGTGTTCGGTACTGCGCCATAGGGCGAGCGGGTACCGACCAGTCCGGTAGCGAATTGATCGAGGTTGGTCTTGCCAACTGGCACGGCGCCGGCTGCGATCAACTGGCTGATGACGGCGGCATGGCGATCGGGCGTGAAGCTGAACGCCGGACAGGCCGCTGTGGTCGGTAGACCTGCCACATCGATATTGTCTTTGACGGCAAACGGCACACCATAGAGCGGCAACGAGGCGGGGGCGACCGATTCCAGATGCGCGAGCAGGGGGCCAAGAAAACTCGCATCTGCGCGGGTGATCCAGGCTGAATCGGCCTCAGGCCAACTCGCTATCCAGCGCGGTATCAATTCGGCGGGTCGAGCGCCGCCTTGGCGATAGGCTCGCAACCAATCGTCGATTGTCACCAGCGGTAAAAGAGGGGCTGAGGGCGATGGGTGTGATGAACCTGCCGTTTCAGCGGAACGCGCTAAATCCAAGGGACCGGCCGAAACTGCGGAACGTCCTGATGCTGCGCTCACCGCAGCGCCTCGATCAGCGCAGCGGAGGGGGCACTCCAGCCGATGATCCCGCCCTGGGCGGTGAGCATTGCAAGAGCCGCCGCTTTGAATTCCGGAAAATAACTCTCAGTGGCGTCCTCCACAATCAAGCATTCATAGCCCCGATCATTGGCCTCGCGCATGGTGGTTTGCACACACACCTCGGTTGTGACCCCGGTCATCAGTAAATGGGTGATCTGCGCGGCTTGCAGCTTTTCGTGCAGTCCGGTGGCGTAGAAGGCACCTTTGCCAGGCTTGTCGATCACCCATTCCTTGCCCACCGGTGCGAGGGCATCAATGATGGCGCAACCGGGTTCGCCAGCCACCAGCAGGCGGCCCATTGGGCCCGGGTCACCGATACGAAGGCTCGGGTTGCCACGCAGTCGCTTCGCCGGTGGGCAGTCTGACAGATCGGGGCGGTGGCATTCGCGGGTGTGTATGACCAGAGCGCCGGCTGCGCGCCAGGCCGCCAGCAGGCGCTGCAAGGCGGGAACGATAGCCTGCAGGCGGGTGACATCATTGCCAAGCGAGGCACCGAATCCGCCTGCTGCCACAAAATCGCGCTGCATGTCGATCAGAACGAGCGCCGTATGGGCGGGATCGAAGGCATATTCGAAGGGGGTGGCAGCAATGGTTTTCATCATGGAGGGAACTCCGCCGGCAGAGGTTGGATCAGGGGCAATTGTCAAGCCAGAATGCGCGTTGCGGGCGTAAATCCAGCAAAATGCAGACCATGCCGAGCCACCGCAGCAGTGAGACGGGCGGTGATTTGATCTGCGAGGGACCATGAACGATAAGCTATTTCCGTCGCTCGCCCATTGGGGCGCCTTTTCTGCCCGGGTGGCGCAAGGGCGGGTCGTTGCCTGCGAGCCATTTGTGCATGATCCGCAGCCTTCGCCCTTATTGCGTTCGATTCCCGCAATGGTGCATTCGCCGCTGCGGGTGGCGGCGCCATCGGTGCGCGAAGGCTGGTTACGCCGCCGCGACCATCATCGCGGAGCGAACGAGCGCTATGTCGAGGTGTCGTGGGATGAGGCGCTGTCGCTGGTGGGCGATGAGATCACCCGGGTGCGCGCAGAGTTTGGATCGAAAGGCATTTTTGGTGGATCGCAAGGCTGGTCCTCGGCCGGTCGATTCCATCACGCTCGTTCGCAGGTGCGCCGGTTTCTTTTCTCAGGTGGTGGCTGCGTCGACCAGTGTTCGAACTACAGCTGGGGGGCGGCGCATTATCTGCTGCCTCATGTCATCGGGTCACATCTGCCGGTCACCGGCAAGATCACCCAGTGGTCCAATATCGTGGACAACACGCGTCTGCTGATCGCGCTGGGCGGGCTGGCACTCAAAAACGCTCAGGTCACCTCGGGTGGTGCCGGCGATCACAGTACGCTTGGCTGGCTGCGTGCATGCGCCGAACGCAATATCGATGTGCTGGTGGTGAGTCCCGATCGCATGGATGCGCCGGCCATTGCACGGCCGCGCTGGCTTGGCATTCGTCCCAATACCGACACCGCGTTCATGCTGGGTATGGCCCACACACTTGCCACTGAAAATCTTCACGACAAGGCGTTTCTCGCACGCTATTGCGAAGGCTATGAGCGTTTTGAAGCCTATCTGCTGGGGCACAGCGACGGCACACCCAAGAGCGCGCAATGGGCCTCGGCGATTTGCGGGATTGATGCAGACCAGATCAGGCACATCGCACGCAAGGCAGCCGTCTCGCGCACCCTCATCACCTGTGCCTGGTCACTGCAACGGGCCGACCATGGCGAACAACCCTATTGGATGGCGGTGACACTGGCGGCCATGCTGGGGCAGATTGGCCTGCCCGGAGGCGGCGTCGCCTTCGGTCACGGATCGATGAACGGGGCAGGGTATCCGCGTCGCGAAGGGCTTGGATTTCCAGAGATGCCCCTGGGGACGAATCCGCTTGACTTTGCCATCCCCGCCGCGCGAATGGGCGATCTGCTGACGCGTCCGGGCGAAACATTTGAATTCAATGGCAAGCAACTCACCTATCCCACGATTCAGATGATCTACTGGGCAGGGGGCAATCCATTCCACCACCATCAAGACCTGAATCGACTTGCCGAGGGTTTCCGGCGCCCGCAGACCGTGGTGGTGCAGGAGGCCTGGTGGACGCCGCTCGCGCGGCATGCCGATATTGTGCTGCCTGCGACCACGATGCTCGAGCGCAATGACATTGGCGGCTCGACGCGTGACAAGTACATCTTTGCCATGCACCAGGCCATTGCGCCCGTCGGGCTGGCACGCAACGATGTCGATATCCTGCGCGAGCTTGCTGCTCGACTGGGACATGAAGCGGCATTCACCGAAGGCCGTGATGAATCGGGCTGGCTGCATCATCTGTATGAGGGCGCACGCACCGCGGCCAACCGGGTGGATGTCGCGCTGCCAGAGTTCGATGAATTCTGGTCGCGCGGCTATGTGGAATTGCCAGGGCCGGATAAGGAATTCGTTTTGTTCGACTCGTTTCGTGCCGATCCTGAGACACATCGTCTTGGTACACCGTCAGGACGAATCGAAATATTTTCCGAAGCGATTGACCGGTTTGGCTATGCCGACTGTCCGGGGCACGCGTGCTGGATCGAGCCCAGAGAATGGGCCGGCGCGGCGATGGCCGAGCAATACCCATTGCATCTGGTGAGCTCGCAGCCTGCTGACAAATTGCACAGCCAGCATGATCCGGGTCCGGTGTCGCGCTCGACCAAAGTGGCCGGACGCACCCGCGTACGCATGAATCCTGTGGATGCCTCACGGCGCGGATTGGCCGCGGGTGACCTGGTGCGCCTGTTCAACGCGCGTGGCGCGTGTCTGGGTGGATTGCAGATTGACGAGGGCGTGCGCGAAGGGGTGGTGGTGATGCCCACCGGCGCCTGGTTTGATCCGGCGAGTGATCAGGTGCTCGAGCGCCACGGCAACCCGAACGTCCTCACCGCTGACCAGGGCACCTCACGCCTGGGGCAAGGCTGCAGCGCGATGACCGCCCTGGTCGAGGTCGAGCGCTGGTCGGGTGAGGCCCCGGCGGTGCAAGTGTTTGACCCGCCCGAGGTGCTGGCAGCCTAGTCTCGCCAGACGGTGTTGGCAACCTCGACGATGCGCTCGAATTTTTTCCATTGCACCGCTTCGCTCAATGTCGGATTGAGCGGATCGACACCGCCGAAGCCGCATTGGGGGCTGAGCGCCAGTTGTTCGAGGGGCAGGTGGTGCGCCGCGGCTTCGATGCGCTGAACGAGATACCCGGCGGGTTCGATGGCCTCATCCTTGGTGGTGACCAGGCCCAGCACTGCGACCTTGCCGCGTGCAAGATATTTGAGCGGCTCAAAACCACCAGATCGCTCAGTGTCGTATTCGAGCAGGAAGCGGTCGTGCTGCAAATCGCCAAACACCTGTTCTGCGATTGCGTCGTAATGGCCTTCGCGATGCCACTGCGCCACGATCTTGCCAGTAGCGGGATCGCGGGTACGTGGATTGCCACGGCAGAGGTGAATACCAAAGGTCACCCCGTCAAACCCGGCGATGAGGGCGTTGTCGGCGGCTATCGAGCGTGCCAGATTGGCCTTGGGGTCTTCGCCGCGTGACTTCATGCGCTCGATTGAAACCTGATCGGCATAGGCGGTATAGCCGGGCGCATCGATCTGGATATAACGGCACCCGGCGGCTACCAGTTCACTGATCATCTGCCGCTCGATGGCCACCACATCGGCCATGAACGCATCCATGTCAGGATAGACCGCGCGTGAGGCTTCCCAGGCAAAGCGCTGTGAGATCCGATCGGGGCTGAGCAGGGTCGCTTTGACCGGGTGAGTGGCGTAGCGCTGCGCTGCTTTGAATTCATCCAGGGGAACATTGCGTACCAGGTGCAAACGTTCGATGACCGGGCGTCGGGTCAGGATGGCCGGGCCGCTTGCCTCAAAGTTCTGTTCGGCACGCGATAGTGGCGTGCGACTGATCGACAGATCATCATGCGTGGTGACCTGGGGTGCGCCGTCAAAGCCGCGCACTGCCGCGGCAAAGCTCTCCTGAAAATTGCGTCGTCTGAATTCACCGTCGCTCAGTACGGGCAGGCCGATGGCCTCCTGCCGCGCCAGCACCGCACGCACCGCATCATCAATCAACTGCTCAAGACTCGCTGCATCCAGTCGCCGGTTGTCAAACTCGGTGAGCGCGGCGCGCAACGCTTCGGGGCCGGCGAGACTGCCGACCTGATCAATGCGAACCGTATCGAGTGATGAATTCATGCGGGTGTCCTTGCCATTGGGGATGTGTTACGCCCGGTATAGTACCGCCGGGGAGCGATGCGTTGGCACCGCGCAGGGCGTGTGCGGCAGCCCTCGCGGTGACAATGCAAAATGCGGTACGGTCAGGTTTGCAGCGGCCTAACGGACGGGCGCAGTACGGGTTGGCCGCAGTGATAGGGGACAGGCTATGCCTCAGAAATGGTTGAGTCGCTGTGTGGCGGCCGTGCTCGCTATGGTGAGCGTTTCGGCCATGGCCCAGCGTGACGAGGTTTGGCCGAATGGTCCAATTCGATTGATTGTGCCGGCCGCCCCCGGGGGCAATCCTGACATCCTCGGGCGCATGCTGGCACAACGACTCTCGGCCCAATTGGGCCGCGCGGTCGTGGTTGAGAATCAAGGCGGTGGCGGTGGCATGCTGGCCGCAGGGATGGTGGCGCGGGCAAGCGATGCCAACACCCTTGGCATCCTGGATTCCGGTTCGCTCACGATTGCTCCTTCATTGTCCAAGGCGCAAGGGGTGAAGCTGAGCTATGACGCGTTGAGTGATTTCACGCCAATTACCGCGTTGGCTGCGGTCCCCACGATACTGGTGGTGCGGCCTTCATTGCCGGTCAACTCAGTCTCTGAATTCATCAGCTATGCGCGAGCCCACCCTGGGGTAATCAATTTTGGTTCAGCGGGCATTGGCGGCATTCATCATCTGACCTTGGTGGCATTCATATCGCGCGCAGAGGTGTCGGTGACGCATGTGCCCTACCGTGGTGGTGCCTTGATCTCGACCGGCCTGCTCGGTGGTGAGCTGGATGCCGCGTTCAACGGTGTGCCCAATGTACGCGAGCACATTGCCAGCGGCCGCATGCGCGCTCTGGCGGTGAGCACCCGCGAGCGCCTGGCGGCATTTCCTGAGTTGCCTACCGTGGCGGAGAGTGGCTTTCCAGGCTTTGATCTAACGGCGACCATTGGCATGGTGGCGCGCGCCGGCGTGTCGCCGACCATCGTGGCCCGTTTGCAACAGCTGGCGGCCCGTGCGATGCATGATCCCGAACTCGTACAGCGCCTGGAGGCGATCGGGATGATCATCAAGGAAGACGGTACGCAAAACTACGTGCGTTTACTGGGCGAGGAGACTCGCCTGTTCGAGGCAGTCATTCAGTCGGCGCACATTGGACCCGAGTCCAAATGACCTCGGGTCTCGGCTGGTGACCAAGCGCAGGAATCGCAGGTCGCAAGCTCCGCCAGGTGCGTATGCGCAGCGCAGGGCGATTGGCGTGATCCATGACGAGGGCTCCTTTGGGATGGAACGGGATGGGATAGACAACGTACGCATTAGGGGCACAATGCTCGCTTCGACCTGATCACCGGTCGCAAAGTTCCCTCTTCACTGGATCGGAGTGAATCATGAAACGATGGGCAAGTGTGCTGATGCTGGTGTTTTCCCTCTTCGCGGTGGCCGCCGTATCGGCTGGTGAAGTGCCCTATGACAAAGCAGCCTTGGATAAGGCAGTGAGCGAGGGCAAGCCCGCGATTGTGTATTTCCATGCCACCTGGTGTCCGAACTGCAAGTTGCAAGTGCCGCTGGTGGAGCAACTGCTGAGCGAACCCCGGTTCAAGAATGTCACCCTGTTTCTGGCCGACTACGACAAAGAAGTGGATCTGAAAAAAGCACTGGGTGTGACGGTGCAAAGTACGTTCGTTGTCTACAAAGGCGGGCAGATTGTGGCGCGCTCGACCGCGCAAACGCATAAGGAAGATATCGCGGCAACTTTTTCAAAGGCACTATGATTGCTCGTTGCCTGGCCATACTGCTCTGTAGCTTGCTGCTTACGTCTCAGGCGCTGGCGTTCCCGTTAAAGCCGGTGCGGGTGGTCGTGCCTTACCCGACCGGCGGTGGTATTGACATACTGGCGCGGCAATTGGCCAACCGCTTGTCGGCGCAGTGGGCGCAGGCGGTGGTGGTCGACAATCGGCCTGGTTCGAGCACGATTGCCGCGGCCGAAGCAGTGGCGCACGCCAGCGCCGACGGGCACACCTGGCTCTTGACTACCGATGCGACGATGTCGATCAATCCGCATCTGTTCGCTCGCCTGCCCTACGACCCGGTGCGCGATTTTGCGCCGGTATCGCTGCTGGTCCTGCTACAACAGATTCTGCTTGCGCAGCCCGCCTTGGGCGTCAATTCGCTGGCCGATCTGGTGCGCCTGGCCCGTGCGCGCCCTGGCACGATCAACTACGCGTCCTACGGCATTGGCAGTCAACCGCATCTGGCCGGTGAGCTGCTAAAGAACGCCGCGGGCATCGATCTGGTGCATGTGCCCTATAAAGGCATCTCGCTCGCCATCCCGGCGGTGGCCGCCGGCGAAGTGGAACTCACCTTTGGCGGCATCATCAGTTCGACGCCATTTATCAAGGCCGGACGGGTGATCCCGCTGGCGATCGGTGGCACGCGACGCTCGGCGCTCCTGCCCGCTGTGCCGACCTTCGCTGAGTCGGGTTATCCCGAGGTGCAGACCCACGCCTGGTTCGGCTTGTTTGTACCTGCCGGGACACCAAGGGCCATCATCGACAAGATTCACGACGATGTCGTGGCGATCATCGATGACCCCGAGTACCGCGAACGGGAGCTGATCAACAAGGGCTATGACCCGGTCGGTAACACGCCGGAAGCGTTTGCCGCGTATCTGAAAACTGACTATGAGCAGCGCGGACGGGCGGTGCGGCTCTCGGGCGCGCGATCGGAATGAGGTCTACTTTTAATCGCGCTCGACGGTGAAGAACTCGCGCAGCAGCGCATTGACTGTGGCGCTATCTTCGATCTCAGGCAGGTGACCAAGACCGGGTAGACGGATCAGGCGACCGTGTGGGAGCTTGTCGATCAATCGATAGGCATTCTGCTCGCCCGGATTGACCTGATCGGCCTCGCCCTGCAGCAACAACACGGGCATGGTCATCTGCGCAGTGAGATCGAGCGTGCAGAAGTCGGTCGCCCGAAAACGCACCGCCGGTAGCAGGCCCTGCGCTTGCGTGGCGCGCAGCGTGTGCCGGATGAGTTCGATGATCTCAGGTGGGGTCCGGGGCCCTACCAGATGGCTCAGCGAATGACTGCCAAAGGCGTAGCTGCCATCCTCGATGGCACGAGCACGTCCGAGCAGATAGGCTCGACGCTCGGCCGAGAGCTCGTACTGACCGATCCCTGTGCCGGTCAGGGCCATGCGGCTCACTCGGCTCGGGTGATAGGCAGCAACACACTGGGCAACGGCCGACCCGAACGAGTTGCCGAGCAGGGCAAAGCGCCCAATGCCCAGCGCATCAGCCAGATCGATGAGTGCGTTGGCGTAGTCGCGGCCAGTGGGCGTGTGAGCCCTCAGTGCATCGCTCAGCAGATAGCCCGGCGCATTCCAGCCGATCACGCGGAATCGATCGGACAACGACGCGTATTGAAATCGCCAGTGCAGGCAGTTGGCGCCGAGGCCATGCAGCATGAATATCACCGGGGTGTCGGTCGGCCCCGCCTCCATATAGCTCAGGCGATCGCCTGAGTAGTGATCACGTCGCGCTGCCGGGACCGCCGCAAATTGCAATTCGGGTAGCGCTGGGTGCTGGGTTGTCATGGCATGCCTTCCGGGTGGGTGACTGTCTTCGATAGGAGGATGCCATGGTGTGCATTGGGACGGCGCGCCCGCGGCGACTCGATGGCTGTCAGTTCGTCTATTCCAGGTGGACACCCGCGGCGCGAATGATCGGTTGCCAGCGCTGCCAGTCCGCTCGTATCAGTGTGCTCATCTGCAGCGGCGTCAAGGGCATCGGCTCAATGAACGCTTGATCAAGGCGTCGCCTCGCGGCAGGGTCCTCGGGGATCGCACGCAAGGCGGCGTTCAATGTCTCGACAATGCCCGGTGCGGTGTCATGCGGGGCGATGACGCCGAACCACAGCGTTGACTTATACCCAGGCAGGCCTGCCTCTTCGGTGGAGGGGGCCGTGGGCAGGGCGCTCATGCGGGTGTTGCCGCCAACGGCCAGCACTCGTACTGCGCCGGCGCGAATCTGCGGCATGACCGAGACGGCAGTGACACTCATCAGATCAATGCGACCGGCGACCAGATCAACGAGGGCCGGAGCGGCACCCTTGTAGGGCACATGGGTGAGCGTGATCCCGGCCATGCTGGCAAATAGATGGGCGCCCAAGTGCAGCGTCGAACCGGCACCGGCCGAACCGTAGCTGAACTGCCCTGGATGGCTGCGCGCCAGGGCGATGAACTCGCCCAGATTCGCCGCTTCGAGATCCGGTCGAACAATTAAAATCTGTGTGGCAGAGCCGACCATCCCGACACAGGCCGGATCGGTGAGCGGATCGAAGGGCATGCGCGCGTAGATGTGCGGGTTAATGGCCACGATTGAATCGGAGGTGAAGCCCAGCGTGTAACCATCGGCTCGCGATTGCAGCACCTGTGCAATGCCGGTATTGCCGCTCGCGCCCGGGCGGTTCTCGATCACCACCGATTGGCCCAACGCGCTGCCGATGCGTTCGGCCGCTACCCGCGCGGCCAGATCAACGATCGCCCCGGGCGCAAACGGAACGATCAGGTGGATAGGGCGGTTCGGGTAGGTCTGCGCCGTGGCTGGCGCGCCCAAACCGATGCTCGCAAAAATCGAGAGCATCAGCCAGGAACACAACGAGGGAACCGCGGCCCGCGGCCGGTAGCGCGACAAAGACCCCATCAGAAGGGTTCGAACGCTTTCATCTGCGGAATCACCTCGGTGCCGAACAGGCGTAAGGAGCGCATCAGGTCTTCCTCGGCGAGCGAACCAAAGTTGAACTCGCCGAAGTAGGTGTTGAAGATGCCCTCTTCTGACCACTGCCGTAGCTTGCGCGCGACGGTGTCGGGTGACCCAACCAGAATCAGGTCGTGATCGAGCAGCCATTGCGGATCAGCCAGGTGCATCACCACATCGGCCGCCTCGGGTTCGCCGCGCTCGTAGAATTTTTCGGCATGTTGGGCAAGCAGGCCCTTCAACTCGGCGTCGCTGCCCGCCTGTCCGACAAAACCGCGATAGGCACGACCGGCCTGCTCCAGGCCGCGATCCAGCGCACGCTGGTCGGTTTCATCGACATAGATCGCGGTGGAATAGGCAATGTTCGGTTTGTGCGTCCAGCCAGCGGCCTTCCAGAGCTCCAGATAGCGTGAATAGCGATCACGCGCGGTGGCACGGCTGAACAGGAAAAAATAGCCGGTGTTGATGCCCTCGCGGGCACAAAAGGCGAGCGTGGCCGGGTCGCGCGATTCAATCCATAGCGGCGGATGCGGACGCTGCAAAGAGGGCATGCACATCAGCACGTCAGAGGCCTTGTGGTACTGCCCTTCATAATCGAACGGTTCGGTCGCGGCGCACGCGCGGCGCAGAAAATCCACGAATTCCAGAGTCACCGCACGGCGTGGCTCGTAATCAACGCCATAGGGGCCAAAATAGGATTTGACGATGCCCGGTACCAGACCCACTTCAAGCCGGCCGTTCAGAATATGGTCGGCCAGGATGATGTCCTCGGCCAGACGAACCGGGTGATGCAGCGACACCACATAGCCCATCGCACCAAGGCGAATGCGGCTCGTTTGAACGCCGGCGCCGATGACATAGGCACTCGGTGAGGGCATCCAGCTCTCATCAGGACGGAAGTGATGCTCGACGCTGAAGCCAAAGTCATAGCCCAAATCGTCACACAGCTTGAGTTCACGCCAGAGCTGCGCATAGCGCTCGGCGCCGGTCATGCCCGGCTTGCCCCAGACGTGGCTGAAATGACCAAATTTCATGAAAATTCCTTCATGACTGTGCTGATATTCACGGCTACTTCGGATGCCTTGGATTTCAGTGATTGGAATTGAATGGCTGCGCTGGCAACGGCGTTCGTGGTGAGTGCATCGACCAGGGCTGCTGCGAATGTGATCGCCGCGATCCCTCTCAGGCCGACACCGGCACATGAATCTGTTCGGCCGCCAGGCGTCGCTCGAACACCCGGCGCGCATGCAGTCGCGCACCATCGGCCGCGATGTCGACATAGTTGCGCTCAGGGTAGCGGCTCAAGCTGCGCTGCTGTGCCTCCAGAATGGACCAGTCTTCCTTGAAGGTGCGCCCCACTTCTGCGAACAGCTGCTCGGTGGCCTGCGGCTCATCCTGACGATACCCGTTGGAGGCCGACCAGAAGTACAGGCAGGATGATTCGGTTACTGGCGTGATGCCATGAAACAGGCGCAGCGAAAATCCGCCTTCGCGCTTGCCCTCTTTGGCACCGGTGTCGGCATCAATCGCCCCACTCCATTGCACAATCGCCCCAGGGATGTGCAAGTCAAATTCCTGCCAGCGATCGACCCGCTGTTTACCGAAGCGCACCGCCTTGGCGAAGGTGGGCGGAGGCAGGCAGTTCATCATCCAGCGCATGAAATGAAGGCCGTTGTCCTTGGGCGTGATCTGCATGGTGGCAGTGACATGCGAATCCGCGTCGCCGCCGATGGTCTGTCCATGCACATAGCCCAGGTGGGTGAGATCCATGAGGTTGTCGATCAATAAGTTGCCATTGCACCGGATCGGGTACATGTCATGCCGGTGCGGCCAGTGGGTCGTGTCGTTGTGGTAGGGGTAGTCAACGATCTTGCTCGCATCGGCGCGCGCCGGTGGCCCCATCCAGATCCACAGCATTTGATCCTTCTCGACCAGCGGATAGCGACGCAGGTTCGCGCGGGGAGGTATGCGGTCCTGCCCCGGCACATCGACGCACTTGCCTTCGCCATCAAAGGTGAGGCCGTGATAGCCGCATTGAATGCCGCGCCCGGTGATCGAGCCACAGGACAAGGGCAGGCCACGATGGGCGCAGCGGTTCTCCAGCGCCACCGCCTTGCCGTCCTGGCCGCGAAACAGCACCACTTCTTCACCGAGCAGGGTGCGGCCAATGGGTTGCTCTTTCAGTTCGTCCGCCCAGGCGGCGACATACCAGTCGTTCCAGATGAACATCGTCTGCCTCCGTGCACCGCTCCCGGCTCTGCCGATCAGTCGGCGCCGGTTAGCAGGATTGTTGTCCCGCTATGGTACAGATTTGCAGCAAGAGGCAGGCGGCGCAGGTGCGGCCTGCCGCACGCTGAGCCAGGCAGTCAGATTTGCACCCCGGTGCGCGAACTGCAATAGGTCTAGCCCGGCAATTTCGTCGGCAGACCGCTCAAATAGCCCACTGCGGCACCGTAGCGATTGCGGTAATTGGCGCGCACCAGAGGATCGAGTATGTCGATCACCTTCGAATGCAGCCCGCCGGTGATCTTGCCTGAGGCGTCCTTGGTGAGCTCCCAATCCCCGGCATGCTGGAAATTGCTCATGATGTAGGCAAATCCGTTCATATCATCGACGGCTTGCAAGCCCGTGGATTCGGCGCCCGACGGACAGGAGAGCAGACGGGTGAGAGTCTTGCGATCCACGTCGTAGGCCCACAGAAAATTGTTCACATGCAGGCCGCTGTCCTCGCCGATGAACAGCGTGCGCAGGCGTTCAGAGAACTTGATGTTGTCCGGGTTGGCGATATGGTCCTGGTCAGCCAGGTTGCCAAGCGCATCGGGCTTGGTCAGGTCAACGCCGACCAAGGCCGGAATGGCACTCATGTCGCGCGGCACCCAGTCACTGGCAATCGGCTGACCGCCTTCGTCGGCTTGTGCGCCGCCCAGATTGAGTGCGTAGATGGCACCAGCATTCGGACCTTCGACAGAAATCCCGCCCGAGCCGTTTTTCATGGCCGGCTGGATATAGCTGATGACCGAATAGGCAATCTTGTCGGCCGTGTTGACCGTGGTGCCTTCCATTTTGGTGAACCCGAGGCTGCCACCCTTGTATGCCGCGTAGCGATGGGTTTCCAGGAACGCGGCGGCCAGTTCCTGGCCGGGCGCGAATTTGACCCACTGTGTCTTGCCATTGAACGGGATCGCGGTATAGCTTGAATCCTTCGGGTCAGTGGTCTTTACGCTGACGATGTCCTCAACCTTGAGGCGATCGGCCAGGGCCTTGATGGCATCGCTTGAGGCGTGACCCAGACGCACCCAGCGCAAATCGGCCGAGCCCCCATTCGCCGCGCTTCTCTGCAGCCAGCGTGCCACGTAGAGCGTGCCGCTACTCAGATCGCGCGGACGGTCGGCGATGAACATGAACAGGCCACCGTTGGTCGCATCGTCACCCATGAGGACGGTGCGCTCATCGGGCATCACCTGCACCAGTTCATGCGAAATGCGGCCCAGGCAGTAGTGTTTGACCACCGTGCCGGTGCCATCAGGATGCACCGTCACTTCGGGCAGATGGCCATAGTGGTAAGGGTTGGCCTTGGTCGGATCACCGAATAGATTCTGACTGAATGCCTTGAAGCGCACGTCACCGCGAGCCACGGTGGCATCGGGTTCGTATTCTTCACTGGACAGGTGGGTATTCCAGGGCGAACGGCTGGCGCCGCAAGTGATCCACAAGCCGTTGGCCGTGCTTGTGTCCACCGACGAATACTGCACCAGACTCAAGCGCCCGGTGGCCGTGTTCTGATCCAGGGTGAGCACAGCAATCGGCGAGGGCAGCGTGCCATACAGGGGTGCTCCCGCCGCGTCGCGAGTGGTGTATTCAAACTGCACCACGGCAAACACGGTATGGCCTTTCACGCCCGGAACGCGGGGACGCTCAAGCTTGAGTAATGACATCCCGTCGGGGCAGTCAGAAAAAATGTGCCGCTTGCCCGCATCGCTCGGGTCGAGGATGGGCTTGCCCTGAATATCGTAATAACCGCCGGCAAGCAGCGTGCCGCCAGCACCGTCGGGTACCTGCGTGCCGGTGATGAAGAACGGTTCATAGGCGAGCTTGAATGTTCTCTGAGTGCCATCGGCATAGTCGGCAACCAGGCTCGAACCCACTGCGGTAGTGGCCATCTGGGCCGGTTCGGCCAGGCTGGGGGCGGCCATGCCGACAAAGCGCACGGAGGTGGGTTTTGCCGCGCCCGGGGCTGCCATCCATCCGGCCAGAGAGTCACAGGCAGCCAGTGGCAGCACGGCAGCGCCAGAGAGCAATTGCAGCGCGCGCCGGCGCGAGAGATCAACGGATGGGGTCATGGCATGCTCCGGTCGGGCCCTTCGGAGCGGCCATGCTAGGTCCGCAACATGACACATTCGTGACGGGCAGCGTGCGCTCGCTGCCCGAGTGTCATTTGCCAGTGCACTACAGCCCGGCCTGGCTCACGAATTTCGAGATCAGGTAGGGTTCGATGGCCTCGCTCCCGCCCTCTGACCCATAGCCTGAGTCTTTCACGCCGCCAAAGGGTACCTCGGGCAGTGCCAGACCCAGATTATTGATCGTGAGCATGCCGGTCTCGATCTGGCTCGCGATGGCGTTGGCCGTTTTAGCCGAACGGGTCCAGGCGTAGGCTGCCAGCCCGTAGGGCAGCCGGTTGGCCTCTTTGACCGCGTCATCAAAGTTTTTGAACGGATTGATGATGGCCAGTGGTCCGAACGGTTCGGTATTCATGGACATCGCATCGGTATCCACCTCGGTGAGCACCGTCGGCTGGAAGAAATTGCCGTGCTCACCAATCGGTGAGCCACCGGTTTGCACCGTGGCACCGTGATGCCGGGCATCATCGACATGCTCGATCATGGCACTCTGGCGACGCGGGTTGGCAAGGGTTGCCATGCGGGTGTCCTTATCGAATCCTGAGCCGACTTTGATCCCTTTGGTGTACTCAACGAATTTGGCGACGAACTGTTGATAGACCCCTTCTTGCACCAGAAAGCGGGTGGGCGAGACGCATACCTGTCCAGCATTGCGATATTTGGCGCTGGCCATGGCCTTGGCCGCAATATCGATGTCGGCATCATCAAACACCACCACCGGCGCGTGCCCGCCCAGTTCCATGGTGACCCGCTTCATGTGCAGGCCGGCCAGGGCGGCCAGTTGCTTGCCTACCGGCGTTGAGCCGGTGAAAGTGATCTTGCGGATGACCGGGTGCGGAATCAGGTAGCTTGAAATGTCGCCCGGATTGCCATAGACCAGATTGATGGCGCCGGCCGGTACCCCGGCATCGGCAAATGCACGCACCAATTCCGCAGGTGATGCGGGTGTTTCTTCAGGCGCTTTGAGGATGACTGAGCATCCGGTGGCGAGCGCCGCGGAGAGCTTGCGCACCGCCTGATTGATCGGAAAATTCCACGGCGTGAACGCAGCCACCGGACCCACCGGTTCGCGCAGCACCAACTGATACACCCCTTCGGCGCGGGCCGGAATGACACGGCCATAGGCGCGCCGCCCTTCCTCGGCAAACCAGTCAATGATGTCAGCGCCCGCCAGGGTCTCCATGCGCGCTTCGGCCAGCGGCTTGCCCTGCTCATAGGTCATATACGTGGCCACGGTGTCGGCCCGTTCACGGAACAGATCGGCCGCCTTGCGCAGAATCTTGCTGCGGTCATACGCGGACACCTTGCGCCACACCTTATAGCCCTTCTCGGCAGCTTCCAGCGCACGATCGAGGTCGGCGTTCTCGGCATAGGCGAGGGTGCCGATCTGGCTATGGTCGGCCGGATTCACCACCGGCATCGTGCGGCCCGAGGCGGCCGGACACCACTGGCCGTCGATGAACAGTTGGGTATTGGGGTACATGGCGCTCACTTGTAGGAAATCAATGAAAACAACCCGTCATTCTAGATGAATGCCTTTCTCGTTCATGAGAATGCTCATTTGGACCGTTTCCTCCTGAACCCGTGCTCGTAGCGTTGCCGCCGAACTGCCTTGTGCTTCCCAGCCCTGATTGAACAGTCGCTCACGGGTTTCAGGTTCGTTCATGATCGGGCCAATCAGGGCACCCAACTGGGATTGTGCCTCTGCGGACAAGCGTGCCGGACCGACCAGCGCGGCCCACACGCTCAACTGAAAGTCTTTGACGCCAATCTCGGCGAGGGGCGGCACGCCAGGGGCAAGTGCGCTGGCCGGACCGGTGAGGCCGATGGCTTTGAGCCGGCCGGCTTTCACCTGGGGAATGACCAGACCGGGGGGTACCAGAGCCAACTGGATCTGCCCGCCCAGTATCGCGTTGATGACCGCGGGGTTGCCTTGATAGGGCACGTGCAGCGAATTCATGCCGGGCGTACGGGATTTGAGCAATTCCATGCCCAGATGGGCCATCGAGCCGGTGCCGACCGAGCCGTAACTCCAGCGCTCACCACTTTGCGCGGCGGCCGCCAGAAACGCTCTTCCATCGGGGATGTCATTGCGCGCAGCCAGAACCAGTGGCGCGGTGGCGAGCAGCGAGAGAAGTGTAAAGTCAGTTTGCGGATCGTACGGCAGACGCGGATAGAGCTGCCGTGCGGTGGTCAGGTTGCCGTTGATCACGACCCCCAGCGTATGGTCATCGACTGCTTTGGCGACCTGATCGGTCGCGATATTGCCACCGGCACCCGGATGGGCCTCGACCACCACGGCCTGCCCCAGGCGACGCGCGAGCGGATCGGCCAGCGCACGCGCGACCATGTCCGGTGTCGATCCGCCGGGAAACCCGAGCAAAATGCGTAAGGGTCGGTTCGGCCAGCTGGTGGCTGCGACGGCTGGGGTAACCAGCGGGGCGAGTAGTGGCATGCCCAATGCGGCGGCGATCGGCCTCGTACCAGGCACCGTGATGCGGATGCCCACGCGGGCAGCAGGTGCGCCGAGCACGCGCGCGCCAAGTGCCAGTGCGCCCAGGGATTTGAGACTGTCTCGTCGTTTCATCGTCACCTTGTCATACGGACTTGAGGCGCCAGACGCCTCGTCATTCATTGCGTGTCGATCCCCAGATACGCCCCGTCGGATTGCAATTGCTGCTGCAACGCGGCGACCGGCAGATCGCGTGGGGGTAGCCCTTGCTGCAGTGCGAGCGCGGCGGCCGTGCCGGCCGCCTGACCCATCACAAAGCAGCCTCCGGACACCCGCGCAGCGGATTGACCGCGATGGGTCATGGAAGCACAGCGTCCGGCCACCAACACGTTGTGCGCCCCTTGTGGCAGCAGCATGCGATAGGGCAGGTGATTGAAGCCGCGACTGTGGGGAATGTCCTGCCAGGTGAAGGAAACGGTGCCGGCGACATGCTCTTCAATCATCCAGCCGTTGACGCCAATCGTATCGGGAAAGCTGACACATTCCAGGACATCGCGTTCGCTCAATTGGTAGTCACCGACCACGCGTCGGGTCTCGCGCACGCCCACCTGGGGCGCAATTTCAAGCAGGTAGGCGTTTTCAAATCCGGGGGCATCGGCGCGCAGAAAGCGCAGAAACTCGATGATCTGGCGCCGTCCCTCCACCTCTGCAGCGCTCAGTTGCAAGGCATCGGTGCCATCGACCGGACTGCCATCGGGATTGGCCAGTTGGGTCACATTGGCTCGCCACTCAGTCGGGTTCTTTTGCGGACGAATGATCGGTGCCTTGCGCGCAAAGTGGTGCCCGCGCGCTTCGGCTGCAGCCATCCACTGTTCCATTTTGTTGAAGGCATCCGCGGCGCGCACCGCATCGACGTTGTTGATGCGGAACATGGTCGAGGGATACATCATGTCAGCACCGCCGCTGCCTTTTTCAAAGGGCATGCCGGCATGGGCAGCCAGATCAGCATCGCCTGAACAATCGATGAAACAACGCGCCTGCACCGCACGCCGCCCCGAGCGGGTTTCAATCAACAACGCGCCGATTACCCCGGGTGAGTCGATCACCACGCCCACGGCGAGCGCATGAAATAAGAGCGTTGTTCCGCGAGCCAGCAGCAGCTCGTCGGCGGCCACTTTGAGCGCCGGATTGTCATACGCCTGTGCCGCGATCTTGCCGCCAAACAGGCGGTGCGGTTCGTTCAAGCCGCCGAGCGCGCGCATGCGATCAAGCAATTCGTCGGCCACACCGTGCACCACCTGGCGAATCTCGCCGTGCACATTGGCGTGCAGACCACAGAAATTGGTGACGCCGGCCGCGGTGCCCATGCCACCCAGAAAGCCATAGCGCTCGATCAGCAAGGTGCGCTGACCAAGGCCTGCGGCCGATGCTGCCGCAGCGATGCCCGCCGGGCCGCCGCCTAGCACGACGACATCGAATGCGCCCAGAATCGGAGTCTGCCGGCTTGGCTCGACAATCATGTTCGACTCACTGCTCGCGACTGAGCACGATTTCAATGCGTCGATCGGGCACCAGCCAGATGAACGCAACAGTCACATACAGAATTTGCGAAATGCGCGGATCGACGAAGGCAAGGCCGGTGCCCATCAAATAGATTGCGAGCGACAGCAATCCCTTGCGGTCGCGGCCTACGGCCTTGCCCAACAACGACTCTTTGCCTTCGAGCGCGATGATTGCCTGCGACAGAATCCAGTAGGCCGTGCCGGCCATGAAAAGCACGACACCGTAGAGGGCGGTTGGCAGTGCCGAATAATGGTTCTCGCCGACCCAGCTGGTCACCACAGGAAAGAGCGATAGCCAGAACAGCAGATGCAGATTGGCCCACAGGATACGGCCATCGACCCGGCGGGTGGCATGCAGCATGTGGTGGTGATTGTTCCAGTAGATACCCACGTAGATGAAGCTCAGCACATAGCTCAAAAACACCGGGATGAGTGGGGCGAGGGCCTCAAGGTGCTCACCATGCGGCACCTTCATCTCAAGCACCATGATGGTGATGATGATGGCGATGACACCATCGCTGAATGCTTCAAGTCGCCCCTTGCCCATGCCATACCCCTGTACTTTGCGGCCCCAGTTCGAGGGTGCCCGATCGAGTCTGCCGGTTCGAAAACACAGCACGGGCACTGCAAGCACTTTATCATCCGCTCTATTTTCTTCAAGGATTCGTCATGCCGGCAACCATCGTCGATTCGCGTATTTTCGGTGACATGTTCAGTGATGCAGCGATGCGCGCCGTCTGGTCCGATGAGAATCGCACTGCCAAGTACCTCGACATCGAGCGAGCGCTTGCCAAAGTGCAGGGCGAACTGGGCATCATTCCCAAAGAGGCGGCCGAAGAGATCGTGCGCCATTGCGATGTCAGCACCATCGACTGGGTAAAGCTCAAGGCCAAGACCGAGCAGATCGGCTACCCCATCATCGCGGTAGTCAATCACATCAATTCGCAATGTCGCGACCGCCTGGGCGAGTATTGCCACTGGGGGGCCACCACTCAGGACATCACCGACACTGCGGCCATCTTGCAGATTCGCGAAGCGCTGGCATTGGTCGAGGGCGATCTGAAGGCCATTTCCGATGCGCTCGCAGTGCTCGCCAAAACCCATCGTGACACGCCCATCATCGGGCGCAGCAATTTGCAGCAGGCCACCCCGATCACTTTTGGCTACAAGATGGCAAGCATTCTGGCGGGAATCGAGCGTCACCGCGAGCGGCTTGATCAACTGAAACCCCGGGTTCTGGTGGGCGAATTTGGCGGTGCATCGGGCACGCTGTCATCACTTGAGCGCGGCGCCATGGAAGCACAGGCTGCGCTCATGGCCGAACTCGGACTCGGCCAGCCGCTCATCTCCTGGCACACCGTGCGCGACACCGTTGCCGAGGTCGGGGCCTTCCTGGGTCTGGTTGGCGGCTCGCTGGGCAAGATCGCGATGGACGTGAAATTGATGATGCAAACCGAGGTGGCCGAGGTCTATGAGCCCTTTGCACCGGGGCGTGGATCGTCCTCGACCATGCCGCAGAAGCGCAATCCGATTTCCTGCCTGTATATCCATGCCACAGTGTCGGTCGTGCGCCAGCTCGCTGCTTCGCTCATGGACGCAATGGTGGCCGACCACGAACGCTCAACCGGCCCGTGGGAGATCGAGTGGATTACGTTGCCCGAGATTTTTTGTCTGATGTCCGGGGCGCTCAAACAGACCCGGTTTGTGCTCTCTGGGCTTGAAGTCGATGGCAAGCAGATGCTTCGCAATATCGATCTCACCCACGGACTGGTGATGTCAGAGGCAGTGATGATGGGGCTGGGGCCCTATATCGGGCGTGAATACGCCCATGACCTAGTGTACGACATTTGCCGGCAGGCGCTTGCGCAGAAACGCCCACTGATTGAATTGTTGTGGGAGCACCCGGAGATCAACCGCCATGTCACCCGTGAACAATTGGAAGGGTTTTGCAATCCGATGAATAACCTTGGCCAGGCCGGGGTCATGGTTGATCGAGTGCTGGCGGCACGGCGGCCGTAGCACACCTGTCGATAGCTTGTGCCATGAACGGTGCTGCGAACGAAGTCAGGTCTTCCCGCGCGCATCACTGAGCGCGCGCCAGATCGATTCACTGGTCGCAGGTAGTGGTAATTCGGTGACACCGAACGAGGCAAGGGCGTCGAGCAAGGCGTTCATGATGGCAGCGGTGGCGGCGACATTGCCCGCTTCGCTGCCGCCTTTGACCCCGAGCGGATTGGTCTGTGTCGGCACCAGCGCGAGGCCTGAGCGAATCGGCGGCAGATCATCGGCGCGCGGCATCGCGTAGTCCTGAAAGCTGCCAGACAGCGGCTGTGCGCTCGTTCGGTCATAGATCATGGTCTCGAAAAGTGCTGGTCCCACGCCCTGAGCGATCGAACCGTGCAGCTGACCTTCGAGGGTGACCGGATTGATCACCGCACCGACATCATCCACTGCGTCAATGCGTTGCAGAAAGACCTGTCCGGTGTCGCTGTCGATTTCCAGTTCGCAAATCATGCAGCCATTGGGGAAGGTATTGGGTCCCGGATGCGAGCCAGCGCCGTCCAGACCGATGCCGAATTCGGCCGGTAGCCCGGGGGCGCTGAAGGACTTCTCCACCACGGCCGCAAGGCTCACCGTACGATCGGTGCCGCCGACCCGATAGCAGCCTTGCTCGAAGATCAGATCAGTATCGGCGGCTTCGAGCATCCAGGCAGCGATGCGGCGCCCTTTGGCAATCAGATCGTCGGCCGCAGCGCGCAACGCCGAGCCGCCTGCAATCATGCTGCGCTGGGCGAAGGTGCCACGGCCATAGAGCAGACGATCGGTGTCGCCCTGGTAGATACGCACCTGTTGCGGGTCGACCCCCAGCCATTCGGTCGCCATCTGGGCGAACATGGTTTCGTGCCCTTGCCCGGTGGATACGGTGGCCACGTGCAAAGCGAGGGCGCCGCTACGACTAAAGCGCATTTCCATGCGCTCAGACAAACTTCCGGCACGCTGGCAGTGCATGGCAAGCCCGCGACCGCGCAGGCGTCCCCGTGACGCGCTCTGCGCGCGCCGCGTGCCAAAGCCGGCCCAGTCGTTCAAGGCAAGTGCCTCATCAAGTACGCGCGGGAAATTGCCGCAGTCAAAGAGATAACCACCGGGTGTGTGATAGGGCATCGCCGCGGGGGTAATCAGATTGCGCCGCCGCAGATCGATGCCATCGATGCCCAGTTCACTCGCCGCGCGATCGAACAATCGCTCGGTCAGATAGCTGGCCTCGGGTTTGCCCGAGCCGCGATAAGGCCCCACCGGTGCAGTGTGGGTGTAGAGCGCAGTAACCGAGGCATGGATGTGTGCGATGTCGTAGGTGCTGGTGTAACTGATGGCAGCATTCAGTGGCGGCACGCCGGCTGCATTGGATAGATAGGCGCCCAGATCGATTTGCACCGCCACGCGTAGCGCAAGTGCCCGACCGTGCGCATCGAATGCGAGCTCGGCCTTGGCAATCTGATGGCGTCCGTGCTGATCGCAGCTGAGGCTCTCGCTACGCTCGGCGCGCCAGCGCACGGCGCGGTTCAGTCGCAGGGCAGCCCATAGAACCAGCGCCTCCTCAGGGTAGATCTGCGCCTTCATGCCAAAACCACCGCCCACATCCGGGGCGACCACCCGCAGGTCGTTCTCCGATAAGTGCAGCACCTGACACAACACTTCGCGCACCTGCCAGGGAATCTGAGTGCTCGAATACAACACAAAGCGCCCACCGAGTAGATCGGGCGCGGCAAGGGCTGAGCGGGGTTCCAATGCATTGGCGCTGGCCCGAGGGAAATGCATATCCAGTCGCGTCACGTGTGCAGCCCTGGTAAAGGCGGCATCGACCTGCGCTGCATTGCCGCGTTCAATATGGAAGGCGCGGTTGTGTGCGAATTCATCCCACACCCTGGGGGCATTGGGTTGGGCCGCGTCAATCAACGTCGTGGCGGGCAGGGCTTGATACTCGATCTCCAGCAGTTCGGCCGCATCGCGCGCCTGGGGCAGCGTCTCGGCAACGATGATTGCCACGGCTTCACCGACATGACGTACCCGGTCGAGGGCAAGGATCGGCTGTGTGGGGTAGTTGCGCAGGAGCTGCGCCGGACTGGGGGGCAGCGCCATGCAGGGCAGGCCGCCCAGCTGCTCCCGGCTTACATCCGCGCCCGTCAACACGGCGAGCACGCCGGGCGCTCGGCGCGCCGCACTCGCATCCATTGGACTGATTCGCGCGTGGGCGTGCGGTGAGCGCACGATCAGCGCCTGCAGCGCACCCGCTGGCGCAAGATCGTCCACATAGCGGCCCAGGCCGCGCAGAAAACGGTCATCTTCGCGGCGCCTGACTGCGGCTCCGATGCCAGGGAGGCTCATTTTGTCCAGGACTCACTGAAGTGGAAGCCGCTAGCATAAGCGCCGTTGCCACTGTTTGTGGGTTGCCGATGTCACTGACTGCGCTGCTGACCCCACCATTGCTGTTTTTTGCCCTCGGTGCCCTGGCGCAGGTCGCGCGCTCGGATCTGAAGTTTCCGGCGGACCTGTCGCGCGCGCTGTCGATCTATCTCTTGATAGGCATCGGCCTGCACGGTGGGCAGGAACTGGCCCATGCGGCCTTGGGCACCGCCTTGCAAGCCGTTCTCGCGGCGATTGTCATGGGGGTCGGATTGCCGCTCGTTGGCTATGCCGTACTCACTGTGTTGTTACGCATCGACAGGCTCAATGCCGCGGCCATTGCGGCGCACTATGGTTCGGTGAGTGCCGGGACGTTTCTGAGCGCAGTGGCATTCTTGCAAACCCGCGAGACGAACTTTGAGAGCTATCCGGTCATCATGCTGGCGGTCATGGAAGCGCCAGCGATCATGGTGGGCTTGGTCCTTGCGCAACGAGCGCGACGTCTTGCCAGTGCCACCGGCAATGCCGCGAATCTGCGTACTGCATTCGCCCGTGCACTCACCCACGGCAGCGTCGTGCTCCTCTTCGGTACGCTGTTGATCGGTGCAGTGGTGAGTGAGAAGAGTCTTGCCACGCTCACTCCGTTTTATCAGACGATTTTCACCGGGGCCTTGTGCCTGTTTTTGCTCGAACTGGGCATGGACGCGGCCAAGCGGCTGGAAGACTTCTGGCATGTCGGGTGGCGTTTGGCAGCATTCGGCATTGCAATGCCCCTGCTCGGAGGGGCAATTGGTATTGCGATCGGCCATCTGTGGCTCGGATTCGGGCCGGGCGGCACGATGCTGGTTGCGGTGCTGGCGGCGAGCGCCTCCTACATTGCGGTGCCCCCGGCCATTCGGCTTGCGGTGCCTGAAGCAAATCCGTCTCTTTATCTCACCTTATCGCTCGGGATCACCTTCCCGTTCAATGTGGTGGTAGGCATTCCGCTTTATTTCGGCGTGGCGAACTGGGTGGCTGGTTGACGCGCCTGGGGCTGATCTCACCATGAGGCAGCTTGATCAATCGGGTTTGAACGCACAGGCACTGCAGTGAAGGCTTCAGTCCGCCGGTTCTGTCAAACGAAAGGAGTCGCGCGCACTCACCGGACCAAACCAGGTCGCAAGACGCGGTGCCTGAGTGCGCCATTCAAGTTCTGGAAAGCGGTAATCCAGATAGCCCAGCGCGCAGCCAATGGTGAGCGATCCGATGGAAAGCGGCACCTTCCCAAACAATTCAACATCGCCTTCAAACCGGGCGACACAGGCGCGAGTCTTGGTGGCAAAGGCCTGCAGCAACTCCGTGCGCAGCGGTTCGTAGTCGCGCTCATTGCGCCATAGAACCAGTAAATCGAGCAGCCCGTTGGCAAGCGCATGCCAGCGCAGCACCTGCCATTTGGCATCGCCCGAGGCTGGAAATAAATCACCGCCCGCCAGTTCGTTGAGGTACTGGCAGATCACCAGCGAGTCAAACAGCGCGGTGCCATCGGTGCGCACCAGTGTGGGGATTTTTGAGAGCGGGTTGTGATCCATGATGGCCGGATTGGGCACCCGCATCGCCGCCACCCGTCGCACCAGTTCGATCTGGTTGGCAAGGCCCAATTCATGCGCGCAGACCATTGCCTTGCGCACAAAGGGTGATCGCGGTGACCAGTACAGTTTCATCATTGAGTGGGCGAAGATCGCTTGATCTGTCGTCGCCAGTCTCGCAGGTCCATGCCCTGGCAAGCGCGACCTGGGGCGCACCGGTTAGCGCTCGTGTCAGCGGTCATAGCCTGGTGAGGAGCGTGCCAGTCCGCCAAAGGCATCCAGCAGGCGGTCGCGCCATTGCGCAACGGGATCATCGGGTTCGAGCAGTTGGTACGGACTGACGGCGCGCGCCCACTGAAAGTGGCCAAAAACACTGTAATCGGCATACATGGCTTGCGCACCACCCAGAAAGGGCTGTGCCTTGAGGGTGCTGCGCAGTGGTGCCAGGCTTTCGCGGAACGTCGCCAGGCGCTGGTCGCGATCGGCGACGAAAGCCTCCAGCGTTACGCCAAAGCGCTTTTCGCGTGACTCGCGAAAGTAGGCCGCATCGACCGAATCAAGGTGATCGAGAATATCGCGCATGCAGAATCGAGCCAGTGAGGCGCTCAATGCTTCACCATAATGCGTATAGAAACGGCTTAGCGAACGCCCTGCGGCGCCACCAAATAGCGATGGGCGATCGCTGAATGTGTCCTCAAGGTAGCAGGCAATGTCCCAGGACTCATGCAACCACTTGCCCTCGTGTACCAGTACCGGCACCCGCGCCTGACCCGATGGGGCGATCAGTGCAGCGTCTTTGAATCGCCATGGAATGCTCTCGACTTCAAGGCCCTTGTGAGCAAGCGCCATACGGATGCGCCAGCAATAGGGGCTGAACGTACGCTTGGGATCGGAACCTGCCAATTCAAACAGTTGGATCATGGGGCTCACCTAGAAGGTTCAAGTATGGGATCGTAGCGTTCGGATCACAGAACGACAAGCCTGCATGGCCGGAGCCAGGGCGCTGTTGGTCTGATGCTCAATGCCAGGCGTGTTCCCGATCGTCGTCGCACGCTCACCCGGCGTTCTGTGCCAGATGTGCGACAAGACCCACCAACGCGCAGGCGAGGATCACATGAATGACATTACGTTTGTAGACAAACAGTGCGGCGCTCGCCGCAATCGTGAGCACTGCCGAGAGCACATCGAAGTGACCGTTAAAGCCTTGCGGCCACAACACATGGTAGCCAAAGAACAGGGCCAGGTTGACCATCACGCCGACCACGGCGGCGGTGATTGCACTTAACGGCGCGCTGAATTTAAGATCGTTGTGCGCGCTCTCGACCAGCGGGCCGCCGCCCAGGATGAACAGAAACGAGGGCAGAAAGGTAAACCAGGTCACCAGACTGGCCGCCACGGTGCCCGCAAGCAACAACGCACCGGGGCCGAACAGCGCTTTCAAATAGCCACCGACAAACCCCACGTAGGCCACCACCATGATCAGAGGGCCGGGCGTGGTCTCACCGAGGGCCAGCCCATCGATCATCTGTGGTCCGCTCAGCCAGCCATAGTGCTCAACCGCGCCCTGATACACATAAGGCAGCACAGCATAGGCGCCACCGAAGGTGAGCAAGGCGGCTTTGGTAAAAAACCAGCTCATCTGGGTGAGCGTGTGATTCCAGCCCAGGGTGGCACATAGAAATCCGATTGGAATTGTCCACAACAAGGCACCAGCTATCAACACCCGGGTGAGGCGAATCCAGGTGAAGCGCGCGTGCTCCGGGGTAGGCGTGTCATCGTCAATCAGGGCGGCTTCGTGTCGGGCGCTGTCCTTATGGGCAACACCGCCCATACGAAATGTATCCGCCGCAATTCGCGCGCCCGCAATTCCGATCAGAGCCGCACCGATAATGATCACCGGGAAAGGGATATTGAGCGCAAAGATCGCAATGAAGGAGGCAGCTGACACCGTCCACAGCGCGGCATTGTTGAGCACGCGTGCACCGATCCGGCAGGCCGCGTGGACGACGATTGCCGTCACCGCTGGCTTGATGCCATGGAACAGACCGGCCACCACCGGCAGGTCGCCCAGCGCGATGTAGATCCACGACAGGCCAATCATGATCAGTAACGATGGCAGCACGAACAGCGCTCCGGCTGCCACCCCGCCTGCGGTCTTGTGCATCAACCAACCGAGGTAGGTCGCCAGTTGCTGTGCTTCCGGACCGGGCAGCACCATGCAGTAGTTGAGCGCATGCAGAAATCGCTTGTTTGAAATCCAGCGCCGGCGTTCCACCAACTCGGTATGCATGAGCGCAATCTGTCCGGCCGGTCCGCCAAAGCTTACAAAGCCGAGTTTGAACCAGAACGCGAGGGCTTCCCGAAAAGGGATTGCGGAGGGCGTGTCATCGGCCAGTGGCGCGTTGCTCTGTGGGGTAGTGTCTGGTTGCATCGGTGGGTGATCTGTCAAACGGCGGGCTCACTCGGTCGAGTCAGTCCATCCGGTAAATAGGGAGACCGGAGGTCTATGAGTTCAATGGATCCGGTGCACCAAATCGATTCAGTGTGCGTCCGGGCAAAAGTGAATCTCAATGGTCGAATGGACAATTTCTTCATGAATTGCCAGGCGCTCGCGCAGCCGATCAGGCGTCAGACTTGCATCATGGGTGACCACCGACATCGCGCATGAGTAGGCAGCGCGTCCGACTCGCCAGACGTGCAAATCGCTGAGCTTGGTGGCGCCAGGCTCGGTATTGGCTTCAACCACTTCGCGGATTTCATCGACCACCGGATGATCCATTTCGCGATCAAGAAGCACAGTACCGGTTTCGATGATGAGGCCTTTTGCCCAAACGGCGACGAGCGTCGCGCCGATGATGCCCATCACCGGATCGAGCCACGACCAGCCATATACCCACCCACCGATCAGTGCCGCCAACGCAAACACCGAGGTGGCGGCGTCGGCGATGATATGAATATAGGCTGAACGAAGATTCAAATCCCGGCCATGGGGGCGCCGATTCGGATGATCGTGGGTGGCATGTTCAATGGTTGATTCAACGCGGGCTTGCGAGTCTCCATGCACTGACGAATGTCCATGCGCGTAACCATCATCGTGACCATGACCATGGCCATGGCCATGGCCGTGTCCGCGTCCGTGTTCTTGACCGTGTTCTTGACCGCGGTCGTGTCCGTGGTCGTGTCCGTGCTCGTGAGCCTGTCCGTGTCCGTGATCATGTGCATGACCAAGAATCAGCGCACAGACAACGTTGACGACGATGCCGAGGATCGCGACGAGCACCGCTTCCTGATAGTGAATGGGCTGCGGTGACAGGATGCGCTCGATCGAGCCCACGATCATCAGTGCGGCCACGCCGAGCAGAAAGATCGCGCTCGCAAAGCCTGCCAGCACTTCGATCTTCCAGGTGCCGAAGGTGAATCGCACGTCGTTGGCATAGCGACGGGCGCTCGCGTAGGCCAGCGTCGAAACACCGATCGCCACGGCATGCGAACTCATATGCCATCCGTCAGCCAGTAGCGCCATGGAGTTGAACCACCAACCGGCCACAATCTCCAGCACCATCATGAGCGCGGTGATGATCATCACTACCCGGGTGCCGCGCTCGGCGATCGCATTGCCCGAATGGAAGTGATGGTCGTGCTGCCGACGTGCCAGATTGTCACTGTGCATACAAAAATCCTTAAAGCCGAAATCGGCGGGCGAGGCCCGATGAGAATGCAACGCCGAATGATTTCACAGGGCATTGCAGGCCTGCGCGAGGCACCGGCAGCGGGGCCTCTGCCACGGTTGCCACGCCGTGCCCTGTCGCGGGGCTCATTGTAGGGGCTGATCGTGACGCGCAGGCGGTGGGCAGGGGCCGATCGTGACGCGCGGGCCGTGAGCAGGGGCTGATCCTGACGCGCGGGCGGTGTGAGCCGGTTACCCGGGCGGCGCCGCCTGAATCAGCGTAGCGAGGGTCGCAAAATCGGTCAGTCGGCTGGTTGAGCGCCGCGCGATCAGCGCAATCGTGCGGGCCGGACTCGGCTTTGCCAGTGGCCGCGCGACCAGCGCAGGGCTTTTGGTCAGTCCGCTTTTGACTGCCATCTGCGGCACCAATCCGACACCAAACCCGGACTCAACCATTTGCACGAGTGTGAGCAGACTGGTTGCCTCAACGCCCTGGGCGGACTTCGACGCCCCCATGCCGCAGGCATACAGAGCGTGCTCGCGCAAACAATGACCCTCTTCAAGAAGCAGCATGCGGTCGGTGAGCGCCGGTGTGATGTCAACCTGCTTTGCTCTTAGATCGGCCTCGCCCTTTCGTCCGACGATCCACAGCGTGTCCTCGAACAGATGTCGTACAAGAAGAGTGCCTGTATCAAAGGGCAATGCGATCAATGCCATGTCAAGCTGACCGGCTTCCAGGCGTGCCAGCAAGTTGATGGTGAGGTCCTCGCGGATAGCCAGGCGCAGCGCCGGATAGGTCTTTCTCAGGCTCGATAGCATGACCGGCAGGAGAAACGGTGCAATGGTGGGAATGACCCCCAGACGCAAGATGCCACTCATTGGTGCCTGCGCCTCTGCTGCAACTTCCATCAGATCGTCCGCGGCGGCCAGAATGAGGCGTGCGCGTCGCGCGATGTCCGACCCGAGCGGTGTCATCAGCACATTCTGCCGATCGCGCTCAACCAGGCGCGCACCGAGCGTGTCCTCGAGCTCTTTCAGACCGGCGCTGAGAGTCGATTGCGTGACAAAACACGCCTCCGCCGCCCGGGTGAAATTCAGCCGGTCGGCGAGGGTGACCAGATAGTGCAATTGGCGCAGCGTGACCAAGGAGACTCCAGTGCGTCGGTACTGACGTCCGACTCATTGATCGAAAAAAACGATTATATGGAAAAGAATAATTCATTGGACCGATTATAGGTGCACGACCAGAATTGGCTCCGTCATTACCCGCTACGTGTTTCGAACGACGCAACGAACCGGTCCGAACGGACGGTCTACAAGGAGAGCAGCAAATGAATATGTCTCTGATCAATTCCCCGACCAATGCCTCGCTCATCAACACCGAGATACGGCCGTTCAGGGCCAAGGCTTATCACAACAGAACGTTCATCGATGTGACCGAGGCGTCCCTCAAGGGCCAGTGGTCGGTGGTGTTCTTCTATCCGGCCGATTTCACCTTTGTGTGCCCGACCGAGCTGGCTGATCTGGCGGATCGATACGACGAATTCAAAAAGCTGGGTGTCGAGATCTATAGCGTGTCGACCGACACCCATTTCACCCACAAGGCCTGGCATGACACCTCGGAGACCATCGGCAAGATTGGCTACCCGATGGTGGGTGACCCGACTGGAACGATGACGCGCAATTTTGGCGTGATGATTGAATCCGAAGGACTCGCCGAGCGCGGCACCTTTGTGATTGATCCTGAGGGAAAGATCCAGATCATCGAGGTGAACGCCGGTGGCATTGGTCGCGATGCCGGTGAGTTGGTGCGCAAGGTGAAAGCCGCCCAGTACGTGGCGAGTCACCCCGGCGAGGTCTGCCCCGCCAAGTGGCAGGAAGGCGAGGCCACCCTTGCTCCCTCGCTTGACCTGGTCGGCAAGATCTAAAGGCTTCACTTCGCTCATTGCCCTCCTGGCTGCGCCCAGGAGGCAGTGGCAAGCCGGGTTCTCTGCCTCGGCTTGCCACTGCCACCGCCTCAATGGCACTGCTGCTGAACCTGTCACTTTGATCAAGGAGAACGCCATGCTCGATTCGACCATCAGGTCGCAACTCAAAACCTGTCTTGAACGCGTGCAGCAACCGATCGAGCTGATCGCGACTCCGGGTGAGGGCGAGAAGTCCCTTGAGATGCTGGCGCTTTTGCGCGAGATCGCAACCCTCTCAGCGCTGGTGACCGTGCGGGTGGACGGGAGCGACACGCGCAGTCCTTCGTTTGCCATCGGCCGCCCCGGTGAGTCCGCGCGAGTGCATTTTGCCGGCATTCCGATGGGTCATGAATTCACCTCCCTTGTGCTTGCCTTGTTGCAGGTCGGCGGCTACCCGCCCAGGGTTGAAGCCGCCCTCATCGAGCAGATTGGCGCCATTCGCGGGCCATTGCGGTTCGAGACGTATATGTCGCTCTCGTGCCATAACTGCCCGGACATGGTGCAGGCTTTCAACTTGATGGCAGTGATCAATCCGGCCATTGAGAGCGTGACCATTGACGGGGCCTTGTTTCAGTCCGAGGTGAACACTCGCGGCATCATGGCCGTCCCATCGGTGTTCGCCAATGGCGAGCCTTTCGGCCAGGGACGCATGAGCCTTGAGGAGATCGTGGCGCGACTCGATACAGGTAGTGCCGCGCGTGATGTCGAGCGGCTCAACGCCAGGGATCCCTTTGACGTGCTCATCGTGGGTGGTGGACCAGCGGGGGCCGCCGCCGCCGTTTATGCCGCACGCAAGGGCATTCGCACAGGCATCCTTGCCGAGCGCTTTGGTGGTCAGGTGCTCGATACCGTTTCTATTGAAAACCTGATCTCGGTCCCGCATACCGAAGGGGTGAAGCTTGCCACTGCCCTCGAGCAGCACGTCAAAGCCTATGACGTTGACATCATGAATAACCAACGTGCCGAAGCACTGGAGCCTGTCGGTACTGATGGCTTGGTGCGGGTTCGCACGGCGAGCGGCGCCCAGCTTGCTGCGCGCAGCGTCATCGTCGCCACCGGTGCGCGCTGGCGCGAAATGAATGTGCCGGGTGAGGTGCAGTACAAGACAAAAGGTGTGTGCTTCTGCCCGCACTGCGACGGGCCGCTTTTCAAGGGTAAGCGGGTGGCGGTGATTGGCGGTGGCAACTCAGGGGTTGAAGCGGCGATTGATCTGGCCGGCATTGTCAGTGAGGTGACATTGCTTGAATTCGACACTCAATTACGTGCCGATGAAGTATTGCAGGCCACATTGCGCACACTTCCGAACGTTCGCACGATCACTCGGGCGCAAACCACTGAAGTGCTTGGTGATGGTGAGAAGGTGACAGGGCTTACCTACCGGGACCGCGTCAGCGGCGAGGTGCAGCGAATCGACCTGGAAGGCATCTTCGTGCAAATTGGATTATTGCCGAACACCGACTGGTTGAACGGTACTGTGGCACTGTCCAAACGCGGCGAGATCGACATCGACAGCCGGGGCCAGACCTCGTTACCCGGGGTTTTTGCAGCCGGCGATGCCACCACGGTGCCCTTCAAGCAAATCATCATATCGATGGGGCAGGGGGCGAGCGCAGCCCTCGGGGCGTTTGATTATCTGATCCGTGCTGCGGCACCCGCACAGGTGTCCCTGGCGCGGGCGGCCTAGTGCTCCAGATGGCTGTCGATGGGTAACCGATCACGAGTCAGTCGTGGATGGTGTGGGTGGCATCGCACAAATCCAGGGACCTGGGAAAGCAGACTCGATGGCCTGCCGGGCAAGCGGTAGATGAGCGAATCGATAGGTGTATTTCATAGCGAACGTGCCTGCTGTCTAAGCCAACGCTGCGTTGCCTCCTCGGGGCTCAGTGCGCTCGCCCGCTCGTAGGCAATCCTCGCTTGAGCGACATCGCCTGCCTGTGCCAGGAGCGCGGCGCGTGAAGCCCACCAGGGTTGGTGCGAGGCCACTCTGACCTGATCAATTGAGTCAAGCAATGCCAGCCCGGCGTTCGGATTATCGGTGGCGTATGCGACCGCAATAGCGTGGCCGATTTGCGCACCTATCGTCGCACTGATCTGCAAAAGGTGTTCGTAGAGTGTCACGATTTCCAGCCATCTGGGCGCGCCCTCCCTGATGCTTTGCATGTGTGCCGACTGGATGGCCGCTTCCAACTGAAATTGTCCGACGCTGTTGAGGTGCACCGCTCTGTCAAGCGCCCGCTCGGCAAGCTCAATCTGATCGAGGTTCCATTGGGCTGGAGCCTGCTCGTACAGAGGTACAAAAACGCCATCGGCATTCACTTGCGCCCGCTTCCTCGCTTCGCACAGCAGGAGCAAAGCGCATAAGCCGTGAACCTCGGCATCCTCTGCCAGGCTCTCACTGAGCAATTGCGCAAGGTAGATTGATTCGCTAGCCAAATCGTCGCGCGAAGGGCCGAACGCGCTATTGCCGTTGACGGTGTAGAGACCATAGATAGCTTCCAGGACTGAGTCGATTCTCGCTTTGAGATCGGCGCCTTCGGGCTCTTCAAAGGCAATGGCAGCATCCCGAATTTTCGCTTTCGCGCGTCCTAAACGCTTGCCCAAAGCCGATGGACTGATCAGGAACGCATTGGCAATGCGTGCTGCATCGATCCCAAAGACCAGTTGCAGCATCAAGGCCGAGTGCATTGATTTGTCGATCGCAGGGTGCGCGCAAACCAGGAGCAGTCGCAATCGCTGATCGGGAATGGACCGGGCATTGACCGGGTCGACCAGTGGTTCCTCGACGAGGGCGAGGACCTTGGGGTCTTGTTCGATACGTACCCGACGTGCCCGCATGAGAAGGTTACGCTTTGCCACTGTCAGCAACCACGCTTCCGGTGAGTCGGGAACGCCGGTCCTTGTCCAGTGGCTGAGCGCAGCGGCAAATGCCTCCGAGAGGGCATCTTCTGCCGCACAAACATCGCGCCATTGCCAGGCCAGCCACGCAAGGAGCCTGCCGTAGCTTTCCCGCGCGGCCTTTTCTGCTGCGGCAATGGCGTGTGTCATCTAGCCTACTGCTTGGGCATGTCCATCACAGGATAAACATCAGTCGACCCTGCTTTCGAGCTTGGACTGAGTTCGGCCCACTTCAGTGCCTCATCCAGGGTCGACACTTCGATGATGACGTAACCGCCCAGCAGATCTTTGCTCTCAGCATACGGACCGTCCTGGACCTGCCGTTTTCCATCCACGACACGCACCGAGCTACCCGCGAGCGCCTGCAAGCGATTGCCGCCGCGCATGATGCCGGCAGCGCCCATCGCGTCCAGATAATGCTGCCAGGCAGCGAGATTGGCTGGGCCTTTGACCGGATCGCTATTCATGTCATAGACCTCGGCTGGCTGGCTATAGATCAAAACGTATTGCATAGTGGTTCCTTGTGCTTAGAAATGATGAACAGGATCGAGATCGTGACTGCCGCTCTCAATACAATAGATGCACGAACCCGGGGCACTTGGACATTTGCCGAAAAAAGTTGCGGCGCTCTATTTACCGTGCTGTGGCTTTTTCAGTGCGGCGCGGCTAGCGGGCAGACGCCGGGTTACCCCGAGCGGCCGGTTCGAATCATTGTGCCGTTTCCGGCTGGCGGTGGGAGCGACTTGCTCGCGCGGCTGGTTTCGCAGGAGCTGGGTGAAGCGTTCCAGCGTCCGTTCGTGGTCGAGAATCGGGCTGGAGCTGGTGGCAATATCGGCATGGATCTGGTCGCACGTGCGGCGCCCGACGGGCTCACGCTCGCGCTTGCCAACAACACGGTGACCATCAATCAGTCGCTGGGTCACCCGCCCTTCGATGTCGCGCGCGACTTGACTGCGGTTGTGTTGGTGGGGGCGACGCCACCCATGATCGGGGTGGTCAGCAGTTTTGCAGCGACATCGCTGCGGCAACTGATCGTGATGGCTCGTGCTGCGCCCGGGACCATCAGCTACGCCTCGTGTGGGAGTGGCACCGCGCATCATCTGGCCGCCGAATTGTTGCAGTCGATGGCCGGCGTACGTATGGCGCATGTGCCCTATAAGGGTTGCTCGCAAGCGGTGACCGATGTGCTCAACGGTCAGGTGCCCGTTGCGTTCAGCACGGTCTCGGTGCTTGCCCCGCATGTGAAATCCGGTCGTATCCGCGGCCTCGCTACGACCGGGCTCACCCGTGCACCATCGGTGAGCGATGTGCCGACCGTAAGTGAGTCGGGCTACCCCGGGTACGTCGTAGACACCTGGTTTGGTCTGATGGGGCCAGCCGGCCTGCCGCCTGCGGTGGTGGCGCGACTGAATGCAGAGGTCAATCGCGCGTTGGTACGACCGGAAATCATTGTGCGATTGCGCGAACAATACTTCGAGCCTATGGGCGGCACATCGGAGCATTTTGCCGAACAGGTGCGACGTGAATTGCAGACCTATGGAAAGCTGGTGCGTGAAGCCAATATTCAGGTCCAGGACTGAGCGGTGGTCGATCGCTTTCCCATCGTCATGGCTCCGGCTATCCCCTCGGGTACCGCCGTCATCGCGGTTAATGCACTGTTCTTGTGCAGGAAAAAATTCCTTGGCCCCACCCACTGCTCATTTGTACCATTGAATCACAGCTGTGATGTTGTCCGAGCACGCATCTTGTGAGCCCGTCGGGCGTGGCAGGTTTGCGCGAATGCCCGGCTCTATTGGGGAGATAAGCGACCATGACTGAGCAAAACAATCTCGTCCTTTTAGCTTATTCCAGTGTTGCGACTCGCTACTTTGAAAGTGGCCAGCTGGTGAAACTGCTCACCGCGGCGCGAACATTCAACGAGGCGCACGGTGTAACGGGCGTACTGCTGTTCGTTGACGGAACGTTCTTTCAGATTCTTGAAGGCGATCGTGATGCGCTGCACGCCTTGTACTCGCGCATTGAACTCGATTCGCGGCACACCAAGGTGATCAAGCTGATCGAAATGCCGATTGAGACAAGAACCTTCGGCGATTGGTCCATGGGCTACGAGGAAGTGAGCCGTGAGGAGCTGGCACAGATTCCGGGTCTGAATGACTTTTTCGGCAGAGGAACAGCCTTCAGCGATCTGGAAGCTGGCAAGGCGAAGGCGCTTCTGCAAGCGTTTCGCGACGGTAAGTGGCGGCGCTGATCTGCTGCCCTCAGGTGCCTGATTCATAGACGCCTGCATCTCTGGCGCAAGTCGGGGCGGCCTCATCGCCAGGCAAATCAGTGCGCGATTGGCTGGCATCAAGACGCTCGCCTGCCATGCCTGCAGAGGCGTCGCTTGCCAAGCCTACGACCGGAGCGACACGGCCAATGCCCGCATTGCCGGGTGGGGGGCAGCCAAAATGTCACTTCACATTGAGTCGGATCCAGCCTTCCAGCTGCTGCGCGATTTGCAAATTATTCTTCTCCAGCATCATCAAGTGCCCGTTACCCGTGATGCCCTGCTCTTCGAGTCTCCAGTAGGTCGTCGGTACGCCCGCCTGCTTGAGGAAAGCGGCAGTGCAATGGTCGTACGGGGCATGATATGAAGCTTGCGCCGTCACGAGAAGCACGGGGACATTCTGCAAGTTACCCAGCTTGCGTGCGGGTTCCTGCTGCTTCCAGCACTTGACCAGATCGTTCGCGTCGGCGCTTGCCTGTTGCTCGATTTGAATCTCTGCTGGATCATTGACTGGCGGTTCATAGCGGACTGCGATGTTGGTCAAACCCCAGGGGAGTTCACGGATCGCCTGAGTCGCGTTCTGGAACGGCGGCCCCGAGGGCTCGACTGCCACGATGCCTTTGACGAGCGCCGGTCTCGCATCAGCAATCCCCCAGGCAAACAGGCCGGCTTGGGAATGCACAAGCAAAACAGCCGGGCCGATTTTGTCCAGAAGCGCCGAGGCAGCCTTCTGAACGAGCGCTTCGCTTTGCTTGTTGTCTGCCAGCGAAGGCACAACCCCGGCATAGAACGCATCGAACACGGCGTCACCGAGTAACCCTTTCTGCGCTCCACTGCCTGGCCATTGCGTATGCTTTTCCGCCTGGGGCCAGGCCTTGGCTTGCTCCGGGGCGGTGAACAGCCGCTGCGCCATCGGCACGGGTGTTGTGCGCATTTTGGCGCCGCCATCTATCAGCGACGATGATCGACCACGCGCGGGCTGGTCAACCATGTACACCACATAGCCCTGCTCGATGAAGTAGTCCGCCCAGCCCTTTCGTCCGTCCGGGGTAACCATCCAGTTTGTGCCAGTCTGCCCGAGACCGTGAATCAGCACCAAGGGGTATTTGCGTGTGACTT
This sequence comes from uncultured Pseudomonadota bacterium, assembly GCA_903921325.1. Classification (GTDB taxonomy): domain Bacteria; phylum Pseudomonadota; class Gammaproteobacteria; order Burkholderiales; family SG8-39; genus CAIXPL01. The sequence goes on from CAIXPL010000022.1 coordinate 107,578, forward strand.
TGGCCGGCGCCCATGCCTCCACATACATTTGCCCAAACATCACTTCCGTGCCGGCGTCACCGACATATTCACCGCCGACATAGAACATCGCGTGTCGAGCAACGTTCGTGGGTGTGAACTGAGCCGGACCAAAGTCCGCATGACTCGTAGCCGGCAACCCAACCATCAAACCCGACAGCACGGCACGTAGATAACTGCGTACTCGTGATCGCATGGATTACCTCCAGATAGGTGATGTATGCATCGGGACGGGCCAGTGCTGATGAGGCAGCTCAAGGCTACGGCCCCCATCGTCAATGCCAGCTCTTGTCCCGTGACTTACTTGCATAGTACGGTCCAAGGCGGCGGCGATGAACTTCACATTTCCATCTGATGAAAATCGATGGATGCGCTTGGAGAGTCGACCGACTAAGATTGCCGCGACATGGTCGGGCATCAGACCGTGAAGAATTCGGCACCCATTGCAGCCTTCCTCTAGACAAACACCTGCACGGAGATCCGTCATGCATTGGCTCTTGCGTCACCTGAGACTCACCGTTGCGCTCCTCGGCGGTGTCCTGTCTGTTGGCATCAGCGCGCACGCCGATGAAATCAAAGTGCTGGCGCCCGGCCTGCTGAAAGATGCACTTGTACAAGCGGCGGCACAGTTTGCATCCGGGTCAGGGCACAAAGTCGCACTGTCCGTGGGGCCGTCCTCGGGCAACTCTCCAGCCGCGATTCCGATGCGCATCAATAGCGGCGAGTCGATTGACGTGCTGATCACGGTGAGCGCGGGGATGGACCAATTGATCCGTGAAGGTCGATTTGTCGCCCAAGACCGCGCCGACATCGCCACATCCGGTATCGGTGTCGGCGTGAGGGCCGGGCAACCGCTGCCCAGCATCGCCACCGTTGCGTTGTTCCGGCAAGCATTGTTGAATGCGGCATCGATTGGTTATTCCGAAGGTCCGAGCGGAGCCTACTTTTCCAACGTGTTGCTGAAACGACTGGGCATCGCGGACGAAGTGGCCAGTCGCGGGAAGCTCATAGGTGGGGATAGATTGGTCGGCGATGCGATTGCCAATGGTGAAGTTGAGCTTGGCATTCAACAGGCCAGCGAACTGCGATTGATAAAGGGGGTGATCTATGTCGGCCCGTTGCCGGGGGAATTGCAAAGGACAACCGTGATCTCGGCGGCCGTATCAGCGCACGCCAAGAACACCGCTGCCGCCAAGGGCTTCCTCACGTATCTCACTTCAACGGCAGGTGGGGACGCAATAAAGAACATTGGCCTGGATCTGCCGACCCGCACACCATAGCGTCGGACTGTAGAACTCCGACTCCAGCATTTTCCACAGACTGCAAACGTAGAAGACTGTTCGGCTGTCGATCTGCGTTCAGCGGGCAGCCAGAGCAATTCTTTTGGCGAGCTCAAGCAAAGGGTTCTTGAGTGCGGCCACGACCTCCTGGGGCCGGACGGTGGTTGTCAGACTCGCGTTAAGTATGCACACCAATCGCCCCTCAATCACAATCGGCGTGGCGAGCGCGACCACCTCAGGTTGCCAGGTTGCCATGCAGTATCCATATCGACGGACACTCGCGATGGCCCGCTCCAGTTCCACCTTGAGTTGCGGCCAGTGTTGAGTGCGCTTCAATCGCACGTGCGCTATAAACCCGTCCCGCTCGGCCGCCGAGGTCACCGCCAGCCAGGCGCGCCCGAGCGAGGTGAGCTCAATGGGGACGCGTTGCCCGCTCACCACCTTGCGTAACGACGCTCGCGCACTGTAGCGAACGGATTCGAGGTAGACCATCTCATCACGGTCGCGCACCGCCAGGCCCACATTGATCTTGTGTGCCATGGCTGTCTCAAGCATCAGTGGCGTGGCAACGGCCAGCAGCGAAGAGCCGCTACGCATGGAATGCGAGAGACTGAGCACTGGCGCGCCAAGGCGATAGGCGCGCAAGGCCGTGTCCCGCTCCAGATAGCCCGCGCCAACGAGCGTCTGCGTCAGGCGACTTACCGTGGCTCTGGATAAACCGGTACGTTCGGCGATATCACCATTGCCCAACACTTCTGATCCCGGGCGAAAGGCGCGCAGGATTTCGATGCCTCGCTGCAGCGACCGGTTCGCAGGTGAATGTCCGCGAACCTTCTGACGACCGACGCCTCTGGAGGTTGATTTCCGCGGTTTTTCCATAGCCTTGCATTTCCATCTGTTGGAATGGGCGAGATGCGCTATCGCAGTATGCGGCATATGCTTTCGCGTTGAAACCGGTTGCAACTGGCCTCCGCGACGAGGCGTCCGATCCGGCGGCACCTAAAAAGGAGACATGCGATGCGCCCTTGTTGCAAACGATACCCGGGCGCCCGGTTCAATCGACTCACCGGGTGTGTCATGGCAGCAATTCTGTTGAGCACCGCAGCGCTCGTGCATGCAGAACAGGCTTTCCCGTTCAAACCTGTGCGCCTCATTGTCCCCTTCGCGGCCGGCGGCGGCACCGACCTGATTGCCCGCACCGTTGGCGATGCCATGTCGCGTGACCTGGGGCAAGCCGTCATCGTTGAAAACAAGCCCGGTGGCGGCACTGTCATCGGCTCTGAGGCCGTCGCCAAGAGTGCGCCCGATGGCTACACCCTGCTGATCGCCACCTTTGCCCATGCGGCCAACCCGGCACTGGTCGCCAGGTTGCCCTACGTCACCGAGAAGGCATTTGCACCGGTAGCACTGATTGGCAGTTCGCCTAACGTGCTGGTTGTACGTGCCGACAAGCCATGGAAGTCGGTCTCCGAGGTCGTCGCAGCAGCGCGTGCCAGCCCCGGTAAATTCAGCTTCGGTTCACAGGGCAACGGCACCTCGGCGCACCTCGCCGGCGCCCTGTTTGAAAACCTCGCCAGGGTGGAATTGATCCATGTGCCCTACAAGGGCGCAGGACCGGCCATTACCGATTTGCTCGGCGGCCAGATCGATATGATGTTCGCCACCGTCTCGGCGGTCAGCCAGTTGATCGAAAGTGGCAAATTGCGGGGTCTGGCCGTGACCACCACCGATCGCTCCCCCGCGCTGGCAGGCGTACCCACTTTGGCCGAAGCGGGGGTGGCGGGATACGCCGCTGAGAGCTGGTACGGCATCTATGTCGCCGCTGGCACGCCGCGCGAGGTGATCGCCAGGCTCAATCTGTCGATTCGACGTGCCGTGCAGACCGAAGCGTTTCGCAAGCGCATCGGCGACGAAGGCCTGGTGGCCAATGTCGGCACGCCCGAGGATCTGGACCGCTATGTGCGTGGTGAAGAAGCCCGCTGGCGCCGGCTGATCAAGGAAGAACACATCAGCATTGATTGAGAATGCCAACAAGGAGCCTCGCCATGGATTCATCCTCCCTCATTACCTACAGCGTTCACGAAGGCATTGCGCTGGTCACGCTCAATCGCCCCGAGAAGCGCAACGCACTGAGTGACGCCATGCGCGGTGAATTCATTGTGGCGCTTGAACAGGCCTCTGCAGACAAGGCCGTGCGCGCGGTCGTGGTCACCGGCAATGGTAAGAGTTTTTGTTCTGGCGGTGACATCCAGGGCATGCAACAGCGCCTGCAGGCACCCTCAGGGGAGATTGCCTTCAATGGATGGAGCCGGCAAAAGCGCACCCACCATGCGGTCTCACTGTTGCATTGCATGCCCAAACCGACCATCGCAGCGGTGAACGGTTCATCGGCGGGTCTTGGTACCGATCTGGCGCTGTGCTGTGACTTCATCCTCGCCTCCACAGAGGCGAGCTTTGCCTGGAGCTACATCCACCGCGGCCTCGTACCGGATGGCGGTGGCCTGTACTTTCTGCCACGCCGGGTGGGTCTGAGTCGTGCCAAGGAGCTCATATTCAGCGGGCGGCGGGTCGATGCGCAGGAGGCCTTGCAGTTGGGCATTGCTGATCGCATCAGTGACCCGGCCAATCTGCTGTCCGAGGCGATCGCCTGGGCAAAGGAACTCAGCCAAGGTTCGCCTGCCGCGCTGGCCTTGGGCAAGGCGATCCTCGATGCAAGCCTCGAATCCGACGCGCATGACGTGTTCGCCCAGGGCAGCCAGGCGCAGAGCATCTGCTACACCACTGCCGAGCACCACCAGGCGGTGGCCGATTTCCTCGCCAAGACCGCGCGCAAGGCCTGATCCCCATGAGTCCTATCGAGCGCTTGCTCAAGCCCGCCAGTGTCGCTGTGATCGGCGCATCCGCCGATCCGACCAAGACAGCCGGTCGCCCGGTCGCCTACCTGCGCAAGCATGGCTATGCCGGGCGCATCTATCCGGTCAATCCGCGGGTATCTGACATTGACGGCATGCGCTGCTATTCGGACATTGCGGCCCTGCCCGAAGCACCCGATGTCGGCATCGTGCTGCTGGGTGCCGAGCGAGCACACGAGGCTGTACGGACGCTGGCCGGCCTTGGCACAAAAGCCGCGATTGTCCTGGCGAGTGGCTATTCGGAAGCCGGTGAGGCCGGTGCGTTGCGACAAGCCGCGTTGATGGAGGCCGCCGGTGGCATGCGCATCCTCGGACCCAACACGATTGGACTCGTTAATCTCAACGACGCGATCCCGTTGTCTGCCAGTGGCGCCCTCGAGATGGATCACTTTCCGGCCGGCAACATCGGCGTGGTGTCGCAAAGTGGCGGCATCCTCGGTGCTCTGCTATCGCGAGCAGCGGCAAGAGGCATCGGGCTGTCCAAGCTGGTGTCCACCAGTAACGAAGCCGACCTTGATTTGTCTGACTTCGTTGACTACTTTGCAAGCGATGCGGATACGAAGGTGATCGCGCTCTATGTCGAGACGATCCGTAACGTGGCGACATTCCGCGCCGCCGCGCTCAAGGCGCGAGCAGCCGGCAAGCCAATCGTCGCCTACAAGATCGGCCGGTCGGAATCCGGCGCTCGGGCAGCGGTATCCCACACCGGAGCACTGGCCGGTGCAGACCGAATGTACGACGCCCTGTTTCGCCAGGTCGGTGTGGTGCGTGCTGATACGTTCGCCGATCTGCTGGACATGCCGGCGGCGCTCGTCACCGGACGCTCATTGCGGGGACGGCGGGTGGCCATCCTCACCTCCACGGGTGGTGCGGGCACGCTGGTGGCCGACAGCCTCGGCGTCTGCGGATTCGAGGCGCCGGCACCGGATGCGGGCACGGCAGAGGCCTTGCGGCAATTGCAGCAGGGTAGCGAGGCGGTGCTCGACCGTAATCCCATTGACGTGACGCTGGCAGGCTTGAAGCCCGATTTGCTGCGCGGTGTCGTGCGGACTCTTCTGCAGAGCCCGACCTACGACGCCCTGGTGGTGATCGTCGGGTCGTCCGGGCTGGCGATGCCAGACTTGATGGCCGGCGCCTTGCGCGATTCACTGGCCGGCTCTGACAAGCCGGTCGTCGCCTATGTGAGCCCGCATGCGCCGGAGGCCACCAGCATACTCAACCGCAATGGCGTGCCTACCTTCAGCGCGCCGGAGTCGGTGAGCGCGGCGTTCGCGGCCATGTGGTCGGCCGCGCGCTGGCATGCACCGGTCTTTACTGCGCCCGCGTCTGTGGAAATCCCTGCCTACAGCGCCGGTTCGCTCGATGAAGCGCAGGCGAAGGCTCTGTTTGCCCAGTTCGGTATACAACCGGTGCGTGAGGTTGTGGTGAGCAATGCCAGTGAGGCCATGGCCGCCGCGCCGGCCCTGGGCGACAGGGTCGTGCTCAAGATGCTCTCGTCTGCGATCACACACAAGAGCGACGTCGGCGGGGTTGCGCTGGGCATTGCCGCGGCACAGGTGGGTGATCGGCTTGTCGCGATGGCGCAGCAGGTGCAGGCAAGCACGGGCAGTGCACCGGCGGCTTACCTGTTGCAGGAGATGGTGAGTGGAACGGAAATGATTCTCGGGTTTCATCGTGACCCGCTGGGTGATGCCATCCTGCTGGGCATGGGAGGGGTGACAGCGGAACTCATCAAGGACACAACGCTGCGTCTGCCACTGCCTGGTGGTGTGCTGAGCCGTGCCGAGGCGCGCGAGATGATCGACGAGCTCAAGACCGCGCCGCTACTCACCGGCTACCGCGGGCGCACGCCCTGCGACGTGGGTGCACTGGTGGAGGCCATCGTTGCGTTCTCGTCCCTGGTGGCGAGCATGGGTAGCCGGCTGCTTGAGGCCGAGATCAACCCGCTGTTCGTACTCCCGGAGGGGGAGGGGGTGAGGGCTGCCGATGGCGTGGCGATTCTGGGTGTTTAGTCGCGCACTGCGCTGATCGCCACGGCGCCCAGGGGAGGTCAGTGGTCTCAATGGCCGCATAGAGTGCGGTGATGGACTTTTGCTTGTGTCGAACTGCGCCCATAATCGCCGCATTAAAAGCGGAGATTGCGCTTTGCATTTGGCAAGCCCCCGATTGGCCGAACTGGCGCTGCGATCTGGCGATCTTGGCATAGCGTTTGGCCGATGTCAGTCGCACCCAGGGCTTGACGGGTTGTAGCCGCAGGCAAGGTCCACCAACCGATCGCCGTGCCTTGAGGCTGGGCAAGCGGGACAAGATTCACTACACGATCCGTCCCGGCCCATGCCAGGATGGGCCTGAAGTTTGGTCACAGCGGCCTGCAACTCCAGCGCAAAGCTGCTGGCGGGGGCTGCTGCGGAATTACGCTCCGAGCAGTCGGCGCGCAAGCACGGATTGCATGGCGCGCCGCCCATCAGCGATCAGATTAATGATGACTTGGTTGCCCGTCACACGGTAAATAACGCGGTACGGTTTGAAGAACGTCTGTCGGTATTCCTTGATGCCAAGGCCAACGAGTTCCCTCGGATAACTACCTCGCTGCGGAAATTTCGACAGACTCTCCACAACGTCCAGCAATGAGTCCAATACGCAATTGGCACTGGCCACACAGTCGAACTCGGAGATGTAATCGTGGATTGCCTCCAAATCGTGCTCAGCACCCTCGGTGAGCAAGACTTGGAACAGGTCAGGTGCGGCCACCATCAGACCGTGGATCGCTTGGCTCGAAGGCGAGCCACGACATCGGCCACCGGTTTGACCTTGCCTGCTTCCACATCCTGATTGCCCAGTGCGAGGATTTTCAGCAAAGCCAGAGTTTCTTGCGTTTCTTCGAATGAGGCCACGTCCTGCAAAACGGCCCTGGCCTCACCGTTTTGGGTGATCACCATGGGCTCGCGCTGTTCCGTGAGATGTGCCAGGACCTCCGCAGCGTTGGCTTTGAGGTAACTGATCGGTTTGACTTGAGATGAGTAACGCATACCCGGTGCTCCAAATTGCCAAAAGACTTAATATAGTCTTTTTACGGTTCACTCGCAATGATGGCTGAATGGAATGCTGAAGTGCACTCGTTTGGCGGACGCAGGTTCAAATCCGTGAATCACCATTGAATCCGCGTCCGTAATTGCCCATGAACCGCCTTCCAGGCCGTGAATTCGGTCGGTCCAACTATGTAGGTTTCCAGATACGAAGTTGTCCGGGTCATTAATTTTTCCTGAAAGGGCCAAGCGCCAGTTGCCAAGTGGAACGTCAGGATTTGCGATCATTTGACGCAGGCAAATGTCGTGGCAGATCCATACTGTCGTGAAGCAGCCTCAGGACGTCAATGTCCGATCCGGCCGCACGGAACACCACAAAGTGTCGCCCAGCGCGCCCCTGTCGAGCGACATGCAATGTCCGAAGGCCTGGCTGGATGTCTTCGCGTGCCCTGGCGCCCAAAATATCAGGTCCATCCTCCAAGGCCTCGATGGCGAGCGCAATCGTTTCAGCGTAGGTGCTGGCTTGACCCTCACCGAAGGTCTTGACCGTCCATTGCAGGATTTCAATGTAGTCCTGTTCAGCCCGTTGACCGAGCCGAACCGTCCAAACCGGTCTCATGCACCTGAGATGGCTTTGGCGGCCACGGACGCCAAGCGACCTCTGAGTTGAACACCCGATTCAAAAGTGGCGTATCGCCCCTGCTCGAAGTCGGCAATGCCAACCTTGACCGCTGTACGCAGGGCCTCCAGGCGTGAGGCATCCTCGGCTTCACGTTGCTCCACCATGCGAAGCCCCTCACGCAAGACTTCGCTGGCGTTTTGATACCGTCCGGTGCTGACAAGCCGCTCCACGAAGGAGGCCTGGTAGTTGGTCAGAACAACGTTGCGTGTCGGCATGCCGATCTCCTCACCAGGATGTGTTGGCAGATTATGCCAATGCGCAACGGCACCGTCAATGGTTGGTTTACCGGCCAAAACGACCCCCAGTGTTGACGAATCCTCGCTTGCTGCTATTTCGCAGCGCAACTTAAGGAGTCAACATGACTGAAAAAAACTATTTGACCCAAACTCAGCTGGCTGAACGCTGGCAAGTCACTGAAAGCTCGCTCGAGCGCTGGCGCAGCGAGCGCATAGGCCCGATCTACATGAAGATGATGGGCCGAGTCCGTTATCGCCTGTCCGATATCACGGACTTTGAGGAGGATTCAGTTCGCGGGAATACGTCTCAGCGTGCATCAGCACGCAGTGACCGGTAGTCATGAGCAGCGACCCTCAGGATACTCGCGGAGCCATACTGGCACCTGCGGACACCTGAGGGTTGCCAAGGACAGTTACTAACAAATGCGAAATTGGTGGTGGGGTGCTACCAGAGGGCAAACGGCCTGGGAATAGCGATCCCGGGTCCTGACTAGCCACAGCTAGCTATCCCCAATTCGTAGACACCCCCCCAATGGGAACAGCCATTTCAATGCACCCAATTCTATCGATTTGCGGACGGCGGTTCAATTCCGTAAACCACCCTTGAATCCGCGTCCGCAGCCCAAGAATGCACTCAAATCAAGGGGGTGACACGTTTGCGTATTCCAAGCAATCTGGACAGTGATTCCACGGCAAACTGGACACGCATTCCACGTCAAACTGGACAGTCGGAGC
>CAIXPL010000023.1 GCA_903921325.1 uncultured Pseudomonadota bacterium
GCGAGTCGATTCAGAACGCTGCCGTTAGTTACTCATACTTATATACGGCACTTTTGTCGAGCAGTGGCTGGATCTGATTGCTTTTTTACACACTGATACTCGTCTTATGCTGCCTCGGCAGACTTTTTCCATTGCACAGTGCGAATGTTGTCGTGCTGTTGGTGACGCTCCCTGTCACCCACACCCCTTGGAAACTGCTTTGCTTGCCAGCCAGATGTATCGTCGCTGTTGTCGTTGTCCTACCTTCTGACCCAGATCCTGGCACCCCCGTGTTGATGTCTTTCCCATGCTCGGGCTGCAACTTGGTCCCCTGCAGCCCGATTACCGGCTCGTTCCACCGGTCTTTCTTCTCAACTCGAGGGCATTCCAGGTGAAAAGCAAATGAAAGAACCTTTTCATCGCCTTCATCTCTGCCATTTGGCTTACCACGATAATATCGCCTCGCTGCATCTGTGCTGTTGTCGCTCCGTCGCTGCCCCTGAGTGGCCTTCAACCACCTCGGGCCCTCCCGTGACGTGAACGACTCGGGCTTGACGATCATCTTCATCTATCATCACTACTATTGTCTTGCTCTCAACTGGTTCCTGAGGCTATCCCCGTCGCAACATAAATTGGCCCCTCCGATATCGCCATCTCACTTCGGAGCTCGTACCGGCTCGCCCGAGCTAGCTCAAGCTGAGGTAATGTCAGCCTGCTGACATGATATCGGTCTCAAATCTGCATCACAATCGTTTCGCGCCCATGTCTGGTTTTCCGTCCCTCCGTATGGTTTCTTGCCCCTTGTCGGGCGCCTTCCGACGATGCAGTGTATTGTTCTGTACTAAACTAAACTAAATGTATGCACTGAACGAAACACACCACCATCACACAATCTCCAGGAAAATGCGAGAAACAAAACGGGAACAAAAACTCCACACATCAATCAACTTAATGACGGTGAGGAGGCGGAGCCGGTGGGGGTGTGCCCATATACGCTCAGATTGGAAACGAACTACAAGCCGACATCGCGGGAGGCACTGCTTCCGCAGTGCCACACACAACGACGCCGGTTGCAGCCCGTGTTGGGTGCTAACAGACAAGTATGCCTCCGACGTAGAGGGCAGAGATTACGTAGCTGGGCACCAGAGCCATGGAGACCAAGTATCAAAGCGCTTCAGACGGCCGAGTTGCGACGGCCGCTGAGGCGCAGGCTGCGGCGAGGGGCTGATGAAGAACTTGAGGGTCGCGGTTCGTCGTTGTCGGGCGGTATCGGCGGTACCGGCGGAGGCGGCGCTGGCGGTGGTGGCGGGGCATCGGGTGCTCGTCCGGCGTTGGCGGCGGCTGCCGCGGGCTGGGGAGCAAGACCGCGAGGGTTCCGTAAGCGCTTCAGAAACGCTGACTTCACTCCGTGCTGGTTGGATGCGAGTGACGAGTGGCGCAGGTCAAACATACCCTTCACGTGGCGAGCCACGAGCAGAGCGATGATTGAACCCGGCGAGGTCTGGGGGTCTTCTTGACGAAGTGGATCGCGCAGTATGGTCAACCAGTCTTGGAAGAGCGGTCGAAGCCAAGCGATCGTTTTGTGCGCGGTATCAGAGTCGCGTACGAATTGGGGCGAGAGCCTCCTATCAATCGCGTGAGCGAGATGTGCGGCCACTGGCATCTGCTGCAAGAGGCTGCCGTAGTTGGAGCCGACGCCGGTGCAGAGCTGCAGAATGGTGAAACTGACTGACTTGTCGGCGAAGTCAATCCCGTCTGGGTTCGACAACCTCCGAAACGGTTCGGATGATGCCAGTGCCGTCAGCTTCGCGGCGAGCATAACGCGGCGGCGCTGGTACGCGCGGTGAGGGCACATCAGCAGAACGTGGACCAGAGTCTCTGGCCAGTATGTATCCGGCGCGATCTCTGGGCAGAGGTAGCAGGCGCGCTCGTGACGGTCCAAGATTCTGCCATTTGGCTTCTTCGGGTCGCCAGTCGTCCTGACGAAGTCTTCCGTCGGGCATTGGTCAAAGCGTGCCATGAGCAGCCATTGTGCCAGCTCGGCGTCGTAGAGGTGCCAGTAGGGTTGCAGCCAGGGACCTGACAAGGTGGCTGCCCAGACCTGCAGGCGGTCAGGCCTGCCGTTATTCGGCTTGCCGCATGAGTCCAGGAACGCCCGGGCCGTGACCGCCCTGGTATGATTGCCGCGCTCGCGGATAGAGGCGTACATGGCCTCTTGTAGCTGGACCGTCCACGTGGTGAGTGCATCTTCACGAGTCGTTCCCTCGGGCAGGGTCCAGCAGTTGACACCTTCCTCGAAGTGGACCACCACGGCAGGGTTGGGCTGTCGAGGGATCGCGGGCTTGACGATGAGGCGGAATAGCGTGTTGGGTTCGTCGGGCTCGCCGGCTCTTGAATCCGTCCACGCTAGTAGAGCTAGACGAGAGGCGTCGTTGGCGGCTGCCACCACTGCTGGAGCTGGCGGTGCCACGGGGGCGATTGCGGCGTCTGCATTAGCTCCGGCCGCGTCGACGCTTGCGCGTTGAATAGTGACCAGCGCTTCGGGGTCTCCAGACCGGATTTGTGCGATTGACAGGTTGAAGCACTTGGCCGCTGCGAACAGAGCCTGACCCCACGGTTGCCTGTGTAGGTTGGCAGGCTCGGTGCGGTGAGTGCGTGGCTGCGAGGCCGCGTAGGCGCTCACCGCCGCCACGCTGAGGCGCGCAGCTCGAGCAAACGTGGATTCCGGTGGAGCGGTGAGAATCTTACGCCAGAACCGTAGCACCATCATGTGGATGTGCATACCATCATCCCATATGCCGGCCTCCATCTTGAGCGCCGTGACGTTGCCATGACGCAGACCTGATATGGTGCGTAAGACCCACCCGGTGACCTCGTCGCATTCGTGCCACGCCGCGTTCGCGGCTTGTCCAGCCGCACCGGCTACGGCGGCCACGTAGTGGAAGTGGCTGAAGATCTTGGCGCGGGCAAAGTCGAGCTGTGCCGCTAGTGATCCACAGCGGCGCTGCCAGCCGCCGGAGAGCGCAGCGAAGTATGCCTTGCGTGCTCGCTCCGCGGCCAGTTTCCAGGCCCGAGTGTAGTTCCATCTCCACCACAGGCGGACGCCTAGATAGTCAAATTCGTCGACCAGCCCGACGGGTTCGTCTTTGACTTTCAGTGGGGCTTGCCCGGCGGCTTCCTTGAGCACTTCGTATTGCGCTGCCGTGACATCCGCATGCGGCACCAGCATCCACTTCGTCTTGCTGGCGTTGATCGAGAGGCCGATCGCATCCAGGCCGTCGATCAGCTCGTTCAGCAAACGTTGCAGATTGGCGCGGTCTGTCTCCATCAGCACGCCGTCATCCGCAAAGAACAGGCACTGGATGTAGTCATCGACTGAGCCCTGACTTGGATCGGAGGTACTCGTGGCTGGGAGCCACAGTCCGAGTGGCGTCGCGCCCCCGGGCAGCACTCTGAGCTTGCTGAGGTCGCGTATCGCACCGTCGATGTAGACGTTGAACAAAGAAGGCGAGAGCGGGTTGCCTTGAAGGACTCCGCGTTGTAGAGGAACGCCGGGCAGCAGCTCACCATCGACATGGACGCGCGCCGAAGCCTCATGGTAGACAGCCTGCAGTGCCGCCAAGAAATGGCCACCGATGCCCTTGTCCAAGCAGCGTTTCCACAGCACTGGATGCAGGACCGAGTCGTATGCGACCTTGACGTCGATGAACACCAGTTCCACATTCTTGCCCGGGTGACCGATTGCGTTCTGTGAGGTTGCTCGCACGGTCTCGGATAAAGCCAGCACTGACTCCGGTGGGCCTCGCAACTTGCGGAAGCCGCCCTGCATGGTAGAGATGCCGCCGGTGCGCTCCAGGAAGCCTTCCAGTCTCGCACATAGGAGCAGCGACCAGAGCTTCAGCAGCATGTTGTCGATGGCAATGCCGCGGTAGTTGCCGAGGTGGAACGGGTCGGAGCTTTTGCCTTTGTACAGGAACATCATTCGATGCTCTTGCCACGAGGTCGGCAGCACGCCTTCACGTAGACATATGTTGAACAGAGCACAAATCGCCTCAGCCGTTGCGCCCTTGTCGAGCATCGAGAGCATGGCAGGTGGGAGACCATCGGTGCCCGGACCGACGTCTGTCAACAGGTGGCAGGCGGCGACCACTTCATGCACCTCGACGGGTGCTTGCAGACTTGCGACAGCGACCGCATCATGCAACGCGGCGCGGTCACGCTGCTCCTGCGCCTCGACGACGGCATCTCGCGCAGCGGCGACAGGGATGCCGTACCGGCGGCTGTCATTTGGCGAGACTGGCTCAGCAGCGCTTTGTGCAGCCGCCGAGGTCGAGTGCAGGTTCGCCAGCGAGCGGTTCTCCAAATGGACGTGGGCGAGCGCGTTGGCCACAGTCGCCTTGCATCGCTCCGACAGGGCGGGAATCGAGTACAGGTCCGCCCGATTTTTGCGAAGATTGCGTTTGCACTCTTCACGCTTAGCCGTGATCAGCTTACCAGTGTCGGTCGTCTGATGGTCGAGGATCAGCGACTTCAGAGGAAGAGGCGCGCCCGGGTCGGTGCCGAAGAAGCGCATGCGATCCCAATACGCACGTGGAGCGTGTCGGCGGTCGGCGCACTGTTGGGAGTCGGCCAGGGCGCGCTCGGCGTGGCGCAAATTCTGCTTGGCCACCAACAGTTGCATGTTAAGGGCTTTGCGTTCTGTGCGCCGGCGCTTCTTGACGTCTCTGGCCAGCTTGCCTGGAGGTCTCCGTTGAAGAAAGTGTACCACCGCCTGGTAGCATTGACGCGCAACTTGGCGGAGTCGTGCGACTGATGGCGTGTCCTGGTCAAGGTCTGCTCGGTCGCCGTCCATGGCGAGGCGCGTCGCTGCCGCGTCCAACTCCTTGCAGACTGCGTCGTTCATCTCGATGAGCTCGTCTGGGACCGCCTCCAACACTGAGAACCGATTGTTTAGCATCCGCGTGCACTCACGTTTGAGACGGTCGCGCTCAAGGAGGTCGGTGGGCAATCTGATACGACGGGGAGCCGGGAAGCGTGCGCACTCGGCTGCCACAGGTGCGCCGGCATCCGCGTCGCGTTGGGAACGGCCGACGAACAGGCGTACAAATGTGACCGCGTGGTCAATCGGTGTCCTGGGTGCCCACAGAACTCTGCGCGTAACGGCGTGGATCAGATCGCGACCGCCTGAGGGAGCGGTCAGCGCCCTGAACACCAGTTCCGATGGGACCCAGACTACGTCGTGGAATGAGCGCAGGGCCAGTCGCTGGCTGCAGGTTTTCGGCTGCGAGGTCCCGGCAAATCCGTTTTTCCGAACACGTGCTGCTATTTCATTGGTGACCAGCCTGCAGATTGCGAACCGGTGAGGCCTGGCTGGATCCTTCGGCTCGCGAGAGATAGAACAGTTTGAGCAGCGACCGCCGCCCTTTGTCAGGCCGGTCTTTGTCCACGACGTCGGCTGCGCATGGTTCATGACGCCGGTGAGTGGGCACTTGCCGCTGGCAGCAGCGTCTGCAAGCAGATCGGCACCAATGGGGCTGGGCTCTGATCGCTCGCGCCGCTGCAGCACCGAGAACGCTCGGCGCAACGTCACTTGTCCGCCGGCGGCGTCGGCGGCATCCAGCTTACCACGGTTGACCCCGGCGCCCGGATGCGCGTTGGCGCGCTCGACGGCGGTTTGACGTTCCGTCGGTGTCAGGCTCTCGATGGCTGGGTCCACGAGGGGCACGTCCAGGAGGCCATCCGGGGCATTCGTGTGCGCGAGCGTAATTGCAAAGATGTCCTCAGCCAGGCGCAGTTGGGCAATGTCGCGATCGCTGTCCGCGGTGACGCGAGTCATGAGAGTTCTGACAGCCTCGCCCCACTCAGGCCCGGCCGGAGGGAAGTAGGCGAGCGTAATGATGATTGGCTTCATCCTGGCAGCGCCAGCAGCGCGGGGGTCGGGAATGGGATCAAATCGCCAGGTGCGCCAGTGCCCGTCCAGCAGAGGCCGCTCGTCGACGGATGCAGATATGGGCATTTCGCGCGCCGTAACACGCAAGCGCTTGTGGACCAGCAGAGCAATGCCGCCGCCGGAGCCCTCACCCGCGGCTGTGTGACCATCGTGCGCCACGCTGCGTTGCGACCAGAGGACGATCGAGTATTCCTTGTTCATCGCATCGCCGATCCATTTTCGAACGTCAGTGCTTCCGGCAGGACCATACAGCTCCGTGTACGCGATGAAGTCAGGGTACTTGCAAGTTGCGGCCATTCGGGCCAGACCTTGGGCCTTTGCGACGCGATGTGTAGAGCCCAATCCGCGGGCCAGGTTCAGAAACTGAATCCGCACATGCTCTGAAGACGTTGAGGTGCGGAACCGCGGAACCCGGCGAGCCTTTTCCTGGCGGGCGGCCAAATCCAGAGCGGCCTGCCGTCGGGCTGCAGCGGCTTGCCGACGGGCCATGGCCGCTTGCCGACGATCCAGAGCGGCTTGCCGACGAGCCGCCGCTCTACTCAGGGGCGCCATCATGATGACCACACCGCCGTCAGGCGATGTGAGGTAAGAAAATCGCGAGCGGATTGCCGAGACGAGCGTTGTTGGGTGCAGTACACACAGCTCAGTGCAGCACAACAAACAGCAGTATCACGCGAAATCGGCCGACAGACCTGGTTCGGGCAGCACACACAGCTCAGTGCAGCACAACAAACAGCAGTATCACGCGAAATCGGCCGACAGACCTGGTTCGGGCAGCACACACAGCTCAGTGCAGCACAACAA
>CAIXPL010000024.1 GCA_903921325.1 uncultured Pseudomonadota bacterium
GTCATAGTCTGCCCGCACCATCGCACCATCGCACCATCGCACCATCGCACCATCGCACCATCGCACCATCGCACCATCGCACCATCGCACCATCGCACCATCGCACCATCGCACCATCGCACCATCGCACCTGCGCACCTGCGCAAGAACGCCCCGCCCTGAAATCCCTGTTGATCGATGAATACCATGACACCTTCCCCGATTCGCCTGACCTCGCTTGCCCACGGTGGTGGCTGCGGCTGCAAGATTGCACCCGGCGTGCTCACCGAAATTCTCAAGACCGCACCGATCACCCTGCCCGCCGCGCTGATCGTTGGCAGTGAGAACAACGAGGATGCGGCGGTCTATCGCATCAACGATGACCAGGCCATTGTGGCCACGACTGATTTCTTCACCCCCATCGTCGATGATCCGTATGACTTCGGACGCATTGCTGCCACCAATGCGATCTCGGATATCTATGCGATGGGGGCACATCCCATTCTGGCTCTGGGTCTGCTCGGCATGCCAATCAACACGCTACCGATCGAGACCATACGACGCATCACCGAAGGCGGCGCAGCGGTGTGCGCCGCGGCGGGCATCCCGGTGGCCGGTGGTCATTCGATCGACACGGTCGAGCCGATCTATGGCTTGGTGGTCCTCGGTCTTATCGATCCGGCCAAACTCAAGCGCAACAATGGCGCTCGGGCGGGCGATCGCCTCATTCTCGGTAAACCGCTGGGCGTGGGCATCCTGAGCGCCGCCCTCAAACAGGAAAGGCTCGATGCCGAGGGGTATCGGCAAATGATCGCCTACACCACCCAGCTCAACCGTCCGGGACTTGCGCTCGCCGAGTTAGAGGGCGTCCACGCGCTCACCGATGTGACCGGCTTTGGTCTGGCCGGCCACTTGCTGGAAATGTGCCGCGGTGCCGGTCTTGCCGCGCATGTGCAGTGGGATGCGCTGCCCTTCATCCCGACCGCGCTTGGCTTGGCGCAAGCGGGCGTGCACACCGGTGCATCGACGCGCAACTGGGCCGGCTACGGGCAGGATGTGCACCTGCCCGACGGGCTGGCCGAGTGGCAGCGCCATCTGCTCACTGATCCGCAAACCAGTGGTGGCCTGCTCGTCGCCTGCACAGGCGAGACCGAGGCGCAGGTTCATCAGATATTCAAGAACGAAGGTTTTGCCCAGGCGCACACGATTGGTGTCATGCGCGCAGGCCCCGTTGGCCTCTGGCTCGATCGCTAGCGATCGGACTGCGTGCCTTCACTGATAGGCCACGCGGTCACAACGCCGCCTGGCGAAGTCACTTGGTTCGTGAACCTGGCGAAGTCACTTGGTTCGTGAACAAAGTCCTCGGCTGCTGCCTAGCCCTTGACGCGGCTGCGATACTCGTGGGTACGGGTGTCGATTTCGATCTTGTCACCGGTCGCGCAGAACAGCGGCACATTGATCTCAAAGCCTGATTTCAGCTTGGCGATCTTCATGACCTTGCCCGACGAATCACCGCGCACGGCCGGTTCGGTGTAGGCAATCTCGCGCACCAGCGACTGCGGCATTTCTACCGAGATCGGACGCTCGTTGTACAACACCACCTCGCACTCCATGCCTTCTTCGAGGTAGTTGATGACATCGCCCAGGTTTTCCTTGTCGACGTCAAACTGGTTGTAGTCGGCGTCCATGAAGGCATAAGAGGGCTCGGAGTAATACGAGTAGGTCACCTCCTTGCGCTCCAACTGCACCGTGTCGAACTTGTCATCGGCCCGGTACACAGCCTCGGTCGAGGATTCAGTCAGAAGATTCTTCAGCTTCATCTTCACCACCGACGCATTGCGCCCCGACTTGCTGAACTCGGCCTTCTGCACGACCATGGGCTCACCGCTCACCATGATGACATTGCCGGCTCTGACTTCCTGTGCGATTTTCATGCGGAATCCTGGCTGCTGGAGATAACCTGCGATTTTAGCTTGTCCTGGCAGAACTGCGCCAGTGCGCTCGCCAAATCGGCCTGCGATTCGAGTGTTTGCGCCCAGCGCCGAGCGTGCGTGCACCATTCGGTCCAATGCTCGATCGCTTGCGGTAAACCAGCAGGTGCCGCTCCACCAGACCTGCTCGGCAGAGCACGATCGTCGTGGCCAACCTCGCTCGACGGACCACTCTTGACTATGCCCCCGCCTGCACCTGGCATCGATTCTTCGCCAATACTGCTGCCCTTGTGGGGGCTCATTCGGTTAAAACCATGCCAGAGTGTTCGCACCGCGCGGGCCAGCACCTCACTCATCCCCTCACAGTACCGATCCAGAAACGCATCGAGCTTCACCCGATGGGCCTCTTCGGCCTGCGGGTAGATATGCCAGATGAACGGCTTAGCTGCCCACTGGGCACGCACAAAGGAGTCCTCACCGCGCACGATGTTGAGATCGCTCGCCCACAGAATGTCATCGAATGCGATTTGCTCGACATAGGGCAGATAGCGAAGTTCCAGGGCGCCATGACGGCCCGCTGGATACCGGGCATGCAAGCGCTCGCTGAGCGCGCCGGGGGCCACTGCCAGCACGCTGCTGCCATGCCCCACGGCAAGACGGGGACCACCCGCCGCTACCTCAGGCACCTTACCGGTCACCTCACCGGTCGGCGCTACCGCCACCGACCCCGCTGCTGCTGCCGCCGACTCGCCAGCGTGTCCAGTCGCCTGGGAAAGGCCCTCGATCCACTGCGCCACTGGTGCGTCCGGATAGGCGAATATCGACACGACGAATCGCTCTGCATCTGGCGCAGCAAAGCCGCGCGCCTGCCACGCCCGCTCCCGGGCAAGCGCATCAAAAGCGTCGCGGCGTGCGCTCAGGTCGGCCTCTCGCAGCAGCCCCCCCGTGTCCGCATCGAAACCCGGGAAATAGAAAAATCTCTCAGACCCGGTTTTCGGGTGCGGCGACACGCGACCATGAAAGTCTCGCACCCACGGCTCGGCACTCAGGTATTCGAGAACGATCCACCGCACGGCCGCTTCGGGGTCCGCCTTCGCGCGCCCCGCCAATGCCCGGGCATAGCCAGGCGGCACCCCACAGCCAAAGCCCTCGAGCACGATCTGCGGCCAGTGGGCACGCGACTCGCAATCCGCTGCGCGATCGAAGTGCTCCGCACTCCAGTGCAAAATCGTGATTGCCCCGCCATAGCGCGCCGCAATGGCCTGCGGCATGACAACGCGACCCTCACCATCGAGCTCAACAGAACGCAGCGCCTGCCCCCACAGCGGTTGAATCGCCTCGGGCTGATCCAGCCACAGGCGCACCTGCGCCCCCTGCTCGTCTGCCAGCTGCCGCGCCAGGCGCCAGCACACGCCGATGTCCCCGAGATTGTCGATCACCCGACAGAAGATCTCCCAGCGCTGTCCCGCCACCGCTCGATCAGGCATTCGGCGACCAATCCGGAGCAATTTCAAACCAGATCTCATTGCGCCTTGCAAACCAGGGCATCCAGGGCGGGTCATAGCGCGCCCACTGCGGGCCACCGACCACCGGCACATCGGCTGCATTGAGCGCGCGCTCAAGCAGTTCGCGCTGAATACGAAACCGCGCCTCGCTCCACATGCCGCTATAGCGCTGCGCCGCGACTCGAGCGTGGCGCAGTGCGCGGATGTGCACCAGCGGATCCTTCGGCAACGGCGTGCTGTCCAGTGTCCAGCGCCTGCCAATCGGAAACTGCAACACCGTACCCTCATCGGTGCTGTACTGGACATAGGGCACACCCACGGCAAGCTGGACTTTTTCACCGAGGGAAGTCGCCGGGCCACTACGGCGCCCTTCGTTCTCGCCGAGCAAATAGTTCGCCAGACGCCGAAAGCCCGCGGTGGCCGCCTTGGGCTTCTTGTCCACGATCAGCGTCTCGGCCACCAGTCGCGGCGCATAGCGCCGGATCTCGAAGCCCGCGCCCTGGTAGGCCACGTTATATTCAGGTTGTTCCAGCGGCATGGTGTTGTTCCGGATCGGTCGATGGCGTTAGCGCGCCGCAGCGCTCAGGGGTATCCTGAGAGGCTCATGTCCACCGGGCCGTCCCAGGGGGCCGCGCAGCCGGACGCATTCTAACCGGCGCTGCGGGTGGCAGTTACCTTCACCGCCCATGTCCCGATCGACCGACGCCCGCTTTGCCATCGCCCTCACCTCGGTGTCCCTGATCGGACCCTTGTCGATTCATATGTTCCTGCCGCTGATGCCAGCGGTCAAAGCCGATTTGGGCATCTCCAGCGCCCTGGTCGGCCTCGCCTTCAGCATGACGCTCTTCACGATTGCGATTGCCACGCTGGTCTACGGCGGCTTATCGGATCGCTTTGGTCGGCGTCCGGTACTCCTCATCGGGCTCAGTCTGTTCCTCGCAGGCACGCTACTGAGCGCCCTCTCCACCGGCATCGCGAGCCTGTTTGCCGGGCGACTGCTGCAGGCCGTTGGTGCCGGCTGCGGGGTGACGCTCTCCCGTGCGATGGCACGCGACACCTACGGGGCCGATGGACTGGTACGGGTCATTGCGCTACTGACCACCGCCTACACGCTCGGACCGATGACCGCGCCGTTGATTGGCGGTGCGCTACTCGACTGGCTCGGATGGCGCAGTGTGTTCTGGTTTGGTTTCATTGCCGGTTCAGTGATCCTGTGGGGTGCAATCACCGTGCTCAAGGAGACCCATGTCAATCGCGGCAAGCTGACTGAAGGGTTCTTTCGCAGTCACTTTCGACTGCTTGGCAATATGCGCTTCCTCGCTTACGTATCGCAATCGGGACTGTCCAGCGGCACCTTCATGGCAATGGCCACCGCCGCCCCGTTCATGATGCGCGATCTGTTAGGACGCTCATCGAGCGAATTTGGTCTGTACTTCATGCTCTTTCCGCTGGGCTACTGTATTGGCACGTTCATCGCGAGTCGGCTTACTCACCGGTTCCGAATTGATTCGATGGTGTGGTTCGGTTCGGCATTCACCGCACTGGCTGTGCTTGGGCAGAGCATTTTCATTCTCTCCGGTCACCTCACACCGTTACTTATCTTTGTACCCGGATTTCTGGTGACCTTTGGTCAAGGTCTTGCATTGCCCAATGCGCAAGCCGGTGCAATCCGGGTCGATCCCCGTCTTGCCGGCACGGCTTCCGGCTTGGGTGTGTTCGTGCAAATGATGCTCGGTGCGTTTTTCTCGCAGCTCTACAGCCTGCTGGCCGATGGCACGGCCCGGCCCATGGTGTGGGTCGCCCTGGGCGGAGCATTGCTTACATTCATCACCGGGATGATTCCCGAGTACATGAACCGCTGCGCTCGCCTGCGAGCCCAGGCCGGCCCCGTGCAGGGCTAGCGCGGGCCGAGTGCGGCGTGGCGACGTCCTTGCGGGGCCCACCACCGCCGACACTGACGGCCAGCCATCGCAGGGGCAACCATCGACTACTGCGGTGCGTACTGCCAGGTACCATCCTTGATGGTCGCCATGACCCGTGCGCGCTGATCGAGCCCGAGGTGGTCACTGGCGGTCATATTGAATACGCCATGCGCGCCGCTCAGGTTATGGGTGGCCTCGATCGCATCGCGTAACGCAGCACGAAACTCAACCGTCCCCGGTTTCGCTTTCGCCAAGGCAAGCGGAATGGCATTCTTCAGAATCAATCCGGCATCCCAGGCGTGTGCGCCAAAGGCTGACACCGAGCCCTTGCCATACTTGGCTTCATAGTGGTTCACGTAATCCAGTGCCGACACCTTGACAGGATTGTCTGCCGGCAACTGCCGTGCCACCACCACCGGGCCGGTGGGCAGAAATGCGCCCTCCAGATCCTTGCCACCGACACGCAGGAAGTCATTATTCGCCACACCGTGGGTCTGGTAGATCAGACCCGTGTAGCCACGCTCCTTGAGCGTCTTGTGCGGTAGCGCCGCAGGGGTTCCCGCGCCAACAATCAGCACCGCATCGGGATGCACCGACATCGCCTTCAGCACCTGACCGGTGACCGAGGTATCGGTACGATTGAATCGCTCGTTGGCGACAATCTCAAGCCGCTGGATACGCGCCGTCTTGTTGAATTCCTGCCACCAGCCCTCGCCATAGGCATCGGCAAATCCGATGAAGGCGACCTTGTGCACGCCCCGATTGGACATATGCGCGGCAATCGCCGTGGCCATCATGATGTCATCCTGCGGTGTCTTGAACACCCACGAGCGCTTGGCATCCATCGGATTGATGATCGCCGCCGATGCGGCAAGCGAGATCATCGGCGTGCGTGCCTCGGCCACCACGTCAATCATGGCGAGAGAATTGGGTGTGATCGTCGAGCCAATGATGAGATCAACATGATCCTCGCCAATCAGCTTTCGGGTATTGGTCACCGCGCGGGTGGTGTCGCTTGCATCATCGAGCACGATGTAATTGATTTTTTGCCCCGCAATCACCTGCGGCATCAGTTCAATGGAATTGCGCTCCGGAATGCCCAGCGAAGCAGCCGGTCCGGTGGACGACAGGGTCACGCCGATATTGACCTGCGCAAGCGCCGGAATCGCGAGGCCTGCCGCGAGCACGAGGCCGGCAGTCCAGCGGGCTGCAGGTTGCGGCGAACAACGCGAAACAGACGTTCGGCGTGCGGTGGCAGTGTTACAGGTCATGGGGACGGTCTCCTTATTTTTGTTTAACTGCACATATTCGTTCACTGCACATCAGGACTGTTGATCCTGGTCAGAGGTTCAGCTCGCGCGTGCCGGGGCGCTCATGCGCGCCGGCGCCGCGTTGTGTCCCGAGCCACGCTGTGGCAGCCGCGGCAAGGCAAACCCTTGTTGATAGCCCGCCTTGACGATGACCTGATACTTCCAGCCAAACCCGACGGCGAGCGCAATCAATCCGGTGGCGGCGGCAAACGGTGCCGCCACGGCGCTGGGCAGCAGAAATGCCGGTGCTGCGATCAACAGGCTCACCACTTGTGCCGCCGGCTGCATCAGCCAGCCCAGACGCCGCAGCACCTGATGCGCGAGCGGTCCGACCCCTTCGGTGCGCGCATGCACCACATAATCGCGCCAGACGATGGCGCGCAGGACGATCAGGATGAGCAGCCCATAGAGCGGTTCGAGCAGCACTGCGGGCGAGCTTGCCAGGTGCACCGGATCAAGCGCCAACAACAGCAGCAGGACACCGGCCCCTTCGGCCAGACCACTCAAGCCAATCAGCAGCACAACGCGCCGTATCCGCCAGGCAGGAATGCCGCGCGCCTTGTACAGAATCATCGCCTGGCAGCCCAAGAACGCCAGCGCCGCGAGCGCAGCCACGCTGCAGGCAACGCCCGCCACGCCAGGCTCCGGACACCCTACGCTCGCGAACACCGCGGGATAGAACACCAGCACCGCGTAGAGCTCGCGGGTCATCCACGAGGTTTGCGGACGCAGCACCGCACGCCAGAAGCGCAGTTGGCGACCGATTTTGAGAAACACGCAAAATAGCCCGATGGCCATCAGCAGCCCCGCCAGTGCCATCACCGCAGGTAAGCGTGCGGGCGGCAAAATACCGATCCACGCTGCCAACCAGGCCATCACCGCCAGGCCCGAACCGGCCCCGCCAAAACACCAGTTCATCGCCGCGCGCCAGTCCCAGAACCGCTGCAAGGGTCCGACCAGAGGATTGGCAAGATCGCTTTGCCGCGCATCGTCCTCATCGGCTGGCTTTGCGGCGCGACCGGGCACAGCCGGATGCGTATAGAGGTAACGAATCTGCGGATGGGTGCCCAGTTCTTCGTGCATCTGGAAATTCTCACCAGCCGCGGTCAGGCGCGAGACATTGCTCTGCGGGTCGTTGTAGTCACCAAAGTGGATGGCACTGGCAATACAGGCTGCCGCGCAGGCAGGGGATGCCGCCGGGTCGACACCCGGTACCAACCCTTGGGCGAGGCCCGCATCCACCCGATCGATGCAAAAGGTGCATTTTTGGGCCACGCCCCGGCGCTCGGGGTGCGCAGTGGCAAGCTCCTGCTCGGTGCGCTTTGATCCGAAATACCCACGTTCCTCATGCATGATGGTGCGCGCCTGATAGGGGCAGGACACCGCACAGTAGGCGCAGCCGATGCACTGGTCATAGTCCATGGTCACCAGACCATCGGCGCGCTGACGGGTTGCGCCGGTGGGGCACACCGGCACACAGGGCGGCTCTTCACAGTGCTGGCAGCCCACCACCATGAACAGGCGCTCGACATCGGGGAACGTGCCCTGCTCGACATCAATCACCCGGCGCCACTGCACCTCGGGGGGCGTGTCATTGGCGTGCTTGCAGGCCGCGGTACAGGTCTGGCACCCGACACAACGATTCAGATCGATCGCCATGCCCCAGCGTGGGATGTAGTTTCCATTCGGCTCGTTCATCATTTCACCGGCCGCGCGCTGCGCGAAATTTTGACGCGCATCAGATCAGCGCCACTGCCCGTGCCATCGGTCAGCGAGAGCGACAGATCGGTGAGCGAATTCAGACTGGGCAGATCCAGATCTCTCGCGTACGGTGTCTTCCAGTGATCGAACTGCCCGATCATCAGCACGGTGTCGGGGCGGATGCCCTCACGCAGCACCGCCTGCCCGCGCGTCTGGCCCGAGACCGATTCAATCAGCAGTTCATCGCCCTCGGTGATGCCCAGGCGCTTTGCCGCCGTGCGATTGATGACCACGCCGCGATGCCCCGAGATGTTGTTGGCGAGCTCATTGATGAGCGGCAACCCGACGTTAGCCCCCCAGCTGTATTGCATCGAGCGCGCGGTGAGCGCCCAGAAGGCAAATTCGGCCGGATCACGCCCGTATTCGCGCGCATAGTCAATCCAGATATCCGGGAACGGCTCCCAGGTCGGTAGCGGCTCGTATTCCTTCAATTGCTTGTCCCACCAGGTGACGCCAATCTCGCGCAGGCGGTGGGCCAGCTGGTGGCCGTGACGGGTGAGCCGCTCCTGATAGGGCAACTCGTAACGCAGCCCCTTCGCCTGCATCGCCGGATGCAAATACCAGTCGATCTGCGGAAACGGTCGCAATTGAAAGCCATGCTCACGAAACCAGTCCAGATCATGCACCGCCTCGCCCGCGGTTAAATCATCGCTGGCCGCCTTGCAGATCGCATCCCAGATGGCATCGCGCGCCGGTCGTGCGTGCGGGTGGAGTGAATAGTCAAAGCGGCCTTTGCGGTCGCGCAGCGCCATGCCGGCCGCGCCCTTGTTGATCGCCGCGATATAGCCATCGAGGATGCCGGCCCGCTCGGCCAACTCGCTTGCAACATCGGTCAGATCCATCGTGTCATGCAACGGATCGATCACCGGCTGACGTATCGCCCAGCCTTCATGGCGCCAGTATTGCTCAGTGAACTTGGTGCTGCCGATCCGGATGAGTTGCATGCTCTCGAGATCGGTCGATTCGGGCAGCAGCACATCGGCAAAGTGATTGGTCTCATCATCGGTATAGGCAAAGGCGACGATGAACGGAAATTCGGCCAGCCGCTCGGCCACCTGCGGCGCGTTCCACGACGAGATCGCCGGATTGGTGCGATAGCAGATCCACACATCCGGTGGCGTGACGCGAGGCCAGTCATCGGGTGTCTTTTTCTGGAACAGCCAGGGCAGATGTGCGGGGCCGAGCGCCGGTGACCAGGGCGAATCCGACACCAGCGGCACCAGAGTGCGATAGGCATTGCGGATATGCGGGTCGCGCTGCCAGCCCTCGCGCGAGGTTTCGTTGAACTGAAACGCCATGAAGCCGTCTTCACCGGGTTGCACCGAGCCGGTACGTGAGAACGCCGGGCGCACCAGTTTGACGGTGGTGCCCAAGGTCCCGCCAGGCACTTCCAGGGCACCGACCAGGAGGGCGAGCATGGTGCGTGCCCAGCAGCAGTGATAGCCGCCCCAGCCGTTATTGACGGTTTTACCCAGCATCACCGCGACCGGTCGATACGGCAGGGTGTGGCCTTCAATGTCGATTGTCTGCCCGACACAGGCATGGGCCAGATATTCATCGGCAATACGGCGGATGACACTCGCGGGTACGTCGCACTGCTCAGCCGCCCAGTCCGGGGTGTAGGGCGCCATGTGCTCGCGCAGCAGCTCAAAGGACGTGCGCGGCGCAATGTCCTGATGATCATGGCGCTCATCATCCGCGCCACGCTCAAAGCCACTCACGCGCCGTTCGATGGCCTTGTGTTCTCCCGCATTGGCAAACACCAGCACCGGGCGCACCAGATCGGCGGCGTCATAGGGTTTGGCACGCTCATCGGCCTCATCCCACACGAGTGGTTTGCCTGACTCGAACTCACGCAGAAACCAGCCATTGGGGCCGACCAGATAGGGCGAGTTGGATCGATCGCGCAGAAACGGTACGTCACAGACATTTGCCCAGTCGCGCTCATGCAGGATGTGGTGAATGAGCCCGAACAGAAAAGCGGCATCGGTTTTAGGGCGGATAGGCACCCATTCAGCCGACACCGCACCGGTGATCGACAGGTGCGGTTCAACCTGGATGCGCTTGCAGCCGCGCGAGCGCGCATCGGCTTCGCGCCAGATGCCGGCCACGCCCCCTGAGGCCTCGACATTGTTGCCGCAGTTGATGATGTAAGTAACGTACGGCGTATCGGGTGAGACGATGAAAGCGCGATGCCACAGCTCGCCATACAGGTGCTCGGAGTGATAGCACTTCACGCCCTGACCAGCGCCATAGCCCTGATCAAGCGCTCCCCAGGCCGCCATGAATGCAGGAAACGTCCCCATGTATTGCACCGGCGTGCCGCCGCCCCCGGTGGACATGGCCAGGCGCGGGTAGCCATGTTCATCGGTCAGGCCCTTGGCCCGAATGCCGCGCAGCTTTTCTCCGACCAGATCGAGGGCCTCGTCCCAGCTGATGGGTACAAAGCCGGGGTCTTCGTTGCGACCCTTGCGCGGATTGGTCCGGCGCATCGGCTGGTGAACGCGATTGGGGTTGTAGGTCTTCTGAATCAGACCGTAGGCCTTGACGCAGACCCGGCCACCGCCAGGATGCTGCGCACTGATGTCGTAGTTCGATTCAATCCGGGTCGCCACTCCGTCACGCACTTCGACCTTGAGCAGATCGGGACCGGCCACACACTGATAACAGTAGACCGGCCGGTGCTGCGAGCTGCTTTTGGACGATGACACGCTCGATGCCGCGCCAATCACGGCCGCGCCCTTGACTGCCACTGTGCTTGTGGGCTCGCTCATACGGTGCGTCCGCGCGATGTCATGCCACGGCACCCGGTTGAGTGCTGCCTGGCACTGAATTCTGTGATTGCGTCGCAGCGGCCTCGCTTTCCAGCGCTGCAAGACGCGCCGCTTTACGCCGCAAACGCTCGCCCTGCTTGTCGCGATCGATCACAAAGCGCACATGCCGGGCGCGACCGACGGCATCGAGTTCGTCGCGCACATCCACCTCGAACACCACCCGCGGCAGGGCCAATTCGGCCACCCGTGCCGTGACGGTCACGGTTTGCCCGAACAGACTCGGACCCAGGTGGTCGATGGTGACGTGCGCGCCCACCGAGTCCTCGCCGGGTTCATGCCATTGAAGCAGCAATTCGCGACAAGTCTGCTCGACATCGAGCACCATGTTCGGTGTGGAATAGACGCGCAATTCCTCACCCATGAATTCGATCGTGCGGCCACGATCGACGCTGAGCGTCCGCGTGTGGCTGGTGCCCACGGCCAAGCCTTCTTTCATGCCCACTCTCCCTGATGCAGCAGTTGCCTTGCCCCTGAGGGTACCTCAAGCACCTCATTGACTCCCTGATTGCGTGGCAACGGACGAAACGCCAGACTGCGCAGCAGCAGCCACCGCACCCGAGTCGGCTGCGCCAGCTGGCTGTACCGCGTCACCTGACTGTGCCGTGCCGCTCGCTCCCTTTGCAGGTCCACCGCCGGCCGCACCGAATTGGCGACGCAACTCGGTCTTGAGAATCTTCCCCATGGCCGATTTTGGCAATTGATCGAGAAACGCGATGCGGCGCGGAATCTTGTAGCCACCAATCAGGCCACGGCAATGCTCGATCATCGCCTCGGCATTGAGTGTGTGTCCGCGTGCCGGCACGATGGCTGCGAACAAGGCCTCGCCATAGGTCGGGTCGGGCACCCCGACCACTGCGCATTCGCTCACCCCAGGGTGCTGGTAGAGCGCCCCCTCCACCTCGGAGGAATACACATTCTCCCCCCCGGTGATGATCATGTCCTTCTTGCGATCAAGCAAAAACAGGTAGCCGGACGCATCCAGTCGACCGACATCACCAGTATGAAACCATCCTTCCCGAAACGCCTGTGTGTTGGCCTCTGGTTGATTCAGGTAACCCACGGTGACATTGGGGCCACGCACACACACCTCGCCCGCCTCGCCGGCCGGCAGTTCCTTATCCGCTTCATCCATGATGCGTAAATCGATTCCGACGAGGGCGCGCCCGGCCCCGCGCAGCAGCCGCACGTCACCGGTTGCCATGGCCTCACGGTGCTCCCCATCGCCAAGCACGGTGAGAATCGGTGAGGTCTCGGTCAGGCCGTAGCCCTGGACTACCGCAGTCCCTGGAAATGCGTCGATGGTGCGCCGTATCCACTCTGGCGCCATGGGAGCACTGCCATAGAGCAAGGTGCGCAAGGCGTCCAGTCGGTACCGCGATGGGGCGCCCGACTGCAAAGTGAGAATGATCATGGTGGGGGCGAGCATGGTGAAACTCACGCCATGGTCCTGCATGGCAGCGAGCAATGCCTCCGGTGAGAACTGCGCAAGAAACGCATGCGCCCCACCTTGCAGCGTAACCCCGGTGCCCAGCAGATCGGCTGAATGAAACATCGGCGCGACATGCAAAAAGACCTCGCGCTCGCGCAGACCGCATGCCAATCCCACCTGCATGCCATTGGCGATGGCGTTGTGATGGGTGAGGCGCACCCCTTTGCCACGCCCGGTCGTGCCACCGGTATAGAGCAGGATCGCATCATCGTCCTCTGCGCTTTCGTGCAAGGGCAGCGACTCTGACTGGGCGAGGAGCGATTCATAGCGCGCCATCAATCCGCCTTCACCTGTTATCTCTGCTTGCGCGGTGGCCGATTGTCCCGCGACCGCTGTCCCATCGGGGCCATCGATCACCACGCAGCGCAACCGCAGCGCTGCCAGATCGGGGTGATCGAGCAGCGGCAGAAACAAGGGCTCGACCAGCAAAGCACGCACCTCGGCGTCGAGCAGAATTTGTGCAATTTCGGCTGCAGCCAGTCGGATGTTTACCGGCACCGGTATCCGCCCGCTCCAGTAGCCAGCGTGCAGCAGCTCACAGTGCCGAAACGTATTGCGCGACACGATGCCAAAGCGCTCACCGCACCCTACGCCCAGGCTGGCGAGCAGACCCGCGGCCCGCGCCACCCGATCCAGGTGCTCGGTCCAGGTAAATGTCCGTTCGCGATCGATGATCGCCGGTCGCTCGCCATACAGACGACCACAGCGATCGAGCGCTCCAGCGAGGCTCAGCACGACGCAACCCTCAGCACATCGGTCTCCTCTTCCTGTCTTTGCGGCGGCATGACACACGCAGCAGACGCGTATCATGCCAGCAGCGCGCGAGCTCGGCATCTAAAAAGCTGACCGGGCGCGAACCGAGCGGTACGCACGGCGGATAGTCCGAGGTCCACTCGCCATGAGCGGTTTGCGGAGCTGCCGAGGTGCGTCATACGGGGCCTAGTGATCGTGCGGTTGGGCCCATCATAAAAAATTGCCAGAACCCGGAGGAGATGACCATGCTTTCACCGATTGCTCGCAGGCTCGCCCTGATAGGCGCGTGCATTGGCCTGGCCGCCACCAGCCTCGCGCACGCCGATCCCTTACTGATCCGCGCAGGCTGGGTCGCGGCACCGGCCTCGCTGCTGCCCGTGCTCTTTGCCAAACCCGGCATCGCACGCCATCAGGGCACCAGCTATCAACTGGAGCCGACGTATTTTTCTGCGTCGCCGACCATGATTACCGCGCTCGCCTCGGGCGAACTGGAAATCGCCGCGCTGGGCTACTCCACCATGAGCCTTGCGATATTGAACGCTCGCGTGGACGACCTGCGCGTGATCGCCGATGAAATCCAGGATGGCCATCCGGGCTACTACTCCAACTCATTTGTCGTGCGCAAAGACTCGCCGATCCAGACCGTGGCCGATCTGAAGGGCAAGGTCGTCGCCACCAACGGGCTTGGCAGTGGCGTGGACATTGCCATGCGCACCATGTTGTTGAAGAGCGGATTGCGCGACAAGAACGGCTACACCACGGTCGAAGTATCCTTCCCGAACATGAAGGCCACCTTGCTCGAAGGCAAGGCTGATCTGGTCACCAATACCCTGCCCTTCAGCTACGCCCCGGACATGATCGCCGCCAGTCGCGTCCTGTTTCATCAACGCGACGCACTCGGCGCCTCCGAGCTTTCGTTCTGGACCAGCCGCGCCGGGTTTCTGCAAAAGAATCGCGCCGCGATGGTCGATTTCATGGAGGATTTCGTACGCGCGCTGCACTGGTACTTTGATCCCGCCAACCGGACCGAAGCCATCGCCATCATTGCCCGATTCACCAAGCAACCGCCCGAGCGCTTCACCGATTGGCTGTTCACCAAAGGGGACTATTACCGCGACCCCAATGGGGTGCCCGATCTGGATGCACTGGGGCGCAATATTCACGCGCAGTTCGAGCTGGGACTGTTGCGCGCCGATATCGACCCGCAAAAGTACGCCGATTTGAGCTTGCTGCGCGAAGCCATTGCCCGTGTGGGGGCCAATCGCTAGGCCAGTGGCACAGACCCGCAACGCCAGACCAGCCGCTACAATCAGACACCGATACGTGCCATCCCCTTCACCGCGTTCTCTCAGGATAGTGACATGACAGCCACCGCAGCCCCGATCAAATACGAATGGGATCGTCTGCCGATCATCATCAAGTTTGCCGAAGTCAACAAAATGGCCGAGACCTACGGCTTTGTTGGCACCCAAGGCCACACTTATGTCGAAGGCCAACGGCTGGTGCCGCGCAACAAGCCCTCCGACACCGTCTACATTTTCATGCACCCGTCCTCGACCCTGCACCTGCTGCCGATGCCGGCGGCGCTCGCCGATGCCGGTCTGCATGTGATCTGCGCGGCCAGCCGTTATCCAAAGAATGACAGTGCGCTCATCATGGAAAAGGTCGTCTTTGACCTTGGCCAGCACATTCGCCACGCCCGCGAGGATCTGGGCTACAAAAAAGTGATCCTGGTCGGGTGGTCTGGGGGTGGGTCGCTGTCACTGTTCTACCAGGCACAGGCCGAATCGCCTTCGATCACCCATACGCCGGCAGGCGATGAGTACGACCTCACGCGCGCCGGCCTGCATCCAGCCGACGGGATCATTTTCATCGCGGCGCATCTGAGCCGTGCCGAGACTTTGACCGAGTGGATCGATCCATCGGTCAAGGATGAACTGCACCCCGATGATCGCGACCGCGAGCTCGACATCTACGCTGCCGATGCCCCGCATCGTCCGCCCTACTCGGCTGATTTTGTGGCGCGCTTTCGTGCCGCGCAACAGGCACGAAATCGCAAAATCACGTCCTGGGTGCTCGAGACCCTCGAGATGCTCAAGAAGCGCAATGACGGCGAGATGGAACGCGGCTTTGTTGTCCACCGCACCATGTGCGACGTGCGCTGGCTCGATTCAACCATTGACCCGAGTGGTCGGCGCCCGAACTGGTGCTTTTTGGGTGATCCGCGCGTTGCCAATTCGGCACCGGCCGGCCTCGGTCGTTTCTCGACACTGCGCTCCTGGCTCTCGCAGTGGTCAATTGACTACAGCAACGCCAAAGGCGCAGTCAACGCCGCGCGCATTCACAAAACCCCGGTGCTGCAAATCGTGAACGAAGCCGATGACGCCGTGCCTGCGACGCACAATCCGGTGATTCACCAGGCGCTCGCCACGCCGGATCGCGAACTGATCAACATTATCGGCGCGACGCACTACTACGTCGGCCAGCCTGATCAGCTCGCGCAGTGCATCAGCAGCGTGATCGACTGGAGCCGGCGCAAGCAGTTGCTTGCAGACTGAGGGCTTATTCCGGCGCAATGCCCGCTGCTTGCAGCACCCGCGTGTAGCGTTGCTGATCGTGATCGACAATCTCCTGAAATGCCTCGGCACTGCCCGGGGCGATTTCGAGGCCGGCGTCCTGGATGCGCTGGCGTACGAGTGGTGCATTGAGCGCGCTCGCCAGCGCCCGATTCAGCCGCTGCACGGTATCGGCGGGTGTGGCACGCGGCACCATCAAGCCTTGCCAGCTGACCATTTCAAAGCCGGGCATGGTCTCGGCAAGCACCGGCAGGTCGGGAAACGGTTGGCTGCCGCGCTTCGGGAACGAACTGGCCAGCGCCCGCACGCGGCCGCTACGTACCTGCGGTAGCGCGGTGTTCACCACATCAAAGAGGATATTGATCTCCCCGCCCATGAGCGCGTTGAGCGCCGGCGCGTTGCCCTTGTACTGCACGCGCACCACCTCGGCTTGCGCATAGCTGGCAAGCATCACGCAGGCCACCGTGGGCAGGGCCCCGGAGGCGGCGCAGGTCACCGTGCCCGGTTTCGCCTTGATCGTTGCAAGCAGTTCGTCGATGTTGTGCGCGGCGAAGCCCTGGCTCGCCAGGAGCACGAACGACACGCGGGTCAGCTGGATCAGCGCACGCAGTTCGTGTGGATCGAGGCTGTTGCGATAGAACAGCGGATTGGTGATGAGTCCCGGCGTTACCATGAGCATCACCGTGCCATCGGCAGCTCCGCGGGCGACCTGCTCGCTACCCAGATTGCCGCTCGCGCCGGCACGATTTTCGATCAGGACGGGCTGCGCAAGTTGTTCGGAGAGTTGCTGCGCCACCACACGTGCCACGGCATCGGCCGGCCCGCCGGGCGCAAAGGGCACCACCCAGTGCAATGGCTTGCCCGCCAATGAGGTCTGAGCAATCCCCGGGCCAGCGACACCGATCAGGCAAAACGCAACGAGTATCAACCATGATCGAATCATTGATACATTCCAGTTAACTGTTCCACAACAAATATTTATACAATTTATATAAAGTACTTTATTAGAATAGTCTGGCTCTTCGTAGCTGTCTCACCCCGATATTTCGTGCTCGGTCACCTGCTGGAGCGAGGCCACGATTCAAAGAGGCTTTTATGCCGCGACTGTTATGAAGTAACGCCCTTCCTCGTCGCGGGAGAGCCGCCCAGTTTGCCGGATGCGCTCAAGCTCCAGCACGATTTCGCGTCCGTCACGACTGCCCAGGCCCTGCATCAGTTCGACAAAGAACTTCGGCCCCTCAGCCAGTAGCGCATCGACCGATTCGGCGCGTGCCGGTGCTGCCTTGGGTGGTTCAGGTACCTGGTGCCAGATCGGCCGCGCCTGGCCGGGGCGTTGCCAGGGCAAGGTGAGATCAAAACCGGCCTTGGTCCAGGTCTTCTCATCACCCAGCGAGGGGTCAAGCGGCATCGCGCGCAGGCCCTTCTGGATGACCAGATCCCGATCGGCACGAAAGCGCGTGGCCATCGCCCACTCGATCTGCTCATCGGAAAAGATATCGACATCCGGGTCGGTCACAAACACATGCTTCACATTGGCCAGGCAGCCAAACACGGCGGCGATGGCATTGCCGGCTTCACCGGGCACCCGCTGGCGCAGTGACACGCGCACATGAAAGCCGCCCCCGGCGGCCGGCACGGCATACACCGCGGTGACTTCGCGCACTGCCGATTCCAGTGCCTGCCAGACCACAATCTCGGCGCGCAGGGCATTGAGTTGCGCGGTATCGGTTGTTGCCATGCTGCGGCCGCTGATGGTGGCGGTCTGAAACATGGCGTCGCGCCGATGCGTGATGGCAGTGACCCGCAGCAGCGGGTTTTTCTTGACCTCACCGTAATAGCCGAGGAACTCGCCATAAGGACCTTCCTGCTCGACATAACCGGCCGGGTCGATGAAGCCTTCGATCACCAGCTCGGCATCGGCGGGCACCCGTACGTCGTGGCTCACGCATTTCACAACCGCGAGCGGCGCACCACGCAGCCGCGCCAGCAGATCCATCTCGTCGGTGGCGATACGCATCATGCCGGCAACAAAATCAATCGGATGCGCGCCGACTGTGAACGCAATCGGCAGCGGCTTGCCGGCCTTCACATGCCGCTCGTAGAGAGCACGCAGATCCGACGGGGCATTCACATCCATACCGGCCACGTTCGCTGAGCGCACCATCAGGCGCCGGATGCCGATATTGGTCCAGCCATTGTCCGGATCGATCGCATAGTCGACTGCAGCGGAGATATAGGGCGCGCCGTCCAGGGCGTGCTGCAGATGCACCGGCAAGGCCGTGAGATCGGCCGCGGCCCCTTCGAGCACCACCTGTTGCACCGGTGCCCGGTCGCGACTCACCTCCTCGCGGCTACCGGGTTCGCGCAGACGTCGGCGCACTTCGGCGAGCAGCCCCTGGGGTGTCGTATCAAAGGCAAGTGCAAGGCGCGAGCGGCTTGCCGTGACGTTGCCCGCGACGCCAAGCCAGGACAATCCGCTGGCCGGACCGGGCCGGGCGCTGTCGGCACCAGCACTCTCGAACACCACCGCGCAGCGGTTGCCTTCCATTGCCGCGGCCAGATCAATGAGATCGGTCGGACCGCGCCGGTCAATCTCCTCAGCGGGCAGATTGTCCAGGAAACGGCGCAGGCGAAACTGTTCGGTGTCAGGCAGGGATTGAGGCACTGTGATTCCCGCAGGGATTGAAGTGTGTGACGCCTGCGGATCGTGACCAGCACGAGTCAGGCGGGCATTCCAGCAGCCGTGATTCTGTCAGGGATCGGGGCGCTTGTGACGACCTCAGACCGGGACGACGACGATATCGGGATCGATCTCGTGGGCCAGACTCTCGATGCCACTCAGAGTGCCCGAGAGCGACGAGGGGCAACTGCCACAAGCCCCCTGGTAATGCACCTTGAGCTCGCGTCCATCGAAACTCACCACGTGCAGGTCGCCGCCATCTTGCTGCAAA
The DNA here is from genome assembly GCA_903921325.1 of uncultured Pseudomonadota bacterium. Classification (GTDB taxonomy): domain Bacteria; phylum Pseudomonadota; class Gammaproteobacteria; order Burkholderiales; family SG8-39; genus CAIXPL01. The sequence continues at coordinate 19,012 of CAIXPL010000024.1, forward strand.
AACGGCCGCACGCGCTCATCGAGCATGTCCATGATCTGCGCGAGCTTTAGCCGGCTCGCATCGTCCAGGTTCGGATCGTCCAGGGGCGCGGCCTGCGCGAGCGCCTCCGATTGACTTTGCGCCGCCGGTGCCTCGCGGATCGGTTTGGCCAGATCGCGCAGCAGGTCCTGCCAATCGGCCTTGCCATCCTGGGTGACGGTGATCCAGTGATCCACATAGAACACACTGGTCACATGCCCTATATCAAACAGCGCCAGGGCGAGCGTATCGCCCTCGGCTTCAGCAGCCGAATCGTAGGAGCGCGCAATACCCCAGCTCAAGGGTTCCTTGAGAATGAATTTGCGCGCATTCGGATTCGGCGTCGGTTCGATCTCGGCGATTTTTGGCATGACACGGCTCTGCGATGAATGAGGGTCCGCGCTCTAGCGGAAAGTACACATCAGGTGGGATTGCCCGGCACCGGGTCGGCGTCGCCCTCGGTGCTCACGACCGACTGCGCATGCAATGCTGCATGCAGGGTGTGCCAGGGCAGCACCGCGCATTTGACCCGCGAGGGCAGATCCTTGATACCTTCAAACACCCGCAACCGCCCAAGGGTGACCATCTGCTCGGCATCCGCCGTGCCCGTGGCAAGCGCGCGAAACCCATCGACCAGTTGATCGGCCTCGGCCACGCTGCGGCCTTTGACCGCGGCTGACATCATCGAGGCCGAGGCCTTGCAGATCGCACAGGACTGTCCTTCGAAGGCCAGTTGCTTGATCTGCTCGCCATCGACTGCCACATCGAGCTGGATGTGATCACCGCAGAGCGGGTTGAGTCCTTCGGAATGGTGCGTCGGTTGCTCAAGCCGGCCATAGTTTCGCGGCTTGCGATTGTGATCGAGGATCACTTCCTGATACAGCGCTCGGGATTCCATGATCGCTCACTCAAACAGGGTTTTGATCCGTCCGATCGCATCGGCCAGCAAATCGACTTCGGCAAGCGTGTTGTAGAACGCAAAGGATGCACGCACGGTCGCCGGCACACCAAAGCGCTTCATCACTGGCTGCGCGCAGTGATGGCCGGTGCGCACGGCAATACCCTCGTCGTTCAGCAACGAGCCGACATCGTGCGGGTGCACGTTCCCGATATTGAATGAGAGTACGGCCGCCTTGTGCGGCGCAGTGCCAATGATGCGCACCCCTTCGATGGCAGCCAGCCGCGCGGTGGCGTGAGCGAGCAGGTGTTGCTCCCAGGCGCCCATGCGCGGCAGGCCAATCCCATTGACATAGTCGATCGCGGCGGCCAGCGCGATGGCCGGCATGATCGCCGGCGTGCCTGCCTCGAACTTGTGCGGAATGTGGTTGTAGGTGGTCTTCTCAAAACTCACCGACAGAATCATGTCGCCGCCGCCCTTGTAGGGTGGCATCTGCTCGAGCAACGCGGCACGACCGTACAGAACGCCAATCCCGGTCGGCCCATAGAGCTTGTGGCCGGAAAACGCATAGAAGTCGCAATCCAGGGCCTGCACATCCACGGTTTCATGCGGCACGGCCTGCGCACCATCGACCAGCACCGGAACGCCATACGCATGGGCAATACTGATCATCTCCTGCACCGGGTTGACGGTACCCAGCGCGTTCGATACGTGGGCCACGCCGACCAGCCGCGTGCGGGCATTGAACAGGCGCCGATAGGCTTCCAGATCGAGCTCGCCTGAGTCGGTGACCGGGATCACGCGGATGCGCGCGCCCTTCTCATCGCACACCATCTGCCAGGGCACGATGTTGGCGTGATGCTCAAGCTCGCTCAGGATGATTTCATCGCCGGGCTGGAGCGCACTGCGCCCCCAGCTCGAGGCGACCAGGTTGATCGCCTCAGTGGTGCCCGAGGTGAAAATGATTTCGCGATCTTCGCACGCATTGAGAAAGGCACGCACCGTGGAACGGGCTGCTTCAAAAGCGTTGGTGGCCTGATCGGACAGGTAATGCACGCCCCGATGGATGTTGGCGTGCCCACTGCGCTGGTAGCGCACGATGCGCTCGATCACGGCCTGCGGCATCTGGCTCGACGCCGCATTGTCCAGATACACCAACGGCCGGCCATGGACCCGCACTTCACTCAGGATCGGAAAATCCGCGCGCACGCGTGCCAGATCAAAGTCAGGTTGCATGCCCGCGACACCAGCGCTGCCATGCGCAGCGCCACTGTCAACAGCATGCGCAACTGCAGCGGCAACGGGCGCAGTGGACGCTGTCGCGCCCTCGGCGCTACGTGCGCCCTGATTGCTTGCGGTGGTGTTGTGGGAGAAGGGCACTGCACTCATGATGGACTTCCTGCACGATCGGTTTGCTCAAGCACCTGTTGTCGCAGGCGCTGTGCGAGCGAGGCCACACCCAGCCGGTTGATGATGTCGGCGGCAAAGCCATAGGTAAGCAGATTGCGTGCTGCCTCAGGCGCGATACCGCGACTCAACAAGTAAAAAAGCTCACCCTGATCGATCTGACCGACCGTGGCTCCGTGAGCGCACTTCACATCATCGGCATGAATTTCCAGTTGCGGCTTGGCATCCACCCGCGCACGTCCCGAGGTGAGCAAATTACGGCTTTGCTGCGCCGAGTCGGTGTGCTGGGCACCGGGGCGCACCAGGATGCGGCCATTGAACACGGCGTGGCTCGCCCCGCTCAGTATGGTCTTGTGCAATTGACGGCTTGCGCCGTTGGCAGCCGCATGGTCGATAAAGCTGTGGGTATCGGCGAGCTGACCGTTGCCGACCAGGGCAAGCCCATCGAGCGCGATGTGCACACCAGGGGCTTCCTGTCGAACCGACAGATCCAGTCGCGACAGCCGCGCACCCAGATCGATCGAGACCGATTCATATCGCGCATCGCGCGCCACACTGACCGCACACCGTGCGATATGAAAGCTGCTACGCGAATCACGCTGGATGCGCGCATGGCGCACCTGAGCGTTGGTTTCGATATGCACTTCAGTCACGGCGTTCACGCACGCTGCGCCCTGGTGCAGGCTGACATGGTCTTCCACGACGTGGCATTGCGACCCGCCCTCAGCAATCACCAGCACGCGCGGGTAGCTGGCAAGCCCCTCACGGGTAGTGATAAAGAGCAGATGGCTCGGGGTGAGCTGTGCCTGATTGCGCGCGACGTGCAGCACCGCGCCATGATGTAGATAAGCTGTGTTGATGGCAGCAAACGCACCACCGGATGCCGGGGCCAGTGTCCCCAGATGCGCGCGCACGGTCTCATGCAGTCGATGCGACGGCTCGGCAATCACCTGGGCGAGCGAGCAGACTGTCAGGCCCTCGCCTGATGGCCCCTCCGAGAGCTCAGGCGCGTACACCCCGTCAATGAAGACCAGGCGCTGCGGCGCTTCGGCAATCCGATAGGGATCAATCGCCTGCGCGACTACCGCTGCCGGAGCGCTTGCCGCTTTGAAGGCCAGCCGATAGAGCGCCGATAGATCGGTAAACCGCCAGTCTTCATCCTGACGCGTCGGCAGGCTGAGCACATGGGCTTGCTCAAGTGCCTCGCGGCGCAGCTGATTGACCCAGGCAGCAGGCGAGCCTGCCAGCGCGCGCTGTGAATCGAGCACACTCGTGCGATAGGCGGCAGGCGGCGCGGAGGTGTTCGCGTCCCGCGCTTCGTTACGCGCTTCGTCACGCGTATCATCCTGCGCATCATCCTGCGCAACGGGCGGCGGCATGCTCATCGCGCCTGCGCCTGAGCGCTGTTGGCAGCCGCCGGTGCTGTGATCCAGTCATAGCCGCGCTCTTCCAGCTCAAGAGCCAGGAATTTGTCACCGGTGCGCACGATATGGCCATCGTCAAACACATGCACATAATCCGGAATCACATAATTGAGCAGCCGCTGGTAATGGGTGACCAGCACCACCGCGTTGTCTTCCCGACGCAGTCGGTTGATGCCTCCTGCGACGATGCGCAGCGCATCGATGTCCAGGCCCGAATCGGTCTCATCGAGCAAGGCCACGGTGGGATCGAGCAGCGCCATTTGCAAAATCTCGTTGCGCTTCTTCTCACCGCCAGAGAAGCCTTCGTTCACGCTGCGCTCGAGGAATGCGGGGTCCATCTCCAGATACTTCATGCGCTCGCGCACCAGATCATCGAACTCCAGCGGATCGAGCTCCTCGCCCCCGCGTGCGGTCTGCACCGAGTTATACGCAAGGCGCATGAACTGGCTATTGGCAACCCCGGGAATTTCAACCGGATACTGAAACCCTAAAAAGAGGCCCGCCCGCGCCCGTTCTTCGGCGGGCATGGCGAGCAGTTCGCGATCACGAAAAATGACCTCACCCGCGGTAACGGTGTAATCGGGGTGTCCGGCCAGCACCTTGGAGAGCGTGCTTTTGCCTGAGCCGTTCGGTCCCATGATGGCGTGCACTTCGCCGGCTTTGACCAGCAGGTCAACCCCTTTGAGAATTTCCACGCCGTCGCCAACCGTGGCGCGCAGCCCGCGCACCTCGAGCACCGGCATTGCCTGTGGGTCTTTCATCCGACACTTCCCTCCAGCTTGAGGCCAAGCAGCTTGGATGCCTCCACCGCGAATTCCATGGGAAGTTGCGTGAATACGTCCTTCACAAAGCCATTGATGATCATCGAGACGGCCGACTCATTGTCGATACCGCGACTGGCAAAGTAGAACAATTGATCGGCGCCGATCTTGGAGGTGGTGGCCTCGTGTTCGACTGTCGAACTGTCGTTCATCACGCGCAGATAGGGAAACGTATTGGCCGCGCAGCGATCGCCAATCAACATGGAATCGCACTGCGAATAATTGCGCGCGCCGCTCGCCTTCGGGCCGATCTGCACCAGCCCGCGATAGCTGTTGCTCGACACCCCGGCCGAGATGCCCTTCGAGATGATGGTGCTGCGTGTGTTGCGCCCCAGATGGACCATCTTGGTGCCGGTATCGGCCTGTTGATGGTGATTGGTGAGGGCTACTGAATAGAATTCACCCACCGAGTGATCGCCTTCGAGCACGCAACTGGGATACTTCCAGGTGATGGCCGAGCCCGTCTCGACCTGGGTCCAGCTGATGCGCGAGTGATCGCCCTTGCACAGGCCGCGCTTGGTCACAAAATTGTAGATGCCCCCCACTCCATTGGCATCACCTGCGTACCAGTTCTGCACCGTGGAGTACTTGATATCGGCGCGTTCCAGTGCCACCAGTTCAACCACGGCCGCATGCAGCTGGTTGGTATCGAACTGCGGCGCCGTGCAGCCTTCGAGATAGCTCACCTGCGCGCCCTCTTCGGCGACGATCAGCGTGCGCTCGAACTGGCCGGATTCCTGGGTGTTGATGCGAAAGTAGGTCGAGAGCTCCATCGGGCATTTGACGCCGCGCGGAATGAAGCAAAACGAGCCATCGGTAAACACCGCGGAGTTGAGCGCGGCGTAGTAATTGTCGTTGCTCGCCACCACGGTGCCCAGGTAGCGACGAATCAACTCCGGGTGCTCCTGCACCGCCTCGGAGAACGAGCAGAAAATGACGCCGGCTTCGGCCAGGCGCTTCTTGTAGGTGGTGGTGACCGAGACCGAATCGAAAATCACATCGACTGCGACACCGGCGAGCGCCTTCTGCTCGTGGATGGGCACGCCCAGCTTCTCGAAGGTGCGCAGCAACTCGGGATCGACCTCGTCCATCGAAGCGAGTTTTTTCTTGGCCTTCGGTGCCGAGTAGTAGGCGATCGACTGAAAATCAATCGGCGGGTAATCAACGGTGGCCCACTCAGGCGCGGTCATGGTGAGCCAGTGGCGATAGGCTGACAGTCGAAACTCCAGCAGCCAGTCCGGTTCGTTTTTCTTGGCCGAAATGAGCCGGATCACATCCTCGTTCAGGCCGCGCGCCACCACATCGGACTCGATGTCGGTCACAAAGCCGTGCTGATAGGGCTGATCGATCAGGTCTTGCAGCGTACTACTCATGGAATCTGCTCTGCCCTAGACCGTGAAGCTCTCGCCACAACCGCAGGTGGCCTTTACATTGGGATTGCGCACGGTAAAGATCTGCTTGAAGCCTTCGCTGATGAAATCGAGCTCCGAGCCTTCGACCACGGCGATGGCGTCGTGGTTGATGACCAGACGGGCATCGTGCGCCTCGACCACGCAGTCACCTGCTTCAATCGAGGTGGCCAGATCGTAGGTGTAGCTATAGCCCGAGCAGCCGGTGTGTTTGACACCGAGGCGCACGCCCAGCGCGCCCTTGCTGCCGGCCACTTTGCGGATTTGCGCCGCAGCGCGTTCAGTCAGACTAAATGACATGCTGCTCTCCTGCCTCACGAACAGGGCGCGGGCGGATCGAAACGATCTGCACCGGCACGCTGTGTCCGCGGTCAATCAACTGCCCGAGGGTGATGCCTCGCAGGTAGCCAAAAATGTGTTCGTTCAAGCCGGTCCACAGGTCATGGGTGAGGCACTTGGTATCGCCTTCGCGGCAATTTTCCTGGCCCGAGCACTGGGTAGCGTCAATCAGCTCATCGACCGCCACGATCACATCGGCCACGGTGACCACATCAACCGGCCGCGCCAGGCGGTAGCCACCGCCCGGTCCGCGGGTGCTCTTGACCAAGCCGCCGCGACGCATGCGGCCGAACAACTGTTCGAGATAGGAGAGCGAAATGCCCTGGCGTTCACTGATTTCGGTCAGCGTCACCGGGCCGTTCGCGCCGTGCGTGGCAAGGTCCAGCACGGCAGTGACCGCAAAGCGGCCTTTGGTCGTCAATCGCATGGTGGGCCCCGAGAGCACTTATCCCGACTAATGTTGTCAAGAATACTATTCCCGACCATTCTAGTCAATTACTCTGACCAACCAAGCAGCCGACTCGCCTCAGGCTCGAATCAGTGCCAGTCCTCGCGCGGGGGCACCGGCAGAGGCACCACGCCGATGCCTTCTTCGAGCAATTCGCTCACTTCTTCCGCCGAGGCCTTGCCGCGAATGCCGCGCTCGGGGGCTTCGCCATGATGAATGCGCCTTGCCTCTTCGGCGAAGCGCGCACCGACGTTTTCGGTATTGGCCATGACGTGCTCGATCAGTGCCATGAATTGTTTTTCATCGGGCATGCCGACCTGGACAGAGGCGCCCTGGTCTGACTGTGCCGCGGGGCCCTGTGCCGGAACCGGAACGTTGGCCGGACGTGAAGCCGACTCGCTCTTGCCGATCTTGGCGGTGAGCAGCTTGGAGACATGGTTGCCACCGCAGTTTGGGCAGGTGAGCAGGCCCCGGCGCTGTTGATCATCAAAATCATCGCCTGAGGCAAACCAGCCCTCGAAGCGGTGATTCAAGCGACATTGCAATTCAAAAACGATCATGCCTACGGTCCATAACGGGAATCACGGTGCGCCATGCGGCGTCACCTCAGCGCTTCAAGGGGTGGCTGCGCTACACCGGAGCCCTGCGGCGGCGGCGCCACTATGACACAGACGCACCTTATCGGCGCATGGTTGACCGATTGCCGGCCTGATTGGCAGGTTACATTGCACAGCCACGCACCGATCGGCTATCCTCACGCCCCCGGTAGAGCCTTCCACAGGCTGTCGTCGAACCCACTGGGCATCCTTGCTCCTGCCACCGGAGCGCGATGAGTCGCTGGCCGCGGAGAGGTGGATGAGTGGTTTAAGTCGCACGCCTGGAAAGCGTGTTTAGGTTCATAGCCTAACGCGGGTTCGAATCCCGCCCTCTCCGCCAACTCAGAACAGAACTGCGAACGCCGGGCGTAGCCGGCGCTACGCCCGCACCAGCGGCAAGGGTTCTGAGCAAATCCCCCTTCGATCCCATGATGCGGACTTCCTTGTCGGCGACTTCGACCCGCTGGGCGAGTGCGCGGAGATGGTCGCGACGGTAGCCACCGCCCTCGATCCGCATACGCTCCCGCGCCGTCCGGGCGAACTTGCGCACCATCTGCGGCGTGATCGCCTGCTGGCCGGAGCTTTCGAGCATGGCCTGAGCGCGCTCGGAGTCTGCCTGCTCCTGATCGCGAGTTGCCTTGAGGCCGGCGATACGGTCTCTCAGCGCCGTGTCGCCCAGATCGGCCACGCCCGACTCGATGGCGTCATAGAGCCGCTTCAGCCGAAGGTCGGTCTCGGTGGTGCGCTTATTCAGTTCAGCGATGTGTTCGCGGCGACGTTCCGAGCGCTCCTGCCGGCGGTCGAGCACGGCGGCCAGCACTTCCTCAAGCCGCTCGGGCTGCAACAGCCTGTCCTCGATATGGCTGGCCACAAGGTTGTCCAGCTTCTCCATCGGGATCGAGCGGCCTTTGCAGCCCGTCTCGCCCTGCCGTGCCTTGATCGAGCAGGTGTAGTAGCGATAGCGCCCGCCCTTGCCCGTGCGGAGCGTCATAGCCCCGCCGCAGTCAGCGCAAAAGCAGATGCCCGTAAGGAGGGTGGGGCCGCTGACCACACGGGCCGGCGTGATCTTGGGATTTCGTGAACGAAGATGCGCCTGCACGGCATCGAAGGTCGTCTGATCGATGATCGGCGGCACGGCGACGGTGACGATCTCGCTGACCGGCTTCAACGCCTTGGCCTTGGAGCGTTTGTTGAACTCGTGCTCACCGATATAGGTGCGCCGCGTCAGGATGCGATGAACCTGCCCGATGCCCCAGCGTCCGCCGTCACGGGTGAAGAGGCGGTGCCGGTTGAGATGAGCCGTGATGTTCTTCACGCCGATTGGGCCGGACGTGCCATCGCCCTCCAGCGCAAGCCTATAGATCAGTCGGATCGTGTCGGCGTGCAGCGGATCGATTTCCAGCTTCTTCTTGACCTTGGCCCCACGCTGCTCCGCCGCGACGATGCGGTAGCCAATGGGCGGCAGGGAGCCGTTCCAGAAGCCCTGACGGGCATTCTCCTTCAAGGCCCGCAGGACGTGCTTGGCGTTCTCTTTGGACTGGTACTCGTCGAACAGCGCCATGATCTGACGCATCATGACGTGCATGGGATCGTCGCCCATCTCCTGCGTAATGGAGACGAGCTTGACGCCGTTCTTGGCGAGCCGGCGGACGTAAAATTCAAGCTCGAAGTGATCGCGGAAGAACCTGCTGAACGAATGGACGATGACGACATCGAACGCCGCAGGCTTGCTGGTGCCCGCTTCGATCATGCGCTGGAATTCGGGGCGGCGGTCGTTCGTGGCGGATGCACCGGGTTCAACGTAGGTCTCGACAAGCTGGTAGCCGCGCGACTGGCAATAGGCTTCGCCCTGCCGCTTCTGATCTGGAATGGAGACATCATGCTCAGCTTGCCGCGCCGTCGAGACGCGCAGATAGAGGGCGGCGCGCAGCGGCACGGTCATGGCAGAAGTCTCCTTGTCAGATCATCGGCACGGCCCAAACAGTTCATCGAAGAGGTCGCCGAACCACGCCTCGAACACGTCAATCTCGGCTTCTGTGACCGGGATATGCTGGGGCCAGTCGTCGGTGACGGTCCAGGCCGAGAGATCGTGCTTCGGCCGGCGGCCAATGCGGGGCCAAGGCTCCAACTGGATGTAAAGATCGTCGGGCAGGACGCCCAAATGCGGGTAGTCGCGACGGTCTTTGTGGTGTTTTTCGCGCGTTCTGAACATCCCGACAGGATCGCGCGACCCATCAAAAACAAGAATAGCCCAATTTTACGCCACAGTACGATTCGCAACGGCGGGTAAAAATACTTGCGTGATGCGGGACTGGCGCTGCCCATCGTTGCCGAACGTAGGTTACGCGGCACTTTTTAGCGGGCGGGCGCGTTCGATACGCTCACGCTCCTTGGGGATGTGCATCGCGTCCCATAGGTCGCCGCGCCGCTGCACGTTGAGCCAGAAGTCCGGACTGTTGCCGAACACACGGGCGAGGATGAGGGCGGTTGCCGCCGTCACGTTCCTGCGATCGTTGCATAGTTCGTTGACGTGCTTGCGCTGAACGCCCATCGCATCGGCCAGCGCGGCTTGCGTCAGGCCCATCGGCTCCATGAACTCCTCGGTCAATATCTCGCCGACCGTGGCCGGCTTACGCTTTGTCGTCAGCATGGTTTGTCTCCTTCACCTGTAACTGTGGTCATCCAGATAGATGTCCGCCGCTTCTCCACGCCCGCCGTCCCAACGGAAGATCAAGCGCCATTGCTGGTTGACACGGATCGAATGGAATTCCGCCAGATTGCCGCGCAGCTTCTCGAAGTGATTACTGGGCGGCACGCGCAAGTCCTGATCGGTCGTCGCGTCGTCGATCATCTGAAGCTTGCGGAACAGCCGGGCCTCAAGATCAGGCGGGATGTTCCGCGACCGGACATCATCCACAAAGAAGGCACGCAACCACTCGTCCCGAAAGTCAACGATCATTCCGGCGCTCCGAACCTAGCCCTATGTACCACTCTATAGGTCACTTTGCAAGTTCCTCTTTGGGGTTGGAACCGACGCCAGCCCTCTGCGTCGGCATTGGAGCGTCCACGCTCCCAATCAGCCTTACCTGCTTGGAGAGCCCCCGCTGGGCCAGTGACAGCCGGTCAAGGCTGGCGCGGCACGCGCCACCGCGCAGCGGGTTGGCCTTGACGGGATGGCGCTGGTCCGGCCTGCTCGCCACCAGCAGGCAAGGCTTTTCCATACTTTCACAATCCGAGCCCGCGCTGCCTGCCGAAGCCCCATTCGATGCCGCCATCGTCACGGCGGACGCCGCTGAGATGCTGACCGATGCGCTTTTCGAGGACAGGCTGCCAAGGGACGAGCTGGAAGCCCAATCCGTCCTCGATCATGGCGAAGCGCCCGCTGGTGAGGGTGGCGACGCCCGCAAGCCGCCCGGTCACATATTCCCCCGGCCCGCTTGGCGCATAGGCTAGGCCGCGCTCGGCCGCCATCTGCCGGCCAACGTGATCGACCTCCTGCCGTTCAAGCGCGCCGATGGTCTTGCGCGGGATGGTAATCGTTTGCCCGCTGTCCGTGGCGTGGCCCATCTCCACCAGCCGCTCGGCACGCCGATAGAGGGCATCCTTTACCTCCTGGCCAAACCCCGCCTCGGCCAGCGGCGTCCTTTTGTCTGCGACAAGCTCCCGATCCAGCCAGGTCGCGCCGTCGCTGCCGATCTGCCGTTCAAGGTCGAGGGCCGATAGCGTGCGGATGGCGAAGTCCTTGGGTCGCCCCGGCGCGTCATGGGCAACGCCGCGCTCGGCGATGTCAGCGGGGATTTTCCAGTGATCGGCGTCGATGCGTTCCACATGGCCAGCACGGCGAAGCGCTTCCAGACGGCGGACATGGGAACGGATGAAGGCGTCCGGGTCGCCGTGGCGGCGTTCGATGATGTCCCGCGTGGCTTCCAGATGCTGGCTCGGCCGGTAGATGCCGCCATTTGCTTCTGCCACGGCGTGGATGTTGAGGTCGGCGGGTTTTGGCTCTGCCTTGGTTGGGACGGGATCGAGCGAGACGATATGCCCTCGCTTGATCTCATCCAGCTTGGTCGCATCCGCCGTCTCGACATAGTGGGTGCGTCCGTCCACGCCGTCGATGACCAGATGCAGCCGGTCGCCCATCTCGTCGCCGGCCAATCCCTTGGCGAGCACGCGCCCGACGACTGGATGGGCGATCTGCTTGCCGTGGGTGACATACTGGCTCGGGCCACGCTCGTCGGCGATGCCGTGATCGGCCAGTGCCCGGTGCATGGTCTTGATGATGTCGTTGCGCTCGCCCAAAGCCTTCAAGGTCGGCTCGGCCCTGTCGGAGATGGCCCAGCGTCCAGGCTCGGTTTCGGTGGCGAGGTCGTAGCGTTCCAGCCGCTTCGCCCGATCGATCAGCAGATGCCGGGCGGCGCGGACGGTGTAGCCCTCGGCAGCGTCGGGGCGCAGGTCCACGACGCCCTTCTCCTGTTGCTCGGTGATGAGCATCCGGTCGAGCCGGGTCAGCCGTTCGGCATCCACCTCGGTCGCCAGCTTGCGGGCGACATCAAGCTCGGTCTGCGGCCCGAGTTCCAGCGTCACCAGTTCGCTCGCCCGGTGGCGGACGCCATGGGCGATGTAGTCGCCGGCGATGTTGAGGATGCGGCCATCGTCGAGAACGCCCCGGACGACGACATGGGTGTGGGGGTGGCCGGTGTTGTGGTGATCGACCGCAACCCAATCGAGCTTGGTGCCCAGGTCGCTTTCCATCTGCCGCATGAGATCGCGGGTGAAGCCGCGCAGGTCGCTCATCTCGACGGAATCCTCCGGCGCGACGATGAAGCGGAACTGATGGCGGTCCTCCCGCCCGCGCTCGATGAAGGCACGGCCATCCGCCTCGTTCTCGATGGCGGAATAGGCGCGGCCTTTCTCGCCGTCGAGCGTCACCCCGTCGCGTTCGAGGTAGCGCAGGTGGGCGTCGGCCGCCTTGCTCACCGTGCCGCGCATCTTCGGGCCGCGTGAGCCGCGCTGCGGGTTGAGCTTGACCACCCGCGCCTTGACCACCACGCGGCGTGAACGAAACCGCGTACCCTTCCCGTCGCGGCTCCATCCGCCACCGTCTTTCGGAAAGGAAGCCACCACCTTCGCGCCCCGGCCGTGCGCATTGAACCGCCCGCCGCCTTCCCCTTTCCGGCTGCCCGCCGGTCTCGATCCCTGGCCGATCCGATTGGGGTTGCCGCCGGCCTTGCGAACGGCCGCCCTGACCTGTTGGACGAACGGCAGGTCGTGCGAACGGACGCGCGTCCTTTGGGTACGGGACCGCCCCGGTTTGATGCGGAAATCGTCTGCGTCATTGCCTGCCATGACAGGACGATCAGCATCGGATTCGGGATGCGCAAGTCCTCGAAAGCACTCGTCGTGGTGTGGCGTAAAAAGACTTGCTGTAGCGTAGAAACGGCGGAACGCGCCACGCGGCACCTTGCGACCGCCACCCATTTTTGCATTGAAAATAAAGAGAAAAGTGCCTCGGGCGGCACCACGCACACCGTTCGGAGTGCCGCTACAGCGCCGTAAAGCGGCTCAAAAACAATGTGCAGACAACCACTTACGACCGAAGGGAGCGCGGATTGAAAATCCGCTTTATCTTGCCATCACTCTTCTTTCTGCCACTCTGACCTTCACGCTATCTCCAACGCCAAGTTTTGACTGCGAATCACCCCGAAAACAATGATGCGAATGTCGACTCAGAACTTGCAGCCAAACCACCTTGCATCTGCGTTCCCTAAACCCTCCGCCTGCCGGAAACGTGCCATCGACAAACGGATTGCATGTCAAAAAGCTCGCGGTCGCTTGGCTCTCGCCGTGTCGATCGCTGTCATGCAGAGGCACGAATGAAACAAAACGGGGCATTGCACACCGCTCTCAGTCCGGCGGGAGTTCTGTGGTGATATGGCACCGTGAGACTTTGCAACGCTCGTGCAATCGGGCGGATATTTGACGACGACGAAGATGGGGACCAAATGCGCGATCAGTATGCCGGTGATGTCAGCGACGTTCTCAAATTCGCTTTCCTGCGCGCGCTCGCGGGCGCAGACCGAACGCTTGGCATCGCGTGGTACTATGGGCCGGGAGATGACGGACGCCCGGATGGACGGCATCTCGAATGGCGCGACGAGGCGGCGTGGCGTCTACTCGATGAAGAGCTTCATGCTGGGCTCGCCAGGCTACCTGAACGCAGCATTGCCGCTCTTGAACAGGCGGTGATCTGGCCCAAAGGAGCACTGTTTCATCATGAGCCGATGCCGCCGCGTGCCGAACGGAGCGCGTGGGGAGCACGCAAGCGGAGCGCTCTCGATGGCGCGGACATCGTATTTCTTGACCCGGACAATGGCGTCGGCAGAGAAACGGAGAAGCATGCGACCTTCTCGGAAATCCGACTGCTCCGCAGACCCGAACGCGCCATCGTCTTCATCACCTTCCCGGGCCGAAGCATGACGCACGACGCGCTGTTGCGGCAGTTGCACGAGCGATTGATGGTCGAGGCTGATGCCGGAAACCTTATCACTCTGCGGACGAACGTTTCCGTACCCCGCACAGCGGGATCGCGGTCCTATGTGCAACGCCAGCGCTGGTTTACGGTCGTAGATCCTGATGCCGAACTGACGGCCAGGGCGCAAACTTTCGCCACTGCTCTGGCGTCTGTGCCGCGTGTTCGGGCACGGCTGGACAGCGCGGCATGAGTATTTCGGAGAATATCCTGGTGCTGGTCCGCGACGGGCTGAGCACTGCCGAAATCGCGCCGCGATTGGGGGTTCGTTACCAGCACGCCAAAAATGTATTGAAAGCTAATGGTGCGCTTATTCTACAATGTCTCTGCCCCGAATCTGCCGCATCACCTACAGTGAGATGTTGATGAACGATCCAAAATTCCGACTTGAGCGCGTCCAGGGAGCGCCGGTCTCGAATGAAGAAATATTGTCCGATATCCGACGGGCGGCGGAGTTGGCCGGCACGACGGTCGTTTCGCAACGGTTGTACTCAGAATATGGCCAGTATGACCCAACGACGGCATCAAGGCGGTTCGGAACCTGGAATAAGGCGGTAATAGCTGCTGGATTGGAAATCGCCAACGAAATCAATATCACCGATGAGCGTTTATTTGAAAACATCATGCTTCTCTGGGAACACTACGGGCGGCAGCCGCGGCGTGCTGAATTATCTCGTCCCCCGTCTCTAATTTCCCAGGGAGCGTTCCGGCGTCGGTTTCATTCTTGGATGGATGCCCTTACTCAGTTCGTTTCGTACGCGAATGCACAAGACGCTCGTCCCCCTAGCCCGGTCGAAGCTGCAAGCGGCCATAGAACCGGCCGCGACCCATCGCTTAGGTTGCGGTTCCGCGTGATGAAGCGGGATAACTTCGTGTGCTGTGCCTGTGGAGCTAGCCCAGCGCTAACGCCGGGTCTATCGCTGCATGTCGATCACATCAAGGCATGGAGCCGTGGCGGCGAGACAATCGAGGAAAATCTTCAAACTCTGTGTGAGGCATGCAACCTCGGGAAGAGCAACGTGCTGTGAAACTTGAAATAAGCCGACGCTGATTCATAGGGCTATAGCGAGCGCTGTCCAGCGTCAGTTTCAGCGAGAAAATCTCCAAGCGGTCGCGCGGTTTTGCGAGAATTGCACTGGAGGCAGGCCGTCTTAAGGTTGTCCGCGCTATTGTCTCCTCCTTCGCTGACCGGCGTTATATGGTCGAGCGTTGCAGTGAAGCGAGTTAGCTGCTTGCTGCAATATGTACAGTGGTAGTTGTCGCGCTCATATATTTTTATACGATTTTCCCTAATATTGTAGAAATCCGCCTCCCGTTCAGTCGCCGTGATCGAAGGACGCTCCGCTTGTTCAGCGCGACGGTGTTGACATACCTCGATTTCTTCAGGAAGCCGGACGCGGTAGAGCGTCCCTTCGCGGTTCGGTTCACCTTCCTGCCGAATAGCTCCGATTTTCTCCAAGCCTTCTATGGCCTGTTGAACGGTCTTAAAGCTTGCAGCTCCGCTGTCGGCATCCTTGCCACCGGAGGTGCTGCCAGCATATGCCGACTTCACGACTCCAGATTGCATACCTCGTCGACTCACGCGGATGTAGGGTTTGCCGTTCTCAATGATCGAGTGTCTCAAAAAATGGACATAGAACGATAGCTCGTAAGGCTTCAATTCGGGCATCAGCAGGTCGACGACGTCACATATGATATCGGGCAACTCCAAGCCCGAAAATGCCCGGAACTTGACGGCGTTGTCCTCCTGGATGGCATCGCTCTCAAGTTCTGAAAGCAGTGACCGAATCTGAGCTATCTTCTCATGCATAGCCGCAGGTTAGCAGACCTGAACAGTCTGCGCACCTGCTATATTCTAGGGGCGCAGCAGGGATAGCGGATCTCTGGAGCGCGTCCCCCAATACAAATTAGAGGGCTATAGCGTAGACATAGTGCTCATCATCGTCGTTCGTGGCCCGCCATTGACCGAGATTTCACCTTCGTCGTAGTCGCGACTACCGCTCGCCCAAAACAGAAATTTGCCCGACCTAACCGGCGTCGGCTTCCTTCAGGAATCCGATGATCTGCTCTTCTGAAAATCGCTTCTTCACGTCTGATCTCCTTTCCCAGGGTCGGACTCTAAACCGTTGTGCTACTCAAACCCGGGGGGGACGTCGGAAGGTCGAAAGCCTTTCCCGTGACTTGATGCAGGAGTATTTGCAGCAGGTGGGTAGCGATCTGGTCAAACAGGCTCCCAGTCTTTCCTTGGTTGAACTGGGCCGGCAGATGGGCGTTATCGGCGGGCCAGATGAAGCGCCGTTCCCGCTGAATGTCGGTCTGATGATGTTCAACCCCGAGCCATGGCGCTTTTTCCCGGCCATGCAGATCGATGTCGTCTGGTTTCCCAAGGAAGGCCCCGGCGGCAACAAGTTCTCGGAAAAGATTTTCAAGGGGCCGATCCCCCGCATGACGCGGGATGCACTGGATTACATCAAACGCAATTTGATTACCGAAACGGTCATCAAACATCATGGCCGGGCCGAGGCGACGCGGGTCGAGAATTTCCCCTATGACGCGATCGAGGAAGCCGTCGTCAATGCGGTGTATCACCGCGGCTACGACACGCGGGAGCCTGTCGAGGTCCGTATCGAGCCGAACGCGCTATTTGTCATCAGCTATCCGGGGCCAGACCGTTCGGTGCGATTGGAGCAACTTCGCGCCGGCCATGCCCGGCCAAGGCGCTATCGCAATCGGCGCATCGGTGAGTTTCTCAAGGAACTGGAATTCACCTAAGGGCGCGCGACAGGCATCCCAAAGATCATCGAAGCCATGGAGAAGAATGGCTCGCCCCCGCCCGAGTTCGAGTTCGACGAGGACCACAGCTATTTCATGGTGCGGCTGCCGATCCACCCGGCGGCGCAGGAGGTGGCCGAATCGGCAACGGGGCAGGAGCCCGGAAAAGTCGGCACTGGCGGGACGGCGGCGGCCGAAAATCAGCCGGGGCTAGGTTGGGACCAAGTCGGCATCAAGCTGGCACTAAGTCGGCACCAGGTTGAAATCCTGCGTAAATGCTTGGCAGATGGGAAGATTGCTGATTTGATGGCCATCGCGGAACGTGCCGACCGCACCAAGTTTCGGAACCAGGTACTCAAGCCCCTGTTGGCCGACAACCTACTGGCAATGACCATTCCGGACAGACCGACGAGCAGTAATCAGCGCTACCGTACTACAGACAAAGGACGGAACCTGCTCGCCTCACTGAAAGAAGGCGGCGTATGACCGCAACGACGAATGGGCTTCTGGGCCCGGAAAGGCTTCCACGAAGCTGGGACAACATGGACGACGAAAAGAGGTAATTACCCTTAAATAAGGGTAATAAAGAGGGTAATACCGTGCCACCGCGTCTCGGACAAACCTTTCCTGAATAAAGCGCAATCGTCCCCATATTGGGGTTCATGATCCCAAATATGGGGCCAGGTGGAGCAACAACTTCTGCCATGGTGCCGCCAAAATTAGCGATCCATGGCTGCATTCAGCACCCCCGCCCAGTTGCGTGGCTGTGGCGAGGCCAACTATGATTTCCCAGTCCCGTAAACCTGCGTTGCGATCCTAAGCGAACGAGGCTCACGCTCATGGCGATCAAAATTCAAATGAAACATCCCGGCACGGGAGAGGAAGCGGTCGCGTACGAGGGGTACAGTTGGACCTGCTTCTTCTTCGGAGCACTTCCCGCACTGTTGCGCGGCGACATCCAGCCCGGTCTTGCCGTATTGGGCTTATGTGCCATCGCCAGCATCGGCGCAGTCATGGTTGGGCTGCCAACCTGGCTCGCCACGGGTGTCATCGGGGGGCATCTGGGGCTTCTTTTACAACGACATTCACCTGGACCGTTTGCGCAAGAAAGGCTACGAGGTGGTATCCGAACTCATGCCAGCAGGCGATGATCAGGGTTATGGACAGTAATCACGGGAAGTCGCAGTCACTGCGCGTGAGGCAACAGGCGCGCAACGACGAACGCCGCAGGAGGCCACGATGAGCATTCGCGATCGGACTAGCGCTTTTTGTGATCGGTTCGGCCTGCGCGTGCCGATTCTCTTGGCGCCTATGGCTGGCGCAAGTGCCCCTGCTCTGTCCATCGCAGTTGCCAATGCAGGGGGCCTCGGTGCCTGCGGTGCCCTTTTAATGACACCGCCTGAGATCGTCTCTTGGGCGAACGAAGTACGAGCTGCGAGCAACGGCCGATTTCAAATCAACCTTTGGATTCCGGATCCTGCCCCGACGCGTGACGCTGAGCATGAAGCGCAGATACGTGAGTTCCTTGCGGCGTGGGGACCGGCGGTCGCACCGAGCGCGGGCGATGCCACACCACCGGTTTTCCACGCGCAGTGCGAGGCGCTGCTTGAAGCTCGCCCACCGATTATCTCTTCGGTGATGGGCATGTACCCGCCAGAATTTCTGGCACGAATCAAGTCCCTTGGTATCGCCTGGTTTGCCAATACGTCGACGGTGGCCGAGGCGAGAGCTGCCGAGGCGGCTGGCGCTGAGGTCGTTGTGGTCCAAGGAATGGAGGCTGGCGGCCACCGCGGTTGCTTTGATGCGAGCAAGGCCGAGCACGAAATGGTGGGATTGGCTGCGCTCGTGCCCGCGGTGGTTGATGCCGTCCGCATTCCGGTGGTCGCCACCGGAGGGATCGCGGATGGCCGTGGGGTTGCCGCCGCGCTCGCTCTAGGCGCAAGCGCGGTGCAGGTGGGCACCGGTTTCATGCGAGCACCTGAAGCTCAAATCCATCCCGCGTGGGCAGATGCCCTGGCCAGAGCGGCACCAGAAGACACACTGGTTAGCCGAGTCTTCAGCGGGCGGGCGGGACGAAGTCTGGCGACTGACTATGTGCGTGCAGCAATTTCTGCGGATGCGCCACACCCCGCGCCGTATCCAGTCCAGCGAGGTCTCACGGCCGCAATGAGAGCCACCGCCGCAAAGACAGGAGACGTTCATCGCATGCAGGCGTGGGCTGGGCAATCCGCTGGATTGGCGCGCGCGGAATCCGCGCAAGCAATCGTGGACCGGCTTTGGAGCGATGCGGTCAGGATTCTCCAATACTGACCCCTGCTGGGACGGCCATTGCTGTAGTTGATCCCTCACCCGATGACCGGCCCGATTCCGCTGCAAAGGGCCAACGAAAACCTACACCAATTGCCGTTAACATGAGAAGGGTTATACGAAGTTCGCTTGTGCCACCACTGTTCAAAATGCTGCAGGGAACCCGAGACCGTGCAGAGGGTTGCGCGCCGACCGTACCCCGCCGCTTAAGCCGGCGTCAACGCATGAGATGCCGCTGCTGATGATGAAAACCTGTCTTGCCCTCGTCACCACGCTGCTCACACTTGCTGGCCTGGCAACGCCCTGCCTTGCGCAGTCCGTTGCGCCATGGCCGCAGCGCACCGTGACCTTGGTCGTGCCCTACTCACCCGGGACCGGCATCGACATCGTGGCACGACTGCTCGCCCCGAGACTGTCCGAACGCTGGGGGCAGCCTGTCGTTGTCGACAACCGTCCGGGGAGCAGCGGCAACATCGGTGCCGAAGCCGTTGCACGCAGCCAGCCCAATGGCTACACACTCATGGTGAACGCGGGCTCCTTCACGATCGTGCCAGCGCTCTATCCGCACATGCCCTATGACGTGGCCAGCGACTTCACGCCGATCACCAAGGTGGGCGTGGCCGGTTACGCGCTGGTGTCTCACCCCAGCGCCCTGCCCGTTCACAACCTGACCGAGTTCATCGCAGCGCTGCGCGCAAACCCAGACCGTTATCACTACGCATCGCCTGGCAACGGCACGCCACATCACCTCGGTATGGAACTGCTCAAGATGCGCCTGGGCGTGAAGGTGGTCCACGTCCCCTACAAAGGCTTGTCAGGCGCCATGAGCGATCTGCTTGGCGGGCAGGTGGAGGTGATGTTCACACTCATCCACACGGCACTTCCGCAGACCCGCTCAGGCAAGCTGCGCCTGCTCGCCCTGACCGGGGCGACACGTTCACCGCTTGCACCCGAGGCGCCCACCTTCCGCGAGCAGGGCATTGACTTCATGGACTCGCTCGATACCTGGTATGGCTTGCTCGGCCCGGCACGACTGCCCGCGGACATCATCCACCGTGTATACAACGACACCCATCGTGCGCTTGGCTCGCCAGACATTCAGGATGCCCTCCTCAAGCAGGGCATCCACCCCCTGGAGAGCACCCCGGAGCAGTTCGCCGCCGATGTGCGCAACGATCTGCAACGCTGGGCCAAGCTCGTCAATGACGCTGGCATCACCGCAGACTGAGAAACACAATGACAGAAAACACTCGGCAGGTCGTGATCGTCGGTGCGGGCCCGGTAGGCCTGACGACCGCGCTGGCACTGGCGCGCCAGGACATTCCCGTGACGGTGCTCGAAGCTGAACCAGGACTCACCCACGATTTGCGCGCCGCCTCCTACCACCCACCGACACTCGAGATGCTTGCCGCACTGGGCATAGGCAAGACGATGCACGAGAAAGGCTACGTCGTGCAGCGCTGGCAGTACCGCGATCGCAAGGAAGGGCTCATCGTCGAATGGGATCTGGGCGTGCTTGGCAACGACACTGAATACCCCTGGCGACTCCACCTCGAGCAGCATCAACTCACCCGCATCCTTCTTGCCGCGCTCGAGCCGTACTCGCATGCGCGGGTGCTTTTCTCGCACCGCGTGAGCGCCATCGAGCAGAGCGCGAGCCAGGCCACCGCGCGCTGTCAGACGGCCGACGGCGAGGTGATGGTGTCAGGCCAATGGCTGATCGGCGCCGACGGCGGCTCGGGGGTCGTACGCAAGGCACTCGACACCGAATTCGAGGGGTTCACCTGGCCTGAGCGCAACGTGAACATCAGCACCTCGTATGACATCGGACAGCATGGCTACACCTTCAACTGCTACATCGCTGACCCCGAGGAATGGGCGGGCCTGTTCAAGGTGCCTCATCTGGGCCCGCCTGGCCTTTGGCGCATCGGCTTTCCGGTGCCCGATGAGGAGAGCGACGAACATGCGCTGTCCGATGAAGGTACCCAGGCGCGCCTCACGCGCCTGCTGCCGTGGGAACGCGAATACCCGGTGGCCTATCGCAGCATCTACCGGGTGCACCAGCGGGTTGCCCGCGACTGGCGCCGTGAGCGCGTCATCCTGGCCGGTGACGCCGCGCATCTGAACAATCCGGTGGGCGCCATGGGCCTCAATGGCGGAGTCCACGATGCGGTGAATCTGGCCGACAAACTGGGGCGGGTATGGCGAGCCGAGGCTGACACTTCGGCGCTCGATCTCTACGTGCGGCAACGGCGCACGGCCAATATCGAATTCATTCAGGCCGGATCGATCCGCAACAAGCGCACGCTCGAAGAGCGTGATCCGGCAGTGCGCGCGCAGCGCCATGACGAGATGCGAGCACTGGCTGACGACCCGGTTCGCACCCGCGCGTTCCTGCTTGGAACCTCGATGATCGAGAGTGTGCGACGCGCAGCCACGATCACTTGATCGCCGCACTCCCGTCGACCCAGCGCAGCGCCTCAGCGCTGGTCCCGTCGAGGCCACCGATCACGCGCCCATGATCATCGGCGCGCCTCTAGATTCAACTCGGTAGCCTGCCGTTCGCGGCCCGTGATGATGGATATCGCAAGGGTCGTTTATCCAATTTTATGCTGCGAGCAGCTACGGAGCTATTGGCGGTGTGGCTACGGTACTGGCCCGCCAGAAGCTATTTCTCAGATCGGTGGCGTTCAGTTTGAAGCCATTGTTGTTCGGTCTCAAGTAATCGATTATCACAGGATCCGCCGTAACACTACTTCCTGTCAGGCCCTTGGCGTCAATGTACCCTTGCATACACCAGTCATACAACCCCATTACCAATTGACCTGGCATCAGGGGATCCCAGTTGCCATCGAACTGATAGCTTTGGATTGACGTTTTGGGAGATTGTTTCGGTGCTAAACGGTAAAGTTGTATCTTATTTGGATCGGTATCCAGGCGGGTGCTGTTTATTTGGATCAGGCGTTGGATGCTATTTGCTTGGGATGAGGCCATCCCAGCATTAAGGGTCTCCCAGGCAATGCAAAAAAGGTTTGGAGGAACAGGGGCAGCAACGGGACCGCCGGTGCTAGGGATGTCGGAGAGCAGTGGATCGAGTTCCAAGGAAATGATGTGAGTGGCACCTGCTCCGATTGCGATGTCAATCGGGGAATTATCGGCCACACCGCCATCTACGAGCTGTCGGCCCATGAGCGATTGTGCGGTACGCTGGGCAGTGCGACCGCTTCCAGAAACGGTAATGCTTCGATTTAAGTTCCAGGTTTGCGGTTCAAAAAACACCGGCACCGAAGCCGAGGTGACTACGGCATCGATAACCTGCGCGTTCATCTCAATCACATCAGTTGTTGGATCAGGCGTGAATAACTGGTCGGAGAGGATCGGTGTTCTGTGCTGACCTTGGCCTTGACCATGGCTGAGATCGACGTACCAAGTCTGGGCATTGAGAAGTGGGTTCACATTTTCTGGTTTGGCCAGTCCAAACAGAATCAGCCGCTGCTCATTCAGGTCAGTAGTGGTTATGATAAGGTCAGTTTGCGCTCCATTGCGCCAGGCAGCGACTATCGACCGTGGTGGTGTTGGCCCTGAAACCATTGGCCCCGTGCGAAGGCCGGTGGCGAAGGTGGTCAGGGTTCGTTTCAACGGCTCCAAGGTCGTGAATGAATTTTTAAGCTGAACCGGATGGGGACTGCTGGCAGGTGGAGTCATGGCCACCAAGGCGATAAAATCCAGCAATACTCTTAAGGAAACAAGTTCGCCGCGCAGGATGCTGTCCAATGCTTGGAACTGATTGAGCAGATTTCCGCTGAGTTGGCCAGTCGCCTGGATATCGTTCCGTAGATCCCGGAGGGCATTTTTGGTGGTCGCCACGAGCGTTTTTACGTCGGCTATCCCTTTGCTAACCACCTCGTCCGAAATGGTCTTGGCGAGAGTGATTACGTCCTTGATGTTTTTAGCATTCAGAGATAAGACAGATACGCGGAGAGCATTGAGTTTGGTCACCGCATCCGTAAACGTCTGGATCGCATTATCATCTACAGTGTTGAGATCCGTATTGAGAGCGGAGAGCAATACTTGAACCTCGTCCTGAAGCAGGGTCAAGGCGTGCAATCCGGCATCCAGTGATGCGCTGATATCTTCAAGTATCAGGCCGACGGTTTTGAATGATATAAGATCAATCAGCCACGGTTCACTGACAACTTTAAATGCACCGTTGTTCTGGAGCCCAAGATCCTTCCACAGTCCGGTCTGTGTACCTGAAAAGGGCGCGGTGCCTTGTGTAGGGAAGAGGAGATCGATGAACAGCCCGAAGCCCACCAGGGCGCCTGCCGATGTGCCGACGATCAAATCGGGAACGAGGCCAGATCCGAGAATGGCCTCTGCTGCGCCGGCCTCATAGGCACCGCGTGCACCTCCACCCGATATGGCTAGGGCAAATTTGAATGGCAATCGGGCCGCATGCGCCGCGGCCCGTGCGCTATCGAGCTCCTGCTTGATTTGGGAGAGGGTGAGAAACTCACCTTTGAATGAGGGCATGACCGCTCCTTTGTTTCGTCCTTAGACTGTAACTGTCGGGGAATCGGAGCGCCGTCGGCTCGGCGCCCAGCACCTCGCCCAGACCATCGCGAGTTGGTGCCTACATTGACGTTGCCAAAGTGGCGACCCGCAGCACCAATGTCAGAGAATAGATCCGCATCGTGTCACAACCGTGGCATTGCCAGAACGCGGCAGCGACGACACCTTTGGGACACATTAAGGCGACAACCCTCCCTTTGCCGGCGCCACTCCAGCACCACCTGCCCCCTACTCGTCATCCCGCGCAAACCAGCGATTGAACGTGATGGTGTAGAGCAGATCGATCGTGTTGTAGTAGCCCGCCTCGGTCTGGATCGACCAGTAGCGCCCGAGCTGATAGCGCACCTTGAGTACCGTGCCAATCCCGCCGAGCGAATGCTCCACGCTCACCACCAGCTTGTTTGACAATCGCTTACCCACCGACACCACCGTCTCGGTGGTGCCCGCGGCACCGTTAGAGTTGACGCGTAATCCGATCTCGTCCAATCCGAAGGTCTGGGCAATGCGCTTGGACATTGTCGTTCCATCGCTGTCCCCGGTCACCGTGGCCGCCGCCAGTTCCGCCAGAAACTGCCAGTCCGCCTGTCCCAGCGTGTCCGAGGACCGCCCCAGCACCACCCACGCGAGGATTTGGCTCTCAGGCATCGCCGGATCAGAAAATAGCTTGATCCGCGGCGCCGCCGCCAAACCCGTCACTTGCACCCCAGCCCGCATCGGCAGGTTGGGACGGATGGCAGTGATGTTGAGTGACGGATTTTCGAGTGGTCCGCTAAAGCCGATCGTGCCCTGTTCAATGCGTAGCTCCTGACCATAGGCGCTCACCGTGCCTTCAGCCACGTTGACTCGACCATTCAGCGTCAGTTGACCCTCTCGATCCGAGGCAAGCCGCAGCTCACCCTTGATCCAGGCATCGGCACCAAAGCCACGCACACGAAACTTCTCACCCAGATCCAAATCAAGCCGCACCGCCGGATGCGCCGCACTCGCCTTGGCATCGGCCGCGGCGACTGGAGCATCCACCGTGCCACGTACCACGACATCACTGGAGAGGCCCGCACGCGGCGGCCGCAGGCTGAGCTCGCCCTCATCGGCGCGCAGGCGCCCAGCCACCGTGAGCTCACCGGCAGCAAGTCTGATGTCGATGCCGCCGCTGGTGACCAGGCGCAGCGTCGGAATGTTGATCGCACTCAAGGCCAGCGCTTCCAGGTGAATCGAACCCTGCGGCTGGGCACCCTGCCAATTGATCGCCCCGCGCGCCTCCAGTTGCCCCGTCTCCCCCTCAAAGCGGGCATTGCCAAGACGCAACTCGCGATCATCGAACACCACGTCCATCGTGCCGTTGCGAAGCAGCACCCCCTGATCGAGCATCTGCAGTGACACATCGCGGCCAGCCACGTGGCCAGTCAATTGCGGACGATCGAGCGAGCCTGTCAGCACCACATTACCCTCGGCGCGACCGCGCAGCCGCACACCGGTTGGCAACAGCACGCGCGCCAGGGGCGCGAACTCAAGATCAAAGCGTGCCGTGCCTTCAACCGGCGCGCCGACTCGCACCGCGGGTCGGCCATCAATGGTATCCACGCCCATCTGCGCACTCACATCCAGACTTGCTCCGTTGGCGCGCGCCGCAAGCGTGCCACCCATCCTGCCCACCGCCGCATCGAGATCGAGTTGCAAGGCGATCAAACCCAGTGCGCGGCGCGCGCCCCCCTCGCCCCCCTGCCCGCGGGCGACCTGCAGATCGCCAGCAGTACGATGGGCATGCACAGTGCCGCGCAACGTCTGACCCAGTTGCACGTCCCAATCGCCTGCCAGTTGCAGATCACCTGAGAGCGGCGGCACAGCGCTCACACCGGATTGCAGCAAGCGCACTGGCTGGATCCGATCGAAGCGCCCGCGCGTGCGTATCAGCGTATCGGCAAGGCTGATTGCGTCGATGTGCACGCTGCCGCCGGCCACATCCAGTTGCGCGGGCTCAAGGGCGAACTGACGCTCGGCCAGCGTGAGTCCGACAGGTTCGTGCAGGCGCACAGCCAGCGGACCGCGATCGATCAGTCGATCGAGCATCCCCTGCCAGTGCCAGCCGCGATGTTCATCAACGAGCAATCCACCGTGCAGCTCAAGGTTGACATCAGCCTGTGCGGCACGCGCCTCGAGGGCCAAACGATGCGCACCCCGATCACCCACCAGGTGCGCTGCCACACGGGTGAGTGCAACGGCGCCTGCGCGCAGGTCACTCATCGTACTCTCCAGATCGACATGGCCGCGGGTCAGCGCAAGCTGAAGATTGCCTTCGCCCAGCGAAAGCAACCCCTGGCGAGCAGCGTGGTGCGCCTGCACGGTGAGTTCCAGTTGCGGTTCGGCCAGCGTGCCAGAGACCGTCGCGTGGGCCGAGAGTGCCCCGCTCAGGCCCGCTCCCAGTGGGGCGAGCGAGGGGGCATCGATCTGGATCAGCAGCTTGGCATCGGGGTAACCAAAAGTCCCGTGCCCATTGGCATGCATCGACCCAAGGGCCAGCTGCAGATTTGACTCGTGCAGTTGATCACCGTTCCAGTGCAGTTCGCCCAGGGCAGTGAGCGGCAGCCCTCGAAATTGGCTGTGGTCCAACTGCACACGCGCATCGAGCAGGCGTGGACCCAGCGCACCGCCGAGGGTGAGCTCACCATTGAGTTGGGCAGACGGAAAACGTCCGAAGGCAGACGGATCGATGCGCGCCAGATGCAGCACGGCGGCAAAGGCCCGCTCTCCCTCCAGGCCCAGGCTGCCATGGGCATCGGCATGTGCACCGCGCCATTGCAGGCTCGCCGATCGCAGTTCGATACGTTGGGCATCACCCGCCAGATCAAATTCCAGCGTGGCGTCTTGCTGCGCAAGCTGGCCACGCGCCTGCACCTGGGCGCCAGACTGGTGCACCTGCACCGCCCCGGCGAGGCTGCTGGCGCGCGCGCTACTCCACAGCTGCGACAAATCAATGGCGCTCACAGTCACAGCGAGCGCCGACCCTTCAGTGCCCCAGCGTGCCCCGCCGCGCAGGCTCGCCCCGTGACCCAGCTCGGCCGCTAGCGCATCGATGCGAGCCTCGCTTACCCCAGCCTGCAGACGTGCACTGAGCGAGCGAATCGGCACGCGCGCCTGATCAAGCGGGCCGGGCAACCGGTTGCGCACACTGAATTCACCGTTAAAGCGCCCATCGGGTGCAAGCGCTCCTGTCAACTCGCCATCGATACGCGCGTGTGGCAGGTCACTACGCACCTGGTTCGGATCAATGCCGCGAGCGCGCACGTTCACCCGATCAATGATCGGCTGCGCAAACGGTTGCACCTGTGCCGAACCCTCCAGGCTGGCCGCATAGCCCGCAGCGTTAAGGGTGACTCCGATGTGTTCGAGCGTGCCATCCAGGCTCGCATTGGCCTCGATTGGCGAACCCGCCGTCGGCGCGCGCTGCGCAGACAGAGTCACAGAGAGCGCAAAAGGTGCCTGTGCAGCAATGCTTGCCTCCCCGTGCAGTGACGTATCCGCCAGCCGCGCCGCCTGTAGCGTGACATGATACCGGTTGCCGTCGTAATCGATGCCCCCGGCGATGCCCTGCGCTGCCAGCAATTCGTCAGGACGCCATACGCTCAGCTCATCGATTTTGATGGAAGCGACGGCGTAGCGCAGCGGCACAGCCAGTGTGGCCGGCAACATGGCAGGTTCACCCGAGCCTGGCGGCAACACCAGCAGTACGCGCCCCACACTGAGCGCGCTGACCTCCAGGCGTGAATCGAATAGCAGTGCAGGGGTGGCCAGGCCGCGCATCGACAGGTGGTCGATCTCCACTCGCCATTGCCCTCCGTGCGCGCGCAACTGCTCGATGGTGAATGAACCATCTGCCGCGCGGGCCAGCCCCTGCACGACAAGCTCGACCCCGGCCTGGCGCGCCGCCCACGGCACCACTCGTTCAAGGACCGCCGGTTGCAGCAGCACAACGATGGCCAGGGCCACGGCCACACCGAGCGCGAGCAGCCAGAGCACCACGGTGCGCAGCCTGAGCAGAAGCGATCTCATCAGAACAGAAACCCGATCGACAAATGGACGCGAACCTCATGCACCGCCGCACCGTAGGCAATGTCGGCGTTGATCGGACCCACCCCGGTGCGCCAGCGCAGCCCGGCCCCGTAGCCCGCTTTCCACTGGAAGTCGGCAATGTGGTCGACCGCGTCACCGCGTTCATAGAAACCCGCAACGCCGACTTTATCTGTTACCCAGTGAATTATTTCAGCACCGGTAATCGCCTCCAGCCGACCACCTACCACGGCGTTACCCTCGCGTGGTCCGATCGATAAGTAACGATACCCACGCAGCGACTGGTCACCGCCAATGCGAAACAGAAACGCATCGGGGATATGCTCCGACGAGCCACCGGTCACCACGCCACCATCGACACGCGCGATCAGCGAGTTATGTGCGCCCAGCGGCCACACCGCAATCAGGCGTGCAGAGGCGCGGGCAAAGCTTGTGTCGGATCCAAATGTCTGGCTTGCCGCGCTCACACGGGCACCGACCTCATAGCCGCCGCGGGGATCGAGCAAATCGTCAAAACTGCGATAGCGCCAGCCATAACCGGGTGCGAGTGCACGCTTGATGGAGGCCGTACCCCCATCGGGTGATTCATCACTGCGGACATATTCAAGGGTCACCGCACGCTCGATGCGCCCGGTGCTCTTCGCGCGCTCGAGCAACAGGGTCTGATCATGAATGGTCAGGCCGTTGTAGTCCTGATGACCCAGTGCGGCGCGCCCGCGCAACTGCCAACCGTCTTCGTCAGTGGGCAGGCGCAGCTCCGATGAGGCGGTCTGCTCGCGCGCCTCAAGACTAAACAGGTTGCGCCACTGAATCCCCAGGCCAAACAGGTCGATATCGGTGTACTGCGCGGTGGCACGCGGCCCGTTGTTGGTGCTATAGCCCGCACCCAGCTCGACCTTGTGCCGCTGTGCAAGCCCCAGCTCCACATCTACCGGCAGGGCCTGCGGATCAGCGCCGGTGGTCTCCACCGTCACCGCCACGAACGAATAATATTGCGAGCCTTGCAAGCGCGATTGCAGGTCAGCCAGTGCCGCTTGCGAGTAATCCTCGCCGGGACGGATGTTAATGAGCCGCACAAGCAAGCGCTGCTCGGATGGTTCCAGACCCCGTACACGCAACTCGCCGAAGCGATACGCCGGGCCACTATCGACAACAACTTCCAGATCGGCCCGTGTTGTCTCTGGATCAACATCGGCGCGACTGCTTGCGATCCGCGCGGCGGCAAAGCGCCGCGCGCGCACCTGACGCAAGACGGCCTGCTTGGCCGACTCCCAGTCGGTTGAACGAAACGGCGAACCTTCGGCAAGCGTGAAGGCGGCACGCGCGGCTGCGCGCGCCGCAGCTTCTGCCTGCTCATCGGCGATGGTTCCCTCGAAGCGGATCTGGATTTGCCCAACGCTCGTGCGCTCACCCGTTACTACCTGCAGCCTGACCACCCGCCCCGGGCCAGAGGACAGCAGCCTGGACAGCTTGGGCATGATCGGTGCGCCCGGCCCTGCCCCCACGCCGAATGCCGGTCTGAACTGCGTACCAGTACCCGCGCTCGTACTGTCGACCACCCCATCCTCGGGCTGCCCGCTGGCCACGGCACTTGCCAGGGCGTCGCGCGTGGGCGCCTCTACCGCGAGATCGACGGTTGCGCGGAAGTAACCCTCTGCTGCAAGGGCATCGAGAGCCAGGGGCTTCATCTGTTGCATCATGCGCTCGACCTGGATACCGGTGGCAGAACCCTCATAGCGGCGCAGCACAGAGGCGAGCGAAGCCTCGATTCCACTACGCAGGGCCGGCGCGCCTTCAATCACCAGGCGCCAGGGTAAAGCCACCTCATCGGACACCTCGATGGAGCCCTGAGCGGCCGCCTGACCCGCTGCCTGACTGGTGATCTGATCGTAAACCTGACCGGAGGCGTGCCTGAGAACCTGGCCGGAGGCCTGACCATAACCTTGACTGGCAGTCTGATCGGAGACTGAATCGGTCACTTGATCCGCTCGCGCCGGCAGGATCGCCAGCGCGCATAGCAGCCACACCAACCACACAGCAGCCAGAATTCTCCTGGGTCCAAGCGCGGGCGGTGTCAGCATCGGCTGCTGCCTCGCTCTCAATTAAGGCGATACCGCACCCGCCGCCCCGATTCGGTGGTCGATTCAAGGGCCAGCCACTGGCCGTCGCTGTCATACCACAGGTCGATGAGCTTGCCGGGCGCCTTCAGGGTATAGCGCCGGGCCGCTGTTGCCACGCCTCGAACGCTGATTGAATCGTCGCTGCCCTGACTGAGCGTGGCATCCACCACGTTGCCATCCTGCGGGTTGAGCAATCGCGGCACATCGAGGAAGCGGCGGTTCCAATAGGCAAAGCTGTGCAGACAACCATCAATCCGCTGCGAACCCTGTGCACCGGTCAGCACAAACACGCCGGCCGATTTTGTTGCAATGGCGGGCGCACTCGCAGCCTCCGCATGCCCCTCGATGCGGGTGCGCTTGCCATTGTCGTCGGTCTGCGCTTCGATACTTGCCAGACACTGTTCGCGCCAGCGTTCACGGGCACTATGCAGGTAATGGTAGATTTCAAACGAGAGCAGCTTGACACTGAATCGAGCGTCGCTACGCACCTCGATACCCGCCGCATCCTCGATGACGCTGAAGTGATGATCACCGATCAGTGTGTCATCCAGATAAACGGCAAACTGCCAATCGCGTGTCGCAGCGTTTGCCACACAGGTCGCGCTCGCCGACACACAAAACGCGATGAATGTCAGGCACGCTCTCAGGTGCCATGCCCTGGGCCTATGGCGCAATCAGTATCCCCTTGTCCACCTGGCCGATCTGGGTGTGGCCGGTAAAGGCCATGGTGATATCGAGCTCGTTATGAATTAGCTCCAGGGCTTTGCGCACACCCGTCTCGCCCATGGCACCGAGACCATACAGAAAGGCGCGCCCTATATACGTGCCACGCGCACCCAGCGCCCAGGCCTTGAGCACGTCCTGACCACTCCGTATGCCCCCATCCATGTGCACTTCGATCCGATCACCAACGGCATCCACGATAGCCGGCAGTGCACGGATCGACGACTCGGCGCCGTCCAGCTGGCGCCCGCCATGATTGGATACGATCATCGCATCGGCGCCTGAATTGAGCGCAAGACGTGCATCGGCTACATCCTGTATGCCTTTGAGAATCAGTTTGCCTGGCCATTGGCGTCTGACCCAATCAATGTCGGCCCAACTGAGGGTGGGATCAAACTGCTCGCGCGTCCAGGCACCGAGCGAGGACATGTCGCTCACGCCCTTGGCGTGGCCAATCAGATTGCCAAAGCCATGGCGACGGGTCTGCGCCATGCCCAGACACCAGCGCGGCTTGGTCATCAGATTCAACAGATTGGCAAGGGTCGGTTTGGGCGGTGCAGTGAGACCATTCTTGATGTCCTTGTGCCGCTGTCCGATCACCTGCAAGTCAAGCGTCAACACCAGCACCGGACAGCCCGCATCGCGCGCGCGCCCCATCAGGCGCACCATGAAGTCGCGGTCGCGCATCATGTAGAGCTGAAACCAGAACGGATGGTGCCCAGTGCCCTGGGCCACATCCTCAATCGAGCAAATGCTCATGGTCGAGAGCGTGAACGGAATGCCAAAGGCCTTGGCAGCACGTGCCGCGAGAATTTCGCCATCGGCGTGCTGCATGCCGGCCAGGCCAGTCGGTGCGAGCGCCACCGGCATGCGCACCGCCTCGCCCACCATGGTGGTGGCGGTGCTGCGATCGTCCATGTTTACCGCCACCCGCTGGCGCAACTTGATGCCCTGAAAGTCGGCCTCGTTGGCGCGATAGGTGCTCTCAGTCCACGAGCCGGAGTCGGTGTATTCGTAGAACATGCGGGGCACACGCTGCTTGGCCAGCACGCGCAGATCTTCAACGCAAGTGATCACAGGCATCGCTTGACTCCAAACGCAGTGACTCGAAGAACGACAAGCCGGGGCTTCCCTAAGCGCACCCGGGGTTTATCAAGAACCCAGGCAGCCATCAACAGATTGCCTGCGTGCCCCTCAGTGGACCTTGGCCGCATCAATCGCCGCCCACACACGCGCCGGTGTGGCGGGCATGTCGAGATGGTGAATCCCCAGTGGCCGCAGCGCATCGACAATCGCGTTCATGACACTGGGCATCGCGCCCACCGCACCAGCCTCGCCTACCCCCTTCGCCCCCAGGGGATTGCTCGGGCTGGGCACGCTCAGATCATCGGTGATCATCTCCTCGATAATGCCGGCGCGTGGCATGACGTAATCCATGAAGCTGCCGGTCAGCAGTTGCCCGCTGTCGGCGTCATACATCATGTGCTCGCCAAACGCCTGCCCCAGCTGCTGGACCACGCCCCCGTGAATCTGTCCGGCGGCGAGGACATGATCGAACACCATGCCGCAGTCATCCACCGCGATATAGCGCAGCACCCGGGTGACCCCGGTCGCCGGATCGATCTCCACCTCGGTCACATGCGCGCCGGTCGGAAATGCCCGCACCATCGGTTGTTCGGAATTCGTGCTGAGCGGATGTTCATCACCGTCAGGGGCCGCTTCGAGCAGGCTCATCATGCTCACCCGGCGATCAGTGCCCTTGACTGCATAGAAACCGCCACCGTCAGCGCCGATGGCGAATTCAATATCCGCCGGTGAGGCCTCCAGACGACGCGCTGCCAGATCGTGCCCTTTGCGCACAATCTCCTGGGCGCCGGTGTGGAATGCACTACCCAGTATCATCATCGAGCGCGAACCCACCACCGGGCTCGCGATCAGCGTGCGCGCTATTGCCGAATCGGTGTTCAGGCGGATCTTGCTGGGGGGTATCCCCAGCAGGCTCGCAACCAATCGCGGAAAGCTCGTCTCGTGGCTCTGACCATGGCTCTGCGAGGCCGAATAGAGCACGATCTCGCCACCGGCCTCGACCCGCAGCACCACTTGATCTTTCGGGGCCATGCCACCGCCTGAGGGCTCGACAAAGCTCGCCAGACCAATGCCACGCAGCATGCCGCGCGATTGCGCCTCCGCCCGCCGGCCCTCGAAGCCGGCCCAGTCAGACAGTTCCACTGCGCGAGCCACCAGCGCGGCCGGATCACCCGAGTCGTACACGCATCCGGCGGGATTTTTGAACGGATAGGCCTCGCGCGGGATCGCATTGCGCCGGCGAATCTCGGCGCGATCCATTCCGAGCGTGCGCGCGGCCTCATCGACCAGACGCTCAACGATGTAGGACGCCTCGGGCCGGCCGGCACCGCGATAGGGGGTGTGCGGCACCATGTTGGTGAGATAGAGCAAGTGGCGGCCATAAGCCGCCTTCATACGATAGACACCACCGAGGCCGGAGAACCCGTTTTGCATATTCGTGTTGGGCCCGGCGCCTGACAGATAGGCACCCTCATCGGTATGCCACAGGGTGCGCATGGCAAGGAAATTGCCCTCGGTGTCAAACGCAAGTTCGCCGTCGATTTCAATCGCACGTCCGTGATAATCGGTGGCAAAGGTCTCGGCGCGCGTACCCACCCACTTGATCGGACGAGCCACGCGCTTGGCTGCCCAGGCAAGAATCACGTGATCGCAATAGGCCTGGGTGCGAATGCCGAAACCGCCCCCTACGTCGAGCGCATGAATGCGCACGCGTTCAGGCGGCACGCCAAGGCCGACCGCAAGGCCCGGCCGAAAACCGGTCATGCCCTGTTGTGTCACATGCATATCCCAGCTGTCGGTTTGCGCATCGTGCGAAACCACGCAGGCGCGCGGCTCCATGCACACGCCCGAGACACGCGGACTCACCACCCGCAAAGCCACCTTGTGTGGTGCCGTGGCCATGATGGCCGCGGTGGCCGCCTCATCGCCATAGGCCCAGTCAAACACCAGATTGCCCGGTGCCATGTCGTGGATCACAGCGGCCCCGGGTTGCGCCGCCGCCGTGACCGAGGTGATCGCGGGCAAATCCTCATAGTCGACAAGAACGAGTTCCGCCGCATGCTCGGCGATCGCCGCACTGTCGGCCACCACCAGGGCCACTTCATGTCCGACATAGCGCACCCGATCGCGGGCAAAGGGCAGAAACGGCGGAACGATGATGGGCTTGCCATCACGTCCGGGCATCGGCACCCCGGTGCCCTGCCCTTTCAACTCGGCAGCATCAGCGCCGGTGAACACCGCATGCACACCAGGATAGGCAAGTGCCGCACTCGAATCAATCGACCGGATCAGGGCGTGGGCGCGATCGGCACGTACGAAATGACCGAAGAGCTGCCCAGGTAGATCGACATCGCCGGTGTAGCGTCCGTGGCCGGTAACCAGTCGGGGGTCTTCGCGGCGTCCTGCAAAAGAGGTTGCATTCATGCAATGAATTTCCGGTGAGGTTGTATGAAACTTGGCAGCCAGTCTGCCTGCGCACCCGTTACATTATCGCTTTAAACGGACCGATGTCTTATGTCGAATCTGCACGAACCTCCTGACACGCGACGAACTCAGGATGGCGATTTGGCACGCCGAAGGTGCATAATTCGGACCTTGGGGGAAAACGCCGATGGCGCGCAATAGCTGGATGCGCAGACGGCACGCAGTCTTCGGGAAAATTCTATGGCCGACAGTCAAGCGCGCGACACGCCTTTGGGCAAGCGGATCTATCGCAAGACCGTAGCGGGGACCAACGAGGTCATTCACCGCGAAGCGACTGATCTGCCGCAGCGGGTGCGCACGCTGCTTGTGATGGTGGATGGAAAAACAACCGTCGAGGCATTGGTGACGCGCCTGGCCGGGTTGCAGGTCACCGAGGCCTCGTTTCAGCTCCTGATCGATCGCAAGCTGGTTGAACTGGCGGGGGCGCGCAGCAATACCGCTGGCATTGCGCCCGCCCCGAGCTCGCGCAGTCCATCGCAGCCGCCGGTGTCGGTGACGCCGACCAATCCGGTGAGCACCAGTCGCAAGCCGTCGGGCACCACACCCAACAGCACAGGCACCTCCTCCAAATCGGGTACAACGACAAGTCAGCCAGTCAGCGACGGGCTCAACGCGGCTGATGCCCTGGAGAAGCAAAAGAACGATCTGTATGAGCTGTTCACCCATACCATCAAGGACTTGCTGGGTTTTCGCGGGGTGATGCTCACCCTCGCGGTGGAAAAGGCCGACTCACTGGATGACTATCGATCGATCCGCGACCGTTTCATCGCCGCATTGGAGAAGTCCAAAGGCCCGGAAATTGCCCGCGCCATGAGTGAGCGGATCGGCACGCTGCTCGACTGAGCAGGGCGCGCGTCACCGCCGCGCCTGGCGCAGGATCAGGCAGCGGCGCACACCACCGCGGCGGCGCCTGCCGCAGACTCAACCAGCAGCGTGTGCCGCAGTGGTGTGATCTGCCGCAGGCTCAACCACCAGCATCGGCTCAGGCAATGGCTGCCTCAGGTGGGCAGGCTCAGTTGCTCAAGAATCGCCGGGTTCTCAAGCGTTGACACATCCTGGGTGATCGCCTCGCCTTTGGCGAGGGAACGCAGCAACCGTCGCATGATCTTGCCCGAGCGCGTCTTGGGCAGATTGTCCCCGAAGCGAATCTCCTTGGGCTTGGCAATCGGACCGATTTCCTTGCCCACCCAATCGCGCAGCAGCAACGCCATGCGCCTGGCATCCTCGCCGGTGGGACGCGGGCCCTTGGTGACGACAAACGCCACCACCGCCTCGCCGGTCAGATCATCCGGGCGCCCGACCACCGCTGCCTCGGCCACCAACTCGGTGTTTGCCACCAGCGCTGATTCGATCTCCATGGTGCCCAGCCGGTGGCCGGAGACATTGAGCACGTCGTCAATGCGGCCCATGATCCAGAAGTAGCCGTCATGGTCGCGATTGGCGCCGTCCCCGGCAAGGTAATAGCGGCCCTGGAAATCCTCCGGGTAGTAGCTCTTCTTGAACCGTTCGGGGTCACCCCAGATGGTGCGGATCATCGAGGGCCAGGGCTTTTTCACCACCAGTATGCCGCCCTTGCCGTTTTCGACATCGTGACCAATCTCATCGACGATGGCCGCGGCTATGCCCGGAAAGGGCAAGGTGCAGGAACCGGGCTTGAGCGGGGTGACACCGGGAAGCGGTGTGATCATGTGCCCACCGGTTTCGGTCTGCCACCAGGTGTCGACAATCGGGCAGCGACCACCACCGACATGGGTGTGATACCACATCCACGCCTCCGGGTTGATCGGCTCACCGACCGAACCCAGAATACGCAGCGAGTCGAGTGTGTAGTTGCGCGGATGGCAATCGGCGGTGGACTCGGCCGCCTTGATGAGCGAGCGGATCGCGGTCGGTGCGGTGTAGAACACGCTCACCTTGTGCTGCTCGATCATGCGCCAGAAGCGCCCCGCGTCAGGCCAGGTGGGCACCCCTTCGAACATGATCTGCGTCGAGCCGGTTGCGAGCGGCCCATAGGCAATATAGCTGTGACCAGTCACCCAGCCCACGTCAGCCGTACACCAGAAAATGTCGTGTGGTTTGATGTCAAACGTCCAGCGCATCGTGAGCATCGCCTGCAGCAGGTATCCGCCGGTGGAATGCTGCACGCCTTTGGGTTTGCCGGTGCTGCCCGAGGTATAGAGGATAAACAGCGGATGCTCGGCACTCACCCATTCCGGTTCACACTCGGTTGGCTGGCCGGCGCAGACAGCGTCCCACCACACATCGCGTCCGGCCTGCATCGGAATCGCCGACCCGGTTCGACGGCGAACAATGACGGTGCGAATCGCCTCGCATCCGCCAAGGGCCAGCGCCTCATCGATTGCTGGCTTGAGTGCAATCTCACGCCCGCCGCGCATCTGACCATCGGCGGTGATCACCGCCACTGCGCCGACATCGACAATGCGTTCCTGCACGCTCTTGGCCGAGAACCCGCCAAATACCACCGAGTGGATGACACCGATGCGCGCACAGGCCTGCATCGCGACCACCGCCTCGATCGACATCGGCATGTAGACGAGCGCACGATCGCCGGATTTGAGTCCCATGGCGCGCAGGCCATTGGCAAACTGGCACACCCGCGCATGCAGGTCACGATAACTGACCCGCGTGATCGTGCCGTCATCGGCCTCGAAAATGATGGCGATCTTGTCCGGCTGCGTCGTCAGATGGCGATCGAGGCAGTTGTAGGAGGCATTCAGCGTGCCATCGGCAAACCACTTGAAAAACGGCGCATTGGAGGAATCCAGCGTCTGCTTGAACGGGGTCTTCCAGATCAGTTGTTCACGCGCATGGCGGGCCCAATATCCCTCGTGATCGCGATCGGCTTCGGCGCATAACGCCTCATAGGCCGCCATCCCCGACACGTTGGCCTGGCTCTGCAATTCCGCAGGCGGTACGAACAAGCGGGTCTCGTGGAGCATCGAGTCGATCGAAGTGGTCATGCATGTCCCCCCGTAAATTTGAAAAACTGCGCGGATAGTTTAGCGTACGGTTAGTCAATCGAGCACCCGGAAAAGATCAACCTTTGATCAGTTCACCGCCCCAGGCGCCGTGAACCCGTCGCACCCCGGGCTGCTGAACACCGCAACCCGTGCGCGCTACAGCGCGGCGCAGGTCGCAGCCCAGGTCGCAGCCCACAGCGCGACCCACAGCGCAATGCACGGCAGAGCGCTGCCTCAGGCTAGAATTCGCACTCTCACGACGCCCCTGCCGGGTGCCGCCCTCGCCCTCACCGGACTCGCCATGACCACGATTGCCCAGGAAGACCTGATCCGCAGCATTGCCGATGCACTGCAATTCATTTCCTACTACCACCCGCAGGATTTCATTCAGCATCTGGCGCGCGCCTATGAACGCGAACAGTCACCGGCGGCCAAAGACGCCATTGCGCAAATTCTTACCAACTCGCGCATGTGCGCCGAGGGGCATCGCCCGATCTGTCAGGACACCGGCATCGTCAATGTGTTCGTGAAAGTCGGCATGAGCGTGCGTCTGGACGGCTTCACCGGATCACTCACCGATGCGATCAATGAAGGGGTGCATCGCGCCTATATGAACCCGGACAATCCGCTGCGCGGATCAATCCTTGCCGATCCGATTTTCAGTCGCAAGAACACGCGTGACAACACCCCGGCGGTGGTCCACGTCGAGTTGGTGCCCGGGAATACGCTGGATGTGACCGTGGCGGCCAAAGGCGGCGGTTCAGAGAACAAATCGAAGTTCGTCATGCTCAACCCATCGGATTCAATCGTCGACTGGGTGTTGAAAACCGTGCCCACCATGGGCGCGGGCTGGTGCCCGCCTGGCATGCTCGGCATCGGCGTGGGCGGCACCGCAGAAAAGGCGATGCTGATGGCCAAAGAGTCGCTGATGGACCCGCTCGACATGCACGAGCTGCTCGCGCGTGGCCCTCAGTCAAAAATCGAAGAGCTGCGCATCGAGCTCTATACCAAGGTGAATGCCCTGGGTATCGGCGCACAAGGCCTGGGCGGACTCTCGACCGTGCTCGATATCAAGATTCGCGATTACCCGACGCATGCCGCATCGCTGCCCGTGGCGATGATCCCCAATTGCGCAGCGACCCGGCATGCGCATTTTGTGTTGGACGGCTCAGGGCCCGCGGAACTCGAGCGGCCCAGCTTGTCGGATTGGCCCGACGTCACCTGGGCACCCAGTGCGCAGTCACGCCGGGTGAATCTGGACACACTCGATGCCAGCGAGGTGGCGACCTGGCGGCCCGGCGAGACCCTGCTCCTGTCAGGTCGCATGCTCACCGGGCGCGATGCTGCTCACAAGCGCATCACCGACATGCTTGCGCGTGGCGAACCACTGCCGGTTGATTTCCGTAACCGCGTCATCTACTACGTCGGCCCGGTCGATCCGGTACGCGACGAAGCCGTCGGCCCGGCTGGCCCGACCACTGCCACGCGCATGGACAAATTTACCGAAGGCATGCTGGCCGGCACCGGCCTGGTGGCCATGATCGGCAAAGCCGAGCGCGGCCCGGTGGCCATTGAGGCGATCCGCAAACACAAGGCGGCCTACCTGATGGCAGTCGGTGGCGCGGCCTATCTGGTATCCAAAGCCATCCGCTCGGCCAAGGTGCTCGGTTTTGCTGACCTGGGTATGGAAGCGATTTACGAGTTTGAGGTAACCGACATGCCAGTGACCGTGGCCGTTGATGCCAACGGTACCTCGGTGCACACCACCGGTCCGGCCGAGTGGGAAAAGCGCATTCGCGAGTTCAAGATTCCGGTGCGGGTTGCCTAGATGTCCCGCTCAGACCGCCTGCGCGGGCCCGTGCCCGTAATGCAGCAGTTCGAAGGGCAGGATTGCCTTGTTGATCGCGGGCAATAGGCTTTCAGCCAACTCGAAGCGGGTGGCGATGGCCATGTCGACGTCCATGATGGGACGGCGCGGCAATGCAATTGGCAGGTGCAGATCGAGCACCCATTGGCGACCGACATGCAGGTTGAGCGCCGCGGCTTGCGCCTCGCCGCGTGCCACCATTCGCAACGCCTCTTCGTAGCTGGCGGTCAACAGCAACTGAACGGATGGATAGTTGGCGGTGATCAGCGGCGCCAGCGGTCCGCGCCGGGGGGTGGCGACGAAATGCCCCTCGAGCGAACCCATCGAGTCGGCTGATCCAACGCGCGCATTCAGTGGCAGAAACAAGGCAGTGCCGGAGCGCAACACCGGACGCGAGAAGGCGAGCGAGGTCGCGCGCTGCGGCAGGATGCCTTTGAAGGCAATCAAATCAATCTCGCCGGCTGCCAGTGCCGGCTCAATGGACTCAAGCGTGTAGGGGTGAAACGTAGGGGGCCAGCCGGCATTGACCAGAATCTGGCGCACCCGCTCGATCAAAATCCCGTGCGCATCCTGCCCCTCCATCCAGGCAAGGGGGCGAAACGGGTGATCAAATCCAACTCGGATCATGCGCTGATCCTGTTCTCCAGGTCTGGAACGATACGATACAGCACGCCGGCTGGTTGCGCCCAATCCGAAGGGCACAGCTTCCAGCACGAACGCCAAGCTGCCCGGTGATTCGCAGCACCCAGCGCGCGCCGCGGCCCTGACGCTACTCTTCGTCGGGTTGTCTTGACGCGCTCTTGCCTGCCCGCCCTAACGCTTCTTCGCCAGAATGGTGCCGCGGCATGTGCGTGCGCCACATAAACACAAATAGCGTTTCTTGACTGCGGGGGTGTGCCGCTCCTGGAGCTGAATGTTGTAATCGTAGGTGAGTTCCTCACCGGGTTTTATCGTGCGCTTGGCCTCGATAAAAATCCGCTCGTCCTCACCGGTCACCTCGCAATTGGGATCGCACGAGTGATTGATCCAGCGCGACGAATTGCCGCCGCGGCTGCCATCGATCACCTTCTCATCATCGATCTCAAAGAGGAAGGTGTGATTCTGCCGATCCGCATCGGCCTCATCCGGATACCGGCGCCACACTTCACGCCAGCTGATGATCTCACCGACGTACTCGATGATGCGGGTGCCCTTGGGGATGCGCTGCAAGGCAAATCCGCCCTTGCCGTGCACCCCCGAGCGACGCACGATAAACAGTCGCCCGCGCAGCGCGGGACGCCGGGTGCGGGCGACTGCCGGCACGGTTACAGCCCGAGCGCGGCGATGCCGGCAGCGGCGACTTGCTCGTCCTCGTGCGATTGCACGCCCGAGACACCCACCCCGCCAATGCGCTGGCCATCAACGATGATCGGCAGACCACCTTGCACCGGCAGCACCGGCATGCCGAGCATGGCGAGCCGGCCGTCCTTGATGCGATCTT
This sequence comes from uncultured Pseudomonadota bacterium, assembly GCA_903921325.1. Classification (GTDB taxonomy): domain Bacteria; phylum Pseudomonadota; class Gammaproteobacteria; order Burkholderiales; family SG8-39; genus CAIXPL01. Next base: position 59,358 of record CAIXPL010000024.1, read on the forward strand.
CCCAGCTCTTCGAGGCACGCCCGGTAAGCGCTGCGGTACGGCCCTTGCCAGTGGCGATCTCGGCGGTCAGCGCGTTCGCACCATCCATGCGAAACAAGTGCAGCGGAATACCGCCGTCATCCAGAATGACTACGGTCACGGCCCAGTTGTTCTTGATCGCTTCGGCCTCGGCGGCGGCGGCGATTTTCTTGCAATCATCCAGGGTGAGCATCTGACGGGTTTTCATGGAACCTCCGGTTGAGACTTCGTTAATGAATCTGTTCAGCCAAGCGCCTGACGAATCTGCTCCAGTGCGCTCGGGTCTTCAATGGTGGTGAGATCGCCCGGATCGCGCCCTTCGGCCAGTGCCTGAATCGAGCGGCGCAGCAATTTGCCCGAACGGGTCTTGGGCAGACCCGTCACAAAATGCACGCGTGCCGGTCGTCCGATCGCACCGATATGCCGATCTACCGCTTTTTGCACCTCGGCTTCATGGGCACCGCGGCGCGCGGCATCAGCGATGGCCTCAATGTCTTTTACCACCGCGAAGGCGACCGGCACCTGCCCTTTGAGCGCATCGGCCACCCCGACGACGGCGCATTCTGCGATGTTCGGATGGGTCTGTACCGCCTCTTCGATCTCGCGGGTGCCCAGGCGATGCCCCGCCACATTGATCACATCGTCGGTGCGCCCAAGAATGAAGTAATAGCCCTCTTCATCCCGCGTCGCCCAGTCAAACGTGGTGTAGACCGGATCGCCCTCAAAGGTGGAGAAATAGGTGCTGACAAAACGCTTGTCATCGCCCCAGATCGTACTCATGCAGCCCGGGGGCATGGGCGGCACAATGCACAGCACGCCTTTCTGATCGGCGCCCAGTGCCTGGCCGCTGGCCTCGTCTCGAATCTCAAGCTGATAGCCATAGGTGGCAAAGCTCGGGCTGCCCAGCTTGCGTGGCGTGTCTTCGATGCCTGGCTGTGCGGTGAGAATCGGCCAGCCGGTTTCGGTCTGCCAGTAATTATCGATCACCGGAACGCCTATGCCCGATGCGATCCAGTCCGAGGTCGGCTGATCGAGGGGTTCGCCGGCGAGGAACAGATAGCGCAGTGAGCTGAGATCGTAGCGCGTGAGCCAGCTCGGGTCCTGCTTCTTCAGTACCCGTACCGCCGTGGGCGAGGAGAACATCCCGGTCACGCGATAGTCCTGCACCAGCTTCCACCAGATGCCCGGATCAGGCCGGGTCGGCAACCCCTCATAGAGTATGGTGGTCGAACCGTTGATGAGCGGTGCATACACAATGTAGGAATGCCCCACCACCCAGCCGATATCCGAGGTGCAGAACCATGCATCGCCCGGCCGCGCGCAATAGATGTATTCCATCGAACTGGCCAGTGCCACCGCATAGCCGCCGGTGTCACGTTGCACGCCCTTTGGGCGACCCGTGGTGCCACTGGTATAGAGAATGTAGCTGGGATGCCCCGACTCGACCCAGGTGCAGGGCACTTCAGCGTTCATGTGCTCGGCACGCAGGCGCGCATAGTCGTGATCGCGCCCCGGTTTATAAGGCTGATCGGGAGCCAGGCCACGGTCAAGCACGATTACCTTGGCCTCGGGCGCATCGGACAAGGTCAGCGCTTCGTCCAGTAGCGGCTTGAGCGGAATCACCTTGCCCATGCGCATACCGGCGTCAGCCGTGAGTATCACCCGTGGCCGGGCATCATCAATGCGCGCGGCCAGACTGCTGGCGGCAAACCCGCCAAAGACCACCGAGTGAACAGCACCCAGCCGTACCGTGGCAAGCATGGCAAAGATCGCCTCGGGCACCATCGGCATGTAGATGAGCACGCGGTCGCCTTGTCCGACGCCAAGCCCCGTGAGCATCCCGGCGAGCCGGTTGACCTCGCGGTAGAGCTGGGCGTAGGTGTAGCGATGGGTCTGCCCGGTTTCGGTGGACACATACACCAGGGCATCCTGATCGGCGCGCGTGGCAAGGTGCCGGTCGATCGCGTTGTAGGCAAGATTGGTGAGCCCGCCTTTGAACCAATGTGCAAACGGCGGCCGCGAATAGTCGAGCACCTGCTCGAAGGGTCGCTCCCAATGAATGCGCCGCGCCTGCTCGGCCCAGAAGCTGGAACGCTCCTCGATCGACTGCGCATGCACCTGGGCGTATCGCTCTCCTGCCATCGCTCGCTCCTCTCGTGTGACGCGTGCTCGCGGGCACGCCTGCACACGGAACTTTATCACTCCAGCGTCGTGGCAGTCTCTGGTTCGCGTTGATGAGCGCGCGAACGGTCCGCAGCAGCCAGGTAGTCAACCGTCTGCATTTCGGTGAGCCGGCTCGCGGTGCGATCAAACTCGAATTTCATGGCCCGCAGGCGCGCCTCACTGGGTTGTCCATCGATGCGCAGCAGTCCTTCAGGCGGCGCCTCCGCCGACATCAGCAGCTTGACCCGATTGTCGTAGAGCACATCGACCATCAGCGTGAAGCGTCGTGCCGCGTCGGCCTCGGTGAGTCCCATGCGCGGCACATTGGACACCAGGATGGTGTGATAGCGACGGGCAAGATCCAGATAGTCATTTTGCGAACGGCCCCAGCCGCACAGCACTGAAAAATCAAACCAGATGGCCCCCTCGACCTGTGCCCGGCATGGAATCGATCGCCCTTCGACCAGAACCTGACCCGGGCCACTCGCCGGGCTACCGATGCTCTCCAGGGCCGCGCTGAGCGCTGCGTCGGCCTGTGGACCCAGCGGCGTGTGATAAGTGCGCAACCGCTCCATCGCCAGACGGCGATAGTCGCGACCACCGTCGACATTGATGACTTGCAGTCGCGTGTTGATGAGCGCGATGGTTGCAAGGAAGGTGTCACGGCGCAAGCCGTCGCGGTAGAGCTCATCGGGATGGTAGTTGGAAGTCATGCAATAGATGACCCCGCGCTCCATCGTGCGCTCGAGGAGTCGGCCAAGAATCATCGCATCGGCGATGTCGTTCACGTGAAATTCATCAAAACAGATCAGTCGATAGCGCTGCGCGATCTGTGCGGCCACTGCCATCAACGGATCATCTTCCTCATGCAGGGCAGCCATTTCACGGTGCACGTCGCGCATGAAGTGATGAAAATGCACTCGCACCTTGCGTTTGAGCGGCAGTGACAAAAAGAAGCTATCCATCAGAAAGCTCTTGCCGCGCCCCACCCCACCCCACAGGTAGAAGCCCTGCGGTAATGGTGGTCGTGCGACCAGGCGCAACAGCGCATTGCGCCGGCGATTCTTGTAGGCGACCCAGTCCTGCGCGATGCGCTGCAGTTGATCGACCGCCGCCGCCTGTGCCGGATCGGCCTCAAAGCCGCGCCGGGTCAGCGCCCGCTCGTAGAGCTCCCTGACCGTGGGGTGCTCATCACCGCTTAGCTGAAAGTCATCGGCGATATCCTGTTCGATATCGCGCATCAGACCCGCCACGCCGCTGGTCCTGCCTCACCGCGCTCAGGCATGCAACGCCCGGCCGTCGGCTGCAAGGGCCGCTTCGTGCACCACTTCCGACAAGGTTGGGTGTGCATGGACGATGCGAGCGATGTCCTCTGACGAGGCATGAAACTCCATCGCCACCACCGCCTCGGCAATCAGCTCCGAGGCATGCGTGTTCACGATGTGCACGCCGAGGATTTCATCGGTGGTGGCATGCGCCAGCACTTTGACAAAGCCATCGGTTTCATCCTGCCCGCGGGCGCGCCCGTTGTTGATGAAAAGACTTGAACCCACTTTGTACGGGATGCCGGCCTTCTTCAAATGCGCCTCGGTCTGCCCGACCCAGGCGATTTCTGGCGAGGTGTAGATTACCCACGGAATGGTGTCCAGATTGACATGCGCCTTCTGCCCGGCGAGCAGCTCGGCCACCATCACGCCCTCCTCCGAGCCCTTGTGCGCAAGCATCGGTCCGCGCACCACGTCGCCAATCGCATATACGCTGGGCAGATTGGTGCGGCATTGCGCATCGACTTCAATAAAGCCGCGTGCATCGAGCTTCAAGCCGATCGCCTCTGCCCCCAGGCCTTCGGTGTTCGGTATGCGGCCAATCGAGACAATCAAGCGGTCACAGGCAAGCGTCTTCGCTTCGCCGTTTTCCTGATATTGGATGGTCACGCCTTTCGCGGTGGTTTTGATTTCACCGATCTGAACGCCCAGATGAATATCAAGACCCTGGTTGGTCGTGAATTGCTTCCAGGCTTCCTTGGCCACTGCCTCATCGGCCGCTGCCAGAAATGTCGGCAGTGCCTCAAGAATGGTGACCTGCGCACCCAGCCGCTTCCACACGCTGCCCAGTTCCAGACCGATCACCCCGGCGCCGATTACCCCCAGACGCTTGGGAACCCGATCAAAGGTCAGTGCACCGATGTTGTCGCAGACAGTGACATTGTCAACGGCAAGCCCGGGCAGGTGACGCGCCCTCGAGCCGCTGGCAATCACCACACTGCGTGCGGAGATCGTCTCGCCGCCCACGGCAATCTGGTAGCCGTTGGCACCCTTGGCCTGCAGACTGGCATGCCCCTTGATCCAGGTGACCTTGTTCTTGCGAAAGAGGAATTCGATGCCCTTGGTCATCTTCTCGACGATGCCGTCCTTGCGCGCAATCATGCGTGCCAGATCAAAGCTCGCCCCGGTCACCGAGATGCCGTGATCGGCAAACTTGTGAGTGACCTTCTCATAGTTTTCCGACGATTCAAGCAACGCTTTGGAGGGAATGCATCCGACATTGAGACAGGTGCCGCCAAGCACCGGTTCACCCTTCGGATTGATCCATTCCTCCACGCACGCGGTCTTGATGCCCAATTGCGCCGCGCGGATTGCGCAGACATAGCCGGCCGGACCCGAGCCGATCACTACCAGGTCAAATTCCTGTGCCATGGATCAGAGCTCCAGCAACAGGCGCGCCGGGTCTTCCAGCGCGTCTTTCATTGCCACCAGGGCAAGGACCGCCTCACGGCCATCGATGATCCGATGGTCATAGGAGAGCGCGAAATAGTTCATCGGCCGAATCACGATCTGGCCGTTTTCGACCACCGGGCGATCCTTGGTGGCATGCACACCGAGAATGGCCGACTGCGGCGGATTGATGATCGGGGTCGAGAGCATTGAGCCGAATACGCCGCCATTGGAAATGGAGAAAGTGCCGCCAGTCAGCTCTTCGATGGCCAGCTTGCCATCGGCCGCGCGCTTGCCGAACTCACCGATCTTCTTCTCCAGGTCGGCAAATGACAGTTGATCGGCATTGCGAATGATCGGTACCACCAGGCCACGCGGTGAACCCACCGCGACACCGATGTCGAAATAGCCGTGATAGACAATGTCATTGCCATCGATCGAGGCATTGACCACCGGATATTTCTTCAGGGCGTAGACCGCAGCCTTGACAAAGAAAGACATGAAGCCCAGGCGCACACCGTGGGCTTTCTCGAACTGATCCTGGTAGCGCTTGCGCAGGTCCATCACCGGCTGCATGTTCACTTCATTGAACGTGGTGAGAATCGCACTTTGTGCCTGCGACTGCAGCAGCCGCTCAGCCACGCGCTGACGCAGCCGTGACATCGCCACGCGTTGCTCGGGTCGATCGCCAAGAATCTGGTCGACGCTGACCGGGGCTGGCGGCTGTGGCAGCGCAGCTGCTTCGCTGCGGCTGCCCGCCGGGCTCGCCACAGCGGCTGCAGCCGGTGCAGCCAACTGTGCCAGCACGTCGCCTTTGAGAATGCGCCCGTCACGTCCCGAACCGCTGATCCGGGTAACGTCAGCACCGCTTTCCTCGACCAGTTTGCGCGCCGCCGGCATCAGGCGCGCATCTTCACGTGAGGCTGCGGGACTCGGTGCCGGTGTCGGGCTGACGGCGGCGGCCTGGGGCTTCGCACCAGGGGACGCTGCTGCAGCAACGCTCGCGCTCGCCTCGGTGTCGATGGTTGCAATCTCTTCGCCGGCCACCACTGTCGAGCCGTCGCCCTTCACGATTGAGACCAGTACGCCATCGACCGGCGAGGGCAACTCCAGCACGACCTTGTCGGTCTCGACATCAATCAGATTTTCGTCGCGATGAACCTGTTCGCCCGGCTTCTTGTGCCAGGCGAGCAAGGTCGCCTCGGACACTGACTCCGAGAGTTGCGGTACTTTCACTTGCACTAATGCCATGAGATGAATCTCCGTCCCGGTTTTCGTGGCCGGCGGCTTAGCCCCTGACACCACGGACTGCAAAACAGGCGCGTGTAACACGCCCGGAGTCGTGCCACACCCGATCAAGGGTACGGCACGTTTGTTGCCACTTCGTTGCTCGATGCAAGGGCCGGTTTATCGCATTCGCCCCGGCCCCGGCCGCCATCAACCGGGCAGTTTGAATTTTCCAAATGCCTGTTCGACCAGCTTTTTCTGCTGCTCGTTGTGCTTGGCCGCATAGCCCACCGCCGGTGCCGAGGCAGACGCACGGCCGGCATAGAGCAGATGTTGATCGGCGCGCATGTTCTCGGCGAAATAATGCTGTGACTGATACCAGGCGCCTTGGTTCTGCGGTTCTTCCTGGCACCAGACGACTTCCTTCGCATTCGGATAGCGCTTCATTTCCGTGGCAAACTGCTTGTGCGGAAATGGATAGAGCTGTTCCACCCGGATGATCGCGGTGGTATCGATGCGCCGCTCGCGCCGTGCGGCGAGCAAGTCGTAGTAGACCTTGCCAGAGCACGCGACGATGCGGGTCACCGCATCGGTCTCAAGCGCATCGACCTCACCAATGACGGTCTGGAAGCCGCCCTTGGACAGTTCCTTGAGCGATGACACCGCTTCGGGTTTGCGCAGCAGCGACTTGGGCGTCATCACAATCAGCGGCTTGCGGAAATTGCGCAGCATCTGACGGCGCAGCAGATGGAATATCTGCGCCGGTGTGCTGGGCACACAGACCTGAATATTGTGCTCGGCAGTCAGTTGCAAATACCGCTCCAGGCGCGCCGAGGAGTGCTCCGGCCCCTGCCCTTCAAAACCGTGCGGCAGTAGCATCACCAGACCGCACAAGCGGCCCCACTTCGCTTCACCGGAGGCGATGAATTGATCGATCACCACCTGGGCGCCATTGGCAAAATCACCAAACTGGGCTTCCCAGATCACCAGTTCACTGGGCTCCGCGCAGGCATAGCCGTATTCAAAGCCGAGCACGGCTTCTTCGGAAAGGACCGAGTCGATCACCTGAAACTCGGCCTGCTTGTCGGCCAGATGTTGCAAGGGTACGAAGCTGCCGGCATCCCAGCGCTCGCGATTCTGGTCATGCCAGACCGCGTGACGGTGGGCGAAGGTGCCGCGCCCGGAGTCCTGACCGGATAGACGAACACCATAGCCGTTCACCAGCAGGCTGGCATAGGACAAGGTCTCGGCCATGCCCCAGTCGAGCATGCGCTTGCCCTGCATCATGTCGCGACGGCCCTGCACGACCCGCTCCACCGTGGGGTGCAGCTTGAAGCCCGCAGGCGGGGTGGTGAGCTGTTCGCCCAGACGCTGCAGATCGGTTTGTGCTACCGCCGTGTCGGCATGATCGGTCCATTTGGCCGCGTTGTAAGCCGACCAGTCGATCGCGTATTGGCGCTGGAAATTCGATAACACCGGGCTTGAGGTATGGCGTCCTTCATCGAGCGCCTGACGGTAATCCTTGATCAGCCGATCAGGCGTATCCGCACTCACCACACCCTGAGCGACCAGCTTGTCCGCGTAGAGCTTGCGCGTGCCCGGATGCTGGGTGATCTTCTTGTACATCAGCGGCTGGGTGACAAACGGCTCGTCCTGTTCGTTGTGACCGAGACGGCGGAAGCACACCAGGTCGATCACCACGTCTTTTTTGAATTCCTTGCGGAAATCCATGGCGAGCTGGGTGAGGAACAGGGCCGCCTCGGGATCGTCACCGTTGACGTGGAAGATCGGTGCTTCAATCATCTTTGCCACGTCGGTGCAATACACCGTTGAGCGCGCATCACGCGGGTCCGACGTGGTGAAGCCGATCTGGTTATTGACAACGACGTGGACCGTACCACCGGTGCCATAGCCACGCGTCTGCGCCAGATTGAGGGTCTCCATGATCACGCCCTGACCGGCAAACGCCGCATCACCGTGAATCAGCAGCGACACCACCTTGTCACCGGCATCATCATGTCGACGATGCTGGCGCGCTCGCACCGAGCCTTCCACCACCGGATTGACAATCTCCAGGTGCGAAGGATTGAACGCAAGGGTCAGGTGGATCGGGCCGCTTGGCGTGGACACGTCGGATGAAAATCCGTTGTGGTACTTGACATCGCCCGAGCTCAGATCATCGGCGTGCTTGCCTTCGAATTCGCTGAACAGTTCCTTTGGCGATTTGCCCAGGGTGTTCACCAGCACATTCAGACGGCCACGGTGAGCCATACCGATCACCAGCTCTTCAACACCATGGGCGCCCGCCCGCTGCACCACCTCATCCATGATCGAGATGAGCGTCTCGCCGCCTTCCAGCGAGAATCGCTTTTGTCCGACATAGCGGGTGTGCAGATAACGTTCCAGCGTCTCGGCGGCAGTCAGGCGTTCGAGAACGCGGCGGCGCACCTCCGGACTGAATTTGGGTTGTCCGCGCACTGACTCCAGACGTTGCTGGATCCAGCGCTTCTGCGCCGGGTCGCTCACATACATGTATTCAGCGGCGATGGTGCCGCAATAGGTCTCGCGCAGGATCTGCACGATGTCACGCAAGCGTGCCCGCTCCGGCCCGACCAGGGTGCCGGTATCAAACACGGTTTCCATATCCGCTTCGGTCAGGTCATAAAACGCCGGCTCGAGCTCGGGGATGGCGGGACGCGGCATGCGTTTGAGCGGATCCAGATCAGCCCAGCGACCGCCCATCATGCGATAGGCGCCGATCAGAACCTGCACATAGACTTGTTTGCGATTGACGCTCGCTGCGCTGGGAGCCGGTCCACTGGCGCCCAAGGTGCCCTGCCGGGCGCGCTGGGCAAATGCCTCGACCACCGGGGCATGTGCCACGTCTCGGTCCTGCGCACCGGGCAGCACCTGCAGGCGATCAAAGTAATCCCGCCATTGATCGGGCACCGACTGTGGGTTGGCCAGATAGTTCTCGTACAGTTCTTCGACGAAAGGTGCATTTCCGCCAAACAGATACGAGGTCGCCAGAGTGTCTTTCATCATGGATACAACTCTCCTGTGCTCAGGATCAGATCAGTGTGCCACCCCGAACAGGGCGGCGCAGCCGGTTCAACGCTGGCCGATCGGGGTGAGGTCGCGGCGCGCGGCACCGGTATAGAGCTGACGGGGCCGGCCGATTTTCATCTCCGGATCGGCAATCATTTCGGTCCACTGCGCGATCCAGCCGACGGTGCGTGCGAGGGCAAATATGCAGGTGAACATCGACGTCGGGATGCCAAGGGCGCGCTGCACGATGCCGGAGTAGAAATCGACGTTCGGGTAGAGCTTGCGCTGGACGAAGTATTCGTCTTCGAGGGCGACCTTTTCCAGGGCGATGGCGAGCTTGAACAACGGGTCGTCATGCAGGCCCAGTTCGGTCAGCACTTCATGGCAGGTCTCGCGCATCAGCTTGGCACGCGGATCGTAATTCTTGTAGACCCGATGACCAAAGCCCATCAGCTTCACCTGGCTGGTCTTGTCCTTGACCTGGGCAATGAACTCGCCAAGCTTCTCCACCCCGCCACGGGCCTGCAGCTCTTCGAGCATGTGCAGGCAGGCTTCATTGGCACCGCCGTGCGCCGGACCCCACAGGCAGGCAATGCCGGTGGAAATACAGGCAAACGGGTTGGCACCCGAGGAGCCCGCCAGACGCACCGTCGAGGTCGAGGCATTCTGCTCATGATCAGCATGCAGAATGAGGATCCGGTCCAATGCGCGCACGAGCACATCGTTGACCTTGTATTCTTCGGTCGGCACGCTGAACATCATGCGCATGAAATTTGCGCTGTAGGACAGATTGTTGGTCGGGTACACAAAGGGCTGTCCCACCGTGTACTTGTAGGACATCGCAACAATCGTGGGCAGCTTGGCGATCAGGCGTATGGCCGACACCCGGCGGTGGTTCGCATCATTGATGTCGAGCGAATCGTGATAGAACGCCGAGAGCGCGCCCACCACACCCACCATCACCGCCATCGGATGCGCATCGCGGCGAAAACCCGAGAAGAACCGGGTCAGTTGCTCGTGCACCATGGTGTGATGGGTGACCGTGCTGTCGAATTCGGCCTTTTCTGCTGCAGTGGGCAGCTCGCCATTCAGAATCAGGTAGGCCGTTTCAAGAAAATCGCAGTGCTGCGCGATCTGCTCGATCGGATAGCCCCGGTACAGGAGCACGCCCTCATCGCCATCGATGTAGGTGATCGCCGACTGGCAGCTTGCCGTGGACAGAAATCCCGGGTCATAGGTGAACATGCCGGTCTTGCCGAGCAGTGTGCGGATGTCAATGACGTCGGGGCCGATCGATCCCCCGAATACCGGAAATTCCGCTGTCTTGCCGTCTGTGTACTCGAGGGTGGCTTTGCCTTTTGCCTGCACGATCTCTCTCCTGGATTAGGTCAAACGCCCTCGCGGGCAACGAAACACCCCGGCCGCCCGGACCGGAAAATTGCGGCAAGTCGGTTGCGCACACTCAACACGCGCGCAGCCGTCCCAGCATGTCCTGGTGGCGCACCTGCGAACAGGCTTCGACCGCATCGAGCCGTCCGCTCAGCAAATCCCACAAATCGTTGTCATCCAGCGCGAGCAGGTCATTGAGCGTTGCCAGCGAATGGCTGTCAAGCGTATCGCGATGATTTGCGAGGAATTTCTGCAGTACCAAGTCGTTTTCGAGCAGGCCCCGGCGGCAACGCCACTGCAATCTGCGGAATTCAACGTCAGAAATCATGAAACGTCTTCAAACGGCGCGCTTGAGCATCAACTCTTTGATCTTGCCGATTGCCTTGGTCGGATTGAGGCTCTTGGGGCATACGTCGACACAGTTCATGATCGTGTGGCAACGGAACAAACGATACGGGTCTTCCAGATCATCGAGCCGTTCATTGGTGGCCTGGTCACGGCTGTCGGCGATGAAGCGATAGGCCTGCAGCAGGCCGGCAGGGCCGACAAATTTGTCCGGGTTCCACCAGAACGACGGGCACGAGGTCGAACAGCAGGCGCACAGAATGCACTCGTAGAGACCATCGAGTTCTGCGCGATCCTCAGGCGATTGCAAACGCTCCAGCTGCGGCGCCGGATCGTTGTTGATCAGGTACGGCTTGATCGAGTGGTACTGCTTGAAGAATTGCGACATGTCGACGTACAGGTCACGTATCACCGGCAGACCAGGCAAGGGCCGCAGTTCGACCGGCTCCTTGAGATCGGCGACTTTGGTGACGCAGGCAAGACCGTTCTTGCCATTGATGTTCATCGCGTCGGAGCCGCACACCCCTTCGCGGCAGGAGCGCCGGAACGAGAAGCTGTCATCCATCTCCTTCACCCGCACCAGCGCATCGAGCAGCATGCGATCGGACGGTTCAAGCTTGACGTCATACTCCTTCATGTACGGCTTGGCGTCATGGTCCGGGTCGTAGCGCTGAATCCGGATTTTCATCATTTCTCCTGGCGTGACAGTGGGGCGCGATCGGTGATCGGCGGACGGGACTTAGTAAACCCGGGCTTTCGGTTCAAAACTCTCTGCGGTCAAGGGCTTCAAGGTCACCGGCTTGTAATCCAGACGATCGCCCTCGTGGTACCACAGGCTGTGCTTGAGCCACTGCTGGTCATCACGGGCGTGAAAATCGGCACGGTCGTGGGCGCCACGCGACTCCTTGCGTGCCTCGGCCGAGATCATCGTGGCACGCGCCACCTCGATCTGATTGAGCAGTTCCAGCGCCTCGATGCGCGCGGTATTGAACACCTGCGATTTGTCCTTGATCTCCAGGTGCTGCGCACGTTCGTAGACTTCGCGAATCATGCTCACCCCTTCGGTGAGCAGATCGGGGAAACGGAATACGCCGCAATGCAGTTGCATGACGCGACGCATGTCGCGCGCCACCACCGCCGGGTCCTCGCCGCCCTTGCGCGCGTTGAGCGCAGCAAGCCGCGCCAGCGTCGCATCCCCCGCGTTGGCGGGCAGGTCGCGAATCGTTGGGTTGCGCTTGAGGAAATCGATCACCCGCTCGCCGGCGGCCTTGCCAAAGACCACCAGATCGGTGAGCGAATTGGTGCCCAGGCGATTGGCGCCATGCACCGAGGCACAGGCCACTTCGCCCGCGGCGTAGAGGCCCGGCACGATCGTGTTCGGACCGTCGGTGCCAGGCACCACCACCTCGCCGTGATAATTGGTCGGCACGCCACCCATCTGGTAGTGCACCGTGGGCACCACCGGTATCGGGTCTTTTACCGGATCGACATTGGCAAATTTGCGCGCGATTTCGCGGATGCCCGGCAGACGCTTCTCGATGGTCTCAAGCCCCAGGTGATCGAGTTTGAGCAGCACATAGTCGCCATCCTTGCCGGCGCCACGGCCTTCCTTGATCTCGGTGGCCATCGCACGCGCCACCACATCGCGCGAGGCGAGGTCCTTCATGTTGGGCGCATAGCGCTCCATGAACCGCTCGCCATCCTTGTTCAGCAGATAGCCACCCTCACCGCGCACCCCTTCGGTGATCAGCACCCCGGCGCCGGCCACGCCGGTCGGGTGAAACTGCCAGAACTCCATGTCCTCAAGTGGCAGGCCGGCGCGTGCGGTCATACCGAGGCCATCGCCCGTGTTGATGAAGGCATTGGTGGTCGAGGCAAAAATCCGCCCGGCACCGCCGGTGGCGAGCAGCGTGGCGCGCGAATGCAGAATCGAGACTTCGCCGGTTTCCATCTCAAGGGCGATTACGCCCAGCACATGGCCTTCGGCATCACGCAGCAGGTCAAGGGCCATCCATTCGACGAAGAACTGGGTGTTGGCGCGCACATTGCGCTGGTACAGCGTGTGCAACATCGCGTGACCCGAGCGATCCGCCGCGCAACAGGAACGCTGCACGGACTTCTCACCGAAATTCTGCGAATGACCGCCAAAGGGCCGCTGATAGATCGTGCCGTCGTCATTACGGTCAAACGGCAAGCCGAAGTGTTCCAGTTCGATGATGGCTTGCGGCGCCGCGCGACACATGAACTCGATGGCGTCCTGGTCACCCAGGTAATCGGAGCCCTTGACCGTGTCATACATATGCCACAGCCAGTTGTCCTCGCCCATATTGCCCAGGGCCGCCCCGATGCCACCTTGTGCCGCAACCGTGTGCGAGCGCGTCGGAAACACCTTGCTCAGAACGGCCACTTTCAGACCGGCCTCGGACAATTGCAGGGCGGCACGCAGCCCGGCCCCGCCCGCCCCTACCACCACTGCATCGTATTGACGACGAATGATCGCCATGGGATCAGGCCCTCCAGAGAATCTGCAACGCCCAACCGGCACAGCCAATCAGCGCAACAATAACAACCACGTGGGCGATGAGCCGGGCCGCGGCAGGTTTGACATAGTCCATGATGATGTCACGCACGCCAATCCACGCGTGATAACACAGGCTCAACCAGAACAGCATCGTCGCCATGCGCATCCACTCAGGGTTGAACACACCGTGCCAGGCAGCATAGTCGGCCGGTTGCACGCACAGGAGAACGATGAGCAGAAGAACGGAATAGACCGCCATCACAGCGGCAGTCACACGCTGCGCCAGCCACGAGCCGAACCCGTAATGGGCACCCACCAGAATGCGGTTCACCATATCAGTATCGCTCCGAGAATCACGGTGAGCACGAGACTCACGACAAACACGATCGTGCTCGAGTGCCGCGCCGCGGCCAGTTCGATCCCGACATGCATATCAAGCAGCAGAAACCGGATGCCGGCACAGAAATGGTGCAAGAACGCCCACAGCAAGCCGGTCATGATCAGTTTGACGAAGCCACCGCCAAGGACCCCTTTCGCCCAGGCATAGCCTTCGGCGCTGACCAGGCTGCGATCAAACAGCCACAGCAGCAGCCAGAGCATGACAAACAGCCCCAGGCCGCTCACGCGATGAAAAATGGACACCAGGCCAGGAAGTGGCAAGTTGGCAGGACTGATGTTGTACCAGGGGGCAGAGCGTTTTGGACGTGTCGGGGTCTGGGCCATAGCAGCTGTCAGTGTGAGCAAACTCGGGATGATCGCCCCGATGCACAAGTGCGCCGGTATCGCGTTGGAAATCGAAGCGGTCTCGATTCCTTCGCGCACCACGTCCTCGCATGAGACCTGCTGATTATAACGCGGAGAATTGTGTGGCGCACCATGAACAACACGATGCATGCAATGAATAAGACACGAATAGATGAATGGCATGGGTGACGATTGCGTGAAATCCTTCACGTTGGCATGACGGCTTTTCGATCCTGCATTCACATTGACACAGGCGCAAGCGGCCCTCTAGACTTGCGGGTTGTTCGCACGCGTGCGAAATCCACTTTTTTATCCACATCCCGGAGTCCAGCATGGCCAAACCCCCAGTGCGTGTCGCAGTGACCGGTGCCGCCGGTCAGATCGGCTACAGCCTCTTGTTTCGCATCGCCAATGGCGACATGTTGGGTAAGGATCAGCCTGTCATCCTGCAACTGCTCGAGATCCCTGATGAGAAGGCGCAGAAGGCCTTGAAGGGCGTGATGATGGAACTGGACGACTGCGCGTTCCCGCTGCTCGCCGGCATGGTGCCTGCCAGCGACCCGCTGGTCGCCTTCAAGGATGCCGACTATGCGCTGTTAGTCGGTGCACGGCCGCGCGGCCCGGGCATGGAGCGCAAGGATCTGCTCTCAGCCAATGCGCAGATTTTCACCGCTCAAGGCAAGGCACTGGACCAGGTCGCCAGCCGCAATGTGAAAGTGCTGGTGGTCGGCAATCCGGCCAACACGAATGCCTACATTGCGATGAAAAGCGCGCCGAGCCTGCCCAGCCGCAATTTCACGGCGATGCTGCGTCTGGATCACAACCGCGCACTGTCGCAACTGGCTGCCAAGATCAGCAAGGACGTCGCTGCCATCGAGCGGCTGATTGTGTGGGGCAACCACTCGCCCACCATGTACCCGGACTTCCGCTTTGCCACGGTTGGCGCGCAGACCGTGACCAGCCTGGTGAACGATCAGGTGTGGAACAAGGACGTATTCATCCCCACCGTGGGCAAACGCGGCGCAGCCATCATTGAGGCGCGTGGGCTGTCCTCGGCCGCCTCAGCGGCCAATGCGGCCATCGATCACATGCATGACTGGGCACTGGGCACCGGTGGTCGCTGGGTCACCATGGGCATCCCCTCCGACGGGTCCTATGGCATTCCGGCCGGGGTGATCTACGGCATGCCGGTCACCTGTGCCAATGGTGAGTACGAATTGATTCGCGGCCTTGACATTGATACCTTCAGCCGTGAACGCATGGACTTCACGTTGAAGGAACTGCTCGAAGAACAGGATGGCGTGCGCCACCTGCTGCCCTGATCGCGGGCTGTCGCATTGAGTTCCGCTGCAAGATTGTTCCGGCGCAAACGCCTGTCCCACGGCAGGTGTTTGAATGCCAGCACCACTTTGCAGCGTCAGCATCGCACGCGCACCGTCGCATTATTTTAAGGAGCCAGCTTCCATGCCCATCCCCCAATCTGCCGGTGCACGCTTCCGTGCCGCAGTGGCCGCCGAGCACCCATTGCAGATCATCGGCACGATCAATGCCTACCATGCACTGCTTGCACGCTCGGCGGGTTACAAGGCGATTTATCTGTCGGGGGGCGGCGTCGCTGCGGGCTCACTCGGGGTGCCTGATCTGGGCATCAGCAATCTCGATGACGTACTGACCGACATCCGGCGCATCACTGACGTGTGCGACCTGCCCTTGCTGGTCGATGTGGATACCGGATTTGGCGCCAGTGCGTTCAATATCGCGCGCACCGTGCGCTCGATGGTGAAATTTGGTGCCGCCGCCATGCACATCGAGGATCAGGTCGGCGCCAAGCGTTGCGGCCACCGCCCGGGCAAGGAAATCGTGACCGAGGCCGAGATGGTCGATCGGATCAAGGCCGCGGTTGATGCCCGTACCGACCCTGACTTTGTCATCATGGCGCGCACCGATGCGCTCGCTGTCGAAGGCATGCAAAGCGCGCTTGATCGTGCCTGCGCCTGTGTCGAGGCCGGCGCCGACATGATTTTCGCCGAAGCGGTTACCGAGCTCGGGCAGTACCAGCAATTTGCCAAGGCCGTCAAAGTACCGATCCTCGCCAACATCACCGAATTTGGCAAAACGCCACTGTGGACGACCGCGCAGTTGCACAGCGTCGATGTCGACATGGTGCTCTATCCGCTGTCAGCGTTTCGTGCAATGAATGCCGCCGCGCTCAATGTCTATCAGGCAATCCGCCGCGATGGCACCCAGGCTGCGGTGGTCGACACCATGCAGACCCGCGAGGAACTCTATTCGATGCTCGGTTATCACGATTTTGAGCAAAGACTCGATGCGCTGTTTGCGCGCAAGAAATCCGCTTGATCTGATCAAACCCAGTCCACTTACTGGAGCAGTCCTATGAATGACACCCCTGCGGCCCCCAAGGCCAAGAAATCGGTTGCGCTGTCCGGCGTACCGGCAGGCAACACGGCCCTGTGCACCGTTGGCCGCACCGGCAATGATCTGCATTACCGTGGCTATGACATTCTGGATTTTGCCGATGAGGCTGAATTCGAAGAGGTGGCCTATCTGCTGATTCACGGCAAGCTGCCCACTCAGGCGGAATTGACCGGCTACAAGGTGCGTCTGCGCGCCATGCGCGGGTTGCCCGCCGCGGTGCGTTCTGTACTCGAATGCCTGCCAGCGAGCGCCCATCCGATGGATGTGCTGCGTACCGGCTGCTCGGCCCTGGGCTGCACGCTGCCTGAGAAAGAAGACCATAACCTGCCCGGTGCGCGCGACATCGCCGACCGCCTCATGGCCTCCTTCGGATCCATGCTGCTCTACTGGTATCACTACAGCCACAACGGCCGGCGCATCGAAGTGGAATCCGATGAGGACTCGATTGGCGGGCACTTCCTGCACCTGCTGCACGGTGTGCGTCCAAGCGAATCCTGGGTGCGCGCGATGCATACCTCGCTCATTCTGTATGCCGAGCATGAATTCAACGCCTCGACGTTCGCCTGCAGGGTGATCACCGGCACCGGATCGGACATGTACTCGGCGATTGCCGGGGGCATCGGCGCGCTGCGCGGCCCCAAGCATGGCGGGGCCAATGAAGTGGCCTTTGAAGTGCAAAGCCGTTATGACAATGCCGATGAGGCCGAGGCCGATGTCGTGCGCCGCATTGCCAACAAGGAAATCGTGATCGGCTTCGGCCATCCGGTCTACACCATCGGCGACCCGCGCAACAAGGTGATCAAGGAAGTGGCGCGCACCTTGAGTGCCGAGGTGCATGACATGAAACTCTTTGACATTGCCGATCGACTTGAATCGGTGATGTGGCGCGAGAAGAAAATGTTCCCCAATCTGGACTGGTTCAGCGCGGTGTCGTATCACCGCATGGGCGTGCCGACCGCCATGTTCACGCCGATTTTTGTGATCGCACGCACGGCCGGATGGTCAGCCCACGTGATCGAACAGCGCATCGACGGCAAGATCATTCGACCCAGCGCCAATTACACCGGACCGGAAAATCAAAGCTGGATTCCGCTCGCCAAGCGCGGCTGAAACACAGACTGAAACACAGGCTTAAACCTAGGCTGAAACCTAGAGACCGAAACGGGCCGCGGTGGCCCGCATGACCCAGGCGAGGTCATCACAGCGCCTGGCATCACCAGACAAAGAGAGCATCCGATGAGTGCAGCGATCAGCAACAACCGCCCCAAACCCGACAAAGTCCTGGTCGATATCGCCCGCTACGCGGCCAAGCACGAAATCAAGAGCAGCGAGGCCTATCGCACCGCGCGCCTGTGCCTGATGGACACCCTGGGCTGCGGCTTTGAGGCCCTGGGCTACCCCGCCTGCACCAAGCTGCTCGGACCGGTTGTCCCCGGCACCGTGGTACCCAATGGCGCGCGGGTGCCGGGCACCTCGTTTGTGCTCGATCCGGTGCAGGCTGCGTTCAACATCGGCACCATCATCCGCTGGCTCGATTTCAATGACACGTGGCTGGCCGCCGAGTGGGGTCACCCGTCTGACAATCTGGGCGGCATTCTGGCCACGGCCGACTGGCTGTCGCGTAATGCCGTTGCGCAGGGGCGCAAGCCGCTGCTCATGCGCGATGTACTCACCGCCATGATCAAGGCGCACGAAATCCAGGGCGTGATTGCGCTAGAGAATTCGTTCAATCGGGTGGGCCTGGATCACGTAGTGCTGGTGAAAGTCGCCTCGGCCGCGGTGGTGGCGACCATGCTCGGTGCCACCGAAGACGAACTCATCAATGCGCTGTCGCTTGCCTGGGTCGACGGACAGAGCCTGCGCACCTATCGTCACGCGCCCAACACCGGATCGCGCAAATCCTGGGCCGCCGGCGACGCTACCAGCCGTGCCGTGCGTCTGGCGCTGATGGCGCTCAAGGGTGAGATGGGCTATCCCTCGGTGCTGACCGCCAAGGGATGGGGCTTCTATGATGTGAGCTTCAAGGGCCAGCCCTTCAAGTTCACCCGCAAGTACGACTCCTATGTGATGGAGAACGTGCTGTTCAAGATTTCCTTCCCGGCTGAGTTTCATGCACAGACCGCCGCCGAATGCGCGATGACCCTGCATCCGCAGGTGCGCGACCGCATCGACCAGATCAAGAAGATCGTGATTCGCACCCATGAATCGGCGATCCGCATCATTGACAAGAAGGGCCCACTCAACAACCCGGCCGATCGCGATCACTGCATTCAGTACATGGTGGCGGTGCCGCTGATTCACGGGCGGCTCACGGCGGCAGATTATGAGGATGTGGTGGCCAACGATCCGCGCATCGACCGGCTGCGTGCAACGATGGAATGTGTCGAGGACAAGCAGTTCTCGCACGACTACCTCGATCCGGCCAAGCGCTCCATTGCCAATGCCATCACGGTGTATTTCCGCGACGGCTCGCAAACCGACGAAGTTATCGTCGAATACCCGATCGGCCATCGCCGTCGGCGCGCCGAGGGCATCCCGCTGCTCGAAGACAAATTCCGCACCAATCTGGCGCGGCGCTTTCCGGCCAAGCAGGCCGAGCGCATTTTTGCTCTGTGCGATACACAGAAAAAGTTTGAATCGACGCCAGTCAATGAGTTTGTTGACCTGCTCGCGATCTAGCTAACCAGCCGGCGAGCGGGCGTGCTCCTGATCCACTGGCATATGAATTGCATTGAACCACACGAGTTGAATCACAAGGAGTGATCATGAGTTCCAACACCTTCGGTACCTTGCAGGAGTTCTCGCTTCAATCCGGAAAGCGCGGCCAGTTCAGCAGTCTGCCTGCCCTTGAGCGCGCGCTTGGCGTGCCGATATCGCGCCTGCCGGTATCGATCCGGATCGTGCTCGAATCCGTTCTGCGCAACTGCGATGGCAAGAAGGTCACCGAGGAGCACGTGCGCGAGCTTGCCACTTGGAAGCCGGTGGCGGATCGGGTCGATGAGATCCCCTTTGTCCTCGCCCGTATCGTCTTGCAGGATTTCACCGGCGTGCCCCTGCTTGCCGATCTGGCCGCCATGCGCAATGTCGCTGACCGCATGGGCAAGAATCCCAAGGTGATCGAACCTCTGGTGCCGGTCGATCTGGTGGTCGACCACTCGGTGCAGATTGACTACTTTGGCACCAACAGCGCACTGGAACAGAACATGAAACTGGAATTCCAGCGCAATCGCGAGCGCTATGAATTCCTCAAGTGGGGTATGCAGGCCTTTGACACCTTCAAGGTTGTGCCCCCCGGCATCGGCATCATCCACCAGGTCAATCTGGAATACCTGGCGCGCGGCGTGCATCAAAAAAATGGCGTCTATTACCCCGACTCGCTGGTCGGCACCGATTCGCACACCACGATGATCAATGGTATTGGCGTGGTCGGCTGGGGTGTCGGTGGTATCGAGGCCGAAGCAGGCATGCTCGGCCAGCCGCTCTACATCCTGACCCCCGATGTGGTCGGAGTACACCTCAAGGGGCAGTTGCGTGGTGGCGTCACCGCCACCGATCTGGTGCTCACCATCACCCAGATGCTGCGCAAGGCCAAGGTCGTGGGCAAGTTCGTTGAATTCTTCGGCGAAGGCGTCGAGCGCCTGTCGGTGCCCGATCGCGCCACCATCGGCAATATGGCTCCTGAATACGGCGCGACCATGGGCTTCTTCCCGGTCGATGACGCCACCATCGAATACTTCAAGGGCACCGGCCGCACCGAAGAGGAAATCGATGCCTTCGCGTCCTACTTCAAAGCACAGGAGATGTATGGCATTCCGAAGCCTGGTGCCATTGACTACACGCAGACCCTCGAGCTCGATCTGTCCACGGTAGGCCCGTCGCTGGCAGGTCCGCGGCGGCCACAGGACCGTATCGAAATCGGGGCGGTCAAGAGCAGCTTTGGTGACATGTTCTCCAAATCGGTGGCCGACGGCGGGTTCTCCAAGGCCGCCGGCGATCTGTCGAAGCGTTTCAAGACGCTCGATGGCATCGACATCGGTTCGGCCGACATCCTCATTGCCGCCATCACCTCGTGTACCAACACCTCCAACCCTGGTGTGCTGATTGCCGCGGGCTTGCTCGCGCAGAAAGCCGTGGCGCGTGGACTGAAGGTGAAATCCCATGTGAAGACCTCGCTTGCCCCCGGCTCGCGCGTGGTCACCGAATACCTCACCAAGTCCGGGTTGCTGCCCAGCCTTGAGGCCCTTGGCTTCAACGTCGCCGGTTATGGTTGCACCACCTGCATCGGCAACGCCGGCCCCTTGAGCGAGACCATCGAAGATGCGGTGGTAAAAAACGACCTCGTTTGCGCTGCCGTTCTTTCTGGCAATCGAAACTTCGAGGCGCGTATTCACCCGAATCTGCGCGCCAATTTCCTCGCCTCGCCACCCATGGTGGTGGCCTATGCCATCGCCGGCACGATGCTGCGCGATTTCATGACTGAACCGGTCGGCACTGGTGCCGATGGCAAGGATGTCTGGATTGGCGATATCTGGCCCACCAGCGAGGAGATCGCGGCGTGCATGAAATACGCCATGGATCCGGCCACCTTCCGTCGACTGTATGGCAATTTCACCGACGGCAATCCGCTGTGGAACGAGATCTCGACCACCACCGGTCAGGTGTATAGCTGGCCGCGCTCGACCTACATCGCAGAGCCACCCTTCTTCGAGGGCTTCTCGATGCAGCCCGGTGCTGCCAGCAAGATCGCCAATGCACGCGTGCTGGGCCTGTTTGGCGACTCGATCACCACCGATCACATCTCACCTGCGGGTTCGATCCGCGCCACCTCACCGGCTGGCGTGTGGCTCATGGAAAACGATGTCTCGCGCATCGATTTCAACAGCTATGGCGCGCGTCGCGGCAACCACCAGGTGATGATGCGCGGCACATTTGCCAATGTACGTATCAAGAATCTGATGATTCCCGCGGGCGCTGATGGCTCGCGCGTTGAAGGCGGACTCACCGTGCACCAACCCAGTGGCGAGCGCATGCCGATTTACGATGCAGCGATGAAGTACATCGCCGAGGGCACGCCAACGGTCATCTTCGGTGGTGAGGAATATGGTTCGGGTTCATCGCGTGACTGGGCCGCCAAGGGCACCCAGTTGCTCGGCGTGAAGGCGGTCATCGTGCGCAGCTTCGAGCGCATCCATCGTTCCAACCTGGTCGGTATGGGTGTGTTGCCGCTGCAGTTCATCGGCGCCGATTCAGCCGAATCGCTGGGCATAACCGGCACCGAGACCATCGATATCGAAGGTCTGGACGATATCCGGCCGCAGCAGGAACTCACCGTGGTCATTCGACGCCAGGATGGCTCGGTGCAGCGAGTCACTGTCCGTTCGCGCATCGATACCCCGATCGAGGTGGACTACTTCCGCCACGGCGGGATCATGCCCTTTGTCCTGCGTGAACTGCTCGCGGCAGCCTGAGTCAGCACGAGTCGATGCTCACCATCTACGGTATCCGCAATTGCAGCACCATGAAAAAAGCCTTTGACTGGCTCGACGAGCACGGTCTTGCCTATGAATTTCATGACTACAAGCGCTCGGGTATCGATGCGGCCCGCCTGGCACAGTGGTGTGCCGGGCGCGGCTGGCAAGCCTTGGTGAACACGCGCGGCACCACCTGGCGCGGGCTCGCACCAGAGTCAAAGCAGATTGATTCAGACGCCGAGGCCATCGAACGAATGATGGCCACGCCCAGTCTGATCCGCCGCCCGGTGATCGAATATCGCAAGGCCGGTGTGGGCGATCTACTGATTGGCTTTGATCCGGTAACCTATGATCGCGAACTGATCGCGACCTGATCGCTGGTTCATCGCTGGTTCAACACGGGCTGTTCTATGATCGCGACCTGATCGCGAACTGATCGCGAACTGATCGCGAACTGATCGCGACCTGATCGCTGGTTCATCGCTGGTTCATCGCTGGTTCATCCCTGGTGAACACGGGCTGTTCGCTGACTGCAGGCGAGTTGAACGCGAACCGGGCGCCACCGATTGTTTGCGCAGCGGCACCTAGCCGCGGGAAATTTCTGCCAGAAATTCATCGCCGTATTGCGCCAGCTTTTTCTCTCCAACGCCGTGCACCGTCAGCAATTCAGCGGCGCTACGCGGCCGTCGCAGCGCCATCTCCTGCAAGGTGCGATCACTGAACACCACGAAGGTTGGCACCTTGCGGAAATCAGCCAGACGCTTGCGCAGCGCGCGCAGCCGGTCGAGCAACTCGCCATCAACGCTGTGTTCGCTCGCGCTGCCTTGAAATACATCGCGGGCAGCGCAGCGGCTGCACGCACTGCCACACGCCTCGATCGTCTCGGCGAAATGCGCGGACAGATCGCGCCAGAAGCACCCGCGCCCCTCGGCGAGCTCATGCATGCGTCGCACCGCCTGCCGGCGCTGGTCGCTCACCTCCGTGCCTTCGAGCAGACGATCAAGCGACACCACATCGGCCCAGGAGTAGAACAAAACACACTCCGCCGGCGCCCCGTCGCGTCCGGCGCGGCCGATCTCCTGATAATAACCCTCGATCGAACGTGGCATATCGCGATGGATCACATAGCCCACGTCGGACTTGTCGATACCCATGCCAAAGGCCACCGTGGCACATACCACGTCGACGTCGTTGCGACCAAATGCCTCCTGAATCGATGCACGCACGCCAGTATCCAGTCCAGCGTGATACGCCGCTGCCCGCACACCACGCGAGCGCAGAAACGCCGCAGTGCTGTCCACCGCGCTGCGTGACAGGCAGTACACGATGCCCGCCTCCCCCGGCCGTGCCCGGATGAAACGCAGGATCATGTCGCGTACCCCCTCACCCGCCCCCTTCTTGATACTGTGCAGATGCAAGTTGGGGCGATAAAACGAGCCGCGCACTTGCAGCGGATTGACCAATGCCAGTTGGTCGATGATGTCGCGAGTTACCTGCGGGGTTGCGGTCGCGGTGAGCGCAAGCACCGGTATGCCGCTGTAGCGTTGCTTCAATCCGGTGAGATTGCGATACGAGGGTCGAAAGTCATGCCCCCATTCGCTGATGCAATGCGCCTCATCGACGGCGATCAGCCGCAAGGGCAGCGTTTCAAGCAAACGCCCAATCGAAGCATCCAGGCCCTCAGGGGCGGCGTACACCAGCTCGTAGGCGCCCTCGCGCAGTCCGGCGACCCGCTGATTGCGCTCGGCAGAATCCAGTGAGGAATTCAAAAACGTTGCGCGTATCCCCACCTCATTCATGGCATCGACTTGATCTTTCATGAGCGAGATCAGGGGCGAGACCACCAGGGTCAGGCCGCCGAGCAATCGAGCCGGAATCTGATAGGTGACCGACTTACCCGCGCCGGTGGGCATGATGCCCAGGCAGTCACGACCAGTCATGACGGCCTGGATGATTTCCAGTTGTCCGGCACGAAACCCGGGGTAGCCAAACAGGTCCTTGAGCACTGCAAGGGCCTGCATCTGCATGGCCGCACTGCCACGGGTGAGCGTGGCCGCCTTGACACGCGCGGCCGCGGTACGCAGCAATTCAAGCGCTTCACTGTCAAACGCCGCGGGATCCTCACGCCATGCCTGACGCAAAGCCTGCAGCCGTTCGGCCACGGCCTCTTCGGGCAGCAGACACAACTGGCGCGCCTCCGCGAGCACTTCCGTTCCAGAGCGATATTTCATTATGCGATGATGAGAGACTAGCTTCGAGTGTAGGGCATTCACGATGACGCAGGCACCGATCGACTTCACTCTGATCGCGTCTATTTTCTTTCTCGCAGGGTTGGTCAAGGGCATCATGGGCATGGGCATGCCCACCGTTGCAATGGGCCTGCTTGGCCTGCTCATGGCCCCGGTGCAGGCGGCTGCTTTGCTGGTCGCCCCCGCAGTCACTACCAACATTTGGCAGATGGTCGCCGGCCCCCACCTGCGTGCTTCGATGCAACGCATCGGCCCGCTGATGGTCGGAACCGTGATCGGCACCATAGGCGGCATTGGATTTCTCGCCAGTGCACATTCGGCGAGCGCCGGGGTTGCCCTGGGTGTCGTGCTGGCGGCTTACGCGCTCTTCGCGCTCATCTCACCGCGCTTTGTCGTGCCACGCACGAGCGAATCCTGGCTCGGTCCCATTGTTGGTTTGCTCACGGGTCTGATCAGTGGCTCGACCGGTATATTCGTCATACCCATGGTGCCGTATATCAGCTCACTTGACCTGGAGCGCGAACAGCTGATTCAGGCGCTTGGTGGCGCGTTCACCGCCTCTGCGCTGGCCCTCGGAGTGGGGCTATGGTGGACAGATCACTATCCGATCGCCGCGCTCAGCAGCTCGCTGCTCGCGCTGATTCCCGCATTTATCGGAATGATGATCGGTCAACGACTGCGCGCGAAAATCCCGCCGGTGACCTTCCGACGCGTTTTTCTGTACAGCATCCTTGCGCTCGGACTCTATATGGCGCTGCGTTAGTACGGCACGCTCGCAGGCGCGAGCAACGCCAATGCGAGCGATCATGCTGGCGCTACCTATTCAGAGCGACCACCCAGCGCGCCAGCGGCACTGCTCGCATTACCTGCGCAAGCGCGCAGACTGCTCTGCTCGCCCTCAGGCGGTCACGCTGAATGACACTCGCCCTATGGTCTGCATTTCCATCTCGACATGGGTGCCTGCCACCAGGGGTTCGGCCGCTGTCGCGCCACCGGCCATCACCATCCAGCCCGCCTTGAGCGGTTCATTGGCCTGTGCGGCAAAGCGCGCCGCCGCCACCAGCGAGCGCAGCGGATGCCCGAGAATGGCGGCAGTGGAACCGATCTGACGCGGCTGGCCGTTGAAATTGAGCACCAGTCCCAGATTGGAGAAATCAAAATCCGGGCGATGCCAGGGGCCAGTGACAAACCCTGACGAAGAGGAATTGTCTGCCACCACGTCGACCAGCGTGAATTTGAAATTCTCGAAACGCGAGTCGATGATTTCCATCGCCGGGGCAACCGCCTCGACTGCGGCGAGCGCCTGCAGCGGGGTGATGGTGCCAATCAGATCATGCTTGAGCAGAAACACGATCTCCGGCTCGACGCGTGGATGCACATAGTTGGCCAGTGAAATGCTGCCACCATCCTCGACCACCATATCGACGGTGAGACGTCCCCACAGCATGTCCGAGACACCCATCTGGATGATCTTGGCGCGGCTGGTAAAGCCCATTTTCATGCCCACCCGATGGGCGCCACGCGCGACACGGCGCTCGATCGACTGGCGTTGAATTTCGTACGCATCGGCCTCGGTGAGCTTGTCGCCCCCATTCAGGGTGAGCTGCTGGATCGACTTTGCGGTCCGCGCAGCGTCATCGACTACACCGGCAAAATGTTCAATTGTCTTCATCTCGAATGCCTTGGTCGGTAATTGGGTTATTGGCGTGGGCTCGTTATCGCGCGAAGGCGGTGCGAACAGAACCCAGGCCGCCGATGCGCACATCGACCACATCACCGGGTGCCACGGCCGCCATCGGGCCCAGTGCCCCGGTCATGAGCACGTCGCCTGCCTTGAGCGGCGAGCCGATCGACACCATGGTTCGCGCCAGCCATAAAGCGGCAATCAATGGATTACCCAGGCAGGCCATGCCGGCCCCGAGCGAGATCTGATCGCCACGACGCTCCATCACCATGCCGCACATGCGCAAGTCAAGCCCTTCGAGCTTGCGCGGCTCATTGCCCAGAACAAACAAGCCCGATGAGGCATTGTCGGCAATCGTGTCAGTGATCTTGATGTCCCAATTGCGCACGCGGCTGCCCACAATCTCAATGGCCGGCAGTGCGTACGCGACTGCAGAAATGAGCTCGGTGAGCGTCACACCCGGTGTCGTGATGTCGCGCTCGAGCACCAGCGCGATTTCTGCCTCCAGCTTGGGCTGCATCACCCGCGAGAGCGCAACCTCCTCGCCATCGCACATCAACATATCGGCATAGAGCATGCCGTAATCGGGTTGATCGACCCCGAGTTGCTTCTGCACGCTCTTTGCAGTCAGACCAATTTTGCGGCCCACAAGCCGGCGTCCTGACTTGATCCAGAACTGGGTATTGACCTGCTGGATTGCATAGGCGGCTGCCAGATCGCCCGCGCCGATCTCATCCCGGATCGGCCCGGTCGCCTCACCGGTCTCACCGGCTTTGCGCAGTCGCTCGGCGAGCAGACGTATCCGGTTTGTCGCGCTTGGCGCTGCCGCGGTTTGCGCTCTACCCGTGCGCGCTGCTGCGGCACGTGTTGCAGCGGCGCGCGGTGCCGCAGTGCGTGTTGCACCGGTGCGCGCTACAGGTCGGGTTGAACTCTTTTTCTTGGTGGCCACTGCGGCTCTCCGTTCGATCAGGTTAGCCCACGGTGCACGCACCGCGGCGGAGGGATAAAGGTGCTGCTTCTACAGCTTGATGCAGACGTTGCGCAGTTCGGTATAGAACTCGAGGGAATGTACCCCGCCCTCGCGTCCGATGCCCGACTGCTTCGAGCCACCAAACGGCGTGCGCAGATCACGCAGGAACCAGCTGTTGATCCAGCAGATGCCCACTTCGATCCTGGCCGCCACTCGATGCGCGCGGGTGAGATTGGTCGTCCACACCGTGGTGGCCAGACCATAGGCCGTGTCGTTGGCCAGACGCACCGCTTCCTCTTCTGTATCAAACGGCGCGATATGGCAGCAGGGTCCGAAAATCTCCTCGCGGATGACTGCCGAGGTTTCCGGCAAACCCGTCCAGATCGTCGGTTCGATCCATGCACCGTCAGCGAGTTCGCCAGGCATTGAGGGCACGCCACCGCCTGCGACCACGTGTGCGCCTTCGTCCTTTGCCTTCTGATAATACGAGAGCACCTTGCGCTGATGTTCACGGCTGATCAGTGGGCCGATGCCGGTACCGGTGGCCTCGGGCCGTCCTGGCTTGAGTGACTCGGCCTTGGCTTTCAGTGCCGTTACGAAGCGATCAAAAATCGGCCGCTCGACGTAGACCCGCTCGGTGCCCAGACACACCTGGCCGCAATTGGCGAATACCGCGCGACCAATCCCTTCGATGGCGGCTTGAAAATCGCAATCGGCAAACACCACACCGGCGTTCTTGCCGCCGAGCTCGAAGGACACGCCGCGCACACCCTCGGCGGCTGCCTTCATGATTGCCGAACCGGTCGCCGTCTCGCCAGTAAAGGTGATCGCGTTGACCCCGGGATGGCGAGTGAGATATTCCCCTGCCGAACCCGGACCAAACCCGTGCACCACGTTGTAGACACCGGCTGGCACACCGACTTTCTTCATGACCTCGCCGAGCAAGGTCGCCGTCGATGGCGTCTCCTCTGAAGGCTTCACGATCACCGCATTGCCACAGGCAAGCGCCGGACCGACCTTCCAGGTCATCAGCAGCAGCGGCAGATTCCACGGACAGATCACGGCAATCACGCCCTTGGGTACGCGCAGCGCATAGTTGATCGCGCCGGCACCGTCTGGCGTGCTCATCGAGAAGAATTCGCTCGGCACGTTCTTGACGACATCGGCGAAGATGCGGAAGTTGGCCGCACCACGCGGAATGTCCAGATGGCTGGCAAGGCTCACCGGTTTGCCGGTATCGGCCACTTCGGCTTGCAAAAAGTCATCGAAGCGCCGATTGATCTCATCGCCCACCGCGTACAGCAACTCCGAGCGCTTGGCGATATCGAGCTTGCCCCAGGGCCCTTCGAGCGCAGCACGAGCCGCACGCACCGCGGCCTCGACTTCCGGCTGACCCGCCTCGCTCACCTGCCCGATCAGACGATGATCGACCGGTGAGCGATTCTCGAATGTCTTGCCGGACTGCGCCACGACAAACTCGTTGCCGATGAAATTGGCGCAATCCCACGTGCCGTTGATCTGCGTGACGCTGTGGCTCATGCGTGCTCTACCTTTGACAATTTAGTAATGACTGCAGGGGTACCCGGGCCCGCTCAGCCCGGCATCCTGATCCCTGGAACACCTGATCCCGCTCAGTCTGGCGTCCTGATTCCTGGAACACCTGATCCTGCTCAGTCTGGCCTCCTGATCGCAGGCGCACTGAGCAGCGCTCAGCCCAGCTTCTTCATCCGCACGACCCAGTCGCGAAATGCTGCCATGTGCTCGGTGACGAACTTGCGCGTGACCTCATCGGTGCACTGACCTTCGGCATTGAACTTGCCGGCTGCCGAACCAACGAAAGTCTCCGGGCGCGGCATGATGAATACCTGCATGAATTGCATGATGCGCCGCACGTCGTACTGCACCCGCGCACCACCGAGCGGCCCCTGGGTCGCGCTCATCACCGTGAGCGGCTTGCCGACAAACGGCTGATCTGCGCCACGCGAGGCCCAGTCAATCGCGTTCTTGAGGACCGCCGACAGGGTGAAGTTGTATTCCGGTGTCACGATCAGCACACCATCGGCCGCACGGATGCGCTCGCGCAGTGCCGCGGCGGATGCCGGATATCCCTTGTCGAACACATCACCATCAAAAAACGGAATGTCACCCAGTTCAATCGACTCCACGCTCAGATCAGCCGGCGCCACTTCGGTAGCGAGCTTGAGCAACATGCGGTTGTAAGAACCCTTGCGCAGGCTGCCGCAAAGACCAAGAATTTTGAGTTGTGACATGAAGACTCTCTAGGTAACTGTTGATAAGAAGTAACGGAAGCGATGGTAGCCGATGCGTCGAATACTGATGCGTCGTTTGGTGCGTCGTTTGGTGCGTCGTTTATTCCGGGTCGCCCGCGGTCAGGAATTCCCACATGCGTTCAGCGATGCGGCCCTGCCAGGTGGCACGCGCCTGCGCCTGCTCCGCATTCATCCGCGGCGCGCTGTCTGCCACGCCGGCAGCGAGCGCTGCCAGTTCGACGCGAGCAGCATCTTCGAGGAACCAGGCAAGGCACACCGCCTGTTCCATGCTCGTCCCTGCCGTCACCGCTCCGTTCACGCCAACCACGATCGCCGCGGCCGAGCCGATCGTCTGGCCAACGCCAATCGCCGCCTGTTCATTGCGAATCAGCCCGGGATCGGACCAGAACGGCACTTCGGGATAGAAGTACGAACCAAACCCATGACGCGCACGCGGCGTACGGCCAAGCGCTGACAGGGCGAGCACATTGGGTGAGAGAAACCGCGCAATGGCACCGACTTCGGGGCGGCGCAGATAAATCTGCTGATGCATGCGGACCTCACCCAGCACGCCCTCTGGCAGCGGCTCATCTACGGTACAAACCGTACCGGCTTCACCCGCGGCGATCAGACCCATTGGCCGGGGCGCGCAGACCAGAAAGTGACGCTCGTCCATGCGCGCGCTGCAATGGCCATAGGCGTTCACCAATCCGCCGCGCGCCAGTGCACGCGCGGCCTTGCGCACCAATATCTGCTGTTGTTCCGTGGCGATCATCGTGACCTGCTCCCTTACTTCATGATGGGCATGCCGAACTGAGGGCCTGGTTTGACCCCCTCGCGCCAGCGTGCCGTGACTGTTTTGATGCGAGTGTAGAAACGAACCCCTTCGGTGCCATGCTGGTTCATGTCACCGAACAATGACTGCTTCCAGCCACCGAAGCTGTGGAACGACAGCGGCACCGGGATCGGCACGTTGATGCCGACCATGCCGCATTCAACTTTCTGGGTGAAATTTCTGGCCACATCGCCATTGCGCGTGAAAATCGACACGCCATTGCCGAATTCGTGGTCACTGGGTAGCGCCAGTGCCTCGTCAAACGACTGCGCATGCACCACCGAGAGCACCGGACCAAAAATCTCTTCCTGATACACGCGCATTTGCGGGCGTACATCATCGAGCAGCGTGCCGCCCAGAAAGAAACCGTCGGGATGGCCGGCCACCTGATAGCCACGTCCGTCCACCACAATTTTCGCACCTTCGCGCTCACCCAGATCGATGTAGCTACGCACCTTGTCGCGATGCTGCGCGGTCACCAGCGGGCCCATCTCGGAGCTGGCATCGGTCGAGGCGCCAATGGTGAGAGCGCGCACCCGCGGTGCAAGCGCTTCAACCAGTTCACCCGCAGTGCGGCTCGATACCGGCACGGCCACCGAAATGGCCATGCAACGCTCACCCGCCGAGCCATACGCCGCACCCATCAGTGCATCGACGGCCAGATCGATATCGGCATCGGGCATCACGATGAGGTGATTTTTTGCGCCACCAAGTGCTTGTACGCGCTTGCCCTGTTCGGCCGCCCGAATGTAGATGTAGCGCGCGATCGGTGTCGATCCAACAAAACTCAACGCGCGCACGCGCGGATCATCGAGCAGGGCGTCAACGGCCTCCTTGTCGCCATTGACTACATTGAACACACCAGGCGGTGCGCCAGCCTCAAGCATCAGTTCCGCCAGGCGCATCGGGCAGCCGGGGTCTTTTTCCGATGGTTTGAGAATGAACGTATTACCGCAGGCAATGGCGATCGGAAACATCCACATCGGAACCATTGCCGGAAAATTGAATGGCGTGATGCCGGCGACCACGCCGAGCGGCTGGCGCATCGAATACAGATCGATGCCGGTGGCCACATTATCGGAATACTCGCCTTTGAGCAGATGCGGAATGCCACAGGCAAATTCCACGCACTCAAGGCCCCGCTGCAGCGATCCGCGTGCATCCGAGATCACCTTGCCATGCTCATTGGCAATGAGCAATGAGAGCTCATCGGCATGACGCTCGACCAGCTCCTTGAACTTGAACATGACGCGCGCCCGGGTAAGCGGCGAAGCACTCGCCCAGCCAGGCAATGCCCGCTGTGCAGCGTCCACTGCCTGCTGCATTTCAGCGCGGCTTGCCAGCGCGACCCGCGCGCTGCAGGTGCCCAAAGAGGGATTCCACACCTCGCCATAGCGCTCACTGCGCCCCTCGATCATCTGCCCGTCAACGAAGTGCCCGATCGTGCGCGCCGGGCGCTCGCCGTGAGGGTGGGAATCCATGGATAAGGTCTCGCTCAGGATTGGGAACTGGGTAGGAAGGGCGCGCCTGCCTCAGGCGGCCGCTGAAGGTACCCGGCGCCCGTAGCCTTGTCAACGCCACCGCACGCCAAGTGTCAGTGGACTCCGGCCAGCTTACGGTCCATCTCGGCATGCCACTCTGACAGCGGCTTGAAGCCGGGCAGACTGCGGGCATGGCCCTCGACGAAGGCCCACATCTCGGCATCGTTCATGCTCATGTCAACCGGAATGCGCATGGGTTGATGAACATACCAGGGTGTGTCGATAAAGAATTCGGTGCGCTGACCTTCCGGATCGCGGCAATACACCGAAATTGCGTTGCCATGGGTGATCGGTCCCAGCGTCGGGCCTTCCATGACCACGTTCTCGGCAACCAGGCGCCGGTAAATTTCGCGGAGCTGATCGAGCCCACCAACCCTGAACGAGAGTTGCTGGATGACATTGAATGACAGGCCATCGGGACGGCCGGTGGCGAGCACCACCTGGTGATGCTCGCGCGGATTGCGGGTCATGAAAGCAATCTCGGTCCCATTGTCCAGCACTCCGCGATCGCTCATGATGAAACCAAGCACCCGGGTATAGAAATCGATCATGCGATCAATGTTCTGAACGAACACGCCAACGTGACTGAAATTGATCGAAAGGGAATCTGACATCACCATCTCCTCAATAAATGAAACTTCTCAGTGCCTGAAACACGCGCGCAACTGAAACCCTTCAGCGCCTGCACGACGTCAGCACTCGAGCTGTGTATGCACTCGAGGTACGTGAGCGCCTGTCGAGGCGTCACGCGCCAGTGAAGCGCGCACCTGACGCGCATCCACGGCCGATGTACAGGGCTTCCCCGCCGCGCAGGCGTACTGCCTGCGGTACGTTACCATTACGCACAGGCCTCTGTGGGGCCACTTGGCAAATCCGGAGACAGCGCGATGCAACACCGACCCAGACGGACCGTCAACGTCCTCGCACGAGGACTGTTTGCCCTCACGCTGGTGCTATCAACCCAGCTTGTCGCCGCTGA
Source organism: uncultured Pseudomonadota bacterium (assembly GCA_903921325.1). GTDB lineage: Bacteria > Pseudomonadota > Gammaproteobacteria > Burkholderiales > SG8-39 > CAIXPL01. The sequence goes on from CAIXPL010000024.1 coordinate 91,962, forward strand.
GGACAGCACGGGGCGTCCGACCCGGCTGATCGTACCCAACGCACCCGGTGGGGGCACCGATATCATCGCCCGCCATGTGGCGCAGTATTTCAGCGAAACGCTGCACATGCCGGCAATGGTCGAGAACCGGGTGGGTGGCGGATCGCTCGCCGGCACCGACTATGTTGCCAAAGCCAGCCCCGATGGCTACACCTTGCTGCTCGGAGGCGTGAGCAGCCTCGCGATCAATCCCGCGTTGTTTCGCAATCTCCCCTACGACCCTCTGCGCGATTTTGTCGCAGTTGGCTATTTGTCTGCTTATCCGTTCGTATTGGTTGCGCGACCCGATTTTCCGGGTGACCGGCTGGCCGATCTGGTGCGCGAAGCCAAAGCGCGGCCGGGCGCCCTGTCCTACGCCTCGGCCGGCGTCGGCACGGTCCAGCATGTCTGGGGAGCGATCCTGGTAAAAGCACTCGGCCTGAACATGGTACATGTGCCCTACAAAGGTTCGGCGCAAGCGGTGCAGGACATGCTCGCCCTGCGGGTGGACATTTTCTTCGACAACCTGTCGGCGCAGCGCAGCTACCTTGAGAGCGGGCGATTGAAAGCGCTCGCAGTGTCCTCTGCCGCTCGGTCACCCAAATTGCCTCAGATCCCCACCGTTGAGGAAACCGGGCTGGTGCGTTTTCATGGTGAGAGCTGGTTTGGTCTGTTTGCTCCGGCGCAAACGCCTGCGCCCACGATCGAGCGCCTGCGCAATGCGATTGGCAGCCTTACGCGAAGTGCTCAATTCAGCGCCACCATTGAACGCGACGGTGGTCGTGCAATGCCCATTCCCAATGCCGAACAGCAGAGCTTCCTGCAAGGCGAGATCGAACGCTGGGCGCAGCAGATTGCGCAATACGGTGTCGTCGCCGATTAAGGTATACGCATTGTCTGAGCGATTGAACCGCGGCGCGGCGTGATTGATTGCACGCTTTTACACCTACCCGTTTGAGGCGACCCGCTCAATTGCATTCGCGCGAGGCAAAAATGCCGCAGCACGAAGCATCAGACGGGGCTATTGCCTATTGCGCTGATTAGACTGTGACTATCGCGACCCACTGTCCGCTCGCAGCGGACAATCAGACCCATGGCCACCGATTCCGCTCTGCTGGACGTTGAAACCGAAGACTTCATCGGCAAACTCGGCATCCCCCCCTGTCCCGGCATTCTGGTTCAGATCATGCGGGCGATACGGGTCGATGAACCGGATTTCAACCACATCACAAAGCTGATCAGTGCCGATGTGGCACTGGCCGCCGGCATGCTGAAAGCAGTCAACTCGAGTTACTACGGCCTGGCCACCAAAGTGACCACCGTGCACCGGGCGCTCGCCGTGCTCGGCATGAATGCGGGCACCCAGATTCTTACGCGACTTGCGCTTGCCAAGGCGATGCCAGGCAGCGACACCCCGGCCATGAAACGATTCTGGGCCAACTCGCTTCGCTATTCGCTGATTGCCAGCGTCGTTGCGCGCATGACGCGGGCGATCGAACCCGAACTGTGCGCGACGTTTCTGCTGTTTCGCGACGCCGGCATGGGTGTTTTGCTCGCTGCCAATCCGGCCTATGCCGAGGTGATGAATCCGGCCACCCTGCACGATGGTCAGTCGCTGCTTGACGCCGAGATGGCCATCTGCGGCACCAACCATACGCGCGTCGGATTCAGCATGGCACGCTCCTGGGAATTGAGCATGGAGACCCAACTCGCGATTTTTAACCATCACAACTATGGCGCCAACCCGCAGTTGCGCAGCGGGGCGCCACGCAATGCGCTGCGTCTGACTGCCATCGGCCTGGTTGTGGACGTCACCGCCTGCCGCATTGCACGCCTGCCTTGCGTGGAATGGGACAGAGTGGGTGCCTTTGCGATGGAATGCCTCGAACTCGATGAGTCCGATGTGGATGACATCGTGCGCGAAGCCGCGCTGGTGGTACCAGGCGCCTCGAGCTAGCCCGCTTAACCGCCGTTGCGCGCGAGGAACCCGGCAATCAGCCGGGCAAGCGTGCCCGGGTGCTCCCAGTGCAGCATATGGCCGGCATCGTCAATGCGCTGCATTTCATGCTGCGCCAGGGCTGCGCGGCGCCGTGCGAGCCGCGATTCATTCAACTGATGGCGCGCCAGATTCTCTGACTGACTAGCCTGCACCCACAGGACGGGCGCCACGATCGAACGCCAGCACGCCATTGCCTCGTCAAGCCGCCAAAGATCAGGGCCAGCGCGCAAATGTGCCGGATCAGCGCGCAATCGATGCTGCCCGAGTTGATCGGGCTCACTCCAATGTTCGGCCACGTAGCGGGCGCGAGCCGGTTCAATGCGCGAGCTCAACTGCCGCACCCGCCGTACGACGGTATCAAAATCATCAAACGCGCGACGCTGCTCAAAGCGCGTCAGATCGTCGAGCCAGTTGCGCAGATGCTCAGGTGCCTCGCGCGGGGCGCGACTGCGCAGACCAAACCCCTCCAGATTGATGAGGCTACGCACCCGCTGCGGGCGCACTGCGGCAAAGAGAGAAGCAATATTGCCACCCAGGCTGTGGCCGAGCAGATGGACCGGTGCCGAATCATCCAGTGTTGTAAACCACTGGTCCAGGTCCGCCAGGTAGTCGGTATAGCTGTAGATACCATCGCGCGCCCACTCGCTCAGACCAAAGCCGCGCAAGTCCGGCGCGACGCACTGCCATTGGTGTCCCAGCGCATCGAGTTCATCGACGATGAACTGGAACGAGGCTGAACAATCCATCCAGCCATGCAGCAGCACCAGCCGAGGTGCACCCGGGTTGCCCCAGGTGCGCACATGCATGTTCAGCCCGCGAATCTCACGAAAGCTTGAACGGCTCGCCAGCATCAGACGCGTTCGAGGGCGAGCGCAATGCCTTGCCCGACGCCAATACACATCGTGCACAGCGCACGCCGACCGCCGGTGCGATGCAGTTGCCGGGTCGCGGTCAGCGCCAGACGCACACCGGACATGCCCAGCGGGTGTCCAAACGCAATCGCACCCCCATTGGGGTTCACGTGTGCCGCGTTACCCGGCAGCCCCAGTTCGCGCAGCACCGCAAGGCCCTGCGCAGCAAATGCTTCGTTCAACTCGACCACATCAAAATCACTGATGCGCATATTCAGGCGCGCAAGCAGCCGCTGGGTGGCCGGCACCGGGCCGATACCCATCACGCGCGGCGCCACGCCGGCGGTGGCCGCGCCGATGATGCGGGCAAGCGGACGCAGACCATGCTCGCGCACCGCCTCCTCGGAGGCCACCAGCAGCGCGGCGGCGCCATCGTTGACTCCGGATGCGTTGCCTGCCGTCACCGTGCCATTGGCACGAAAGCTCGCCTTCAGCTTGCCCAGTGTCTCAAGGGTCGTGTCAGCACGCGGATGCTCATCGACGCTGAACTCGCGCACCTCGCCTTTGCGCCCAGGGATCGCCACCGCGATGATTTCCTCGCGCAGGGTGCCCTCATTGATCGCCCGTGCGGCACGCTGCTGGCTCTCAAGGGCAAAGCGATCCTGATCGTCACGCGAAATGCCGTACTGCTCGGCCACATTTTCAGCCGTTTGCCCCATGGAATCGACGCCGTAGCGGCGCTCCATCTCCGGATTCACAAAACGCCAGCCGATGGTGGTGTCATGAATCTCGTTATGACGCGAAAACGCACTGGTCGCCTTGGGCATCACAAACGGTGCGCGGCTCATGCTCTCGACGCCCCCGGCGATGGCCAGGGCCAGTTCGCCGGTCTGGATGGCGCGAGTAGCACAGGCCAGGGCTTCAAGCCCTGAACCACACAGGCGGTTCACTGTTGCCGCGGGCACCGATTCGGGCAATCCGGCGAGCAGCGAGGACATGCGTGCCACATTGCGATTGTCCTCACCGGCTTGATTGACACAGCCGTAGTAGACCTCGTCGATGCGTGACCAGTCGAGGGTCGTATTGCGCGCCATCAGCGCCTTGAGCGGCAAGGCGCCCAGATCGTCGGTGCGAATGCCCGAGAGCGATCCGCCATAGCGTCCGATCGGGGTGCGGATACCATCACAAATATAGGCCTGCGCCATGACTTGCTCTCCTTGCCTACAGACCGAGCACGCGCTCGGCGTTGCCGTGAAAGATCTTTTCCATTACCGCATCGCTGTAGCCCAGCTCCGCCCACTCTTTCAGAATGCGCGCATAGGGCAGGCTTGGATAGTCACTGCCGAACATGATCTTGTCCTGCAAGCGGGCACGCATGTCCACTTTGAGTGACGCGGGAAAGTATTTGGGCGCCCAACCGGACATTTCCCAGAACACATTACCCTTGTGCAGCGCGACAGCCGTCGCCTCATCGACCCAGGGCCAGCCCGGATGCGCCATGATGATCTTGAGGTTGGGGAAATCGGCTGCCAGATCGTCAATGGCCGCCGGATGGGCGTGGCGGATGCGTGCACCCATGCCACCGGGCATCCCTGCCCCCATGCCAGTGGTGCCCACATCGATCATGACCGCTGCGCCAAGCTCATCGAGCAACCCGAATAGCGGGTAGAAGCGGGTGTCGTTCACCGCGAAGTGCTGCATGATCGGATGAAAGTGAAAGCCGACAAAGCCCAGATCCTGCATCGCGTGGCGCGCCTCGCGCATGGCGAGCTCACCTTTGAACGGATCGAGCGTGCCCCAGCACTGCACGATGCGCTGCGGATGGCGCTTCCACATGGCGTGCACATAATCATTGGTGCACGGCGGCGTCGCGACAGTGGTTTCCAGATCGAGTGCCACAAGACACGCCTCAACACCGGCATCGGTAAATTCAGAGAGCACCTCATCCTCGGTCTTGGCGACCCAGCCGCGGCTCCAGTACTTGGCGAGCGCCTCGACATACGGCCCCTGGCTGTCGATCCAGGTCTGTGTACCCGGATAGCAATGCAGATCAATGATTCTCATGAGGCTGCCTTTTCCTTTGCAATCTTTTCGCTGACCCACTCACCCAGCGCCTTCTTGGACACCTTGCCAAAGGTCGACACCGGGAATTCCGCCAATTGCTCCAGGCGCTCGGGCAGTTTGAATTTGGCGATTTCCTTGTCCATCAAGAAGTTGACCAGTTCCTTCAGCGTGAGCGTCTGCCCCGAGTGCAGAATCACATAGGCGCACATCCGCTCACCGAGATTGTCATCGGGCATCGGCACGCAGGCGACGTTTTGCACCGCCGGGTGCATCAGGATGAGATTCTCAACTTCCTCGGCGCTGATCTTCTCGCCACCGCGGTTGATCAGGTCCTTCTTGCGCCCCTCGACAACGTAATTGCCCGATGGATGCTGGCGCATCAGGTCACCCGAGCGATAAAACCCGTCGGGCGTGAATTGGCGTGCGTTGTATTCCGGCACGCCGTAATAGCCGCGCAAGGTATACGGGCCACGGCAGGTAAGTTCACCCACCTCGCCCACGGCCACTTCGCGCCCTTCATCATCTACAAGCCGAATCTCGTCATCGGCGCAGATCGGCCGGCCGCAGGTCTCGAGGCGCACCTCCTCCGGGTCGGTATCGCGCACGAACATGAGCACCCCTTCAGACATGCCGAAGTTCTCCTGCACGAACACCCCGGGAATCAGCTCCCGGGTACGCAGGCGCACCTCCGGCTGCATGCGCTGGCCGCCACTCTGAATCACCTTGACACTGGACAAGTCATAGTTGCCGATGGCCGGGTCGTTGATCAGGCGAATGAGCAGCGCTGGTACGACTTTCACATGAGTGACCCGATGACGCTGGATCAGCTTGAACATCTCCTCGGGGCGGGTGGTGGGCGATAGCACCACCTTCGCTCCGTTGAACATGAAACCCTGAATGCCCGGGCAGGCCAGTGGCAGGTTGTGGGCAATGGGCAGCGCCAGCAACAACACCGAGTCGCCATTCACACCGCAGACCGGTGCCGCCGTCTTGGAGTTGTAGGCATAGTCGTTATGCGTGCGCGGTATCAGCTTGGGAATGCCGGTGGTGCCACCGGAGAGCTGGAATATGCACGGATCGGTCGGATCGATCTCGATTGCGTTCAATTCGCTCAGCGGCCTGGTCGCCGGGCGCTCAATCAACTCCTGCAGCGAATGCTCACCCGGGCCGGCCTTACCCAGCACGATGCGGATCTTGAGGGTGTCGGAATCGGCCATCACCCGCTCGATCATCGGGCCAAACTGGAAATCGCCCTGGCTGTGCGGGTAAATGCAGGTGCTCGCCCCGGACAAGCGGACGAACTGGCTGATTTCGGCATAGCGATGGGTAACCAGGGCCGCAATCGGTATGGCGCTGATCTTTTGCAGCGCGAAGTAGAGCAGCACGAACTCGGCCACATTGGGCAGCGTCGGCACGATGCGATCAAGCGGACGCACCCCGATCTCAAGCAGGTTGAGCGCCAGATTGTCGGTAATGCGGTCGATGTCTTTATAGCTGTATTCGCGCGCGCCTTCGATCAGCGCAATGCGATCACCGAATTGCCGATATACCTGGGCAAATTCTGCAGCAAGCGACTGGTCCTGCCAATAGCCTCGTTCCCGATAGCGTTGGGCAAATTCCGGTGGGAAAGGGACAACACCGTTCAGCATATGCAGCTCCGCGTGAGCAGATTGAAAATATTGAGACCAGGCGAGACTCAGGCTCGCGACCGTGCACTCGACCGAGCGCGCGCCTGGGTTAGCCCCGCATCAGCAGGATTGAGAAAGGATCAGGTTGACGCGGTAAAGCCACCGTCGATCACAATGATTTCGCCGGTGACAAAACGATTGCTGTTGACCAGTGACATGATGGTCTCCGCCACGTCCTCGGCAGTGACGCAACGCTTGAGCGGCGTGGCGCGTGCGCGCTTACCCATCAGATCCTCGTACTTGTCGCCCAGCATGCGCTCCATCCAGTCGCCTTCCATCCAGCCGGGCGCCACCGCGTTGACCCGGATATGCGGGCCCAGATTCCACGCCAGCGTTTTGGTCATATTGACCACGGCCGCCTTGCTGGCGGCATAGGGTAGCGGTTGCGGGCCGGGGCGCAATCCGACGATGCTGGCCGTATTCACGATGCAAGGCCTGTCGGCCTTGCGCAGCAGCGGAACCGAAGCGCGGGTCACCTGAAACATGCCGCGCACGTTGACCGCGAACACACGGTCCCAATCACCCAGGTCAAGAGATTCCAGATCTTTAGGCTTCCAGGGCGCCGTGATACCGGCGTTGTTCACCAGAACATCGAGCCGACCAAAGCGCGCCTCGATCTCGGCCAGCATGACCCGCACGCCGGCCTCATCACTCACATCGCATTTGTACAGCAGCGTGGCGGCCCCTGCGTCTGCGGCCTCTTGCGCGGTTTTGGCGGCAGCCTTGTCGCTTTGGCTATAGTTGATCACCACGTCGTAGCCGGCGCGCGCGAGGGCCACTGCGGCGCTGCGGCCGATACCGCTGGCGGCGCCAGTGATCAAGGCGACAGGACGTTGCTCGGACGGGGTTGCTGACATCACGCTGCTCCGGTTCTGGAAGGTCGCCGATTATAGGCGATCGACCCGACTCGCAGCGCCTGCAGTCGGGCAAACCTGTCGATGTGCGCCCACAATGAGGTGCGCTTGACCAGCGCCCCTACTGATGCGCCCCGGCTTGCTGCAAGAGCCGAATGATGTCCGGATTGCCCGATTTGACGGCCATCCCGAGGGCGGTCAGACCGGCCTCATTGCGTATATTCGGTTCGGCCACTTCCCAGAGCAGCAGCTTGAGCGCTTCGAAATGGCCCTCGCGCGCAGCGAGCATCAAGGCGCTCGAACCATTGGGTGTCAGCGCATCAATATCGGCGCCCCGATCGAGCAGCAATCGCACCACGGAGGTGTGACCATCAAAAGCCGCATAGTGCAAAGCGCACCACCCCGGTTGGTTGACTTTCGCGCCGGCTGAAATCAACTGACGGGCAATTTCCAGATGACCGCGCAGCGCGGCAAACATCAGCGCGGTCTCATGATGGGTGTTGCGATAATCGATCCTGGCGCGACGCGCAATCAACAGGCGTGTCACACCGCCGGCACCCTCGCGCGCTGCTACCAGCAGCAGGCTGTCACCCTGGGCATTGACTGAATCCACGTCATAGCCGGCATCGAGCATCTGGCGTACCTGCCCGACATCGTCCAGTCGCACTTTGCCAAAGAGATCATCGACCGTGGCGAGCGCGCTGCCGGCTGCGATCAAAAGCATGCAACCGACCAGCCAGGAGCGCAGATGCATCATGTCCCGAGCGCCGAGAGCGCTGCCCGATCGCGCAACGCGGAGCGCTCGAGCGCGAACAGTTTCAGAAAATTATCGGTCGTGCAGCGTTCGATGTCGGCCGGATCGAGGCCGCGCAATTGCGCCAGATAGTTCGCGGTATGGCGCACGAACGAAGGTTCGTTCACCTTGCCGCGCATCGGCACGGGTGCCAGGTAAGGCGCATCGGTTTCCACCAGCATTCTGTCCAGTGGCACGGCGCGGGCCACCTCGCGCAGGGCCTCGGCATTACGGAACGTCACGATGCCTGAAAAAGAGATCATGAAACCCAGATCCATCGCCGCCTTGGCCACCTCCAGCGATTCGGTAAAGCAGTGCATGACGCCCCCCACGGTCTGCGCTTTCTCCTCGCGCAGAATGCGCAGCGTGTCATCGGCTGCGGCACGGGTATGCACGATGAGCGGCTTGCCGACGGCGCGCGCGGCGCGGATATGCCGGCGAAAGCGCTCCTGCTGCCAGCCCATGTCACCACTCACGCGAAAGTAATCAAGGCCGGTCTCGCCGACCGCCACAATGCGCTCCCGGCTGGCCAGTGCGACCAGTTCCTCCACCTGCGGCTCCGGCACATCCTCATAGTCAGGATGAACGCCGGCCGAGGCCCACAGGTGGCTGTGTGCGAGCGCCAATGCTTCCACGGCCGGGAATGTTTCCAGTGTCACTGACACGCACAGCGCCGCGGCGACTCCGGCCTGATCCATGCGATCGAGCACCGCCGGCAACTGTCCGGCCAGATCATCAAAATTCAAATGGCAATGCGAATCAACCAACATGCGCAATTCGTCCCTCAGCGACAGGCTCTCATTATGACAGTCCGCGGCGAGCCAATCACCGCCGTGCCATGCCAAGCCCCTGCCACTGGATCAACAGGTCGTCAATCACCAGGCGCGGATTGAGTGGATGATCGGCCAGTGCCCGGGCGCGGCGCAGTTGCAGTTCAAACTCAAACATGCGCTCGCTGTCCAGGGCGCTCGCCAGGCGCCCGAGCGCCTCGGCCTGCTTCACAAAAAATCGCGGGGCAAGCGCGTTTCTTGCGGCAATCAGATCGCACATCCATTTGTGCAGCAGATCGATCACAGACGCAATCGGAAAGGCCGCCAGCCGCGCGCTGAACCGTGCCACATCGAGCGCGGCCCCCGATGGATTGGTGGCGCCTGATGAACTGGAGGCGCGCACGGCGCTTGCAGCGAGCTCGGCGAGGACGGCGGCAATCTCTTGCAGCGGTCCCGGGTCGAGCGCCTGCAGCGGCAAGCCGCCCACCAGTGCGAGGCGCTCGGCGGCCTGCGCCACACCGGCCTGCTCGAGCCAGTGCAGCGCCGCGCTCTGCTCGGGTGCGCGACAAGGCAAACGCTGGCAGCGGCTGCGTACCGTCGGCAGCAGCTGCGCAGGTCGATGGCTGACCAGAATCAACAGGCTCGCCGGCGGGGGCTCTTCCAGCGTCTTGAGGAGCGCATTGGCGGTGGCCCGGTTCATCGCCTCGGCAGGCACCACGAGGGCGATTTTCCAGCCTCCCTGGTGGGCTCCGACGCCCATCCAGCGCTGCATGTCGCGAATTTGTTCGACCCGGATATCCCGGCTGGGCTTGCGCGCCCGGCTGGGCGCACGCTCAGCGTCCTCGCCGCTGTTCGCCTCCTCGGCCTCAGGTTGAATCACGGAAAAATCGGGATGGGACTGTGCACGGATCAGTGTGCATGCCCGGCAGACACCACAGGCAAATCCGTCGGCGGACGCATTCAAACATAACAATCCACTTGCGAATTGCATTGCAAGCTGTTGTTTACCAATATATTGTGGCCCATGAATCAATAATGCATGGGGAAGCGAGGCACGCCGCGCCTGGAGCTGACGCCAGGGCTCGGCCTGCCACGGGTAAAGATACTTTTCAAATTCACTATTGTTCATTTAAACAATATCTTCGAATGACTTTCTCAACTGAATTCTTTACTTCGTTCGGCGTTTGATTGGCATCGATCACGTGCATACGATCCGGATCGTGGCGTGCGCGCGCCTGATATCCCGTGCGCACGCGCTGAAAAAACTCGCCGTCTTCCTTTTCAAAGCGATCAAGTTCGAGCGAGGCTTGCTTGCGGCGTGCAAGGCTCACCTCGACCGGAAGGTCAAACAACAAGGTCACGTCAGGTTGCAATTCACCCTGCACCCAGCGTTCCAGTTCAGCGACTGGCACCACGCCCAAGCCGCGCGCCGCTCCCTGATAGGCGTAAGTTGAGTCGGTGAAGCGATCGCAGACCACCCATTGGCCCGCCGCAAGCGCGGGCAGAATCACCTGCGCAATGTGCTCGGCCCGCGCCGCAAAAATCAGCAGCGTTTCAGTGGCCAGAGTCATTGAGTGATGCAGCAGCAGCTCGCGCAAACGCTCGCCGATTTCAGTCCCGCCCGGTTCACGGGTCATCCGAACCACCTTTCCGTGAACCTCCAGGAGCTCGCGCACGGTGCCCAGATGGGAACTCTTGCCAGCCCCATCGACGCCCTCCAGTGTGATGAATCGTCCACGCGGCTGTGTCATGCTCACGATCGCCCTTTAGATACTGCCTGGCGGTAGCGCACCACCGCCCGCTCATGCGCCGCCAGTGTGACTGAAAATTCACTGCTCCCGTCCCCGCGCGCCACAAAGTAGAGGACATTGCTGCGCGCCGGATGTGTCGCCGCCTGCAGTGCATCGGCACCGGGCATTGCAATGGGCGTCGGCGGCAGCCCCTTGCGGCGATAGGTGTTGAAGGGGGTATCCAATGCCAGATCGCGCTTGTGCAGGTGTCCATCATAGTCCGCGCCCAACCCGTAGATGACCGCCGGGTCGGTCTGCAGCAGCATGCCGATGCGCAGCCGATTGCTGAGCACGGCGGCGACCATCGGACGGTCTGCCGGTAGCGCCGACTCCTTTTCCACCAGCGAGGCGAGGATGAGGGTCTGCTGCGGGCTTGCTGTCGCACAGTCAGCCGCGCGTGAATCCCATGCCTGTGCCAGATGTTTGACCATTTCCTGATGCGCCTGCTGCAGCACCAGAATGTCCTGCGTCCCTTTCGGAACGACATAGGTATCGGGGTAGAACTGTCCCTCGGGTGCCACGCCGGGCTCGCCAAAGCGGGCCATCAGATCGCGGTCCTCAATCGAGACAAGCACAGGGCGCAGATCGCTGCGATCGAGCAGTGCCTGACGAATTTGCCGAAATGTCCATCCCTCGATAATGCGCACTTCGGTTGAGACAAACTCGCCGCGCGCGAGACGCGCAATCAGGCCCGACAAGGTCAGACCGGCATCGATGCGGTAAATGCCTGGACGATAGCTACGCTCTTTGCTGCCAAACCGCATCGCCGCCTCGATCAGCAGCGCAGGCACGCCGACTCCAGCCAGTCGAATCGATTGCACGATCGAACGCGCCGGTTGTCCAGGCAGGATTTCGAATTCAGCCGAACCGTGGTTCGCCAGCAATGGATGCATGCGCCATAGATACGCGAGCAGGAGCGCGAGGACGAGTGTGCCCGCCAGTGTCCAGGCAAGCACTGCACGCAGGATTCGATAGGGGAAGCGCACCGGCGAGGAGAATGAAAAAGCCATGGACCTATAATAGCCTGTCGCCTCCCCTGCGCTGTTGCCACCATGTCCGCTGTCGCACTCTCCTCACTTGGTGTACTCGGTGCCGAAGGCCCCGAGGCAGGCACCTTTCTGCAAGCTCAGCTGAGCGCTGACATCCTCGCGCTGGCCGTTGGCGAGGCCTGCCCCGCTGCCTGGTGCAGCGCGACCGGGCGGGTATTGGCAAGCTTCATCGTGCTGCGAATCGAGCAAGGGTATTTGTTGGTGCTGGATGCGCAGATCGCCGCCGACGTCCAGAAACGCATGTCCCGCTATGTGCTGCGCGCAAAGCTCACTCTGCGCGATGTCTCGGCACAGTGGTCACTGTCCGGTTGGGACGAGGCTGGCGCGGGCCCTGCTGACTGCGATCTGTGGCACAGCAGCCGCGCCGGGCAGACTCGCTGGCTGCGACTGGCCGACCGGCACTGGCTGGGTTTTACCTCAGACGATCGAGCGTCAGATACCCTCAGCGCCACGAGCAGCCAGAGCGAGGTGCGCTGGCGACTGGCTGAAATTGCGCAAGGCCGTGCCTGGATCGGCACCGCCACCCAGGATCTGTACACACCGCAAATGATCAATCTGGATCTGACCGGTGCGATCAGTTTCACCAAGGGCTGCTACCCCGGCCAGGAAATCGTCGCGCGCACGCACTACCTCGGCAAAGTCAAACGTCGCATGCTGCGCGTGCGCGCCAACAGCGGGTCGGCGCCGGTACCGGGCAGTGTGCTCGAAGGGTTGGCGGCCGAACCTGAGGGTACGGGTGCGAGCGAATCGCCCAGGGTCGAGCTTGCGGGCCACATCATCAATGCGGCGTCAATCGCGCAAGGCGGCTGGGAAGGGCTTGCGGTGATGCGCGGCGGCGTGCCAGACGCGGGCACACGGTTGCGCCTGGCACCTGACGGACCCACTGTAGAGGTAGCCGAACTCCCCTATGTGCTCGAGTAGCCAGGTAAGGATCGTGACACGCCATGAGTAGCCTCTATGTCTATTACAAGGTCACGGCGAGCGATGCCGGTGCGGTTTTGATTTGCACCCGGACGCTGCTTGCGCGGGTCGCTCAATTGACCGGCATCGACGGACGATTGCTGCGGCGCCAGGAACAGGTGGGCACCTGGATGGAAGTCTATGACCCGGTCGATGATCTGGACGCACTGGAACACGCCATTCAGGCCGCCTTGCCAGAGAGCGGATTCAGCGCCGCCCTGACAAGTGGCGTGCGGCATAGCGAACGTTTTGTGCCGCTTGAGCCAGCCGATCTTGCTCACCTGAGTCAATGAGCCAACGGGCCTGATTTTGCGATGTGCCTGATTCTATTTAGCTATCAACCGGGCATACGCAGCACTGACTCGGGTCGATTGATCATCGCGGCCAATCGCGATGAAGCTTTTCGGCGCCCGACTGATCCGGCAGGCTTCTGGGCTGACGCCCCACGGGTGTTCGCCGGACGTGACCGCAATCATGGCGGCACCTGGTTGGGGGTGACGCGGCAGGGTCGCTTCGCCGCACTCACCAACTACCGCGAGCCAGGCGTGCACGATCCTGCCGCCCCCTCGCGCGGAGCGCTGGTCAGCGATTTTCTGCGAACAGAGATCGCAGCCGCTGACTATTGCCGATTGATCGCGACACGCAACGGGCAATGGAACGGATTCAATCTGCTCGCCTACGATGGCCGCGAGCTTTGGTATGCAAGTAACCGCGGCTCGCATGCGCAGCCGGTCGCTCCCGGCGTACACGGTCTGTCGAATCACCTGCTGGATACCGCCTGGCCTAAAGTGCTTGAGGGTCGTGATCGATTGGCGCGCGCGCTGACGGCCAGCGACCAGGCCGGCACTGTTCGCGCGGCGCTATTCCACCTCCTGGATGATCGGACAATTGCCGCCGACGCTCAGCTCCCCGCCACCGGACTGCCGATCGAGCGCGAGCGCTTGCTCTCCGCCGCGCATATTCTGCCGGTGCAGCCCGACGATCCGACGAGCGGCTATGGCACCCGCTGTGCCACCGTGGTCTTGATCGACAGCGACACAGTCGACGTGACAGAGCGCGCATTCGACGCCCATGGCAAGGTCCTGGCACAAAGCCGCGCCTGCTGGCCGATTGCATCCTGATGACGCCACGTACGATTGGCGCGAACTCAACGCACGCCGGCCCAGCGCATGCGCCGATGCGCAATGCCCGCTTCCATGAATTCGCTCGAATCGATCACAAACCCGCAACGCGTGTAAAAGCCCATGGCCTGGATTTGTGCGTTCAAGACGATGGCATCCATGCCACGGTCGCGTGCAGCGGTAATCAAACGCTCAAGCAATGCCCGTCCAATCCCCTGCCCGCGGCAGGCGGGCAAGACAGCCATGCGCCCGATATGTCCGTCAGCCAGCAAGCGCGCCGTAGCGACAGCGCTCGTCACACGCTGCCCTTTCATCGGAGCGTCGACATACGCAAGGGCATGCAGGCTGAGCGGATCATCGGCATCGATTTCAAGCTCGGCCGGAACGCCTTGCTCGTCAACAAAGACGGCCGTTCGAATGGCAGTAGCAGCGTCGCAGGCGCGCTCCCAGTCCATGCATTCAATTCGAATGTTCAACCGCAGTCCTCCAGTGACCACGTCATACTAAGCCATGAGCACGATTGAATCCTTGCGCTGGAATGGCGCGCGGCTGGAATTGCTGGATCAGCGCGAATTGCCGCACCAGCAGATCTACGTGCGCTGCAGCAATGAACACGAGGTCGCCCGCGCCATCACAGACATGGTGATCCGCGGCGCCCCGGCAATCGGCTGCGCAGCCGCCTACGGCATCGCCCTGGCTGCACTAGACCAGGTGCGGCAGCCCCACCTGCAGATATCCCGGCTGGCGACCACCGATGCCCTGCTGCGCGCAACTCGCCCTACTGCCGTCAATCTCGCCTGGGCACTCGATCAAATGGCAGCGCAAATTACGCGCTACCGCACGGAAGCCGGCGAACCGGCCGATGTCGGTGCGGCTCAGGGCCTGGCAAACCGTCTGATCGCGTTTGCCGCACACCTGCACGCGCAAGACATCACGTCCAATCAAATCATGGGGCAACACGGCGCGGCGCTTATCCCGCGCGGCGCGCGCATTCTCACGCATTGCAACACGGGAGCGCTCGCCACGGCAGGGCACGGTACGGCGCTCGGCGTGGTCCGCTCAACCTGGCAACAAGGCAACCCCATCCACGTCTGGGTGTGCGAGACCCGTCCGTACTTGCAGGGGGCACGGCTGACTGCCTGGGAGCTGCTCACCGAAGGCATCCCGATGCAGCTGATCAGCGACACCATGGCGGGGCACTTCATGCAACGTGGCGAGGTCGATCTGGTCATCGTGGGCGCTGACCGCATCGCCGCCAATGGGGATGTCGCCAACAAGATCGGCACTTATACCCTCGCGGTGCTCGCAGCGCGTCACCAGATACCGTTCTATGTTGCGGCACCACTGTCCACTTACGATGCCGCCACCGCGCACGGCGCGGACATTCCGATCGAGGAGCGTGCTGCCCATGAGCTCACCGGCTACCGCGACCAGGTTTGGGCACCGCACGATGTGGCGGTACGCAATCCGGCGTTTGATGTAACGCCAGCCGAGTTGGTGAGCGCGATCATCACCGAATCAGGTGTTGCTCGCGCACCTTACCGAGACAGCCTCGCCGCGCTTGCCGGCAACATCACTCCAGACGAATGCCGGTCTGTCGTATCAACTCGCCCCAACGTGCCGACTGCTGCGTGATATAGGCACCGAACTCCGCTGGCGTCGCGTTCATGGGCTCAAGCCCGACTGCGGCCAGCCGCTCGCGCACATCGGTTAAGGTAAGGATGCGCGCCACTTCGCGGTTGAGCCGATCCACGATATCGGCCGGCGTACCGGCCGGCGCAACCAGGCCGAGCCAGACGCCGATATTGAAATCGGCCAAGCCGGCTTCCGCAGAAAACACCGGCAGTTGCGGCAACGCCGCCGGTGCCTTGTCACCCATGGTCGCAAGGGCTCGGAACTTGCCACTCTTCAGATGCGGCACGCTGGAGGTGACGCCATCGATGATAAAGCTCACATCGCCTGACAACATCCCCTGCACCGTCGGCGGACTGCCCTTGTAGGGCACCATGACGATGTCAAGACCACTCATCCGCTTGAATTGCTCACCGGCCAGTTGCGTGGTGATGGTTCCCGCTCCGTAGCTCAATTTGCCTGGCGCCGCGCGCGCCCGCTGAATCAGGTCCTTGATGGAACCTGGCCCCGTCTGCGCGTCGGTCACCACAATGAGCGGCGACCACAGGGTCAGACTGACCGGGGTAAAGTCGCGCACGGGGTCATACGGAATCTTTGCATACAGGTGCTGATTCATGGTGAGGGTGGAATCGATCGCAAACAGGAGCGTGTAGCCATCGGCACCTGACTTCGCGACCGCCTCGGCGCCGATGATCGTATTGGCACCCGGCCGATTGTCCACCAGCACCTGCTGGCCCCAGTTGTCGGTCATCTTCTGGGCGATTACTCGCATGCCGACATCCGAGGGCCCGCCGGCCGGGAACGGTACGATCACCCGAATCGGGCGTGCCGGATAGGTGGCCGGTGCCCCTTGTGCGGCCGCTTCACCTGCGTAGAGCGGCGCGATCAGTGCAGCAGTCGCAAACAACATCCCTGCCCTGGCCATCCAGTGCCTAGTCATGCGGTCCCCTCCTCAGTTGATCTTGTAATGTGCTGCCTGGTCAGAGGCAATCGATGTAATGACCTGCCTGGTCAGAGGCAATAAATATCGATCATGGCGGGTAACTGGTCATTTTGCAGTACCACTTTCTTGCGTGCGATCAGCCACCCACCCGAGCCGTAGGCGAGTGTATGTTCGTACCAGCCAAACACACTGACTGTCGTGCGATGGTGTGGGTCGAAAATGTGATTGACAAAGCTCGAGCGCACCGCCATCGACTCACCGCTCAGTCCGGTTGCCTCGATATTGGTCACCGAGTGCATCGTACGTCGCAACGGAGTGGAGGCCGGTGAGCGCCCCGAGCGAATGCGCACGATTCGATCTTCCAGGCCCGCGCGACTGGCATAGTAAATATGCGATAGCTCGCTTTGCGGGTCCTCGGTGAGTTGCTCTTCGTTACGCCAGGTGGGCACCCAGTATTCACAGTTTTGGGCAAATAGCGCGAGCCATTCGTCCCAACGACGTTCATCGAGTAGCGCCGCCTCGCGGTAGAGCAATCGGGTTGCAATGGCCCCGTAGGTGGCAGGATTCATCGTGCGCCCGCCGTGCCCGCTGCGCGTTCCGCCTCGGCACCACTTGCCATCAGGCGTGACCATTCGCGATACAAGGCATGGCCCCAGGTTTCAGCTTGCAAGTCAAATTGGCCTTGTACGCTCGACACCGGAGTCACTCCGGCCGTTCGCGCCATCTCGTCAGCGCCCTGCACGCAATCGGCCATTCCACGGTAATAGCCCTGTACCGCGTCGATCTGACGTGCTCGCAGGCCCACGGCCATATCTTCGTACATCGTGGTGTCGTCCGGCGTGGCAAAGCCACTCACGTTGAAAAAATCCTCGAATTGACGCAAACGCCATTGACGCACTTCAGGGGCCTCGCCAATTGGCGCGAGGCAGTAGTAGCGCATTTCGGTCTCGTCCACGGCCACCGGTCGAAAGGTGCGGATCAGCAACGACGTCGAGTCGGCAATCTGCATGCTGGGAAACACGGTCAGGTTGCGCAGACGCAGCATCCATTCGGCCTTGAGCGGGCCGAGCCGTTCGCGCACCTCGTCGATACGCGAAAAAATCGGCCGCTTGCTGGACTCCGACTGATTGAGCCAGATGGCGTTGTGTCCATTCTTGAACGTAAACGCTCCGCCCTGCTGCTCGAAGCGCCGCTTCCAGTCAAATTGCCGCGCTTCCTGATTGCCACTGACCAGATCGGCCCGCCGACGCTGCACTTCCATGAATGAAACATGGGTCGAGGTAAGGTGATAGGCGTCGGAACTGTTGTCAAGCTGCGCTTTCCAGTTACCCCGATAGGTAAAGCCGACCCGCCCCGGGACGAACTCCATACCCTGGGGGCCCTGCTCCATCGCGAGATCGAGAAAGAAGCGCAGCTCGCCGAGGAATTCCGCGAGCGGGGGCACCTCGGCTGACACCGAGCCAAACATCAGGCCCTTGTAGCTGGCAAACGCCCCCAGGGGGACCAGGTTGTGATCCTCGCGCGCAAAGCCGGCTGAATAGGCACCGCTCGCCTGATCCTTCACATCGGCAATGCGTCCAGCCGAGTCATACGCCCAGCCGTGATAGGGACACACATGAAATTTGCGATTGCCGCTCTCCAGTCGGCACAGCAACGTTCCCTTGTGCCGGCAGACATTGAGAAATGCCCGACGCACGCCATCGGCACCGTGGCTTATCAAGACGGGCAAGCGACCGATCCAGGCGAGCAGGTAGTCATGCGGATGCGCGATCTGCGACTCGAGTCCGAGAAACATCCAGGTGCGCTCAAACACATAACGCTGCTCGAACTCGAACACCTGCGGATCGGAGTAAACATCGGGATGAACCCGAAAAATACCCTCGGCAGGCCTGTCATCGACCAACTGACTGAAATCGCTCATACCCAGCTTGCGCTCCACTATTGCGCCCGGCGAGCGGCTGCGAATTGCCGCCACGAGGCCGTTGTCTCTACTCTAGCGTGCTTCGATCTGAACCGGGGTGCCAGCATCAACCCGGTCGTACAAATCGACGATGTCACGATTGCGCATGCGCACGCAGCCAATCGAGCCGGGTATACCCATCGGCACGCTGTCCGGGGTCCCGTGAATGTATACATAGCGGCGCATCGTATCGACCTGGCCCAGGCGATTGAAGCCTGGCTCATTGCCGCACAGCCAGAGTATTCGGGTCAGTATCCAGTCGCGCGCGGGGTACGTGCGAGACAGCTCCTCGGTCCAGATTTCACCGGTGGGCCGTCGACCGACAAACACCGTATTCAATGCGGCGCCCCTGCCAATGCGTGCACGAATACGATGCGATCCGAGCGGTGTGCAATGACTGCCCATCTGCTGGCCTGCGCCTTTCGCAGCGGTAGAGACCCGGTAACGTGCAATTTCCTGACCAGACGCACTGTGCAGGCTGAGCACCTGATCGAATAGATGGATACGAATGTGGTTCACGTGTAAGTCCGACCTTGGTTGATACAGGTGACGTTCACACCCATGGCATTCACAGACATGGCGTTCACAACTGACCTCCGCTGCGACGGCGGGCACTGAAAAATTGGGTGAGCAGTCCGCCGCATTGCTCGCCCAGGACGCCGGCTTCCACTTGCGCATGATGATTCAGGCGCGGTTCAGAAAACAAGTCGATCACACTGCCGGCGGCTCCTGTCTTGGGATCGGCCGCCCCGTAGAGCACCCGTGCCACACGCGCGTGGATCAATGCGCCAGCGCACATGGCGCAAGGCTCGAGGGTGACGACCAACTGGCAACCGACCAGCCGGTAGTTTCCGACCGCGCCCGCCGCGTCGCGCAACGCAAGAATCTCGGCGTGGGCGCTCGGGTCATGGTTGCCGATCGTGCGATTTGCACCGCGCCCGATGATGCGCCCTTCGCGCACGACCACGGCCCCGACCGGAATTTCACCGTGCCGGGCGGCCGCCCGCGCCAGCCGCATCGCCTCGGTCATCCAAAAGGCATCCGCTGCGGCATTCATTGGCAGGTGTCGCTGGGCAAGTACAGGCCTCATGGCGGTTCAGGTGTTCAGATCGTCCAATTCTCGCATAGCACAACGCGCACCGCCCTGCTCAGCCCTCGGCATGGAAAAGTTGCGGGAAAGCGCGAATTGCTGCCTCGATTTTTTTACCCAGTCGGGTTTCACTGAGCGCTCTCGCCGCGCAACGCTCAGGCAGCATTGAATGAATACTGGAAGTCAGGTCATTTCCGCCAAGCAGGCAAACAAGCTGACGCAGCCGCACGCGGCGACGGCAGTCAGTTCGAATGCCCGCGACGGGCTGGCCTCCGGTGAGCAAAGGCGCAGTCGCACCGGCAAGCAAACGACCGACGGCCAAACGACCCGGCCGCAATCGACTCGATCCCAAACGACCGGACCACAAGGTACCGGACCACAAGGTGCCGGACCCAGAGGCACCGGTCCCCAGGGTACCGGTCCGCAGGGTACTGGTCCGCAGGGTACCGGACCGCGAGCGACCGCGCCGCAATCCACCCGTGCGCAGACGACGGGGCCGCAGCCCATCGCGCCGCAACGCTCTGACAGTCTGCTGCGCAAGCTGCGGTTGGGGCCCGTAATGGTCGGGCTGGTTGCCTTGGTCATGTTGATTGGCGCCTACCTTTTTTCCAGTTCTGCCAATGAGCGGCTGCAGCAGGTATTGGCAGACCGAATGCGCCCCGCGTTGCACATCCATCAACTTCAATCTGCGCTCGCTGCGATACACCTCCTTGAAGTGGACATCTGGCGTCGCAGCGATCCCGCTCGCCTGGCTGGGCAGCTCATTACCCTGCGCACACAGCGCAGCCATTTTGAGCATGCGCTGGCTGAATTTCTAACCGATGGCAATGGCCTCAACCCTGCTGAGGGTGCGGGCCTCGAGCAGCACTGGCAGCGCTACCGTGAATGGCTGCAGCAAGTGGAAAATCGCGCCCGCGGCGAACCTGCCACGCGCAGCGAGGATCCGATTCAGAGTGAATCCAGTCAAAGATTTCTACCGTTATCAAAGGACCTCAAGGTTCTTGCCGAGGTTTCGCAGGCGCGTGCCGATGCCATTCTGGAAGGCGCCATCGCCGCTAACGAGCGCTTGTCACGCATATTGCTCGCGTTCGGGTTCGTTGCGCTAATCGGCGTCGGCCTGGCCGGCGCGCTGTTTCTGCGCGCGTTGACCGGCAGACTCAACGTCCTTTACCTGGGCGCCAAGGCGCTTGCGCAGGGGCAGCAGGATGTGGGCATCGATGTTGGCGGAACCGATGAATTAACTGCAATTGCCCGCAGCCTGCAGGTCTTGCAGCAGCGCCTTGGCGCACGCGACGCCTCACTGCGATCGGCGCGCGATGATCTGCAGGCAAAGATCGAGGAGCACAGCAGCGACATCAAACAGCGCGAGGAAGAGCTGCAACGTGAAATTCTCGCGCGCCGCGGCGTCGAGGATCAATTACAGCACCAGGCCCAGCATGACAGCCTGACCGGGTTGCCCAATCGCAGCTACGCCATCGAGAAGCTGAGCTTCGCCATTGCCAGGGCGGCGCAAAGTCAGCACCAGGTGGTCGTGCTTTTTCTCGATCTCGATCATTTCAAGACGATCAATGATTCTCTGGGTCCGTCGGTCGGCGATAGTGTGCTGGTGCAGGCCGCACAGCGTCTGCGCTACGCGGTCCGCTCGGGGGACACCGTAGCGCACACCGGCGGCGATGAATTTCTGATCATCCTTGGTGATATTCAGTCACGAGAGGGTGCTCGCGCGATGGGCGCAAAAATTCTGCGCGCCTTTGCCACGCCACTTCCTGTCGGGGACAAGCACCTGACGGTCACCCCCAGCATGGGCCTCGCGGTGTTTCCGACCGACGGCGAAGATGCCGAAACCTTGTTGCGCAATGCTGATCTCGCGATGTACGACGCCAAACAGGCGGGGCGCAATACGTTTCGCTATTACGAGAGCGCAAAACACGAACAGGTGCTGCTGACCCTGAGCATGGAATCTGACTTGCGTCTCGCGTTGGCGCAGCGCGAATTTCATCTGGTGTACCAGCCGGTCATCGATGCGAACGCCAATCGCGTCGTCGCGGTGGAGGCCCTGGTGCGCTGGCACAGTCCAAGCCGCGGGGTTTTGCCTGCGGCCGATTTCATTCCCATCGCCGATCGCCTGGGGTTGATCGGTGACATTGACCAATGGGTGCTTGACACGGCCTGCGCCCAGCTACGCAACTGGGACGAGTCAGGATGGTCAGAACTGAATCTGGCGATCAATGCGTCACTGCGCCATCCACGCGGTGCCAATCTGGATGAGATGATCGAACGTCCCCTGAAACGCAACGGGATCGCCACGAACCGGATACAGATCGAAGTGACCGAAGACCTGTTGCTGGAGAACGACGCACAGGTTCGTCAGACATTCCAGACTCTTTCGGGTATGGGTGTAAAGATGGCGATCGATGATTTCGGGGCAGGCTATTCGGCCCTTGCCAGCCTCAAGCACTACCGCTTCGACATACTCAAGATCGACCCATCGCTCACCCGCGATGTTGTACTCGACGAGCACTCCCGTGCGCTGTCCCGGGCAGCGGTCAACCTGGGGATCAGCATGGGCATGCAGATCATCGCCGAGGGTGTCGAAACCGCTGAACAACAAGCGTTTCTCATCGCCTGCGGTGTGCATCGCTGCCAGGGCCACTGGATTGCGCCGGCCATGCCCGCCGAAGAGTTTGAACTCTGGTACCAGAAGCACCGCGGCTCGCTCTGAGCGGCCGGGCGTGGCAGCGCATCACGCCGCGGTACACCGCCTGAGGATGTTGTCACAACCCGGTAGCAAATAACGGGCATCAAGGCAGCGCAGGACCGTTTGCCAGCAGGCGAACTCTTGCACCCCATGGCCGTCAACTGCGCTTACCTGTGCCCACACTCCGCTCGCTTGCTCCGACTGTCGTTTTGCGTCACTCGTTGGCCTTTGCGATTGCCGGCTTCACCCTGGTGCATCTGGCCTTGGGATTTGTGCTCGATTTCTCCACCGATGAGGCGCACTACGCGCTCTATGCGCGCTTTCTCGATTGGAGTTATTTCGACCATCCTCCGCTCGTTGGATGGATTCAATGGCCATTGATCCGCTCTGATGCGCCTGAAGGGATCGTTCGACTCATTCCACAGGTGCTATGGCTCACCAGTCTCGCCCTCGTCGCCAGTATCGCTCGCACGCTGGGTGCCGACGGCCTCGGAATATCCTGGTCGGTGACGGCATGGCTCCTCGCGCCGCTACCGCAGGCGCTGGCGGTTGGCCTGGTACCAGATAGCCTGTTGGTTGTCTTTACCCTGCTGTCAATGCGATTGGCGCTGGCACTGGCCGACCACTGGGCTGCTCCCGGCACAGCGCAACACTCGCCGTGGCAACTATGGCTGAGCCTTGGTTTGTGTGTCGGTCTTGCCGGCCTGTCCAAATACACTGCGATCCTGGCAGCGTTCGCCCTCGCGCTGTGCCTGTTCGCCTGGCGCGGACACAAGTTGGTCAGCGAGCGCGGTCTGTGGGTTGCCCTGTTGGTGGCGGCCCTTGCGGTCGCCCCGGTGTTTATCTGGAACCTCCAGCACGATTGGATATCGTTCACCTATCAGCTGCGTCATGGCGTGGGCGCAGAGCCACGCTGGTCGCGTATCGTGACCTTCATGCTCGTGCAACTGCTGGTTTTTGGTCCGTTAATTGCAATTGGGACAACGGTCGCTCTGCGTGCGGGCGGAATGCACCGACCCGCACTGTTGTGGTTTTTCGCCATACCGTTTGTCGTGTTTGCCTGGATGTCCCGCGGTGGGGGCAGCCTCCCGCACTGGACCGCGCCGGCGTGGGCCGCGCTCGCCCCGTTGAGCGGCCTGGGATTGAGTATCGCCTGGCGCAGCGGGCAGCGGCTGCTGATTGCAATCGTCGCAGCAGCGCAATGCGTAGTTTGCCTGTGCGGCTTTGTATTGCTCTTCAATGGCGGAATCCCATTGCGCGGACTGGACGATCCGGGCGGACGCGACAATCCTGTAGCCGATCTCTATGGCTGGAGAGCGGCGGCAAACCATGCACGATGTCTTTCGGATGAAACACACACACCCTATCTTGCTGTCCAGAATTGGACTCTTGCCAGCGTGCTTGCCTGGTACGCGCGTCCACTTCCCGTGATGGTGCTCGATGATCGATTCGATCAATTTGATCTGTGGTTTGGTCAACTGCCTGTCGGCGCCGACGCGGTTGTCGTGGGTTGGTCGGGCATGAAATTCGCGCCACCGGTTCATCCAGGCGAATTCGCCTCGTGCGAACGTCGCGGCAGCGAAGATGTGGTGCGTGCCGGCCGCATCATTGGACGCACCGAGTTCCTGTTATGCCGCCACTGGGGTGGACATCCCGCGCCTGAGCGGAGTGCACAGTGATCGCGGGATGGCGCTCGCGCTCGCACCGTGCCCATTTGTTTCGCTATGCCATCTCAGCTGCACTTCTGATCCGCGCGGGTACGCTCATCAACTGGCGGGAAGTCTCTATGGCGCTGGGCGCCATTGCGCCGGGTGAACTCTGGCGGGCAGTCGCACTGATTGCGCTCTCCAACGCGCTGGCTGGCTGGCGCTGGGGCGGACTGATGCAACGCGCCGGATTCAATGGTCGGCGCACTCGCTTCATTGGCCTTTTCTTCGCCGGTGGCCTCATCAACCAGGCACTGCCGACCACCCTGGTCGGCGACGGCTATCGTGCGTTCGCCGCAGCCAGCGCAGGGCGGGCCGTTACCCGCAGCGCCGCGCCCACCTCCCGCCTCCCACTCCGGGGCATCACGGAAGCGCTTGCGATCTTTGGGACGTTACGCAACCCGAGCAGCAGAGAACGCGAAGCCCTGCTCATGGTTGCCTTGGACCGCTCCCTCGGACTCATGGGCAACATTGCCTTGGGTACGGCAGGACTCGCATTGGGCGGCGCGATGATTGCACCCTGGCTGGCAACCCTCGGCCTGTGGGTGCTTGGACTCATGCTGGTTTGCACACTCATCGTTGGAGCGCTCATTGCCAGAGGTCGATTGAATCGCGCACTGTGCGCCGTGGGTGCCCGGTTACGCCTCGTTCAACTCGATCGACGGATCGGATTCGCCTGGGGCTGGCCGCACAACCTGCGTCAACTGGCGCTCTCCATACTCGTACACATCCTCGCCGTCGGTGCCCTTGGCGCATGTTTGAGTGCCTCTGGCGTCGTGGTGCCTTTCACCGCACTGCTGGTCGGGATGCCAGCGGCCGCGATACTCACTCTTTTGCCTATCAGCGTATCGGGCTGGGGACTGCGCGAAACCACCCTGGTGGCCCTGCTCGCCCTTTGGCAGATTCCGGCCGGGCCTGTCGTAATCGGTTCCATCCTCTACGGCGCGCTCAGCCTTCTGGTGTATCTGCCCGCCGCGCCTATGCTGCTGACACGCCCGCGCGAAGCGGCGACACAATCGAGGGTTTCGAGTCCGGTGGTGGGCCGACCATGAGCTTGCGG
This sequence comes from uncultured Pseudomonadota bacterium, assembly GCA_903921325.1. Taxonomy (GTDB): domain Bacteria; phylum Pseudomonadota; class Gammaproteobacteria; order Burkholderiales; family SG8-39; genus CAIXPL01. Next base: position 117,008 of record CAIXPL010000024.1, read on the forward strand.
GTCGATACGATGCGCTGGATCGATCGCCATGTCGGCATTCCGCTGTGCGCAGTCGCGACGCTCTGGCTTTGGCTCACTCATCACCTCTTACCCGCACGCAAGCGACCTGATCAACCCCGCGAAGTGCTGTTTATCGAACTCTCTGAAATGGGTAGTGCAATCCTCGCCGATCCGGCCATGCGACGCGCCCAGGCACAGGGCGTCAACATTCATTTTCTGATTTTTGCGAATAACCGGGTGAGTCTCGAATTGCTTGACACCGTCAAGCGTACCCAGGTGATGGTCATTGATCCGCGGAATCTGCTTGTGCTTGCCCGCAGCAGCCTTGCGTTTCTGATCGAAGCGCGCCGGCGTCGGATCGATTGCGTGATCGACCTGGAACTGTTCTCGCGGTTTACGGCACTTTTGAGCGGGCTGTCAGGCGCAACGTGTCGCGTCGGATTTCATCGCCTGCATGGCGAGGGCCTGTGGCGTGGAGACATGCTGACCCACCGGGTTCTGTACAACCCGCACCAGCACATCGCCAAGAACTTTCTCGCGCTGGTGCACGCCGCATTTTCAAACGCGCCCGAGGTTCCGTACAGCAAGATCACCATTCCTGACGAATGGATCCGCCTCACGCAGGCAAGAGTGGATAACCATGAACGCGCCATAGTGCACGGCATCATCTCGCGTGCCGCACAATCGGCTGGCCAGCCTGTTGATTTGAATGCTGCTCGCTCGGATGCTGCTCGCTTGGACGCTGCTGGTTTGGGAATCGCTGGCGGTAAGCGTGCCTCAGACCTGCGGCCGCTCGTTCTCATCAATCCGAACGCCAGTGAATTGCTTCCTCAGCGCTGCTGGCCGGCAGAGCGATTCGCAGCACTCATCCAGCAAGCAAGTCAGCGCTGGCCTGAGGCACTGTTTCTGATCACCGGCTCAAAGCAGGAACGCCACTACGCTGAATCAATTCGGACAGCAGCCGGCGGTGCCACCGTGAATCTGGCCGGTTGCCTTGCATTTGGGCAATTGCCCGCACTGTACTGTCTGGCCCGCGTCATGGTCACCAACGATTCCGGACCAGCACATTTTGCGGCGGTGACACCGTTGCCAACCATTGTGCTCTTTGGTCCCGAAACGCCTGATCTTTACCGCTCCCTTGGCAACACGACACCCATCACTGCGTCACTGGCCTGTTCCCCCTGTGTCAGTGCCGCCAACCATCGCCGCACAGCATGCGATGACAACGCCTGTATGCGGGCGATTACCGTCGAGCGAGTGCTCAATGCGCTGACACCCTTTATGACAGAAGCAGCTCACGCCCATGCCTGAACCGGCAAATCAGCACGCCATTTGCCGCGGAGCGGTGCTGTTGCCGCTGATCCCGCTCGGTGTGGCCTTATTGCTTTCCCTGGGGCAAAGCGATCTGCTTGGATTCACACTGATCAACACGTGGGCAAGACGACTCCCGGATGCCCTTTGGACCGCGTTATCGTCGATCGGCAACGGCTGGGTCTGCCTCGCCATCGCGATTCCCCTATTGCAGGTGGCACCCCGCCTTTTTGTCGCAGCGCTCTATTCCGGCCTGTTCGCGGGCATAACAAGCCAGGTACTCAAGCATGCCATTGAAAAATCCAGACCCGCGGCACTGCTCGATCCGGCCAATCTGCACATCATTGGTGATCCACTATTCAATCATGCAATACCCTCGGGCCATACACTCACCGCGTTTACCCTCGCCAGCGGCCTTTACTTCGCCATCACGATCAAGCGCCGACACTACTATCGATGGTTCTTTTTGCTCGCCGGCCTGACCGGACTTGCCCGGATCGCGGTGGGTGCTCACTGGCCCCAGGATGTGGCAGCCGGCATGGCTGCAGGACTCTTTTGCGGGCTGGGTGGCGCTGCCCTTACCCGCTGGTTGCACAGTGACAGGCCCTGGGTCAGCCGGTATCGTTGCCCGCTTGCGCTTAGCGCAGGCTTTGCCTGCGTACTCATGCTTGCTTGGGAGCCACTCGATTTTCCGATCGATGGCCCGTTCCAGCGCGCTGGTGCGTTCGCGCTGGCCTTGGTATTGCTTTACCACGCGATCCAATCGCCCAGCAGGCAGCGCGACTCAGACATGCCCAAGGTTGATGTGCCTCAAATGAACACGCCCGATACTGCAGCCTTCGGATGAGGGCGGGCTTCACCTTCGGCGTACACTGATCTTGTCGGTGCGCAGTCTGCGCCACGTCATTTTTATAGGCACCTTCGCAATGAGCCTCATCCATGCGGTCGCCTTCGTCGACCATCATTCCGCACAGGTGTTGCAGTTCGATTCCACCCAGGTGGTTGAACGCAAAGTGCGGGCTCACTTGAAATATACGCGGCAGCACGGTAGCGAAGTGCGCACCGAGCACGAATTCTTCGCGCAGGTGTGCGATGCCCTTGAGGGTATCGCCGAAGTGCTGGTGGCGGGTGGGCACACCGGACTGGCCGATTTCAAACACTATGTGAACAAGCACCGGCCGCAAACCGCCCAGCGCATCATTGGTTATGAGGTGGTGAACCATCCGAGCGAGAACGAACTCGTAGCACTTGCGCGTAAACACTTCGTGAAATACGACACGCTGATGGGTACGCGCGCGCCGGGCTGACCGCCCACTTCGGCGCGAGATCAGCGTTCCGATCCCACCTTGGCGCCTGCCGCCACCGGCAGTGCCCGAAGCGACAACCACCCGGCGCTGCTGCGAGCCACCCGTTGCTCCCGCCAGCCCGCATGCGACGGTTCGACACCGCACAGACACGCGTGGTGCGTCTCCGCACAGTATCAGCGTCCTCCCGGGAGACTGGTCACGTGCAAACCGCAATATTCGCAGTGGCACCGCGCTCGATCAGCGTTATCGCGTTGAAGCGGCCGCGAAGCGTTCAATCGCCAGGCGCTGCCGTGTATCCACACGCCACGCACAACCTGATCGCGCGCCTGCTCACCGTTGTGTTCAGTGTTCTGACGGCGCCGGCGCTGATCGCCCAACCGGCGTTAGCCCAGCCCGTTCAGCTATCGGCGTTTGCCCAGTCCACGCAGCTATCGGCGCTGGTGACACCGAGCAGTTCGGAGCATCACGTCGGCAAGGTTGTCCTGGTCGAGTTGATAACGCCCGATATCGCGGTGGCAAAGCAGTTCTATGGCGCGCTATTCGGATGGCGCTATCGCGATCTCAAGGTCGCTGGCGATACCTATGCCGAAGCAACACTCGATGGTCAATTGGTGGCCGGTCTTGTTCACAGGCCCGTCGCCGTCGGGGCGCGGCGGCAATCGACCTGGCTGACCTTCCTCGCCGTGCGTGACGTGGACGCGACAAGGGCCCTTGCCGTGGCGAATGGTGCCAAGGTACTGCTCGCGCCTCATACCGTTCCCAATCGAGGCCGGGAAGCGGTCTTTGCCGATCCGCAAGGTGCGGTATTTGGTGTGCTCGAATCGGGCAGCGGCGACCCCTATGATGAGTTGCCCGATCACGGGGAGTGGATCTGGAGTTCGCTCAGCACCACCGACCCTGAGGCGAATGCCGGCTTCTATCAGACCTTGTTTGACTATGACGTTTTCGAACTGCCCGCCGAACACGGCGCCCGACACCTCCTGCTCGCCTCAGACAACTACGCGCGCGCAAGCGCAAACACCCTGCCGGCGAACCGACCGCACAGCCCCCCGCACTGGTTGAACTACATACACGTTGAAGATGTGGCAGCGTCAAGCGCCAGGGTGCTTGCACTTGGTGGCCGCGTCCTGGTGGAGGCGCGCATGGATCGCCATGGCGGTCGGGTTGCCCTTGTGGCTGACCCGCTTGGCGCCCCGTTCGGCCTGCTTGAATGGCCGGATGCGCAAAGCAAGGAGATCACCCGGTGAACCGCTTACGCATACCGCGAGCGTGGTTTGCCCTGCTCTTCGGACTGAGCCTGTTCATGCTGGCCAGTTGCGTGGTTACCGACGGCGGCTTTCCCATCGGCATTGGCTATTACGACCCTTTGATCGGTGAATATGGCGGCTGGGGACCGGATTACCGCGTCGGACCACCACGGCAAGGGGCATCCAGACAGGAGTACCGCGGAGAACACACGCCGGCGCGCGGCTATCGACCAGCGCCAGCAGGCCATTCGGTGCCCTCGATACCGTCGCGCGGACACTCCGAGAGTTCGCGATCACGCAAGTGAATCAGCGACCCTAATCACGAGCTTGCCAAAGTTCTTGCCCTGCAACAGGCCCATGAACGCCGCGGGGGCATTCTCCAGGCCAACGACAAGGTCTTCGCGCACCTTGACTTTGCCCTCAGCGACCCACTCGCCCATCGCACTGGCAAACTCGCTCCAGCGCGGTGCATAGTCATCAAAAATGATGAAACCCTGCATCCTGATGCGCTTGCGCAGCAGCGTGCCCATCAGCAGACCCAGTCTGTCCGGACCCACCGGCAGCCCGGTCGCGTTGTACGCAGACACCAACCCACATACCGGGACGCGCGCTTTCGTATTGAGCAACGGCAACACAGCATCAAACACCGCGCCGCCGACATTCTCGTAATACACATCGATGCCTTTGGGACATGCGGCAGCGAGGCGACTTGCAAGATTATCGGCGTGGTGATCGAGGCACTGGTCAAAGCCCAATTCATCGATCACATAGCGGCATTTGTCCGCCCCCCCAGCAATGCCAATCACCGTGCACCCCTGGATCTTCGCGATCTGTCCAACCACCGACCCGACCGGACCACTGGCGGCAGCCACAACGACGGTCTCGCCAGCGATCGGACGGCCGATATCGAGCAGCCCCATGTACGCAGTAAAGCCCGGCATGCCGAGCACACCCAGAGCGCGTGATGGGTGCGGTTCCTCGGGATCGAGTTTGGTAAGACCCTTGCCGTTGGAGAGCGCATAGTCCTGCCACCCGGCGTAACCGAGCACCAGGTCGCCCGCCTGGAATTCAGGATGCCGTGACGCTTCAACGCGCGACACCGTACCACCGACCATCACCTGATCGATGTCGACCGGTGCGGCGTAGGACGGGCTGTCACTCATGCGCCCGCGCATGTAGGGGTCAAGGGAAAGGTAGAGCGTGCGCAGCAGCACCTGGCCAGTCTGAGGCACCGGCACCGGAACTTCCTCCATCCGAAAATTCTGCGCAGTGGGCGCGCCGTGCGGCCGCGATGCGAGGACGATGCGGCGATTGAGTGTGGTCGTATTGGGCATGTAAGCGGCGTCCAGGTTGAAAAATCGAATGAGCGTCAGCGTGATTTCCGTGCGACTAGCGCGCCGGCTGGGTGAATGGAACGGTGAGGCAGCCGCGCTCCCCGCTCTGCACAGTTTGCGCCAAGAAAGGTTGCCCTTGCGTGTGCCAGCGCACGTTCGGTCTGCTGCCTTGAATGCTACCGTCAACAACCTCTGAGGCAAACCAAGGATTTCACCATGTCGAGCGTCATCGAGAATCACTCCGACGAACAGCGGATTGTTGACTCGCTTGCCTCTGAGTGCCGGGTGCCCGTGAGCGAGATCGCGACGCTCTACGCAAAAGAGCGGGCGCGTCTTGAGCAAGGTGCTCACCTGACCGAATACCTGCCGATCTTCGCGACACGCAACGTACGGGACATCATTCGCATGCGAGGTCTGAACAAAACGGTCACACCAACGTTTGAGGCCGCCGCAGGTCACGCGCACGGCTCCGGCGCAATCGTACTGTGACCATGGCGCAGAAACCATGAAAAAATCCGACGCCGTCGCCGCAATTGGACAGAGCTCTCTGCTGCTACCGGCGTGGATCAAGGCTGCACTGGCTGCCAACGACCGGCTAAAGCTGTATTTGACCGTGCTGCAGGCCGCCACGTCACACGCTGACAACCCGAACAGCGGGCCACTGGATCTGGAACGCGAAGCAGCCGCGGCGGGTGCCGATACGAACTGGCTGCTGCAAATACCCGCCGCATCCTCGCGAGTTGATGGCGCGTTTCAAATTCCACAACTTCGGCATCTGACGCAGTGCATGGCCGCGGACCTTGCCGTGATGGCCCGGCCAGTTCTCGCAGCGAACCGGAAGGGCGAGGACACCGCCGCACGAGTAAAGCATTGGCTCGATTGGCTCGCAACGATCGGAACTCCGCCCTCCAGCAAGTCCACCGGCAATGAGGCGCTGACGGCAGATCAGTTGCGTCTGCTGACCACAGGCAAGCGTACAGTCAAACGGCGGGATGATCCGCACCACAACGCGATCGCCTCCGACAGCCTTCACTTGCTGGTGATGGATCTGCACAAGGCTCTCAATCAACTGGCTGGCAGTCTGTCCAATGAGTTGATCGACGGTGCGCACGTCTGGCAATTGAAGTCCGGTGATCGCGCCCATGTGGCAGCGTTCATGCGCGGCCTTAATCGCACCGCGCCGCTCAAGCTTGATCACCCGGGACTGGATACCGCGGCCACCCGCGATGGCAAGCGGTTACTGCTACAAAACGACATCGGCACGAACGATGCACACGTACTTGTCGTGCAAATCGAGGACAGGACGATCACTTTGTCCTACTCGGATTTGCACCGCACCCGGTTTGAGTTCTTTCAATCGCTACTGACCCCGTTTGGTGCAAAGTGGTCTGATACAAGTTCGCTGAAGAACACGGCACTCAACGACGGCGACGCCTACACCTTCGGCACGGCACAATTTGATTGCCCGACCACCGCAGCGATTGACGTTACGCTTGAGAGCATCGCCTCACGCATCGTGTTCCTGATCGACTGGAATCGGGCGCGCAAGCGCCTGCTGCCATTTGTCAGCAAATCCGCTGCCATCGGCATACTGGAGGCAGCCGCCCGGGTTGATTCAGGGCACATCGCCTGGCTCAAGGCCGGTGGCGAGCAGATTGTCTTTGCCGCAATGCAAGCGGCTGGCGCGAGCGTGTTCCGCGTCGGTGACCGCCTCGACACGATCCTCGGTGCAGACGATGCACAAGCATTCCTGATCGAGGTGCTGTGCCTTGCCAGCAACGCGCTGCTCGCTCGCCAGCCCGTTGCACTGGTTGCCGACGAAACCCGCATGTTGCTTGCCAAGCGGCTGCGCCAGCACAGCGCGGAATTTGATCTGATCGATGAACATGCCGCCTACTGTCACGCCCTTGCGCAGGCTGTCAGCGACAGTCTTGCGCATGACCACTGGGACAGCGCGCACAAGACCGACCACACGATCTCTGGCACGGCCGCACACACGCTTGCCGCACGCGCCAAAATCTGGGAACGCAAGGCCGATCACCTGGTGATGCAAGCTCGCGACCGGGCGCAACGCCAGCGCCGCTGGCAGCCCTTCGCTCATCTGATGGAACTATCCGACGATATTGCTGACGCACTCGAAGAGGCGGCGTTTCTGATGAGTGTCATTGGTGATGATCACCTGCAGGGCTGGACCGCGGAGGTGCACCAGATTCTGGCCAAGCTGGCGCAATCCGTTCTCCGGGCTGCACAGGAGCACATCAAGTCTCTGGCGATCGCACGCAGGCTTGGTGCGGGCAGTGAGGAAAACGAGAGTGATGCGTTTCTCGCCGCATCCTGGAATGTCCTGAGATCAGAGCGTGAGTGCGACGAACTGTTGCGCAGGGCGCGGCGAGCAATACTCGCTTCGATCCACAATGCTGCATCGCTGATGCTAGCAAATGACCTGGCGATTGCACTCGAATCTGCATCCGACCGCCAACTCGTGGTGGCCTACGCTCTACGCGATATGGTCTTCGCACAGACTGAAGCGCGAGCATGAAGATTCGCGCCGCGAGACTCGATCCAAGCTGGCCTGATTCGGTTTTTCTGATCGGCTGCGTAGCGCCCGCAGGCTGCGCACCGGCTCGGCACGTGGGCTGTGCAGCAACCATGGGGTCGAAGGCCTTCAATCTGCTGCGCATGGCCCGCTTGAATCTACCCGTCCCTGCCGCGTTTGCGATCGGTACGCGTTACTGCAAGGATGCCGCGAGCAGACTCGCAGGCGCGCAGCCAGCCGTGTGGCGGCCCGGTCTGCTCGCTGTGGAACGCGCGACAGGACTGCGCTTCGGTGACACCCGTCAGCCCCTGCTGCTGTCAGTCCGCTCTGGCGCGCCGGTGTCCATGCCTGGCATGATGGAAACGCTCCTCAACATCGGGTTGTGTGACACGACGCTCGCGGGATTTCTGCGCCAGACGGGTAACCCCCGGTTGGTGTGGGACACCTACCGACGCCTGGTCGCTGGATACGCGGAAGTGGTGGCCGGAGTGCCGGCGTCCCGGTTTGATTCCGAAAGCGTCGCCCTCGCTGGCACGCGGGATGAACGCGAACTTGATTTTTCCGAGCTGCGCCAACTCACCCACCGATACCTTGAAATCTACGCGCAAGCCACTGGAGTCGCCTTTCCGCAAGACCCGCAGGCACAGTTGGCAGGCGCCATCGGTGCCGTGTTCGCGAGCTGGCAATCGACCAAGGCCTGCGAATATCGACGCCAGCGCGCGATTGCCAATAGCATCGGGACAGCGGTGACGATACAGACCATGGTCTACGGTAACGCCGGCGGACGATCGGGATCAGGCGTAGGTTTCACGCGCGACCCGGTCAGCGGGAATCCGTCGCTCTGGATTGATTTCCTGTTCAATGCTCAGGGCGAGGACGTGGTGTCGGGTCGTCGCAGCGCCTATGGCCACGATGAGCTGGCCGCAGTCATGCCGGCGGTTTGGAAGGCACTCGTCGACACCGCCGCCCAACTTGAGCATGAGTTTGGTGACATGCAGGATTTTGAGTTTACTGTGCAGGATGGTCACCTCTACCTGTTACAGGCGCGCAACGGTAAATGCTCGGCGCAGGCAAGGGCTCGCATTGCGCTTGATTTGGTTGACGAAGGGCTCATAACGAGTGAGGTGGCGTGTGATCGAACCGCCGCCCTGAACATCGACGACCTGGTTACCACCCGCTCGGTAACCTCTGGCGGCAAACCACTCGCACCGATAGCCCATGCGGCGAGCGCCAGCAGTGGCATCGCCATTGGTGAAATCGCGTTCGACGAAGCGTTCGCGCGGGCGCGCCACAGCGCGGGTGCTTCGGTGATTCTCGTGCGACATGACGCCGAGACGGCGGACATCGCCGCACTCGAACTTGCCGCCGGGCTGCTCACCCAGCGTGGCGCGCGCACCTCGCACGCCGCCGTGGTTGCCCGGCAACTGGGCAAGGTGTGTCTGGTCGGTTGCACCGGGATGCAATTCGATGACTTGGGTCGCACCCTGCGCTTTGGTCAAATGGGATTGCATGAAGGCGATGTGCTCACGCTCGATGGCAACGACGGAACCATCTATGCCGGGGCGATCCACACCGTGATCGAACCACTGGTCGACCTGCAGGCGCGCCTTAAGCACCTGCGCGCCACTCAGCACAAGGTTGCGAAAGTTACTAAACGGAGGGCACCAGAGGGCCTCTGAGAGTCAAACGTCGCGCGCCTTTGAATTCCGCACGATTCGAATTCCCATCCAATGCGCCCAAAGTGCGACCGCAATGCATGTTCAGGGCAAGTTCAGTGCGCCTTCAGTGCGGCCAGTACATCGGTCGGTCGCATTGGCAGGTGGCGCAGCCGTATTCCCACCGCGGCAAAAATCGCATTACCGATCGCGGGTCCAACCACAGTGGTCGCCGGTTCCCCGAGCCCGGTGGGCGGCGCGGTGCTGGCGACGAACTCGATGTCCATTGGGGGCACATCGCGCATGCGCAGCGGCGTATACGTGTTGAGGTTGGTGTCGCGTACCTGACCGTTCACATAGTCGGTACCTTCATGGAGCGCCATGCTCAGCCCCCAGAGCGAAGCGCCTTCCATCTGCGCAAGCGCGCCATCGGGGTGCACGATGGTTCCGGCGTCAGCGACGATGGTGAGCCGCTCGACCTTGACCACACCGCTGCTGCGATTCACCCGCACACGGGCCACGCAGGCACACCAGGTGGGCATGTCACGCTCCTGGCCAAACGTCGTCGCCAGTCCCAACCCGGTGTCAGCAGGCATCTTGCTACCCCAGCCGGCCTTGTCAGCGGCACGCTGCAGTACCTGCGCCTGCTGTTTGGCCCCGCCCGCGCTGTTCTTTGCGCTTCCGCCGAGCAGGCGCAGGCGAAAGGCGAGCGGATCAAGACCTGCGACGAGCGCGGCTTCGTCCATGAATGACTCAAGCGCCCAGTTGGTCCACCCCGGCCCCACCGAGCGCAGCCAGCCCGGACGAAAGGTACTGTTGGCAAGATCGTTGGACACCGCGCGTACCCGCTGCGCACCGACCGAATACCAGTGGTCGGCACCCGCGATCGCAAACGGATCGTAGGGTTCACCGTTTTTGCCTTTGGGCATGAATGAGGGGACCATCACCTGCGTGGGCCAGCCGGCGCTCGCGTGATGCTGCATCCCGGTCACCTGCCCGGTAGCGTCAAAGGCCATGCGCACACGCTGTACCGAGGGTGAACGTGGCGAATCAAAAAGAACGTCATCAGCGCGTGTCCACACCAGCTTCACTGGCCGGCCAAGCGCTTTCGATGCGAGTGCCGCCGGCACCGTGTAATCGCCGTTCAGCCGCCTGCCAAAGCCTCCGCCGATGAGATAAGTGCGCATCACCACCTGGTCCTCTGCCACGCCAAGCGCTTTTGCAAGGGTGGGCAGAATCAGTGATTGCCACTGGTTGCCCGTGTGGATCTCCCAGCGACCATCCTTCTCAAAGGCAAGCGCATTGAGCGGTTCGAGCTGAAAGTGCAACACGGTTGCGGTGCTGTAGTCGTGCTCGATGGTTGACTTCGCCACACTGAACGCGGCATCCACTCCCGCGTCTTCAACCACCAGCGAACCACCAGCCGGATCACTGATGAGTTTCAGCCCACGCGCCTGAATGTCTGCCTCCGACACGCTCGCCGCCGTACTGCTCGCCCAGACAACCTTGACCCGCTCCGCCGCGCTACTGGCCGCCATGAACGAATCGGCGCACACCACCACCCAGCCCGGCACCGTACCCGAGGGGTCTTCGAGCACCAGGCTTTTCAGATATCCCGGAATGCCGCGTGCCGCACTGTCATCGATGGATTTCACCGTACAACCATTGCGCGTAGGCGGCAGCTTGGGTCGCGCATAGACCATATCGGGCACTTGCGCATCCAGGCCGTAGCGCGCCGCGCCGGTGGTTTTTGCCGGAATGTCGAGCGCTTCACTCGGCATTCCGATCAAGCGGCGATCGGCCGCCTCCTTGATGGGCATAGCCTTGAGTTCATCGACGCTGTAGCGGCGGGTGAGCTGGCCGCGACGGATAATGTCGGCATAACTCACCGATTTCCCTGCGCCGCTGACCGCACCATTGCGCGCAATGCACGCGGACTTAGCCACGCGCAGCAACTTCGCACCTTCCTCTATCAGAGCCAACCGCCCTGCCGCAGCAGCCTGGCTCAAATAGGGAAAACTCTGCCACACCGACCAACTGCCGCCGGTCACCATCGTGCCCCACTTGGGGTCGGTGTCGACATAACGAAGGCGTACCGAGGCCCAGTTCATTTCGAGCTCATCGGCCACGATGCGTGCGAGCGCCGTACCTACGTGCTGGCCCATTTCGGCACGAATGACGTTGACGCTGAGAATGCCCTCGCCATCAATGTCATACCAGATGGTGGGCTCAAAGGCGCTCACCAGGCCCGTGGCGAGGACACTGCCGCTGGTGATCGAACTGCCTGCGGCCTGCGCGGAGTGAGGTAGCGTCAATGTCATGGAAATCCCGGCGGCTGTTATCGTGATGAGGAAACTGCGACGAGTCGTTGCTATCCCGGCGTTACTGATCTCATGCATGGGACTCCGCTCCTTGCACTTCGCTGGCCGCCAGCTTGATCGCCTGGCGGATGCGTACATAGGCCATGCAACGACACAGGTTGCCGTTCATCACCGAGTCAATGTCATCATCAGTCGGATGTGGAAAGCGCCGGATCAGACTCGCCGCCTGCATGATCTGGCCCGACTGGCAGTAGCCACACTGGGGTGCCTGGGTTTGCACCCAGGCCTTCTGCAACGGATGCTGGCCGTCGGCCGACAGACCTTCGATCGTGAGGACCTCAGCGCCGGCCACCGCGCTCACCGGTGTCATGCATGAGCGGACCGCGCGGCCGCGCAGATGCACCGTGCAGGCGCCACACTGCCCGACGCCACAACCGTACTTGGTACCGGTCAGCATCGCGATATCGCGAATCACCCACAACAAGGGCGTTCCGGGCGGCGTCGTCACGGTGAGGGTCTTGCCGTTCAGCTGAAAACTCGTGGTCGCAGGTGTGGTCATGGTTTGGCTATGATCGCTGGTTGAAATGATTTAGCGGCGGCGCGCGGCGACCGCTGCGGTCAAATCGGGCCACGCTGGCCGATCGCTGCGCGTTCGGCGTAGATAACTGGCGACCAGTGCAACGTCGGCATCGGAGAGCGCATTCGCAAAGCCAGGCATATACGGACCGGGAGTGTCGGCACCGCCAACACCTTGCAACACCGTCTGGATAAAGTTGCTTGGATCATCAGAGGTGATGGCACTGCTCAGTGCGAGGCTCGAGCGCACTGCCGGTGGTTTGACCATCGGGCCGTAGTGGCACGCAGCGCAGGCCGACAGGTAGAGATTGGCACCGGGCTCGGTTTCATTGCCAGCATCGATCGATCTGCGCGAATTGGCCAGGGCAAGTGCGGCCGGTGCCCCTCCTTCACGTGCGGCCGAGTCGTTGATGTCGCCAAAGTACGTACCCAGCGCCTCGATGTCGGCGTCCGATAGTTTGGCGAGACCGCCATGCACGATGCCTGCCATCGCGCCCGCCGCAACGCCATGACGCTCCGACTCACCCATACGCAGGTAGTCGTACAGGTCCTGTTGCGTCCAGGGCAAGGGCGCCGGATTGCTTGCGTCGAGGGGTGGCGCCAACCAGCCATCGAAGCCCGCACCGGCATAGGCCGAATGGCTGTTCTCGGCACCAAAGCGATTGCGCGGGGTATGGCAGGCCGCACAGTGCGCGATGCCCTCGGCCAGATAGGCCCCGCGATTCCACGCCGCGCTCTTGGTTGCGACGTTCTGGTAGACGCCCTGCTCGAAGTAGAGCAGCTTCCAACCGGCCTGGAGCGCGCGGACATTGAACGGGAACCTGATCGTATTGGTCTGCTCAATGGCGACCACCGGCGGACGCGTCATCACAAAAGCATAGAGCGCCGCCAAGTCGACATCGGTGAGTTTGGTAAAGTGCGTATAGGGAAACACCGGCAGCAACTGCGAACCGTCGCGTGCCACACCGTCTCGCATCGCGCGGGCAAATGCCGCTTCCGACCAGTTGCCAATGCCGGTCTGAGGGTCCGGTGAGATGTTGGGACTATAGGCGATCCCGAATCCCGTATCCAACCCGAGCCCCCCGCCAAACGCGGCGCCGCCCTCCGCGGTATGACAACCGGCGCAATTGCCCGCTGCCGCCATTTGCGCGCCGAGCGCGACTTGCTCTGAGGTAAACAGGCTGGCAAGCGGCGGGGCCTGCGGCGCAATCGCCGAGCGCCAGCTCAGACCGACGCAGCCGGCCAGAAACAGTGCAACAACTGCGATGAGGATGGGTTTACGCATGAGTGCTCTGCGGTGGCGACTGGGCTACAGGCTCAAACTTAAATGAAGGCCTCCGTGCGGTCGGTGCGCTGGACAACATGAGGATTCAGGCAATCGTATTAAGCTGGGCAAACACCAGGAGGGTTCTGCGATGAACTTGACTTTGCCTGCCGCCGATGGCGAATCGGGCCTGAGCGCAAAAGAGGCAGCCACGCGACTTGCTGAAGACGGCCCCAATGCGCTTCCCGGCGGACAGCACCGCTCACTGCTCTCGATCGCCCTCGAGACGGTGCGCGAACCCATGTTCCTGCTGCTGCTTGCCGCGGGCACCCTCTACCTGGTGTTTGGCGACCTGCGCGAGGGTTTGACGCTCTTTGGTTTTGTGGTGGTGACCGTGGCGCTGACGCTCTACCAGGAAGGCAAAACCGAGCGTGCCATTGAAGCGCTTCGCGATCTCACCAGTCCCCGGGCACTGGTGATCCGCGACGGCGGGCCGCAGCGAATCGCCGGAAGCGATGTCGTGCGCGGCGATCTGATGAGGCTCGCTGAAGGTGATCGCGTTCCGGCCGATGCCCTGCTGGTGTCAGCCGAGGGCGTTCGGGCGGACGAATCCCTGCTGACCGGCGAGGCCGTTCCAGTAGGCAAGCGCGTCGCGCTGCAAGACGAACGGTCAGCCCCGGCGAGATCGGTCGACGCGCCGCGGGTTCCGCCCGGCGGCGACGATTTACCGATGGTTTATGCGGGCACCTTAATCGTTCAGGGGCATGCGCTCGCACGCGTGACTGCCACGGGAGGGCGCAGCGAGATCGGCCGCATTGGCAGCGCACTCGGCACACTGGAAAGCGAACGTTCGCCCCTGCAGAAACAAACAGCGCATCTGGTGCGTAACCTCGCCCTGCTCGCGCTCGTGCTGAGCCTCGGACTGGTGCTGGTGCAGGGCCTACTGCAGGGCGATTGGTTACAGGCGTTGCTGGCCGGTATTGCCCTGGCCATGGCCATGCTGCCCGAGGAATATCCGGTAGTCCTGACCGTATTCCCGGCGCTTGGCGCGCGCCGCCTCTCTAAAGAAGGCGTGCTCACGCGGCGCATCAACGCCATCGAGACGTTGGGTGCGACCACCGTGCTATGCAGCGACAAGACCGGAACACTGACCGGTAACCGGATGACAGTAACCCATCTGGCGGCCGGTGGCACCCCACTCGCGGACCGGCTGGCACTCGATTCGGTGACCGACGGAAAACTGCCCGAAGCCTTTCACATCCTGGTGGAAGTAGCGATTCTCGCCAGCGTGGTGGACCCCTTCGATCCCATGGAGAAAGCCTTCCACGAACTCGGGCAACGCTTCCTTGCTGACACCGAACACCTGCACCATGATTGGCACTTACTGCAAACTTATGCGCTCAGTCCGGCGCTGCGCGCCATGTCGCAAGTCTGGGCCGCATCGGCTGATGGCATCGAGATCGTCGCTGCCAAAGGTGCGCCGGAAGCGGTCATCGATCTGTGCCACCTCGATGCGGTGCAGAAGACTCGCATCGAGAGCGTGGTGGAGGAACTGGCCGCCAGCGGATTGCGTGTACTGGCCGTTGCTCGCGGCACCTTCAGCGGCCAGAACTGGCCGGCCACCGAGCACGACTTCGAATTTGAATTCGTCGGTCTGATCGGCCTTGCAGACCCGGTACGCCCGCAGGTGCCTGCGGCGGTGGCCGAATGCCGTGCAGCTGGCATCCGCGTGGTGATGATCACCGGCGACTACCCGGCGACGGCACGGGCGATTGCGCGTCAGGCCGGGTTGGCCGAATGCGACGGTGACATGCTCTCGGGGGATGCGATCGCGACACTCAGCGACGAGACGCTGCGCGAGCGCATGGGCACTGTCAGCATCTGCGCCCGCATCGCGCCAGAGCAGAAGCTGCGCATCGTGCAAGCGCTGAAGGCGCGCGGCGATATCGTCGCCATGACCGGTGATGGCGTCAACGATGCCCCCGCATTGCGCGCGGCGCACGTGGGCGTTGCCATGGGCGGCCGCGGCACCGACGTGGCGCGCGAGGCAGCCTCTCTCGTACTGATTGACGATAACTTCGCGTCCATTGTGGCGGCGGTGCGCCTTGGTCGTCGCATTTTTGACAATCTGCGCAAGGCGATGTCCTACATTCTGGCGGTGCATGTGCCGATCGCCGGGATGGCGATGCTGCCTGTGCTATTCGGCTGGCCGGCGTTGCTCTACCCGATGCACATTGCCCTGCTCGAGCTGATCATTGATCCGGCCTGTTCGATCGCGTTTGAAAACGAACCCGCCGAGGCCGACGTGATGCAGCGTCCGCCGCGTGATGCCGGCGCGCCGCTATTCGGCGGTGCCACGCTGTGGCTCGCCTTGTTGCAGGGCCTGGGCGTGCTGGGGGCCGTCATGGGTGCATTTGCCTGGGCGAGCCCGCGAATCGCCGAGCCCGAGGCGCGTGCCTTCGCGTTTGCCACCCTGGTGATTGGTAATCTGGCCCTTATTCTGTCGAATCGTTCAGCTACCCATTCTCTCTGGGACACGTTGCGAACGCCGAACAAGACGCTGTGGGCGGTGGTGGCCCTGGCACTCACGTTACTGCTGGCAGCGCTCTACGTTCCCTGGGCCGTCGGGGTGCTGCGATTCGCTCCGCTGCCGGCGCACGAACTGGCTGCCGCCAGCGCGCTGGGTCTCGCCAGCGTGCTGTGGTTCGAGGGCATCAAGTGGGTGCGCCGAGCTCATCAAATGTCAGCGGCAAGCAAGCGATCGATGGTCCAGTAAGCCTTGCGACCGTAGTGCCGATACAGGCTCAGTTCCTGCTCGCGGCCCCAGTCGTTACTTGCATCGTAGGCCGGTGCCTTCTTGATCGCATCGCGAGTGAAGTCGACGGCGACGGTCTGGTCAGACCAGTGCACGCCCTTGATCCAGCGCGGTGCGATAAGCACCTTGTGACCCATCCACCAGTTGCTGGTGTTGATGATCAGATAACGGATGGTCCAGGTTTCGTCATCGACCAGAAAACCCGACACGTGCCCGATGTCACCATCGGTCGCGTGGATGTTATAGCCGCTGACCGCGTTGCAGCTGCGCAGGTGAGGGTCGTCATTGCGGTGACTGGCGCGCTCATCGCGCAGGTACGCTTCAATCTCCCGCTCTCGTTCGACGCGGTCAACCCCGTAGGTGGCATAGCCCGGGGTCAATGCGTAAGGGTACAGGCCTTCGCCCCAGAGACCACCACCGCCCCAGTAGTACGGGTAGCCGTAATAGCCCATGAATTGCTCTTCGTTCTGCCGCGACACCGGTTTGTCAGTATCGATGTCCGGGCTGTGCTTCACTTGCTCTTTGGTGATGCAAACCGGAAGCGTCCGCGCCAGCCAATCCGGGCGAAACACGGAAATGGGAGAGATCAGTACCTTGCGGCTCGACAGCCATGAACCGGCATCGACCACAAGATAGCGAACCGTCCACGCGTGATCATCAAAGTAGAAGTCCTTGATGTGGCCAATCTCGCCATCGGTGGCCGTGATGCTGTAGTTTTCCAGATCATCCAGATTACGCAACATAAGCAGTGTTCCTTTTCAGAGGCCAACAGCCCGCGTGGGCGCCATGAGTTCGCGGACTGAGGGTGTAAGGGTTAAGGACGCCAATCAGCTCCGCCAGGCAACCAAGGGCACGATGCGAAGCGCCTGTGCTCACTGTGTTCTGCGCGTCTGCCTGGCGTCTGTTCGCTATCGCTCAGACGCGTGTCAGTCCCTGGATCGCTTTGCAGCGTTTTGGCATTGTCGTGTAAGCTCGTCGGACTATGACCGCTGCTTCTCGCAACCTGGACGATCACGTCCCGCGCTACTACGATTCTCTCGACTTCAAGGCGCTGTGGCAGCAATACCCACCCGCCCCCGAGTACTTCCGCAACACCTACCTTGCCTCCGCCGAGGCATTGCGCGCAGCGAAGGACGAGCGCTTTCGCTGGCAAGTTGAGCGCTGCTGGCAGATCCCGTTCTACCAGCGCCACTGGGGCGCAGCCGGGTTGGCGCCAGGCGACATTCGCGGCCTGGCGGATCTCGACAAAATCCCGGTGTTCGACGTCCACGATTTGCGCGCGAGCATCGAGCGCTGTCCCCCATTCGGGGATTTCATCGGCATCGACTTCGAGAATGGCGAGGCCATCCCCATGGTCTTGCAGACCAGCGGGGGCACCACCGGGTTGCCGCGGCCGATGATTTTTGCGCCACGCGATCGCGAGGTGATGAACATCATCACCGGGCGCCGGTTATACATGCAGGGTGTGCGCCCGTTTGACCGGCTGCAGGTGGTGCTGTCCCTTGGTTTGGCCAATGGTGGCTTTCTCGCTCGCGAAGGCATCTGGAAATACACTGGCGCCATTCCGGTGATGACCGGTTCGGGCGCGCAGACACCGACCCGGCGCCAGCTCGAAATCATGGCCGCGTGGAAGACCAATTTCCTCGTGGGCTTTCCCGCCTATCTGCGCCACATGGCCGTGGTTGCCCGCGAAGAGTTGGGTATCGATCCGAAGACCTACGGCATGAAGGGCCTTATCGTCCACCTGGGGACAGACAACCGCAAGGCGCTAGAGGATCTGTGGGGGGCGCCCTGCTACGACACCTACGGCACCAATGAGTTCGGTTCGATTGCCGCCGAGTGCGCAGAGCAGTCCGGGCTGCATCTGTTCGAAGACGCGTTCGAGTTGGAGATCCGCGACCAGGAGACCCTGGCACCGACCCCAGTGGGCGAGCGCGGTGTGGTGGTGCTGACGAGCCTGTTCAAACACGCGGCCCCGATGATCCGCTTCAACACCAATGACGTGTCCGCCTGGACACCGGGCACTTGCGCCTGCGGCAGCACGCATGCGCGCATCGGCGGCATTTTCGGTCGAGCCGACAATATGGTGAAACTGCGCGGCACCAACGTGTTTCCCGAGGCAGTGGGTGCGCTGGTGTCAGAGAACCGTGCCACCAACGGTGAATACTGCTGCGTAGTTGAACGCGTGGATGATGAAGGCCGCGACGAGATGACCGTACATGTTGAGGCAAGTGATGCTTCGGTTGATGCGGCAGCACTCGCGAAGACCCTGAGCGAGCGCATCAAGGAGGCACTGGGGGTCAAGATGACCGTCCGGGTTGCCCCGCGCGGCGAACTCTCTGCGATGACCGGGTTGAACGCGACGTCCAAGGTGAAGCGGCTGATCGACAAGCGCCCGCAGAACTGATCCTGAATCGCGCCCGCTACAATGGCTCAGCCGAACTGACTCCCAACCTCGACCAACGAGCACCCAGCGCTCCGCCGGACTGAATCTGCGTTCATGCCAACCCGAGCCACGGTCGATCTGACCTTCACCCAGGATCGCACGCGACCTATGAAATTCTTCGACTGCCATTCGCACTGGGCCACTGAGCGTGGCTACCTCTTCCGCACCCAGGCCGAGCGCGATCAGCAGGCGAAAATCTGGCGCACGACGGCGCAAGTGTTCAGCGATGACGAGCAGGCCGAGTATTTCCGCCGGAACGACGTTCGCACCATTCTCGACATTTCCTGGATCAAGGACCTGTCCATTGAGGAAATGCGTGACTACCATGACTACATCTTCGAGGTGCAGTCGCACCATCGTGATGTGATGTTTGGCCAGTGGCTGCAGTTCCGACCGCAGATGGGCAAGCAGGCGGTCGATGAGTTCCACCGCTGTCTGAGCAAAAAGGCCGGCTTTGTCGGTCTATGCGTGAATGGCCAGGTGACCGGTGTGCCGGCGAGCGACCCACTATGGAAGCCGTTCTACGAGGCCTCTATCGACGCGGGAACGCCAGTGATGATCCTCACCGGGTTGACCGGCATCGGCCAGGGTCTGCCCGGCGGCAAGGGCATCGTGCTGGAGGACGGTCACCCGCGCCACATCGACTACGTCGCGGCGCGCAACCCCGATCTTCGCATCCTCGCCGCGCGCCCGGCCTACCCCTGGCAGGACGACATGATTGCCATTCTTCTGCATAAGCCCAACGTGTCCTATGAGCTGCATGGCTGGGGACCGAAACAGTTCGCCCCGCAATTGAAGAAGGAAATCGGGCGGCGCCTGCAAGACCGCATCATGTTTGGCTGCGATTTCCCGGTACTGCGCTATGAGAAGGTGCTGGCCGACTGGTATGCAGAGGGCTATACCCAGGACGTGCTCGACAAGGTGTTGTGCACCAACGCTGAGCGCTACTTCGGGGCGGTCGCCTGATCCGGCACTGCAACCTCACCCAGCGCTGTCACCTGATTCGGCGCTGTTACCTGATTCGGGGCTGTTAACTCACCCAGCGCTGCCGCCTGATTCGGCGCCGCCCCATCGTTCGACCTGGGAGAGCGCGTCCCATGGCAGTATCGCGGTGCTAAGGAGATCTACACCATGATCAGCAGACGAATCGTGCCCATCGTGCTCGCCACCGCGTTCACCCTGGCGATTCACACGCCGGTGTGCGCGCAGGCCTGGCCCGCCAAGCCGGTACGTTATGTCGTCCCGTTCCCTCCGGCTGGCGCAACGGACGCCATTGCGCGCATTCTAGCTACCGAGTTCAGCAAGCTCTGGGGCCAGTCAGTGGTGGTAGATAACCGTGCCGGCGCCACCGGCGCGCTCGGACTGGAAGCCGTGGCCAAGGCAGCCCCCGATGGCTACACCATCCTGATGGGAACCGCGACAACCCATGCGGTGTCACCCGCAGTGACCGTCAACCTGCCCTATGACACGCTGCGAGACTTTGCTCCCGCGACCCTGGTAGCGACGTTTCCGAACATGCTGGTGGTGCACCCTTCGGTGCCTGCGAGGACCGTGACCGAGCTGATCGCGTATCTCAAGGCCAATCCCGGCAAGCTGACCTTTGCCAGTTCGGGCACCGGTGGTTCGGTGCACCTCGCCGGCGAACTGTTCAAGATCATGACCGGCACCGAGATGCTGCATGTGCCCTACAAGGGCAGTGGCCCTGCGCTCAATGACTTGCTGGCGGGGCACGTCAACCTTGAGTTCGACAATATGGTGACAGTCTTTCCGCATGTGCAGGCGGGTCGCTTGAGGGCACTCGGCGTGGCTGGACTGGAACGCTCGCCGTCTGCCCCCGAC
This sequence comes from uncultured Pseudomonadota bacterium, assembly GCA_903921325.1. GTDB lineage: Bacteria > Pseudomonadota > Gammaproteobacteria > Burkholderiales > SG8-39 > CAIXPL01. Next base: position 137,659 of record CAIXPL010000024.1, read on the forward strand.
GTACCCGCGATTGCCGAGACGGTGCCCGGGTTCGAGGCCAATAGCTGGGTCGGCACCTTCGCACCGGCCCACACGCCGGTCGAGATCCTGCGCCGCATCTCGATTGACTTTGCGCATATCGCCCAGGGTGATGAATTCCGTCAGCGGCTGCTTGCTCTGGGCGCGATTGCGGCACCGACAACGCCGGAAGCCTTCGGCGAGTTCGTGCGCAAGGACAACGAACGCTGGCGTCAGGTGGTGAAGGCAGCGCACATCAAGGTCGATTGATGGCAACTTCTGCAAACGCGTGGCGCCAGTACCGGCGCCATGCAGCCGGTCTTTACATCATCTATATGCCGGGCGGACAAATCTTTACACCGATTTGAGACCCTCTTGCCTACGCTTGTTGCAATCCGAACACGCGCTAGTGAGGAGTCTATGGACGTCTTGTTTCTCGGTGCGATAGCACTGCTGTTTGTTGCCCTCGTCGGCATGGTTGCTGGTTGCCAGACACTGGGAGCCCGCAAATGACCTGGCTTTATTGGCTCGCGGGGGCGAGCTCGCTCGGACTCCTCCTCTACCTCGTCTATGCAATGCTCAGGGCGGAGGATTTCTGATGGACACCCAAGCCTGGTTGCTGCTCGTGGCCTATCTGGTCGCCCTATTGCTGCTCGCTTGGCCCTTGGGGCGCTGGCTGGTCAACGTTGCCGAAGGGCGCTTGCCGCGCTGGCTCGCGCCAGTGCGCAAGGCCGAGCAGGTGCTGTATCGGGTCGCGGGGATTGATCCGGCGGCGGGCATAAGCTGGCGGCCCTACGCAGTTGCGCTGCTCGCCTTCAACCTGCTCGGCACCATCGCCGTCTATGTGCTGCAACGCCTGCAGGGGGTACTGCCCCTCAATCCGCAGGGCATGGTCGCGATCAGCCCTGATTCGGCGTTCAACACCGCGATCAGCTTCGTGACCAACACCAACTGGCAGGGCTACGTCGGCGAAGCAACGATGAGTTACCTCACGCAGATGCTCGCGTTGACGGTGCAGAACTTCTTCTCGGCTGCCACCGGGATCGTCGTGGTTATCGCGCTGGTGCGTGGCTTCGCCGCGCGTTCCACCGCGTCGATCGGTAACTTCTGGGTCGACGTCACGCGCGTGACGCTCTACGTACTGCTGCCCTTGTCGATGCTGTTCGCGGCCTATCTGGTCAGCCAGGGCGTGATCCAGAACTTCTCACAGTACAAGGACGTCCAGACGCTGGAGGTCACTGCCTTCCAGCAACCCAGGATCGGGCCAGATGGGCAGCCCTCGAAGGACGCCAAAGGTGACCCCGTCATGGAGGACGCGAAGACCGACAAGCAGACACTGGCGATGGGCCCAGTGGCATCGCAGGAAGCAATCAAGATGCTGGGCACCAACGGCGGCGGCTTTTTCAATGCGAATTCCGCGCACCCCTACGAGAACCCCACTGCTGCCACGAACTTCGCCCAGATGCTGTCGATTTTTCTGATTCCCGCAGCGCTGGTCTTCATGTTCGGTCGCATGGTCGGCGACCCACGCCAGGGCTGGGCGGTGCTCACGGCAATGACCGCGATTTTCGTGATCTGTGTCATCGCCGTGACCATGCAGGAGCAGCAAGGCAATCCGCTGATCTCTGCACTGGGCGTCGACCAGGGCATCAGCGCCACGCAGCCAGGCGGAAACATGGAGGGCAAGGAAGCGCGCTTTGGCATCGCAGCGAGCGGACTCTTTGCTGCCATCACGACGGCCGCCTCCTGTGGTGCCGTCAATGGCATGCACGATTCGTTCACGCCGCTGGGTGGCATGGTGCCACTGGTGCTGATGCAACTGGGCGAGGTCGTCTTTGGCGGCGTCGGGACGGGCCTGTACAGCATGCTGATCTTCGCCATCCTGGCCGTGTTCATCGCCGGCCTGATGATCGGCCGAACGCCCGAGTACCTGGGAAAGAAGATCGAAACCTTCGAGATGAAGATGACCTCGATCGCCATTCTGGTCACACCCATTCTCGTGCTGGCCGGCGCCGCGGTGGCCGTGCTGGCTGATGCAGGCAGGGCGGGCATCGCCAACCCGGGGGCTCACGGTTTCTCCGAAATCCTGTATGCCTTCACTTCGGCAGGCAACAACAATGGCAGTGCGTTCGCCGGTCTGTCAGCCAACAGCCCCTTCTACAACACGATGCTGGCCATTGTGATGTGGTTTGGCCGCTTCGCAGTGATCGTGCCGGTGCTCGCAATCGCCGGTTCGCTGGCGGCGAAGAAGCGCATGGCCGTCACCGCCGGCACCCTGCCGACCCATGGCCCCCTCTTCGTGGGCCTTCTGATCGGCACCGTGTTGCTGGTCGGCCTGCTCAACTACGTTCCGGCGCTGGCCCTGGGCCCGGTTGTCGAGCACCTCGTGCTGTGGGCCCCCAAGTAAGGCATCAAAGGACATTCATGATGACGACCGCAAATACGTTCTCTCTATTCGATCCGGCGCTGCTCAGGCCTGCGATTACATCGGCCTTTGCCAAACTCGACCCACGCGTGCAGTGGCGCAATCCGGTCATGTTTGTCGTCTACACGGGCAGCATCATCACCACGATACTGTGGGTGCAAGCGCTGTCCGGACAGGGCGAGGCAGCGCAATCTTTCATTCTCGCCATCTCGCTTTGGCTCTGGTTCACGGTGCTGTTCGCCAACTTTGCCGAGGCGATGGCAGAAGGCCGCAGCAAGGCGCAGGCCTCATCGCTGCGAGGCATGAAGCGCAAACTGGTCGCCAAGGCACTCGACAGGCCGCACCACGACGCGCCCTGGCATCCCCAGGCAGCCGACGAGTTGCGTAAAGGTGCCCTCGTCCTGGTTGAAGCGGGTGACGTTATTCCGCTCGATGGTGAGGTGGTCGAAGGCGTCGCATCGGTCGACGAGAGCGCGATCACTGGCGAATCAGCACCCGTCATCCGCGAATCCGGCGGCGACTTCGCGTCGGTAACCGGTGGCACGCGCGTGCTGTCGGATTGGCTTGTCGTGCGGATCAATGTGAACCCTGGCGAGTCCTTTCTCGACAGGATGATCGCGATGGTCGAAGGCGCCCGTCGACAGAAGACACCCAACGAGATCGCGCTGACCATCCTGCTGGTGGCATTGACCATCGTCTTCCTGGTGGTGACTGTGACCTTGCTGCCGTTCTCGATCTTCAGTGTCGAGGCGGCAGCGCTTGGCACGCCGGTGACGGTCACAGCCTTGATCGCACTGCTGGTGTGCCTCATCCCGACGACCATCGGTGCCCTCCTGTCGGCCATCGGCGTAGCCGGCATGAGCCGCATGATGGCAGCCAACGTGATCGCAACCTCGGGTCGAGCCGTGGAAGCCGCCGGGGACGTCGACGTCCTCCTGCTCGACAAGACCGGCACGATCACGCTGGGTAACCGGCAGGCCGCGGCGTTCATTCCCGCCAGGATGGTTACCGAACAGGCACTCGCCGATGCTGCGCAATTCGCTTCGATGGCCGACGAGACGCCCGAGGGCCGCAGCATCACGGTGCTTGCCAAGCAGAAGTTCAACCTGCGAGAGCGCGACCTGTCGAGCCAAAAGACCACGTTTCTCGCCTTCACGGCGCAGACGCGCGTGAGTGGCGTCGACATCGAATCGGCAGATGGCGCCGTTCGTCAATTGCGCAAGGGTGCCGGTGACGCGATCGGTAAACATGTCGAGTCTCTGGGCGGCACCTTCCCCGCCGACGTTCAGGCCGCCGCGGACGCTGTCGCACGAAAGGGCAGCACGCCGCTGGTTGTGTCCGACGGTGCCCGGATTCTCGGTGTCGTCGAGTTGAAGGACATCGTCAAGGGCGGCATCAAGGACCGCTTTGCCGAACTTCGCCGCATGGGGATCAAAACGGTGATGATCACCGGAGACAACCGCTTGACCGCAGCAGCCATCGCGGCCGAGGCCGGCGTTGACGACTTCCTGGCAGAGGCAACTCCCGAGGCGAAGCTGAAATTGATTCGCGACTACCAGGCCGAAGGACGCCTCGTGGCGATGACTGGCGACGGGACGAACGACGCCCCGGCGTTGGCGCAGGCCGACGTGGCAGTGGCGATGAACACGGGCACGCAGGCTGCCAAGGAGGCCGGCAACATGGTTGACCTCGACAGCAACCCGACCAAGCTGCTGGAGATTGTCGAGACCGGCAAGCAGTTGCTGATGACACGCGGTTCGCTCACAACGTTCTCGATCGCCAACGACGTTTCCAAATATTTCGCAATCATCCCGGCGATGTTCGTCTCGACCTACCCACAGCTCGGTGCCTTGAACGTCATGGCCCTCGCGAGCCCGTCGTCGGCCATCCTGTCTGCCGTCATATTCAACGCGATCATCATCGTGTTCCTGATTCCACTGGCGCTCAAGGGAGTCAAGTACCGCGCCGTGGGCGCCGCGGTACTGTTGCGCCGCAACGTCGTCATCTACGGCATTGGCGGACTGATCGTGCCCTTCATCGGCATCAAAGCCATCGATCTGCTGCTGTCCGCGGCACATCTCGTATAGGAAAATTCCGCCATGAACTCCATCGTGCGTCCGGCAATAGTCATGTTCACAGTGCTCAGCGCGCTGACCGGTATCGCCTACCCGCTGATCGTCACCGGCATCGCGCAGCTGGTGTTCCCCGATCAGGCCGCAGGCAGCCTGATCGTGCGCGACGGCAGGCCGATCGGCTCTTCGCTGATCGGGCAGAGCTTCAGCGATCCGAAGTACTTCTGGGGCAGGCTCTCTGCCACTGCACCGCAGCCCTACAATGCCGGCAATTCCGCCGGCTCCAATCTCGGGCCGCTGAACCCGGCGCTGCTCGCCGCCGTGCAGGGCCGTATCGATGCTCTGCATAAGGCGGATCCGGACAACACGGCACCGGTACCGGTGGATCTCGTTACGGCCTCTGGCAGCGGGCTCGATCCTCACCTGAGCGTGGCTGGCGCGCAGTATCAAGCCACGCGCATCGCGAATGCGCGTGGTCTGCCCGTCGCACAAGTGCAACAGTTGATCGCACAACATACCGAGGGCCGGATTATGGGCTTTCTAGGCGAGCCGCGCGTCAACGTGCTATTGATGAACCTTGCGCTGGATGCTTTGCGCAGCTGACGTGCCAGTCCGTCAACGACAGCGCGCTCACCAGGACAACCGCCGCACGCGATGACCGAAATCCAACGCCCTGATCCCGACGCTCTGCTGGCGCAGATCCGCCAGGATGAGCAGCGCAAAAGTCGTGGCAAGTTGCGGATTTATTTTGGGTCTGCCGCCGGCGTCGGCAAGACCTACGCGATGCTGCTGGCCGCGCACAAGCGCAGGCTCGAAGGCGTGGACGTTCTGGCCGGCATTGTCGAGACGCACGGCCGCAGCGAGACCGCAGCTCTGCTTGACGGATTGCCGTTGCTGCCGGCGGCGCAGATCGGGTACCGGGGCAAGCACCTGGCCGAGTTCGACCTCGACGGCGCACTGGCGCGCAAGCCCGGCCTGATTCTGGTCGACGAGCTCGCACATTCGAATGCACCGGGTTCACGTCATCCGAAGCGCTGGCAGGACGTGGAGGAGTTGCTGGCCGCCGGAATCGATATCTACACCACGCTCAATGTGCAGCACCTGGAGAGCCTGAATGACGTGGTGGGAGGCATCACCGGCATCGTTGTGCACGAGACGCTGCCCGATACGTTCTTCGACCGCGCCGACGAAGTGGTCATGGTCGATACGACGGCCGACGAGCTGATCGAGCGGCTCGGTGCCGGCAAGGTCTACCTTCCTACGCAGGCCGAACATGCCGCGAAGAACTTTTTTCGCAAAGGCAATTTGATGGCGCTGCGCGAACTCGCGTTGCGTCGCACCGCCGATCGCGTGGAAAACGACGTGCAGGCCTACCGTAGCGATCGGTCCATCGGGCAGGTCTGGAAGACTGGAGGTGCGCTGCTGTGCTGCATCGGCCCTCACGAAGGCGCCGAGCATGTCGTGCGCAGCGCTGCCCAGCTAGCGCGGCAGCTGGCCGTGAGTTGGCATGCTGCCTACGTCGAAACCCCGGCACTGCAACGGCTTGCCAGCAGCCAGCGCGAGCGGATCCTCAAGGCGGTCCAGTTGGCGCAGGAACTCGGCGCCCAAACCGCGGTGCTCGCAGAACAGAATACCGCGCACGCGCTGGTTGAGTATGCGCGCCGCAACAACCTGTCAAGGTTCGTACTGGGACAGAGTGACGTTTCCAGATGGCGACCGAAGCCGACCCTGGGTCAGACGCTCGCCCGACTGGCGCCAGACGTCGATCGCGTCGAGGTCGGTCAGGCACGCCCCGCGCAGGCGTCTGCTGCCAGTGCCGCTGCGCCGACGTGGACCGGCCCGAAAGCAGGCAATCAGTGGCGCCGGTACGCGTGGGCAGCAACTGCCTGTGCGGCCACCACGCTGCTGGCATCTGCTCTGGTGCCACACTTCGATCTGGCCAACATTGTGATGGTGTTCCTGCTCTCAGGATTTATCGTCGCCGCATGGCTGGGCCGCGGTCCGGCAGTGTTGGCAGCCTTTGTAAACGTGGCCGCGTTCGATTTCTTCTTCGTCCCGCCGACGCTATCTTTCGCAGTGTCCGATGTCCAGTACCTGCTGACATTCGCAGTCATGTTGATCGTCGGTCTGGTCACCGGCCAGCTGACGGCAGGATTGCGCTTCCAGGCCCGCGTCGCCGCGCACCGAGAGGCGCGTTCGCGCGCCTTGTTCGAAGCCGCACGTGATCTGTCGAACACGCTGACTGTTGAACAGGCCCTGGACGTAGCGCGGGTTGTCATCACGCGGGAATTCCGGGCCGAAGTTGCCATTTACGTACTCGGCCTCGATGAGCGCCTGCACCTGCCCGAGGCCAACTCTGGTGGGCTGGATCTTGGCACTGCGCAATGGGCACTGGACCATAATCAACCCGCTGGACTTGGGACCGACACGCTCGCCGGCAGCAACTGGCTTTATCTGCCACTGAAGACGACGGTGAGATCGCGCGGCGTGCTCGCGGTAAGACCCAACGAATCGCGCTACCTTATGGTTCCCGAACAAAAGCAGCAGTTGGAAACCTTTGCGGCACTGACGGCGATGGCGCTGGAACGCATTCACTATGTCAATGTCGCGCAAACCGCCACGTTACAGATGGAATCCGAACGCTTGCGCAATTCCTTGCTGGCAGCCCTGTCTCACGATCTGCGTACGCCACTGGCGGCATTGCTCGGCACGGCAGAGACGCTGAGCACCAGCCAACCGCCTCTGAGCGCCACGCAGCGCGAGATGGCCACGAGCATCTGCGACATGTCGCGACGCACGGCTGACATGGTGAGCAAGCTGCTCGACATGGCGCGCCTCCAGAGTGGCGAGATCAGACTGCGTACCGAGTGGCAGTCGATCGAGGAGATCATCGGTGCTGCGCTGGTGTCGGCACGCACCGCACTCGGTCGGCGCCCGGTGAGCGTACTGATCGATCCTGGCGTATCGCTCGTGGCGTGCGACGCGGTCCTGATCGAGCGGGTCCTGGCCAACCTGCTGGAGAACGCCGGCAAGTACACACCTGAGCAGACGTCTGTGGCGATCTCCGTCCACAAAACAGGAAGCGAACTTCTGGTGAGCGTGCGCGACCAGGGGTTCGGCGTGCCCAAGGGACAGGAGGATCTCATTTTCGAGAAGTTCACGCGCGGTAACACCGAATCGGCGACCCCCGGTGTGGGCCTCGGTCTGGCCATTTGCCGTGCCATCGTGCAGGCCCATCACGGCCGCATCTGGGTAGAGACGGCGCATCCCGCCGGTGCCACCTTCACCTTTAGCCTCCCGCTTGGAAAGCCGCCAGCCATCGACCTGACTGACGATGCCCAGCCCAACCAACGTGACGCGAAAGCATGATGTCGACCCCGTCACCCGTCGCCCTGATTTTGGAAGACGAGCGCGAAATCCGAACGTTTGTGCGCACCTCGCTCGAAGCAGAGGGTTGGCAGGTCGTCGAGGCCGGTACGGTGAAGCAGGGACTGGTCGAAGCCGGAACTCGGCGGCCAGACCTGGTCATTGCGGACCTGGGCTTACCCGATGGCGACGGTGTCGATTTCATCCGCCAGCTTCGCACCTGGTCGGGCGTGCCGATCATCGTGCTGTCTGCCCGGAGCCGTGAACAGGAGAAGGTAGCTGCCCTGGACGCCGGGGCCGATGACTACATCTCGAAACCGTTCGGAGTAGCCGAGTTGCTGGCCCGCATGCGCGCCAACCTCCGCCGGACGAGAACCGGTCGCACCGCCGGCGACTCGGTGTTTCAATTCGGTGATGTTGAAGTGGACATGTCTGCGCGCGTCGTACGCAAAGGTGGCGTGGAGATCCATTTGACGCCGATCGAATACCGTTTGCTTGGCGTGTTGATTGGCAACGCGGGGCGCGTACTTACGCATCCCTATCTATTGCGTGAGGTTTGGGGTCCGAGCCATTCACAGAGCACGCATTACGTGCGCATCTACATGGGCAACTTACGGCACAAGCTCGAGGACGACCCTGCACAACCCAAGCACATCGTGACTGAGACTGGCGTCGGCTATCGGCTTCTGGTCGATTGATCAGGGTTTGATGCGCTTGCCGTTTACCGCAACAGCCTCGACAACCTGACCTCGACCAACGATGAGCGGACGCGCTTCACCATCGGCACTTACCTTGTCACCCTCACTCAATTTCAAACTGACAAGGCCTTCGTGTTTCGAGGCGACCGCTTGACTCCCTTGATTGACCCAAGCCTCGATAGTGCGCGGAGGTGGCCTAACGCTCCGTGCGCAGCCGCACGCAGATGCAAATACACCTCTTTCATGGCGTCTTGCAATTAACGCCTTCTATCCGGCCACCGTCAGACTCGATTTGAAATACTCGCGCGTCTCCGCATCTGTACAGTAGACAAAGCAGCCCTTCAAACCGCGCGTCATCAAGGTTCGATAAGTATTCTTGATGATGATTCCCGCCTCACGCTGCGCCGCGGCAGGGTCACGCTTCAGCCAGGATTTGATCCCCTTCATCGACTTATCGTGCCGATCGCGTGCAAGTGGGTTGGTGACGACCTGGCCGTTGCGCACCAGGAAATCCGGCCCAACGATCACACCGATGTATTCCACCTCAAGGCCCTGACAGGTGTGGATGCAGCCGACCTCGTGAACCGAGTGAGGCGCAATGATCCACAAGCTGCCATCAACGGCCAGGTTCCAGCGCCTGCGATAGTTGTCGCCAATCTCGATATCAAAAAGTGCCTCGTTTGCTTTGCTCTGCCAGCGCCAGCAATAGCCGGCCACGACTCTGGCCTTGTTACTACCATTGCAGGCCTCGATCGCCTCGTGCATGGCGGTCGGGTCATCAAACACCCGAAAATCATATTGTCCAGTGTCAAGGGTCGTGTTGGCTGTCTCGCGAATGCCCAGGGTGTGATCCAGCCATGCGAGGTAGCCATCGGATCCATTGCAGCGGAATTGTGAGGACAATTCATACTCTTCGACGTGCGCGCCGCGCTGCTTTGCAAACGCACGAATCAGTTCTCTTGAACCGATGTCGCTGAGTGTTACCCGCTGATCTTCGTCGATGAAGAAAATGGCGCAACGGCCTGCATTGATGAGTTCTTTCACTTGATGCTCACCCAAATTGCCATAGAGCCCCGATCGTTCGTTCAGTCGATGCGCTTCGTCGACAACCAAAAACTGATAGGCATCCTGTGCAGTAGCGATGAATTGACCGGAGCCTGAAAATAACTGCTTGAAGCGGCTTGCGGTCATGCTTCGGGTGAGGCGAGAGTGGTACACGACACGCGGAGCGGCGTTTCGCGAGACGTACTTGCCGAGAAAGCGCTTTGCGGTAAGTTCGACGAGCAAATTAATAGCAACCACGGTCTTTCCAGTGCCGGGCCCGCCCTGAATGATCACGACACGCGGCACGCCCGTATCGCTCGCGGTGGCCGCAGCCAGCGCCGCTTCATAGACCGTCTTCTGATCATCCACGAGAATGAACTCGGGATTGCCGCGCATCAGACTGGAGAGGCTGTCGGCGAGTGCCTTGGACGGCCGCACCTTGCCCGCTTCGATGTCATAGAGAATCGAACCAGCATCACCGCGCTTCACATACTGCTTGATGAAATCACGCAGACTCTGCCGTTCGGATTCACCCTTCAGAAAGAGCGGCGCCCGTTCGATATAAGTGCGGTAATGCGGAGAATCAATGACCCCATCGCGCGCATAGTTGTGCAGGTAGGCACACGGATGAACATCGATGCCGCCGGAATAGACTGCCTCGTTAAAGTCCCGAAGGAGCCCGGCGTACGACCAGGCTTGGTAGGACGGGTGAACCAGTTCGCGTTGCGCACCGGCCATGTAGGTGACAATAATGGCGTCCTTCGCCGTCGCTCGGGCAATCTCCCACTGCTTGAGCTCAACCACCACGAGATTGCGGTTGCCGTCATCTCCATAGCCTGTGAGCGTGATGTCGATGCGCTTTGAGCTCTGCGGAATCTGGTATTCGACGGCCACTCCGGTATCACCTGGAATTTGGTCATCGCGCAGCACGCGAGCCATGAAGGTGAGAGATTCGCGCCACGCGCGCATCTCAGCCTGCGCAATCCGACGCCCGGTTGCTAGTCGATAGCGATCCTGAATAACCGACTCGATGTCGCGGTCATCGTGGTCAGCCAGAAATCCGCGCTTGTCAGCCTGGTAGACGATCATCAGCAAAGGGGTCCAGTTTCGTCCCGCAGTGATTGCAATGACCCTGTCACAGCACGTCCCCTCAGTGATTCGAAGTCACCAGCGTGTCTCGCGAATTGTACGTAGATATTCGATCGCGCAATTGTCAGCGGTGAATCCTCCGGACGACTAACCCGCCAAGGCTGGTGCAGCGACCGCGTTGATACGCGTGCCGATCGGAACGGCCTGCAGGTCGGTCGCAGATGCAACTGAATTCGCGAATACAGGTGCCATGCTCTGCGTAATAAGCAAGGTCAATGGACAGCGCATCTGCAAATATATATACTAATAAAGTATATATATTTAATGCTACGGTCATGACTAGCAAAACAGCCAAACTTTTTGCCAATGGCGGTAGCCAGGCAGTGCGCCTACCCGCTGAATTCAGGTTCGATGCGGCCGATGAGGTGTATATCCGCCGTGATTCGGTGACCGGTGACGTTGTTCTGTCGATGAAACCATGCAGCATTGCGTGGGACGCTTTCTTTTCGCTTCGAGAGGCCACCGAATCACGGCATGAATTCATTAACGAACGCCCGTTGAACGAACCACTCAAACCCCGGACGTTCACCGAGGAATCGTAATGCCGCTGTACATGCTTGACACTGATACGGTGAGCTACCTGATACGGGGAACGAGTCCGGCACTCGACTCACGCGTGGCCGCTACTCAGCCAGATGATTTGTGTATTTCAGTCATCACACGAGGTGAGTTGCTCTTCGGACTCCAACTCAAGAGTGGTGCTCACCGGCTCGCCAAGCTGATCGATCAATTCCTGGTCCGAGTGCAATGCCTGCCGTGGGACAGCGACTGTGCAACGCACTTCGCTTCGATTGCCGCCGATTTGCACAAGGCGGGAACACCGATTGGGAGTATGGACGCGCTGATCGCAGGCCATGCCAAGGCGATCGATGTCGTCTTGGTCACCAACAACGCGCGCCACTTCTCGCGCGTGTTGTCACTGAAGGTCGAGAACTGGTTGCGCGATGGTTGATCCGTTTAATCAGTGCGTTACGGCGACACTTGTTTGCGCAGCTGCAATGCTGGAACGTGCGTGGCCAAGTAGGCACAATGCCTACGAACAGCACACAAGGGAAGACACACCATGTCGAAGGTCAAGGTAGCCAGTTTCGGAATGTCCATTGATGGTTTCAGCGCGGGTCCCGGGCAAAGCCTCGAGCACCCGTTGGGCGTCGGTGGCCCGATGCTGATGCAGTGGGTATTTCCGACCCGTACCTTTCAGCAAATGCATGGACAGGGCGGCGGGGAGACGGGCGTCGACGATGACTTCGCCGCACGCGGTTTCGTCAATGTCGGTGCGTGGATACTTGGGCGCAATATGTTCGGTCCCATTCGCGGGCCGTGGCCTGATGGGTCGTGGAAGGGTTGGTGGGGCGACGAACCGCCGTATCACGTGCCGGTCTTCGTGCTCACACACCATGCACGAGAGCCCATCGTGATGAAGGGGGGTACGACATTTCACTTCATCACCGATGGCATTGAAGCCGCCCTCACGGCGGCGAAGCAAGCCGCTGGCGGTCGTGACGTGCGCATCGGCGGAGGGGTGCACACGGTTCGTCAATACCTGCAGGCAGGGCTGGTGGACGAATTGCACCTCGCGCTATCACCTGCACTGCTGGGTCAGGGCGAAGCCCTGCTGGCAGGTATCGATCTCACCGCGCTTGGCTTCACATGCACCGAGCACGTACCCTCGTCGCATGCGATGCACGTTGTTTTGTCGAAATAGAGCGACCTGCGCGGCCTGAAGCACGTTTCGCGCGGTAAAGACCGCGCCCGGCGGACAGCAACGTTCCTCCCCATGATCGCTCAAACGTCGGGCTCGCGCAGCCATTGCAGACAGCGCGCAGGCGTGAGGATTGGAATGCCTTCGTAGTGAACGAGTGAGAGCAGGTCACCGTCACCACTGACGATCGCATCAGCCTGGCCCGTCACTGCAAGTGCCAGAAACTTGTCGTCATCAACATCACGGGAGACGCCGAGCGCTGTTCCGGTATCTTCATGCCAGAGCGCCAATTCCACCAGTTCGGACAGGAAAAGGTTCCAGGCTTGCGGCTCGCGGTAGCGATCGAACTTGGGTCGATCCAGACGCGACACCAGTTCAGCGTACGTTGATTCCGACATCAGTATGTCGATACCGTGATCCAGAACAGCATCCACAAACTGGCGTGAGGTACCGGTGGGCGAGAGCAGCGCGGCGATCCAGACGTTGCTGTCTACGACGAGGCGTTCAACTTTCATCCGCGAGCAGCTTGGCTAGCGCATCCTCGTTCAATCCTTGTGCGGCCGCGTGTTCGCCGGCGCGCTGCATCGCCTGACGCATCCGCTCGCGCGCGACGTTCTGCCGACGGGCATAGCTCTCAGCCGAAATCACGACCACAGAGGGACGACCATTCCGGGTAATGCTTACCGGTTGCCGCTGCGCGGCTTCCATCACTTCGCCAAACCGATTCTTGGCGTCCAGGGCAGTTATGGTTTTCATACTGGCCATAATAGCTATTATGGCTGGAACAGGCAACGATGCTGACGGACTGATGGTGAGAGAAGTCGCGCGCGTTGACTACCCCGCGATGGCTGTTCAAGCCCGCGGATGCGACTGCGCGCCTAGTGGCCGACAAAGGCGAAATCGACCTCGGGCTTGAGCCCGCTCACGATGCGCGCAATGCTCTTGCCCGAACCGCAGGAATGCGTCCAGCCCAGGGTTCCATGGCCGGTGTTCAGAAACAGGTTGGGCAAGCGGCTGCGGCCGATGATGGGCACATTACTTGGCGTCGCGGGGCGCAATCCGGTCCAGAACTGCGCCTGCGCACCCTCACCTGCCCCCGGAAACAAGTCCTCGACACGTTTCACAATGGCCTCGCAACGCACGCGGTTGAGGTCGCGGTCATAGCCGTTCAATTCCGCCGTGCCGGCGATGCGCAGGCGGTCGCCCAGTCGCGAGAACACCAATTTGTACTCGTCATCGGTAAGGGACACCTGGTGCGCCATCGAGGCATCCTTGACCGGCATGGTCACCGAATATCCTTTGGCCGGATAGATCGGCAATGAAATACCCAGCGGCCGCGCGTAAATCGGCGACAGGCTGCCCAGCGCCAGAACGTAGGCATCGGCGCGCAGGCGCTGAAAGCGTCCATCGCTGTCGGTAGCCTCCACATGGTCAATGGCCCCGCCGGCAGCACGCAGCGCGGTGACGGTATGGCTCATCAGAAAGCGCACGCCATCGGCTTCGCAGCATCGGACCAGTTCGCGCGCGAACCGGTTCGCATCACCAGACTCGTCCTCGGCGGTGTAGGTGGCGCCTGCCAGTTGCGGCCGGATATGGCGCAGCGCGGGTTCGATCCGCACCGCCTCGTCAGCCGAGATCACGCGCCGATCGCAGCCCAGGGCGCGCATTTGCGCCGCCGGTGCCGCGGCGGCGGCGAATTCCTTTTCGCTCGTATAGAAATGCAGAATGCCCTGCGTACGTTCGTCATAGGTGATGCCCACGTCACGACGCAATTGCTGCAGCATGTCGCGGCTGTAGGTGCCCAGACGGACGATCTGCGCGATATTGTGTCGCGTGCGCGCCGGGGAGCATTCGCGCAGGAACTGCAGTCCCCAGAGCCATTGCCGCATGTCGGCGCGGACGCGGAACAGCAGTGGCGCATCCTCTTTTCCGAGCCACTTCAGCACCTTCAGCGGCGCTCCTGGATTGGCCCAGGGTTCGGCATGACTCACCGAGATTTGCCCACCATTGGCGAAGCTGGTTTCGGCAGCCGGCGAGGCCTGTCGGTCGATCACGCTCACCTCATGACCCAACTGGCGCAGGAAATAAGCCGAGGTGACACCAAGAAGGCCGGCGCCGAGCACGATGACTTTCATGGGGAATCTCCTGCGTGAAGCGATACGCTATGCGTTCGCCACTTCCTGCGGCCGGGTCAGGAAGCGTTGCGCCAGCAACACCCAGAACGCGCTGCCGACGGCGATGTTGCGGTCGTTGAAATCGTATCCCGGGTTGTGCACCATGCAGGCGCCGGCCGCGCCCGCCGGGTCGCCTGGTGCAGCTGCGCCATTGCCAATCAGGAGGTAGCTTCCGGGCACCCGCTCCAGCATGAATGCGAAGTCCTCGCTGCCGGTGAGGGGCAGTCCCTGCAAGGTGACGCATTCCGCACCAACGAGTTCGAGCGCCACCTCGCGCGCGAACTGTGTTTCGGCCGCGGTGTTGACCAGCACCGAGTAGCCGGCTCGCCAGTCAATCTGCGCCTTGACACCCAGGCTGTCGGCCTGCGCCGCCACCAGTGCCTTGATGCGGCGCTCCAGGCCCACGCGCACCGCCCGATCCAGCGCGCGAACGCTGAGTTCAAGCGTGGCGGTCGCCGGAATCACATTGTTGGCCTTGCCGGAATGCAGCGCGCCGACCGTCACCACCGCCGCCTGCAGCGGATCGACATTGCGGGCGACAATCGTCTGCAGGGCCATCACGATGCTGGCTGCCGCCACGATTGGATCGGCGGCCAGGTGCGGCATCGCGCCGTGGCCGCCGATGCCCGTCAAGGTGACCGTGGCGTAGTCAGATGAGGCCATCGTCGGGCCATCGCGCAGCACCAGATGGCCCTGCGCGATGCCGGGCATGTTGTGCATCGCGAAAATGGCGTCGCACGGGTAGCGCTCGAACAGACCGTCGGCCATCATGCGCAGTGCGCCGCCGCCGCCCTCCTCTGCCGGCTGAAAAATCAGGTGCAAGGTACCGTCGAAGTCGCCCTGTTCGGCCAGGTGCCGCGCCGCCGCCAGCAGCATGGCGGTGTGGCCATCATGGCCGCAGGCGTGCATCACGCCCTGATGGCGGCTTGACCATTCGGCGCCGCTCGCCTCGTCAATGGGTAGCGCATCCATGTCAGCCCGCAAGCCAAGCCGTCGGCTGCCCTTGCCGCGCACCAGCGTGCCCACGACACCGGTGCCACCGATGTGGCGCTCGACCGCGTAGCCCCAGCTCTCAAGACGGTCAGCGACCAGAGCGGCGGTGCGCCGTTCTTCGAATGCAAGCTCAGGATGGCGGTGGATATCGCGGCGCACCGCGATGAATTCAGCGGCATGTGCCTGCAACGCGCGCAACACAGTATTCATGGCCGGATCAGTCATGGCCGGATCACTGCGGCTGCAGATTGATCTGTTTGGCAATGGCGCGATAGCGCGCGGTCTCCGTCTCGAAGAACTTCGCCGATTCAGCCAGGCTCATCGGTGCGGACGGACGCTGGGTTTGCGCAGCCAGTTGCGCACGCACCGACGGATCGTGCAATGTTTTGCCGATCGCTGCATGCAGGCGGATCACCACATCCTCGGGCGTGCTTCTGGGCACCATGAACCCGGTCCAGATCGTGTAGGAAAGGTTTTTCAGCACTTGCCCCTCGGCGACGGTCGGCACATTGGGCAGCAAATCGGAGCGCTGCGCGCCCAACTGGGCAAGGACTTTCAGGCGCCCTTGCTCCGCGAACGCGCCCATCGCGGCGCTGTAGACCAGCACCGCGAAATCGACCTGACCGCCGGCCAGGTCCTGCAGCAAGGGTGCGTTGCCCTTGTAAGGCACATGCGTCAAGGTGACGCCAGTTTCCGACTGCACGCTCTCCAGGATCAGATGGTAGAGCGAGCCGACGCCGACACTGCCGTAGCTCAAGGGTTTGTCGGCCGAATTGCGCGCCAATGCAATCAGGTCATCCACCGTGCTGACCGGCAGGTCCTTGCGGGTGAGGAACACCATCACGGCATCGGCCACCGGGTGAACCAGCCGGAAATCCTCTGCCCGGAGTTTCACCGCGGCATTGGCCAGTGGTGCAAGGATGACTTCGTTGGGTGACCCCTGGAAGATGAGCTGCCCATCGGCAGGTGCCGCCAGCACCTTTTGGGCGGCGCGTGCGCCGCTGACACCACCCAGGTTTTCCACCAGGACCTGTTGCCCCAGTTCCTTGGCAAGTGGAACGTTGAAGATGCGCGCAATGGCATCGGACGGTCCGCCCGCAGGGTAGGGAACGATCAGGCCAACCGGCTTGCTCGGCCCGTTCTGCGCGAGAGCCGATCCAGCGCAGAGCAGCAATCCAGCCGCCAGGGCGGCGGCATTCAGGATTCTCATCATCGCAACTCCAGGGAGTGTCTAGTGGGTGGCCGGCAGCGCGCCATCCCCAATGTAGAGTCGCGTTAATGCAAAGTCCAATGCATTGTTATATGCATTATCATGAATAAATATTATGGATTGGAGGCGAGCGTGACCCTTGTGCAGTTACGGCACCTGCTCTCATTGGCCCGCACTGGTTCGTTCAGCAAATCGGCCGAAGCCCTGTTCCTGACACAGCCTGCCTTGAGCCGCAGCATCCGCGCACTGGAGAACGAACTGGGTCACGCCTTGTTCGATCGCATTGGCCGACACAGCGAGGTCACGCCATTTGGCCGTGAATTCGTCGAACGGGCGCGGCACATTGTGGAATCAGCCGATGAGCTGCGCGAAAGCGGCACGCGCATGGCGCATGGTGCCGGCGGCGCTCTGCGCATCGGTCTGGGTTCCGGGCCGGGTGCGATGCTGATGACCCCGCTTTTGATGCACATGGCGACCCGGCATCCCCAATTGCGCCTGGAAATCTCGCGCGGCCGTACGGACATGCTTGAACGCAGCCTGCGCGAGCGCTCGGTCGACGCCCTGGTAGTCGATGCACGCTTCCTGGCACCGGCCCCCGATTTGCAGGTGGCCCAGAGCCATGAGATGCACGGTTCGTTCCTGTGCCGGCCTGGTCACCCGCTCACCCGCACGCGAGGCGGCGTGACGTTCGCGCAGGTGCGTGCCTATCCCATTGCCTCGACGCCCCTGAGCGACGAAGTGGCGCGCGTGCTGGTCGAGCGTTACGGCCCGCAAGCTCACCCCGCTCACTGCGTCACGCTGCAGTGTGAAGAGATTCCGAGCCTGGTCGAGCTGACGCGGCACACCGACACGGTGCTCATCGCGATCCGTGCGGCGGGTACCGACCTTGCCGAACTTCCCCTGAAACCGGCCCTGGATTTGACGGCGCGATTCGCCATCGTGACATTGGCCGGCCGCAGCGAGCCACCGGCATTGCCGATCGTGCGTCGTCTGGTTGAGGATTTGCTGCGCGATGTATAGCAGTCGCGCGGAATCAGCACAGCTTGGTCAGACGTTCCGCAACCGACGGGTCGAATTCCTTCCTGGTTAGCAGTTCTCCAATCGTCGATTGTCGAGACTTGATCGCATCGGCGACAAACCCTCGTCGCTTCTCAATGACGGGCAGCACTTTTTCACTCAGAAAATCTCGCTCGACCGGCAAAAGCCGTTCGTCTCCGATGATTTTGGAGATGGCTTCCGCCAGGTCAGCGCTCATCCGCGACAAGACGCCGCGAACCAGCCTTGGCGCTACACCGGCCTCATAGGCCATCGCATCCCAGTGCGGCCCCTCCACCCAGCCGGGCTTGTTCTCCCCGGCGATGGCCATGGACATGGTCTGCCTTGGCAGATACGCCTCTACGCAAAGCATGTCGTAGAACGGAGCGACCGCCGCTTTCTGCCCCCGCATCAGGAAAGCAATGTTCTTGGCGTGAGCATCCAGGTTGCCGATCAAATAATTGAAGGCAACCCACTGGACAACTGCATTGGCAGCCACGATTGGGCGATCGATGAACGTGCCTCGAAGAACGCCAAACAAGTGATGCAAACCCAGGCCGCCCTCGCTCTCGTATTTTTTTGAAGGTGCCACACCCAACGCCTGGCACAGGTCGATCTGATGAAGCCGCCCGAATGCCCTGCCAGCCGTCTTCTCCGGGCTCTTATCCAATGGCGCCCGGTCAAACCGTTCGATGACATAAAGTGGCTCGGGGAGATGCAGTAACCCAACCGTAGGTACCGGAACCTTCAGCTCATGGGCAAGACGCATGCAGAAAAATTCGTTGGCCGGACAGTGAGGGAAATCTGCGCTGGCGTTCTCTGGCTTGACGATATGGGTCGATGGCGCCGAACCTTCGGGCAGAAACATCGCGCCGCTGGCGTCGATGCGCAGCCCAAGTTTTTCCTGGGCACCTGCAAGAGACATGCGGATTTCATCCCATGACGCCATCAGAGGGAGATTGCGCGCCCTGGATTCCTCAATCTTTTCCTGTAGCGCCTCTCTCGCGAGTGGAACCAGAATTTCCCCTGTCGCCGCATCGAACCCTTCGGGGATCAGCGAAAGAGCCCCCGCAGTGTCCTGTCCGTGTCGAATCAAAAGTGCCCACGTGTCTCGGGGGTCGATTCTGTCCCGAAAGGCGATCAGGTCTCGCAGTCGGCCTTCGGGCAACAGGTTCTCGAAGAACCACTCAACCGACTTGGCATCCGCAGTGTCTTCGAATTTTCGGGTGGCGATCGGAAAATTGGGCGAAAGCGCGTAATCCTTCCACTCAGCCGAGTAGCCGAACTTCCACCGCCCATTTTCGATTTCAATGGTTCCGACCGGGATCCCGTTGGCCGAGACAATCAAAGCACTCATGTCGTTTCAACCGGCAATCTCAGCCTGACGTCAATACCGAACCGGCTGCAGACGGACAGAACTTTTCCGATCTGCGCTGTCGGCTTCCCTTGCTCCAGAGCATTGAGAAATGGCAAACTGACGTTGCATAGCGCAGCGGCATCGCGTTGCGTCAGTCCAGATTCCTTGCGAACAGCCCGAAGAATCTCTCCAAGCTCGACGACAGAGGAGATACCAACTTCCCTGTTTGCCATAGAGTCCCCGAAAAAGATAAACGATCGTTGAATTTTGCCCTGCATTAGTCCTTAATGCAATAAAAACTAAACGATCGTTAATTATTGACTCCGCGACTTTTCCGGTGAAGGCGGGACCCTGAGGGCTGGTTTCTTTTTGGCTTTGCCGGCCACTCCTTGGCCAATGCGTGATTGACAGGTCAGTACACCGTGTGCGACTTGCCGGCGCTGACGCCCGCGGCCGCGCGACGAATCTCACCCGATCGACCGCTGCATTCAAGGAGAATGCCTTGACTGCCTTCTTGCCCCTGCCTAGTATGCAGGTCAATCTCGCAGACTCGGAGCTCTTGCAAATGCAACGCCGATCGATTCTTGCGCCCATGTTTGCACTGCTCGCTGGATGTGCAACCATCCCGCCGCCAGTGCCCGATGGCTACGCGGGACCGACCGCAGTCCTGTCCGACTCCGGCTTGCCTGACTCGAGAAGTCGCGCGACTTTGTTTTCCGCGTTAGCGCTCGATGGCCAGCCTTTGGCAGACTCCCTGACCGCTACGCGCAAAGCAAGTTTTAACCAAGGGTTTGCCATCACCGTAAGGCTCAGTAGTCGCAAAATTAAGGCCGTTCCCGCGAAAGTGCGCATCATTGGCACTCATCAGACCGGCGCTCCCATTCACGAGCTCGCTGCGCGCGCAGCGGGCACTTTTTTTTCTGTCGAGGGCACGGTCGACTTCAAACCGGTCGAGGGCCGCTATTACACCGTCACTGGCAAGCTCAGCAAAGAACAGTCGTGCGTGTGGATAGTAGATGACGAGAAGTTTGAACAAGTGACTGAGAAGGTCTGTTCACCATGAGTTCCGCTTTTTGCCGCCGTTCTGCCGAGTTGGCACACACACCCCCAACTCGCGAAGCGACGCCGGCTTGTGGCCGGGCTACCCGCATTGCTCGTTGCACTGGCGAACTGCCCTGGGCAGGCGCAGACCGTCCCGCGCATGCTGATCGGCTTTCGCGCGCGAACTCTCACTGACGTGGTGGCACGGCGCTTTGCTGAGCGCCTTTCATCGGCAACTCGTCGCGCAAGCGGCGGCCGAGATGTAACGCGAGCTCCCGCGCGGTTTCGTGGTGGTCGCAAAACAAGACTACGCGCTCATTTTCGCGAACAATCTCCAGGTGTTAGCGGTGACGTAAAAGTGCGTCATTGTGGTGTTGAGGAGCGCGGTGCGGTGCGCGCTGGGGCCGCGCCCGCAGCGTCATGGCAGGAACTCGTAGCTCAGTTTCTTGACGTGCCCGACGAAGTAGACCTTGCGGCCTTCAGGCCGCACCCAGGCGGCTTCACCGGTCATCGGGATCTGCATGCCGCCTTGCGGCTGGTAGTCCGACAAGGCGCAGTCCCAGGGCAGCATCACCATGACCCCGTCCTTGCCCACGCCTGCGCCGCGCGATTCGGCGTGCACCGAGGCAATCAAGCCGGCGTCGTTGAACCGGAACAGCAAGGTCAAGGTGATCGGGCAATCGACGATGGTGGCGCGAGCGGAAGCGTCGTCCTCCGCTTCCCACCGCACGCCCTGGCTGGGCAGCAGGGCGGTGGGATACCATGGGCTTTCCGCAAAGTAGCGCATGAACTCGCCGCGAGCGATCTCGCCTTCACCATGCGAGTCGGCCACGGTGAACAAGCCGAACAACTTGGCGATCAGCCTGCCGTGGCCGGCGATGTAGCTGTCCTCCACATGCGCGGGTAGGCCAGGAAACATGACCACCTCGGCGTCCCACAGGAAGCCCGGCTTGCGGGTGACCACCCGCTGACTCGATGTGAAGGGCTTCCATTGCTCGGCGGTGGTTGACATGTTCATCGTGCCCTTCATCTCGATGGCGGTCGCGGTGATGATCGGCTGTCCGTCGGCCAGCACCGCGCGGAAGTAGCGCCGCACTGGCGCCGGCAAGCCCTCAATTTCCCGCGGGTCGAAGCGCGCGGGTGACGGTAGCCGACCCCGGGGGTCGACGCTGCCCGATTCGAGCTGGGTAGTGTGGGTGCGGATCATCTCGGCCCATTGGGCACCACCGAGGGCGCGCAATCCGATCGCTATGACCACCAGCGCACCCAGAACGGTCCCCAGCCACAGCAGCAGGCTCATTGCAGTTCCTTTGGTTCGACCATGGTCGCTCACACCAGCACGGCATCGACCGGCCGCCGCAGCGAGCGCGGCATTGCCGGGCCACGACCGAATCGCACGACGAGGTCCGGCCGCTGGCCGCTCAGGCCCAGTGCGTCAGCAAAGGGTGGTCGCAGCGCAGCCACTTCGACCGGCTGGTTCAGGAAGGCATTGCGTATGCCCAAAGCGGTGGCCTGCAGCGCGAAGCGCTCGTAGCAGCGCCCCACTTCCACCCAATGCGCCTTGTCCGCAGTCTGGCCGACAAAGACCGCGATCCCAGCGGAACTGCGCACCTGCCGCGCGCATTTGTCGTTCTCGCCCTTCGCGGTCAGAAGCCAGCGAAAGGCCAGATCGCCGATCCATGACGGGATGTTCGGGTTGCCCGTGGTCACGCTGTAGAGCCCGTCGCGCATGCGCACCGCGTCGGCGCCATTGAAGCGGATCCAAGCCTTCAGCTCCTTGACGAAGGCAGCGTCGGCCAACTGCGCCGTGTTGCCTTGAATCACGTAGTCCAACGTCTGCTCCATCGCCGGGCGCTCCGTCAGCAGCAGCAGGCGCACGGTGTCCGAACTTCCTGCGCGCTGCAACAGCGCTCGTTCTTCGCTGGCCAACGGTTTGCCGTCGTAGTCACCGCGTGTGCATTGGCGCATTGGGATGGCCGTGAACAAGGGCGTGGCCTGCGCTCGGGTGGGCTCGAGCATCACGCGCACGGCATTGCCGGCTGCGTCGAAATGCGCTTCGCCCTTGAGTCCGTGGGCGTGCGCGGCCTGGATCAGGTTTTCGGTGGCGCAGCCGAGCGAAACAAAGAGGTGATGCTCGTCCGGGTCCACCGCAGGGCATCGACGCGCTAGGTCGGGCAGGATGCCGATCGACCGGCCACTGCCGTCGAGCGCGAACTTCCAGCACTGTGTGTTGTGGCTGGACGGGGCCAGCGTGGCGCAGCGAACCAATTCCCGACCGAGCGCGGCGCCGTTGAGACCGGTCAATGCACCCTGCTGCCAGGTGCGCCCGGCGACTGCTTCGTAGCTGTCCACGGACGGCTCCTGGGAACAGCCGGACAGCGCCAGCGGACCGGCCACCAGCCACGGCGACGAAGCGACAAACTGTCTGCGTGTGATCATGCGCTCAACGTCCGCTACTGCCGACCGAAGGTCGCCACAAGGCCGATGCCACCCAAGCCGGCAACAATGAGGACAAGGTCAGGCTGGACGTCGGCGTCTCGGGACAGGTATGGCCGCCGAGGGCCGACCGGATTGGGTACTGGGCCAGAGCGAAGACGATGAGAGCGCTACCTGCCGCGGTCCTCGGGCCTGGAACCCACTGGGTGGTGAGTCTGCGTCTAATCACACCCTGACAAATGAAGACCCCTTCGCCAACAATCGAAAGGAGAGCAGACGCATAGGCTACAGGATTGATGCGTGCACAGAAGGCAACGTGGTAAGCCATGGCGATCCGAACCCAAAGAAACCCGAGGATGGTGGACACGTCAATGCCCGACCTGGACCGCAGCATCATCACCGCAACCATAGCCATCAAAGCGATTGCAGCGAGGAACCACTGCACCGGCCACGCGGCGATGTTGCAGTCACGCGGGACGCCGTGGAGATGCTCGACCGTGGACAGAAGCCCTATAGTCCAAAAGCTTAGTCTGCAAAGGCGGCTGCACTCTGTGCGCTGCCGAACACTAGACGCGACGCGCTTGATGACCGCAGTGGGCGGTAGAAACTTGTTTCTCGGGTGCCTTCCGGTAGTCTGTTATAGACGCCGATTATTCTCGAAAGACCGCCTATTCCCACTCAATTGTAAACAACCTAAAAAATGTCTTCATTGACAGTTACTTACGGATGACGCCGGTATCCGATGCCATGAATAATGCCATGGTCATGATGTGGAACCACTTTCACTCCTACCGAGACTGTCGCCGCCCGCTTGATCGTCAACTTGAGTCTGCGCCACGGCGGGCGTAGGCACCTCCGCGTGCTGTCGGCTAAGGGCTCATGTCCAATGCCTCCGACACCTGGCTGCCAGCTCGCGCGCTGATGATGGCTGCATCGACAATCTGCTTGGCGCTCATCAGGCCGCACGCCACATCGACCAACTCGGCTGCGATCATGGTCTTGAGCTTTTCGATTTGGCCGGCTTGCTCCTCTGCGGCTTTGAAGCGGTCGTTGGCGCGATTGATCCAGTTGCCCAATAGGTGCGCAGCACCACCGAGCAACGCACCGGCAAGGCCGGCCGCCGCTGCTTGGTCGTGACCGATCCCCCAGGGCCTGCATGCCAGGACGTACCAGCCAAACGCGACCAGTGCTGCGAACAGCTCTAGGTCGATATGGTTCATGTCCTGGTCATGAGCATCAAATCAAGCGATCGCGAGCGTCAGATGACCGATCGGCTCGGCGGTCGGCCGCACCTTGATTTCGATGTCGTAGCCGAGACGATTCAGGCACTCCATGAGCTTGCGTTCGGAGAGGTTGGCGAAGTCGCCACGCATCATTCCCGACACCTTCGGTTGCGGGATGCCCATGCGCCGGCCAGCCTCTTCTTGGGTCAAGCCGAGACGACGCACGGCGCGGGTGATCTCGATCACTAGGCCGGACTTGATCTTGAGCTTCTCTGCGTCGGCTAGGCCGAGGTCGGCGAAGACGTTACCCGAGCCGGTTTCGATCTCGATGCCTTCAATCATGCGCTTTGCCATGTCGTAGCTCCTTTGCCAGCGCCTCGGCTACCTTCAGCCTGGCGCGAATGATGTCCATGTCCTCTTTCGGAGTGGCGATCCCGCTCTTGCTCTTCTTCTGGAAGCAGTGCAGGACGAACACCGCTTCCGCGAACTTCACCGTGTAGACGGCTCGGTACGTACCGCCGACATCGTCCTCGACGATCTCAAGGACGCCGGCACCGCCGAAGCCCTTGAGCGGCTTTGCCGCACCGTGCTGGTCGCCCCGCTGAGCGAAGTCGAGGGCGTGACCAAAGAACTTCCGCACATCGAGAGGAAGCGCCATCAGGTCTCGTTTGCTTCCTCCGACCCAAATCAGCAGCCTGTCTTGATCTATCATGCCACCAATATATACCATTTCCGATATAAATTCAACCGGGCCACGAACCGAACGACATATGCCGTCCATCACCGCAACGCCTGCCCCACAGGTCAATGAATATTCAGTTTGCCCCGCTTGCACGATATGGAGTGCTTTTTGGACACACCAATACACAATTTTATCGCTAAGTCTTTGATCTAACGTTCTAAACAGTCGATTTGCAGCGCGTCATTGAACGGTGCAACACCATTTCTTTTATTCCCACTCGATCATCAACGGCGCTTCTAAACCCTTGTCACGTATAGAACTTTTTTCAGTGAGTAGCATTTCTACCGTCAAATCTACCGTCATTTGCATCTGATACCCAAATTTAGCATTCAGCATCTATCGGTACGTATCGCGGACTATCGACAGCCTGTTGCATCTACCCCTTCAGGATCGGTCGGTATCTATCGGTACCTATCGTTGGCAACGCTTTTCTCGTCCTGCGATCGTTCAATATCTATCGCTACCTATCGGTGGCAAATGCGCAAGTATTCGTACTTGGGCCACGCCAATTGCGATCCAGCGCTCCGCACAGGATATACCGATCGGGAATATGCAGCACCTCTTGCACGCCGGGCACAAGGCAGTGCTATTCCGATCGGGCGCAGAGAACGGAAGCTCTGACAATCCCGAATCGTCTAAGCATGAGCAACTGATGCGTGTACGCTCGGGGTAAACCCGCTTTCAAACATTCGAACAATTGAGGCCGGTGTAAGGACATTTACTGTCTCATGATTAAGCTGAAGTGACGACGGTATGTATCCTTCGAACGACCAGCGATGTGCCGCCGCCATCCAGACAAGATAAGCCGCACCTTCGTACTCAAACATAGTGCCAGATGGGAGTGTGTTAACAAGCGCGTGGAACTTTACCTTTCCACCCCCGGGAATTGCCCGCTCGGTATGGAGCACTTTGTCGATCTCGGTAACCAGCATGTTTCCCTCGGCCGCATCCGAACGGTTGCCTCGCACCCAAGCTGTCTTGAATTCCGCATACCTGGACTTTCGGCAGTGGTTGCACGGACGATGTCCTGCTGCGAATGCCGTTGCCTCGTCGAGAAAGAACAGTTCGGAATACGAACCTTCAGCAAATATCGTTCGATGGATGTCGTTGAACTGGAGTGCGCAGGTAACCCAGGACTTCCCCGCCCATGGCCGAACAATCTGGCGCGACCCATTGTGGAGTATGCCCCGGTTACCCATGAGCGATCCGCGCATGGGCACCGACTTTAGCTGACCCCAGGGATCGACTCTATTCTGAAGATTCATGGTGAATACGGATCTCGAACTGGCGGCATTTGTCGCTGAGCACAAGGCAACGTTGTGCCCGAGCGCGATTCCCTTGCCCCTGCGTGCGTATTCCAAGCCAAACTGGACACCGATTCCACGCGAAACTGGACAGTGATTCCACGGCAAACTGGACACCAATTCCAGGGCAATCTGGACAGTCATTGATCGCTGCGTAGCAC
>CAIXPL010000025.1 GCA_903921325.1 uncultured Pseudomonadota bacterium
CCAGCGTTCAATCTGAGCCAGGATCAAACTCTTCAGTTTAATCACTGTGATCTGTCACCCGATTGCTCGGGCAACTGCTGTGCAAAAACCCAAAATCTGTGTACCGCTCAATACCGAAGTATCTTGCGACACGACAGGGTTTACTTCTTAGGTCTGAGCACCTTGGGTAAAACCATAACTACCCGAAGCGCCCACACCTGTTGGCTGTTTAATTTTTAAAGAACGTTGCAAGCGGCGTGTTGCTTTGCTTGCAGTGAGCCGACCATTATAGCTGGCTCTTCCGCGCCGTCAACCCCTTTGATACAAATATTTTTTGATCTCGGGGAGGTGACGCGCCCCACTCGTTGAGCGGGGGGCGAAGTATAGCCCCCTATTACGACAATGTGAAGCGTCACATGGCAAATAAATTCAATGCCACGCGCAAACGCTCACCGTGTGCAACGCACGATCAGCCCGGTACGTCACAGCGCGGTGACTGGGGCGCGGCGCTGCGGCGTCCTGAGTGCGCTTGCCGGTGGGGGCTCTACTGGAGCGGGGCCCCTTGCGCGATCCAGCGACCGATGATTGCCCGCTCCTCGTCGGTGATGCCAGTCAGGTTACCTGGAGGCATTGCGCGCGACACCACGACCTGCTGCTTGATGCGTTCGGTTAGTTGCGCGATTCGTAGTGGACTATCAAGCACCACACCGAGCGGTGGTTGTGCAAATCCGGGCTGCATTGGTGTGGTCGAATGGCAACCTAAGCAGCGGGTGAATACGATCTGATTCACCTGAGAGAAGCGTACCAGTTCACCCCCGCCTGAGACTTGCTTCGGAGCAATCCACACTGCCACGATGGCCAGGATGAGAATGCCGGCCATCGGCCAGCCCAGTACCGTTCTGCCTGTGTGACGCAGATTGAAAAAATGGCGAATGAACGCCCCGGCGATGAACACCAGAGCGAGCACCGCCCACGCATACTCATGCCCCCATGTCATCGGGTAATGTCCGCTGATCATGATGAAGAGGACCGGCAGCGTGATGTAGTTGTTATGCATGCTGCGCTGCTTTCCACGCAAGCCGAATTCAGGGTCAGGCACCTCGCCCCGCATCATCGCATCGACCATCTTGCGCTGCCCTGGAATGATGACCATCGCA
Organism: uncultured Pseudomonadota bacterium; assembly: GCA_903921325.1. Taxonomy (GTDB): domain Bacteria; phylum Pseudomonadota; class Gammaproteobacteria; order Burkholderiales; family SG8-39; genus CAIXPL01. The sequence continues at coordinate 1,137 of CAIXPL010000025.1, forward strand.
ACGCTCGCCACCATGATCGTGCCCAGCATGGCACCGATCTGGATGTACACGCCGCGCGCACTGAATACATGGCTCAGCGCCGCGGTCACCAGCACCAACAGCAGGAACCCGACAAGCCCAAGCAGGGCATCATGCTTGCCGAGGGGCGAGCGGCACAATCCCTCGTAGACCACCTGGCCCAGGATCAGCAGGCCAATTGAAATTGCGATCGCCGTCGAGGGTGAAATGTCCGCCACCGCAGGGTCGATCAGCATCGCCTGGGCACGTGCGTAGTAGGTGATGATCAGCAAGGTGAAGCCGCTGAAGAATGTCCAGTAAGCTTCCCATTTGAACCAGTGCAGCTTCTCAGGAAGCACGTCGGGTGCGACCAGATATTTGTGCTTGTTGTAGAACCCGCCGCCGTGCACTGACCAGATCTCGCCCGCCACGCCTTTTTTGGGCGGCTTCGGTACTTCAAGGTGATTGTCGAGCCAGACGAAATACAACGACGTCCCGATCCAGGCTATGCCAGTAATCAAATGCAACCACCGCACCAGCAGGCTGGCCCAATCAAGCAAATACGCTTCCATCAGTTCCTCTCCCCCACGCTACCAATCGCCGAGCGGCGATCGAATTATCTGTGAACTTCGGCCTCGCCCTGCTCAGCGAGCATAGCCATCAATTGATGTCGCATCATGAGTCCAGGGCGGTCAGACTCCATGTGAAACTCGACCCGCCGACTGGTGTCAATGCAGGCGTCCGGATCGGTGGCCTCAAGGATCTCGCGGTCCTCGCGCACAATGCCTTCGTCCCAGGCAATCAGCTCGGCGGTCGAGCAATCCGCTTCGGTGTCATTACGATACAGCCACTGCACCAGCTGCAGCGATCCGTCATCGACCGGAGTGGCACAGTTGTAGATGATGTGATGCCGTCCGCTCGGATAGTGGCAACCGAATCGGCGCACGAACGGCAGATACCAGCGGTTGAACAGATGCCGCTCGGTCTGCGCATCGGTGGTGCCGGTCACCCGATAAGCCTGCGGTGGATTGTTAATCGGCACAATGGTTTCGGCCTCGAAGCCCCAATCGGTTGCCCTGATTTCATACTTCGACGGCGTTGGTTGACCAAACTGACCGAAGTTGGCCCTATGCACAAAACTGAAGTGGGAATTATCGAAGGAATTTTCCATCAGTCGCAGCGAGCTGGTTTTCCATGACTCGTAGAACTGGTAGATGCGGCGATAGCCGGGGTCGGCATCTTCGCTGAATTCTGGAATGGGTCGCAGTGGTTCTTCAAGCGCGACCCAGGCGTAGCCATAACGCGCAATGCAGTGATAAGACCGGATGCAAGCACCGGCCGGGATCGCGCGATCAGGGGCCTGTGGAATGGCCACGCAGCGCCCGGTCCGGTCATAAGTCCAGCCGTGATAGCCACAAACAATATCGCCCGCGGTCACCCAACCCTTGGACAAGCGGGCGGTGCGATGACAGCAGCGATCCTGCGCCGCTGCCGGTTCACCTGCCGCGTCGAGCCAAAGTACGATGGGCTCGCCCAACAGGGTGAACGGAGCCGGACCAGCGCGCAACGTATCGACCCGCACCGTTGCATACCAGAATCGGCGCAGCGCTTTCTGCTGTGTAACCAACATGGCTCAGACTCCCGTGGAAGCGGTAGGTGGTGACATCACGGCAATACCTTGACCTGGTGCACGACATCCAGCGTATAGGCATCACGATGCTTGGTCGTGGCTTTGAGAAGTCCGGCTTCCACCATGAAATCGCGAGTGCGTTGCCAGCGTTCGTCAGTCATGGTCATGATGCCCCCTTTGACCGCATCACCGCCGGTCACCAGACCATATTCACGCATCCGCTCAAGGCCGAATCGGAGCAACCCTTCCTCCATTTGCGGATTGGCCTTGCGAATGAGCTGATTGCCAGGCTCAGGCTGAACGAGAAATTGTTTATATCCCTGCGCGGTGGCCTCAACAAAGCGCCGAATCGCATCGGCATGCTGTTGCAGGTAGGCCTGCGTAACCACAATGGTCTGCGCATAGGGCGGATAGCCCAGATCGGCAAGCAGAAAAATGCTTGGAGTGACGCCACCCTTGGCCACCGAATAAGGCTCAGAGGTGACATAGCCCTGAGTGGCCGATCTCTTGTCGACCAAAAACGGCTGCACGGAAAATGCATAGGGCCGCTTCTGCTCGTCGGTAAATGCATAAGCAGATCGCAGCCAGGGCCAGAATGTGGTGTTGCTTGCAGCACCAATATAGATCGGTCGCCCCTTCAGATCGGCCAGGCGGTGAATATCCGGATGCGCAATGATGACCGAGGGGTCCTTCTGGAACGCGGCCGCAACGGTGACCAGGGGCAGCCCCTGTTCACGTGCCTGCAATACCTGGATGTCATAGCCCATGAACAGATCGATGCGTCCGGCGAGCAGCAACTGCAATCCGTTGATCTGCGCCCCGCCCATGCTGATGTCGACATCGAGTCCGGCCTTGCGATAAAGCCCCTCGGCAAGCGCCTGGTAAAAACCGCCATGTTCGGCCTGGGCGTACCAGTTGGTGCCAAACACCATGCGAGTCGGCGCTTGGGCATGCGCCCTCGGCGGCAAGCCGAGCAGGGCGATCAGAGCCACCAACACCACTGATGCACCCCATGCAGTCAACCCAGTACGCACCGCGGAGTCCGGCGCGCGCCGCGCGTCAGTCGTTCCAGTCACGTTCATGTTTCAGCCTTCAGTTCACTTTCATGCCACTGACCGAGCGCCCATTTTGACAACAGCACCATCAACAGAAACAGCGCCACGCCGGCCACGGTGATCAACATCAGCGCAGCGAACAGCCGTGGAATGTTGATCTGAAAACCCGCCTGAAGGATCTGGTAGGCCAGTCCGGCCGCGGTGCCCCCAGTTCCGGCGACAAACTCGGCAACGACTGCACCGATGAGCGCCAGTCCGCTCGATATGCGCAGGCCGCCAAAAAAGTAGGGCAATGCGGTTGGCACCCTCAGTCGTATCAACTCCTGCCAGCGACTCGCCTTGTTCATGCGAAACAGGTTCAACAATCCGGGGTTGACCGAGCGCAGGCCCAAGGTGGTATTGGAGATGATCGGGAAGATGGCCACAATGGTTGCGCATATGACCAGGGCGGGCAGCGGGTCCTTGACCCAAATGATGATCAAGGGCGCAATCGCCACCACGGGCGTCACCTGCAACAGCACGGCGTAAGGGAAAAAAGCCCGTTCGATCCAGCGACTTTGCACGAAAATGAATGCCACCAGCGTGCCAATCACAGCGGCCAGAAAGAAAGCGAGAAAAGTGACTTTCAGGGTGATCAAAAGAGCGGAGAACAACAGGCGCCAATCCTCGACCAATGTGAGTGCAATCAACGAAGGCGATGGCACCAGATACTTGGGCACCTCATAGAACCGCACCAGACCTTCCCAGGTGAGCAGCAAGGCGACGCCAACAAGCAGTGGCGAGAGAATCCGGACAAATGCCGGGTTGTAGAGTAAGGGCGTCTGCGCTGCCATTAGTGCTGCCGGGTCAGTGGGTACGGTTGACCATCGGCGATGCCGACTCGTGCGTGGCGTTGCTGTCATCGCCCGGGCGACCATCGCTTGCCTCAATCAGCAGCTGCTGCAACTGCCGCGCATAGCCGGCGAATGCCTGAGAGACACGAAAACTGTCGTCGCGAGGATGCGGCTCGTCAATTACCACTTCGCGCAAAATGCGCCCGGGCCGGGCGGCCATCACAATGACCCGCGTGGACAAAAACACCGCTTCATAGATGCTGTGAGTGACGAATAAAATTGTGAGCTTGCGCTCCCACCAGAGGCGCAACAGATCGGCATCAAGGCGATTGCGGGTGATCTCATCGAGTGCGCCAAACGGTTCATCCATCAGCAATAAATCGGGCTGATCGACCAAGGCGCGCGCAATGGACGCCCGCATCTGCATGCCGCCCGAGAGCTGGCGCGGGAAGTGGCGACCAAACTGACCCAATCCCACCGTGCCCAGCGCCTGATCGACCCGAGGGTCGGACTGCACTCTGGGCACGCGCGCGAGGTCAAGTGGCAACCGAACATTGGTGGCCACATTGGCCCAGGGCATGAGGGTGGCATCCTGAAACACGAACACCAGCTTGCGCCCCGGCTGACCAACCGACTCATGGCCACCACGCCACCAGCGCAGACGGCCCTCACTGGGCTCGATCAGATGCGCCACCATTTTGAGCAGGGTGGATTTGCCACATCCCGAGGGACCGAGCAGGGTAATAAACTCGCCCTGGCCGACGGTCAGATCAATGGGTTCAAGCGCCCGCGTGCCATTAGGGAAGACTTTTTCAGCGGACAGCACTTCCACCACAGGCGCCGCGGACGGGGTAGTTGCCAACACGGTGGGCTGGGTGTCTGCGGCCGCGGCAGGTTGGGTGGTTGCGAGCGCCACGGGCGCGGTCGTTGCGCTCATCATGCATTGCCTCGAAGCAGGTCGGTACCGACCAGGTTGCGTGCAAGTGCGCGGTGGCGTGCCAGGTGCGCGGGTAGATCAAGCGTCTGGAGCTCGCCCTCTCGGACGACGACGCGGCCATTGACCACGCAATGGCGGGCCTGGGCCGGTGCACAAAAAACCAATGCGCCCAGGGGATCGTGACCGGCACCGGCAAAACCCACGCCATTCAAATCAAACACGGCCAGATCAGCCGCCATCCCGGGCGCAAGCACGCCGACATCGCTGCGACCGAGCACTCGCGCCCCACCACGGGTTGCGCACTGCAGCGCTTCGCGAGCCGACAGTGCGGCCGGGTTGCCACCGACGCGTGACAGCAACAAGGCCTGGCGTACCTCGGCTAGCAGATGACTGCCATCGTTGGAGGCGCTGCCATCAACGGCAATGGACACTGGCACACCCGCATCCAGCATGGCGCGAATCGGCGCAATGCCTGATGCCAGACGCATATTGGAGCTGGGACAATGCGCCACGCCGGTGCCGCTGGCAGCAAATGCGGCGATACCCGCGCTGTCCAGCTTCACGCAGTGTGCATGCCACACATCATCACCCAGCCACTCGAGGCGTTCACAGTATTGCGCCGGGGTACAGTTGAAACGCTCGCGGGTGTAGTCCACATCGCGCTGGTTTTCTGCCAGATGGGTGTGCAACCTCACCCGGCGATCGCGCGCAAGGCGACGAGTGTCGCGCATCAAACCTTCGCTCACCGAGAAGGGCGAACAGGGCGCCAGCGCGATGCGCACCATGGCCTGATCGGCGCCATCGTGCCAGGTATCGATCAAGCGCTCACAGTCACGCAGCACTGCATCTTCCTGCTCGCACAAGGCATCGGGTGGCAAACCACCCGATGATTGTCCAACGCTCATTGAGCCGCGCGTTGCGTGGAAACGCAAACCGATCTCGACAGCGACCTCAATGGTGTCATCCAGGGTGCTGCCATTGGGGTACAGATACAGGTGATCGGCGGCAGTAGTGCAACCACTTAGCAACAGCTCGGCCATGGCAGTGGTTGCCGATACGCGAATCATTTCAGGGGTGAGCGCCTGCCAGATCGGGTAGTGCAGCATCAACCAATCGAACAGTTCGGCATTCTGCCCGGCCGGCACCGCACGGGTGAGTGTCTGGAAAAAATGATGATGGGTGTTGATCAGCCCCGGCAGTACCACGCAATCGCGGCAATCAAGGACCTGATCTGCGTCGATGGCGAGTTCGGCGGCGGGGCCGATGGCCGCAATGGTCTGACCACGAATGAGAACTGATGCATCGCGCAGTTCGCGGTCCGTGCCGTCCATGGTGGCCACCATGGACGCATGGCGCAACAGCAAGGTGGCCTGAGGGTGGTTCGCGGTCCGGTTCATAGTACCCATGCCGTTTGGGCGCGGTCCGGTTCAGCCATGGCAGCATCACACCTTGCCGCGCCAGGCAGCACTTGCGCAAGGCGCTCGCGCACTTGCAAAATCTGCGCGACCACTGCCGCGGCAATGACAGCGGGCTCCTTGCCTTCGATGCCATCAACGCCAATGGGACATGTCAGCCGTGCGAAATGGGAGGTATCGAGGCCGCGTTGCGTCAGACGCCGCTGGAAAGTTGCTCGTTTGGTGGCCGAGCCAATCAATCCGGTATAGGCGAGGTCGTCGCGGCGTAGCAATTTTTCGCACAACGCCTGGTCGAGAGAGTGACTATGGGTAAGTACCAGCACAAATCCGCCGGGCGCAATGTGATCGACCCAATCGAGCGGACTCGCTGCCTCAATGGCCCGTACGTTAGCGGGCAGCGAGTCGGGGAATATATCCGGGCGCTCATCGATCCAACTCAACCGGCACGGCAATAATGCAAGCGCCGCGACCAGGGCGCGACCGACATGACCGGCTCCAAACACGGCGATATCAAATCCCGGTTGCACGATTTTTTCCACGAACAAGCGCGTCCCCTTCACCACCACCAGACCGGTCGCGACGCGTTCGCCCAGATTGCTCAGAGAAGGCTGAAACTGCCGCCCCTCCTCCCGTCGGTCAAGGTCGCAGCGCAGCCAGAACGAGTCGCCAGCGAGATACCGGTCACAGGCCTGCTGCACCCAGCCCGGCTGCGGCCAATCAATACGTTCCAGCACCAGGGTAACGGCGCCGCCGCAACATTGGCCGAGGGAGGGGCCTAACGCGACACGCTCGATCAGCGGCTGATCGGACGTTCGATGAAGTAATTCGCGAGCAAGTTGAACCGCTTTCCATTCCAGTTGCCCGCCGCCGATCGTGCCGAACGCAGCGTGGGCGCTCACGACCATGCGGGCGCCGGTCTCGCGCGGGGTAGAACCTTCGGCATGCACCACGGCCAGAATCACACACGGTTCAAGCTGCCTCGCCAGAATTGTCAGCCAGTGATCCATAGGACCGCTCACCGCCGCCGCAGCGGGAACGAACTCCGTCCGCGGGTTAATGGCTGATGCAGTGATCGGTGCGTGCATTCCCATCGGCAGATTAAACCGTCCCTGCGCGCTGCACATCAATCGCCGCCAGAATGCGCTCGGCCGTCGCGGGGGCGTCGAGGCTGACTGCGAGGCGGTAGTCAGCCACCGCCGAGATGGCATCCTTGATGGCAAGAAACGCCGAGATCGGCAGCATCAGCGGCGGCTCGCCGACCGCCTTCGAGCGGTGTACCGTGTCCTCGATATTGCGCCCGCGCTCATACAAGCGAACGTCGAAATGTTCGGGCACGTCGCTGGCCACCGGAATCTTGTACGTCGACGGCGCATGGGTGCGCAAGCGCCCCGAACGATCCCAGACCAGCTCTTCGGTGGTAAGCCAACCCAGTCCCTGCACAAACCCACCTTCGACCTGCCCGCGATCGATGGCCGGATTGATCGAGTGCCCCACGTCATGCAATGCATCGACCCGCAGCAGCCGCGACTCCCCGGTCAGCACGTCGACCGCGACCTCGGATACTGCCGCACCGTAGGAGAAATAGTGAAAGGGCCTGCCGATCAGCGTCTCCGGGTCGTAACCAATCTTCGGAGTGCGATAAAACCCGGTTGCCGACAGCGGTACCCGATTCATATGGGCGAGCCGGGCAGCCTCTGCAAAACTCATGCTGCGTCCAGCCGCGCGTAGTTCGCCAGCCACCAATTGCACGGCGGCACTGTCGACGCCAAATGACTGCGCGGCCACCCCGGCCAGCCGTTCGCGCAAGGTAAGCGCGGCAATCTGCGCCGCGTGAGCATTGATATCGGTGCCGCTGGAGGCCGCGGTAGGTGACGTGTTTGGAACTTTGCCAGTGTTCGTGGCTGCTACACGAATATGCGACACATCGATCTTGAACACCTCGGCCACGACCTGCGCCACCTTGGTGTACAAGCCCTGCCCCATTTCCGTGCCGCCATGATTCACCGATACGCTGCCGTCGGTGTATACATTGATCAGCGCCGAACCCTGATTCATGAAACTTGCTGTGAAGGCGATACCAAACTTCAATGGCGTGAGCGCGATGCCCCGTTTGGTCCATGCGCTGCTGCGGTTCCACTCGCGGATCTGCAACCGTCGCGATGCGTAATCCGAGAAATCAGCCAGCTCGTCGACCAGATCCGGAAGGATGAAATCCTCAACGGTTTGGCCATAGTGGGTGACGGCGCGCTCGCCCGTACCATAGAAATTACGCCGCCTCACCTCAAGCGGGTCGAGTGCGAGGGCGCGTGCGACGTCGTCGATCACCGCTTCGATTGCAAGCATTCCCTGCGGACCGCCAAAACCGCGAAAGGCGGTGGCCGATTGCATATGTGTCTTCAGGCGCAGCGAGCTCACTCGCACGGCCGGCAGGAAATAGGCGTTATCGGCGTGCAGCACGGCGCGATCATTCACCGCACGCGACAAGTCCACCGAAAAACCACAACGCGATGCAAGGGTCAGGTCGACACCCAGCAGATGGCCTTCGGCGTCGTAGCCCACCGAATAGTCAGCCCGAAAATCATGCCGCTTGCCGGTGATCAAGAAATCATCGTCGCGGTCATAGCGCAATTTGACCGGCCGCGCCAGATGCAGCGCGGCGACTGCGGCGGCGCACGCGGGCAGTGTGGCCTGCGACTCCTTGCCGCCAAATCCGCCGCCCATGCGACGGCACTCGACCACCACCGCATTGGCGCTCACACCCAGTGCCGCCGCGATCTTGGTCTGACCTTCGGTCGGATGCTGTGTCGAACTGTAGACCAGCATGGTGCCGTCTTCACGCGGCACCGCGTAGGCGATCTGCCCTTCCAGGTAGAACTGCTCCTGACCACCGATGCCGATGCGCCCGCTCAGTCGCAATGGCGCATCGGCCAGTGCATCGGCGCAGGCGCCACGCGCCAAGGTGACGCCGGGAAGAATGAAGGACTCGGCCGCGATCGCCGCGTCATAGTCGAGCAGGGCAGGCAAAGGCTGGTATTCGGTTTTCGCCAGGCGCACCGCGCGCCGCGCTTGATCGACAGTCGTCGCGACCACCATGAAAATTGGTTGCCCGACGTATTGCACGCTGCCTTCAGCCAGGATCGGATCGTCATGAATGACCGGGGCGCAGTCGTTGACACCTGGAACATCGGCGGCGGTGAACACTGCGACGACCCCTGGGGCCGCGCGTACCGCCGCCAGATCGCGCGTCACAATCCGCGCATGGGCCTGGCTGGATAAGCCCAGGGCGGCGTGCACCGTACCGCGCAACTCGGGTATGTCATCGGTATAGCGCGCCTCGCCGGTAACATGCAAATGGGCGCTGTCATGGGTAATCGACTCGCCGACCACATTGCAATCGACCGGGCTGGTGCAGTCCGCATTGTTCATTGGGCCAGTCTCGCATCCATTTCGGACAAACGCAGATGAACTTCCTGCGCGGTTTCGATCAGACATTTGCGCAACAGATTCTGCGCCACCGCCATGCGATAACGAGCGCTTGCACGCATGTCATCGATCGGTTTGAAATCGAGCGCCAATGCATTGACCGCGGCCTCGATTGCGCGGGTGTCGAATGGGGCCCCCAGCAAGGCCTGCTCAGCCGCAGGCGCGCGACGCGCGATCGCATCCATGCCGCCGAATGCCAGGCGCGCCTCGCTCACGATGCCCTCATGCAGGCTGATTGCAAAACCCGCGCTCACCGCCGAGATGTCCTGGTCGAAGCGCTTGGATATCTTGTAGGCTGAAAACCGGACGCCGGACGCCGGGCGCGGTATCCACACCGATTGGATGAATTCGCCACGCTGCATCGCGTTTTTCATATAACCCAGATAAAACGACTCGAGCGCGACCACCCGGGTGCTGACCCCCTGGCGCAAAGTCAACTCCGCACCGAGGGCAATCAGCGCCGGCATCGAGTCACCGATTGGCGACCCGTTTGCCAGATTTCCAACCAAGGTGCCGGCATTGCGCACCGGCAGCGAAGCAAATCGCCGGTACAGCTCGCCCAGTTCGGGATGCACATCATTGAGTGCCGGGCGTGCGGCTTCCAGGGTGGCGGCCGCGCCTATGCGCAGCCCGTTGGCGGAGAGCACAATCTCATCGAGGCCCTCGACGGCACCCAGGTAAATAAGATCACCCAGGTCGCGGTGCTGCTTGGTGACCCAAAGGCCGACATCGGTTCCACCGGCGAGCAGACGAGCGTCCGGATGGTTGAAGCGCAGTTGCGCCAGTTCGTCAAGCGTACGTGGCCGGAAAAAGCGTCGGCCACCGCCCTCGAACACAACTGCCTCTGTGCGTTGCAGTGCCGCCAACTGCTCGGCGACCGGCTGGCTTGCCGCGTCGCGTAGTGACGGGGCGCTTGCGGCGCTGGGCAATAACCAGTGGCTCGTCGCGGGCGGTCCATCCTGACCCAGCGCATACATCGCACGTGCCGCGTCGATAATCGGCCGGTAACCAGTGCAGCGGCATAGATTGCCCGCCAGAGCGTCGTTGATCTGTGCATGGCTGGGGGCGGCGCAATTGCGGTACAGCGCAAACAGCGACATGACAAATCCAGGCGTGCAGAATCCGCACTGCGATCCATGGCAGTCAACCATGGCCTGTTGCACCGGGTGCAACGCTGACTTGCGATCAGTGAGCGCGAGACCCGGGCTATCGCTGCGGGCGCACGCGGTGAGACTCTCGACGGTGACCAGCGCCTTGCCATCGAGCGTCGCGGCAAACTGAATGCAGGCATTCACCGACTTTTGCAACAGCTCGCCCTGCGCGGTCGCCTCGACCATCACCACCGTGCACGCACCACAATCGCCCTCGGCGCAGCCCTCTTTGGTGCCAACCCGACCCAGGTCCTCACGCAGCACCTGGAGCACGGTGCGATCCGGCGCGACTGCGTCCAGGGCCACGACCGCCCCGTCGAGCAGAAATTGAACTCGGGCGGCTGGAATCGGCTCGGCGGATGACGGCATCAGTGGCTCGCGTCGTGGATGGATGGGATCACTGCGGATTGGTTCTCAAAGGAAGCACGGTTCATGCCGGACTGTCAGGTCAAATGGCAATGCGACGCTCAGTCGGCGTTGATTCCGCGCACCCCGGAATGCACCGTTATAATGCAGCCGCCCCAAAATGATACATCTGTCCCGCTGGATGCATGTCAGCAGGGCAGTTGAGAGCAAGCGAGACGCGCAGAACAGCCCGCACTGACAGGCACCCAGGCATGGGACCGATCACGGTGGCAGGTTTCTTGCGTTTGGAGATAAGGGCCAGGCGGACTGTGTGCGTAGGGACGCTCGCATTCGCCGCGCCATGCCATGCATAGGGAAGAGATACCGTAATGTCGCAAGCTGCCGATTTGCCTGCCGAAGCGCCGAGCGCGCGGGTCCTGGTCGATTTCGACCGGGTTGATCTTGCCTATGACGACACCGGTGGCAACGCGATCGAGGATGTCTCCCTCACCATACGCGAGGGCGAATTTGTCGCCGTCGTCGGGCCGTCAGGCTGCGGCAAGTCGACCTTCATGAAACTCGTATCCGGTCTGCGCCCGCCCAGCGAAGGGACGGTGATCGTGGACGGGCGCGAAGTGAGCGGCCCGATCAAGATTGTCGGGATGGCGTTTCAGGCGCCCACCCTGCTGCCGTGGCGCACCGCGATGGACAACCTCATGCTGCCCCTCGAGATTGTCGAACCCTACCGTTCCAACCTGAAACAGAACCGCGCCGAGTATGAGGCGCGCGCCCGCGGATTACTGAAAACCGTCGGTCTGGAGGGCAACGAGGACAAGTTTCCCTGGCAGCTCTCCGGCGGCATGCAGCAACGCGCTTCCATCTGCCGGGCACTGATCCACGAACCCAAACTGCTGCTGCTCGATGAGCCCTTCGGCGCACTTGACGCGTTCACCCGGGAAGAGCTCTGGTGTGTATTGCGCGATCTGTGGATGGAAAAGCGATTCACGGTCATTCTGGTCACCCACGACTTGCGCGAAGCGACTTTTCTGGCCGACACGGTCTACGTAATGTCACGTCGACCGGGTCGCATCCTGGTGCGCAAATCCATTGAACTACCCCGTCCGCGCGATCTCGAGATCACCTACGAGGAGCGTTTCACTGACATCGTGCTTGAGCTGCGCGAGCACATCGGCCGCATACGCAAGGCCTGATCCGCGCTCATTGCAACACCGTCTGGAGTCTTGCTGAATGGCAACGAAGAAACCGACCAACGACGCCTGGGCACCCTGGGCGTTCTTTATCGCGATCCTGATCGTGTGGCAGGGCGTCTGTACTGGATTCGCCGTCTCCGAGTTCATTTTTCCGAGCCCGATTGCGATCGTCAAATCGTTGATCGAATTCGCCGGACCGATCGCGGACCACGCCTGGCAGACCTTCTGGACCACACTGGCCGGATTTGGCATCGGTGTGGTTGTCGGCCTGCTGCTTGGTTTCATCATCGGCTCATCGCGATTCATGTACAACGCACTCTATCCGCTGATGATCGGATTCAATTCGATTCCGAAAGCGGCCTTTGTGCCGATTTTGGTGGTGTGGTTCGGAATCGGCACGGTACCAGCCATTCTGACTGCGTTCCTGATTTCGTTCTTTCCGATCGTGGTGAATGTGGCCACCGGTCTTGCTACCCTGGAACCAGAGTTGGAAGACGTGCTGCGCGCGCTGGGCGCGAAGCGGATCGATGTGCTGCTCAAAGTCGGCCTGCCACGATCGCTGCCCTATTTTTTCGCTTCACTGAAAGTGTCCATCACGCTCGCCTTCGTCGGTTCAGTGGTGTCTGAAACTGTGGCTGCCAACAAGGGCATCGGTTATCTGATGATGTCGGCGGGCTCCTCGATGCGTATGGGCCTGGTGTTCGCCGGCCTGATCGTGATCAGCGCCATGGCGATGGTGATGTATGTGGCCTTTGCGGCCCTGGAAAAGCGCATGACCGGCTGGGCGACGCGGGGAATGGACTCGCGCCAATGAACCGTGGCGCACGCAGCCGCGTGAGCATCGGCAATCGTGGGGCGGGGTGCGGCGTGAGGTCAGGCGACGCTCACGCGGGCAAAGCGGCGCTTGCCGACCTGCACCACCACGGTAAGGCCAGCGGCAATCGACGTCATACGATCGCTGATGCGCTCGCCATCGACACGAACACCTCCCTGCTCGATCATGCGGACCGCTTCGGCACTGCTCGGCACCAGCCCGGCCTGCTTGAGCAATGCCGTGATCAACAACGGCCCGCCGGTCAGCGACACGTTCGGAATGTCCGCGGGAATCTCGCCCGCACGGAATCGCCGGACGAAGGCCTCCTCGGCCTCGCGAGCAGCGTGTGCGCCATGGAACCGGGTCACAATCTCGGTGGCAAACCCGGCCTTGAGGTCGCGCGGATTACGTCCCTGGGCAACTTCCTCGCGCCAGCGCGCGATAGTCGCCAGGGATTCGAAGGACAACAATTCGATGTAGCGCCACATCAGGTCGTCGGAGATCGACATCAGTTTGCCGAACTGGGACTGCGCTTCTTCGTTGATGCCGACGTAATTGCCCAGCGACTTCGACATCTTGTTGACGCCATCGAGACCCTCGAGAATGGGCAGGGTGACGATGCACTGCGGGGACTGACCGTAATGCTTCTGCAACTCACGGCCGACCAGCAGATTGAACTTCTGGTCGGTGCCGCCCAGCTCGATGTCGGCCTTCATGGCGACCGAGTCGTAACCCTGCATGATCGGGTAGAGCAGCTCATGCAAGGCGATCGGCTGTTCAGCGCGGAAGCGGCGCGAAAAATCGTCGCGCTGCAGCATCTGCGAAACCGTGTGTTGTGCCGCCAGTTTGATCATGCCCTGGGCGCCGAGTGGCTCGGACCAGGTCGAATTGAACAGGATTTCAGTCTGCTCAGGATCGAGGATCTTGAACACCTGCTCACGATAGGTGAGCGCGTTGGCAGCAATCTGCTCGCGAGTGAGTGCAGGGCGGGTCGCGTTGCGGCCAGTCGGGTCGCCGATCATGCCGGTGAAATCGCCAATCAGGAACTGCACGTGATGGCCGAGTTCCTGAAAGTGTCGAAGTTTATTGATGACCACGGTATGCCCGAGGTGCAGGTCGGGGGCTGTCGGGTCCATGCCGAGCTTGACATTGAGGACCTTGCCGCTGGCCAGGCGCTGCTCGAGTTCGGACTCGACCAGAACTTCTTCTGCGCCACGGCGAATAATGGCCATGGCTTCGCTGACAGGAATAGTTCCTGGCGCCTGATACCTTGTCATTGACAAACCTTACGATATTTGTGACACTTTGACTCGATTATCAATCAAAAACATGCCGAAAATCAATCTCTTATCGATCTGCACCGAGCTGTGGAGCGGGTTTATGCGCGCCACGGCGGGGCTGCGGCTGCGTTACCGGGCGCTTGCACGCGCTTGCGGCGCGCGCTGGGGTCGCCTCGGCGCCTGGTTGCTGGCATCGCGACTGGCCGCAACGATCATCCACACGCTCGTTAAGGTAGCTCCGCTATTCAGGCACCTCGAAGCGCTAACTGCGAGGTTGTCCGGGGCATTGGCAATGACCGTTTCGCGCTCGGTTGGCTGGTTGAGCAATGGTGTTCATCGGATGATGTCCCACTTGGGCCGGCGAGTCTTTCCGCTGGTGAGTCGCTATAGTGACCATGCCACCGATTTTGCCGCTGCGATCGCGCAACGCTCACTCAACCCGCGGCAAAAGCTGGTCGGCGCCGTCGCTGTCGTTTCGCTGACTTCGGTCGTCGGTGCCATTGCCACGGTGGATGGCACTGCAGGGTTTGTCACGACTCATGCAGTTGAGCAGGCCCTGTCGATTCAGGCAACCACCCTGGGAAACCCCGCCGAAGCGATGTACTGGTATGAAGAGCGCATGGGACGCGGCGACACCTTTGCCTCCTTGCTTGCACGTCTTCAAGTCCGCGGCGTCGAGGTCAACCGGGTGCTCGGCGATGCAACGGCAGCGCGGATCATGCATAAGCTGCGCACCGATACCGCCGTACACGCCCAGGTCAATGGCAGCGGCGAGCTGCAGCAGATTGAATTCGTTACTGCCGAAGATCGTCTGGCAAAGCTGGTGCGCGCCGAGGGCGCGAAAGTCCGCTGGGTGGCCACTGAGCGCCCGCTGCCAATGGAACGCCATACCGTGTCGTCCAGTGTCACGATCCGCTCCGGATTGTCTGCCGATGCAGAGCATGCTGGCATTCCGGGTAGCGTCGTTGCTCAGTTGCCACAAGCCTTCGGCGACGTGCTCGCGGTGTCATCGGGATTGCACCGTGGCGACCAGGTGAGCACCTTGTATGAAACGTTCTGGCATGAAGGTGAAATGATCCGCCCGGGTCGCCTGCTCGCGGCTGAAGTAACCCAGGGTCGCAATAGCCAACGGGTCGTCTGGTTTGACGGTACGCGCGGTTATTACACCGCGCAAGGTCGTAGCGTTTTGGCAACACCGGGCATTCATCGCCTGCCAGTAGACGGGGCGAAGATCACCACGGGCTTTGCCGCCCATGTTGGTCCGACAGGCCAGCAATGGGTGACCCATAAAGGCATTGATTACGCCGTACCCATGGGCACGCCGATTCATGCGACCGGCGATGGAACGATTGATTTCGTGGGTTGGCAAGGGGGCTATGGCAATGTCGTGGTGGTGCGTCATCCCAGTGATTACACGACCCTCTATGCGCATATGAGCCAATTCAGTCCGAGCGCCCGCCCGGGGTTGCGCGTGAACGAAGGACAAGTGCTTGGCTTTGTCGGCATGACGGGCTGGTCGACCGGGCCGCATGTGCACTACGAGTTTCGTCATCATGGCGTGTACATGAATCCGGCCACCGCCAGTCTGGCGCGCAACCGGGAGCTGTCTACCCGACAAATCGCTCAGCTCCAGACTGAGGCGCGTGCGCTGTTTGCGCAGATGGAAGGGAAGACCGCTTCAGTCGCTCAACTGGATTGACTCGCGCCACACGCGCCGAGATCTATGCCGGGCTGATGTCCGGCACCAGTCTTGATGGCGTTGATGCGGTGCTGGTTGATTTTTCGCAAACCCCGGCACGTCTGATCGGGCACCAGTTCCTCGCCTATCCGGCCGAGATCCGCCACGCCGCTGCGGAATTGACCGCACCAGGTATTGATGAACTTCATCGCTCTGCGCGACTGGCATTCACCCTGGCCGAACTCTACGCCGAAGCGACATTGGCACTGCTATCGCGCACCGGCGTGCACGCCAAGGATGTCCGCGCGCTCGGTTGCCATGGCCAAACCGTACGCCACCGGCCTGAGCAGGGTTACAGCCTGCAACTGGTCAATGCCGCGCACCTGGTGGAGTCCACCGGCATTTGCGTGGTCACGGATTTTCGCAGCCGTGACATCGCAGCAGGTGGGCAAGGGGCCCCTCTGGTGCCGGCTTTTCATCGCGCCCTATTTCACGACCGCAGCATTGCGCGTGTGATTGTGAATATCGGCGGCATCGCGAACCTCACCCATCTTCCGACGAGCGGCAAGGTGATTGGCTTTGATACCGGTCCGGGCAACGGCTTGCTCGATCTGTGGATTGGTCGCCACCTGGGTGAGCACTGCGACCGTGATGGTGCGCTGGCTGCGCGTGGGCGAGTGGATGAGCCATGCCTGGCGCGACTTCTGGCTGATGATTACTTCAACCGTGCGCCACCAAAGAGCACCGGGCGCGACGACTTCAACTGGGCCTGGCTTGAGCGCACTGGGGTGACCGCTCTGGATGTTGCCGATGGACAGGCAACGTTGGCCAGTCTCACGGCGCGCAGCATCGCTCAGGCTGTACGGCAGGTTTGCGGTCCCGCGGGCGGGGTGGACGAGATTCTGCTGTGCGGTGGTGGTGTCTACAACCTTGACCTGGTGCGGCGCATCGAGCAACTGCTTGCGCCTTGCGCAGTGCGCACCACGGCCGCGCTGGGCATCTCACCTGACCACGTTGAAGCGTTTGCTTTCGCGTGGCTGGCGCGTTGCACCTTGCAAGGTGCCAGCGGCAATCTACCTGCCGTGACCGGCGCTCGTGGCGAGCGGGTGCTCGGCGCAATCTACCCGGTTTAGCGCTCCACCAGGATCGAGGTCACGCAGAGAAGGACGAGCCGCACCCGCAGGTGCTGGTAGCGTTGGGATTGCGGATAACGAACTGCGCGCCCTCCACCCCTTCGCTATAGTCGATTTCCGCACCAACCAGATACTGAAAGCTCATTGCATCGATGAGCAGGCGAACACCATTCTTGTCCATCACAGTGTCGTCTTCGTTTTGCTCTTCATCGAACGTAAATCCGTACTGAAAGCCGGAACAGCCACCGCCGGTGACAAAAACCCGCAGCTTCAGGTTGTCGTTACCTTCCTCAACGATGAGCTGTTTGACCTTACCTGCCGCACTGTCAGTGAAAATCAGCGCTGCCGGCATTTCGGCGACTGCATTCATGGCCACTCCTGGATGATGTCAATCGCACAAGGCGACTCAATTTGCTGATTATTGCACCGCGACGAAAGCCGATCAACGTACCCCGCAGAGGGCGCTCACAGGCAAACGGCGTCGATCGCCACCTGACCCAGGTGGGGCTAAGGCAGACGCTTTTCAAGCGCCGTGATCAGTATGCGCCGGTGCCTCTCAGGGCACCAGAGCAACCTGCTCCAGACCCAGGCGTTCGTTCAACCCGAACATGATATTCATATTCTGCACCGCCTGCCCGGCGGCGCCCTTGACAAGATTGTCGATGACCGACAGTACGACCAGAGTGTCACCGCCCTGCGGACGATGCAGCGCCATCCGGCATAGATTGGCACCGCGCACCGAGCGGGTGTCGGGATGCGAGCCGCGCGGCAGAACATCCACAAACGGCTCGCTGCGGTAGCGGTCTTCGAACAATTGCTGAAAGTCGGTTTCACGGGTGATGCGGGCATACAACGTGGCGTGGATGCCGCGAATCATGGGCGTCAGGTGCGGCACGAAGACGAGTCCGACCGAATGCGCACTCACGGCATTGAGCCCCTGGCTGATCTCGGGCCAGTGCCGATGACCCGACACACCATAGGCGGAAAAATTATCCGCAGCCTCGGCAAACAGGGTGTGGACCTCGGCCTTGCGACCGGCGCCGCTCACCCCTGATGCGGCATCCGCGATCAGATGGGCGGCATCGACACAGCCCGCTTCAAGCAGCGGCAGAAAGCCCAACTGCACGGCGGTCGGGTAGCAACCTGGATTGGCCACGACACGTGCCTTGGCAATGGCGCTGCGATTCACTTCGGGCAAGCCATAGACGGCTTCGGCAAGCAGCGCGGGCGCCGCATGCGGCATCTTGTACCAGCGCTCCCAAACCGCAGGATCGCGCAGGCGAAAGTCGGCTGCCAGATCGATTATGCGCACCCCCTGCTCGACCAGCGCGCTCGCCTCGCCCATCGCGACGCCATTGGGCGTTGCAAAGAACACCAGATCGCACTGCTCCAGCCCGGCATCGGCCGGATCGCTGAAGGCGAGGTCGACATGACCTCGCAGCGACGGGAACATTTGATCAACCCGCATGCCGGCCTCTTTGCGCGAGGTGATCGCATGCAGGTGCGCCTCGGGATGCCTGGCCAGCAAGCGCAGCAGTTCTACTCCGGTGTATCCGGTGCCCCCAACAATTCCGATTTTCACCTTGATCTCCTGACCATGAAGCATGCGTCACACAAAGCATGCGATGAGCAAAAAAAAGCCGCCTTGCAGGCGGCTTTTCTCGTGGCGATTAACGCTTGGAGAACTGCTTGCGCCTGCGCGCCTTGTGCAGACCCACTTTCTTTCGTTCCACCGCACGTGCGTCGCGGGTAACAAACCCGGCATTCGAGAGCGCTGGTTTCAGGCTGGCGTCATATTCGACCAGGGCGCGGGTCAACCCATGCCGAACCGCGCCGGCCTGACCTGATTCGCCGCCGCCATCAACGTTGACCTTCACATCGAAGGTCGCGAGATGATTGGTGAGAACCAGAGGCTGACGCACCACCATGCGACCGGTCTCGCGACCAAAATACTCGTCAACCGGCTTGTCGTTGACCAGAAACTGGCCACGCCCCGGTTTGATGAAAACACGGGCGACCGAGGTCTTGCGACGGCCGGTGCCGTAATGAAATTCGCCAATCATTGTACGATCTCCAGCACTTTGGGCTGCTGTGCAGTGTGCGGATGTTCCGCCCCACCGTACACCTTGAGCTTCTTCAGCATGGCGTAGCCCAAAGGTCCTTTGGGCAGCATGCCTTTTACCGCGATTTCGAGAGCACGACCAGGGAAGCGCTCCTGCATCTTGGCAAAATTGGTTTCATAGATGCCACCCGGGTAACCGCTGTGGCGATAGTATTTCTTGTCTTGTGCCTTGTTGCCGGTGACACGGATCTTGCCCGCGTTCACGACAACAATGAAATCACCGGTATCCACGTGCCGGGTGAATTCGGGCTTGTGTTTGCCACGCAGGCGGCGGGCGATTTCGGCAGCGAGCCGGCCCAGTACCTTGTCGCTCGCGTCGACGACAAACCAGTCGTGGACGACTTCATGCGGTTTTGCTGAGAAGGTTTTCATCGAGTCGTCTTTCCGCCCCTGTGGTATGAGCACCCGGGCATGGTATTGATAGGGTCGTGCGAGAAGAACCCAGGATGATAACCACAGTCGCGGCAGACGTCAACTACTACCCGCTCAAACATCCCGTCGCAGCACATAGATCAGCACGTCGCCGTAGAACGGCACCTCGCCGCGCATCCAGACCGGGAGTTTGCGCTGCAAGAGCGGTCGCACCAATTCCGAGTACCACGTTTTGCCCGAGATGCGATTAACAGCGGCTGCGACCCATGTGAGTCCGAGCGCCTTGATGGCGTAGCGTACGAACATCATGTCGATCGGATGCACGTGCCCGGCGTCCCTGGCGTTCTCGCCCTCAGGACCGAAGAAGCGATGGTAGCCTCGACCGATCACATACTTTCGCGAACGCAGGCTGTCGACGTTGGGCGTGGTTAGAAAAAGCAGACCACCCGGGCGCAGCACCCGAGCACACTCGCGCAGGAAGCCGGTCGGATTCTCCAGATGCTCAATGCCCTCGACGCTCACTACGGCATCCAGTTCGGCGTCGGCGAACGGCAGACCGCGGTTGCAGTCATGCAGGCGGCGGCGCTCGCGCTCGAATTTGAACGGCTCCACTGCCGCGATGTCCACCGCGATCACGTCGAGTCCGCCCGCGGCGAGTTGCGCCGATAACGCGCCCGCGCCGCAGGGCAAATCACAAAGGCGTGCGCCGGGCTTGTCTTTCAGGTAGGTGCGCACCAGTTCAAGCACGCGCTGGTGCGTATTGGGCGCAGCAGCATGTGGCTTCCAGTCAGCCTTTACGCCGAGTGCCCTTGCGCGCTCGCCCTCCCCTGGTGCGAGCTTCGATTCTGACACGCTGGGCTCCTTATACGGATGTCCGGATTTGCCTATGCTAACTGATCGCCTGCGGGATGGCCTCGCAGGCAGCATGCGGAAGCAAATCCGGGCCTGAGCGCACTTGTGTTCCGCGTCGCTTACGGCAACCAAACGATCACGCGCATTGCGCCTGTTGCGCACAGCAAAAAAAAAAACGCGGTCTGGATACCAGACCGCGTTGAATCCACCAAAGGAGGAGGGTGGAGGAGACAATCGACGGGAACCGAGTTGCCATGACCAACTGCACGATCAAGGCAACATTCCCACAGCCCAGATACTACATAAATATTTTGTGCGTTGCAAGATAAATGCGTGATTGGTCGATTAATTCCTCAGTCCCATTCCGGCAATTGAGACATTCTTCTCAATTTCCACCAAATATGACCGATCGCACTTTTTTGTCGGGCTTTCGCCAACCTGTTCGTTCCAAGTCATGTATACGGGTGCGCACTTCTCGGCGTGGCTTGCACCGATCGATCATGCGCCCCCCCCCCAAGACGAGCGGCGTATGTCCGTTGCGCAAGCAGCCACAGGTGCGTCTTGTATCATCCGGGATTGCCTTGGATCGAGTGGCGCACATCATGGAATGCACAGTCAGATGGGTGGACGGCATGGCCTTCATGGCCGAGACCGAAAGTGGACATGCCTTTGTCATGGACGGCGCACCGGAGGGCGGCGGGCGCAATCTTGGGCCACGGCCCATGGAAACGGTATTAGCCGGTACGGGTGGCTGCACCATTTACGATGTGCTGGTGATACTGAAGAAAAGTGGTCAACAGGTCACAGGAGGCCATGTGCAACTTCAGGCCGAACGGGCCGAGACCGACCCCAAGGTATTCACCCGAATTCACATGCATTTTGTGATTCGCGGCCGCGCCATCAAGCCGGCGCTGGTCGAGAGCGCCATCAAGCTATCGCACCATAAGTACTGCTCGGCCTCGATCATGCTCGGCAAGACCGCCGATATCACCCATGACTACGAAATCATCGAAGAGGCCTAAATCCAGTACGACAATGACGTCATGACCCGCGCCCCTGTCTGCATCAGGCGGCGCACCCACCCAGGCATGGTTGCAGCACCCAACCGCCCCGCCATGGCCGCGTGACCAGCCTCGTCCTGCTGCATTTGTTCGACGACCGCCCGCGTCGGCAGATCACGCGGACTGAGGCGTTGCAGATGCGATGCCAGGTGTGCTTCCACCTGACGCTCGGTCTCGCGCAGGAAGGCAAGATTCCAGCGATCGCCGGCACGGCCAGCCAGATAGCCCAGCAGCAAGGACCCGCCATACCAGAGGGGATTCAGGTAACTGGTACGCCCGCCCAGCTCATGCACCCGCTGAGCGCTCCAGGCCAGATGATCGATCTCCTCATCGGCCGCACTGCGCAAAGGCTGAGCAATGCGCGCACTGTGGGCGGTCAGTGCCTGCCCCTGATACAGTGCCTGCGCACAAACCTCACCGCAATGGTTGACGCGCATCAGGCGGGCCGATTGCCGGCGCTCGTGGCCGCTGAGTGCCGCAGGTGGCCAATTCACTGCCGGCGACGCTCGCCGCGCCCGCACCGACCCGGTGAGCGTTCTGAGTGCACGATCAAA
Source organism: uncultured Pseudomonadota bacterium (assembly GCA_903921325.1). Lineage (GTDB taxonomy): Bacteria > Pseudomonadota > Gammaproteobacteria > Burkholderiales > SG8-39 > CAIXPL01. Next base: position 23,060 of record CAIXPL010000025.1, read on the forward strand.
TTCGCTGATCAAGGCATCTGCGGATGATCGGGGCATAGGCATGTCTTCACTCGTCGTGACCAACTTGCGATGAAACTTCACTGCACTACAGTATGCCTGTGTCAGGCGCAACCGCAAGAAAGAGCGCACCAATGAAAACGGGCGACTTGCGTCGCCCGTCATCTGATCTGACTCCGGATGGCAGGCTGACTGAGCCCTGCTACCCGGGGATTTTACGCGGTCACAAGGACCGCGCGGGATCAGAAGTTGTGTTGCATACCCACGCTGATGATCTGAACCTGTGAACCCTTGTTCGTGGCTCCCAGGGGACCCACGTTCTGGGCGCCACCGGCGTAGTCGGCGTACTGGTTCTTGTCGTTGTTCACGCGGTTGAACGCGGTGTAGATCGCCGACCGCTTCGACAGGTTGTAACGAACACCGGCCATGTAGCCCTTGGCGCCGCTGTTGTCGCAGATATTCGACTGATTGCCAACCGAGCATCCCTTGACCTTCTGCATTTCACCGACTTGGGCCAACAGGAGGATGTTGCCACCGACCAGTTGTTCCCAGGTGATGCCGACAGTGGTCTGGTTCAGGTTTTCCGACGTGTTGTTGGTCATCGTCGTGCCAGCCTGCGCCTCAGCGACCGACGTAATGCCCTGGTCCTTGAGGTGAATTGCAGTACCGATGACGTTGATCATGCCACCGGGCATGTAGGTGAAGCCGATACCCAGCTTGTTAGCAAAGGTTGCCGGATTCAGGTTAGCAGCTGCCAGGCCGCTTTGGTCAGTCGTGCCGTGTTTGACAACAAAGTCATATTGCGTCTGCAATGGTCCCCAGGCACCGCGCACGGTCAAACCGAGCAGCTGGGCATTGGTGTTCTTGCCGGCGGCGACGTTTTCCGCATTGTTGTAAACCGTTGCACCGGGGACTGCGGCTGTCGCAGGGGCGCTGGTAATGCCCGTGTTGCCGCCAGCATTGGTGTCAGGCGACCAGGACAACTGAGCATTCAAGCCAGCCATGGTGGGCGACTGATACGACACGACATTGTTCTGACGGGTCACGCCAGCCGACACGCGCCCTGCACCACCGGTCACCCAGGGGAGGTCGGCGTTGACATAGTTCGGGCCAGTCTGGTTGATCGTGCCGTTGCCCCAGTACACGTCCTGCTTACCGGCCTTGATCGAACCCCAGCTGCCTTCGAGGCCAACCCAGGAGGGACGCGACGCGAGGTAGCCCGTGCTGAAATTCTGCTGACCACCCAATGCGGTGTTCTGACCGTTGTTGGCATTCAAGCCGCTTTCGATCTGGAACACAGCGCGCAGACCGTTGCCCAGGTCTTCCGTGCCACGAACGCCCAGGCGCGAGCCTGAATCGAACTGACGCATGCGCGACTTGTAGTCAAAGTTGGTGGCACCGTCATTGGTGGCACCAGTGGCCTTCGCGTTGTCAACACCCACGTTCAAACGGCCATACAGCACCACATTGCTGGACTGGGCGAACGCTGCGGGGGCAGCGAACACACCAGCGACGGCTACTGCCAGAAGCTTCTTGTTCATTAACGATCTCTCCTCGTTGGAATTCAAGCGGCCGGGCATCGAACTCATGTTCGCCTGCACCTGACACCACACTCGCCTCTCAGGACAATGCCTTGAGACTCGAGCGCATTCTGCCCAGTGGATGACCCGATCAGCAATCCCTCATGTGCAGAAATGCCGCTTTTTTGCTTTTTTTGTTGCACAAACGCAACAATAACATTTTTCCTTATAAAACAGTCTCTTAATTTAAGTTTGTTCAACTTCCATGAGAGGCTTTGGCGCGAGAAGGCGCGCATTAGTTGGCGGCACCGGCGACTGCCTCGTTGCGCGCGAGCCACGTGACTCAATCGAACAGTGCGCGCAGCTGTGAACCGGGATCACTGGCACGCATGAACGCTTCGCCGACCAGAAAGGCATTGATACCCGCGGCGCGCAACCGCTCGACATCGTCACGGCTACGAATGCCGCTCTCACTCACCACGAGACGCTCGGCAGGCAAACTGGCACGAAGGTCGATACTGGTCTGGATCGTGGTGTGAAAACTGCGCAGGTCACGGTTATTGACCCCGATGAGCGGCGTGGTCAGGGCAAGGGCGCGGTCAAGCTCTGCGCGGTCATGCACTTCGACCAGTACGGCCATACCCAGCTCGTGCGCAAGGGACTCCAGGGCGCGCATGCGGGCATCTTCGAGCGCAGCGACGATCAGCAGGATGCAGTCGGCACCCCAGGCGCGCGCCTGGTACACCTGGTAGGGCTCAATGATGAAATCCTTGCGCAAGGCAGGCATCGGCGCGCTGTCGCGCGCGAGCGCAAGATACTCTGGCCGTCCCTGGAAGAACTGCTCATCGGTGAGAACCGACAGGCAGGCGGCGCCACCCATTGCATACGAACGTGCAATATCGGCAACGTCAAATGGCTCGCGCAGCACGCCCTTGCTTGGGCTGGACTTCTTGATCTCGGCAATCACCGCGGCCTGCCCCAGCGCAATGCGCGCGCGCAAGGCACCGACAAAATCCCGCGGTGGTGCGGCAAGCCGGGCCTGCTCGCGCACCGTGGGCAAATCAAATACCGCGCTTGCCCTGGCAATTTCCTCGCGCTTGACGGCAAGAATGCGTTCCAGAATATCGCTCATCGGGCCACCGCCTGGCTGGTGTAGGTGATGAAGGTATCGAGTCGCGCACGAGCAGCACCACTGCGGATTGCCGCGAATGCGCGCTCGACCCCCTCGCTCATCGTAGCGGCAATACCCGAGGCATAGATGGCCGCACCGGCATTGAGGGCGACGATGTCGCGCGCCGCGCCCGGCTGGTCGGCAAGCGCCGCCAGCACCATGGCGCGCGACTCCTCCACCGTGGTCACACGCAGGGCGCGCGAGTCATGCACGGCCAGACCGAACTGCTCAGGATGGACAGCATATTCCAACACCTGGTCATCCTTCAGCTCACCAATCAGGGTCTCGCCGCTGATCGAGATTTCATCCAGTCCCTCGCGTCCGTGCACGGTGATCGCATGGCGCGCGCCCAGTCGCTGGGCAACCCGCACGAGTATCCCCACCAGATCGGGATGGAACACGCCGATCAATTGATTCGGGGCCAGCGCCGGGTTGGTGAGCGGGCCGAGAATGTTGAAAATCGTGCGCACGCCGAGTTCCTTTCGCACCGGTGCGGCATGCTTCATTGCGGCATGGTGATTGGGGGCGAACATGAACCCGATACCAATGTCATCAATGCAGCGCCCCACCCGATCGGCCGGCAACACGATGTTCGCACCGAGCGACTCCAGCACATCGGCACTGCCCGATTTGCTCGAGACTGCCCGCCCGCCATGCTTGGCCACCCGCGCACCGGCGGCGGCAGTCACAAAGGCCGCTGCCGTTGAAATATTGAAGGTATGCGACCCATCACCGCCCGTGCCCACGACATCTACCAGGTGCGCCCGATCGGTGACGCTCACCTTGGTGGCCAGCTCGCGCATCACCTGGGCGGCCGCCGTGATCTCACCGATGGTCTCCTTTTTGACTCGCAGTCCGACGGTAAGCGCGGCAATCATGACCGGGCTCATTTCCCCGGACATGATGGTGCGCATCAGATCAAGCATTTCATCATGGAAGATCTCGCGATGCTCGATCGCGCGTTGAAGTGCTTCCTGCGGTGTGATCGGTGGCATGTGGCTGTCCTAGGTCAAGGTGTTAGCGCTGAGCGCAAGAAAATTGCCGAGCAGCTGATGGCCATGTTCGGTCAATACGGACTCCGGATGAAACTGCACTCCCTCGATGGGTCTGTGACGATGACGCACGCCCATGATCGCGCCGTCCGCGGCCCGCGCGCTCACCTGCAGACAATCGGGAAGGCTGGCCTCCTCGATGACAAGGGAGTGATAGCGATTGACCGTGAATGGCGACGGTATTCCGGCAAACACGCCCTTGCCATCGTGCTCGACCGACGAGGTCTTGCCATGCATGGGTCGATTCGCCCGCACAATCTTCGCCCCAAAGGCAGCGCCTATGCTCTGGTGCCCCAGGCAGACGCCAAGCAACGGCCGATCAAGCGGCAACGCCTGTATCAGGGCCACACTGATGCCCGCTTCGGCCGGCGTGCACGGTCCGGGCGAAATCACGACCTGGGCCGGCGCGAGCGCCTCGATCTCATCCAGGGTCAGTGCATCGTTGCGTACCACCTGGGTCGATGCGCCCAACTCGCGCAGATACTGGACCAGATTCCAGGTGAATGAATCATAGTTGTCGATCATCAGCACCATCGACTATCTCCAGATCACGGTTTCGGCTGCGCGCAGCATCGCGCGTGCCTTGTTGCGCGTCTCGGTAGCCTCGGCATCGGGCTGCGAATCAGCGACCACACCGGCACCGGCCTGCACATGCAAACGCCCGCCGCGCAGCACTGCGGTGCGGATCGCGATGGCCAGATCCATGGTGCCGTCAAATCCGATGTAGCCAATCGCACCGGCATATACCCCGCGGCGTTCGGGTTCGAGTTCGTCAATGATTTCCATTGCATGCACCTTGGGTGCACCGCTCACGGTGCCTGCCGGAAAGGTCGCGCGAAATACATCAACCCAGTCCAGGCCCGGTGCGAGCGAACACTCGACGTTGGACACGATATGCATCACATGGGAATAGCGCTCGACAGTCATCGCTTCAGTGACCTTGACCGATCCGGTCACCGCCACTCGGCCCAGATCGTTGCGTCCCAGATCGAGCAGCATCACATGTTCGGCCCGCTCCTTGGGGTCAGCAAGCAGTTCACGCTCCAGTGCAGCATCGGTGGCGGCGTCAGCACCGCGCGCCCGGGTGCCTGCCAATGGGCGCACGGTTACCGTGCCTCGCTCCGAGCGGACCAGGATCTCGGGCGACGCACCGACCACATGGAAGTCGCCAAAATCAAAAAAGAACATGTAAGGCGACGGGTTGATCGCCCGGATCGCCCGATACAAGGACAGGCCACTGCCAGCAAACGCCTGGGTAAAGCGTTGCGACAGCACAATCTGCATGGCATCACCGGCCGCGATGTATTCGACGGCGCGCGCCACCGCACGCTCAAACCTCTGGGCGGCAAAGTTGCTGTGCACCGGTCCCTGCGCCGGGTTGGTTTCAATTGGCATCTGCAACGGACTGCGCAGCAAGGCGAGCAGCTCGTCGAGGCGGCGATGCGCATCGCGTAACGCCGCCACACGGCCGGGGTCGGCGTACACCACCAGATGCAAGCGACCGGTCAGGTTATCGACCACCGCCAGTTCTTCGCAGAGCAACAGCAACATGTCCGGACAGCCGATGCTGTCGGGTTTGAGCCAGCCTGCGGCGAGCCGCGGCTCGATCCAGCGCACCGTGTCATAACCGAAATACCCAACCAGCCCGCCATGGAAGCGTGGCAATCCGGCTATTGGCGCGATGTTGTAACGGCGCAAAAATCCGCGAACAAACTCAAGCGGATCGGCATCGCCGCCGTGCTCGATCACCGTGCCATCCTGAGTCACGGTGACGTGCTTGCCCGATGCCTTCAGTGCGATGCGCGAACCGATGCCGATATAGGAATAGCGCGCCAGTCGTTCTCCGCCGACCACCGATTCGAGCAGGAACGACCCGGACCGGCGCGCGAGTTTGCAGTACACCGACAAGGGAGTGTCGAGGTCGGCGCTCACCGTGAGCACGACGGGAATGCGGTTATAGCCCTGTTGGGCGAGTTGCTCGAACTCGGTGTCGTTCACGGTGTGCCCTGCCTGGATGTTGAGATGCTGCTTCGGGGTGCGCTGCGCGGTCTGACGACCGCCCGCCGCGCGGGCGACTGGTCTGACGACCGCCCGCCGCGCGGGCGACTGGAATCTAGCTGCGCCACCAACGCCAGCGATTCGCGCCTACCCGTGTCTCAACACAACAGAGCATGAAAATGACAATCCGGAAGAAATAGCAGCGTGACTATAGCTCAGCGTCCCTGCCGCTGTCCACAGCGGGGGGCCAGGGCGCCGTTTCGCATACCCCATGCTGCATTCAATTGTCGGGCAGCCCAAAACTTGTCGGGCCACGAATCAAACTCAGCTGATCGCAGATCGTCAGTCGGCAAACAACTTGCCCGGATTCATCAGACCGAGCGGGTCCAGTGCCCTCTTGATTGAGCGCATCGTGCTCAGTTCGATCGCTGATTTGTAGCGCGGCAATTCATCACGCTTGAGTTGTCCAATACCATGCTCTGCACTGATCGATCCGCCAAACTGCAGGACGCTGTCGTGCACCAACGCATTGACTTCGTCCAGACGCGACTCGAACTGCGCAGGTTCGACCCCGATCGGTGCAGCCAGGTTGTAATGCAAATTGCCATCACCCAAGTGCCCAAAGGTAACCCGTCGCGCACCCGGAAAGGCACGCTCCAGCGTGGCGTCCGTTTGCGTGATGAACCGGGCAATGGCAGAGGTGGGCACCGAGATGTCATGCTTGATATTGCGGCCCTCATGGGCCTGCGCTTCGGATACATTTTCGCGCAAGGCCCACAGCGCCGCGCGCTGGGCCTCACTGGCGGCGATGACCGCGTCGCGGATCAATCCGGCCTCGAGGGCAGCGGCAAGGATCTGCTCGATATGGCCTTGCAACACCGACTGCGGCGAACTGTCAGACAGTTCGAGCAGCACATACTGCGGATGCAGGCTGGCCAACGCATGCGAATCGCGCCCCGCTGCCACGGGCATCCCCGCGCCGGCAAAGGGCGGCGTGCACCCTGGGTAATGCTTGAGTACCAACTCGAGACAGAGCGCCGAGAACAATTCAAACGCGGTCAGACTGGCGCCAGCGCGGGCACGCGCCAGTTCAAGCAGGTCTACTGCCTGCTGTGGCGTATCACACGCCACGATCGCCGTGCATTGGGCAGTGGGCAGCGGAAACAACTTCAGCACTGCCGCGGTGATGATGCCGAGGGTGCCTTCGGCCCCGATGAACAGGTGTTTCAAATCATAGCCGGTGTTGTCCTTGCGCAGCCCGCGCAGGGCATCGAGAACCTCACCTGAGGCAAGCACAACCTCCAACCCCAGAGTCAGTTCGCGGGTGTTGCCGTAGCGCAGGACGCCGGTGCCCCCCGCATTGGTCGATAGATTGCCTCCGATGACACAACTACCCTGAGAGGCCAGACTGAGCGGAAACAATCGATTGGAACTGGCGGCGACTTGCTGCAGATCGTGCAGCACGCAGCCAGCCTCCACCGTCATGGTGTCGTTCTTGGTATCGACAGCGCGCACGCGGTTCATCCGGGTGAGACTCACCACCACCTGATGACCCGATCGATCGGCGGTGGCACCACCACACAGACCGGTGTTGCCACCCTGCGGCACCATGGCCACGCGCGCGCTGGCACAGGCACGCACCAGTGCTGACACCTCGGCAGTACTGCCCGGGCGCACGACCGCGAGTGGTTTTGCCTGATAGCGGCGGCGCCAGTCGGTTACATAAGGGGCCATCGACGATGCGTCGGTGAGAACATGTTCAGGCCCGAGACACTTGCGTAACTGCCCCAGCAACTCATTCATGCTGGTTGGCGGCCCACTGGGGGGCGATCGTCGATGGCCGAACGCAGAGACGCGATCGTCTCGCTGTAGTCAGCAGTGCCAAAAATCGCCGAACCCGCCACAAAGGTGTCTGCGCCGGCGGCCGCGGCCGCCGCGATGGTGTCACGATTGATGCCGCCATCCACTTCGAGCATTACCGCTCGCCCCCCGGCAGCGACCTGAGCATCGATACGCTGACGCACAGCCGCAATCTTGTCGAGCACATAGGGTATGAAGGCCTGGCCACCGAAGCCGGGATTCACCGACATCAGCAGAACCAGATCAAGGCGAGGCAAGGTGTAGTCGAGCCAGGCAAGCGCCGTGGTTGGATTAAGCACCAAGCCGGCCTTACAGCCTGATTCATGAATCAGGCTGATCGTCCGATCGACATGCTCCGAGGCTTCGGGGTGGAAACTGATGATGGAGGCACCGGCACGCGCAAAATCAGGGATGATTCGATCCACCGGCCGCACCATCAGGTGCACATCGATCGGCACCGCTGCGTGGGGCCGAATGGACGCGCACACCATCGGCCCGATGCTCAAGTTGGGCACGAAATGATTGTCCATCACATCAAAATGAATGAGGTCGGCCCCGGCTGCCTGGACGGCGCGAACTTCATCGCCAAGTCGCGAGAAATCGGCCGAAAGCAGGCTAGGCGCAATCCGGATCATGGGTTGTATCGACTTGCGTTGAGGGGCGGCGGGATTCATGATGCCATTCTACCCTTGGGGTCCACCATGTCGCACGATCAGCTCATGCAAGACAAAAATGCCATCAGCGTGTCAGCCGAAGTCCGTTATCTGCCCGAGCATTCCGATGCCAGCGCGGAGCGCTATGTGTTCGCCTATACGATCACGATCCGCAATTCGGGTGCCAGCCGCGCCCAACTGATCAGCCGCCACTGGATCATCACCGATGCCAATGACAAGACCGAGGAGGTGCGCGGTCCCGGTGTGGTCGGCAAACAACCGATGCTTGAGCCTGGCGACAGTTTTCAGTACACCAGTGGGGCACAGATCAGCTCGCCAGTGGGCACGATGCATGGAAGCTATCAGATGCAGGCCGCCGACGGCACCCTGTTCGATGCACCGATCGCACCCTTCACCCTCGCGGTACCACGAGTGTTGCACTGAGCAGACTCAGCGCGGGTCGTCGTCGCGGGGTTTGCCACGTGGAACCGTCCACCAAACGATGAGGATACCGATCACCAAGGCAACGGCCGCCTCGAGAATGATGATCCAAAGCCCGCTTTCGAACATGCTTGCATCTCCCGCGATGGTGCCGATGCACATCATAGACGAGGTCGCTGCACGGAACACTCCAGGCCCGGCGCTACCCCGCGCGCGCTGTGCGCTGGCCGTTGTGGCGTTCATGTTGGCGAGCTGCGCGCATGTACCATCCACGAGCCCATCCGGCGCATCAACCGGCGCATCATCCGGCGCACCACCCGTGAGCAGTCCGCCGCGGCAAGCGCAGAGTAGCGCGATGCCGCGGCCAAGCGGCCCCGCTGCGGGTGCTGCGCCTGCCCCCTCGCCTGCCCCCGCTCCCGCCCCAGGCGCAATCGGTGGTGCAACGAATCCGCCACCGGTGGGCGCCGCACCGGCAAGCGTTGCACCGCGACCGGATCTCTTGCGAGGAGTTCAGTGGACTGACTTGCCGAACTGGTCAGCAGACGATCACCTGGCGGCCTTGCGCGCGCTGCGCAATGCCTGCAGTGCCCTTGAACGCCAGGAGGCATGGCGCGCCTCCTGCCAAAGTGCCCGCTCGAGTGACGCTGAGCGGACCGCACGTGAATGGTTTGAGGCCAACTTCAAACCGTGGCAGTTGACCAATCCTGACGGGACTGATTATGGCCTGGTTACCGGCTACTACGAACCCCTGTTGCGCGGCAGCCGTACCCGCAGCCCGTCCTTTAGCTATCCGCTGTACGCCCCACCCGATGACCTGATTACGGTCGATCTGACGATGGTGGCACCCGAGACTCGCGGCCTGCGTCTGCGCGGCCGGCTCGATGGCACCCGTCTGGTGCCGTACTACACCCGTGCAGAGATTGAGGCCGGGCGCGCACCACTTGCCGGGCGTGAAGTGCTGTGGGTCGATGATCCGGTCGAGCTGTTCTTTTTACAAGTCCAGGGCTCGGGTCGCGTCCGACTGACTGACGGCTCGACGCTGCGTGTCCTGTATGCGAATCAAAATGGGCATCCCTATCGGTCAATTGGCCGCGCACTGATCGAACGTGGCGAGCTGCGCGCTGACCAGGCATCGATGCCGACCATACGCGCGTGGGCCCTGATGCACCCGGACGCGATGCGCGAACTGCTTAACGTCAATCCGAGTTACGTCTTTTTTCGCCTCGCAGAGGACGATCCCAGATCACCGGAACTCGGAGCACCGGGCGCTCTCGGAGTGCCGCTGACGGCCGGCCGTGCAATCGCGGTTGATCCACGCTTTGTGCCACTCGGCGCACCGGTTTACCTTGCGACAACGCGTGGCACGTCGAACGCGCCGCTCGAGCGCACGGTGATGGCACTGGATACCGGAAGTGCCATCACCGGCTCGGTTCGAGCCGACTTCTACTGGGGATTTGGCGAGGAGGCCGATCGCGAAGCCGGACGCATGCGCCAGAACGGACGCATGTGGTTGCTGCTGCCGCGCGACTGGGCCGTGCAGCGAAGTGAGCGCTGATTCGGCAGCGGCTATCTGCGCGGACCCGCCTCATCAATGAGGCGGCTGATTTCCGCCACAGTGCGCATCCCTGGCAGACGCGTCCCGTTGGCAAGTACCAGCGTCGGTACGCTATTGACCCTGATCTTGCGACCGAAGGCAAGGTTGCGATCGATCACATCGGAATTGCACATACCAGCCGAGGGGGCGATGCCATTGATCATCCAGTTCAACCACGATTTGCCGCGATCGGCCGTACACCAGATTGCGCGCGACTTGGGCATCGCCTCGGCCGACAGAATCGGATAGAGAAACACGTTGATGGTGACATCGTCCAGGCGAGCCAGCTCCTTCTCCAATTGCTTGCAGTAGGGACAGGTGGGGTCGGAAAAATAAGCAAGCTGGCGGCGGCCCGTGCCACGTACGATCTTGAAGGAACCTTCAAACGGCAGATCGGCGTACTGAATCGCGGTGAGCGCCTGCAAGCGCTCCTCGGTCAGATTGCGCTGCAGGTCATTGCCATCGCGGATCGCACCCACGAACAAAAAGCTGACCTTCTCATCGGTGTAGAACAGCTCGTTGTCATCGGTATGTACTTCGATCAACCCGGAATAGGGTGTTCGGGTAATGCCCGCAATGTGGATTCCAGGCACCCGTTCCTCAATCAGACGACGCAGTGCAGCCTCGTTGGTGAGCGCGGCTGGCGCTGTCGCGCCGGCGCCTGGAGCCGCCTGGCCAGGGATCGCAAAGGTGACGAGTAACGCCGCACACAGGGTGCTCACTGCGAGCCTGTTCACGGTGGCACCCGCACCGCGCGCCGCAGCAGCGGTCACCCTGGCGACGGTAACGATCCGCGCAATCATGTTTACTTGCATCATCAAGTTCCTTGAATCAATCAAAGGTACGTTCAAGCAGCGGCCCGGCCGCACACACATCCGGATGGCATCACTCAGCGGGAATCGTAGCGCTGACGGGAATGCAAGGCCGGCACCACGCCTTAATCGAGCGCGTATTTTGCGAGCATGCCCTTTATGACTGGCATGCGATCAAGAAGGTTCAATCCTGTGTTGCGGATGACGCGACTGAAGCCATCCTTACGCGCGAACAGGCGCTGCAAACCATGCGTCAGCCATTCATGAGCGAGTATATCTTCGGCGCGCACCTGCCGATAGCGGCGCAAGAGCGCGCGATCGCCCCAGTCTGTACGATCGGTTGGCCAGGCCACACCGGCGGCTTCGCGCACACCGGCAGCACGCGCGGGTGCAGCGGTCCGCATGAGCAGACCGGCCAACGCGCGGACATCGCGAAAACCCAGGTTGATACCCTGTCCGGCCAACGGGTGAATGGTGTGTGCGGCATCACCGATAAGGGCGACTCGCTCGCCGGTGATTGAATCAACGCGAATGCGCTCCAGGGGAAAGCTGCGACGCGCACTGATCAGACGCATACCCCCAAGCGGCCCGCCGGTCACCTCGGCGAGTTCGGCGCAAAACGCATCATCATCGGCTTTGAGCAGGCGCGCCGCCTCGTCGTGCGGCAATGACCAGACGATGGAAATCACCGCTCCAGGCAACGGTAGCCACGCCAGCACCGCGGCATTTTGAAACCATTGCCATGCGACTCCGCCATGCGGCAGATCGGTCTGCAGGTTGGCCACAATGGCCACCATTTCATAGGAATCGCGGCGGGCGTGCAGGCCAGTCAAGGTACGCACCGCCGACCGTGCGCCGTCGGCGCCAACCAGCAGGGCTGTTTCCAGTCGCTCGCCAGAGGCCAGATGCACGATGCAGCGCCCCTCGCCTTGTTCGACTTGTGCAAGATCGGCTGAGAACCGGCACTCCGGCGGGTGCGCCGACCCGAGCACGCAGTCGGCGAGGGCACGAGCCAACTGATCCGCCTCCACGATCAGCGCAAGTGCGGGCACGCCGGCATCAAAGGCGCTCAGGCGAACGTGTCCCTGGGTCGGTGTGCCAGCGGCAATATCCATCACGTCGCACGGCCCGACCCGGTTCTGGTTTACCCCGGCCCAGGCACCTGCGGAGCGCAAGAACTCAACGCTGCCCGGCGACACCGCGTAGATGCGGCTATCCCAGGGCGCCCGGTCCGACAAGGGTTCACGTACTGGCGCGGGTTTAGCCGCATCGAGTAGCGCAATACGTCGGCCACTGTCGCGCAGCGCGGCGGCCAGACTCAATCCGGCCAGGCCGGCGCCAGCGATGATCAAATCGTAGTCGGGTGCCTTCATGGGCCGATTCTAGCCGGCCCGCACGTTTGCGCCTACGTTTCTCAGGCGGCGTGAGGCTGCGCCTGCCGGGAGAGGGGTGGCATCGCGCTCGACATCAATGGCGCGGCGGACGCCTGCTTCGGTTGGGCTCGAATCGAAATCTGCTCAGTGGCAATACGATTACCGAGCAACTTCATCAATGCGTAGACCGTTTCGAGGTAGGGCGTCGGCGTCGCAGTGATTTTGCCCAGCTCGATCACACTGCCAACCAGGGCATCGATTTCCGGATCGCGGCCGGATTCGACGTCCTGCAACATCGATGTCTTGTGATGCCCCACCTTGGCAGCGCCTTCCAGACGCCGCTCCAGCGAGACTCTGAAACTTGCCCCAAGCTGGGTGGCGATGGTTTGCGCTTCGCGCATCATGTTGGCGGCCAGTTCGCGCGACAGCGGGAATGCACAAATATCGGCCAGGGTGGCATGAGCGAGGGCACTGATCGGGTTAAACGACAGATTGCCCCACAGCTTGAGCCAGATTTCGTTGCGGATTGCGTCAAGTACCGGTGACTTGAATCCGGCGCGGACAAACAGCGCCGATAGATTCGCCACCCGCTCGGTCGACTGTCCGTCGAGTTCGCCGAGCGGAAACCGTTCGCCTTCAACATGACGCACATGCCCCGGGCCAATCAGCTCGCAGGCCGGATACACCACACAGCCGACAATGCGCCGCGGATCAATCTGCCGCAGCAGCCGCCCGCCCGGGTCGACACTTTCAACCACGTGCCCGTCATGCGCACCGCCATAGCGCTGGAAATACCACCATGGCACGCCATTCTGCATCGGGATGATCACCGTATCGGCATGCATGGCCGCAGGCAGCTCGTCGACGACATCAACCACCTGATGAGCCTTGACCGCCAGAATGATCACGTCTTGCGGACCGGCATCAGCGAGGCGCGCGACGGCGCGCACCGTGACTGACTGAATGTTCCCGTCAGCCGATTCAAGCCGAATCCCGTGCGCGCGAATCGCCGCCAGCGTGGCGCCCCGTGCCAGCACAGTCACCTCGTCGCCTGCGCTCGCCATCCGCGCCGCAACAAAGCCGCCTATCGAACCCGCCCCTATGACACAGACTCGCATGATGATTCCTCCGAGCGGACAGTATCCCGATAGGGATGGGGGTTGTCAATATTTTCTTGACATATCTAACTGTACATTTGCCAAATTGCCGATCAGGGACGCTCTTTCGAGGCTTTTCTTCCGGCGGGCAGCGCCGCTATTGACACCGACACCCGCGCAACTGATAATTTTCGGCTGTCCTGAACAATCATCTGCAGTCGTTCCCGATCCGGGGGGCGATGGCGCCTTACGATTCCGGCAGACCGGGGTGAAGTAGCTCAGCCGGTTAGAGCGCGGCACTCATAATGCCGAGGTCGAGGGTTCGAGTCCCTCCTTCACTACCAGATCGACCCTTTGTGCGGCTCGGGTCAACAGAGCACCAATGCATCCTTCGGCGCGCGATTACAGCCTTCTCAGAGATGCCCCCCACGCAGCAGTGAGCGGGCTACGCACTGACTGCGGCCGCGACCTTGATCAGAGCCTGGCCAGAGCGCCCGCGTGGCGGCATGTCCTGCGCCTCATGGGTATCGCGGTCTTGCTCGTGGCAATGACCGATCCGTGCATCGCACAGGAAGACGCCCAGCAGACCGGCTCGCGCATTCCGCACCACGCCCATCGCGGCGTGATGAGCCCCGGTCCGGCCGGAACCGTCCTGCTCGATGGCAATCCGGCCTTGCTGTCAGCCGCCGTGATCATTCGCAACGCGAACAATCTGATCATCACCTCAAACGCCTTGCCGCCTGACTCGTTGGTGCGCTTTTTGAAAGAGCCGAGTGGCACGATTTTCAGGGTGTGGATACTGACTCCCGCCGAGGCAGAAGCCTCGCGGCCATCGATATTTGATTTCATGCGCCAAAATGGTCAGCGCTGAGTCCCTTCATCCGGCGAGCCGGCACGAGATCGCGGATTGCCGATGCTGAAGCCGCCCGGCAAGGACGCCGCCAAAGTGTATATCCGCACGTTTGGTTGCCAGATGAATGAGTACGACTCCGATCGCATGGCCGATCTGCTGGCTGCCAGCGAAGGGTTGTCGCGCGCGCAAACGCCGGAAGAAGCCGATCTCATTTTGTTCAATACGTGTTCAGTGCGGGAAAAGGCGGCGGAAAAAGTATTCAGCGACCTGGGCAAAGTGCGTGAATTAAAGGCGCGTAATCCGCGCCTGCTGATCGGCGTGGGCGGCTGTGTCGCCAGCCAGGAGGGCGCCTCCATTGTCGCTCGCGCGCCGTATGTCGACATTGTGTTCGGGCCGCAAACGCTGCATCGCCTGCCTGAGCTGATCCGGCAACGCCGCCGCACCGGCCAGGCGCAGATCGACATCCGCTTTCCGGAAATTGAAAAATTCGATGCCTTGCCCGCACCCAGCGTGAAGGGCGCCAGCGCATTTGTCTCCATCATGGAAGGGTGCAGCAAATACTGCAGCTTTTGTGTGGTGCCCTACACACGAGGGGAAGAAGTCTCGCGCACCTTCGACGAAGTGATTGGCGAGGTCGCCGAGCTCACTGCCCAGGGCGTACGTGAAGTGACCCTGCTGGGGCAGAACGTGAACGCCTGGCGCGGCCCCACCGACCCACAGGCGCAAGCTGCAGGACTTGCTCCGATCGCTGACTTTGCCACCCTCCTTGAGTATGTCTGCGCGATACCGGGCATTGAGCGGGTGCGTTACACGACATCACATCCGCGCGAATTCACCCCGACCCTGATTGAGGCCTACCGACGTCTGCCGAAGCTGGTATCGCATGTCCACCTGCCGGTGCAATCCGGTTCTGATCGGATCCTCGCCGCAATGAAACGCGGCTATACGGTGCTTGAATACAAGGCCATCGTGCGGCGCCTGCGGGCAGCGCGCCCCGATATCTGCATCTCGTCAGATTTCATCGTCGGCTTTCCAGGCGAGACCGAGGCCGATTTTGCTGCCACCTTGCGCCTGGCAGGCGAAGTCGGGTTTGACGATTCGTACAGCTTCATCTATTCAGCGCGGCCTGGCACACCAGCGGCAGACCTGAACGACGACACCCCGCAGGCGATCAAGCTCGAACGCCTCAAACGCTTGCAAGCGCTGATCGAGCAACAGGCGCGGAGCATCAGCCAGGCGATGCTTGGTAGCGTGCAGCCGGTGCTGATCGAAGGCCGTTCACGGCGCAATCCGGCTGAACTGTGCGGGCGCACCGACAATAACCGGACCGTGAATTTTGCCCCGCCGACCAATGTGCTCGCCGGTCAATGCGAGCCAATCATCGGCCGCTTCACCAACCTGAAAATCACCGAAGTGCTCGCCCATTCGCTGCGCGGTGTCTGGGTTGAGTCGCACCCACACGGGCCCGTCTGGTCGAATGAAAACGCGTCTGACTGTTCGCACCAAAGCAGCGTCTGATTGACCCGAGGCAGATCAATCCACCTTGAAGAACCGACCGCTCGAACTCACGCTGCAACCGACCGACAACCTTCGTCTGGCCAACCTGTGCGGCGCCCTGGATGAGAACCTGCGCCAGATTGAAACGGCCCTTGGCGTCACGATCGCTCGCCGCGGCGAGCGATTTCTGCTCAGCGGCGCTCCCGCCCAGACACAACACGCCGCGCAGACGCTGGAACATTTTTACAAGCGCGCCTGGATTGCATTGAGCCTGGAGGACATGCAACTCGGATTGGTGGAATTGGCGCGCGACCGGCAGACTGTGGCTAGCGGCGACCCACGAGCCATCAGCGGTGAGGTCGTTGCCGGACCGACGCTACTCACCCGGCGTAGCGATTTGCATGGCCGCAATGAACGGCAGCGCGAATACTTGCGCAACATCATGGCGCACGACGCCACGTTCGGTATCGGTCCGGCCGGCACCGGGAAGACCTATCTCGCAGTTGCCTGCGCCGTCGATGCGCTTGAGCGTGACAGTGTGAAACGCATCGTGCTGGTGCGTCCGGCGGTCGAGGCCGGCGAACGTCTGGGCTTCCTGCCCGGCGATCTGGCGCAAAAAGTCGACCCTTATCTGCGTCCGCTGTATGACGCGCTTTACGATCTGATGGGTTATGACAAGGTTGGCCGGCTGTTCGAGCGCGGCGCAATCGAGATTGCACCGCTCGCCTACATGCGCGGACGCACGCTTAATCAGTCGTTCATCATCCTGGATGAGGCGCAGAACACGACACCTGAACAAATGAAGATGTTTCTTACCCGCATGGGCTTTGGAACCCGCGCCGTCATCACCGGCGATGTCACGCAGATTGACCTTGCACGCGGACAAAAAAGCGGCCTGATCGAAGCGCAGCGCATCCTGTCAGGATTGCATGGGATCGCATTCACACTGTTCACTGCCGAAGATGTCGTGCGCCACCCGCTCGTGCAACGCATCATCACGGCGTACGAAGCCGATGACCGCGCGGCACGCGCTGAGGGTCGGCGCGTTGAAGATTCGCGCGCTGAAGATTCGCGCGCTGGGGGACAGCGCAGAGAAGGGCCGCGCAGTGAGACCCCGCGCGGCTCGACGCCGCGCGACGCCGTTGACAACGCTTGACGCATGAATGCCGATTTCGAGCTCGCTGTCCAGTACGCGTGCGCACGCAGCGGCGTGCCGCATCGCCACTCGGTGACACGCTGGATCGCCGGCGCGCTCAAATGCAGCGCGATGCTAACCGTACGATATGTTGATCTGATCGAGGCGCGCGAGCTCAATCGCCTCTACCGCGGTCGCGATTACCCAACCAACGTGCTCAGCTTTGGCTATGAGGTGCCCGGCGCGCAGCCGCAACGATCCAAACGCCCATCGCGTGCAGCGCCCCTGCAAGGCGATATCGTGATCTGCCCGACTGTCGTGGCGCGCGAGGCACAGGCCCAAGGCAAGCCGTTGCGCGCGCACCATGCCCACCTGGTGATCCATGGTGTACTGCATCTGCAAGGCTATGACCACGAAAATGCCGCAGACGCGAGAACGATGGAGGCGCGTGAGCAGGCGATTCTCAACGCTTTGGGGTATGCTGATCCCTATCGGGAACATGCCTCGACTGCAGCTCCGGTCCTGCGTAAGCGCCCCCTTAAACGTCCGGTTTAAAGCCCTGGTCCGACGCCCTTCAATGGCAGACTCCTCTGGTCACAAGCGCACGCTGATCGAACGGCTGACAGCATGGGCGCTGAGCGAACCTGATGATCGCGAAGCACTGCTACGGCTTTTGCGTGGCGCCTGCGAGCGTAATATCGTCGACGTTGATGCCCTCGCCATGATCGAAGGCGCGCTGCAGGTTGCCGACATGCAGGTTCGCGATGTGATGATCCCGCGCGCGCAAATGGACGTGATCGACATCGGCGAGACGCCCGCGCAGTTCATTCCTGCGGTGATACGCACTGCACACTCACGCTTTCCGGTCATCGATGGCGACCGGGACAAGGTGATCGGCATCCTGCTCGCTAAAGACCTGTTGCGCTATTACGCCGAAGCGGAAACCTTTCGCGTCCGCGACATGCTGCGGCCCGTGGTGTTCATACCCGAGTCCAAGCGTCTGAATGTTCTGCTGCGCGAATTTCGTTCTCGCCGCAACCATATGGCTATTGTGGTCGATGAGTATGGTGGCGTCTCGGGCCTGGTCACGATTGAAGATGTGCTGGAACAAATTGTGGGTGACATTGAAGACGAGTACGACTTCGATCAAACCTCGGACAACATCCTGCGCCAGGGTGATGGCTCCTGGCGGGTCAAGGCGCTGACCGAGCTTGAGGATTTCAATGCCGCGTTTCATACCAGCTTCAACGTTGATGGTGTCGACACGGTGGGTGGTCTGGTGATTGAACGATTGGGGCGACTGCCCAAACGCGGGGAGAGTCTGATCATCGATGGTCTGCACTTTTCGGTGATTCGCGCCGACAGCCGGCGTCTGCATACCCTGCAAGTGCGCCGTGTGATCGGTTCCGAATCACCCGATCCGGCATGATGCGGATTGACCGACTGAACGGACTGAGCGGACGACGCCAGTTGAACGGGCTGAGCGAGCAACGCCGGTTGAACGGGCAGCACGCAATATGGCGATGACCTGGCTCAGTCCTCAGTTGTCCTCCTTGAGAAATCCGGGGGCGCGCGTATTGGGTCTGACATTGACAGGCGCGGCCATGGTGGGCGCATTTGCCCCTCTCGACTGGTGGCCGCTCGCACCGATCTGCATCGCGATCCTTTTCATCCACTGGCAAGAAGCAATCCACCTGCGCTCTGCCTTCCTGAGCGGGTTTGCCTTTGGCCTCGGCTTTTTTCTGACCGGGGTCTCCTGGGTCTATATCAGCTTGCACACATACGGCTCTATGCCGGCCGGTCTGGCGGTTCTCGCCACGCTCGCGTTCTGCAGCGGACTTGCCCTGTTTGTCGGAGCTACCGGAGCGATCACCGCACTGGTTGCCCCACGCGGACTTGTGCGCCTGTGTGTTGCGCCGTTCGTCTGGCTGTTGCTTGACTGGGCACGGACGCTGCCTTTAAACGGGTTTCCCTGGCTCGCACTGGGCTACTCGCAGGTCGACTCCCCGCTCGCAGGTTTCGCGCCATTGGGCGGTGTGTACGCGGTCGGTTTGGTGAGCGCGATCTGTGCCTCCTGCCTGGCCTATCTCGCGCTCGCTGTGCGCACCCGCTACCGACTGCGTATGCACGGGGCGGCAACGTCGATGCCCAAGGCTGAGCATGCGACGCAGCAGAGGACACTCCGGATACCCGATGCAGGGCATCCAGCGCAGCCGGTGGCGCAGGCGGTGGGGCTATTGCCGCGCGGGTCAGCCTGCGCCGCCCTGTTGATCGGCGGCCTGTGCCTCATTGGTGTCTGGTCGCATCAGCACGCATGGACCACGCCGGTCGGCACCGGATTGGACGTGGCACTGGTGCAAGGTAATGTGCCCCTCGAATTTAAATTCTCCCGCGGGCGCTATGAGCAAACGCTGGAGCGCTATGCGCAATTGATCGAGAGTACGCATGCGCGCCTGGTGGTACTGCCCGAGACCGCAATACCCACTCTGCAGTCGGCGGTCGACTCTCGCTATTGGGCGCGCCTGCGGGCCCATGCCGTACGCACCAATGCTGACCTGCTCGTCGGCATCGTGACGGGGGACTTCGCCGCTGGGTATTTCAACGCGGTAGTCTCAATCGGTGTCTCGCCTGAACAGGTCTATCGCAAGCGCCACCTGGTTCCGTTCGGTGAATACATTCCGCTGGGATTCCAGTGGATTCTGTCGATACTCCACATCCCGATGTCCAGCTTTACGGCGGGGCCGGCAGCTGCCGCGCCACTGGCAGTTGCCGGTGAGCAAGTGGGCCTGAATATCTGTTACGAAGAGGCCTTTGGTAGTGAGATCATCGCCGCCCTGCCGCGTGCAACGCTGCTTGCCAATGTCAGCAATATGGCCTGGTTCGGTAATTCACTTGCGCCAGCGCAGCACCTGGAGATGGCCCGCATGCTTGCGCTGGAAACCGGCCGCGACATACTGCGAGCAACCAACACGGGCGCCACCGCCATCGTTCGACGCGATGGCAGTACCCAGGCCTTGCCCGGATTTGTAGAGGGCATTCTGCTCGTGCACGCCCAAGGTTATGAGGGCAGCACACCCTATGTAATGGGAGGCGATCGGCCATGTGTGCTGTTCAGTGCATTGCTGCTGCTGGCCATCGGCATTGCAACGCGCGTACGCGCACGCAAAGCGTGATTTGATCAGTTACGAATCGCCCTGCCCGGTTCGGCGAAAGCCGGTAAAATCTGCGTGGGCTGGCGTACTTCGGGATGGTTTACCGAAACTGGCCCTGGCGAGTTGGCCGCGCAGCGCGGCCTAACCCCATTGCGGCCTAACCCCATTGCGACACGGCGGGCAGTCAGTGCGTTCCTTTCAAGACATCATTCTCACCTTGCAATCGTTCTGGGGCGCGCAAGGCTGCGTGCTGCTGCAGCCCTATGACATGGAGGTCGGTGCTGGTACGTTTCACACGGCGACCTTCCTGCGCGCGATCGGCCCGGAGCCCTGGCGCGCCGCCTATGTCCAACCGTCACGCCGTCCGAAAGACGGGCGCTATGGCGAGAACCCGAACCGCCTGCAACACTACTATCAATATCAGGTGGCGCTGAAACCCTCGCCGCCGAATATCCAGACGCTCTATCTCGACAGCCTCGCGGCGCTCGGCATCAATGCCCGTGAGCATGACATCCGATTCGTCGAGGATGACTGGGAATCGCCCACACTGGGCGCCTGGGGTCTGGGATGGGAGGTCTGGCTCGACGGCATGGAGGTGACCCAGTTCACCTATTTCCAGGAAGTGGGCAGCCTGCAGTGCAAACCGGTGCTGGGCGAGATTACTTACGGTATCGAGCGCCTGGCGATGTATCTGCAGGGTGTCGAGAATATTTTTGATCTGCAATGGACACCGGGGGTCAGCTATGGCGATGTGTACCACCAGAACGAGGTGGAACAGTCGCGCTATAACTTCGAGCAGTCGAATCCCGAATGGCTGTTGCGTCTGTTCGATGATTTTGAACGCGAAGCGCACCGGCTGATCGATGGCGGGCTGGCGCTGCCCGGTTACGAGATGGTGATGAAATGCTCGCACACCTTCAATCTTCTGGACGCGCGTGGCACGGTCTCGGTGACTGAACGGGCGGCCTATATAGGCCGGGTGCGCGCGCTTGCACGCAAGGTTGCCCAGGCGTATTTCAATGCCCGCGAGGCACTCGGATTTCCGCTGGTCGCACGGGCCGCGCAATCGGCTCACGCGGCGCAGGGAGCGTCGGGGGGGCCTGAGGCCTCGGGCGCGCAGACCGCGCCGGATGGTTCAGGGGCCACCGCGTCACGCGCCGTGCCGCAAGGCGCAGCCCCAGAGCAGCCGGTGACCCAGCGATGAGCCAAACCCTGCTGGTTGAACTGTTGACTGAAGAGCTGCCGGCACGCGGCTTGCGCGAGCTGGGCATGCGGTTCGGACGCGCCGTGGCCGATGCCCTGATCAAGGCCGGCTATGCATCGAGCGACGCGGTACTGCATACCTATGCCACGCCAAGGCGTCTTGCCTTCACGCTCGCGCAGGTGAACCGCATACAGCCGCAGCAGACCGTAGAGCGCAAAGGGCCTGCGCTCAGCGCCGCCTGGAAGGATGGACAACCGACCGCGGCGTTGATCGGATTTGCCCGCTCCTGCGGCGTGCCGATCGAACAGCTCGAACGCTCAGGAGTCGGGCGCGCCGAAGTGATGGTTTACCGCGCCACGCGCCCGGGGGAAACACTGGAGAGCGTCCTGCCTGGACTGCTCGAACAGTCGTTACGGGCGCTGCCGGCCCATAAACTGATGCGCTGGGGAAGTGGCGACACCGAATTCATACGGCCCGTACACCGGCTGGTGATACTGCTCGGCGATCAGGTGCTTGAGGCCGCAGTCATGGGCTTGCCGTCGGGCCGCACAAGCAGCGGTCATCGCTTCCTGGGCGCGGCCGAGCTCACCATCAATGATGCCGATCACTATGCCGCGCAGCTCGCCACGACAGGACGCGTGCTGGCTGACTTTGCCAGCCGCGCCGCGGCCATCGAACAGGGCCTGGACCAGGCCGCCGGCAGCGCAACTCTGGCCGATCGTGGGCTGATCGAAGAGGTCGCCGCGCTGGTCGAGTATCCGGCGATCTATCAGGGGTATTTTGACCAGGCCTTCCTCGCGGTACCGCAGGAATGCCTGATGCTCACCATGAAGGCCAATCAGAAATACTTTCCCTTGCTCGACGCCGATGGTCGACTGCTCAATCGCTTCCTCATCGTGAGCAATATGCCGATTGATGATGCCGCAGCCATCGTGCGTGGCAATGAGCGGGTGTTGCGCGCCCGTCTATCCGACGCGCGGTTCTTTTTTGATCAGGACCGCCGCGAGCGGCTGGACGCGCGGGTCGAAGCGCTGGCGCAAGTGGTCTACCACAATCGCCTGGGCAGCCAGCGCGAGCGCACCGAGCGGATCGTGCAGATCGCCTGCGCCATCGCGCAAGCCCTGCCAGCGGTGTCCGTGCCCGAGGTGGCGCGCGCCGCCCTGCTGTGCAAGGCCGATCTGCTGACCGGGATGGTTGGCGAGTTCCCCGAGTTGCAGGGCATCATGGGCATGCACTATGCCCGCCATGATGGCGAACCGGAAACAGTATGTCGCGCCATTGAAGCCCACTACCGCCCGCGCGGCGCCGGCGCAGCCTTGCCTGAGGATGCCACGGGTGATTGCGTGGCACTCGCCGATAAACTCGATACCCTGGCAGGCATCTACGGCATCGGCCTCATCCCCACGGGCGACAAAGACCCCTTCGGCCTGCGCAGAGCAGCGCTCGGGGTGGTGCGCATCCTGATCGAACACCGGTTGACGCTCAACCTTGACGAGTTGGTCACCCTCGCCTGCGCTCAGCTCACTCATCGGAATGTCAGCGCAACACTGGCAACTGATCTGGTTGCGTTCATCACCGAGCGCCTGCGCTCGTATCTGCGCGATAGTGGCAACCCGGCCGAAGATATCGATGCCGTGCTGTCGCTGGCACCGACACGGCTTGACACCATTCCCGATCGACTGGCGGCACTGCAGGCGTTTCGCCATCTACCGGAATCGGCCGCCCTCGCAGCGGCCAACAAGCGCATCAGCAATATCCTGCGCAAATCCGCGGTCACTGCGACCACCCAGATCGACACTGCACTGCTGCTCGAGCGCGCAGAGCAGGCGCTGTATGAACAGCTGCTGCGACTCGAACCCCAGATCGATCAAGACCTGCAGCGAGGCCAGTTTGCCGAGGCTCTGCTGCAACTGGCCTCGTTGCGTGACCCGGTGGATGTGTTTTTCGATCAGGTCATGGTCAATGCGGATCAGGCAGCGCTGCGCACGAACCGGCTCGCCTTGCTGACCCGATTAAGCGCTCTGATGACCGGCGTAGCCGATCTGTCGCGCCTGTCGGCATGAGCCGCCTGGTCATCCTCGACCGGGACGGCGTGATCAATCACGAGAGTCCGCAGTACATCAAGTCGCCCGCAGAGTGGAATCCGCTACCGGGCAGCCTGGAGGCGATCGCGCGATTGCATCAGGCTGGCTATCTGGTTGCGGTGGCGACGAATCAATCGGGCATCGGCCGCGGCATGTTTGACATGACGACTCTGGCGGCCATTCATACCAAGATGCATCGCGCGGTCACGCATGCCGGCGGTCGCATCGATGCCTTGTTCTATTGCCCGCATGCATCGCTGATCGAGTGCCCCTGCCGCAAGCCAAAGCCGGGCATGCTGAACGCGATCAGCGAACGGCTGCAAATCCCCTTGACCGGGGTCTGGTGTGTCGGCGATTCGCGGCGCGACCTGGATGCCGCCGCCAATGCCGGGGCTGACCCGGTACTGGTGCTCACCGGCAACGGACGCCAGACACTGGCCGGTGGCAAGTTGCCTGCTGGCACCCGCACCTTTGACAACCTGGATGCAGTCTCGCGGGCACTGGTCGGATGAGGGTCGCGCGCTCATTGCTGTATTTGCTGGTGCTGATTGTAATTACGCCCTTCTACTGGGTGATCACCATGCTGTCGGCGCCTTTGCCGCGCCTGACCCGCTGGCGGATCATCGCTGGCTGGCCACGTTTTGCCGCCTGGCTGGCTGGCCCTTTGCTCGGCATCACCTTTGTCGTCAATGGCCGGCAGAATATTCCGACCGAGCCGTGCATGATTTTTTCCAAGCACTCTTCCGCCTGGGAAACGCTCGCTTTCAGCGGCATTTTTCCGCCCCATATTTATGTGTTGAAGCGCGAATTGCTGTGGATTCCCTTTCTTGGCTGGGGTCTCGCCCTGTTCAGCCCGATTGCGATCAATCGCTCCAACCGCCGCCAGGCCATGCAACGTCTTACGGAGCAGGGTGTTGTACGCTTCCGGCAAGGATTCTCAATCATGATCTTTCCGGAAGGAACCCGGGTACCGATCGGGCGCCGCGCGCCGTGGCGTGGTGGTGGTGCTGCGCTTGCCTGCAGCCTGGACGCCAAAGTCCTGCCAGTGGCGCACGACGCCGGGTGTTTCTGGCCACGCAATGCGCTGGTCAAGACACCAGGCCGAATCACCGTATCCATCGGATCGCCGATCGATACACGGGGCATGAGTGCCGATGCGGTGATGCGTCAGGTCGAAACCTGGGTCGAGTCCGAGGTCGAGCGCATCACCGGCATCACGGCACGTCGTTCATGAGCACGCGCAGCGAGTCCTCGAACAGCGCACTGGACAGCCATTTGCCGCAACAGCTTGATCTGCCGCTGGTCAGCCCCGCGCCAGCGCGTCCAGGCGAATGGATCATTCGTGCGGTTCGTCTGAACGGGCGCGTCATGAGCTACCGGCTACGACGCTCACGGCGCAAGACCATCGCCTTGTATGTCGATCCGAACGGGCTTTATGTCGCAGCACCACGCTGGGTGGCGATCGGCGAGATCGAGCGTTTCATGCTTGAAAAAGAGCGTTGGATCGTTGCAAAAATGGTCGAGGTGGCCAACCGGGCACCGGGGTTTCAATGGACCGAGGGTGCCGAACTGGTGGTTTTTGATCGTTCCCACCGGATCGTGATCAGTGCCAGCGCCCAGACTGTGATCCACCACGATGGGCAGATTCTGGTGCCTCAAGCGTGGCTTGGAACCGAACGGCTGCGGCGCACGATCGTGGACTGGATCAGGACCTGTGCATTGCCGCACTTTGAAGCACTGGTGCACCTGCATGCCCCCGCGCTCGGCGTCGCAATCCCGCAAGTGCGCCTGTCCAGCGCGCGCACCCGCTGGGGTAGTTGTTCGATTGCGCGCGGCGGCAAGGCGCAGATTCGACTCAATTGGCGCCTCGCACTACTGCCGCCGCGATTAAGCGACTACGTGGTGGTACACGAGCTCGCGCATCTGCGCGAAATGAATCACTCACCGCGTTTCTGGGCCTGGGTGGCGCGTGCCTATCCGGGCTATCGCGAGGCCGAACGTGAATTGCGCCAGCGTGGGCGGTTGATTCCGGCGCTCTAGGCCGGCTGCGACGACGCTGACTGCGGCGCAATGAGCGCAATGCGTCGCCAATCCTCATAGCCCAGGGATTCCGGTCGCTTGGTCGGATCGATACCGATGGCTTGCAGAGCAGCGGCATCGACAATGCCGTTCAGCGCATTGCGCAATGTCTTGCGCCGATGAGAAAACGCGGCACTCACCACCGCGGCCAGCCGCGCGAGATCCACCGCACCCAAATCGGCCACGGCGCGTGGCCGCAAACGCACAATCGCCGAATCGACCGCCGGTGGCGGCGTGAACGCCTGCGGCGGGACACCGAACAGGCACTGGACCTCGCATCGATGCTGCACCATCACCGACAGCCGGCCATACTGTCGGCTCCCCGGTGCGGCGGCCATGCGTTCGACCACTTCCCGTTGCAGCATGAAATGCATGTCGACAATGCGCTCGGCCTGCTGCAACAAATGGAACAGGATGGGGGTGGAAATATTGTAGGGCAGATTGCCCACCACGCGGATTGGAGCGGGCAAGCAGGCGAGATCAAAATCGAGCGCGTCGCCTTCGTGCACAGTCAGTCGGTCTGCCGGATGGGTGACACGCAAGCGTTGCACCAGATCGCGGTCGATTTCAATCACGTGCAGATGATCGAGGCACTCGAGCAATGGCACGGTCAGGGCCGCCAGACCCGGGCCGATCTCGACCATTGCCTCGCTGCGCAGCGGCGCAACGGCCGCAACGATCTGCGCAATTACCGCGCGGTCGTTAAGAAAATGCTGGCCGAATCGCTTGCGCGGACGGTGATTGCCCGATCCAGTCAACTAGCGCTCTTCGAGTCGGTATTCCACGTAAGTGCGGTCGCGCAGTTCGCGTAACCAGTTCTCGTACGCTTCGTCAGATTTGCTGTCCCGCACCGCCTTGCGCGCCTGCGCCCGCTTGCGATCAATCGATACATCGCCACGGCGCTTTTCAATCACGCGGATCAGGTGCCAGCCAAATTGCGTGCGCACGGGTTCACTTAACTCGCCAGGTGACAACTGGCGCAGCATGCGGTCAAATTCAGCCACCGTATCGCCGGGAAAGATCCAACCCAGATCGCCGCCGCGCGATGCCGATCCGTCGTCGGAGTTCAATCGGGCCAGCTCCTCGAAATTTGCGCCCTCTACGATTCGCTCGCGCAACTGATTGATGCGCCGGTGAGCTTCGCCGTCAGATACCAACTCATTGGTTCTGATCAGGATGTGCTCGGCATGGATTTGCTCGACCTGTTCCTCGCTCTTGCTGACCCCGCGCAGATCGTCCAGATGCAGCACATGAAAACCGGCTGGGCTGCGCAGGACGCCACTGGTATCGCCCGGCTTCATCGTATCGAGCGCCGCCAGAAATAGCTCGGGAATCCGGTTGCGAGCACGCCAGCCCATCGAACCGCCCTGCAAGGCGTCACTGCCCTCGGACTGACTGACCGCGAGCTCGGAAAACGCCGTTTTGGCCCTGGCCTGGGCTGCGACGCCCTGCGCCTTTGCACGAAGCGCCTCGATCTGCTCGGAGGATGCCCCATCGGGTATGCGCAACAGGATCTGCGACACCAGATACTCAGCGCCCTTCATGTTGGCCGCCTCGCGCTTGCCTTCTCCGGCGATGAAATCATCCACTTCGCTATCGACTACCAAAATTCGGCTGTCAACCTCGCGATCGCGCACCCTCGCAAGCAGAATTTCGGTGCGAATATCGGTGCGCAAGCGTTCAAACGGCAGCTTGTCGCGCTCGAGCGCCTGGCGAAAATCGGCGAGTGACATCTGATTTTCAGCGGCAATGCGCTCGATCGCCCGGTCAACCTGCTGATCGTCAACCCGGATGCCGTTGTCTTCGGCCAGCTGGAGCTGGGCCCGCTCAGCGATCATCCGTTCGAGCACTTGCCGCTGAATGGTCTCGATGGGCGGCAAACTGACTTTTTGCTGCTTGAGCTGCCGCGTGACCACGTCAACGCGGTCATTGAGCTGACCGAGCGTAATCACGTCCTTGTTGACCACTGCCACAATGCGGTCAAGCAGCACCGGGGGGCTCGACGAGGCAGCCCACGCACTGGCACAGACAAAGACCGTCAAGGCGCTCAGCAACATCCACGCACACCGAGGCATACCGCGTGCGCGCTGGTGTAGCCCCTCCGCACTCGCAGCCGTAACGGTGACCTTGCCCGATGTGCGGCAGCCACGGGCTGGATTGCGCTGGTGAAACCGTGTGCGTGTCATTGACGTCATTGGCCGTATGGGTTGGGCATGCTCGGACTGAGGTTCGGAGAGTTCGAAGGGGTATAGCCGTAGACGCTACGTTTGAGAACCTCAAGCGGATTGGTGCCCAGCTTGGACACCCCGTTCAGTTCCAATTGCAGGAAGAACAGTCGAGTGGACTGACTGACACCGGTCACAAACGATTGGGTCACCAGGCGCAATACCCAGCAATCGCCATTGTATTCAAAACCGAACACGGACTCGACCGCACGCCGATCCGGTATCGAGTAATTCAGGCGACCGATGAGATAGTAGCGACCAAACACCGGCCACTGGCCAGATGCATCTACCTGCCGCAGTGGCTCATACGCGGTCACACCGGAGGCGTCCGGGACTGGGTTGAGTGCGGCGCTGGAGTAGCGATACCCCAGGTTCAACAGATGGCCTACCTCAGGTTGGTAGCGGGTTGTCAGACTGAGCCGATCGGCCTCATGCACGCTGGCAAATTGCCCCGTCACCTCAATTTGCGTTTTGGGTGTCACCTGACCAGCCACGCCCAGCAATACCGAGGACAACGTGCCGGTGCGTGGCGTCGAAGGGCTGGGGGACTGGGCCGAATTGAGAATCACCCGCTGCTGTTCGAAATAGATCCGTTCACCGACAAAACCGCGTACCAGTTCCTGCCCGGTTTCGTCGCGGATCAGGCGCGAGGTCAACGCAGCGGTGAGCTGATTGGCATCGCTGATGCGATCTGAACCGGAATAGTAGTATTCGCTGAATATTGTTGAGTAATTGAAATCACGAATACCGGAATCAAATATCGGCAGTGATGCCTGGTTCCGGTAGGGAATGTTCACATAGAACAGACGCGGCTCGAGGGTGTTTGAATACGCCTCACCGCCCCAGGTAACCGGCCGCTCATAGATCAATCCGGAATCCACGCTCACAATCGGCAGCACCCGATGCTGCGTCGTCTGGCCCTGCTGCACTGCGGGGTCCGATGAAGAGGCCAGATCCTCGAGGTGATACTCGGTGGCATGCAACTGAATCTTTGGTTTGAAAAATGCGCCCGGTGTTACCCAGGGCAGACCCAGGGATGGGTTGACCAACAGGCGATCGCCGCCGGGTCCGCCAATCTGCTTGAAACGGACAAAGTCGCCATTGAATCCGACTTCAGTGCCCGCAGGACCGGGCTGCAACCCGGTCAGCGTCATCTGCGGCACGCGTTCGTAGGGTTGCGCAAGCGGGGTGCTCGAGGTGGGGTCCTGCAAGGTCTGATAGCGCTGCCAGCGGATCGATCCGGTCCAACCGGGTGCTAGCGGAACAGTCACAAAAGCCGTTCGCGGCAGGTATACCTGGGTCGCCGAGGTGATACTGGTGGACAGCTCGCGAAAGTAATTGCCATCGGACGCCTTGTCGATCTGCAAGCCACCAAGGACGCCGTTCCAGTGAAATTCATTGAGCGTGTGAAAAGCATAGCGGCGGGCCCCAAACACCGGGTCATGCGGTAGAAGCTCGACATCGGCGAGGCCACTGGCATACGGTGTCAGGTAGCGGAATTCGTTGTTGTACTGAACGCCGCGCCGCTCGGTGATGCGGGTTGACAAGGTGTCGTCATAGTTGGGCGCGAGGTTAAAGTAATACGGGATCACCACCGCCGCACCGACGCTACCCTGAATGCCCATTGTCGGTGGCAGGAATCCGCTCTTGCGTTGGTCATTCAAAGGAAACGATGCCCACGGCAGCGCCGGTGTGCTGTAGCCCTTGAAGTTGAGCGAGGCGTAGCGTGCTTCGCCCACGTTGGTGCTGAAATCAAGATCAATGCGGCTCGCCCGCACAAACCAGTCTTCCTGGCTCGGCTTGCACGTGGTGAACGTCCCCTCGTCAATGCGATATTGCTCCGGCCCCTCAAACCGTAGCGCTGCGGCGTGGCCGCGCGACGTTGTCGGGGTGACCGCAACACCCCGACTGACACTCAGCCGGGGTGCGAGTTCGTAGGAAGGTGACTCGAAAATACCGGCCTGATCCTCGACCCGCAGGCGCAACCGCGGGCCGCTGATCTCGCCGCGCGAGGAGCGCAGGCGCACATCACCGGTTGCCTCCAGTTCGTCGAGGCCCGGAGAATAGAGCAGCGTGCGCGCGGTCAACTGCAGGTCACCCTTGCGCAGATCGGCGGCGCCCTCCAGCAAGATGGCGTCCTCGCCAACCGACTCGATCCGATCGCCGTTCAGGTGCAGCGGCAGCGGCGTGCGCAAATCGCCCACAGTCGAGCGCAATCGCGTTTCCATGCGTAAACCGAAGCCTTCGGCCCGTATAGGACCGGCGAGCGTGCTCAGCAGTACGAGCACGAGGCTACGGTAGGGAATGTTAAGATCTGGGCGCAAAGTCAACGCATGGGCTTTGCGCCAATTCTAACCCGGCCCGCTCGCCATGGCCCCCGATAGTGATGACACCCGACTGACCGAACTGCAGCAATGGCTTGCCATTTGCCTGCCAGGACGCGAATTCACCCTCGCCAGCGCCTCGGCCGATGCCAGTTTCCGTCGTTATTTCAGGTTGACCTTCACCGACGGGCAAACGCTGATCGCGATGGACGCGCCACCGGCCCACGAGGACTGCAGCGCATTTGTCAAGATCGCCGGGCTGATCGGCGCAGCCGGGCTGAACGCGCCGCGGGTGCTGCATTGCGATCTTACGCAGGGCTTTCTCCTGTTGAGCGATCTTGGCCGGCAGACATTCTTGAATGTGCTCAATGGTGACAACGCCGATGCTTTGTATGGCGTGGCGGTCGACGCACTGTTGCGCTGGCAGTCAGCCAGTCGCCCGGGCGTGCTGCCCGCCTACGATGAGGCACTGTTACGCCGTGAACTCGATCTGTTCCCGCAATGGTATCTGGCGACCCATCGGGGGATCGCAGTCGATGCCAGCCTGCACGGCCAGCTCGAACCGATTTTTAAACGCCTGATCGATTCTGCGCTGGCCCAGCCCTGCGTTTGGGTCCATCGCGATTACATGCCGCGCAACCTGATGGTTTCGGACCCTGATCCGGGCATCCTGGATTTTCAGGACGCGGTTCATGGTCCGATTACCTATGACCTTGCCTCATTACTGCGTGATGCGTTCATTTCCTGGCCCGAAGAGCGGCAGCTTGACTGGACGATCCGCTATTGGCAACGGGCGCGCGCCCTGAGCCTGCCGGTCGACGAGGACTTCGGTGAGTTCTATCGCAGCCTGGAGTGGATGGGCCTGCAGCGGCATCTCAAGGTGCTGGGCATTTTTGCGCGCCTGAATTATCGCGACGGCAAGCCGAACTATCTGCGCGACGAGTCACGCTTTTTGGGCTATGTACGCAGCGTCGCGGCACGCTACGCCGGCTTTGGCGATCTCATGCGCTTGTGCGACCGCATCGAAGCGCGCGCGCCAGGCGTTGCTTACACGTTCTGAGCGGCCATGTCACCGGTCGCGATGATATTGGCAGCCGGCCGCGGCGAACGCATGCGGCCACTCACCGATCACACACCCAAGCCGCTGCTCACCGTCGGCGCACGCCCGTTGATCGAATGGACGATCGTCGCACTGGTGGCTAACGGCGTCACCGATCTGGTGATCAATCACGCCTGGCTCGGTGAACAGATCGAACGCCATCTGGGCGATGGCTCCCGCTATGGCGCGCGCATTGCCTACTCGCCCGAAACGCGCGCCCTTGAGACCGCCGGTGGCATCCGGCAGGCGCTCGAGCGGCTCGGCGACCCCTTTATCGTGATCAACTCCGATGTGTTCACCGACTATCCCTATGCCCGGCTCTGCGCCAGCGCCTCGCGCATGCCGGCGCGCTGTGACGCCCACCTGGTGCTGGTCGACAATCCGTCGCATCATCGGCAAGGCGATTTCAGTTTGCACGACGAACGCGTAGCCGAGCGCTGCGGACACACACTGACCTTTGCCGGCATCGGACTGTATCGCGCTCGACTGTTCAGGGATTTGACGGCTGGCGAAGCGATACCGCTCGCACCGCTCTTGCGTGCAGCCATCGCGCGCGGGGCGGTCAGCGGCGAGCATTTCCAGGGCCGCTGGGCTGACATCGGCACCCCGGAGCGGCTGACCCTGGCGGCACGCGAGTTCACCTAGCTCTGCCTGTTTGCGCTGCGCACGGTCCAGGCCGATGGCTGAATCAGGGACATTGGCTCACAATAACAAGCCGAAGCCGTTGGGCCATCGAGACGTTTGACTCACGCCTCCCTTTCACTTCACTCAGACCTTGCCCGCCACCGCCATGACCGCCTCTGTCTCATCGCAACACGCTGCGCGTCGCGCCCGAGTCCTCGCTTCAATCGGAGCGGCGGTGGCAATTGTGCCCACCGCGCCGGAGCGGACACGCAACCGCGACAGTGACCACCCGTATCGCTTCGACAGCTATTTCCACTACCTGACCGGCTTTGGCGAGCCCGAGGCCGTTGTAGTGCTGATCGGCGGGGAAAGCCCGCGGCAGATTCTGTTCTGTCGCGACAAGGACGAGGAGCGCGAAATCTGGGACGGCTACCGACTGGGTTTCAAGGCGGCGCGCGAGGCGCTTGGATTCGATCAGACCTTTGCCATCGGCGAGCTGGATACGCAGATGCCTCTGCTGCTCGCGAACCAGGCAGCGCTGCACTTTCCGGCCGGCGCCGACCCAGCCTGGGACACGCGCGTTTTCGCCTGGCTCAATCAGGTTCGCGCGCAGGCACGCACCGGTGTGAGCGCACCGACGCAACTGATCGACATTCGTGCATTGCTTGATTCAATGCGATTGATAAAAGACGAGCACGAGCTCACCCTCATGCGCCGCGCGGCTCATATCTCGGCTGATGCTCAGGTTCGCGCGATGCGCGCAACCCGGCCTGGTTGCATGGAATATGAGATCGAGGCCGAGCTATTGCATGAGTTCAGGCGCCGCGGCTCGCAGTCTCCGGCCTACACGTCGATTGTCGCCGGGGGTGCCAATGCCTGCGTCTTGCATTACCGTGAAAACAACGCCTTGCTCAAGGAGGGTGACCTGCTGCTGATCGATGCCGCTTGCGAACTCGATGGCTACGCCGCAGATATCACCCGAACGTTTCCAGTCAATGGTCGTTTCAGCCCCGCGCAGCGCGACATCTACACGCTGGTGCTCGACGCTCAGCACGCGGCGATCGCCGCAGTACAACCGGGTCGCGGATTCAACGACCCACACGAAGCCGCCGTGGCGGTGCTTGCCCAGGGCCTGATTGATCTCGGGCTGTGCCACGGATCGCTCGACACGGTGATCGAGTCGGCCAGCTACCGCCAGTTCTACATGCATCGCACCGGACACTGGCTTGGCATGGACGTCCATGATGTCGGCGAGTATCGCGAGTCGGGCCAGTGGCGGGCCTTGTCCGAGGGCATGGTGCTGACGGTGGAACCGGGTCTTTATATCCGCCCGGCCGCCAATGTGCCCGAGGCGTACTGGAATATCGGCGTACGGATAGAGGACGATGTGGCGGTGTGCGCGGGTGGCTGCGAAATTCTCACCAGCGGTGTGCCCAAGCAGCCCGAGGAAATTGAAGCATTGATGAGTGAGTGCCGCGCGGCCGCATCATGAACCCCCGATACTCCGTTGTGATTGCCGGTGGCGGGCCGGTCGGTCTCGCGCTTGCACGCTTGCTCGAACAGCGCGGCTGCCGCACCTGCCTGATTGCACGCGCCGACACCACAGGGGCGTTTCGACCCATTGCGCTGTCGCACGCGTCGTTTACCCTGTGTCAATCCTTGGTGCCACTGGTCGCCGACAGTCCGATACGCACCGTCGAGGTGTCGCAGCACGGTCAACCCGGACGCACCACGATGCAGGCCAGCGAACACGGTCTGGACGCGCTCGGTTATGTGATCGATTTGACGACGCTGTCCACCGCACTGGCCCACGACATGCAGCCGCCAGCGCACATCGGCAGCGTAACTGCCTGGCATCCACAGGCAAGCGACATTCGCGTCGACTGGGCCGATCCCAGCGGTCAAGTGAGCTCCGTTGACGCCCAATTGCTGGTGCTCGCCGATGGCGGGCACGGTATGCGCGCGGCCCGTGAATATGACTATCACCAGCAGGCGCTGGTGTGCTCAGTCAAACCAGAACGCGGACACGATGGCATTGCCCATGAGATTTTTACCGCCGATGGCCCCTTGGCATTGCTACCCTGCGGCGATCGCTACGCGGTTGTGTGGACGCTACCCAGTGCACAGGCCGCGCGCATGCTGGGCGCCGATGAACCGACTTTTCTCGCCGCGTTGCAAAACCTCGCCGGTGATCGACATGGCCGTCTGAGCGAACCAGGGCCGCGTCAGGCGCAGCCGCTCCTGCGGCGTCAGACGCGCTCGCAAGAGGCACGGGTGCTGCTGATTGGCAATGCAGCACAAACCGTGCATCCGGTCGCCGGCCAGGGATTGAACCTTGGATTGCGCGATGCACTGGTCCTTGCACTGCAGGCCGCAGGCCAGGCACATACCGATCTCGGTGGTGCTGAATTCATCAACCGCTACGAGCGCACCCGCTCATTCGATCGCCATGTCACCGTCGGTCTCACCGATGTGCTGGCACGCGTGACCCGCATCGGGGCAGGCCCGGGCATGACGCTACCTGGCCTCACCCGTGGCCTGGCGCTGACCGCCCTGCAAGCCTGCCCGCCTGCCCGCCGGTTTCTGGCGCGCCGCATGATGCTCGGCGCGCGCGCCCTGCCCTGATATCGGCCGAGGACAGGTTTGTGATCAATCGTTCCGTTATACAATCACTGCCCATGCATGGCCGGTGTGCAGCAGGCCCCCTTTCTTGAGACTCGCATGCAAATCGGTCCGCATTTGATGCGCAATGGACTTATCGCTGCGCCGATGGCCGGGATAACCGATCGCGCGTTTCGACGTCTGTGTCGGCGCTACGGTGCATCCCTTGCGGTCTGCGAAATGATCAGCGCATCGGGGCAACTGCGCGAAACTGCCAAATCACGCCGCCGCACCAACCATCAGGGCGAGCAAGGCCCGGTATCGGTGCAGATTGCCGGAAGCGACCCGATTGCGATGGCCGAAGCGGCCCGCTTCAATGTCGATGAAGGCGCCGATATCATCGACATCAACATGGGGTGTCCGGCCAAGAAGGTGTGTAACAAGGCTGCCGGCTCGGCGTTGTTGCGTGACGAGTCGCTGGTGGCGAATATTTTGCAGGCGGTGGTCGGTGCAGTGAAAGTCCCCGTGACACTGAAGTTTCGCACCGGATGGGACTTGCAGAACCGCAACGCGCTGCGCATCGCGCACATTGCCGAGGACAGCGGTATCGCGTTGTTGGCCCTGCATGGCCGCACGCGTGCGTGCGGCTTTCGCGGCGAGGCCGAATATGCCACCATCGCTCAAGTTAAAAGAGCCACCCGCCTACCCGTGATCGCCAATGGAGATATCAATACGCCGGAGCGGGCTGCCGCGGTATTACGCGCGACCGGAGCCGACGGCGTCATGATAGGCCGCGCCGCGCAAGGCCGGCCCTGGCTGTTCCGTGATATCGCTCATTACCTGACCACCGGCACACGCCTGCCTCCGCCCCAGGCGACGGAAATACACGCCGTGTTGCTCGAGCACCTGGATGAGATTCACTCGCTGTATGGTGATGATCTGGGTGTTCGCGTGGCGCGAAAGCACACCGGCTGGTATCTGGCCGACCTGCCCGGATCGGCGGCGTTCAGGGCCGCGTTCAATCAGATCGAGAACTGTGACGGCCAGCGTGCCGCGATCGATCACTATTTCAACTGGCTGCACGACACCCGACAGGGCGAGGTCGTTCAACGACCCGATGAGAAGGAGCACGCGCTCGCATGAAAGCACACACCAACGAGATCGGCGAATGCGTGCGCCGCTCGCTAGAACGCTATTTCAAGGATCTTGACGGGGCGAAAGCCTGCGCCATCTATGACATGGTGCTCAAGAATGTTGAAAAGCCGATGATTGAATCGGTGCTTGACCATGCCGAGGGCAATCAGACCGTGGCTGCGGAGCTGCTGGGCATTACTCGCAGCACTTTGCGCAAGAAGATCGCGCTGTATCGCATCAAGCTGTAAGGGTGTCACCTGCGATGAACAGCCAGCCGATCACCATACGTCGCGCGCTGATCAGCGTATCGGACAAGTCTGGTGCGACTGCCCTCGCGCAGGCACTGGCTGCGCACGGCGTGGACATCCTGTCCACTGGCGGCACTGCCACCGCACTCGCTGCTGCAGGGATCGCTGTCACCGAGATAGCGCGCTATACCGGCGCTGCCGAAATGCTCGACGGACGGGTGAAAACACTGCATCCAAGCGTGCACGGCGGGATACTGGCACGTCGCGATCTGCCGGAGCACATGGATGCGCTGGCTGCTGCGGGCGGTCTGCCGATCGACCTGGTGGCAGTCAACCTCTATCCGTTTGCGGCCACCGTGGCGCGGCCTGAGTGCACCTTTGCCGAGGCCATCGAGAACATCGATGTCGGTGGACCCGCGATGATACGGGCGGCGGCAAAGAACCATGATTCGGTCGTGGTCATCACCGATCCGGCCGACTACGAACCGGTGCTTGCCGAACTCAGTCAGTCAGGCGGGGTCAGCGCAAGTACCCGGTTTCGACTGGCGTGCAAAGCCTTTGCCCACACCGCGGCCTATGACGGGGCGATCGCCAACTATTTGAGTTCGCTCAATGATGATCACTCGCGCGACGCCTGGCCCGGCACATTGACCGTGCAGTTCGACAAGGTGCAGACGCTGCGCTACGGCGAGAATCCGCATCAGTCGGCCGCCCTGTATCGCGAGCAAAAACCTGCCATCGGGACACTGGCCTGCGCCACACAATTGCAGGGCAAGGAACTGTCCTACAACAACCTGGCCGATGCCGATGCCGCGTGGGAGTGCGCACGCGCCTTGCCGGTACCCGCCTGTGTGATCATCAAGCATGCCAATCCGTGTGGCGTCGCGACCTCAGCCAGCACCCTTGAGGCCTACCGCCTGGCCTTCAGTACCGATCCGGATTCAGCCTTTGGCGGCATCATCGCGTTCAACGCAGCCCTTGATGAGGCGAGCGCCAGCGCCGTTGCCAGTCAGTTCGTTGAAGTGGTCATTGCGCCGGATTATTCGCCTGAAGCGTTGCGTGTGTTTGAAGGCAAGCCCAACGTGCGCCTGCTGCGCCTCGACCTGCACCCGATCCAACCGCAGATCGATTACAAGCGGATCGGCGGTGGCTTACTCGCACAGACCGCCGACGTCCATCCGCTCGATCGCGCCCGGCTCAAGGTAGTCACAGCGCGCTCGCCGCAAGCGAGCGAATGGGACGACCTGATGTTTGCCTGGACAGTGGCGCAGTTCGTTAAATCCAATGCCATCGTATTTGTCGGTGGTGGACGCACCCTGGGCATCGGCGCGGGGCAGATGAGCCGGGTGGACAGTGCCCGCATCGCCGCCATCAAGGCAGCGGCAGCCGGACTCGACCTGCAAGGGTCAGTTGCAGCCTCGGATGCCTTCTTTCCATTCCCCGACGGTCTGGAAGTCGTGCTGGAGAAGGGCGCGCGTGCGGTCATTCAACCCGGTGGCAGCATCCGCGATCAAAGCGTGATTGCGGCGGCCGATGCACGCGACGCTGCGATGGTGTTTACCGGCGTGCGCCATTTTCGTCATTGAGATCGCGTCACGGGTGACACCATGATAGTGCTGGTCATCGCCACGGCGCAGGCGGGCACGCCGAAACGCAGACAGACGCGAGGTGGGTAACGCCATGAAAGTACTGGTCGTAGGCTCAGGGGGGCGTGAACATGCACTCGCCTGGAAACTGGCAAGCAGCGAGCGGGTGTCGCAGGTCTACGTCGCGCCCGGCAATGCCGGCACCGCGCGCGAGCCCAAGGTCACCAACCTGGCGATCGAATCACCCGACGCGTTGTGCGATTTCGCGCAGACCGAGGGTATCGGGCTCACCGTCGTGGGGCCGGAAGCACCGCTCGCACACGGCCTGGTCGATCGGTTTGAAGCGCGCGGACTGCGCATCTTCGGACCGACTCGGGCGGCGGCCCAACTGGAATCATCAAAGGACTTTGCCAAGCAGTTTCTGGTTCGGCATGGGATACCGACGGCGCGCCATGCCACTTTCTCCGATCCGGTTGCCGCGCATGCCTACGTGACGGAAAACGGCGCGCCGATTGTCATCAAGGCCGATGGACTGGCTGCCGGCAAGGGCGTGGTGGTGGCCGCCGATGAGGCCAGTGCACATCAGGCGATCGACAGCATGCTGGTTGATAGCGCCTTCGGTGCCGCCGGTGCGCGCGTGGTGATTGAAGAATGTCTGATTGGCGAGGAAGCCAGCTTCATCGTGGTGTGCGATGGCGAGCAGGTGGTGCCACTTGCCACCAGCCAGGACCACAAACGCTTATTTGATCGGGATCAGGGTCCGAACACCGGAGGTATGGGAGCCTACTCGCCTGCACCGGTGGTCGACGATGGGCTGCACGCCCGGGTGATGCGCGACATCATCCGGCCGACGCTTGAAGGTCTGCGTGCCGATGGAATCCGCTACCGGGGCTTTTTGTATGCCGGATTGATGATCGATTCCACAGGCGAGGCGAAGGTGCTCGAATTCAATTGTCGTCTGGGCGACCCGGAAACCCAGCCCATCATGATGCGCCTGCAAAGCGACCTGCTGGATCTGCTGGAGGCGGCCGTCGAGGGCCACCTTGAGCAAACCACGCCGCGCTGGGATTCACGTCCCGCATTGGGCGTCGTGATTGCCGCGGGCGGTTATCCCGAGTCACCGCGCCAAGGCGATCCCATTCGCGCCCTGCCAGCGAATACGGCTGATCTGCATGTCTTTCATGCCGGCACCGCGATGGCATCCGCGGCGGTCGCCGGTGAGGGCTCTGAAGCGCAGTGCGTGACCCGCGGTGGTCGCGTGCTGTGTGTCACGGCGCTGGGGGACGATCTGGCGAGCGCGGGCCGCCGCGCCTATGCCGCGATCGGCGAGGTCGCTTTTGAGGGCATGCAGTTTCGTACCGACATTGGTCACAGGGCGTTACAACATCATGGCTGAACAGATCGATACCACAGCAGTACAGCGCTATCTGCAGGATCTGCAAGGTCACATCGTTGCAGGCCTTGAAGCACTCGATGGCAAGCAGTTTCTGCGCGATGACTGGACAAAGGATGCCGATTCACCGCTGCGCGGCAATGGTTCGAGTCGCATTCTCGAGCAAGGCAATCTGTTTGAACGTGCCGGCATCGGCTATTCGCATGTCAGTGGCACTGCGCTGCCGCCTTCGGCCACCGCCGCGCGAGCAGAACTGACCGGACGCCGCTTCGAGGCAATGGGCGTCTCAATGGTGCTGCACCCGCGCAATCCGCATGTGCCCACCGTGCACATGAATGTGCGCCTGTTCATCGCCCCGGGCAAGCACGACGCCGAAGACCCGGTGTGGTGGTTTGGCGGCGGGATGGACCTCACGCCCTATTATCCGGTGACAGACGATGCAGTGCATTTTCATCGCACCTGCCGCGACGCCTTGCAACCCCATGGTGCCGATCTCTATCCGCGCTTCAAAGACTGGTGCGATCGCTACTTTTTTCTCAAGCACCGGGGCGAGTGCCGCGGTATCGGTGGAATCTTCTTTGACGACTATTGCAGTGCCGGATTTGCTGGCAGTTTTGCCATGCTGCGCAGCGTCGGCAACGCTTTTCTGCCTGCCTATCGACCCATCGTTGAGCGCCGCCGCGATACGCCCTATGGCGAACGCGAACGTGATTTTCAGGCCTACCGGCGTGGCCGCTATGTCGAATTCAATCTGGTCTACGATCGCGGCACGCACTTCGGATTGCAATCGGGCGGACGCGCCGAGTCCATTTTGATGTCGATGCCACCGATCGCGCAGTGGCGCTATGACTGGACACCAGCGCCTGGCTCAGCCGAAGCGCTGCTCACCGAACAGTTTCTCAAACCGCGCAACTGGCTATAACCGCAGCGCGGTCGCTGCACATTCGGTGGATCCAGGGCGCAATTCGTGAGGTCGCCGCAGGTTCGGATTTGATCGACCTATTGAAACTCGCCAGCGGCCCGATACTGCGCATTGGCGCTGTCGGTGCGGCCCAGTCGGTCCAGCAGGCGCGCGAGATCAAGATGGGTCGTGCGATTCGCCTGTGTTGCCAGACTCGCCTCGAAGTAACTCTGCGCTTTGCCCCACAACTCGCGCTCAAGGCACAGCTGTCCGAGCACGCGCAGCAGCACACCGTCGGCGGGACGATCACGCAACCAACGCTCGGCGCGCTCCAGCCGGTTGACCGCTGCTGTGTCGGCACACTGCGCCCAGATCGCCACCACCGCCTCGTCCCAATGGGCCTCGATCGACGCCAGCGCAATCGAAGTGGCCGAACCCGCCTCGCCGGCGGCAATACACGCACGCGCTGCTTCCAGGGCGACCGCCGGTTCGACACGCTCAGCGGCATCGAGTGAGTAGAAAAAGGTTTTCAGGGGATCGGGCTCAAGCGCCAGCTCGCGAATGCGCTGCACGCTGGCGGTTAACCGGTACTGGTGCGCACGCTCAGGCGAAATCGCGTCGCGCTTTTGCAATTGCCGCGTCAGTCGGAGCACCTCATCCCAATGACCCAATCCCTGCTCCGCGCGCAGCATCATGCGCAATGTCGACACATGACGCGGACCGGCGGCATGCAACTGACGCAACACATCATGGGCTTGCGCAAACTCGCGCTCATCGAGCAACAGTTCAGCCTGCGTGGCGAGGCGGGCATTGCGATCATCATCGGTGGCCCCCTGTGCCCGCGCGAGCCACAGTTCGCGCCGCTCGGTATCGCGCATGAAGTGCGCGCTGCGCGCCGCGAGCAAAGCCGCCAGCGCAGGTGACTCACCGGCTTGAAACGCTTTGGCCGCTTGCTGCAATGCGTGGCCGAAGCGGCCCTCAAAGTAGGCACGCCAGGCGCGCACAAGGGCATTGCGTGCCTGTCGATTGCGTCGCTCCAGCCGAAATGCCGCCACATAGCCCGGCAAACTCAACGCGTTGGAAATCAATCGCAGCAGGGCGTAGAGCAATGCAAAACCGAGCGCTGCCAGCACCACCGCCAGCACCAGCGACACTTCGATCCGCCACGGCGGGGCAACCAGCAGCACGTAGCCTGCACTGATCCGTGCGAGCAGTGCCAGCGCGACCGCGCAGGCGGCCACCACGACAAACCAGATGAGTCCCTTCACGCACGCTCCCTAGCCACATTGCCTCCTGAATCGCGCTGTGTAGTCACCGTTCACCGAGCACGCAATCAACGCAAAAGACCCGGTCCGTTTGAGTGCGACGCGGCTCAATGCGCCACTTTCAAACTGCGAACAGCAGTCAGGCTCTCTGACAGGGTGGGCACAGCAATCACCAAAGCCACCGACTGCAATTCGCGCAACGAAGCGACGGCCGTGCCGACCGGCTTCTGCTTGCCATCGAAATAGGTTTCGATCCACTGACTGGCCAGACGCAGATCTGAACGAAACGTGGCTTCATTGCGTTGCAGTAGCGACACCCGAACATTGAGCAAGCGAAGTTTCAGGTTTTCGCGCAAGAAATAGCGCTGGTCGGGGGCGAGCAAGGGCGGCAGCACACGATCGCTGCGCTCGACCCGTACCAACCGCGCCATTTCAGTCCACAACAGCGCGCCCACGCGCGTCCAACCGCCGGGCTCGGCCGCCTCGCCCGCGACGGTGGGTGGCAGACGGCTGTCTGACACCAAAGGAAGGCCATCGACTGCGGCAATGATCTGATCGATGCGCATCGACAGGCCGGTCAAATCAAGGCTTGGCTGCGCTTTCAGACGTTCAATGTCAGCGCCGATTGCGCGCCGCAAGGACATGAACTGCGGTCGATTGTTGCGTGCCAGACGCGCGTCGGCCCCTTGCAGGGCGATCAAGGCACCCTGCACATTGCCGACCAGTTGCAATTGCTGGGCCGCCAGCGTCAGCGTCTGTTCGATATCGGCCAGCAATGACTCGTCGCGGCTGCGCGAGAGTTCCTGGTAGAGCTGCTCCAGTGCCGCTTGCTGGCCACGCGCCTCGGTAACCCGGGCATCGAGCAGGCTCAAGCGGGACAGCAGATCGCGCACCGTGTCCTGTGCCTCGCGTGCCGCGTGACTCGCGTCATGGCTGTCTGATTCGGCAGTCTTCAGGCGTAGCGCAATATCTTCGCGCACCTGGCCCAGTTCACGCCGGGTATCAAACCATTGCCAACCGATCAGCGCGATTGCCACGATCGCCACCAGCGTGGTGCGATTGAAACGGGGCGTGCGCGCGAGTGCGCCGACAGAGTCCGGGACGCGGTCCGCCGCAGCTGCCGTCGCCGCGGCGCCTGAGCCGGGTGGCGCCCCTGCAGTGCTCGACGCAGCGGCAGCATCGACCGCGCTTGCAGCGCGCGGCGCACCGGATAGTGCAGCAGAAACCTCAGCAGATTCAGTGGATTCAGACACGAGTTCCAATCTACCCAAAAAATCGATTCAGTGCAGCAAGAATGCCAGTGTCCGTTGAACCGGTCAGGACAACCTGACGCAAACCCAGTGCGCGCCCCGCCGCCACGATACGCTCGTGCGGCATGAACGTTGGAATTGATTCCCAGGTAGTGCGACCGCGGGCGTCGAGCGCCTGCCACAAATTACCCAGTCCAACGCTCGAAGTCACGATCACCGCGTCCATGCTGCCACTGCGACCGAGGCTCATCAAGGCTTCAATGTCAAAGCTGGGGACAGCGCGCCGATAGCACTCTACCCGGATAAGCCGGGCACCGCGCGCATCCAGTGCATCGGCAAGGTCCGTTCGACCGCCGACACCAGCGACAATCGCCACCGTACGACCGTTCAGCACTGTGAGTTCAGGCAGCGCCGCAACCCCAGCCGCATCATGCTGCTCGCGTGGACAAATAGCGCGAACCACACCGTGGTCGCGCAACACCCTGACCGTGCCCGGCCCGACCGCAAACACCCGTTGCATTGCCGCAGTCGTCTTCGCCGAAGCCGTTGCAGCCGCGGGCAGTGCAGTGGCAGTCGCTGCGACCATGGGCGCAGACTGTGCCGGAGTTGCGACAAGCGGCGCCCGAGCCAGATCGAAACGCGACACCAGACGGTAGAACACCCGCACGGCACTGGGACTCACGAAGACGATGTCATCGGCATAGAGCGCAAGCGTGATCTGCTGCAGCACCGCAGGGTCATCGATCGGTTGAATATCAATCGCTGGCAGCATCACCGGCACGGCGCCGCCCTCGCGCAGTGCGGCCTCGAGGCCCCCGCCTTCCGCAGTCGGTCGTGTCACCAGGACATGGCGTCCTGCGAGCACCATCAGATCGCCAGCGTGGCGAGGATCGCGGCGGCGCCGTGTTCGCGCAGGGCGCTGGCAAGTGCATGGCCCACCACCTCGGGTTGGTCGGCATCTCCGTCGGTTCGCGCCCTTGCCAATTGCCTGCCATCAGCGCTGGCGACCAATCCATCGACGCGCAACCGGCCTGATTGGATAACCGCATGCACTGCAAGGGGCATCTGGCAACTGCCACCCAGACTCAGACTGGCCGCGCGTTCTGCGCGTACGCAGGTCGCGCTCGGACCATGATTGAGTGGCGCGAGCCACTGGGCCAAATCATCGCGACCCGCCGAGATTTCGATCGCCAGCGCCCCCTGGCCAACCGCCGGCAGACTGTCCTCAAGCGCGATCAGCGCGCGTACGCGCTGCGCGAGGCCAAGTCGGTTCAGTCCGGCGGCAGCAAGAATGATGGCGTCATACTCGCCACGATCAAGGCGTCCGAGGCGAGTGTCCAGATTGCCACGCAAGCTGGCTACCTGCAGGGCGGGAAAGCGATGGCGTATTTGCGCTTCTCTGCGCAGGCTTGCGGTGCCCACGCGCGCCCCGGCGGGCAAGCTCGCGAGGTCGGCATGGCTTGCGCAGACGAAGGCATCGCGTGGATCTTCGCGTTCAAGGATCGCGGTGAGCGCAAAACCGGGGGGCATCTCGGCCGGCATATCCTTGCACGAATGCACGGCCAGATCGGCGCGCCCTTGTTCCAGCGCGACTTCCAGTTCCTTGATGAACAGTCCCTTGCCGCCGATTGCCGCCAACGAGCGATCGAGCACCTGATCGCCCTGAGTGCTCATGGGTAGCAGATCGATCTGACAGTCAGGGTAGAGCGTGCGCAGACGCGTGCGTACGTGCTCCGATTGCCACAGCGCAAGCCGACTCTTGCGAGTGGCGATAACCAAGCGTGCCGGTGATGCAGCCATAGCAGGTATCTGGGAGAGAGTCTCCGGTGATTCTAGCATTCAGGATGCAAGCATCTGCCGCAGCGTGGGCCACTGGCGGCGACTCACCGCGAGGCGCTCTTCTGTCCCGTCGATCACCACACTCCAGCCG
This sequence comes from uncultured Pseudomonadota bacterium, assembly GCA_903921325.1. Taxonomy (GTDB): domain Bacteria; phylum Pseudomonadota; class Gammaproteobacteria; order Burkholderiales; family SG8-39; genus CAIXPL01. Next base: position 67,212 of record CAIXPL010000025.1, read on the forward strand.
GCGTTCTCGTTCGCTTCAGGCCGGGTGCGCTCGAGCGCCCTGATTGCCCAGCGGGCCACGATGCAACCACGGTGGATGCGCACGAAAAAATTACCAAATTCCTGTTCAATCTGCACCAGGGATTCAGCGAGCAAGTACTCGTGATCGCGGGTGCGCAGGCGCAGGTACTTCGTGTCGGCTTGCAGATAAATCACTTCCAGGACAGGCACCAGAATGACACGATCACGCTCGGTGACCGTGAAGTGCTGGCGTGCGACTGGCCGTAGTGCCGGAGGCACCGGCACCGGGCCAGTGGACTCGGCCGCTGCAGTCGCTGATGGTTCGAGCGGCCCGCGCTGCGCACCTGCAAGGCGGCTGCGCGCACGCAGCAAGGCCTCGCGCAGTCGACTCGAGCGCACTGGCTTGAGCAGATAGTCCGTTGCACTGACATCAAAGGCCGCCAGCGCATGTTCTTCGTGGGCGGTGATGAATATGATCACCGGCGGTCGGGTCATCTCGCGCAGACGACGCGCAAGCTCAAGCCCGTTCATCGCTGGCATCTGGACATCGAGCAGCAACACATCGACCTCGATGGCGGCGATGAGATCAAGTGCAATCAGGGCGCTGGCCGCTTCACCGACAATCTGCAATGGCAACTCGCTTGCCAACCCGGTCAGCAGATCACGCATGCGATGCCGGGCGGGCGGCTCATCATCGACCACCAGTACGCGCATCAGCGAAGCGGTGGTTTCGCTCATCGCGCACGCTCAGGCGTGAGGGGTCTGGCCGCGCAAGTCACGTTGCCACCGGCATCTGACCAGCACCGGGCCGTTGCAAAGGCAAATCGACCCGCACTTCATAGCGCTCGCCCACCACGCCGTGGTGCAGGCTGGCATGCGCATCAAAATGCAACGCGAGGCGCTCGCGGATATTACCCATTGCCATGCCGTTGCCCGGTCGCACGTTGGCACCGGGTCGCCAGGAGTTCGACACCACCACCAGCACGCGTTGCCCTGACACCGTGATGTCAATGGACACGTCACCGGGTTCTATCCACGGTTCGATGCCGTGATACACCGCATTTTCGGCAACCGGTTGCAGCAAAAGCGGGGGCACTAATGCGTGCTCTGCGGCCGGATCAAGATGAATCTCACAGTGCAGCCGATCACCCAGTCGCAAGGACTCGATTCTCAGGTATTCGCGCACCAACTCCACTTCGCGGGCCATGGGCACGAGTTGCGCATTGTCTGCCAGCAGCATGCGGAAAAGATCGGCCAGATCCTCCAGCACCTGTTCGGCGCGCGCCGGGTCGGACCGGATCAGGCTGAGTACGGCGTTCAAGCTGTTGAACAGAAAATGCGGGCGAATACGGGCCTGCAAGAAATGTAATCGCGCTTCGCTGATGGCCGGTGAAAAGGCACGCCCCCGCAGGCGCAAATACTCTGCTGCAATCAGCGCTACCAGCGCAGCCAGCAAGGCGGCGCGCCAGGGCTCCAGACGCAGGGTGACCACACCGCCGCCAACATGAGTGGCAACGAGGGCGGCAATCATGGCGATCGCGGCAAGCACCACAACCAGGGCAAACGGATAGGGCATCCTGCGCAATGCCGGGAACGCGAGGTGGCACAGCAGCAGTCCGATCAGCAAGGTGGGTTCGGTGACCAGAGCCAGCTCAAGCAAGGCATCGGCGTAGCGCCCAGGATCAAGGGCAGCGGCAGCCGCCATCAACAGGTTGACCACAAGGATGACGCGGGCAATCACACCTGGATTGCGCAGGTCGGGCACGCGTTCGCGCGCCCAGTCACCCCAATCAGCGTATCGATTCACGAGTTCACCCATCTCCATCGCGAGTGCCAAGTCTAGAAGACTCGCCTGTGCATTGCCATGGCGTGCTGCGAGCGCAGGTGTTTTGAGTCTCTGCCCCCTGCTGGCGCAGCCACCCGCCTGAACCACGCCTCCCCGGTAGACTACCCGGCCACGTTACAATCGGGCGATTCAATCTTGCTTGCAGCGTGCGTAACTGGTCACGCTGCGGTCACTGGCCACCTACCCTATGTCAGACACACCTCCTGCCGCCGCCTGGTCCGGACGATTTGAAGAACCGGTCGATGAGCGGGTCAAACGGTACACCGCGTCGGTCGATTTTGATCGTCGACTGGCCCTGTACGATATCCGTGGCTCGCTCGCGCACGCCCGCATGCTCTCGGAGGTTGGCGTGATCAGCGCGCTTGACCTGGAGCAGATCGAGCAAGGCATGGCGCAGATCCGCAGCGAAATCGAGCGCGGGGAATTTGAGTGGTCACTCGATGCCGAGGACGTCCACCTCAATATCGAACGCCGCCTCACCGCCCTGGTGGGAGATGCCGGCAAGCGTCTGCATACCGCGCGGTCGCGCAATGATCAGGTGGCCACCGATGTACGGTTGTTTCTGCGTGATGAGATCGATGCCATCATCGGATTGATGGATGCGATGCAGCGCTCGATCGTCGACCAGGCGGCACAACATGCCGATACGCTGATGCCCGGGTTCACCCACCTGCAGGTGGCGCAACCGGTGACCTTCGGGCACCACATGCTCGCCTATTTCGAGATGTTCGAGCGGGATCGCAGCCGCCTGGTTGACTGCCGCCGCAGGCTCGATGTATTGCCGCTCGGATCCGCCGCGCTGGCGGGCACGTCCTACCCGATCCGTCGCGAGCGGGTGGCTGAGCTGCTGGGGTTTGCCGGTGTCTCGGAGAATTCACTTGACGCGGTGTCAGACCGCGACTTTGCGATCGAGTTCTGTGCGGTTGCATCGATCGCCATGATGCATATTTCGCGCCTGTCGGAAGAGCTGGTGCTGTGGATGAGTCCGGCGTTTGGTTTTATTCGATTGCCAGATCGGTTTTGCACGGGCTCGTCGATCATGCCGCAGAAGAAGAATCCCGATGTGCCTGAGCTTGCGCGCGGCAAGACCGGTCGCATGTATGGCGATCTGATGTCGCTATTGACCTTGATGAAGGGCCAGCCACTGGCCTACAACAAGGACAATCAGGAAGACAAGGAGCCCCTGTTCGATGCGGTGGACACACTCACCGACACGCTGGCGATCTTTGCCTCGATGCTTGCCGGTCTGACGGTCAACGCACCGCGCATGCTGCAAGCCCTGCGCCAGGGCCATGCGACAGCCACCGACCTTGCCGATTGGCTGGTCAAGCGCGGCATGCCCTTTCGCGATGCGCATGAGGCCGTTGCGCGTGCGGTGCGTGCGGCCGATCAGCATGGCTGCGAACTCGCTGCATTGCCCGCCGAGGTGCTGCGCGAATTTGCGGGCGACGCCTATGCAGAGATACAAGCGGTGTTGCAGGCGGCCGGGTCTGCCGCCAGCCGCGATTTGCGCGGTGGCACGGCGCCGGCGCAGGTGCGCGCTCAGGTGGCGCGCGCCGATTCAATCATCGCAGCGCGACTCGCGGGCGTCTCCAGGCTGATTCGGCCCAGCGCACCACTGCGGTAGTCGTGTACCAGGGCAAGGGCTGCTTTTTGGAAGTCCGCGCGGCCCCCTTGCAGTCGATAGCCACGCCGTGCACCGATCGATTCGATCAGACCAGCAGCATCAAGACGATCGACAACCAGGCTATAGCGCTCAGCGACCCGCGTCGGGTAGCGTTCGAGCATGAATCCTGCGAGAAAAAGCGCCACTTCTTCATCGATATAGGCGTTCTCGCCAATGGCATGGCTCGCCGCCAGCATGAGACCATCCGTCGGATAGGTGATGGCCGGCCACATCAGCCCGGGTGTGTCGATCACCTCTACGGCCGGACCCAGATCGTGGCGGCTTTGCTGACGGGTGACAGCCGGCTGATCGCCAACGCGGGCTACCGCGCGCTTGACCAGGGCATTGATCAGCGTTGATTTACCGACATTGGGAATGCCCATCACCATCAGTCGCAGCGGTTTGAGCGGACTGTCGCGGTGAAGGGCAAGTGTGGCCGCCAGCGGGATCAGGCGTGCGACATCGGCCGACCGTTTGCTTGAAATCGCTATCACGCGAGTATTTTCGCGATCGGACAGCGCAGTGCGCCATGCCGGAGTAACCGCCGGGTCGGCCAGGTCAGACTTGTTGAGAACGAGCAACCCCGGGCGTTGCCGATGCAAGCGCAGTTGCGTGATCATGGGGTTGCTGCTGGCGCCGGGAATCCGGGCGTCCAGAATTTCGATGACAACATCGGTGCGCGCCATGGTTTCGGCGGCTTCTTTGCGCGCCCTGACCATGTGGCCCGGGTACCAGGAAATGGCCATGGTGACCTTTGCGGTGCCCATGCCTGCGCATGGAGCGGGCCACCGCAGCGGGCTGCTGCGGGACCGGTCTCGGAGCCGGGTTCAGCCGCCGAGGACTTGTTGCAACTCGCCTGACTCGTACATCTCCATCATGATGTCAGAGCCACCTACGAATTCGCCGTTCACATAGAGCTGCGGAATCGTCGGCCAGTTGGAATACTGCTTGATGCCTTCGCGAATATGCTGGTCTTCCAGCACATTGATGGTGTGATAGTCCTGCACGCCACAGGCCTGCAGAATCTGCACGGCGCGCGAGGAAAATCCGCATTGCGGGAACGTCGGTGTGCCTTTCATGAAGAGCACTACCGGACTGCGGGTCAATTCTGTGTCGATACGATCTTTGATATCCATGGCGGCTCCGCGGGCACCCTCGCCACCGTGTTCAAGGCCACGAACGAGGCTGCGCAATAGCTCAATCGGTCATTGATCCTTTCAACCGCAGTGCGGCCGAAAGTTGATCAATTCAGTCAAGTATACATGGTATCCGCGACGAGGTGATTCGACAAGCACGCTTCGCGGTAGAGTCGTGTTCCGAATCCCACTGATCCTGGTTCATGACCATTCACGTTCTCATTCTGTGTACCCACAACTCGGCACGCAGCGTTCTTGCCGAGGGGATGCTCAACCATTGGGCAAAAACGCTCGGGCGCGACGTTCAAGCCCACAGCGCCGGCAGCGCGCCGAGCGGTAGGGTCAACCCTTTTGCGCTTGCAGCCCTCACCGCTGCGGGCATCGATACGGCGGGCTATCGCAGCAAGAATTGGGATGAATTCAGCCAGGAAAGTGCGCCGCCCCTGTCGATCGTGATCACCGTGTGCGACTCGGCGGCAGCCGAAGCCTGTCCGGTGTTCTTCGGTGGAACGGGCGGCACACCGGTCAAGGTTCATTGGAGCTACCCCGACCCCTCGGTCGCACCGGGTGGAGATGATGCGAAGCGCAGCGGCTTCGAGATCACCCGTCAGGCGATTGGCTATCGCATGCTGCAGCTGCTCGCCCTTCCCCTTGAATCCCTCAGCAAACTCGAGCTGCAGGACGCGCTGCTCGCAATAGGCCGGAGTTAATCGATGAACGAATTACTCCGTCGACTACTGGCCGAACTGCTGGGAACCGCGCTCCTTCTGGCCGTTGTGATCGGCTCAGGCATCATGGCCGAGCGGCTGGCCGGTGGCAACGTCGCCATCGCGCTGATCGCCAACACCCTTGCCACAGTCGGCGGGCTATTTATCCTGATTGAAGTATTCGGACCGGTGAGCGGGGCGCATTTCAATCCGGCTGTCAGCGCGGTGATGGCAGCTCGCGGCGAACTACCCGGGTCAATGCTGGCCCCTTACGTCGTCGCGCAGTTGCTGGGCGCGATGCTCGGTGCCTGGTTGGCCCATGCCATGTTCGATATGACCATCCTGCAGTGGTCTACCAAGCTGCGCTTTGGCCCCGGCCAGTGGATCGCCGAAGCAGTAGCCACCGCCGGATTGCTGCTGGTCATTCTGCGCGCACCGGCTGGCCGTGCGCCGGCCATGGTCGCCTGCTACATCGGTGCCGCGTACTGGTTCACTGCCTCGACTTCGTTTGCCAACCCGGCTGCCGCATTTGGCCGCATGTTCAGCGACAGCTTCGCCGGCATTTCGCCCGCGAGCGTGCCAGGCTTTGTCATTGCACAATTCGTCGGTGCCGCAATCGGCTGGGCGGTGCATCAATTGCTGATACCTGGCCGGCGACTGCCTGAATAGCCGAAGGACACGCATGCTGCGCGAAGTGCTTGCGCGCGCAGAGAGCGTCGTCGTCATCTGAACTGCGACGAGCGCCGCCCCCCCTGCATGCGCAGAGCGGGGCGATGAGGCCACGCCCTGGCGGGGTGGCCTGACTACACGGGCTGCACTGCTATGAGCCGCCGCGCCTTCCGCGATAGCCATACAGCAGGAATGAAATCAGCAGCACGATGAAGATCAAACCGATCGGACCCATGCCCCAGCCCATACCCATCCCCCAGTACAGGCCGCCTCCACCACCGCCCAGCAGCAACAGCACAATCAAAATAACGATCAAGTCCATTTTTTTCTCCTGACAATGGCACCAGCGCCAAGGCTCCGCGCTGAGGGCGAATGCCCCATTTCCGCGCAACACATTGTTTTCAGGATTTCTTGATCGCTTTCTCGATGCTCGCCTGGGCATCGCCCACCGAAGCCTGGACCGCGCCAATGTTTTTCTGGATGCTGCCCTTCAGTTCCAGGTTCTTGTCACCCAGCACCTTGCCGGTGACTTCCTTGACCTTGCCATGGATTTCTTCGGCACGGCCTTGTACTTGATCCTTGTTGATACTCATGATGAACTCCTGAATAAGGTGGCCGACTCGCGGTCGACGCATGGAAAAGTCCACGCACCAGCACCCTATGTCAGCGCCTGCTTCAGGTCTGTTCGCCGGCACACGCATGCCAGCATTCGTTAAATTCATCGCTACTGCGCGGTTTCTGCCGCAGGGTCCGACGCGCTACGCGAAAGCAGGATCAGAACACCCGGTTTTCAGAGACAATTGACGCCAAGTTGCTGAAATTCAGAATCCAGGGGAAATCGTTGAACAGCCCTGCTTGCCGCTTCAATCTGCGTGCCGCACTACCTGCCGGACTCATGCTCGCCCTGCTCGCCATGGGGCTCTGGTCGGGTGCTGCCCATGCGCAACGCTTTCCGGCGCGCGCCATCCATGTGGTCGTACCATTTCCGACCGGCGGGGGCGCCGACATCCTCATGCGCACGCTCGGTGACAGCATGACGCAGCGCCTCGGACAACCCGTCGTCATCGACAACCGACCGGGGGGCAGCACCATCATTGGTTCACAGTCGGTGGCGCGCTCTGCTTCTGATGGCTACACGTTGCTGGTCGTCGCCAACAGCTTCACGATCAATCCGGCACTGCGCTCGCGCATGCCTTATGAGGCATTGCGCGACTTCACTGCGGTGTCCTTGTTAGTGAATTCGCCACAGGTCCTGGTCGTGCCTGCGAATTCGCCGCTGGGCTCATTTGATGCATTTCTTGGTACGACCCGTGCCGCGCCAGGCAAGCTCAGTTACGGCGCACTGGGCCCGGGTGCTACACAGCATATTGCCGGTGAACTGCTCAAGACCCGCGCGCATATTGATGTGCTCTATGTTCCCTACGCCGGTGGCATCACTGCAGTGACTGCCATGCTCGGCGGGCATGTCGATGCGGTGATTGCCAATTATTCCGAAGTCGCTCCGCTGGCTGCCTCAGGCCGTTTGCGCGCGCTTGCGGTGAGCACGCCCAAGAGACTGACTTCACTACCCCAAGTCCCCACCATCGCCGAATCCGGCTTGCCGGGATTTGAAATGGTGGCATGGTTCGGGCTCGTGGCGCCCGCGGGCACACCGCCTGAGATCGTGCAGGCCATCCGATCGGTGGTCGCCGAATCCCTCAAGGAAAGTACCGTGTTGAGTCGGCTGGAGACAGAGGGTTATCTGCCGGTGGGTAGTACACCTGAAGAGTTCTCTGAGCATATCCGCCGCGAACTGAGCGCCAATGCGGCGATCGTCAAGGCGGCCGGCATTACCCTGGAGTAAATCACGGCGAAGGCAGGGCGCGAGGCGGCGACTGATGGCGGATCCGGCTTCATTAGCCAGGACAATAACGATCCGACCGCAGAGGCAACGAAGGAATTTCTCAAGCAGGCGGCGCTTTCACACACATTCAGACCACCGCTAACACGGCCATCGCAGGCGCACGCTGAACGCCTCTCTTCTCCAAAACGATCGGCAGGTATCTGCGCGTCGGCATAAGCCACATCAGGTGCAAAGAATTGGACTACGCCTGCGTTGTGAACATTGAGTTGACGCACCTGCTTGCCCAGCACTGCCCGAATCAGGATGTTGGCATCCAGAACGATGGCCTTGTTGCTCATTACCCGGCTGACGTGGGCTTCCTGGGCGCGTTCGCGCGCTTACGTGCCGTTTTGAAATCGAGCACTACGGTGTCCACATCAACGCCTTTTGCCGCAAGCATACGATCCAACGTCTTGCTTGCTTTCTTCAATGAAGCAAGGTCTGCCCCCACCTGGCCATGGGTCGGAATGAAGTACCCGACCGTTAGATGCATAGTGCCACTCACCTTGGGGGGGAAGCCTCACCGACTAGACAATGCTGACAACGAATCCTCACCACACCGTATCGCGCAGCCCCGCGATCGAAGTTCCCCATTACCGCACGGAACCACCGAACCACACCGCAGAGCACGCGCGCTCAACACCCGCGAGATCCCGTGTCGTTAGTGCCTCAGTAAATCCGGCTTGCGCAAACAGCGCGCGGACAGCCGCCCCTTGGTCATAACCATGCTCGACCAATAGCCTGCCCCCTGGCTGCAAATGCGCAGGCGCCCCACCTATGACTTTGCGCAGCGCATCCAGACCATCCTCGCCGCTAACCAGTGCAAGCTGGGGCTCGTAACGCAAGTCCCCAGCCTTCAGATGCAAATCGGCACGCGCGATATAAGGCGGGTTCGACACGATCAGATCAAAGCGCTGTGCTGATAGCGCTTCATACCAGTCGGATAATACGAACTGCACCTGCACCCCGATGCGCTGCGCGTTGCGCGCGGCCTGGCGAAGGGCATGCGCAGATGCATCGACAGCGGTCACTTCAGCCAGCGTCAACCGATGCGCCAGCGTGATCGCGATCGCCCCCGATCCTGTTCCCAAATCCAGAATACGCACGCCGCAATGCCCCGCTGCTGCAATGGCAAGATCGACCAGCAGCTCGGTTTCAGGGCGCGGGATCAAAACATCGCGACTCACCTGGAACGGAAGGCCGTGGAACTCGCGTTCACCCAGGATGTAAGCAACGGGTAAACCCGAACGACGCAGCTCGAGCAGCGCCACCAGACCTGAGGCCGCGCCGTCCTCCAAGGGATCAAGATCATGCGCGAGCAGCCATTCGCGCGTGCGCCCCAAGGCCGCGGCCGCGAGAATGGCCCCTTCGCTTGCCCCGACGCCACTGGCCGCGATGAGGCTCGCCACCGTCGACACAACCTGCCCGCCAGTCGCCACAGCGAACGCGCCAGGGGCCACGCTCATGCCGCCTCTTCCCCCATGGCCGCCAACAGCTCGGCCTGGTACTCAGCCATCAGCGCACCGCTCAATTCATCAATGTCACCGTCCATGATCGCCTCCATCCGGTACAGGGTGAGATTGATGCGGTGGTCGGTAATCCGCCCTTGCGGGAAGTTGTACGTGCGGATCCGCTCCGATCGATCGCCCGAACCGATCAGCGAACGACGGGTCGAGGCAATCTTCGACTGCTGCGCGTGCATCTGCTGGTCCTTGATGCGGGCAGCCAGCACCGACAACGCCTTCTCCTTGTTCTTGTGCTGCGAACGACCATCCTGACATTCCACCACCAGACCGGTCGGCAAGTGGGTGATGCGTACCGCCGAATCGGTCTTGTTGATGTGTTGACCGCCCGCACCCGATGCACGAAACGTATCGATGCGGATATCGGCCGGGTTGATCACCACATCGCCCACCTCATCGGCCTCGGGCAGCACCGCCACCGTGCAGGCCGATGTGTGAATCCGCCCCTGCGTCTCGGTTTTCGGCACGCGCTGCACCCGGTGACCACCGGACTCGAATTTCAGGCGCGAGAACGCCCCCTGCCCGATGATGCGAACAATCACTTCCTTGTAACCACCCAATTCGGAGACGCTCTCGGACACCAGTTCCACCTGCCAGCGATTGCGCTCGGCATAGCGCATGTACATGCGCAGCAGGTCACTGGCAAACAGGGCTGACTCATCGCCCCCGGTGCCGGCGCGGATTTCCAGAAACACATTGCGCTCATCGTTCGGATCGCGCGGCAGCAACATCTTCTGGATTTCCGCCTCCAGATCGCCTTGTCGCTGCCGGGTGTCGCGAATTTCCTCTTCGGCAAATTCACGCATCTCGGGGTCCTCCAGCATCTGCTGCGCTGTCGCCAGATCAGACTCTGTCTGGCGATACCGCCCGTACAGCCCCACCACCGGGGTGATCTCGGAATGTTCGCGGGTGAGCTTGCGGTACTGGTCCATATCGCGCACTGCCATGTCACTGGCAAGGAGCTGGTCGAGTTCAGTCAACCGGGCGGTCAACTGATTGAGCTTGGAGGACAGACTGGCTTTCATGGGCATTCCAACGGGAATCGATCACACGATGCGGAGCACAAAGAACGGAGCACCAAGGACGAGGCACCAAGGGCGAGGCACGCGGGCTGGATCGAGAAAACAATGATGCAAAAGGGTCGGTATTACCGGACACCGATGGCGACTGACGAATACGCCAACCGGGTGAAAGACTGCGCGAGCGTCGCTAGCGATTGCTGCGCAGTCGGTACAGGCGCGCCAGTGTTTCGTGCAGCGAGGCGGCCTCATCGCCGCGCGCCTGTGCCAGGGCTTGCGTTGGCGCATGCAGAAACTTGTTGGTGAGGCTGCGCGAGAGGGCTTCGAGCACCGCAGCAGGGGCATCTCCGCGACCGAGCGAGCGCATCGCGCGATCGAGTTCGGCCAAGCGCGCCGTCTCACCCTGCTCGCGCAAATCTCGAATCAGCGGCACCGCGTCACGCGCCTTCATCCAGTCGATGAATTGCCCGACTTGCGAATCGATGATGACCTCGGCCTCATTGACCGCTGAGCGGCGCGCCTCGGCCCCGACCTCCACCATGCGGGCAAGGTCCTCGATCGAGAACAGAAACACATCCTCGAGCGCACTCACCTCGGGTTCGATGTCGCGTGGCACCGCCAGATCAACCATCACGACCGGGCGGCGTCGGCGCTGCCGGATCACGCGCTCCATCGTGCCCTTGCCCAGAATGGGCAGACTGCTCGCCGTGCACGAGACCACCACATCATAGTGATGGAGTTCATCGGGTAACTGGCGCAGCTCAATCGACTCGGCATTCAGGCGGCGCGCGAGCGCTTCGGCGCGTTCCAGGGTGCGATTGGCAACGGTCATCGCCGCCGGCGACTGCGCAGCGAAATGCGTCGCACACAATTCGATCATTTCACCGGCGCCAACAAAAAGCACGCGCCGATCAGTGAGCGTCGGAAAAATTCTCAGCGCCAGTTTGACGCTTGCCGCCGCCATCGAGACCACATTGGCCCCAACCCGGGTCTGGGTGCGCACATCCTTGGCCACCGCAAACGAACGCTGAAACAGGCGCGACAGCGTCACCCCGAGTGAGCCGACTTCGGCGGCAGCGCGGGCGGCTTCCTTCATCTGCCCGAGAATCTGCGGTTCACCGAGCACCATCGAATCCAGACCACTGGCAACGCGGAAAGCGTGACGTACGGCGTCTGAATCACTGCGCGTGTACATATGGGGTTCGATGTCACTGGCGTTCAAGCCGTGATAACGGGCAAGCCACTCCAATGCCCGTGACGGGTCACCGTCGGCACAATAGAGTTCGGTGCGATTGCAGGTGGACAGAATCGCACCTTCCCCGGCCGAACGGGCCCGGGTCAACGCACGAAGCGCGTCGGCCAAGGTCTCACCGGTAAAGGCCACCCGCTCGCGTATCGCGAGCGGTGCCGATTGATGATTCACTCCGAGGGCAAAAAGTTGCATGGCAGTAAGCACCCCGATTCCGGCCGACATTATAGGGCGAACCGGCCCCCCTCAGATGCCGGGCAGGTTCCAGCAGCGGGGTGGGCTAGAATGGACCGAGATAGTGGCGCGAGGTGAGTCGCGGGGCATCAAAGTCGGCCGCCATTCCCGATGGGCCTGTGTTTTGCTTTCAGCGCCACAGATATCGCTGTAGAGGAACTACCGAATGACTGCCATATCCACCGCCGCTGATCAGTCCGTTGCCCAGTCCGCCGCGCCCTTGAGCGCTCCGCCCGTCGCGCCGTCCGCCGGCGCGTCCGTTGCGCGAGCGGGTCCGTCCGGAGACTCTACCGCCCCGTTTCTGTGGCCCGAGGAGGGCTTGTCGCGGATTCCATTCCAGGTCTACAACGACCCGGCCATTGCCGATGCCGAGCAAAAGCGCCTGTTCCGCGGGCCGATCTGGAATCTGGTGTGCCTGGATGTGGAAATCCCCCAACCGGGTGACTATCGCACCAATGTGATTGGCGACACGCCCGTGGTCGCGATCCGCGGCACCGATGGCACCATCCGCGTGTTCGTCAACCGCTGCGCGCACCGCGGTTCGATGCTTTGTCTGGATAAGAGCGGCAATCGCAAGGACTTCACCTGCATTTATCACAACTGGGTCTATGACCTGGAAGGCGCGCTGCAAAGTGTGGCCTTTCGGCGCGGCATCCGAGGCCAGGGGGGCTTGCCGGATGATTTTGATCCCGCCAAGCACGGCCTCACACGACTGCGCGTGGACACCATCGGCGCGCTGGTGTTTGCGAGCTTCTCGGAGTCGGTGGTACCGGTGCGCGAGTGGCTGGGCGAGCGCATGGCCTGGAATGTCGATCGCATTTTTGCCAAACCGGTGCGCATTCTCGGCGGCTATACCCAGGTGATGCACAACAACTGGAAGCTCTATATCGAGAATGTGAAGGACGCCTACCACGCCGGGTTGCTGCACCTGTTCTTCACCCGTTTCGGACTGAACCGCTTGTCGATGGACGGTGCGGTCGAAGTCTCGGAGCGCGGCGGACATCACCTGAGCTGGTCGAAGATGCATTCCGATGATGCAAGCGGCACGGAATACGCCGATGGCAAGCTGCGTTCGATGAAGGATTTCGATCTGGAAGACAAGCGCATGCTGCGCTCCTGGGTCGAGTATCCCGATGGCATCACCCACATGATCCAGACCATCTTTCCGAATGTGATCATCCAGCAGATCCAGAATTCACTGGCGGTGCGGCTGCTGGTGCCGCACGGCACCGATCAGTGCGAGCTGCAGTGGTGGCTGATCGGCTATGAAAGCGACACCGAAGCGCAGATGGCCACCCGGTTGCTGCAAGGCAACCTCGTCGGTCCGGCCGGCTTGGTGTCGCTCGAGGACGGGGTGATCGGCAGCATCGTGCAGCGCACGACCCTGCAAGACAAGGATCGCGCCGGTGTGGTCGAAATGGGGGGGCATGGCACCGAGAGCCAGAAGGGCCGCGTCAGTGAGGCCGGCGTGCGCGGCTTCTGGAAGGAATGGCGCCAGGTGCTCGGACTATGAATGACACCAGCGGGCGGAATGACACGAGCGGGCTCAACGGCAACCGTCGACTCTTTTTGGATACCACGGTTCAGCACGTGCTGGCCGCGGCCGCACTGCTCGTCGCCGAAGCTGCGGGCGCGATCGATGATGAGCGCTTTGATGACTGGGCACAGATGTTCACCGACGATTGCCTGTATCGGATCACCACGCGCGAATCGCGCGCGAAAGGCTGGCCGATCGGTCTCATGCACTGCGACGGGGCAGGCATGCTGCGCGACCGTATTCTCTCGATGCGCCATGCCAATATTTTTGAAGCCCATCATTACCGGCATATGGTATCGGCCACCCGCCTCGCCCCGGGCACGAAACGTGCAGTTGATCTGAACTCCGGTGTGCAAGTGCACACGAACTTTGAGGTGATCCGGATCATGGGCAACGGCGAGATGGCACTGTTTGCGACGGGATTCTTCGATGATGTTGTCGTGTCCTCCGACCAGGGTCTGCAGTTTCGTAAGCGCACGGTCGTGCTGGATTCATCCCGAGTCGATACGCTCATCGTTGTCCCGTTCTGAGCGCCGGACCGGTCAATGAACTATCTGATCGCGGTGATGATCGCCTCGGTGTCACTGGCCGCGGTCGCATTCGACCGGCCGGCAGGCTATCCCGCTCAGTCGGTGCGAGTCATCGTCCCGTTTCCGCCGGGTGGTGCAAGCGATATCGTTGGCCGCGCCGTGTCGCAGCGCCTCTCCACGGCCACCGGCGCGCACTTCATCGTTGAGAATCGCCCGGGTGCCGGTGCGGCCATTGGCGTCGGTTTGGTGGTGGCCGCGCCGCCCGATGGTTTGACTCTGCTGCTGGGCGCCGCCGGCCCGCTCACCATGAGCCCGCATATGGTGCGCACGAGCTATGACGTCGAGCGTGATCTCGTGCCGATTGCCCTGGTGGCAAGCGTGCCCAATGTCGTGGTCGTGCATCCGTCGGTCGCTGCCACGACGCTGCCGGGTCTGGTCGCTCTGGCACGCTCAAAACCCGGTGCGCTCGCGTTCGGTTCAGCCGGCCAGGGCACCACGGCTCACCTGTCCATTGAGTTGCTACGCACATTGGCGCAGGTGAACATCGTGCATGTGCCCTACAAAGGCACGTCAGCGGCCATCAGCGATTTACTGGGCGGACAAATTCAAGGAACGATCGATAACCTGACCGCGATCCTGCCGCAGGTGCGCAACGGCCGCTTGCGCGCACTCGCGCTCACCTCGAACACACGTTCGCGCGCAGCACCCGACATTCCGACTGCGGAAGAGGCCGGCATGAAGGATCTGGTAGTGGTCGGCTGGAACGGGTTTCTGGCGCCCGCGCGTACGCCCTCGGCGATCATTGACTGGCTTGGTCAGGAAATCACCGCCGCTGCGTTGAGCCCTGAGGTGACCCGACAGATGATCGATCTGGGCGGCGAACCGGATGCGCGTGGTCCGGTTGCCTTTCGTGACTATTTGCATGCCGAACTCACCCGCTGGGGACAGGTGGTGAGCAATGCGCACATTCAAATTGAGACGCCCTAGCAGGGGCAGGTAGCCACTGAGCGCGGTTCGAGCGCAGTCTCTCAGTTGAGCGGTACCCGCCCGGTGTACTTGAGGATATACAGACCACCGGTGAAGCGGTCGTTGCCGTAGATCAAGCCATCCGAACCCACGATCAGATCATTCATCTGCATCGCACCGCCCTTGTTGCCCGCCACTTTGGGCGCGAACCAGGCCAATTCCACTGGCGCATTCGGATTGGCGATCGAATAGATCCGGATGCCCCCGCCAAATTGCGCAGTGACCACGGTGTTTTTAAGCACCCGCGACACCTCCGGCATATTGTTCTGATTGATATTGTGGGCACCGAAGCGGCCACCACCTGCGCACAACTGTGCGCGATTGGCTGGCGGCGGCATCACCGAGACCGGATAGGGGCGCGTCTCATCCTGAATATCGACCACCGTCACCTGCATCGGCCAGTCCTTGCAGGCTTCCTTGGTTGATTCCTGCGAGGCAATCAGCAGGCCGCGGTCAACCAAGGGCAACACGGTATGCATGAACCCGCCATGCAGCGACTGCCACGAAATGTTCGCCACCTGACGCGGCTTGGTCTTGTCGGCAATATCCAGAATCACAATGCCACCGTCGATCCAGCCCATATAGACCCGATCGGGTCGCTCGACCGGCACCAGCGGCGTATGCAAGCGAAAACCGCTGTCAAAAGGACTCACACGGGGTGGCGCCGGCGCTTCATCACCCACCCGCGTACCGGGCATCCACCAGCGCGCGACTTCCTTCGGATGCACCGGGTCCTGCAGGTCGACAATCATCAGCATCTGATCATCGTTGGGGTTCTTCGGAATGAAATCGCTCGCGCCGGTTGCCAGATACGCATAGCGACCATCGGTGAAGGTGAGGTAATGCGTGCCGCGCGACGAGGGGCCGGTCAAGTCCATATACGAGAGCAGCTTGGCCTCACCGAGCTCGCTCACATCGTAGGTCTTGATGCCGCCATGAGGCTGCCCCTGCTTCTCGCTCTGGCGCGCCACCACCAGGGTGTCACCGCTCAGGGCAAGTGAATTGCAGCGTATGAAATCAGCTTCGACCGGCACCTGCTTGAGCACCACCGGACGGGCAGGCGTTGTGACGTCGATGATGCTCAGACACAGCGGTGCTGACTCATGGGCCAGAAACAATACCTTGCGTCGCCCGTAATTCTTCAGGGCCAGTCCCTCGCCGCCCTTGCCCGCGCCATTCAGATCAGAGTGCCCGACCAGCGTGAGATTCATGCGATCGGGCGTGGTGGCCGCCTGTGCCTGAAAGGATATTGCGAGTGCTGCCACGAGCGCCAGGGCGCTGCCCGTCAATCGAATCATGAGTCGTCTCCATCCGCTGCTGTTGGCAAGCAAGGCCTGCGTGCGCGGCCTTTGTCGCCAGTCTAACCCGGTCGCCCCTCAGACCGATAGAGGCGACGCTCTAATCGCACTCACCGGGGATCGCCCCGCTAGGCGCCGCGAGCCACCCGGCGCAGGTGCTCGACTTGCAAATGGGCGAGGAACGGAACCAATGGATGCACCCCTAACTTCGCCATGCCGGGTTGATCCAGCGCTGCCAGCAAGGCTTGCTGCTCGGCTGGAATGTCAGCTTGCCGGGCATAGCCTTGTGGATCGACCATGAAGCGATCGCGTGCCGCAGGGTCGTGGGCAATCGCATGGAGCGCCGTCGTCAGTTTCACCAATTCTGGTTTGATCGCGGGGTAGTGAGGTTGCGAATGCGCCTCTGTCGGTGGCTTGGTCCAGCCAAGCGATGCGTAGTTGTGATGCCAGCTCGGATTCCATTGGAAAATGTCGGGCACTCGATCACCCAACGCACCGGCAGCGAGCGCCCAGCAGCGCAATTCAATGTTGCCCGAGGCATCCAGTGCCTCATCAGACAATCCGATCAGGGTCTTAAGGCGCCCGGCTTTGAGCTGTTCCAGTAGCGCGAGATCGAATGCGTTGTCCGGATTGCCATAGTTCTCCGTGCCTGGAAAATGTGACATCCCGCCGCTTGCCAAAACGACCGCACGCAATCCCAGGCGGTCGATGGAGCGAGCCAGCGCACGACCGAATTCATAGCACCGTTCAATGGTTGGTTGTGGAGGAAGGTAAGCATTCACATAAATCGGCAGGACCGGTTGGGTCACGCCCACATGCGTCAGTGGAATCCCCAACGCGTAATCGATCTCGGCAGTGCTGGTGAAGGCCGGATCGAAGCCAGAACGATACAGATCGCGTACCAGGGCAAACCCGATCTCGCTGGGCACCGGCCAATGAAATGTACGGCCAGCGAACTGTCCGCCCGCCTCGCCGCCGACATGCACGGTAAAAGCGGGGGCACACTGATGAAAAAACTGCTGCGCGTGATCATTGGCGATGATGATCCAGAGATCGGGCTTGAGCGCGTGCAACCCCTCGCCGATGCGACGCGCTACCTCGCGCACCTGCGCGACATTGGCCATATCCTCGGTGGGCGGTTCCGTAAAGAACTGCGGCGCATGAGGCAGCATGGCCCCGCCTAGAATGCTCATCGGAATCTCCTTCCTGCGCATGACAGCCTGAGGGCTTACCGCAAGGATGGTATCAAGCCGTGCAGCACCCCGGCTACAATCGCTGTTGTGGCAGGTCAACAGTGCGCGGTCGGGGAGAACCAACATGAAGCTGATGGGCATCGAGCGGGTCGTATTTGGTGTTGTGGACATGGCCGAAGGGCGCCGCTTTCTGAACGACTGGGGCATGCGTCTGGTTGAAGAGCACGCCGGCTGTCTGCTCTATCAAACCGCCGATCTTGGTGAGATCGAGCTCATGGCCAGCACCGACCCGCGACTGCCCAAGGCCATTGAACCCGGCTCCACCGTGCGCGAACTGGTCTGGGGCGTCGAGAGCCCCGCGGATCTGGATGAGATTGAATCGGCGGTCCGCGCCAAATCGCCTGGCACTCCGCTTGAGCGCCTGCGTCCGGACTTTCTGCGCCTGGTTGACCCCATGGGATTGACTCTGGGGTTCACCCCCAGCAAGCGCACCCCCACCCCGCTATGCGCCGGACAGGTAGCCGACCCGGCACCCCGAATCGACCTCGAAGGCAAACGGTATGAAAGGGCCGAGCCACAACGGATCGGCCACATTGTTTTCACCACACCGGATATCGACCATGTCGAGGCGTTTTATTGCACCGTGCTCGGTTTTCGTCCCTCAGATCGCTACATTGGTCGAGCCGTGTTTTTGCGTTGCAAACCCGAGGGCGAGCACCACAATCTTTTCCTGCTGAAGTCGCCTGACGCAGGTTCGCATATGCATCATCTGGCCTTTGGTGTGCGCGACATTCATGAAGTGTTTGGCGGTGGCATGGCCGTTGCCCAGGCCGGCTGGCCAACCGTCATGGGGCCAGGGCGGCATGTGATCTCCTCGTGTTATTTCTGGTACTTCAAGAACCCCTGCGGCGGGGCCGCCGAGTATTACGCCGACACTGACTGGGTCACCGAGAAATGGCAGGCGCGCGAGCTCCCGCAGGAACCGCGCTACTTCTCCGAGTGGATGCTCACCGAGGGCGTCAGCCGCTATGACGGGGTGCAGCGCCAGAGCATCTAGGCTTTTGCGCCTCTGAGTATCTGAGCACCGAGCGCCATGCCCGAGGCAGCACTCACCTTCATTTTCGAGGACTCGCGTAGCGCGCGCTGCAGCGCACGGCCGGGCGAGACGGCGCTCGCGGCGGCGCGCCGCGCCGGCATTGCCCTTGACGCCGACTGCATGGAGGGTGCCTGCGGCACTTGCAAGGCGCAGGCATGTTCGGGGGCGTTCGACCTCGGCGATCCGCTTGAAGATGCGCTCAATAACAGCGAGCGCGCGAGCGGATTGACGTTGCTGTGCCAGACAGTGCCGCAGGGCGATTGTGTATTTGAACTGCCCTATGATTCAACGCGCGCCATGAAACGTGGCCCCACACCGGTGCGCCCCGCAACGCTGGTGGCGATAGCGGAAGTGGCCCGTGATGTGGTTCGCATCGAGGTGCTTGCGGAAGGTCCTCACGTGGATTACCTGCCCGGTCAGTACGCCAATGTGCAAGTGGCGGACGGTCGCATCGTACGCAGCTATTCAATGGCGACGCGCTCAGTCCAGGGTGCACCATGGGTGTTTTATATTCGGCTGCTCGCAGGCGGTGCGATGAGTGATTGGCTGCGTGGCGCAACGCCTGGCGCCCGGGTCTCCATTGAAGGACCTTTTGGCCACTTTTATCTGCGCGACCCGCAGCATCCCATCGTGATGGTGGCCGGAGGCACAGGCCTCGCCCCCATGCTGGCCATGCTTGATCACCTCGCAGCGACGCAGGGGCAGGCTCAAAACGACGCGCAGGATCAAACGCAAACCGCGCCGCAGCCCCCCGCGAACGCACTGTCGGGTCGGCGCGGGCAGCAGGTATTGCTGCTCGTCGGAGCGGGTAGCGAAGATGAACTGTTTGGTGCGACCGAACTGAAACGCTTGCAATCGCACGGTGTGGCATTGGAATGGCGGCACGCCGTCGTACACCCCGGCCCAACCTGGCAGGAAGCCAGTGGCCACGTCACGACATTACTGCGTGAGGACGACCTGGACCGCTCCAGCGATTATTACCTTTGCGGGCCACCCGCGATGATCGAAGCGGCCCGCGATTGGCTCAGTGCGCATGCAGTACCGAGCGCGCGGATACACGCTGAACGCTTCATTGCCTCCGGCGTTGGTGCGCGCTGAAGCACCAAATCAATGACTCGCGCAGCAATGACTCGCGCAGCGCGTATGGCGTGAAACACGCCCGCCCCCGCAGCAAACCCTTTGCGCCGCATCGGCGCTCAGGCTTGGCCGGCTAGCTCACTTCAGCCTTTGGCAATCCGCTACGGTCAGCGATCATGTCAGGGTGCCGCAGCGCCGGCGCCTTGGCCCCGGGGGTGCCTTCCTTGGACGCACCACCCCAGCCGTGATCAGAGATATCGACCACTACGCCCAGTGGGTCACGATACTTGACCTCGTAGAAGGTATTACCCAACACGGGCACTTCACCCATCATGTACTTGCCACCGACTGCTTCCAGGTCTTTCTTGGATTGCTCGACATCGTCGACCCAGAAGCCGACATGGTGCAGCCCATAGAATTCCTTGCCGCGGTCTTCCCCGGCCGCCCAGTCAGTCTTGTAATTCAAGAAGGCGACATTGATGGTGCCGTCTGACAGATAGACCCCGCGCGCAAGCGTCGAATCGGTCTCGCCGACCTTGGTCATGCCGAAGGCCTTCATATAGAACTCAGCCTCCTTCCATGGATCGGGGCAGGTGATGGCGATATGACGCAGCTTGCCGGGCATGGGATTCTCCTGAAACGGTGATCGAAGCGGTGCTATGTGCTCACGACCTTAGCACAAAGCACCTTCGAACTGATCCGCCGCTGTCGCGTTACAACGGCGCTGACCATCCCCTGCCCGCCTCGACCGGACCCCCACTGTCAGCGAGGTTACGACCCAGGCGGTCATTCGCACTGTTCAGGCCCGGCCCCAGAGCAGCCCACGTCGCTCGGCCTCGACCAGTCGGCGCTCAAGGTCAGCCAGGTCGCTCGCCTTGGACAGATAGCGCTCGGCCTCAACCGCCGGCCCGTTGCGCAGCCAGGACGATACCCGACCAAAAAACTGCGCAAGCAAAGCGCGAATCGCCACAGCACGCAACGCGCGTGCGGCATGTTCCAGCTCATGGGGGCTGGCAATGTCAGTGAGCGGCAGATTACGGTCATCGGCAGAGCGGGTATTCTGCCGGTGAACATAGCCATCACCTTCGTACTGCGGAAGCCATGAACGCATGATGTTCTCCTTGTTTCCGGCGCTCTATGTTGCAGCGCACAGGGGCAAGATAAGGGCTCCGTGTTTGAAAATAAAATAGTAATTTCAAATGATTACGATCTGAGTTACTTATTCGAACACTCTGTCACACTTCCGATATATTGCGCCGCATCAAGCGCGCGGACTCAAGTAGAATGGGCTCGGGGGTCGCAGTCCATGGAGCTTTACCAGCTACGCGCATTTGCAGTGGTTGCCGACGAGGGGCATCTCACCCGTGCCGCTGAGCGCCTGCATGTGAGTCAGCCGGCCGTCAGCGCGCAAATCAAGGCGCTCGAAGAGTCGTTTGGCACGCGCCTGTTTGACCGCACCTCAAGCGGCATGGTCCTCACGGTGACCGGACGCGAACTGTTGCAGCATGTCAGACGGACGCTGGCCTCGGTCGATGAACTGACCCGGGCCGCGCGCGCATTGAAGGGCGAAATTGCCGGTCGCTTGCGCATCGGCACCCTTGCCGACCCGGCCCTGATTCGTCTGGGTGATCTGCTCGGACGTGCAGTCACCCGGCACCCCCTGCTTGAACTGGAGCTTCATCACGAGATCTCCGGGGCCGCACCCGAAGGCGTGCGCGATGGCCGGCTCGACGCGAGTTTCTACTTTGGCGAGGCACCGGGGCCCGATCTGGTCGCCATGCCGCTCAAGGACATCGCCTATCTGGTCTGCGCGCCGGCGGCCTGGCGCAATCGCGTTGAATCTGCCGATTGGCGCGCCATTGCCGCCTTGCCCTGGGTACTGACACCGGCCATCAGCACCCACCATCACCTGGTCAATGCCCTGTTTGCCGAACAGTCGGTCAACCCGCCTCAGGTGCATATCGAAGCCGACCATGAATCGGTGATCGAAAACCTGGTGGTCTCCGGCGTTGGCGTCTCCCTGATGCGCGAGGACATTGCGCTTGCGCGTGAACGTTCAGGCGATATATGCATCTGGGCGCCGGCACGCTTGCAGACCCGCCTGTGGTTCATTTACGCCAAGCGGCAATCACGCAATCCGCTGATCGTGGCACTCCTGGGACTGGTGCGCGACACCTGGCCCGATGCTCTGCCTCGGCAGCGCCTTTGACAAGCAGCCCGCCAGACCGTAAAAGTCCGGATCGGTTCAGGCAGATGTCGGATTCTGCACACCCTCTTTATCAGGTCCTATCATGCGCATCGGCATCATCGGCGGTGGCGAAATTGCCCGCCTGTTTCTGGAACACCTGCAACGCGGTGAGTTGGGCGACGCGCAGGTAGTCGCCATTGTTGGCCGTAGCGACGCCTCACGCGGCAAGCCGCTGGCAGCGCAGCACAGTGTTCCGTTCGTGATTGGTCTGGATGCGCTGGCAGCGGCCAAACCCGATGTGGTGATCGAAGCAGCCTCGCATGAGGTGGTACGCGACTATGGTCCGGTGCTCCTTGACAGGGGCATCTCATTCATCGTTCTGTCAGGCGGTGCCCTGTGCGATGACGCGCTGCGCACACGCATGGAGGGGGCAGCGCGCGGCTCCGGCGCCATGCTCTATGTGCCCTCAGGCGGTATCGGCGGGCTCGACGCGCTCAAAGCGGCCTGTGTGGCGGGCGTCGACGAAGTGAGCATTGCGGTTACAAAGCCCACGGCGGCCTGGCGCGGCATCGACTATGTCGAGCGGCTGGGCATCGATCTGGACCACCTCACCGGGCCCACCGTGCTCTTTGAAGGTAGCGCACGTGAAGGCGTGCCGCATTTTCCGGCCAATGTGAATATTGCCGCGGTGCTGTCAATGGCCGGCATCGGCTTTGACAAAACGCGGCTCAAAGTCGTGGCCGACCCGGCCTTGGTCTTCAATACCCACTACATCACTATCCGTGGCGCATCCGGGCGCATCGATGTGAAGTTTGAATCAGTGCCATTCCCGAACAATCCAAAGACTGCCATGCTGGCTGCGTACAGCTCATTGGCAGCATTCAAGCAGTTCAACTCGCGCGTGCGTTACGGCACTTGATTGAATCTGACTCGATCCGGTTGAACCAGTTTGTCGCTGATTCGATCAGGTTGAATTTTGTTGCATCTGAACTACGCTGACAGGGCCCATTTCGCACTGTCCGATATTGTCTCTTCACTCGCGTCGATCCGATACGTTCACCATGAATAATGCAGAGTTGATTGTGCAGGTATTGCGCAGCGCCGGGATTTCGCGCGGCTTTGGAGTGCCCAGCGGAAACGTGCTGCCCCTCATGGACGCGATGCGCTCAGGTGGTGTGGATTTTGTGCTCACCGCACACGAAGGTTCGGCCGGCTTCGCTGCCGATGTCACCGCACGCCTCTCGGGCCGCCCGGGCCTTTGCATCGCCACGCTCGGTCCCGGTGCCACCAATCTCACCACCGGTGTGGGCGACGCCTGGCTTGATCGTTCGCCGCTGCTCGCAATCACCTGCACGCTCAATGAGGCCCAACTGGGCCGCCGCATCCAGATGTGGATCGATCATCACACCTTGTTCAAACCGATTACCAAGGCGAGCGTGCGCCTGCAGCGGGGCCGGATTGTGGCCACCTTGAACGAAGCGATTGCGCTCGCCATGACCGAACCGGTCGGCCCGGTGCATCTCGATCTGCCCGAAGATGTGGCTGTTGCACCGGTCAGCGAACCCGTACCAGCCGCAGACAACCAGCCTCCGGGCGGCGCGGCGATGGCGCAGGCGAACGCTGTGGCGATCATCCAGGCCGAATCCATCCTGCGCGCTGCGCGCCGTCCGGTCGCACTGATCGGCGCGAATGCCATGCGAATGCACTCCCCGCAGCAATTGCGCGCATTCATGGAGCGCCATCACCTGCCGTTTGCCACCACCACGATGGCCAAAGGGCTGATCGATGAAGATCACCCACTATCGCTTGGCTGCATCGAACGGGCGCGGCGCAAGTTGCAGCGTGCGTTTCTGGCGCGGGCAGATCTCATCGTCGGACTGGGCTATGACACGATCGAAGTGGAATACGAGGCCTGGGTTGGATCTGTTCCGGTCCTCAACATCGATATCGAGCGGGCCGATGTGGACACCAGTGTGCAGGTCACCCTTGAGCTCACCGGTGAGCTCGACGCCAGCCTTGAGCGCCTCGCCGCCTGCCCGCCATGCGGCAATGACTGGACCGATGAAGAGATCACTGCACAAAAGGTCGCGTTTCAAGCATCGCTACGACCACAGGCCAATGGGTTCACCCCGCATGCGGCGATCGACACCGTCCGCCGGGTGCTACCGCGCGAGGGTATTCTGAGCTTCGATGTAGGCGCGCACACGCATCAAATCGCAAGTCAGTGGACCGCCCACTCGCCACGCACTTTTCTGATCACCAATGGCTGGTCGTCAATGGGCTTTGGCCTGCCGGCGGCAATCGCAGCCAAACTGCAGCATCCCGAATTGCCGGTTGTTTGCGTGATTGGCGATGGATGTTTTCAGATGACCTGCGGTGAGGTGGCCGTGCTCAAGCGGCATCGCCTTGCGGTGCCAGTGGTCGTACTGGATGATCGCTGGCTGAGTCTGATCAAAGTGAAACAGGAACGCCGCTCGCTGCAACACTACGGCACGGAATTACAGGTCGAGGCCTATCGCGAGCCACCGGCCCATTATTTCGGTGTGCCAGCCGTTGGCGTGCGCGACGTGGCGACGCTTGAGGCCGCCCTTCGCCAGGCGCTGAGCGCCGCAGGGCCGACCATCATTGAAGCGGTGATCGATCCGGCACACTATTCCGAGACGGTGTACGACTGACAAACTCAGTCGGCCGTCGCGCCAGAGCGGCGAACGATGGCACCCCACTTGTCTGATTCAGCTTGAATGTAGCGGGCAAATGCCTCCCCGGTCATCGTGCGCGGCTCCATGCCAACCCTGGCAAGCCGTGCCACGGTGGCAGGTTCCGACATGATGCGGACCGTCGCCTCCGCCAGCCGATAGATGGTCTCGCCGGACACGCCAGCGCGTGTTCCGACACCGAACCACGGCGTCACCTCAAACCCGGGCACTCCTGACTCATCCAGCGTGGGTAAATTGGGCAAGGCCTTGATCCGATGCAGTTCGGCGACTGCCAGAGGCCGCACCAATCCCTTCTGGATATAGGGCACTGACGCGCTGGTGTTGTTGAGGGTGAGCGACACATTGCCAGCCAACAGATCCGTCATGGCTCCCGATGCGCCCTTGTAGGGCACATGGACGATGTCGACACCGGTCAGGCTGCGCAGCAGCTCCATGCCCAGATGACCGGTGGTGCCGACACCAGCGGAAGAGTAACTGACCTTGCCTGGACGTTCGCGCAACCACGCGAGCAATTCCGCCACGCCATGCACCGGCAGTGCCGGATCAACCAGCAGCACCAGCGGTGAATAACCCGCCATCGCGATCGGTGCCAGATCGGTACGCGAATCAAATGGCATGTGCGCCTGCAGATGCCGGTTGATGCTGAATACGCCCGGAATGGTCACAAACAGCATCTGGCCATCTGGTGGCCCCTTCACCACCGATTCAACGCCGATGTTGCCGTTGGCACCGGGCCGGTTGTCAACCACGAACGGTTGCCCGAAGGTCTGGCTGAAACCCTCTGCCAGCAATCGTGCGATCAGATCAACCGACCCACCAGGCGGACTGGTGGCAATGACCTTCACCGGCCGGGCAGGCCAAGCCGGTTGTGCCTGCACCGATTGCGCACACAGCGCACCGATCGCGAGTCCGCTGATCAGCGTACGCAACCCTCGCATCGACACATGCAGACAACGAACGGCATGGACTTGAAGCGCACTGCTAGAATTCATGGCTTACCACGCCTTGATTGCCTGAGAAATTTCGCATTCATGGTAGCGCACCATCCGCTGATCGAGCGTCCTGTCGATCCCCCACCTGGAGCCCGCAATGAATTCACCTGCCAGCGATATCAAGGCGATTGAAAACGAACTGAAAAAAACGGTGTCGGTTGCCGGCGCGATTCTCTATCACCTCGGCCTGGCCGACTATATGGGGCATTGCAGCGCGCGAGTGCCCGGCACCGATCACATCGTCATCAAACCGCGGCACTCGGTCTCGGTCCACGGGATGGGCACGGTCGAGCCGGATCGCATGATCGTGATCGATATGGATGGCAAGCCCGTTGAGGGTCGCGACGGTCCGCCTGCCGAGATTTTCATTCACACCGAGATTTATCGGGCGCGTCCGGACATTGGTGGGATCGTGCATACCCACCAGATGATGACCACTGCGTTCGGCGTGGTGGGACGCCCGATTCTGCCGATCCTCGCCACCGAATCACCCCATGCGGCGCGGCCCTTTCCGGTCTATTGCGACCCCGATCTGGTCAACTCACCAGCGCGCGGCAAGGCGCTGGCCGAAGCCCTGGGCGACCATGACACCGTGCACATCCAGAATCATGGCGTGGTGTTCACCGGGCCGACCGTGGAAGAGGCGACGCTTGCTTCGATTCATATCGAGCGGCTGGCCTTGCTCAATTATTTTTCACTGCAATTGGGCACACCCAACGTGATCCCGCAGGAAAAGATCAGCGAAATGCTGAAGGGCAATCGGGTCGGCTATCCGGTGCGGTTTGCTTATTACAAGAGCCTGCTGGATACCGGTGCGCTGTCAGCCCGTTCGATCGTCGGTGCACCACCGATTGCGCAGCATCTCAATCTCACCAAGTAAGCGCGGCAGCAGGCGTAAGGCATCTCAACCTCATCAGGTGAGCGCGAAAGCAGGTGTGCGGATTCTTAACCGCATGCCATGACCGCGCAGGCAGGAGTACGGCATGAAGGGTAAGGAGCGGGTTCTCATCGTCGGCGCCGGCCCGGTGGGTATGGTCTGCGCGCTGGCGCTCAATCGGGCCGGCATTGCGGTCACGGTGCTTGAACAGGAACCTGCGCCAGTGCGCGATCAACGCGCTGCTTCGCTGCACCCGACCACTCTCGAGATGCTTGACCGGCTGGATGTTCTGGCTGACATCCAGCCGCGCGGTCTGGTATCCCCGGTCTATCATTTTCGTGACCGAGTCAGTGGCGAACTGGTCGCTGAATTCGATCTCGCGCTACTGGCCGACGAATTCCGTTTTCCCTATGTGCTGCAATACGAGCAGTACAAGCTCACCCGCGACATCACTGCCCGCTTTGCCAATGAGTCTGATTTCGATGTCCGCTACTCGCATGCGGTGGAAGCGGTGCACATCGGCAGCGACTCGGTTGAAATCGAAGTACAAGGCCCGGACGGGATGCAGCGCCATCGCGGCACCTACCTGATCGGCGCCGATGGCGGGCGCAGCACGGTACGCAAAGCAGCCGACATTGCCTTCGACGGGTTTACCTACCCCGAGCGCTTTGTGAAACTCGCCACCACCTTTGATTTCAAGGGACCCAATCCGGGCTATGTCTATCGCAACTACTTCTCCGATCCGGATGAGTGGTGCAACCTGTTCAAAGTGCGCGGCGAAGGCGGCAACGGCATCTGGCGAGCCATTTTTCCGACCCGCCCTGATGAGACCGACGAAGACGTATTGAGCGCAGAGGGCATTCAGCGCCGGCTGAAAAAGTTCTTCCCCAAGGACGGGGATTACGAAATTGCCTATGCCAATGTGTATTCGGTGAACCAGCGCGTGGCGGCAACCTTCCGCACCGGGCGCGTGCTGCTCGTCGGCGATGCCGCCCATGTGAACAATCCAATCGGTGGCATGGGTATGAACGGCGGCATTCATGACGCCATCAATCTGGCCGAGAAACTCTCTGCGGTGATCAATGAGGGCGCCGATGACGGTCAGCTCGATTTGTATAGCCGCCAGCGTCGCCATGCCGCGGTGAGCTATGTACAGACCCAGACCATCGCCAACAAGAAACTGATGGAAGAGCGCGATGCGCAAACGCGGGCGCAGAAGTTTGCCGAACTGCGCCGCATATCGGAAACCGCTGAGAGTGCGCGCGCCTATATGCGCCGTGCGGCACTAGCCGATAGCTTGCGTGACGCAGCAGCGATCACCTGAAGGGCAACGCGCTAGCGCGGCAAAGGTCGGCTAGCGTCACTGCCATAGGCGGCAGGCGAGCACCCAAGCGCTTAGTGCGCGGCATCGGCACGAATCAGATCACTGGCCTTTTCCGCCATCATCAATACGCACGCGTTGATATGGGCAGTGACCAGATCGGGCATCGCTGATGCATCGACTACTCGCAAGGCAGTGATGCCACGCACCTTGAGTTGGGGATCGAGCACAGTGTGTGGGTCGCTGCCCATCGCGCAGGTGCTGGCCGGATGGTTTGCCGTGATGGCTGTCTGCCGTATCCACTGCTCGAGTTCGGCGCGGCTCTGCACATTCGGGGCGGGTGAGACTTGCGCACCGCGAAACGGCACCATGGGCGCGGAATACCCCACCGCGTGGGCGCGCTCGTAGCCCTCGACCAGATCGGCCATGTCGGCCGGATCGGTGAGCAGGTTGTAGCAGATCCGGACCGCGTCCTCGGGACGCGCCGAGCGCAGCTGCACCCGGCCCCGGCTGCGCGGATGCAGAAGCGTCGGGCGAATGCTGTAAGCATCGGGTTCGGGTGCACGCAGACCAGGAAACCACAGCCGCGGATTGCTGGAAGCGCAGCGGAACATGAATTCGATATTGGGCACATCCAGTCCCGCGCGGGTTTTCACAAACCCATACAAATCGCTGGGCAACCGTGTGGCCGGCCCCGAGCGCAACAATGCAGCGCGCAGCATGGCCAGAGCCATTCGATCGAATCGCATCTGCTCGATGAATGGCCCGCGCGTGAGACGCGCCCATTGCAGCATGACCGCCGGGTGATCCTGCAGATTTTCACCGACCGGCAGATCGGCACGCACTTCGATACCGTGAGAACGCAGATGATCAGCCGGCCCGATGCCCGAGAGCATCAACAACTGCGGTGTGTTGAACGCCCCGGCACTGACAATCACCTCGACACTGGCGCGCGCCTGTTTCACAACCCCTGCTTCCAGGTATTCGACGCCGACCGCACGGTCAGCTTCAATATGAATGCGTCGTGCCGATGCAGCGCTGACCAGAGTCAGATTAGGCCGCGCGAGCACTGGGCGCAGATAGGCACTGGCCGCCGAGACCCGGCGGCCACGGTCGATCAGGTACTGACCGCGCGCCAGCCCCTCACTCGTGCGCCCGCTGTAGTCCTCATTGGCGGTAAAGCCGTGCAGAGCACCGGCGGCAAGCCAGGCGTCGTTGACCGGGTCTTTGAACTCACCATGGGTGACCCCCGAAGGTCCGTCGCCGCCGCGAAACTCATTGGCCCCACCGGCCCAGTGCTCGGCACGCTTGAAATACGGCAACACATCACGGTATGACCAGCCATTGGCACCGTTACGCGCCCAACGGTCGTAATCGCCGGGGTCACCCCGGCTGTAATTCATCATATTGATCGATGAGGAACCGCCCAGCACCTTGCCACGACGGGCCACCAGGACGCGACCGTTGAGTCCTGGTTCGGCCTCGGTGCGATAGCCCCAGTCAAACAGGAAGTGCTCGTGCAGAAGCCCGATGCCAATGGGGATCTGCACCAGCGGATGGCGATCACCGCGCCCGCCCGCCTCCAGCAGCAGGACGCGCACCGATGGGTCCTCGGTGAGGCGGCGCGCAAGGACGCAACCCGCCGAGCCGGCACCGATCACGATGTAGTCGTAAGTAGCTTTCAGGGCAGACATGGCGCGAATCCAGATGGGCAAGTCCGCCATCTTAGCGGCCAACCGGGGCAGCGCGGCACCGCCGAGGTTCACTGGCGTGCTGGCCCGATGGTGCAGCGGCGCAATCGATCAATGGCGCGGCAGCCCGACCTTGCAGCAGAACGTCGGTACTGGCTTGTCCCTCGCCGTGGCATTGAGTAATCTGAAGGCCATGTGCAATCGCTACGTCTCGCCTACTGCTGCCGACATCGAACGCCATTGGCAATTGCAGCCGGGCCAGGCCTGGCGCGGCGGCGCGGTGTTCCCGTTCAGTCCTGGCCCGTTCATTCGCAAGGCGCCCGAACCAAGCGGGGCTCAGCGCGAGTTGGTGATCGGTCAGTGGGGACTCATTCCCTGGTTCGCCCAATCGCCCCGGCTGCGCTATGCCACCAACAATGCCCGTAGCGAAGAACTGAGTGCGAAGGCGAGCTTCAAGCACCCCTGGCAACGCGGCCAACGCTGCATCATCCCGGCCCTCACCTTCGACGAACCGAACTGGGAAACCGGACGCAATGTCTGGTGGACCTTTGCGCGCGCCGATCACACCCCGTGGGGCCTGGCCGGCCTGTGGAATACCTGGATCGACAAGGTGTCGGGTGAAATGGTCGAGTCCTACACGATGTGCACGATGAACGCGGACAACCACCCGCTGATGTCACGCATGCACAAGCCCAACCCGAGCCTGGCCGCCGATCAACAAGACAAGCGATCGGTGGTGGTCATCGAAGCGGCCGATGTCGAACAATGGCTCACCGGTAGCGAAGCGGACGCGCGTGCCTTGATTCGATTGGCCCCGGGCGATTTGTTCGATGCGCATCCATTAGAAGAGCCGCCGCGGCCACCAAGGCCGCCGCGACGCGCTGCGGTGAAGGGCCGTGCATTCGACTTCTGAGAGGCGCGCACCGCTCAGTCGATCTTGATGCCCGCGTTGCGTATCACCGTCGCCCAGCGCTCGCGATTCTGCTTGAGCCACAGTGCGGACTGTTCAGGATCAAGATGGGTGGGCAGGTAATCAAACAGGCGATCTTTCTCAGCGATATCGGGTAGCGCCAGCGCGCTTTGCACTTCGCGATTCAAGCGCTGCACGATCGCCTCGGGCGTGCCTGCCGGGGCCATCAAGGCATAGGCAAACGATGCATCAAACCCCGGGTAACCTGATTCGATGATGGTGGGCACGTCGGGGGCAAGTGGAGAGCGCGTTGCGCTGGATATGCCCAGGGCTCGCAGGCGACCTGCCTTCACATGGGGTAGTACCCCGGTGACCACGGCAAAAATCGTGTTCACCTGACCGGCAACGACATCGACTACCGACTGGCCGGTGCCCTTGTACGGGATATGCGCCATCTGCGCGCCGACCACCGACAGGAAGTAGGCTGCGGTCAAGTGACTGGGCGAACCATTGCCGCCCGAGGCATATGTCATTGGCCGGTTCCTGGCCAGAGTCACCAGTTCGGCAACGGTGTTTGCGGGCACCTCGGGATTGACTGCCAGCATCTGACCGTAGGTGATTGGAACCGAAACCGTGCTGAAATCGCGCACCGGGTCAAACGGCAGGGTCTTGTAGACCGACGGATTGACCGTGAACGTGGTGTCGATGGCAAAAAGCAATGTGTATCCATCGGCCGGTGATCGTGCCACCGCTTCAGCGCCGATATTGCCGCCAGCGCCCGGTCGATTTTCAATGACCAATGGCTGCCCGAGCACGATCGCCAGTTTGTCAGTGATCAATCGCGCGAAGGTGTCCAGCGGCCCGGGCACCGTCGTCACCACCACCCGTACCGGCTTCACCGGCCAGGCCTGACCCTGCGCCGCAGCCGCGCTCAGGGTGAGCACGCCAACCGATGCAAGGACGCAGATCGCCGATGCAAAGGTGCGCGCGCCACAGCCGGAGCTGGCAGCACGACCGCGTTCAATCGAGGGCGCAACGACCACCCGCTCGGGACAACTGCCGGCCAATCGGGCAAACCGCGCGGATGTCATTTTTTGATGTCCGCGGTCACCAGCACCGCGAGAGATTGCGGCGCAAGCAGATCGCGCAACGCACCCAGCGCGGCGACGCCGCAGCGCGTGTCCTGCTCTCCCGTCCCACCCGACAGCCCGATGCCGCCCACCACTTGATCATTCACCACAATGGGAAAGCCGCCAACGAAAATGGCGAACTTGCCATCAAAACTCCACTGGATGCCGAAGGCCTCATTGCCAGGCAGCGCGGCCCCGCCGGGCGCCTGGTTGAACAGATGCGTCGATCGCTTGTGGCCGGCGGCCGTGAAAGCCTTGTTCCACGCGATCTGCGGCCCGGTGATGCGGGCGCCGTCCATGCGCTCCATGGCGACTGGAAAGCCGCCTTCATCGACGACACACACCGTCTGCGCCACTCCAATGGCAGCGGCTTCGCGTATTGCCGCTTGCACCATCACACGCGCCTCGTTCAATTCAATCCGGTAGATCGACTTCATCGCGAACAGGCCGCGGCACGCGCGATCACATCGCACGCCAGAACGCTGAGTGCAACTACCCCTGCGCGCTGCACGCTAGGCAGCCAGGCGATCGTGGTCGGCCAGCCCCAATTCGGCCAATGACACTTCGCTCGCGACATACTCGTTGTACAGGCCGTTGGTGTAGAGCAGGCGCATCTGGGCACCGATTTCGCAGATACGGATGCAACGCTGTTGCAACTCGGGCGTAGTGGCTCCTTCAAGAACAATCTGATAGCCGCGCTCGCCATGAATCTCATCGGATACGATATGAAGGTCAAAGAATTCGACTTCTTCATCGGTGAAGTGATACTTCTCGCGCAGGGTCGGTGTCTGCTTGCGATAGATCGATGGCACCTGGGATTCAAGGCCCACCACCAGCGCCGACACCGCGACAATCGGGTCTTCGCGCATTGCCACTGCATAACACCAGCTTTGCAGCGCGCGGGTGGTCGCAGTCATATTGTCCGGATCGGTGACGCGCGCACGCGTCGTACCGCACGCCTCGGCGAAACGGATCAACAGATCGGTATGGCGATCTCCACCGATTTCCTCTTCGTACATATTGGCGAGCAGAAAATCCTTGGCATCGATCTGACTGGCCGGCATGCGCGAATAGACACAGCCCAGATAGTCGGCAAACGGGCCGACATAGTTGTAGTGATTCTCCGCCCAGCGCGCCAGGTGGGCACGGGTGAGTTTTCCCGTCGCCCAGGCAATGCTGAATGGCGATTTGTTCGCGCTTTTGCCTTGAATCGCCCGTTCCAGGGCGCTGCGCATTTCATCCTGACTCAGAAGAGCTGCCATGGCGTGCTCCAATCGGTTGATAATCATGGCCGCACGACAGCGGCCGGCGGCGGAATCAATGCGAAACTGTATAGTATTTCGCCGCGGATCGAAGCATTCTCCGCAGCATTGACCGAAACCGCGCCAATACGTCAAGCTGCAAGGCAGAATCGAGACGGTCGCGCGACGGTCGCGCGACCCCAGGCACCCGACCTGCACCTGACCTGCACCTGACCTGCACCTGACTGCCACCAGCGCCGCAACTCATGCCCCGAATCGTCATCCACCATGCCGGCGAGCGCCTTGAAGGCGAGATCAAGGACAACACCAATCTGGTCGTGCGTGCCGGGCTCAAGCAGTTTCCGTATCCGCAGTTGCGATTTGGTTGCGCAATGGGACGCTGCGGTCGCTGCGCGAGCCGCATCATTGCCGGCGCTGAGCACTTGCCCGCACCCAACTGGGTCGAACAGCGCCTGCTCGGTGACAAGCTCGGTGAAGGCTGCCGTTTGATGTGTCAGGTGTGGATCAGCAGCGACCTCGAACTCACCCAGGATGGCGTCTCGATCGGTCCCAAGCGATGATCAGCGTCATTTTTGTCACTAACGAGGGGAAGTCGGTCAGTGCGCCTGAGAACAGCAGCCTGCTGCGCGTTTCGATCCGCGAGAAAGGTGGCATCCCGTTCAAGTGTGGCGGGGGGCTGTGCGGGACCTGCCGCTGCCATATCGATGAGGGCATTGAAAACACCGATGCCATCAAGGACAAGGAGCGCCGCCACCTGAGTGCCGAGGAAATCGCCGCTGGTTATCGCATGGCCTGCCAGACGTTCCTGAGCGGGGATGTGAGCGTATCCTGGGTGCCCCTGGCTGAGCGGACACCCAAAGGGGTTGCGAATCGATGATGCGACGCTGCTGTTTGCTGCCGGCTGTTTTGCTTGTGTGCCTGGGTCTGACCAGCAGCGCCTGGTCGCAGCAGGACTGGCCAACCCGTCCGGTTCGACTGCTCGTGCCCTTTCCGCCGGGGGGCAGTGTGGACACGGTGGCACGACTGATCGCGCCGCGACTGAGCGAGTCGTTCGGTCAGCCCTTTGTGGTTGAGAACCGCGGTGGCGCATCGGGCAACATCGGAACTGAGGCGGTGGTGCGCGCCGCGCCTGATGGCTACAGCGTGCTGGTGCACACTATCCCTTTAATTGCCAACGCCTATCTTTATCCCGCACTGCCCTATGACGCACTGCGCGACCTGGTGCCGATCACGATGATTTCGGCGGCACCGACTACGGTGGCGGTCAACCCGACGGTCGCCGCCCGCAGCGTTCGGGAACTGATTGCGCTCGCCCGCGCCCATCCAGGCACACTTAATTATGCAACGGCCGGCGCCGCCACCAATCCGCACATCGCCGCAGAGTTGTTCAACTATCTGGCCGGTATCGACATGGTTGCGATCCACTTCAAGGGCGGCGGCCCGGGGCTGCTTGCCACCTTGTCCGGCGACACCCAGGTGATCTTTGCAGGGACTTCCGAGGCCGCGCAGCACGTGGCCACCGGCAAATTGCGCGGCCTTGCCATCACCAGCCGCAAGCGCTCGCCAACCTGGCCTGACCTACCCACCGTGGCCGAATCGGGTCTGCCCGATTATGAGTTTGTGACCTGGCATGGATTGCTGGCCCCGCGGGGTACGCCCGCAGCGGTGGTAAATCGCCTGGCCGAGCGCGTGCACCGCGTGCTCGCGGTGGCTGAGGCGACGCGGGTGTTTCAACAAAACGGCATTGATATCGTGGCCGACTCTCCAGAGGATTTTGCGCTTCGCCTGAAGGATGAATCTATTCGCTGGGGCAAGGTGATTCGTGAGCGCGGCATGCGGGCTGAGTGAGCCCACTGGTCTGGTCAAAGCAAACCGTGCCGTCGGATTGAAATAAGCAGCATGGACGGATCACGGCGAACAGCGTGGCATGGCGCCCCGGATCAGAGTCCACAGTGACCGGACCAGACTGATCAGAGACAATGCCAATCGGCACCGACCGCCCCCCCAATCCCTGTTTCTTCCCGGAGTCCGCAATGAGCGCAGTTACCCTCGAGCAAGCCAATACGCTGATCAGCGCCATCCTGCAGCGCGCACGCGAACTCAATCTGCGCCCGATGTCGGTAGTGGTGGTGGAACCCGGCGCAATCGTCAAGGCGTTCCAGAAAGAGGACGGCTCGTCGATGATGCGATTCGAAATGGCAATGGGCAAGGCGTATGCCTCGCTTGCCCTTGGCCGCTCATCGAGTCTGGTGCTCACGCGCACCGAACAACGGCCGATCTTCATGGAGTTTCTGTTCAATGCGTCGGAGCGCAAGATTTTTGCTGAAGGTGGCGGCCGACTGATTCGCAGCGCCGCGGGCGAAGTCATCGGCGCGGTGGGAGTTACCGGCGACACCCAGGAGATGGACGAGACTCTGGCCGCGCACGGCATTCATGCTGCCGGCTTGAAGATCGACGAGGACCTGGCCGATCTGGGGCCGGCAGTGCGTCTCACCAACTGATTGCTTCAGGCGCTGACGCGGTCGCGCGCACCGCTCGTGCGCACGGTCGGCTCACCGAATCGGCTGTCCCGGCAACGCCGCCGGTACGCACGATCTGATGATCGTGCGCACATCAGTCACTGCCTCCAATGACCAGAGCTGGTCGAGCAGGGCCTGGGCGTCAATGCCCGGGGCAGTCGCACGAACCAGGTCACGCAATTTCTCCGTCAGCTGAGCATCCTCAAGCGGCCGCTGCCGGCTGCCGCGCGCTTCAAGCACCGCGGTTTCAATCGCCGTATCGTCATTGAACTCGACCCGTACCGAAGCCGCTTCTACCGGGCAGGCGGCATCGGCCTGCGCATGCACCCGGCGGCGCAGTTGAAGGATCGTGGCATCACGCAACGCCTCATCGCGAAATTCAGCAATGCCCAGTTTGCCGCGCAGCACCGCAGCGGCGACACAGTGCTGCAAGCTCACCTTCGCCTCGCGCCCGGTGACGACGGCTGGCCGATCGGCACGCACCAGCAACAACGGGTTGCCATGCACCTGAATGTGGCGAATCTGATCAATCCGAAAATCCGGACGCCCCCTTAAATCGAGGATCGCATCAATGACCGGGTTGAGCACCACACCGCACGGATAGGGCTTATAGGTGTTGTTGAGAATCTCCCAGCGCTCACCCAACTCAGTCACAAGCTGTGATTCATCGGGTTGCTCGGACAGAACGCGCAGGAACCCATGTACGCCGTCCAATGCGCCCGGTGCCGCGTCCATGCCCGATTGCGCGAAGCACGCAGCCAGCAGGCCATCACGGGCGCTCGCCCCCACTGCAACACTCTTTGCCATGAAACCCAGGTTTTCGACCAGACCACCGGCGCTACTGGCCGCGATGCCCAAAGCATGCTCGGTCTGCAGCGCATCGAGACGCAGCAGTCGGGCCGCGGCGGCGGCTGCCCCAACCACCCCACAGGTCGTGGTGATATGAAAGCCGCGCTCGTAATGGCCCTGCAGCATCGCATTGCCCAGCCGACAGGCGATTTCGGTCCCCAAAGTGAATGCCTCGATCAGTTCTATGCCAGATACCGGCGCAGAGGCCGCTTCGGCCAATGCGAGCAGCGGTGCAAGAACCGGCGCGCTTGGGTGGATGACCGTAGGCAGGTGGGTATCGTCAAAATCGAGCACGTTGGCACTCGCCGCATTGATGAACGCGCACGTTGCCGGGTCGAGCCGTTCGCCGTGGCCGATGCGGGTGGCCAGTGCACCTCCGGCAAAAGGACGCAGTGCCTTGGCCAGGCGATCAATCGCCGGATCGCGCGCCCCTGCGATCGTCACACCCATGCTGTTGACGATCGAGCGTATAGCCTCATGGCGGACTGCTGCTGGCAGCGCGGCGCCTGGCCAGGTGGCGACAAATTGGGCCCACTGCGCAGACAGATTCGCCATGATTCACTCCACCAGCGCTGGTCGCCGAACGGGGGCGCTGGAGTTCGTGAGTACGCTCGTGCCCCCGTGCGTGTGCGTGTCCGGGTTCCTGTCTGTGTCTGTGTGCCTGCTCATCCGATCACCGATCGCCAAGCAACGCCGCGCGAAACGCGCTCGCAATCGCCTCCTGGCTCTTGCCTGCCTGGACAGCATCGCCGATCACCACCAGCGTTTGCTGTCCGTTAGCGAGCCGTCGATACTGATCGCCTGTGGCCGCGCGCAGTCGATAGTAGAACCACTGTCGCGCCGCGTCCCAGGACATCAATTGACGCAAACCTGGCCAACGCGCCGCCCCCAGTTCAAGCAAGCTCAGAATGATCGGGCCGAGGCCGAAGCGATAGCGTGCGCCGGTGGCAATCACGATGCGATCGAACGTGGCGAGCAACCCGGGTACGCTGGTGACATCGGCCGCCATGCGCAAGACGACGCCCTTGTCCTGACAGGCAAGTACGAGAGTGGCCACGTAGCGACGCAAACTGTCTTCGTTCGCATCGACCGCCTGAAAGAGCGGCGCCTTGCCAGCGTGCCGAAACGCACCGCCGGGCTCGGCCGCGCGATCGAACACCACCACCTCATTGCCCTCGGCCACCAGACTTGCGTAAGTGAGGCCGGCCGGTCCGGCCCCGATCACCGCAATGCGCTCACCCGCAGGCGGTTTTGCATCAGCGTACTCAAGCTCATGCCCGGTTGTGGCATTTACCAGGCAGCCGATGCCGGCGCCACCGCGCATCTCGTTGATGCACGTGTTGCAGGCAAGGCAGCGCCGCACCCGCTCGCCACGTCGCACTTTGTTGACCCAGGCCGGGTCGGCCAACAGGCTGCGCCCAATCGCAACAAAATCGGCCTTGCCCTGGGCGATAGCGGCGGCGGCGATCACCGGGTCACCCAGGCGCCCAACCGCGATCACCGGAACGCTGACGGCGCGCCTGACCCCCGCCGCAAACTCGATGAAGGTTGCTTCCGGATAGCTCATCGGTGGCAGGCACACCTGCGCCGAGGGCAGTGAGCGATAGTGTCCGCATGAAATGTGCAAGGCGTCTGCTTCGGCAGCGGCCGCCCAGAGCGCCACTTGCAGACCCTCGTGCCAGGGCATGCCGCCAGGGAAGAAATCCTCAACGCTGAGTCGATAGATCACGCCCAGTCGCGGCACCGCCGCCTTGACCGCACGCAATACCTCCAACCCGAAGCGGGCACGATTGGCGAGGCTGCCGCCATAGGCGTCAGTGCGGTGATTCTCCAAAGGCGCATGAAACTGTGAAATCAGATAGCCGTGCGCGGCATGAATTTCTACGCAGTCGAATCCGGCCTGTTCGGCTCGGCGCGCGGCAGCAGCGTAGGCCTCGATGATGCGTGTAATGCGTTCTTCGGTGAGCGCCAGCGGAACGATCGTCTCCAGGGTCGTCTCATACACCGGATGCGCAATGGCCGAGGGCGCCACCGGTGTTTCACCGCATATATCAACCCGCGTGTGGCCGCCGCCATGACCCAACTGTATCGACGCTTTTGCCCCCTCGCCGTGAATGACATCGACCAGGCGACGCAATCCCGGCAGATACGCATCGCTGGAAATACCGACTTCGCGATGTCGATGGCGTCCGGCCGGTTCGGGCGCGGCCATCTCGACGGTGATCAGACCGACGCCGCCGCGGGCGCGCGCCCGGTAGTAGGCAAGCGATGCATCGGTGATGAACCCCTGTGCATCTGCGGTGCGGGTGGTCATCGGCGGCATCACGATCCGGTTCGCGATCTCCACCGGGCCGATTCTGCCAGGCTGCAATAAATGCTGAATATCCACGCAATCTACTGACGTATCGTCCGCGCGTAATCGAAATAGCGATAGACCTTGCCATCCATCGTGAGGTCCTTCACTGCAAGGTCAAACGAATAGTACCCGTTGCGAGCAGAGCCCTCGGTCGCGCCGGTTGGGTCGCTGGCACGCTCAAAGCGCAATCCCTGGCTCGGATTGGCAGGTTGAATGACGCTGCTCGTCCACGTCGGCATCGGTGTGCCGGTCTCCTCGCGCAGCGCCTCTTTGAGCACGCGCCCGTCGGCATGCGGCAGACTCAGACCGAGCACATGAGCCACGGTGGGTGCCACATCCACATTACCCGATGGGCTGTCGATCTGCTGGGGACGAAAGGACGGTCCATGGGCAATCAGCACGCTTTGCACATCGACCGGACTGAAGCTGCCGTGAATGCCGCGCTGTCCGGGACTGAAACTGGCAAATTCAATTCCGGGTACGCCCTGGATCTCAGTCTTGTCGTCCCAATTGAAACTCACGAGCACATCGGGTTGCCCCTTGTCCTCACGTCCAGGACTTTGAAACCTGATCTGCTCCATCAGGAGAGTGCCGGGCAGTGTCCCATAGCGACGATCGACAAAGATCGCACCATATTCCTCGCGCTTTTGCAGAAACTGCACCAGACGCCGCACCACCTGGCGGTCGTGATTGGGAACGTAGAAGCTCTCTGATCCGCCATTGGAAACCACGACGATCGCATTGGGCGGCAGCGATTCAGGCGGCGGAACATAAAAACTCGCAACCGGATGCGGCAATGTGGCGCTGATCGCCTGATACGCGCGATTGGGTTCGCCGCACAGGCTACCGTCAGCGTCGATGCGCACTGCGACGTTCGGCACGCCCTGCGCGTTCAGGCCAAGCATCGGATCGGTTTCACAGCCCACACCGTCATAGGCGACAAAACCCCGATAGGTGAGCAGATCTGCAGTGCGCACATCGCCTGAGAAGGAATAGCCGCGGCGGTCGGCCTTGCCGATTGAAGCGCGGCTTTTGCCGCTGCTTGCGCCGTTGATCGTCGGTCCATCAGGCCGGGTAGGCGAAGGCACAATCGCGCGCAGGGGATATTGATCGAGCGGACCGGACACACTGCTCTGCCCATGGTCAGACACGATCACCAGGTTGGTGCTCTTGTCCATACCCTTTTCACGCAGGGCCGCGAGCAACTCCCCCAGCCGGCGATCCTGCGAACGCAAGGCGGCCTTGTAATTGGCGCTGCCGGGTCCGTAACCATGCCCGGGCTGATCAGGCGTGCGCATCCAGATGAGCGAGAGCATCGGCTGCTTGACTGGCAGGACATAGTCAGTGAACAGGGACAGCAGGTAGCGGTTGGCCGCATCCTCAGGTGCGCCCTGGGTCGTGTCGGCAGCGTCGCGTGCCGCCACCGTAATCTGGCCAGCCGGGTCATAGGCCGTCGTATCAAAGGTGATAAAGCCGGCGCGCCGGCTTGGCGCGCCATTGGTCTGGCTCAGGGCGATGGTCTGTGCATCGCTATAACTCTTGACCGTGTTGGCCGGCAGCGGAAAGCCCTTCTGCTGCAGTTCAAGGGCAAGGCCGTGCGGCGCAACGGTGTTTTCGTCGATGAAAAGGCCGCCCTGTCCCAGATCCTGCAAGTAGGCAGCACCGGACTTGCCGATCACGGCAGTGACAAGTCCCGCTTCCTGCGCGGTCGCAAACAGGGATTTCACCAGAAGAAGTCGGAAATCGTAGAACTTGTTGAGGGTCGCCACCACCTGATGGTCCTCGGTGAAGAACGGATTCACATAGTCCTGCGCCTCACCGGCCGCGTTGTCACCCCTGGGCAGCACTTTGAACGTGCCAAGCGCTGGAATCCATTGCATGGTCCCGAGAACACCGTGTGCCTTCGGATAGGTACCCGTGGCGAGTGTGGCCGCGTTCACCATGCTCAGCGTTGGGAAGGCCGCGTGGTGATCCGTAAAATGGGCTCCCGCGCGCCTCAGACGGTACAAATTGGGGGTATCGGACCGATTGATCTGATCAGGCCGCATTCCATCCCAGACCATGACGATGGTGCGCACCGGCCCGGAGGGCAGCGCGGCGTGTTCATCGTCGGCGCTGCCCAAGCCACCGAGCGCGGCACAGCCGGTGAGACTGGCGAGCAGCACGATGCTGGCCGCCCAGCGCCTGGGCATGTACCGATACACGGGCAAGCAATCTATGTGGCGTATTACTCGAAAGGTATTCATGTTGCCTCATCAATCCGATGCCGCTCGCCCTACCATCAGCGTAACCGACCGCCGAACCCGCAGGGCGGCCGGAAGTCGATTGCGCCTATTCAACAAACTGGGCTGGTGCTTGTCAACCATCGCGTGTCGGTAAATCGCTACCATTGCGCCGACTGACAGCGCGCCGTTTCAGGAGAGTCGATCATGTGTCGATGGGTAGCCTACGCCGGACCAGCCATCTTTCTGGAAGATCTTCTATTCAATCAGGAACATTCACTGGTCCAGCAAAGCTTTGCCGCCCGCGAGGCGCGCTGGACCACCAATGCAGATGGGTTCGGCGTGGCCTGGTACGGCCGGCGTGACGCGCCAGGGGTATTCAAGGACATTCTGCCCGCCTGGAACGATGCCAATCTACGCGCTATTGCGAGCCATATCGAGTCCGATCTGTTCTTTGCCCACGTTCGCTCATCGACCGGCACCTCGGTTGCACGCAGCAACTGTCATCCGTTCAGCTATCGCAACTGGACTTTCATGCATAACGGCCAGATCGGTGGCTGGACAATCTGTCGCAAAGATGTCGAATCCTTGATCTCGCGCGAGCATTACGTGCACAGGATCGGATCGACTGACAGCGAAGCCCTGTTCCTGGCTGCGCTCAGCAACGGACTGACCGATGAGCCGATCGCCGCCATGACCCGCACCATCGTCCAGGTCATTGAGATCATGCAGGCGCACGCCATCGACGAGCCATTGCGTTTGTCGGCTGCCTGCACCGATGGCACCAGCATCTGGGCGTTTCGCTACTCCTCGGACGATCAGTCCCCTTCGCTCTACTATGGTACCCCGCAGTTGCATGCCGAGCGTCTGCCCGGAGGGGCGGTCAGCACCATCGCCTCGGAGCCCTCAGACAGTGATTCGGGACGCTGGCATCGCATCGGTGAGCGGACCGGACTGAAATGGTCGCGTGGCTCGGTCACCCACTTTGATATCGAGGTACCAGTCACTCGAGCACTCTCGCCACTGCACGCTTGAGTCGCGCGCTGTCAGTGACGCTGCCGCTCTTACGCCCCTGAATGCCGACGCGGGAGTGGCTGGCTACTCCACCGCCTTCGCCCCCGAGAGCTTGACGGCGCGCGTATAGAACACACGGTCGGCCTGCATTTGCGCAAGGCTTTGCTCGGCTGTGCTGCCCACCACATCGATGCCCAGTGATTCAAAGCGCCGCACCGAATCCGGATGGGTGGCGGCCTTGCGAATCTCAAGCGACAGCTTGTCAACGATAGCCTTCGGGGTGCCGGCTGCCACCAGTGCATGCACCGAGGGCACCAACAAGACGTCCTTTACGCCCAATTCAGGAAATGAGGGGACATCGGGCGCCTTTGGCGTGCGCTCGGGGCTTGCCACTGCAAGCAGCACGACGCGTCCCGATTTGATATGCGGCTGCACCTGTCCGAGTGCGGTAAACAGCACATCGATTTCACCGGCGATCAAGGCCGGGGTGGCCTGGCCACTGCTCTTGTACGGGATGTGCACGAGGTCCAGCCCGAGACTGGTTTTCAAGGTCTCGGTGGCCAGATGATGCACGCTGCCTATGCCGGCTGACCCATAGTTCAACTTGCCCGGACGGGATTTGGCGAGCGCGATGAACTCTCGCAACTGGGTGACACCAAGCCGGGTGCTGACCGACAGAAAGAAAGGCGTGGTGCCAATCAGCGACACCGGAATAAAGTCGCGCAGCGAATCAAAGGGCGGGTTGTCACTCAACACCGGAATGATCGCAGTGATCGCCAGGTCAGCGATCAGAACGGTATAGCCATCGGGCGGTGAGCTCATGGTGAACTGCGCCGCGATGATCGGTACTGCACCCTTGTTCTCGACAATGACCGCCTGGTGATTCAAATCCGAACTTGCGGTCATGCGCTCCGCGAGTATCCGCGCCACGACATCATTCAGGCCACCGGTCAGGCTTGGTGCAATCAGCCGGATCGGGCGGACCGGGTAGTTCGAGCTGTCCTCGCCGCGCGCCGCCGGTATCAACACGATGGCCACCAACAGCCCGCAGAGCGCCCTAAGGGTGCGTGCAACCACACCGGTACGAATCACTTTGGCTGACCGGCGGCAGCACCTGGCAGTGATTCCAGGGTAACGGTATCGAATTCAGCCGGCAGGATCACCTCGAGCAGCTCACAATCGTCCGAGTAACCGAGAACTGCATGTCGAATGCCTGGTGGCTGCACCCAGCAACTGCCCTTAAGCATCAGGAATTCACCCTGCCCTTCAAACCGATTGCGTATCCATCCCTG
Source organism: uncultured Pseudomonadota bacterium (assembly GCA_903921325.1). GTDB lineage: Bacteria > Pseudomonadota > Gammaproteobacteria > Burkholderiales > SG8-39 > CAIXPL01. The sequence continues at coordinate 110,239 of CAIXPL010000025.1, forward strand.
CAACACATAGACCATCTGAAAATCGACGGTGTGGTAATGCTCAAGGCCGGCCTCGGCCGGGTAAGGTGGTTTGAGTCGGATGACATGCGCTCGCGCGAGCCCGCCAGTCGCGGCAGTCACGCCCAGGTCACGATACAGGGCATAGTCACGCAAGCCCTCGGCCTTGAAATCTTCTTCCTTGAGATGACTGACACCAAAGGTCTGATCCATCGACACTCCCGGTTTAGTTGGTGGCTGCCCCGCGGGGGCGCAGTTCAATCAAATCAGCGCAACAGTTTGCGGGGCTGCGCCGCGGCGGCTTGGCCGCTCTGGGTACCTGTCACATCCAATCAGGCGGCGAGGCAATTCAGAATTGCGGCAACCGCAGGTGCACAAATTGTGAACGCTCGCCGGCACTCAGGCGCACAACATCCTGCGGTTCAGTGCGTATCGTGGTACGCGGGCTGTACCGCATTGCGTTAACCGTACCGACACCGGCAATCGCGAAGTAAAGACTATTGGGTTCGAGTTCAAGGTTGACACCGGCGTCAACCTGCACCAGCTCAAGCTTGGTCTGGCGTTCTGAAAAAATCCCCAACACCTTGACCGATACACCGGACGCTCCAGCGAGCGGCAGCCAGTCGTAATGAGCGCAATTCATGAGTACCGGCCGCTCATAGCGCGCCTTGGGATACACCAGCGGACGCTGGTGTATCTGCTCCCACACAGCCTCATAGGCGTCCTGATTCACCTTGGTGCCATCGGGCTTGAACCAGGTAAAGACGCCGTTTTCAAATCGCCCACCCTTGGCCTTCAACTCGCCCGCGGCGCGGTCCTCTTCCCGCTCGGGCGTCAGTCCCTCACCACTGGCGCCGCCAAATTGCACCAGCAGATTCCAGGTCTCTCCGTCGGAGGTCTGCGGTCCATAACGCACCCCTTCCGGGAAATACCCGGCGGCGCCCGCACGCAGGGAGCCATCCGAGTCGTAATCGAATTCGCCCTCAAGCTGAAAGCGCACTTGGTCAAAATTGTGCCGGTGACGCGGCGAGAAAAACTTGCCGCTGATGTTCACCAGTCGAACCGAATAATTGTTCGGCCCGCCGTCGCCTTCCAGAATGCGATAGGAACGAATGACCCCCTCGCGAATCTGATTGGCGAACTGGGTCAGCTCACGGGTCTCGATCGGGACGACTTGCATGGATACCCTCCGGGGGTCATTCAGTTACGGCGAGTTCAAGACCCTGGCTCAGCGCCAGCCCTGATGCCAACCATGCTCGGGATGTCGCCACCCCCAGCCATATTCGGGGTGATGGGCCCAGCCATAGCCCATGGCAGGTTGCGGATAGATGGGTGCCACATAAGTGACCCCACCCGGCACGACAACCCCAGGCGGGGTGATCGCGACGCGCGCAGGGGTGACTACACACCCTGCAAGCGCAATGAGCGACAGCGTGACGACAACGGCTGCTTTCATGATGTTCTCCTCAAATCGCCCCAGGCCGGCAGACGATTTCTGTTCGTTGGCAGTGTACACGAGGGCAATTGACGAACGACCGCCTGCTGCCACAACGCCGCAAAGAGCCTGTGGAGCCACGGTTGCAAGCCAGTGCATGTAAGAAAAAGCTTCTGGCCTGCGCGGTATCGAGCGGTCAAACAGCATCCCCTGTTTATCCGCGCCGAGCGTCTCGGGATTAGCCGGCCACGCCTGTGTCCGCCACGCCTTTTCTCTTGCGCGTCACTGCGAGCGTTTAAGCCGCTGTGCTTTTTAGTCGCGCCGCATCGCGTTCGGCTTGAACGTTGAGCTCAAGCCCGCGCGATCCGGCCAGTTTCGCCGCGAGGTGTTCGGCGATGGTGACCGGTGGGTACAAAGGCGGGTGCTCGGCATCGGTGCAACTGGGCAGGCAGGTGACCATGCCGTCCGAATTGCCATCATGAAAGTACGCCACCGAGCGTCGGCGCTTGACCTGGCCGTTGGCATCCACCGGTGGCAACACGCGGTGCATGGTTGAGATCCAGCGGTCGTTTGACCAACGCGACATCATGTCGCCCAGATTGATCAGCAGCGCGCCGGGCACCGGCACAACGTCGTGCCACTGCCCTTGCGCATCCAGGATCTGCAAACCCGGAGTGACCGGGTCAGCCCACAGCACAGTGACAATGCCGTAATCGGTATGCGCGCCCATACCCATCTGGTCAACCTCGACACGGCTGACTCCGGCAGGCATTGCATAATGATTCATGCGCAGCACGTCGAGCGAATGATCCTCGAACGCGGTGAAGTAATCCTCGGGTACGCTCAACGCAAGTGCAAACAACCGCGTCATGCGCCGCGCAACTTGTCCGGCTTCGGCAAACCAGGCTTCAATTGCTGAACGAAAATCTGCCGGATGGTCGGGCCACAGGTTCTCCGGGTAGTGCATCGGGTCGAGATCGAGGCCTGGATACGCCGACGCCGGTGCACCAATATTGAAAGCCTCGAACAGGTCGGCAGCTGAGGTCACTCCAAGACTGTAGCTCAGGCGCTCTGTAAGCGGCCCGCTATAGCCCCGATTGATCTTCGGCGAGATGGGTCGCCAACGCATCTTTTCGTCGGCTGGCAGGGCAAAAAACGCGTCGATTGCGGCAGTCATCCGATCACGCACAGCCGCGGGAATACCATGGCCGGTGATCTGCATGAAGCCGATCTCACTTGCCGCACGATCAATCTGCGCGGCAAGTGTCCGGCGGTCCTGCTCGGAGGCTGTTTCAAAGCCCCCGATGTCTATGACAGGGACGTGCATGTGCTCACTCTGTCAAAGTCTACGATGCCCTCATTGTGGCACGCTGCCCTCGACCCCTTCAACATACCAGTTCATCGACATGTAATCGCCCACCGGGAGCTTGGCACCGGCGGCGACGCGCTCCTTGCCGGTATTGTCCTTGATCGGTCCACCGAAATAGTCAAAGCTGCCATTGGCGATGGCGGTCTTCTTGTCCTCGACCATCTTGACGACATCAGCCGGAACAGCCACATTCATTGGTGCCATCACAACCATCTTTTCTTTCAGACCCCAGCGCGTGGCCCGGTTGCCGGTCCAGGTCCCGGCGATCACCGCCTTGGTTTCCTGCACGTAGTAATCGGTCCAGTTCTCGGTGCTGGCAGTCAGATGCGCCTTCGGGCCATATTTGGACATATCCGAGTCAAGGGCAAAGGCGTACTTGCCTTTGGCTTCGGCGGCCTGGATACCGGCTGGTGAATCGGTGTTTTGCGACAGCACGTCGGCACCCTGACCCATCAGGGTTTCGGCGGCCTGACGTTCCTTGCCCGGGTCGTACCACGTGCTCGCCCACACCACTTTCAGTGTTGATTTGGGATTCACGCTTTTCGCGCCGAGAATGAAGGCATTGGCGTCACGCACCACCGAGGGGATCGGGAACGATCCGATGAAACCCAGCGTGTTGGTCTTGGTCATCTTGCCGGCGATGATGCCCATCAGGTAAAAACCCTGATCGAAAATCGGCTCGTAGGTGACTACGTTGGTCGCCTGCTTGTAGCCATTCACATGCTCGAATTTCACTTTCGGGAATTGCTTGGCCACTTTCAGCAGCGGTTCCATGTATCCAAAGGAGGTCGCGAAAATCAGTTCGTTGCCATCGGCGGCCAGCTGCCGCAGCACGCGCTCGGCATCTGCCGTTTCCGGAACGTTTTCGATGTAGGTGGTCTTGATGGCCGTACCCATTGCCTTCTCCAGACCCTGGCGCCCCTGGTCATGTTGGAAGGTCCAGCCGCCATCGCCTACCGGCCCGAGGTAGACGAATGCGACTTTCAGCGGCCCGGCCGCCTGGGCCCCGAGTGCAGCGCAGGACAGAAGAACAGCCGCAGCCATTCTCCCAAGGACTCGTGTGTAGCGTGTCATTCCCATTCCCCTTCATCATGTGTGTTGGACTGCTGATCGATCGGAAGCAATTTTTGCGCCCGCTCAAGTGCCGGGGTAAAAACTGCGTCCGAGCGATGCGGGTTGATTAAGCAAAATCGTCTTCGGATCGCGGCAGATAATGACCAGCACGACCACGGTTGCCGCGTAGGGCAGCATGGATAAGAATTCCGCCGGTACGTTCAAACCGATTCCCTGGGCAAACAGTTGCAGCACCGTCACTCCACCAAACAGATAGGCGCCCAGTACGACGCGACCGGGACGCCATGTGCCAAACACCACCAGCGCCAGTGCAATCCACCCCTTGCCGGCGGACATTCCTTCGGCCCACATCGGTGTCTGTACCTCTGAGAGATAGGCGCCGGCAATGCCTGATGTGGCACCGCCAAACATGACTGCCAGATAGCGGATCAGCACGACCGGATGTCCAATCGAGTGCGCAACGGCGGGTGATTCACCAATCGCGCGCATTTTCAGGCCGGCATGGGAGCGTTCCAGAAACCACATGACGGCAATCAGCAGGATGATCGAGCCATAGACCATCGGGTCATAGTGAAAGAGCAATTCACCGACCAGAGGCAGGCTGGTCAGCACTGGAAATGTGACCCCCTCCATGCCCGGTAGCGGCATGCCGGCGAGATCATGGCCGACAAACGCCGACAGGCCTATCCCAAAGAGGGTAAGGGCAAGGCCGGTAGCAACCTGATTGGTCTGCAGGCTGATGGTGAGCACTGCAAATATGAGTGCCATGGCGGTGCCTGCGGCGGCGCCAGCCACGAAACCGATCCCCGCATTGCCTGTGGCCAGTGTGGCCGCAAAGCCGGCGATCGCCCCGACCAGCATCATGCCTTCGATACCCAGATTGAGCACGCCGGATTTCTCGACAATAGTCTCGCCAAGCGCCGCAAAGATGAGCGGCGTGGCCGCCACCACGGTGCTCTGCACCATTGGAACGAACGGACTCATGGCGAGCTCTCCAGAGGGGTGGCGCCTGGGCCGCCAGAGGAAGCGGCGGCCACCGGAGCAGCGGGTGCCTGATCCGGTTGACCGGTGGTGCGCACATTGCGTAGACGAAAGGTGATGAAGAGGTCTGCCGCAAGCAGATAGAACAACAGCAGCCCCTGAAACAGACCGGTGATCGCCGAAGGTAGTGCCATGCTCATCTGGCCCGATTCACCGCCCAGATAGAGTAGAGACATCAGCAAGGAAGCGAGCACGATCCCTATCGGATGCAAACGCCCGACCCAGGCCACGATAATCGCGGCAAAGCCATAGCCAGGGGAGATTTGCTGCTGCATCTGGCCGATCGGTCCGGCCACTTCGCAGATCCCTGCCAGACCGGCGGTCGCACCACTGATCAGCAGCGCGAGCCAGATGTTGCGCTTCTCGGAAAACCCGGCGTAAGCGGCGGCCGCAGGTGCGAGTCCGGCGACCTGCAGGCGAAACCCGGCATAGGTGCGGCGCGAGAAGAACCACAACGCGCCCGCCAGTATCAACCCAAACAGGAATCCCCAGTTGGTTCGCCCGCCGTCGAACAGCAACGGCATGGTCTGCGCATCGGCGAATCCGCGTGATTGCGGAAAATTGTGCCCGGCCGGATCGCGCCAGGGGCCGTGGACGAGATAGGACAGATAGAGCTGGGCGATGTAGACCAGCATGAGGGTGACCAGGATCTCGTTGGTGTTGAAGCGCGTGCGCAGCCAGGCCGCAATGGCAGCCCACAGCATGCCGCCAATCACACCGGCGACCAGCATCAGCGGCAAGCCCCACCAGGTGCTTGAATCACCCAGCCACAGCGCGACGCCGCCACCAAAGATCGCACCCATGGTGAGCTGCCCCTCGGCGCCGATATTCCAGACATTGGCCTGAAAACCCAGACCAAGCCCAAGCGCACAGAGCATGAGCGGGGTGGCCTTGAGCAACAGCTCGCCAAGGCCATAGCTTGAATTGAGAGGTTTGACGAAAAAAATGTAAGCCGCCTCGACCGGGTCTTTGCCGAGCAGGCGAAACAGGAGGAATCCAGTGACCAGCATGGCCACCGCCGCAATGACGGGCGAGGCAATCGCCATCGCGTGCGAGGGTGATGTCCGTGGTTCAAGCCGCAGCATGAGTCGCCTCCTCGCCGGCCTGGGCACCGAACTGCCCACTCATCCACAAACCGATCTGCTCGACGCTGGTGTCCGCCAGACGCACCGGCGGTGACAGCCGGCCACGGGCGAGAACGCACAAGCGATCACTCACGATGAACAATTCGTCGAGCTCCTCGGAGACCACCAACAGGGCTACGCCCTGATCGCGCAAATCAATCAGCGCCTGGCGGATCAATTGAGCGGCACCGACATCCACCCCCCAGGTCGGTTGGGCCACGATCATCACTTTGGGCTTAAGCAAGGTTTCGCGGCCGACAATGTATTTTTGCAGGTTGCCACCCGAGAGGCTCGAGGCCACCGAACGTTCGTCGCCGCACTTAACGTTGAAGCGAGCGATCACATCGCGCGCAAATTCGCGCATCGAATCGGTGCGAACCAGTCCGTTGCGCACCATCCCGTTGCGCGCACCCGTCAGCAACGCATTGCTCGCCAGACTCATCGGCGGCACGGCTCCCCGGCCCATGCGTTCTTCGGGAACAAAGGTGAGTCCCAGGGCGCGCCGGGCGGCAGGATTCAACTGCCCGGCGGGCCGTCCGCCGAGCTCGATCGAACCGGCCGCAGTCAGGGTCTCTCCGGACAGGGCCGCCAGCAATTCTTTCTGGCCATTGCCAGAGACCCCGGCGATGCCGAGAATTTCGCCGGCGCGCACGTCCAGGCAAACGTCCGCGAGAGAGGTTCCAAACGGATCGGCGGCCGCCTGCGTCAATTCGCGCACCGCCAGCATCACCTCACCGGTCTTATTGGGTTCGAGGCGGCATTCAGCCAACTCCGAACCAATCATCAACCGTGCCAGACTGTCATTCGTTTCCTCGCGCGGAATGGCGGTGCCACTGACTTTGCCACCGCGCAACACCGTCGCGCGATCACACAATTCCCGAATCTCGTCGAGCTTGTGACTGATGTACAGAATGCTGCAGCCCTCGGCGGCCAGATTGCGCAGCGTGTGAAACAACACCCGGACTGCCTGCGGGGTGAGCACCGAAGTCGGCTCATCCATGATTAGCAACTTCGGCTCCTGCAGCAGGCAGCGCACGATTTCCACCCGCTGACGCTCACCCACCGACATGCTGTGCACCAGTCGATGCGGGTCAATCGGCAGCCCGTAGCGCTCGGACACTTCGCTGATACGCGTTGCCAGAACAGCATTCGACATCCGGGTGTCGAGGGCGAGGGCAATGTTCTGTGCCACGGTGAGCGTTTCAAACAGGGAAAAGTGCTGAAACACCATACCAATGCCCATGCGCCGTGCTTGCGCCGGTGAGGCAATCGTTTCGTAACGACCTTCCCAGCGGATATAGCCCGCGTCGGGGCGTACCACACCATAGACGATCTTCATCAGCGTGCTCTTGCCCGCCCCGTTCTCGCCCATCAGTGCGTGAATCTCGCCCCGTCGCACCGTCAGATCGACCGATTCGTTGGCGACGACGCTCGGGTAGCGCTTGGTGATTCCGGTCAGAACCAGGCGCGGCGGTGATTCAATCGGCTCGCTCAACGCAGACTCCACTAGGCTGGGGCAACGGGATGATGGTGCCAGACCAAAGCACATCGCGTGCCACAGACGGCTCGACGAACAATCGGCACCCGGTCCTCATTGATTACGCTGTGGGGGCCACCGCGCCTGTGCGGCGTGCGCCGGTCCGCCTCGATAGCCAAGTCAGCCGCACCATGGCGCCCCGCAGCCGGTGCCCGACTGGCACGCGTCGCCTAGGGCTGCAGTGCCCGCGTATGGCGTCGGTACATCATCAGGATCAAAACCGCCGACAGCGCCATCGCGCTGGCTGCGCCGACCAGGGAATAATGGATGCCAATGACCGAACCCACCACGCCCACGGTCACCCCGCTGAACGCGCGCAGCCCAAGCGCGGACATGTTGAACAGACCGATCACCCGCCCGCGAATCTCTGCGGGCGCACCGAGCTGAACGAGTGCCTGCGCCATGCTGCTGAACGACAGCTCGAGAAATCCGGCAAGTAGCAGCAGCGCCAAGGCGAGCGGGTAGCTGCTGGAAAGTGAAAACGCGATCAGGGCAAGGCACCACAGAAATGCCAAGGTCAGCGCCTTGCGCGCGCTGGCGCGCAATAGATGGGTAGTCTCAAGAATGACGCCCGCCAGCAACGCCCCCGCTGCATCCGCGGCCAGCAACATGCTGTAGGCCATGCCCGGATCGCCGTGCCCCAGATCGTGTGCAAATCCCGGCATCTGCGCCTGATAGCCGCTGCCGATAAAAAACGACGCCGCGCCGCCGAGTATCGTCATGGCCACAATGACCGGCAAATGCGCGATATCGCGCATCGTCTGACCTATATCGGCGAAGCCGCGCACAGCCCGGCGCGGCCGCGTAACGTCCTTGCGAAAACGCGGTCCATAGGGCGCTTTCCAGAGCCAGAGGATCAGCGGCAGGTAATAAAGGCTGTTCAATAAAATCCCATGGGCTGGCCCGAGGGTGAGCAACATGAACCCGCCCACCGCCGGGCCGACCAGAATGCCAACATAGCGCGCGGTTGCATTGAGCCGCACCGCGCTGGGCAACTCCGCCATCGGCACAATGTCATACAGCAACAGCTGGCTCGCGGTCTGCCACAGCACCCCGGCGCACCCATGCAATGTGAGCAGGATCATGGCGTGCCACATCTGCAGGCTGTCGGTAACGAAGAAATACCCCCAGCCGAGCGAAGCGCTCATGAACAACAGCATGGCAAGCTGAATCATCCGGCGCGGATCACTGCGATCGGCGAGCGCGCCCACCGGCACCGAGAAGAGCAGAAACGGCAACCAGTGCGACACCACCGCAAAGCCTTGCAGGGCTGGCGAGTGAAACTTCTGGAACATCATCCAGTAGCTGATCACATGCTCGATGTTGTCAGCCATCATCGAGAGCACATAGGTCGCGAAATGCGCGCGGTAGCCGCCGATATAAAAGGCGGCAAATGACCGCTGAGGGGATGCGTTCATGCCCGCTCAGACAAGAGGGAAGCGGTCGATGAACTCGATCGGATCGATTTTGTGCTGATTTACCCAGTGGGCCAATTCATCGTGGCGTGGCACCCAGACACCCGGATGCCCCTTGATGTGCTTGAGCAGGCGATCGAGCATCGCTGCCATCAGCGGCCGGCCACCAAAATTGCCGTGCATGGTGATGTTCAGAAATGACTGCGGCTCGTTGGCGTACAAGTAGTCAAACAGGTCGGTGTGGCAGCGCAGCCAGTCATCGGGGGCACCGCGCAACACGCGATTGTCGGCATAGTCGCTGTGCGGAATGGCGACCAGCGTGCGCGGCTTGCCACGATCTTTGACCGCGGTCGGAACGCGGCACGGCAGATCGAGGTAGTTGTAATCGCCGTGCCACAACAGTCCCTGCCTGGCCAGCAAGTCAGCGGTCCGCTCGGTCGTTGCGATGGTCGAACTCAACCAACCGCTTGGACGAACACCGCCGATCTGCTCGAGAATGCCCAGACAGCGCGCAATGAGTGCTTGTTCTTGCGCTTCATCGAGTCCGGGCAGCACTTCGTCCTGTGCGTAGTTGTGGCCGGCCACTTCGAAGCCGGCGGCGAGAATGTGCTTCACCGTATCGGGGAACAGCTCGGCCGAACGGGCGTTGATGCACACGGTGCCGCTCATGCCATGGCGACGGGCCACCTGGATCAAGCGCGCGATGCCGGCGCGACCGGCGTAGCTGGACCATTGAATGCCCGCCCGATCAGGCACACCGGGCTTGGGCGGGCTGGTCATTGGCGAGTAGGGTGGCGCGGTGCCCTCAGACCAGTTCTCCATCAGAAACGTGAGCGCAACCACAATGCGCGCACCGCCGGGCCAGGCAATCGTGGCGGGCTGAGCGGGTTTTGAACGGTCTTGTTTACGCTTCATGAGCTTGCCTGTGGGATCAAATCGTGACGATTCACGCGAAGTTTCGCGTCTGGAGTTACGCGCGGGTTCTGATATGGATCGAAGCGAGAATACGCTCGAGCACTCGCCGGTCGGGCTGTCACACCGCCCGCAGGGCGGCCGCGTCGGCCCGCGCTGCAGCCATCAGATAGCCACTGTCGATGCCCCCGATTAGAACCTGTACGCCCAGCTTTGCCAAGTCCACCAGCGGCAGGCCGGGTACGCCACCAGCAACAAACAAGCGCCGATGCGCCTCACACGCCTGGGCCACCGACTGGTAGGCCGCACGTATCTGCGGGTGATCCACCTGCCCGGCGAGGCCCATGCTGGCCGACAGATCATTGGGACCAATGAGCAGTCCGTCGATACCCGGCACCGCCGCGATCCCGCTAGCGTGCGCAACACCGCTGGCTGTCTCGAGCATCGCGATCACCCAGATGTGCTGGTTCTGTTCAGTCAGGTGCTCGGCCAGCGGGAGACTGCGGTAGCCACTGGGTGGCCCGACCGCGGCAATCGAGCGCGTGCCGAGCGGAGCATAGCGGGCATGACGCACGACCTGCTGCGCTTCGCTCGGGCTATCCACGTGCGGCACGATCACCCCTGCGGCACCGGCATCCAGTGCGCTCGCGATCTGCGACTCACTTTGTCCGGCCACCCGCACGAGCGCTGTCACACCAATGGCGACGGCACTCATGCAAACGCCTGCGATGTCATCGATGCTGAAGCGGCCATGTTCGGCATCAATGATCACGATGTCAAAGCCGCACGCCTTCGCCATGAACGCGATATCGGGCGTGCGCACCTGCCGCACGGTCATGGCGATCACCCGCTCGCCGGCGGCCACCCTTACTCGCGCCGGATTGATTGTTGAACCCGCTGCGCCAGATGAATCACTCATCGCGATGCCTTGTTGCGACGTCGATCATGTCGCCGCCTTGCGCGGGCGCATTTCGACGATGTCCAGACAGGCGTTCTCAGGAGTGGTCAATGCCATCAAAACAACATCGGCGACCTCCTGCGCGGTGAGCGGGTCATATTTGCGCGACCCCACCGTCGCAAGCACCTCGGGATGGGAGATCCGGTCACGCATATGAGTCGCCACCATCCCGGTCCGAATCTCGGTGACCCGTACGCCCTGGCCCTGCAACTCCAGGCGCATACCCGAGGCAATAGCAGTCAATGCGTGCTTGGTGGCCGCGTAGATCACGCCGAACCGGTAGATCTCGCGCGCCGCGAGCGAAGTCATCATCACGATATGGCCGCCGCCACGCTGCACCATACCCGCGGCCACCTGGCGTGACAGGCGCAGCGTGGCGAGCACGTTGGTACGAAACATCGCTTCGCACTCCGCGTCGGTGAGATCGAGTAACGGCGCGTAGCTCAAGGTACCCGCGTTATTGGACAGTATGTCGATGGGGCCGGCCTCGCGTACCAGCTGCGTCGCGAACGCCGGGTCGTCAAGGTCGCCGGCGATGGCACGGATTGACCCCTCACAAGGACCCGTTTCACCTATCACGAGCTCAAGCTCGGCGGCACGCCGTCCGGTCGCCACCACCTGCGCACCGGCGCGCGCCAGCGTGATCGCAATGGCGCGGCCGATGCCACTGGTGGCACCGGTCACCAGCGCGATACGTCCCCTCAGCGGGGCGCTCATGCGCCCACTCCGGGCACATCCACAGTCGGGAAATCAGCTGGCATGATGACTTCGAGCAGTTCAAGATCGTCTGAGTATCCAAGCACCGTATGCTTCAGACCCGAGGGTTGCAACCAGCACGAGCCGGCGCGCATGGTCATCTCGCCCTGCCCCTCGTATTCGCCACGCAGCCAACCCTTGAGCACATAGACCATCTGAAACCCGACCTCATGATAGTGGCGGTGCGACACGTCCTCGGCCTTGAATGGGGCCACGTTGCGAATGACATGCGCGCGCACTGCACCCCCGGTTGCCGCAACGAATCCCAGGTCGCGATAAGCCGCATAGGGCCGCAAGCCATCGGTCTTGAAATCCTCGTCGCGCAGATGGCTCACCACAAACTGTTGCGGCGTGTCCCCCGCTAACGGGACTGCGCTGATTGTGTTCTTGGTCATTGCATCGTCTCCTTGTAATTTTTACTTCCTGGTAAGTGACTCATCGCGGTTCTCTCGGGAATTCGACTGTGCTTTAACGGCCCAGATAGGCCTGCCTTACCCGCTCATCACCCAGCAAGGCTGCCTGCGCGCCTTCGAGAACGACGCGGCCTGATTCGAGCACGAATCCGCGGTCGCACGATGACAGTGCCTCGACCGCACGCTGCTCAACCAGGACGATGGTCATGTGCTCGTCGCGATGCACGCTTTGAATGCAATCAAAAATCAGATCGGCGATGCGCGGTGCAAGACCCATCGAAGGTTCATCGAGCAGCAGCAGTCGCGGCTCGGCCGCCAGCGCTCGGGCAATCGCAAGCATCTGCTGCTCGCCGCCTGAGAGGGTGCCGGCAAGCTGATCGGCGCGCTCGGCGAGAACCGGGAACAGTCCGTGCAAGCGCTCGAGCGTGCGCGCCCATTGCGCGGCGCGTGGGGCGCGGGGCCAGGCGCCCATGGCGAGGTTGTCCGCCACCGAGAGCGACTTGAACACCTGACGGCCTTCGGGCACATGCGCGATGCCCCGATGGGCACGCAGCGCGGCTGGCAACGCAAGCAGATCTTCGCCATCGAACCGGATCGTGCCGCTGGCAGCCGGTACCGTGCCCGAGATGGCCTTGAACAGCGTGCTCTTACCTGCCCCGTTCGGGCCGACCACAGCGATAAATTCACCCTCGTTCACGCGCAGCGATACCTGATCGAGTGCGCGCAATCCGCCGTAGTTCACCGACAACTGGTCAATGTTCAGCATGGCGCGCCCACTTTGCACCGAGATAGGCCTCGATCACCTGCGGTTCACGGATCACCGCCTGCGGTTCGCCCTGGGCCACCACGCAGCCATGATCGAGCACAAGCAGGCGATCGGCCAGACGCAACAGGGCATCCAGGGTGTGTTCAATGATGACCACCGTGATGCCCGCGCGCGGCAACGCGCGGATAACGGGCAGTAATTCATCGATCTCGATGCGCCCCAGTCCGGCAAGGGTCTCATCGAGCAACAACAGCCGGGGCTCGGCCGCCAGCGCCCGGGCGATCTCGAGCAGGCGCAATTCCTTGCTGGTAAGTGTGTCGATGGTGGCTTCTGCACGCTGCAGCAAGCCGACCTGGCCCAATGCCCGCGCAGTCGCGCGAGCGGCTTGTTCGTCGCTGCCGCTGCACCCTAGTGCCCCGGCCCGAACGTTGTCAGCCACACTCATGCGGGCGAACGGCCGTGCCACCTGAAACGTGCGCCCGACACCCAAACGACAGATCGCATAGGTGTCCTGCGCGTCGATGCGCGTGCCTGCCAGATTCACCGTGCCACTGCTTGCCCGCACAAAGCCATTGAGGAGGTTGAACAGCGTGGTCTTGCCCGCGCCATTGGGCCCGATGATGCCCACGATCTCGCCGCTCGACACCGTGAAGCTGACCGCATCGAGGGCACGCAGGCCACCAAAATTCACCGACACCGAGCGCACGTCGAGAATCGCTTGCGCCCCCTCTGTGTGCTGCAGCGGACGCGGCGTGCCTGCTGCGCTCGCGGTCGCAGGTGGCGGCGACATGAAGTCGCTAGCGGCCCCATGCGCAGATGCCGCGGGTGCGCTCAGAGACTGATCAGCCATCACCACCGGCACTGTCTGCATCAATGCCGCCTCGGCCATCAGGCTGTCATCCGGCAGCACCGGCAACCGGCCGCGGTGGCGCGCAAACCGATCACGCAGCGACCAATACACCCCCTCTGGCATCCAGATCACGATCACCACCAATGCAAGACCGTAGATGACGCCCTGGATGCCGGGAATCACATCACCGTAATGCGCGTTGAGGCCTTCGGCGAGCGGGATCAGAATGCCCGCACCAATCACCGGCCCCCACAGGGTACCGACACCACCAAACAGGGTCACCACCAGCGCCTGCGCCGAGGTGAGCATGCCAAATACACTCTGCGGGGTGACCACCAGCAGCATCAGCGCATGAAAGCCGCCGGCGGCCGCGGTGATTGCCGCACTCAAGGCCATTGCCTGCATCTTGCATCGGCGGGTATCGATACCAGCTGCCTGAGCGGCCGCTTCATTCTGCCGGATCGCCCGCAGCGCAAGACCGAAGCGCGAGCGTTCGATCCAGCCTGAGAGCAACAGGGCAAGCGCCACCATGACCAGTGCAACCATCGTGTAGCTGCGAGGATGGGCGAATTGCATGGCCAGAATGGGGTGCTCGCGATCCATCGGCAAGGCTATTTCCTGTAGCCCCGCCCATTGGAAGATCGCCAGCAGCGAGACCGGATAGGCAAGCATCGCCAAGGCGAAATAGTGTCCACGCAGTCTGAAGGTCGGCACGCCGATCAGCACACCAGCGAGGCTGCCAACCAGCATTCCAAGCGGAATCCCTAGCCACGGAGTGAAATGCCAGTGGAGCAACGCCAGGCTCACCGTGTAGGCACCCAGACCAAAGAATGCGGCATGGCCAAACGAAATGAGTCCGGTATACCCCGATAGCAGATTCCAGCCGATGCCCATCAGCGCCCAAACCAGCACCAGAGTGAGGATGAACTGGTAGTAAGCATTAGCAATGGCGAACGAAAGCAATGCAAAGGCCAGAACGAACAGGCCGATCGGGCGCCAGGGCAACAGGGAAAACTGACGCAGGCGACTCATGCGCGGTCGCTCACCCGACCGAACAGACCCTGAGGCCTGAAGAAAACGACCAGCAGAAAGATCACGAAAATCGCCGCAGTCTGCAACTGGGTAGGCAGCACCAGTGCCGACATCTGCTGAACTACACCGATCAACAATCCGCCCCAGAAGGCCCCTTTGATGCTATCCATGCCGCCGAGTACGACCCCGGCGTACATGATCACCACGAATTCCAACCCTACATAGGGCTGCAGCGGATAGTAGGTGGCCACCAGCGCACCGGCGACTGCCGTCAGCGCGGTACCGAGGCCGAATGCAATGCGGTGACAGCGCGCCACATCGATACCCATATAGGTTGCGGCGACCGGATTGTCAGCGGCGGCACGCAGCGCCTTGCCGAGTCGGGCGCGGCTCATGAAGTACGCCAATGCAATCGTCACAACAATGGCACACAGACCCGCGACGCCACGGGCCTGATTGATGAAAATCGAGCTCGCGTCGCCCAGGCTGATCTCCCAGGCCGCCGATGCCAGCGGGGACCCCATGCCACGCGGCATCGACCCGAACACAATCAACGCCCCGTTTTGCAGGATAAGGGAGAGCCCCAAGGTGAGCACGAGTTGCGCGCTCTGACCTTCATCGTCAGTGCCCAATACCTTGATACCACTGACCCGTGTCATCAGCGTGCGGTGAATCAGCATTCCGAGCGCATAGAACACAGGGGCGGTGCCGAGTACGGCGATGTAGCTCCCGGCGGCACCGCCGATCCACGCCTTGAGACCGGTGCCGATCAGAGCATAGAAGGCAAAGTACATGCCCAGCATCAGGAATTCACCCTGGGCAAAATTGATCACCCGCATGATCCCGAAAATCACCGCGAGGCCAATGCACATCAGCCCGTAGATCGAGCCGAGCGCGAGGCCCGCTGCCAGCGCCTGCAGCGTGCTCTCAACAATGAACGTGAGTTCTGACATCTCCTCAGGCGCGTGGCCACACCGCCGTCGCCGTGGCACCCTCAGGCGGATAGACGGTCTTCACGACACCGTCGATCCACTCGATGATGGCCACCCCGGCGCCGACCCGCTGGCCGCGCTCATCGAACTTAAGGCGCCCGTTCAAGTAGAACCGCGCCGGCCCATCGGTCATGTCCATGGTACGCAGGGCGTTGGCAACCGCCTCGCGATCGGGTTTGCCAGCGCGTTCAAGTGCCTCTTTGAGAACCCAGATATCCCCGTAGCTGCAGATGCCCCCTTCGGTCATCCAGGCTTCCTTGTAGCGTTCGGTAAAGCGTGCCACCACGTCCTCGGCACGCTTGCCGGGCCAGTTGGCCACCACGGTCATATGGTGATCAAGCAACTTCGGGTCGAGCAGATTGCGCATGTCGGGCGAACCGATCAGGTTGCCCAGACACACCGTGGGAACCCCTAATCGGAATTCAGCGAACTTTTGCAGAAATTGCACCACGTCGGGAGCCGACGAGGGCAGCAGCATGATGAAATCGGGCTTGCGTCCACGCAGGCGCTGCACCACCGGAGTCGCATCGGAAATCGGCGGGGAGAACGATTCGGTGAACAGGATTTGCACACCCGCCTGCGGCAGCACGCTTGCAAATCCCTTCACAGCGCCTTGGGCCGCGGGCGTGTCATCGGCAATGATGGCCACGGTCTGCGGGCGCTTGCCGGTGGCCTTCTCGGCCAGATCAAGTACGACCGGTATCGCCACCGAAGGCATGGTACTGGCATCAATCGCGGTCTTGAACACGTAGCGAAACCCGCGTCGTGTGAACTGATCGGCGTAGGACCATGTCAGCCACGGCAGCCCCGCGCGCTCGGTAACTTCGGTCACCGCCAGGCCAAACGCGCTCACCTGTCCGACACAACCGGCCACCAGGTCCGGTTCCTGCGCCACCAGACGCTGCGCAGCGGTCTTCGCCTTCTCCGGACCATCGCCGGTATCGGCCACCACCAGTTGCAAACGCGCCCCGCCAATCGAACGTATGCCACCTTGTGCGTTCACATCATCGATCGCCATCTGCGCACCCTTGCGGCTCAACTCACCCTCGCGCGCCCAAATGCCGCTCAGCGGCGTGATCAGGGCCACCTTGATCGGTGCGCTTTGCGCCGCGACCTCACGCGTGGCAAGACCGGCGCCGAGCGCTGGCAATGCGGCCATGGCTTTCAAGATGGTCCGACGGATTTGGGGGAGCTGACTCATTCTGTGGTCTCCTGGGTACGAATGGCCCGGTACGGTGCCGGCCCTATGGCGTCAACGGTGCGGCTGCGCCCCCGCTTTCATGCCAACGCGTTGGCACGCGGCTGGCAGCCGGCCGTCATTGTAAGGCCCGGCGGCCCATTCCCGATCGATCGCCAGCATGTCGATGCGCGCGGAGTATCCAGTGATGGCGGCCGGCCAGTGTCCGCAATCGAGCGCGAGCGCGAATCACCTCCGCGAGACTGGCCATTCACTCGGGCCGGATATTGGACCGCGCGACGATGGCGCGGTAGACCTCGACGCTGCCTGTGATCAGATCGGCGAAGGCCTCCGGCGTACTTCCTCCCGGTTGAAACCCGGCTGCCTCCAGCCGCGACTGCACCTCGGAGGTCTCGACGGCACGCAGCAACTCGGCATTGAGTCGCTGGACAATGGGTACCGGCATGCCAGCCGGCCCGAGGATGCCAGCCCAGGTATCCGGAACGGCAAAGCCGGCCAATCCGCCTTCGGCCACGCTGGGGATGCCAGGTGCCATTTTTGCGCGGTGCGATTCAACAACCCCGAGCGCACGCACCTTGCCACTGCGGGTATGTGGCAAGACATTGGATAGCACCAGGATACCCATCGGAATCTGCCCACCGAGCACATCGTTCAGTGCCGCGGCCCCCCCCTTGTAGGCCACATGGGTCAGTTCCATATTGCCCAGCGCGGCAAGCATCAGGCCGGCGATGTGCTGCGAGCTGCCCACCCCGGAGGTGCCGTAGGCAAGCGCGCCGGGATGCGCCTGCCCGTAGCTGATCAACTCACCGAGTGTCGTTACTGGCAGATTCGGCGAAATGACGATCACCTGCGGTGCCGTGCCAACCATGGCGATTGGGGTGAAATCGTGCACTGGATCGTAAGGCACGTTGCGAGTAAAGAAATTGATGACGTGATGCGGTGGTCCGAAATTGGCAAGCAACGTGTAACCGTCAGGCGCTGACTTGGCCACGAAATCCGCACCGATCGAACCACCCGCACCCACCCGGTTGTCAATGACGACCGCTTGCCCAAGATTGGCTGACAGCTTCTGACCGATGATGCGGGCGACGGTGTCAACGCCACCGCCAGGGGTGAAAGGCGCAACCAGCCGTATCGACTTGTTTGGATAAGTGCCCTGAGCCGCGGCGAGCGGCGCCAACAGTAATGCAACAACAACACTCAGCCACTTCCAGACGCGCAACGCGCCTGGCCGCATGGCGGTCAAGGCACCAGGTACACCGCTTGCACGGCCAGGCATTCGCAGCGCACCCGAAACCAGTGCACAGCGCGAGTCAACCGAGGGTTCACTCATCATGTCGTCTCCCAACCACCTTGTTTTGCCTATGCCCAACGGTGTGGCCCAGCCCACCCAGGTCATTGAATCTGTCAATCAGACCTGCATTGACTAATTCTAACGCGCCCCTTATGGTCCGAAACCTGACGAATGATCGGTCGTATCACCGGAAAAGGAAATCGCCATGAGTGTCCGCTCGTCCTTGGACAACGCCACACCAACTGCGGAACGCTGCGTCACGTCCTATCCGGCTCGCCGTGCCTACCGTCCGGGCGTGATCTATCCGCCCGCGGTCCCGGGCGTGCAGGACGCGATCGACATTCATTGCCACTCTCACGAAGGGCAGCAGGATGCACTGGCGCTGGCAAAGCTTGCCTCGCAGAGCGGCATGCGCGGCATCCTCTACAAGACGATCGGCCCCATCTCGGGTGACTACCAGCCTGAACGTGCAATGCAGCAGGTGCGCGACGAACTCATGCGCTGGGCCGATGCCGAACAGCTGACCCCGATCGAATGCTGGGCCGGCTACGGGGTCACCATGGACAACACGCCGCCGTCCATCGAGAAACTGGTAGCGCAACTGGACCAGGGTGTGCGTGGGGTATGGCTGCCGGTCTTCAATTCTGCCAACACCTATAACAAGGTCGGCGCCAAGACCCGCTGGATCGACCCGTCGGCCGGGCCCGACGATCACACCGCACCGATGAGCTGGGCGGAGTCGCGTCGACACGGTCACTACATGCTCGACGAGATCGGAAAATTGTCGCCCTTTTATGAAGAAGTCGTACGGCGCGTGGCCGATCGCGGTGTCGCCCTGTTCGTTGGCCACCCCACACATCCGGAGCTCGATGAGCTGGCCAATCTTGTTGCCAAAATCGGATTCAAGCAGGCGGTGGTCGACCACCCGTTCAGTCCCTTTGTGGAGCTGCCCGTCGCGAAGATGAAAGACCTCGCAGCCCTTGGGATCTTTCTGAATTTCACGTTCGATGAAATCTCGCCTCTGCTCGGTGTCGACCCGAAAAAAATGTATGACGCAATCCGCGCCATTGGCGTCGCGCAGGTGACCCTGTCAAGCGACGCTGGTGAACCACTGTTTCCGCATTCGGTGGAATGCATGCGGCTGATCCGCGGCTATATGGACGCTTTCGGTCTGACTGATGACGAGCTCTACACCGTGTGCTGCGTGAACCCGGCCAGGGTGGTCGGATTGCAACACTGAGCGATTCTCGGTAGCGACGCCCAAGCAGTCCATGCAGCCGATGCCATCGTGCCGCCTGGGCATTTCACCCAGGTGGCGTGCGACTTGCGCTCGAAACCTCCCACTGCCTGTTACCTGCACGGTGCGCTAGGGTGTAAAGCCATCGGTCAGGGTGTTGAGAAACGCGACGATGGCTGCTTCCTCTTGCGCGGTAAGCAGCGGTGGCAGTCCGGCATGCCCGACGAACGGTGGCGTCCCGGTCACGACATTAGCCAGATATTGGCTTGGCACATCATTGGGCACACCGCTCGGTCCGTACCAGAGGCCAGGATTGCTGACTCGGGTCGAGTAGAAATGCACCACCTGCCCCAGATCCGTAAAAAATCCGTTGTGCATGAAATTGCTGCGCAGACTCACATTGCGTAATGAGGGCACCTTGAACTGGCCACAGAAGTCGCTGATCGTGACCCCCGGAGGCACGGTCGCCGGTAATGTGGGCGCTGTGCGTTGCGGTCCGCACAGCCCAAGATCGAAGAACGTGGCAACGGCGTTCTGCGCAATCGCCTGGTTACGCGGAATGCCCGTATTGCGATAGGTGAAATCTGTGAACAGCGAGTTGGCCGGATTGCTGCTGTTGGGGTTTACGCTATGGCAGCTGGCGCAATTGGCGCGCGTGCGGTCGGTAAATAAACTGAGCCCCTGCTGCTCCACTGCGGTGAAGCTGGCCTGTCCTTGCAGGACCGCATCAAACTTGGACGTAAACGCCTGTAACTGCGCAGACTGTTCAAATGCCTGCACTGCCAGCCCCACCTGGGTAAACGCAGTGGTCGGTGTGCTCAATGCCGAGGTGCCAAATTGCTGCAGGAAAAGCGATGCATACGGTGCCGCGGCAATCTTGTTGATGACCGCCTGGGCGCTTGCATTGTTCATCTCGATCGGATTAAGCAGAGGCAACAACGCCTGTTCGGCCAAGGTATCCACACGCCCATCCCAGAACTGCCCGCCGCGCGCTGTCGTACGGCCATTTTGAGTTGTAAATCCAAAGGCCGGGCTCTGCGAGCTATAGGCATTGGCCAACGCATTACGCAAACCAAGGGAGCCAGCCTGACTACCCAATGCAACACCGATGGCTGAACCATTGTTGTCAGCAAAGCCGTGGCCAGGCTGATGGCAGGCCACACAAGGCGTGCCCGCGGGCTCTGACAGATTGGCGTCCGTCATGATGAACTTGCCCAGGTTTTCCAATGGGGTCAAGGTCGGATCAAGTGTCACGCCTGCCGTCGTCACCGGTGCGCTAGCCAATGCCGCCGCGCCGCCCGTACCCGTTGCCGCACTCGATGACGAGCCACCACCGCCACCACCACCGCCACCACCACCGCCACAACCGCTCGCGAGGACACCTGCAAGAGCCCACAGCAAAGCAATTCGCAGACGAACCGACACCCCTATACTGGCCCACATGTTCACGCTCCCTGTGCGCATCGCGCAATCTTGTTGAATGGCCATTGGTGTTCGGCCCTTGCGCCCAATGTGCCATTAAGTTCAAAGGGCAGATGCGCGCGGCTGTGACAGAAGGTTACCCGCGTGCCACACAGGCCCGGATTCGGAACAATTTCTTACAAAGCGGCAGCGCCCGCCGCGGTCCTGCCACGCATCAGGCGCCGAGCACGCCAGCCTCCGCCGCGCGCCCCAGATGGAGTCGCTTGACCATCGCACCGGTGCCTGACTTGGCAACTTCAAGCAGACCGGACGCAAGCGAGGCTGCAATACCCAGCGCATGTGTCATTTGCAATTCATCGAGCTGGAGCAAACAGCCGGCAGCTACCGCTGCGCCGAACGGTCCGGTGCTACCGGGCGCGCTCGTGGCCGCAACCTGCGCCACTGCTTGGGGCACAAGTGACGATGCCGTTGAGGGCGCGGCCGCGGGGCTACCATTAGGGCAGCGTGCAGTGCAGTCACGATTTGCGCTCCTTTGCACCAAGTGGTCTCGCGGCGGACTCCGACTTTACTTACACTCGGCATTTGATGTGCCCGCTTGATTTGACCATTGTCGCGCAGGCTGGTGACGCGGTGCGAGAATCAGCATAAGGACACCGGCTGTGACGGCACGAATGGCCGGGACACCCGTGCACTGAATCAAGGACCACGAGATGAAGCGATTGATTGGCGCGTTAGGCTTGAGCCTGGGCCTGCTCAGCGCGAACAGTCATGCCGCACTGGGCGGCACTGCCGCCAGCCTCGCTCAAGATAAGGTCCAGCTACAAGCGACGGTCACAACGACAGCGACCGCCGATTACCAGGAAGTAACTCTGAACACCACCGATGGCAGCATCATCACCGAGTTTGTCTCGCTTGCCGGACAGGTGTTTGCGGTGGCCTGGAGCGGTCCGTGGCGACCGGATTTGAGCCAGTTGCTTGGTGATTTCTACCCGACCTATCAGGCTCAAATGGATACGCCACGAACAGGCCGACATCACACGCCGGTGGTCGATAACAACGATCTGGTGGTTCGACACGGGGGGCATCCGAGGTCATTCCATGGTCTGGCTTATGTCCGTTCACTGACACCGGCCGGCGTCAATGCCAACACGCTCATGCGGGTGCCAAAATGAGCATCTGCACGTCGGTAACGGTCCTCGTTGCCGCCTGCCTCTTGTATGCCTGCGGCGGCGGCGGCGGCGGCGGCAGCAGCTCAAGCAGTGCCACCACGCCGGTGAATCCGCCGACGAGCTCAAGCGGCAATGTCGCAACCCTCGTGGTTGACAGCGGCCCGGCCGGGCTCGGCTATGTCAGCGACAACGTGGCTTTTGTCACCATGACAGTGTGCGCGCCCGGATCGACCAGCGTCTGCCAGACCATCGATCATATTCTGGTCGATACCGGCTCGGTCGGCGTGCGGATTCAGGCTGCCGCGTTGTCCAGTGCACTGTTGACCGGGCTACCCAGTCAGACCGACAGCCTGTCGCGCCCGGTGGGTGAGTGTCTGCAATTCATCAGCAGCTATGTGTGGGGATCGATCCGCAAGGCGGACCTGCAGATCGCCGGCGAGCAAAGCTCTGGCATCCCCGTCCAGGTGATCGGCG
Source organism: uncultured Pseudomonadota bacterium (assembly GCA_903921325.1). Classification (GTDB taxonomy): domain Bacteria; phylum Pseudomonadota; class Gammaproteobacteria; order Burkholderiales; family SG8-39; genus CAIXPL01. The sequence goes on from CAIXPL010000025.1 coordinate 132,704, forward strand.
ACCCCGGGTTTGCCGGAGTGCCGTCGGCCTGCGCAAGCTCAGGCGGCACTCAACAGAACACCGTTGCGAGCTTTGGCGCGAATGGCATCATCGGCATCGGTGCATTCACCAACGACTGCGGCTCGGTATGTTCCAACGGACCCACCAGCTCCGCAGGCTATCCCTATTACGCCTGCACCGGGTCGAGCTCAGCAAGCTGCGTGAAAATCGCTCAAGGCGCCAGCGCCAGTGCACCCAATCAGCAAGTACCCAATCCGGTGTCCACGTTCCCGGTCGATAACAACGGCACCATCATCACGCTCCCCTCGGTAAGCGGCAGCGGGCAGGCAAGCGTGGTGGGCACACTCACCTTCGGCATCGGCACCCAGTCAAACAATGCGCTGGGCAGCGCGCAGATCCTGCCGCTGTCGACAGCTACCGGATACATCACCACCGTACTCAATGGCGTGACGGCGAATGCGAGTTACATCGACAGCGGCACCAGCGTGTACTCGTTCAGGGATACCTTGATCACCAGTTGCGTAGTGGGGCACTACACCTTTTTCTGTCCGAGCGCGCCGCAAACATTGTCAGCATCCCTTAGAGGTAACAGCGGCCCCAGCGCTACTGTAACGTTTACAGTGGCCAATGCCGCCGCGATGGATTACAACCTTTCGGTTCTGCCTCAGCTCGCCATGCCGAAGTTACTTTCGTCCGATTTCGCTTGGGGCCTGCCATTTTTCTATGGCCGCTCGGTCTACACGGCAATCTCCGGTGCGAGCACGCCGCAGGGCAACGGACCGTATGTCGCGTTCTAGAGGTGGTGGCCGTGCGAGCCGGTAGCGACTCGGATACGATCCAGGCGATCCGTGGACTTTTATAGCAAGTCACAAGATTTATCGGAACGTTGGGGGAGACGAGCGACATGAATAGCAATAAGCCGGTAGTGGGCCTGGTCGGACTCGGGGCGATGGGTGGCGCTAAAGCCCGCCACCTGATAGCGGCCGGTTTCACGGTCGTGGGCTATGACATCAATCCGCAGGCGGTGGAGCGGTTTCGATCGCTCGGGGGCGAGGCGGCGCCGACCCTCGCCGCACTGGCCGCACGCAGCGATGTGATCATCGTCATTATTGTCGATGATGCCCAGGTGCGCTCGGTGTGCACCGACGCAGGTGGCATTTTTGCCAACGCGCGCCCCGGCACAATCACTGCCATCATGAGTTCGGTGACACCTGATTTGTGCGTTGATCTGGCGGCGATTGGGGCACAGCGCGCACAACAGGTCGTCGACGCACCGAGCGTGCGTGGCGAGGCCGCGGCGATCGCCGGCAAACTGTTGGTCATGATCGGCGGGGAGATTGCCGCGGTCGAGCGTTGCCTGCCGGTGCTACGCGCATTTGCCAGTGACACGGTGCACCTGGGTGCGGTGGGTGCAGGCCAGGTGGGCAAGATGGTAAACAACATGATCCTGTGGGCCGCTGTACTGTCAAACCATGAAGGCTTCAAATTCGCCCAGACCATGGGCATCAATGTGGCAGCGCTGCGCGAAACGCTGAAATTGTCCGCCGCCGACAGTTGGGTACTGCGTACCTGGGACACGATCGTGAAGCAAGAACATTGGTGGGATCAGAAGGATCTCGCCAGCATGCTCGAGACGGGTCGCACGCATCAGGCCGGCCTGCCATTGGCCGCATCGCTCAAGACCTTGATGGAACCACTACGTCCGCAGGTGGCGCGCACACTATTTACCGATCGATCGCCGGTGTCCGGGCAGGAGCACTGACATGTCGAACGACAACCGCCTCGAGATCAACCCGCTCTATCGCCCGCACCGGATGAAACTGGGCGTGATGGCGTTCAATTGCAGTCATGGCTCGACCATCACCACCGCCGAGGGTGGTTGGCAGCTCAATTGGCCCGATACGATCACGGTGGCACAAATGGCCGATCGTGCGGGGCTGGATGTATTGCTGCCGGTGGGACGCTGGCGCGGCTACGGTGGCGCCACCAATTTCAACGCGAGTACCTATGAGACTTTCACCTGGGCCTCTGCGCTGGGTGCCGCCACCACCCAGATCGGCGTGTTTGCGACCGTCCATGTTCCCCTGTTCCACCCGGTCATGGCCGCCAAGATGGCCGCCACGGTAGACCATGTAACGGGCGGTCGATTCTGTCTGAACGTGGTGTGCGGCTGGTTCAAGGACGAATTTGAAATGTTCGGCGCCGAATGGCGCGAGCACGATCGGCGCTATGACTATGCCGAGGAGTGGGTGCGATTTGTGCGTCGCTTGTGGTCTGCCGATACCGAATTCGACTTCGACGGCAAGTACTTCCAGTCCAAGCGCGCCTGGAGTGAACCGAAACCGCTGCAGCGACCCTGTCCGCCCATCATGAATGCCGGCGGTTCACCCGCCGGACAGCATTTCGCCACGACCGTCGCTGACATGAACTTTCTGATCCTGCGCAACCAGGACTTTGCTGGCGGCAAGGCACAAATCGATGCGCTGAAGAATGCGGCGCGCGCCGCCGGCCGTGACGTTCAGGTGTGGATTCACGTGTATGTGGTGTGCCGGGATACCCAGGCCGAGGCCGAGCGTTACCTTGATTACTATGTGCGCGAGAAGGGCGATTACACCGCAGTGAACAATCTGCTGGGGATTTTCGGCATGCAGTCAGCCACGCTCGACCCCAAGGCGCTGGAAGAATTTCGCTTCCATTTCATTGCCGGACACGGTGGGTATCCCCTCGTTGGCACCGCAGACCAGATCGTCAGCAAGCTCGATCAACTGTCGCGCATGGGGGTCGATGGCTGCCTGATCTCATGGGTCAATTACCAGGAAGAACTCAAGCAGTGGGTTGATGAGGTTTTGCCCTTGATGGAGCAAGACGGGCAGCGGATCGCCCGCCCTGCAGCCGGCGCCGCACTGGGCAAGTGAGCCGATGCGCAGGCCAGCGCGCGGATTTGTCTGTCGCGAGCCTTGCGCAGATCATGAGTCAGCCGTCGTTGACGCAAGGCGCCACGTTGCCGGAGTACGTCCACGCACCCGATCGATCAGTGCGACGGGATTATCCGGCGTGTGGTCGCCACGCCAGGCGACATGGCCATCCGGGCGTACCAGCACGAGCGAGCGTTCATGGAGGGCGGCAACGTCCGGTTGCGGCAGTGTATGCACTGCGAGCGGCACCCCCCGGAGCGCAGCGGCCTGCACGAGAGGCAAGGGATCAGGCGGCTTTTGGCCAAGCCGCAGCAAGACAAAGTCGCGACCGTACAGGTCAAGGGTCGAATGTCCGGCAGTGATCCAGGCATGCGGTGCCCGGTGCCCGGGTCGCGCGCTCGGGATATAGCGGATCGGATCGTCCTCAACCGGTGCTGACCCGTCAGCAACAATAAGCGGCGACGCATCGTAGCGATAACCTAACGCGATCCCAAGTGTCTCCCACACGGCGCGGGTACTGTGGTCAAAAGCCTCACCGAGTTCGCGGCGGCGCGACTCGCCTGCCGCCCCGGCTGCAGTAACGCCGGAAAAATCGAGCGACGGGGTTAGTGCAGAGAAGTTGACCGCAGCGGCATTGACCGCACGCCATGCGACCGGACGGCGCTCGGCGTCATAGCTCGCAAGCAACTCTGGGCCACCCCATCCATTGATCAGCGCAGCGAGCTTCCAACTGACATCGACCGCATCGGCCATACCGGTGTTCATCCCGTAGCCACCATTGGGGGCCGTGATATGCGCCGCATCACCGGCCAACAGGATACGACCAGAGCGAAAACCGGAGGCCACCAGTCGCGAACGACGCCATGGCATCACCGCATCGATCTGGTAAGGAATCGAGTCATCGCCCAGACAGCGCCGCAATGCCGCATCGGCGTCAAAATCGGTCGCCTCAACCCGGTTGCGCGGCCCGGTGATGGTCAGGCGCCAGTAGGCATCGCCATCAATGACGGTCAGGTTGCCCCAGGTGCCGCTCTCGCCGATCAGCATATAACGCTCGGCCGGCCCTTTGTCATGACGGGCGACCAGCCCCGGCGAGCGAAAATAGATGCCGGTGGAATAGCTAAGTACATCGCCTTCATAGTCGATGCCCAAAGCGCGTCGGACGGTACTGCCAGCACCATCACATCCGACGACATACTGCGCCGCAACGGTGAATGGCGTACCGGTGCGCAGATCGCGAACGTGCGCGAGCACCCGATGATCGTTCTGCTCCAGCCGTTCGAGCTCACAGTGATTGCGCACTATGGCATGGCGATCATGAGTCTTGACGGCGGCGGCCAGAATGGGATCAAACCAGAGCTGCGGACAGCGTTGCCGCCGCTCCGGGCTCTCGGGGGGAGTGGGTTCGTCGCGCATGCTCGGGTACGCAATGGTCGACAGGTGGTACCCGGCGAGGCTGGTGCAAAACACCATATTGAGCGGGTAATCCTCCGGAAAGCCACAGCGGCGCACCTGCTCGGCAATACCCCAGCGGCGGCAGAATTCCATCGTACGAACCGCGACCAGACCCATCTTGGACTGGCGCACCACGCCGTCGCCGCGTTCTATCAATACACAATCGATTCCACGCCAGGCCAGATCGAGCGCACAACTGAGGCCCACCGGACCGCCACCGACAACAAGAACCGAAGTTTCCATCTGCTCAGCAACCTTCACGGCGATTTACGAACATGCTCCTGACACTGTAGGATGCCACACGCAAAATAGTCTGACGATGGCTCGGGCAGGTACCGGGTCTACTTAAGCAGCCAGCGCAGACAGATCAAGGAGACAGACACGATGAAGCCCAAGCGCATCATGGACGGCGATGGTCATGTGATTGAACGTGACCGCGAAATCTTTGAATACCTTGAAGCGCCCTATCAAAACGATGTGGTGCTCGGGTATCCCTTCTTTCCGACTCTTGATGGCTTTCAGCGCGGGGCTTTTCTCGCGCGTATGGGCATCTACTCGAACTACGACATCACGCCACAGACCTGGCTCGATGTACTGGACAAGACCGGCATGGAATCGACCGTGCTGTATCCCACCTCGGGCCTGTCATTCATGATGATTCAGGATCGAGACTGGGCGGTGGCGCTGGCACGCGCCTATAACAACTGGCTCAGTGACCGCTTCTATGGCACCAGCAAGCGCCTGCGCGGCATGGCCATTCTGCCGATGCAGGATGTGGGCGAAGCGGTCAAGGAATTGCGCCGGGCCGTCACCGAACTTGGCATGGTCGGTGTGGTGCTTCCCTCCAACGATGCCGATACCGGGATACGGCGCGGTCTGGGTCATCCTGACTTCTGGCCGGTGTACGAAGAAGCCGAGCGCCTGAATGTGCCGATCTCGGTGCATGGTGGCGCTTCGATGAATCTGGGGCTGAATTCCTTCAAACGCATCGCCATGACGGTGACTCTTGAGCATCCGGTCAGTCAGATGATTCAGTTGACCAGCTTCATGCTGGAAGGCACTTTTGATCGCTTCAAGAAACTGCGGGTCGGGTTTCTGGAAGCCGGTACCGGCTGGGTCCCTTATATGATCGATCGCCTCGATCGCTCATTCACCGTGATGAGTCGCGACGGCAATAGTGAATTTTCAAGCGCCCTCAAAACGCTGCCGAGCGAGCAGTTTGCTTCCGGACGGATCTATTTCAGCTGCGAGGGCGGCGAACCATCATTGCGTAATCTGGTCGATCGGATTGGTCACAAAACCATCTTGTTCGCTTCGGACTTCCCGCATGAGACCAATGTCGAGCATGCAATGCATGAAGTCGAAGAGTTGCTCGAACGCGATGATTTGTCTGAAGAAGCCAAACAGGGCATTTTCTGCGACAACATCGAAGCGTTTTACGCTCGCTAAATAGCGCGCGCCGATTATCCAACGGCAGGAGACAGCCGCCATGCAATCAAAGAACAGACGCAGCGCCTTGGCCATTGGTCTGGCAAGTTTCGCAATCGCCGGTACTGCCGCAGCGGAAGACCCGATCAAGCTGGGCATTTTGCTGACACATGTCGGACCCACTGCCATATTTGCCCGCTATGAGGATAACGGCGCGCGTCTGCGCATTGAGCAGGTGAACAAGGCCGGTGGCATCAAGGGACGCCCGATCGAGATCGTCGGCTATGACACTGAAGGCAAACCCGATCGCGCCGGCACCCTGTTTCGGCGGCTCGCCCAGGAGGACAAGGTGTCCGCTGTGATCGGACCGGACAGCATCTACGTGCTGCTGGGGATGTCAGCCGTGCCGACCGAAGTGAAGACTTTCTCGATGGCAGCGCCGGGCAATTTCGAGTTGGTCAACCCCAAAGACCGCGCCTGGGTGGCGAGCGCCTGGACCTCCAACGGTTACACGATGGAGCTCTCACTTGCCTATCTCAAAGACAAGCTGAAGGTGAATCGGATCGGCCTGCTGACTACCGCCGACAGTATTGGTGAGCTCATCGCACGCGAAACTACCGATGTGGCCAAGATGGTCGGCATCGAGATGGCCGAAGTGGCGTCGCAACCGGCTTCGGATCGCGATCTGCTGCCCTCAC
>CAIXPL010000026.1 GCA_903921325.1 uncultured Pseudomonadota bacterium
TCCTGTGCCTGCCCTTCCTGTGCCTGCCCTTCCTGTGCCTGCCATCCCTGTGCCATCGATTTCAGCATTCGGCTTTCCGGGGTCTGCTGTTGCCCCCTACGCGCTTCCAGCACCAATTCGTGGATATGAACGTTGCGTGGCGCACGATCGACTGCAATGCCCTGGCGCGCCAGCCGATAGAGCGGCACGCCATCGCGTTTCAATGCCGAATACATCGGTGGCACCTGTTCGATCGGACCCCGGAACCGCGCCAGCACGGCCTCAATCGCAGCGGCATCGAGCGGCGGCACCGGGCACTGCTCGATTACCTCACCTTCGGCATCGGCTGTCGTCGTACGGGTGCCCAGGCGCACGCGCGCCACATAGGTCTTATCTGAATCGAGCAAGGTCTGACCGAACTTGGCCGCATCACCAAACACCAGCGGCAACAGTCCACTGGCCATCGGATCGAGTGTGCCGGTGTGTCCGCCATGCTCGGCACACAACAGGCGACGCGCCCGTTGCAGCGCTGCGTTGGAGCTCAGACCGATCGGCTTGTCGAGCAATAGAACCCCATCGACCCGTGACCAGCGCGGCTGTTTGACATGAACCCTGGTGGTGGTCGTTACGCGCACTGCCTGATGATCAGGCCCAGTCACTGCTGCAGTGACTGCCGTGTTCGAGTGGGGCTGCGGCGTGCTCTCTGGACGATCTTCACGTGTTGTCACTGCATCAGTGCCTGCCTCGCCCGCCAGGGGCTGCGGCGAGCCCTCTGGTCGCTGATCAGGTGTTGTCACTGCCGTCCTGCCCACTTGTGCGGGCTTGGAGATCATCGCGCAGGGCATCATCGATCAGTCGATCGAGGGCAAGACCGTGCTCAATCGATTGGTCGTACTCAAAGTGCAGCTCGGGAGTGATATGGGTCTTGATGCGGCGACCTAGCAGGCTGCGCATGAACCCTGATGCACGCTCGAGCACCTGCGCCAATTCGGCGCGATCAGTACTCGTTGACAAGGTGGTGTAGAACACCTTGGCATGGGCCATATCCTGCGCCACCCGCACTTCGGTGATGGTGACCAGGGCCACGCGCGGATCGCGCAATTCGCCGGCGAGAATGGACGAAATCTCGCGCTGGATCTGGTCTCCGATACGGCGCAGCCGCTGGGGGTTGGCCATTGTGAACTAGGCTTGCAATGTGCGCGCGACTTCCTGCACTTCATAGGCCTCGACCAGATCGCCGACCATCACATCGTTGAAATTCTTTACCGACAGACCGCATTCAAAGCCGGCTTTCACCTCGCGCACATCGTCCTTGAAGCGCTTGAGCGAATCGAGCTCACCATCATGGATGACCACGTTTTCACGCAGCAGCCGGATACGCGAACCGCGCCGCACCAACCCATCGGTGACAAAGCACCCAGCCACCGTGCCGACCTTGGATATCTTGAACACCTGCCGCACTTCGACCGTGCCGAGAACCTGTTCCTTCTTGTCCGGTGTGAGCATGCCTGAGAGGGCCGCGCGCACTTCATCGACCGCGTCATAGATGATGGTGTAATAGCGTAGATCGACCGAACCGGCTTCGGCGAGTTTGCGCGCCGTGCCATCGGCACGGGTGTTGAAGCCGATCACCACCGCCTTGGAGGCGATCGCCAGATTGACATCGGATTCGGTGATGGCACCGACCCCGGCGAGGATGATCTGCACCTTGACCTCATTGGTCGACAAGCGGGTGAGCGCGTGAGAAAGCGCTTCCTGCGAGCCCTGCACATCAGCCTTGATCACCAGGGGCAGGGTCTTCACCGGCCCTTCGCCCATGTTGTCGAATACGTTTTCGAGCTTGGCCGCATGCTGGCGCGCGAGTTTCACGTCGCGGAACTTGCCCTGGCGGAACAGCGCGATCTCACGCGCCTTGCGCTCATCACCGAGCACCATCACCTCTTCACCGGCATTGGGCACTTCGGCCAGACCCTGGATCTCAACGGGAATCGACGGACCGGCTTCGGCAACCGGCTTGGCGTTCTCATCGAGCATCGCGCGTACACGGCCAAATGAGGCGCCGGCAAGCACGATATCGCCACGCCGCAGCGTACCCGATTGCACGAGGATGGTTGCCACCGGGCCGCGGCCCTTGTCGATGCGCGACTCGATCACGATACCCTTGGCAGCCGCATCAACCGGCGCCTTCAGTTCGCGTACCTCGGCCTGCAGCAGAATATTCTCAAGCAGCTCATCGATACCTTGACCGGTACGGGCCGAGACCGGAATGAATGGCGTATCACCGCCATATTCTTCGGGCAGTACGCCTTGGCTCACCAGTTCCTGCTTGACCCGATCGGGATTGGCATCGGGTTTGTCAATCTTGTTGATGGCAACGATGAGCTGAACGCCTGCTGCCTTGGCATGTGAAATCGCCTCTATGGTCTGTGGCATCACGCCGTCATCGGCAGCCACGACCAGCACGACAATATCGGTGACCTTGGCACCACGTGCCCGCATCGCGGAGAACGCTTCGTGGCCCGGGGTGTCCAGGAACGTGATCACGCCGCGCTCGGTCTTCACGTGATAGGCACCGATATGCTGGGTGATGCCGCCGGCCTCACCGGCGGCCACTTTGGCGCGACGGATGTAGTCAAGCAGTGAGGTCTTGCCATGATCCACGTGGCCCATGACGGTCACCACAGGCGGACGCGGTAGCGAGGCCACCTCGACGTGTTCTTCAGCATCAACCAGGAAGGCTTCCGGATCGTCCAGTTTGGCCGCGATTGCGGTGTGCCCCATTTCCTCGACCAGGATCATGGCGGTTTCCTGATCAAGCACCTGATTGATGGTCACCATGATGCCCATCTTCATCAGCACCTTGATGACCTCGGCCGCCTTCACCGACATCTTGTGCGCAAGGTCACCGACCGTAATGGTCTCCGACACATGGATTTCGCGAATGACCGGTTCAGTTGGCGCCGCAACCGCGCGTTCATCGACATGAGAGCCATGACGGTGACGCCCGCCCTTGCCGTGCCAGCCCGCCCCGGACGCCCCCGGCACATCGCCGCCGCGGGTCTTGATGGTGCGCTTCTTGATGCTGTCATCGCGCCATACCACGGCACCACGCTCAGGCTTCTTCGCCTTCTTGTCGGCATCCGCAGTGGTCTTGGGACGATGCAAGGTTGTATCGGTGGTTGCCGGGGCAGCCCCGGGCGCAGCGGGTGCCGCTGCGGGCGCAGGCGGTGCATTCGCAGCCGCCGCTTTGGCCTCGGCATCAAGTCGCGCCTGTTCCTTCTGCCGACGCTCGGTTTCGCGCGCTTCGGCCAGGCGCCGTTCACGCTCCTGGCGTTCACGGAATTCCGCTTCCTGGCGCATCGCCAGGCGATCAGGCGATCCGCCATCGAGCCGGGTTTGCGCCGGTCGCACGCTTAAAGTCGAACCGGGGAGGCCGACAGCGGCGCGGGTACGCACCTCAGGCGCGACCGGTGTGATTGCCTCGCCCGCTTCTGCGGCCGGTACTTCGGCGAGGGCAGCGGCACTACCGAGCTCTGCATCGAGCGCCTGCACCGACTCGTGCGCTGCGGTCTCCGGCTGGGCCGCCGTGATGTCTTCCTGCGCTGCTTCGGGCACGGACTCAACAACGCTGCTCGCGATCTCAACTGCGGGCGGTGCAACCTCCGGCTCGGGCGCGCTCGGCACCTCAACCACCGGCACCGGTTCAACCACCGCTACAGGAATCGGTATGACCGGTTCCTCGGTGTGGGGTGCGACCTCAGCCTGCACGAGCGGCGCGGCTTCTGCGGCCGGTGCACCGAGATCCCCCGGTTCGCGCTTGACGAATACCCGCTTCTTGCGCACCTCGACCTGAATGGTGCGTGCCTTGCCCGAGGGGTCTGATTTCTTGATTTCGGTCGTTTGCTTGCGCGTCAGCGTGATCCGGGTATCACCGCCGGAGGACTGACCATGCGAGCGGCGCAGGTAGTCGAGCAGCCGAGCCTTGTCCTGGTCTGACAGCAGATCGCCCTCGCGCGAAGACGCAACGCCGGCTGCGCGCAGCTGTTCGATCAGCCGCGCCGGTGGCATCTGGAGTTCGCCAGCAAACTGGGCAACACTGATTTGCGCCATTAATTCTTTCCTCTACAGTCCATCACTTGCTCATGCCCCGCGCTGCGAAGCCGCGCCGGTTTACTGCTCACCCGTCTATCGCTTACTGCTCGTCTGCGAACCAGTGCTCGCGCGCCTTGCTGATCAAGGGGCGCGCACGCTCCTCATCAATGCCGGACAGTTCAACCAATTCATCGACCGCCAGATCCGCCAGATCATCGAGCTTGCGAATACCTGCCTGTGCCAGCCGCGCGAGCAGGTCAGGGTCCATGCCGTCCAGGTCACGCAGCGCCGGCTCGATCTGCTCCATGCCTTCCTCATCACGGATTTGCTCGACCAACAGGGCGTCCTTGGCACGGCTGCGCAACTCGTTCACGATCGGCTCGTCAAACGCTTCGATCTCGAGCATTTCGCCAATCGGCACATAGGCGACCTGCTCGAGCGTGGTAAAGCCTTCCTCGATCAGAACATTGGCAACATCTTCGTCGACATCGAGCTTTTCCATGAACAGCGTGCGCACACTGCCGGTCTCCTCTTCGACCTTGCGCTCGGCGTCCTCACGGGTCATCAGATTGATCGCCCAGCCGGTGAGCTCGGAGGCAAGACGCACGTTCTGGCCACTGCGACCGATGGCGATGGCGAGATTCTCTTCATCGACCACCACATCCATGCTGTGGCGATCTTCATCAACCACGATGCTCGACACTTCGGCCGGTGCCAAAGCGCCGATTACAAATTGCGCCGGGTCAGCCGACCACAGGATGATATCGACCCGCTCACCGCCCAGTTCCTGGGTGACCGCCTGCACGCGCGAACCGCGCATGCCCACGCACGTGCCAATCGGATCAATCCGCTGATCGTTTGACTTCACGCCGATCTTGGCGCGTATGCCAGGGTCACGGGCAGCCGATTTGATCTCGAGCAGTCCCTGTTCGATCTCCGGCACTTCGAGACGGAACAGTTCCATGATGAACTCTGGAGAGGTCCGCGAGAGGATGACTTGCGGACCGCGCACTCCCCGATCAATACGCAGCAGGCAGGCGCGCACACGATCGCCCACCCGGATGTTTTCACGCGGAATCTGATGTTCACGCGGGAGCAGGGCTTCGACGCGGCCTGATTCAATAATCACGTTGCCACGATCGATCCGCTTGACCGTACCGGAGATCAGCTTTTCGTTGCGCGCGAGGAAGTCCTGCAGAATCTGCTCGCGCTCGGCGTCGCGGATTTTTTGCAGGATGACCTGCTTGGCGGTCTGGGCGCCGATGCGGCCCCACTCGATCGGCTCGAGCTGCTCTTCGATATAGTCCTCGCTCTGGATATCCGCGATCTGCTTTTGCGCATCGGCAAGGGCGATCTGATGCGCGGGAAACTCAAGCGCATCGTCCGCGACCACCTGCCAGCGGCGAAACGTATCGTATTCGCCCGATTCGCGGTCGATCGTCACCCGCACTTCGACGTCTTCGGGGAAGCGTTTCTTGGTCGCCGAGGCGAGTGCCAACTCCAGTGCGCCAAACACAATGTCCTTGGCCACATTCTTTTCACGCGCCAGTGCATCGACCAGCATGAGGATCTCGCGACTCATTGATGACCCTTAGTCAAATCCGTAAACCTGAACACAGCACCGCACAACCGCCGGCGCCCGAAACCTGCCACAACGCACCACCCTGCCGACCTGCGACCGCCTGATCGCCAGGCCTACGACCATTTGTGCACTAACCGCACTTTTTCCAGATCCACCAGCGGAAACCGGTGAATCGCGTCCTCGACCTTCATCTCAAGCATCTGTTCATCCGCACCCAGCAGCGTGCCGGTAAACCGGCGGCGCCCGCCGACTGCGATGCGCACACGCACCTCGATCTGCCGCCCCGCGAACCGCTTGAAATGCTCAACGGTGCGCAAAACCCGATCCAGCCCCGGCGATGACACTTCCAGCCGGTCGTAATCTATCCCTTCGACCTCAAGCACCCGCTGCAGTTGCCGGGTCACCCGCTCACAATCTTCAACCTTGATGCGCACCAGCGCATCGTCAATCGGTCCATCGATACGATCGATGAACACCCGCACCAGACGCCCGCGTGACACGATCTCGCAATCGGCGATGTCGTACCCCATTCCGCTCACCGTCGTCTCGACGATCTCCTTCAGGCCCAGCTTCGCCACTATCCAACCCCGGGCCAGGCAGGCGCAAACCTCGCACTACCCGGCAAAAAGCCCCATGCATTGCGCTCAGTCGCCAGCGCAGAGCCACAAACGGCCCCCGCGCCTGCCTACCCATCGCAAACGGCATGCAGAAAAAAAAATGGGCTCGACGCCCATTTCCACAACCTGTGAATTATAGCAAATTCTGAGCCGAACCAGAAGACCCTTGGTGAGTGTTCTAACTTCGGCCCGATCCGCCGGCGCCCGATTTGCCCCGGCTCGCTGTACCGGTGCGGCGGCCGCTGAAGGCACCACCGCCCGCGCGGCGATCAGGTGCCGACCGCGCGGGGCGATCAGGTGCCGCACGGCCGGGGCCGCGCTCGGACCTGGGTGCAGCGCCCGTGCCCAGGCGCCGTTCGGGCTTCGCGGCCCCTCTTCGTCCAGCGGCGGCGCGGGGTGGGCCCTGACGCGGGGCTTCGGCTTGCAGACCCACCGCACTCGCCAGCGCTTGCAATTCAGCGGGCGTAGCAAGGCGTGCGCGCCCGCGCGGCAGATCACGCGGCAGAACGATCGTGCCGAACCGCACGCGGATCAGGCGGCTGACGACGAGGCCCACCGCCTCGACCATGCGCCTCACCTCGCGATTGCGGCCTTCACGCAAGGTAACGCTATACCAGCGGTTGATGCCGTCACCACCGGCCTCCTCCAACTGGTCGAACTGCGCCATGCCATCTTCCAGTTGAACCCCGGCTGTCAATTGGGCACGCTGCTCAGGGGTCAGCTCGCCGAGCACCCGCACCGCATATTCCCGCTCCACTTCATGGCTGGGATGAGTGAGTCGTGCTGCCAGATCGCCCCAGGTGGTCAGCAGCAGCAGCCCGCTGGTGTTGAAATCCAGACGCCCGACCGGAATCCAGCGACCGGAGCGTGGCCGTGGCAGATTCGCAAAGATACTGGGCCGGCCCTCGGGGTCGTCATGCGAGACAATTTCCCCCGCCGGCTTGTGGTACAGCAGCACCGCCTGTTCGGGTGTGCCTGCCGCCAGATGAATCGGTTTGCCATCGACCAGAATCCGATCGGCCGCACTGGCCCGATCACCCAGTTTGGCAACCTGATCATTGACCATCACACGGCCCGATGCGATCAAATCGTCGACTTCGCGGCGCGAACCGCGCCCATGCATCGACAGCAGTTTTTGAATTCTGATCGGCTCATCGTTCCCGATCTCCGGCATTTTCGGGCGCAAGGGCCCCATCGCGCGGCGCGGGCGCACGGATGGTGGCGGGCGCGCGCCGACCGACACTGGCACTGGCGCTGCAGCTGCATCTGGTGGGCGCCTTGCGGCTGCATCTGGCGTACGTCGTGCGGTTGCGTCTGCTGTACGCCGTGCGGCCGCATCTGGCGTACGCCGTGCGGTTGGGTCTGGTGTACGCCGTGCGGCCGCATCCGAGGTACGCCCTGCACTTGGGGCTGGAGACCGTCGCCCCTGTGATGGCGAGGAACTGAACGAAGCGGCGGCGCGGCGGCGCGCACTCTCCTGCCCTCGCCCAGGCTTGCCTCCAGGTCGATCACGCCATTCGCCGCGTTCCTCGGGCGGTGCGACACGATCGGTGCGCGGCGCCGAAACAGTCCGCCTTGGGCGCTCGGGCGCCGCTTGCGTGCCCTCCGCGGAGGCCAAGGCAAGCCGGTTGCGCCCTACCGGCCGCCCGGTCTTGCCCGGTTTGGCAGCGCGGCGCTCAGAGCTCGGCCGGGGCTCCGGGGAGAGCACCGGCCGGGTCTCCAACGCGAGCGTCGGTCGTGTCTTCGGTCGCGTCGGCCGTGTTGGCGAGGAGATCGACGGTGTGCGGGATTTCTTCAAGCGGAGGCAACTCCTGCAGACTGCGCAAACCCAGATCGTCGAGGAACGAGCGGGTCGTTGCATAAAGGGCTGGGCGGCCCGGGGTTTCGCGATGACCGACCACATCAATCCAGCCACGCTCTTCAAGATTTCGGATCACATTGGGCGATACCATGACACCGCGGATGTCTTCGATATCGCCGCGGGTGACTGGCTGGCGATAGGCGATGATCGCCAGAGTCTCCATCACGGCGCGAGAATAGCGCGGTGCTTTTTCCGCATTCAGGCGATCCAGCACGAGCTGATACTCTGCGCGCGTCTGGAATCGCCAGCCGCTACATACCTGCACCAGCTCGACGCCGCGCCCATCCCATTCAGTACGCAGTTGATCGAGCATCTCGGCAATGGCGGGCGGCGGATCGATCACATCGAACAACTGGTGAAGCTGCTCCACCGCCAGCGGTTCGCGGGCTGCGAGCAGCGCGGCTTCAAGCACACGCTTGGGATCAAGACTGTTCATCATCGTCATGCACGCGCTTTACATAAATCGGATCATAGGGCCTTGCCTGACTGAGTTCGATCAGTCCCTCTCGAGCGAGCTCAAGGACAGCAAGAAAATTCACGACCAGCATGGCAACGCCGCGGGAGGGATCAAACAGGCTGCCAAATTCCCGAAACCCGCTACCGCGCAACAACCGCAGCACAATGGCCATGTATTCACGCACCGACAGCTCATCGCGCGACACTGAGTGATGCGCACGCACCCGCGCCTGACGCAGAAGCTCCTGCCAGGCTGCCACCAATGCCTGCGGTTCTACTTGTGGCAGACGTTTCACCAAGGTCTGCTCGATCCACACGCTCACTGATCGAAACTCGCGATCCGCACGCGGCAACGCTTCGAGCTCGGCCGCGGCTGCCTTCATCTGCTCGTATTCGAGCAGGCGGCGCACCAATTCGACCCGCGGATCGAATCCTTCGTCCTGCCCCTGGGCACGCGGCCGCGGCAGCAACATGCGCGACTTGATTTCCATCAGCATCGCCGCCATCACCAGATACTCAGCGGCCAGCTCCAGATTCTTCGAGCGCATTGCCTCGACATACTCAAGATACTGCAGCGTGAGCGCGGCCATCGGGATATCAAGTACATCCACGTTGGTCTTGCGGATCAGATAGAGCAATAAATCAAGCGGTCCCTCGAAGTGCTCAAGAATGACTTCGAGCGCATCGGGCGGAATGTACAGATCGGTTGGCATCTGCATCAACGGCTCGCCGCGCACGCGCGCAACCGGCTGGCTCGCCACCGCCTGCGATTCGAGCATCTCCGGGATGTCCAACTGCTGCGTCATCGCGTAGCGGTCCTCGTCAACTGTAGTCCAGGCCCATCGCTGCGCGCACCTCGCGCATGGTCTCGCGCGCAAGGTCGCGCGCCTTGTCGCAACCATCGGCGATGATGCTGCGTACCAGGGTCGGATCATCGATATAGCGCTGGGCCCGCTCAAACATTGGCCGCTGCTCGAGCAGCACCCTGTCAATGACCGGTTGCTTGCATTCAAGGCAACCAATGCCCGCGCTGCGGCAGCCCTGCTGCACCCACTCGCGCGTAGGCAGATCGGAATAGACCTGGTGGAACTGCCACACAGGGCATTTATCGGGGTCACCCGGATCGGTGCGCTTCACCCGTGCCGGATCAGTCGGCATGGTGCGAATCTTACGGGTGACCTGCTCAGGTGCCTCACGCAACCCTATCGCGTTGCTATAGGACTTGGACATTTTCTGTCCGTCGAGGCCGGGCAGTCGGGACGCCTCGGTGAGCAGGACTTCGGGTTCAGGCAGAATCACCCGGCCACCGCCTTCAAGATAGCCAAACAGGCGCTCGCGATCGAGCTTGCTCAGGTTCTGTTGCTCATCGAGCAAGGCATGCGCGGCCTCCAGCGCCTCATCGTGTCCCTGTTCCTGAAAGCGCGTGCGCAGATCCATATAGACCCGCGCCTTGCGGCTGCCCAGCTTGCGCACAGCCTCCTTGGCCTTGTCTTCGAACCCGGGTTCGCGTCCATACAGGTGGTTGAACCGCCGCGCAATTTCGCGCATCAGTTCCACATGCGGCACCTGGTCCTCGCCGACCGGAACAAACTTGGCGCGATAAATCAGCACGTCAGCTGCTTGCAGCAACGGGTAGCCAAGAAACCCGTAGGTCGATAGATCGCGATCGCTCAGCCGCTCCTGCTGATCTTTGTAGGTGGGCACCCGCTCAAGCCATCCGAGCGGCGTCACCATCGAGAGCAGCGTATGCAACTCGGCGTGCTCGAGCACTCGCGATTGCAAAAACAGCACCGATTGCGACGGATCGACACCCGAGGCGAGCCAGTCGATCACCATCTCCCAGACATTGTTCTCGATCTCGCCGGGCTCGGCATAGTGCGTGGTGAGCGCATGCCAATCGGCCACAAAGAACAGGCACGGATATTCGGCCTGCAAGCGCACCCAGTTTTTCAGCGCTCCATGGTAATGCCCCAGGTGGAGGCTCCCGGTCGGGCGCATCCCTGAGACGACACGATCTGCAAACATGATGCTCGATTCCCGCTAAGTGTTGTTGATCAATGCAAGAAGGGCGCCACACTGCCCTTGCCCTGGCGCACCACCACCGGCGCGCCCTGGGTGAGATCGATCACCGTGGAGGGCTCGACGCCGCAGGTGCCCCCGTCAATCACCAGATCGACCGAGTGCTCAAGCCGTGCGCGAATATCGCTCGCCCGATCCAGAGGCTCGTCATCGCCCGGCAGGAGCAGCGAGGTGGATAACATCGGCTCGCCGAGTTCCTCGAGCAGAGCAATGGCAATCGGATTACCCGGTATGCGCACCCCGATGGTCTTGCTGCGTGCGTGCGCCACGCGTCGCGGCAAGTCACGGGATGCCTGCAGGATGAAGGTGTAGCTGCCGGGCGTGCTCTCCTTCATCAGGCGAAACGCCCGATTGTCGAGGCGGGCGTATTCACCGATCTGCGACAGGTTACGGCACATGAGCGTGAGATGGTGGGTGTCATCAATGTCGCGAATCCAGCGCATTCGCTCCATTGCCGCCTTGTCGCCGACCTGACAGCCCAGGGCATAGAGCGAATCGGTCGGATAGACGATCACCCCCGATGCCTTGAGGATGGTCACCGCTTCGCGTATCAGACGCTTTTGCGGGTTTTGCGGATGAATCTCGAAGTACTGGGCCACGGCGCTCAGTGACACCCAGCCAGCACGGACCAGATCGGATCGAGCTCTGAGGGCAGCGCTGGCAAAGCGCCCAGATCAGTGCGGCTCTCCTGCGGTCCATGAAAATCCGACCCCCGCGAGGCCTTCAGCCCATGGTGCCGTGCGAGCGCGCCGTAGTGCGCGTATTGGCTCGGATCGTGGCTACCCGTGACCACTTCAATGCCGATGCCACCGGCGCTGCGAAACTCGACGATGAGCTCATCCATGGCGCTCGGCGACAATCGATACCGCCCGGGATGCGCAATCACGGCAACCCCGCCCGCCCCGGTAATCCAGCCCACCGCGTCAGCCAGATCGGCCCATTGCTGCGGTACATAGGCAGGCTTGCCATCGCCCAGAAACCGATCAAACACTTCGTTCAGATTGCGCACATGGCCCTGCGCGAGCAGGTAGCGGGCAAAGTGGGTGCGTCCGATCAGATCAGGGTCCTCGGCAAGGGCATAGGCCCCCTGCAGGCTGCCAGGCATACCCAGATGATCGAGTCGCCGCGCCATCTCGGCAGCACGGCCCTGGCGGCTGCCTCGGGTGGCGGCAACACCGGCCACCAGGGCCTCATTGGCCGGATCGATGCCGAGGCCAACAATATGGATGGTCTGCCCGCGCCAGGTGACGGAGATTTCCACTCCGGGCACGAACACAATGCCGCAGGCACGCGCCGCCGCCGCAGCCTCTTCCAGACCGCGCAAGACGTCGTGATCGGTCAGCGCCCAATGGGTCACCCCTCGATCGGCCGCACGCCGCGCGAGGAGCGTCGGGCTGAGGGTGCCATCCGAGGCGGTCGAATGGCAGTGGAAATCGGCGTTCATGATTCCGCCATTGTACCGACTGGCGATGCGCCGGACCGCTCAGTCTGCCAGAAAGCCCTGTAAAAGGTCGGCCAGCGCCTCGGGTTGGTCGTGATGCAGCATGTGACCGCAATCGGCAATCGCATGCCAGCGCAGGTTGTGGAAGTGTGCGCGCCGCTCAGCCAGGTCCTGTGCGCTCAGCTGCAACTGCCCTGGCGTGAGGGAATCGACCCCGTCGACCCACAGCACCGGCGCGCGCACCGCCTGCCAGCAGGCAATCGCTTCGTCCAGGCGGTAGCGCACCGGATTGATCCGTTTATGCGCCGGGTCGGCCCGCAGGCGCACCATGCCATCGGGCAGTTCTTGCGCCCAGTGGCGCGCCAGCCACGCAGCACGATCAGCACTCAATCGGGGATTGTCGCGGCGCAAGCGATCAGCCAATGCGGCGAAATCGGCGTAATCGCGCAGGCGTTGCGTCTGACCGACTTCGTCAAGCCAGCGCCCGTAGCGTGCTACGGCGAGCGTTGCCGGCTGCGCCGACAGGCCGAATCCTTCCAGATTGACCAGACGCCGGACCCGCGCCGGTCGGATCCCCGCATAGAGGCAGGCCACATTGCCGCCCATGCTGTGACCGACCAGATCCACCGGCGCTACGGGCGAGACGCTGTGCAGCAACGCATCCAGATCAGCCAGGTAGTCAGGAAACCAGTAGCTGTCGGCGGCCGCCCAGTCGGTGAGGCCAAATCCGCGCCAATCCAGCGCGATCACCCGGCGCGGCACGTTCAGCGCATCGACCATGAACTGGAACGATGCCCCCACGTCCATCCAGCCATGCAGCAGCACGAGGGGCGTCGATGGTCCGTGGGCGCCAACTGTGATCGCGGCGTTCATGGTCGCGGCGTTCATGGTCGCCGCGCTCGTGGTCACCGCGTTCGTAACGGGTGCATCGCTGCGCGCTGCCTCCTTGAGAGCCGCTTGCTCAGGGGCAAGCTGGTTGCCCGCGACATCCCACTGGCGATAGTGATAGCGCAGGCCCCGTATCGAAACATAGTGTGAACTGGCGTGTTTGGTTACCATCAGACCCTCAATTCAATCGAGGTGGTGCAGTGACAATTTATTCGCTCGGGACTCAGCGCGTCGAATTCGACCCGGCACAGGGTTACGTGGCGCCCAACGCAACGCTGATTGGATCGGTGCGTCTGATGGCCCAGGCCAACATCTGGTTCAACGTGGTCATGCGCGCCGACAATGAGCAGATCATCATCGGTGAGCGCTGCAATGTCCAGGACGGCTCGGTTCTGCATGTCGACCCGCACAAGCCGCTCGTGCTCGGTGCCAATACCAGCGTCGGGCACAATGCCACCTTGCATGGCTGCCAGGTGGGTGATGGTGTACTGATCGGCATGGGCAGCACAATCTTGAATCGCGCACAGATCGGCCATCATTGCATCGTCGGGGCCGGTGCCCTGGTTCCGGAGAACAAGGTGTTCCCCGACCGGGTATTGCTGCTCGGCAGCCCCGCGCGTGTGGTGCGTGAGGTGACCGACGCCGAAGTGGCCTGGATACTGAGCATCGCCGAGGGCTATGTGCAAAGGGCCGCGCGCTATCGCGACCTGCTGCGCGAACAACAGCCCTAGAGACTCAGCAAGGCCCGTGCATTGCCCTCGACAATGGCGTGCTTGTCAGCCGCGCTCAGGCGCGGGTGGTCAGTGACGATCTTGACCGGTTGTTCGTAGGCAATTGGAAAGCAGTAATCACTGCCCATCATGATGCGATCGATGCCGATGACCGATTTCAGATAATCGATCACATGGTCTGAATAGCCCACTGTGTCGTACCAGAAGCGACGCAGGTAGGCCTCGGGCCCCTGCTTGATCTTTTTCAGATCCTCGCGCACGACGTAGCCACGCTGCAGACGCCATACCAGCCACGGGAACGCGCCGCCAGAATGGGGCAGCACGATGCGCAGGTTGGGAAACTGGTCGAGCACACCGCCAAAAATGAAATGCGCGGCGGCGATCGCCGACTCAAACGGATTGCCCAGCAGGTTGGTCAGATAGTGTGGCGTGAGCCGCTCATGGCCAATCACCTGCACCGGATGAATGAACAGCGGCAGACCCAGCTCTTCAAGGCAGGCATAGACCGGAAAGAGCGACGCGTGCGACACCTCAAATTCATTGACATGGGTTGACATGTAAAACCCACGCACGCCAGGCAGCGTCGCAGCGCGCCGCGCCTCTTTGATGGCAAGCTCCGGATGCTGCATCGGCAAGGTGGCAAGGCCCAGCATCCGGGTCGGGTGCAACTCGTGGGCCTGTGCAATGGCATCATTGAACCCTTCGGCGAGTGCCTGGGCGAGATCGGGTTTGGCCCAATAGATCATCGGCTGCGACAAGGACAAGGCGTGCACCGCCACGCCTTGTGCGTCCATCGCCTCGATACGGACATCAAGGTCAACAAATTTGCGGCCAACCGGACCGGTCACCACGTGGCCGTTGCGAAACTGCGGCCCCTTGCCTTCGACCATCTTCCACTCGATGCCATAGGCAGCCGCGTTATCGCCGACCAGCTTCAGGAATGCCGGCGGGTAATAGTGCGCATGGATGTCGATCGGCGAATGGCCGTGCTCATGCCCGCTATGCTCGTTCAATGCGTTCCCCTTCTAGCTGAGCGCAGCAGCCCGCTTGGCTTCATTGTGGCGCCGTCGGCTCAACGCAAACCCGATGCCGGCAATGGCCACCAGCAGCGGCATCAAGGCAATGTTCACCACCTTGGTCCAGAATTCCAGAGACTCGGTGTCGGCACGCAGATCCTTACGTACATCCTTCAATTCCCGGCGCATCGCCACCGCCTTCTGGCGGAATGAATCGACCTCGGCCTGCTGCTCGGCACTGAATGTCCCCTTGGCGTCACCCCCCGGGCTGCGCAGCCGCTCCAGTTCAGCAATCTTTTGCTTGGTCTGGGTAAGACTGTCCTCCAGCGACTTCAATTTGCCCAGATAGGCTTGTGTGGCTTCGGTTTCCATGCGCTTCACCACCGTGAGCGGACGGGTCGCCACCGCGCGGCTGGACAGGCGTGCCAGGGCCGGGTCGCCGGCCATCTGCTCGACCAGACCGATAAAGAACGACAGATTGCCGTTGCTCGGAATGATCACCCGGCGACCGAGAATGTCCTGGATCGACACCGACGCCCCGTCATTGAGAAAATCGGAATCGGCCACCAGCACCACCGTGTTGTCCTCTTTCGATTCAGTCAGAACGGCTGGCACCTCGGCTGCCTTGGCATCGTCTCCGGACTTGGCTGCATCATCGACCTTGGCGGCATCGCCTGCCCTGGATGCGCCGCCTGCTTTTGACGCATCAGCCGCCGACTTGGAGGCCAGTGGCTTGCCTTTGTCATCCAGCTTGATCGGTTCGACCGGCTTTCCTTCCGGGAACGCGGTCTTGAAACGCCCGGACAGTTTGACCGCCATCGCGTATTCAATGCCGCTCGGGCCAGTGAACCCGCGCAGTGCCTCACGCCCCTGCTTGGATGCATCCGCCGTGTCGACCAGTTGCGACTGTTTGGAGGTCTTGAGCAGCACCGTCTCGGTCAAGCCTTGCACCGGTGTCCCGACAAATGCGCCGGCCATCGGAATGAGCATGTTCGGCACCGAACTGGTTGAGACATCCGTGCGATTGATGCTGTTGCCATCGAGCGCAAGCACCGTGGGCATGGTGCGGGTGCCATTGCCCGCCGCATTTTCCAGATCCAGCACCACCTTCTTGCTGTCCATGGAAACGCCCCAGGCTTTGAACAGGCGCTCCAGATTCGACGGACCGCCGGGCATCATGCCCATCGGGCCAGGCCGTTGATCAAAATAGGCGAGCGGATCAACGAAGGCCACCAGACGCCCCCCGCGCAGCACATACTGGTCGAGCGCAAATTCGGTACGCTCGCTGATGTTGCGCGGGTGAACCACCAACAACAGCGTGATGTCGCCCGGAATCGAGTCGCTATCCATCGGCAGCATCTTCACCGCATAGTCCTGCTCCAGCTGCGAATAGAACACCTGCGGTCCCTGCGGCGGCTGGCCCATCATCTGCGCCATCGGATTGCCGGCAAGTGGCAAGGGCGACAGAATCCCGACAACCGGTTTGTCCTTCACCGCCACGCGGGTGATGGCGCGGGTGATGTCGTATTCAAGCAGCGATTCACGATTGCCATCAATCGAGGCAAGCGCCGACTTGCGATCGGCCTGGCTGATCACCATACCAAGGAAAAAGTGTTCGCCTGTCTGGGTCACCTGGGGCTGCACACCATCCAGAGTGGCCTGGTCTTCGGCATCGGAATCGGGCTCCGGGTTGAGCTTTTCGATGATCAGGTTGTCCCCGGCCGCTGACTTGTATTCCGCGAGCACATCCTCAACCCGCTTGGCGAATACACGGACTTGAATGGGCACCGTTGCATCGTTGCGCGTGTAGTAATAGCGCAAATGCACGGGTTCCTTGAGCTTGTGCAATACATTGCGCGTGGCCTCAGACAAGCTGAACAAGCCGCCCTGTGTGAGATCAAGGCGGACCGTCGTTCGAGCCATCAAAAGGTTGACCAGAACAAAGGCCACGATGAGCAGCGCAACGCCGAGAGAGGAGTACCAGAAGGTTCTTTTCATGGGAATTCGTGTCGTTGAGGCCGATCGATGCAAAAGGTCAGCTGCGCCGGTTGCGAATGACTGCAGCGGTGATGAACAGAGCCAGGGCGATGACCGCAGCAAAGTAAACAATGCCGCGCAGGTCGAGCACACCCTTGGCGAAACTATCAAAGTGGGTCATCACGCCAAACGCGGCCACCGCGTCAACCAGATCCGGCGAGGCGTAGCGCGCCAGCATGTCGGTGATCGGGGTGAAGCCGATCAGGATGAACAGCAGGCACAAAATGACTGCGATGATGAAAGCGACCACCTGGTTGCGCGTGAATGAGGAGGTCATGCACGTGACCGCCAGATACGCACCGCCCAGCAGCCAGCAACCAACGTAGGCCGCGACGATCACCCCGTTGTCAGGTTCGCCCAGCCAGTTCACCGTCAACCAGAACGGAAACGTGAGGGCAAGCGCCAGAGCCAGAAACAGCCATGAGGCGAAAAATTTCCCCAGAATCGCCTGACCAGCGGTCACTGGCATGGTGAGCAGCAACTCCCAGGTTCCAGCGCGACGCTCTTCTGCCCACATGCGCATGCCGATGGCCGGTACCAGAAACAGAAACAGCCACGGAATCCAGGTGAAGAACGATGCGAGCGAGGCCTCGCCGCGGTTAAAGAACGCACCGAAGGTGAAGGTGAAGATTCCCGCCAGCAGCAGGAAGATCACCAGGAACACATAGGCCACCGGCGAGCCGAAGTATTGTCCTAATTCGCGCCGGGCAATGGCGCGGATGGCTGGCAGTCCGCTCATGCGCGACCTCCGTCGGAATGATGCACATCGGAATGAGTGATGGAACGAAAGACGTCGTCCAACCGCCCCAGCTCGGTGGCGATACCAATTGGTGCCTGGCCGGCGCGGGTGAGCTCGGTCACGACCTGGGCGGCCAGCTCATCGCCGCGCACTGCACCAGAGGGATAAGCGCGCATCACGACCTGATCGACTTCCTGACCGATGCATTCAATCTTGCCCACTCCTGCGACGCTGGCCAGCTGGCTGCGCGCTGCATCAGCATCGAGGCCGGCGAAGCGCGCGCGCACTGCGCCGGCAGTCACAGACCGTGCCTTCAATTCCGCTGGCGTGCCATTGGCCACCAGCGTGCCCCCGTCGATGATGATTGCACGTGTGCAGGTTTCTTCCACCTCCTCCAGAATGTGCGTGGAGAAGATGATGGTCTTTTTCTCGCTCATGCGACGGATCAGTTGCCGCACTTCATGCTTCTGGTTGGGATCAAGGCCATCGGTCGGCTCATCGAGGATCAGCACCTCGGGGTCATGCAGGATCGCCTGCGCGAGACAGGTACGGTGACGAAACCCCTTGGATAAGGTATCGATGGCCTGATCGAGCACACTGCCCAGGGAACAGGCATCCACCGCCGCGCCAATCGCGCTGGCGCGTTGCGTGCCGGTCAAGCCGCGCATGTCGGCGGCCCAGCCAAGAAAACCGCCTACGGTCATCTCGCCATAGGACGGCGCCGCTTCGGGCAGGTAGCCGATACGGCGCTTGGCTTCAATCGGATGATCCACCACATCAAATCCGCACACGCTGACGCGCCCGGCGCCGGGGGTGATGAACCCGGTGATCATGCGCATCGTGGTCGATTTGCCGGCCCCGTTGGGTCCGAGAAACCCCAGCACCTCGCCCGGATGCACTTCGAAGGAAATGTTGTTGACGGCCACTTTCTGGCCGAAGGTCTTACGCAGGTTTTCAACTTTGATCATGACAGTGATTGGGTCGGATCGAAGAATCGGGGAGCAAGCCGCACGTGCCCCGTGGAGGCGCGCAGTTTACGCAAAATCGGCATGCCATCGCAAAGACTTTGCGCAGCGCCGAAAGTTCCCCATGGTGCGTTGCGGCGCAGTTCGGCTAAAATAGCGGGTTTACGCGAGAAGGAGTCTTCCCATGACGCATGTGGTCACCGAGCCTTGCATTCAGTGCCGATACACCGACTGCGTCGACGTGTGCCCGGTCGACTGTTTCCGGGAAGGCCCGAATTTTCTGGTGATCGATCCTGACGAGTGCATCGATTGTGCCGTGTGCATCCCCGAATGCCCCATCAACGCCATCTATGCCGAGGAAGACGTGCCGGAAAACCAGCGGCATTTCACCGAGCTCAATGCCGAGTTGAGCAAGATCTGGCCCTCGATTACCGATACCAAGGGTGCCCTGCCCGATGCCGACGCCTTCAAGGACATCACCGGCAAGCTGGATCAATTGAAGCGCTAGACGCGGCGGACGCTCGCTATCTTGGAATCACCCCGGAATGCCACGGCGGCACTGACCTCGCCTGGCCGCAGTGCGGCCGCAGACGCGCGGCGGCAGGCGCTTGATCGCGCCCTCGCGCAGCAAGGTGTCGATTTTGCGGGCCTGTACTCGCACTCCGGGCTGCACACCCTGGACCAGTCTTTCCTAGGCGCGCTGGACGCGGTTGCGCCCGACCTTGCTGAGCGCTTACGGGCAGCGCGCGCCGCTGCACACAGTCTGGCGGCAAAAGACGAATCGACTCTGCTGCTCGAGCTCGCACCTCATCTGGATGATTTCATCGCGCTGCTCTTTGGCATCCAGCCTGCGCTTGAGGCACTGCGAGCCGAACACCGGGCGCTCGACCCGCTCTATGAGATCAAGCGCCAGTTCGTCCAGCGGCGAGCCGGCAGCAAGATCAAGCCAGCAGAAGCCGCCACGTTCGACCCGCAGGCTCTGCGCAGCGCGCTGGAAGCCCTGATTGGCGCCCAGTTCAGTGAATTGCAATTCGCCCAGGCTGTTACCGGCTGGCTCGGCGATGAGGCCGCGCACGCAGCGTCCATTGAACTTGCCCTGCGCTACGCCGCATGGGCATTGCATACCGAGGCGGGGCGGCACCGGCACGCCGCGGGCATTCTGTTCAAGCTGCCGGCCAAGGTCGATCCGCTGCACCTGCTCGCCCACGGTGAGGCGAATGAACATCAAGGCGTGCGGCAATACACGATCGACCCGGAACATCGCCGTGCCCGCGAGGGATTCGCGCTCACCGACTCAGGCACCGACCTGGCGGGCGCACTCGACCAGACCCAGTATTGCATCTGGTGCCACAAGCAGGGCAAAGACTCCTGCTCCAAGGGATTGCGCGAAAAGGTCGATCCAGCCGCGCCTCAGGCGGTCGAGTTCAAGAAATCGCCTTTCGGCGTGTCCTTGGCCGGCTGTCCGCTTGAGGAGAAAATTTCCGAATTCCACATGGCAAAGTCAGCCGGCCTTGCGGTTGCGGCACTTGCCATCATCACCATTGATAACCCGATGGCCGCGGCGACCGGCCACCGTATCTGCAACGATTGCATGAAGGCCTGCATCTACCAGAAGCAGGCACCGGTGGATATCCCGCAGGCCGAGACGCGCACTCTCAAAGACGTACTCGCCCTGCCCTGGGGCTTCGAGATCTATTCTCTGCTCACGCGCTGGAATCCGCTCAACCTGCGCCGTCCGCTGCCATTGGTGGCCACTGGATACCGGGTGCTGGTGGTGGGTATGGGACCAGCCGGGTTCACGCTGGCGCATCATCTGATGAATGATGGTCATTACGTGGTCGGGATCGATGGCCTGAAAATTGAACCGCTGCCCCCCAGTGTGAGCGGGGTGGCCGAGGACGGATCGCGCGTGGCCTTTGAGCCCGTGTTCGATATTGACAGCCTGCGTGAACCGCTGGGTGAGCGCATGCTGGCCGGCTTTGGCGGTGTGGCCGAATACGGCATCACGGTGCGCTGGGACAAGAATTTTCTCAAAGTCGTGCGCCTGCTGGTTGAGCGGCGCGCCGAGTTCGCGCTGTTTGGCGGGGTGCGCTTTGGCGGCACCTTCACGCTGGAGGATGCGTTCACTCCGGTCAGCGGCGGCGGCCTGGGTTTTGATCATGTCGCGCTTGCCATGGGTGCGGGCAAACCGACAACCCTCGACATCCCCAATGGTCTGGCGCGCGGTGTGCGCACCGCGAGCGATTTTCTGATGGCGCTGCAATTGACCGGCGCGGCGAAGGCCGATTCGATTGCCAATATGCAATTGCGGTTGCCGGTCGTCGTCATCGGTGGCGGTCTCACCGCCATTGATACGGCCACCGAATCGCTGGCCTACTACCCCGTGCAGGTCGAAAAATTTCTGCATCGGCTGCAGGTGCTCGCCGGGGAGCGCGCTGACATCGCGGGGACGCACGATTCGCTCGCAGCTGATCACCCCGCGTTCGAGGGCGACGATGCCAGCGTGGAGATACCCGCCGACCCATTGATTCCGGCGAGCTGGTCAGCCGAGGACCAAGCCGTTGCCCACGAATACGTCGCGCATGCACGCGCCTTGCGTGCCGAACGCGCGGCGGCTGCACGCGAGGGCCGGGCGCCCCGCTTTGCTGAACTGATTGACCGATGGGGCGGAGTTCGCGTGGCCTACCGCCGGCGCCTGATCGACAGCCCTTCCTACACACTCAATCACGAGGAAGTGGAAAAGGCCCTGGAAGAAGGCATCCGGTTTTGCGAAGGCCTCACCCCGAGCGCCATCGAGGTTGATGCCAACGGCGCCACCTGTGCCATCCGATTCGATCATTCGCGGTTCGATGAACTGGGCAAAGCGCATGGCGCGGGCGCGATTGAATTCGCTGCGCGCACCGTGTTCATCGCGGCCGGCACGCAACCTAACACGGTGCTCGCGCGCGAAGATGCGAGCCACTTCGCTCTGGATGGAAAGTATTTCGCCGCCTGCGATGAATCCGGGCAGCCGGTCAAACCGCAGTATTCGCGCTCCAAGCCAGCCAGTGCCGATGTGCTGCTGGCGCGCCACGCCAACGGTCGTTTTGTGTCCTTCTTCGGCGACTTGCATCCGTCGTTCTTTGGCAATGTGGTGAAAGCGATGGGCTCGGCCAAGCAGGGCTATCCGCGCGTGAGCCGGGTGCTCGCGCAACAGCCACCGGCCGTGCCACCTGGCGCCGGGGCGGACTCGCCCGAACTTGGACCCGAGGCGTTTTTTGCCCGCCTGCGCGCGGAGCTGATTGCAACGGTGCACCGGGTTGAACGCCTCACACCCACCATCGTTGAAGTGGTGTTGCATGCGCCGATGGCCGCGCGGCATTTTCAGCCCGGGCAGTTCTATCGGTTGCAGAATTTCGAAGCGAGCGCCCCGCTCGCCGCCGGTACGCGAATGCAGATGGAAGGGCTGGCCCTCACCGGTGCCTGGGTTGACCGCGCGGCCGGCCTGGTTTCCACCATCGTCCTTGAGATGGGTGGCTCGGCCAACCTGTGCGCAATGCTGCAGCCCGGCGAGCGGGTTATTCTGATGGGGCCCACTGGGGCGCCGACAGAGATTGGCCGCGGCGAGACGGTAGCGCTGGTCGGTGGTGGTCTGGGCAATGCGGTGCTGTTTTCGATTGGTCAGGCGTTTCGTGCACACGGCTCCAAGGTCATCTATTTCGCCGGCTACAAAAAGCTGATCGATCGCTACAAGATCGATGACATTGAACAGGCCGCCGATATTGTCATCTGGTGTAGTGATGAATCCCCTGGATTCACACCGCGGCGTGCGCAAGATCGTCAATTCGTTGGCAACATCGTGCAAGCCATGGAGGCCTACGCCAGGGGCGAGCTGGGCGAGACGTCGCTGTCACTTGCCGACGCAAGCCGCATCATTGCGATCGGATCGGACCGGATGATGGCGGCGGTCGCCCAGGCGCGGCACGGCAGCCTTGCTCCCTTCCTTAAAGCGCGCCATCACGCGATCGGCTCAATCAACTCACCGATGCAGTGCATGATGAAAGAGATCTGCGCCCAGTGTCTGCAGGAACACCGCGATCCGGTCACTGGCAAAGTGAGCTACGTGTTCTCCTGTTTCAATCAGGACCAGGATCTCGATCGGGTTGATTTCGCTTCGCTCAATCAGCGCTTGCGGCAAAATGCCGTGCAGGAAAAGCTGACGGCAAGCTGGATTGCGCATTGCCTGCCTGAGTTGCGCCGGGTGCGTGAGCTCATTTAGCCTGCCTGTCCCTTTGTCGATTCATTACCGGAATTGAGCGCCATGGATATTCGCCTCGATGGCCGCATCGCATTGATCACTGGCGCCTCATCAGGCCTCGGTGAACGGTTTGCCGAAGTGCTTGCCGCCTCGGGCGCCAAAGTCGCCCTGGCCGCACGCCGTATTGAGCGGCTGGAAGCACTGGCTGCCCGTATTCGGGCTGCTGGCGGTGTTGCCCATGCCGTAAAAATGGATGTCACGCAGCCTGAGTCGATCGAAGCCGGCATAGCCGAGGTGGCTGGCGCGCTCGGACCGATCGATGTGCTCATCAACAACTCGGGGGTGTCGAGCGCCAAGCGACTGGGTGACTACAGCGAGTCAGATTTTGACTACGTGATGGACACCAACCTGAAGGGCGCATTTTTTGTTGCCCAATCGGTCGGGCGGCAGATGGTCGCGCGCGCTCGCTCAGGCTCACCAGGACCCGGAGGCAGAATCATCACGATCGCCTCGACGGCCGGACTGCGACCGCTCGCGCAGTTGGCCGTCTACTCGATGTCCAAGGCGGCCGTCATTCAGATGACCAAGGCCTTTGCGCTGGAGTGGGGACGCTTTGGCATTAACAGCAACGCCATCTGCCCCGGCTATATCGAAACCGATATCAACCGCGACCATTGGGATACCCCGGCGGGACAGAAGCTGCTGCAGATGCTGCCGCGGCGACGGATCGGTTCCCCCCTTGATCTGGATGCCCTGGTCGTGATGCTCGCCTCTGACAGCGCGCAATTCATCAATGGCGCAGTGATCGCGGCCGATGATGGCCTGAGCGCAGGCTAAGCGCTCAGCCGCGCGCCCCGCCATTGGCCAGTCGCTGAGCCTCGTCGTAAGCTGCGGCAGAGCGCTCCATGAGCCCTGCCCGCTTGCACGCTTCGCTCAACAATAGCCAGGTAAGCGCGGAATCACGCTGCACTTGCAGGGCGCGCTCGAGGGTTCGAATCGCCTGCTGGTGATTACCCTGGGTGGATTGCGCCTGAGCGAGCATGTGCCAGCCTTCCATCGTGTAGGGGTCGAGACGAACACTCTGTGAAAACGCGTCCTCGGCCGCCTTGGCATTCCCCGCTTGCAACAGGGCCACGCCTTTCAGATACCACCAGGGTGAACTCGACGGGTCCTGTGCCAGATTGCGCTCGGCAAGCGCTTGCAAACCCGGCCAATCGCCTTTATTGATCAACGCGCTCACGTCGCGTCTCACGGTATCGGGCATTTGATCGAATCGCGCCAACGGGATGCTGAGAATCCCATCGGGAAGCATCATCATTGCAATTTGCGCTGGCACCGAGCAGCCCGCCAACGCAACGCCGCCGACAAATGCAACCGTAGCGGCAAGGCGTGCAGCCGAATGTCCCTGGCACCGGTTCAGCCCGCGTACCCAGCGAAGCAGCGGGCTTTCAGCCACATCAGGCGTCACGGCCCGGTTCCCTGGTCGAGTAGGCGACCCGGGGCCGCGTCCGCCGAAGCAGGCAGCGAACCAGCCGTCTTGTCGCCAGCTCAGGATTCAGTCACCGGTCTGGTAGACATACGGCTTTTGCGCCACTCTGGACTCGCGAAATGCCCGTTGCTCATCACGATCAAGGCGGCGGTCCCACCACAACGAGCGGCCCTTGCGCTGCTCTTCGATCAACTGGGGTTTGCGCTCCAGCAGATCGCGCATCATTCGCGTGACATCCGATTCATACAAATTACGCGCCATGGAATCACCTGTCAGCAAGAGAACTAGGGGTCGGATTGTGCCATGCTCGTGCCAGCTCGTGAGTCATGCATTACACTGCACCTGCTGCTTACGGCGTGCCTGCTGATCGCTGGAAGATCGACTCACGAATGGCACACAGTCCCGGTTGGTGGCACATATCTGGTGGCAGTGTATTGTGGTTGAGGCGGTACTTCGGTTGGTGGTGCATTTCGATTGGCACCGCTCATTCGGTAAATCGGGGAGATTGGCATGTATCAGAACATTCTGATGGCCTACAACGGCACCGTCGAAGGACGCGCAGCGCTGCTTGCCTCGGAAAAACTGGCTGATTTCGCCGATCGCCAGTTGCACCTGCTTGCGGTGGCGAGCATGCCCTCGAGCATGTTTCTGACCGAGGGGTTCGTGCCCGAGGAATTGATCGACACCGAGAAGACACGAATGCAGGCCATCCTGGATGAAGGCCTCGCGGTGCTCAAGGGCCGTCATTTGCGCTGCACCGGCCACCTGGCAGTGGGCGAACCCGTCGAGGAAATTGCACGGCTGGCACGCGAGCTGCGCTGTGATCTGATCGTGGTCGGACATAAGCGCAGCGCCGGCTGGGCGCGCTGGTGGCAGGGTTCCATTTCCCGCAACCTCGTCGACCATGCGCCGTGCAGCGTTTTGATCACCCTCTGCGAATAGCCCGCCTGCAGCTACCCAATGGCAACCAGAGCGGGTTGCCTGTCAGTGCGTGAACAGCAGCCGCTTGATTGACTCGACTGATCGCGCACGGTTTCGGTCAAACGGCACGAGCGAGCGGCTTTTCAATCAAGCTGGACGGGCCGCCTTATCCTGCAAGAATTCACATACCGCCTGGAGCGTCGCGCTCGCTTGATCGCGATGCGGGTTGTGCCCGCAATCGGCCAGCCGCAGCTGACGACACGGCCCGCTCACCTGGCGTTCGATCGCATCGAGTTGTGCCATGGTGCCGTAATGATCGTCTTCGCCCTGGATCAAAAGGACGGGCGCGCTGATCGCCGGCAGCAGGTTTTCGATATTCCAGTTGCGAAAGTCCGGATGCAGCCAGATGTCATTCCAGCCACGGAAAGTGGCGACCGGATCGCGATGATGGCGCGCGAGGCGGGTGGCCAGTTCGTCACTTCGATTGAACACCTCGCGGGCCTCCTCTATCCCGGCGATGCTGATCGTCTCGACAAACACATGAGGTGCCAGCAAGGTGAGCGAGCGCACCGGATGCGCACTGCCAGCGTGAATGAGTGCGATCGAGCCCCCGTCACTGTGCCCCAGCAAATGCGGCGCGCTGATATCCAGCTTGGCCAGCAATTGCGGCAGCACGATCTGCCCTTCGTGGTGCATGTAGCGGGGATCACGCGCCGCGGCGAGGACGGCGGACTGACCATAACCGTAGCGCGAGTAAACCAGCCCCGACAATCCCGTTCGCGCGCACACCTGCAGCGGGAAATCACGCCACAGGGATACCGAACCCACCCCTTCATGCAGAAAAACCAGCGTTGGCGCACCCGGCTCTTGCTCCCCCGCGGGATGGATGCGTAGTGTCTCCAGCGCGTGACCGTCTACGGTTACCTGTCCGCGCTCCTGCCTCATCGGTACGGCGGCTGCGCTTTTCGAATCCTCGGAATCAGCCATCTGGTGATCTCCCCGCAATGGCGTTCAACACCTTGTTTGTTTCTATCACTTAACATTAGGTATACATCTTAATGTATTAATTATAAATGGTTATCTACCATTTAATTCTAAATTCAATCGTCCGTTGCAGCACTACATTTCAACTCGCCCGGCATATCCGGTCAGTTCAAGATACCCGCGGCCGACGCGCTGCTGCCCTGACCACGCCACCACTGCACCTTCCCAGTAGGCGGTGCCCACCCCCACGCGGTCGTCCATTTCCTGGTCATCCATGAGCGGCCTGAGCTCCCAGGCGATGCGCGCCACCGTCACCCGCATACGCACAGGGTAACGAATCCCGCTGCGCGGCGATTGCCATTGCCCGATCGGCTCAAACACCACCTCGCTCGGACCGTGGCGGTCTTCACGACCATCGGCATGACGCACCGTGGCGCCTGCCCACACGGACGCCCCGGCGGCCCCCCGGATACGAAATGCCATCAGCGCGGCACCATTTGCAAGGTTGATTCCGATCCAGTCCCAACCGACGGCCTGACCGGCCAGGTAGTCGCTTGACCATTCATGATCAAACCAGGCCTGGCCGCGAACCGGACGGACCGCCGCGCTGCCCAGAGCGACCCGCCCGCTGACCTGCAAATTCGGCAAGCTGTAGTAATAGGACGCCTGCGCGGGTGCCGGGCCTTTGCGGCTGAACCCCGCCTCGCCTTGCAGCAACGCTGGCCCGGCCCCCTGCAATTCCAACTCAAGAGTGAATTCCCGGGCTGCTATGCGCACTTGAATTCGCTTGTGCTCGTCCATTTCAAGTCGCCAGTCATCGAGGCGCACCGCCATCTGTCCCTCGCTTGCCGCCGCCAGTCCAAACGCGGCACGGGCAACCCGCTGATCATGGGTGAGCCGCGCGAGCGCAGGGCTGCTGACCGCCACATGGGCAATGATGAGTTGGCGCGCCGCGCTCGGTACCGGCAATGCTTCGGCCACGCCAGGACGCGAGCGAAAAAACGTGACTTGAAATCCGATGGGTTCGCCACCGTCTTGCTCCAACCAGCCGGTCAGATACCACCATTCGGTCCGAAAAGCCGGGTGTGCGCCATGATCGCGCGGAAATTGCATCCGATACCCTGGCACCACGGCCGGGTAGTTCACGGCCGCTTCTGCCGCGCCCACCGGCGCACTTGCCGGCGAGGGCCGCCCACCTGCTGGCGCGCTTGCCGGTGCTTGCGCCGCCGCCGGATCGCTGGGCGTCGCTCGCGCCAATGCAGAATGCAGGCCGCTCAGGCCTAAGACTGTGGCCGCCCACCCTCCTCGGCCGAGGGCCGCGACTGACGCTGCGGCACGCAGCAGCCCTCGTCGCAGCGGTTTTAAGGGCTGCAGCGGTCGTCTCGTCTGCTCTTGACTGCGGGACGAATCGGTTGAACGCTCACCTCTGAGGGGACTGGTCGGATTGGACATCAGGTTCACCAATCCTCGGTGACCGAACGAATCACATCCGCGGAGCGCACAGCACGCGCGCTCAGCCATCCGGTCAGCAGCGCCAGGACGGCCAGCAGCAAGGCGAGCGCGCCCATTGCCCCCCAGGGCACATGCAAGTCCATCGACCAGTGAAATGAATCGCGATTGACCACCTCGATCAGAATTCTCCCGATCACCCAGCCAACACTCACGCCCATGATCAGCGCGGCCAGCACGATCAACAGGGCCTGCAGGGCAATCATCCGGGTGATCTCAATGAGCGCGACGCCCAGGTGGCGTAGTACAGACAGTTCGCCGCGACGCGCCAGAACGAGCGTGGCAAGGTTACCCGCCAGCGCAATCAGTCCGATCAGTACCGACACGGCCACCAGCGCATAGGTCACGACAAAAGTGCGGTCGAACAAGGTGAGTGAGAAAGCGCGAATCGACCCGACGTCTTTGAGGCGACTGCGCCCGTCGAGCCAGCCAAGCGCTGCGCGCAGTTCGTCGACGGTGGCCGCTGGCGCCAGCCACAACGCCGCGATATTGGCCGACAAATCGCCCGTCAGCGCCTGATAGTGCGCCCGCTCGATCACAATCGCCCCCTGCTGCCGTGCATAGTCGCGCCAGATGCCATCGATCCGGAATCGATGCGTCTGCCCGCCAATCGGCAGATCGATGAATTGGCCCACCGTCAGACCGGTGAGCGCGGCAGCCGCTTCACTGATCCAGACGGGCGGTAGCGCGCTCAAGGGCACCGCACGTGTCGCCAGGGAGCCTTCACCCAGAGCCCGCCGCGCCCTTTCGGCCGCCATGCTCGCCACGAGGCCAGCGCCCATTGGACCTTCGACCAGCGGCAGTCTCGCCCGTGGATTTGCCGGGTCGATATCCCGCGCGAGCAGCATCATTGGCACCTGGTCAGGTGACAGGCGCAATTCATCCGAACGCAGAAATTCAACCCGTCCTACCTGGGGCAAGCGACCAATGCGCGCCTGCTCGTCCGCACTCAATCGCAAACCCGCGTCACCCAGATAGGCCTGGGCCGGCAATATCTGTTCGAGCCAGGATTGAAACGACACCCTGAATGAATTCACCATGATCATCATGGCAACTGCCAGGCTCACCGACGCCACCATGGCGGCCAGACTGACCGCCGGGCCGCTTGGGGCACCGCGCAATTGCTCGACGCTGATCAACGCCACCGCATTGGGTGCCGGGCGGCGGCGCAGCGCCATTGACAGCACACCGAGCAGCAGTACGAGCACGCGTGGCGTGAGTACGACACTGCCAAGCAGCACACAGGCAATGGCAAGATAGCCGCCGACCGGCACACCGCCGACCGGTGGCATCAACAAGAAGCCCATCGCGGCGAACAACAAAGCGAGCCCCGAGATCAGCACTGAGCGACCCTGGGTCAGAGGCCGCCAGGCGTCCTCCAGTGCCCCAGGCTTCAATCCGCGCGCCGGGGCTACCCGGGCTGCCTCAAGCGCAGGCAGCGCAGCACCGGCCAGAGCGGCGAGTATTCCCCCCAGCGTGTAGAGCCCTGTTGCCGTGCCATCCCAGCGCAGGGACGGTGTCACTCCGCGAAAAAATCCCGACCCGAGATCCGCACCAAGATGCGCGAGTGCGAGTGCGGCGATTCCATAGGCCAGGCACGCACCAAGCAACGCCCCGAGGCTGCCCAGAAGTAGTGCCTGGATCAGCTGCTGCGACAACAATTCGCCCTCGGTGAGTCCGAGCGCACGCAAGAGGGCAAAGTGGGCCCGGCGGCGTGCCACCTGCAAGGCCTGTGCCGAAAAGATCAGCAGGCTGCCGCAGAATAACGCTACCAGCGCCAGCACACTGAGATTGATCCGGTAAGCACGCGAAACCTGTGCATCGCTGCGTGCGCCCTCAAGCGGCGCGATCACGGTTACACCCGCTGGCAGTGCCCGCGTCAATTGCGTAGGCAACTGACCCTCATCGGTGCCAGGTCGTACCCGCACATCCACTCGCGACAGACGCCCGACCATGCCCTCCAGGTATTGGGCGGCCGCGATGTCAATCACCGCCCGATCGGCGAGGGCGCTCACTGCCGGGTCCAGGGTCCCGGCAATCACAAAACCCACCGGCTCACCGCGCACATCGAGCAATTCGATGCGATCGCCGATCGATCGGTGCAAGCGCTCGAGCAGTCGAACGCCAGCAAACAATCGATCTGTGCGCAACCCCAGCCTCGCCTCGGCGCGTTCATCGGCGCGTTCATCGGCACTTTTGCTCGCACGCCCCTGCGGCATTCGCCCGCTGATCAGCGCCGGCTCAACGAACTGGGCCCGCAAGGGATCGATTCCCAAAAACCTCACCAGCACGCGGCTGGCACGTTCGGGGCGTTCACCTTCTACGATGGGGCTGGCGGCGGCCACTCCAGGATGCAGGACAATCTGCGCGAAGACCGATTCAGCAAACCCCGATTGCGGTCCGCGCACACTCAGATCGGCCTGCCCTGCCAGTGTTCGTATTGCGCCCGTAAATTCGCCAAGTGCGACCTCGTTGATCAGGTGAATGGCCAGTCCAAGCCCTACCCCCAAAGCGAGCACTGCGACAGCAAGCGCGAGCCGCAGACGTGCGCCGCGGTAAGCTGCCAGATCGCGAACGGCCTCGAGCAACAAGGCCGAGAACCCGAGCGGCGCGCTGCGGCGATGAAAGTCAGGAATTCGCACGCCCCGCATGACTGAGGAGCTCTCAGCTTGCATTGAACGCGCGTCCATCGATGATGCGCACCACCCGGTCGCACAACATCGCCGCCTGATGAGAATGGGTCACGATCAGACCCGTTGCGTGGTTGGCGCGAATTTCCCGTAGCAACAGGTCGAGGACTTCGCGCGCGGTGCGTGCGTCCAGATTGCCGGTCGGTTCATCGGCCAGAACCAGTGCGGGCCGGTGCGCGAGCGCACGCGCAAGGGCGACCCGCTGCAACTCACCGCCTGAGAGTTGGTGTGTCCGCGCCAGCGCACGATCGGCGAGGCCCACGGCCTCAAGCATCGCCGGCACCCGCGCGCGTCGATCCTCAAGCGGCCAACCAAGCAGGCGCAGAGGCAACTCCACGTTGCCCGCAACGTCAAAATAGGGCAGCAGATGAAACGCCTGAAATACGAAGCCAATCAAGCGGCGCCGCGCGAGGCTGCGTGCGCGCTCATCGAGGTGCGCAAGATCAACACCTTCGATCGCGATTGCACCGCCATCGGATGTCTCGAGTCCGGCAAGCAGATTGAGCAAGGTAGACTTGCCGGCACCCGATTCACCGATCACGGCAACGATCTCGCCGCGGGCGACTTCCAGATCCAAACCGTCGAGCACCCGGCGCGAACCGAAGTGTTTGGTCAGCGCATGAGCGCTCAGGGCGATGGTGGCAGGGGGGGTCTCGATGGCCATGATGCCAAGTATCCCATCCCGACCGCCATCGAAACCGTGGACACGCCGGCGTTTGGCGCCGCGCCCGGCTCGGCAGCAATTTGTCACAGTCATTCCGGCGTAAACTTGAGGCCGAACGCGCAGCAGGACTAGACTTGCGTCAGTCGCTGCGCAGAATTGGCAGTCAGGATCGGAGCGGACATGAACATTCCAGCAATCAGGCATCTGCCGGGACGTCACTTCGTGAGAGTCCTGTGCTTGCTCGCCGGTGCTCTCCTTGCCCTGGGTATCGAGTGTGCACAGGCCGCCGACGCTGGCGATGATACCGGTGCGTTGAATCTGGGCCAGGGGCTGCATATCGGGCCAGTCGGTCGGCCGCGCCTGTCTGATGACGCAATCGCCGGTCCGCTGCCCGCGCCGGCACCGCAGATCAATCCGTTAAGCCCGGTGGGTGAGCATCGCTCGCCGTTCGGACTGAGTCTGTATCGCAACGGCACGCTGCTCGATGGCGACCGCTTGAGCTTTAGCATGTCGGGGGCGACAACCGCCAGCGATACGCTGGGCCTGCTCGGTTCCGGAGTCGGCGTATCAGCGAACCCCCTGCAGGTACAAGGCTTGCGCGGTGGCAGCTATGCCTATACGAGTGAGCTGACCTACCTGACGCCGGTGGGGCGCAATTCGGGCATCGGCCTGAGCTTGCAGCAGCGATCGGGCAATCTGCGCGACTACGGGGTCAATGAAGAGCGCATGTTGTCGCTGCGGTTCTCCAGCCGATTCTGATCCGCCAGCGCCGCCAGCCAATCTCGCATCCACGGTCCGGCGGCATCCTCGGCCAATCCACCCGAGGCGGCGTCATGCCACATCGGTGCGCCGATGCGCTGCGCACCTAATGCCTGCAGCAACCCGTCAAAGCGTTTGCCGCCAAAGCAAAACGTGTCGTGATAGGTACGATCGCCCAATCCGATCAAGCCATAGCGCATCGCCGACAGATCCGGACGCTCACGTTCAAGCACATTGAACAGACCACGCGCATTGTCCGGTACATCGCCCTGGCCATAGGTCGAGGTACACACCAGATACAGCGCATCGGACGAAAATACGCTCGCATCGAGGCCGTCCATCAGGTGCGTTTCGATCGCCAGCGTGGGACTGGAGAATCCGAGTTCGATCTCCTCGGCGACGTACTGCGCCGTTCCTGTCACCGTGCCGACCAGCACGATCAGTCTCATTCGCGCTCAGGCCACCGGCTCGGGCATCGGATGCAGATCGTGGCTGGTGCCCGCCTTCACCACCTGCCCTGGCAGCTCGTGCTCGACGATGCGACCAAGCAGGCGTGCGGCGTCCAGCAGACGGGGCAGATCGACTCCGGTCTCGAGCCCCATCTCGTGCAACATGTGCACCAGGTCTTCTGTGCAAATGTTGCCGGTGGCCCCCGGCGCATACGGACAACCACCCAGCCCGCCTAATGACGATTCATAACGCCTGACACCGGCCTCAAGTCCCGCCAGCACATTGGCCAGGCCCATCCCCCGGGTGTTATGAAAGTGCAGGGCAAATTCGACCTGCGGATACTCGCGCACCGCAGCACTGGCAATCTCGCGAACCTGGCGCGGATTGCCCATGCCTGTGGTATCGGCCAGCGCAATATTGGTAACGCCCAGCTCGACGTAGCGTCCGATCAGGGACAGTACCCGCTCAAGGGGCTGCGCCCCCTCGAACGGACAGCCAAACGTCGTGGCAAGGCCCGCAGCAATCCCGACGCCGGTTCCTTTGAGCATTTCAACAATTTCGCCAAACCCGTCGAAGGACGCTCCGACCGAGCGACGCACATTGGTGCGATTGTGGCTCTCGGAGACCGATACAACCAGTACCACCTCGTCCACCTTGGCGGCGATGGCGCGCTCCACCCCGCGCGGATTGGCGACCAGTGCCACCAGGCGGGTGTCTGGCCGGCGGGCGACGCCGGCCATGACCGCCTCGGCATCGGCGAGCATCGGAATCGCTTTGGGTGACACGAATGAAGTCACCTCGATTTTGGCCAGGCCCGTGAGCGAGAGCTGATTGATCAGCTCGATCTTGCGTTCGGTCGGAACGAAGCGCGGTTCCATCTGAAACCCGTCGCGGGTGACCACTTCATGAATCCGGATGCGATTGTCGCTCATGGACGATCCTTGGCTGGTGAGGCGTGAATTTTAGTCGCGATCGGCTGCCCTGCGCGCAAGACATACCGCACGCATTGGTGCGAGCACCGCCGCACCGAGTTTGCGCGAGCGCACGCCGCTCCAGCCGGTCTGCGGATCAGGCAAATTGGCATTGTCCTTGAACGGCATCTCAAGGGTGAGCGACAGGCAGCCGAAAGTGTGCCCCACCCATTTACTGGCCAGTCGCAGTGATTCGGCACTGTACTTGCCAGCGCCATAGCCGTGCCGGGTCTGAAAATCCGGGCTCGCCTCGACAAAGCGCTCGCAGAACAACTGCTGCAGACGCGCCTGCTCGGGGGTGAAGCCCGGCAGCATCTCCGAGCCCGCAATGAATACATAGGGCAAGGCTTCATCGCCGTGAACGTCGAGAAACAGGTCCACCCCGGTTTGCTCCATGCGCGTACGTACCGCCAGCACCTCGGGGCTGCGCGTGACACTGGGTGCCATCCATTCGCGATTCAGGTTGGCGCCCGCGGCGTTGGCGCGCAGATTGCCACGCACGCTGCCATCCGGATTCATGTTCGGCACGATATAGAACACGGCCTCGTCGCGCATCTGACGCGCAAGCGCATCGTCGTGATCGAGCAGACGTTCAAGCAGCCCCTCGACAAACCATTCGGCCATGCTCTCTCCAGGATGCTGGCGTGCGATCACCCAGATGCGATGGCGCGCACCGTGCTCCTCTCCGACCCGCACCAGGTCGAGGTCGTGCCCGTCGGGGGTCCTGCCCAGATCCTCGATCGTGACACCGGGCGCACTCGCGGCGCGCCCGATGAGCGCCATGTGGCGTTCCCACGAATAAGGCTCGAAATAGGCATACCAGAGACTGTCATGGCTCGGCACGTGCTCGATCACCAGCACGCCCTGCTCATAACGGGTGGGCAATCGCGTCCAATGCACGCGGTCATGCGAGGCAAGCACCTGATAGCCCTCCCAGCCTCCTGGGTACGTGCAGCTCGACGCATTGGTCAGGCGTATCGTGCGCGCCTTCCCGCGCCCGCCCTGCACCCGAAAATGAAACCACTGGCGAAAATCACACCCCGGATCGCTGGTTGAGTCGCGACGGATAGCCAGATCAATCTGACCGGTAACGAGCGACTGCGCGTTTGACAGCGTTTCGATCGCGCCAGAATCAAAGCCGCAGGACACCCGCGGGATGGCACTCTCAGGCAACAGATCGGGCACAGCGGTTCTCCAGATGCAAAAAGCGTAAGGACTGATCGGTTATAGTAGCCGTGATTTGTCGGGCCGTTGTCCGGGTCAATGGCCGGCCGGCGCAGGCCGAATTCCCGCTCACCCTGAAGGACACCCCATGGCTGACCCCAAACACTCTGCGGCTACGCCAGCGACTGAGGAAAAAATGCCCAGCGACGTCGAGCTGCGCGCCCGGCTCAGCGCCGAGCAATACCGCATCACGCGTGAACATGGTACCGAGCGTGCCTTCAGCGGCAAATTCTGGGATCACCATGACAAGGGTGTCTACACCTGTGTCTGCTGCGGTGAGCCACTGTTTGCCTCTGACACCAAGTTCGAATCCGGATCAGGTTGGCCCAGCTACTGGCAGCCCCTGGACCCCTCGCACGTCGAGACAACCGTTGATCGCAGCCATTTCATGGAACGCACCGAAGTGCATTGCGCACGCTGCAAGGCGCACCTGGGCCATGTGTTTGAAGATGGCCCGCGCCCGACCGGATTGCGCTACTGCATCAATTCGGCATCTCTCGAATTCAAGAAAAAAGAGGACTAGCGTTCAGCGGCGCTGCGCCTGCAGCCCGGCGCGCTCTGCCGTACCACCTCACCACCGCACCGCCGCACCACCGATGCACCCAATCTCATCATGAAATTCTTATTCGACCTGTTTCCGGTCCTGCTCTTCTTTATTGCCTTCAAGATTGCCGGCATCTTTGTGGCAACCGCGGTGGCGGTGGCGGCATCATTGCTGCAAGTGACCTATTTGATGATTCGCCGGCGCAAGATCGAACCGATGATCTGGATCAGCCTCATCATCGTGGTGCTGTTTGGCGGCGCCACCTTGATCCTGCATGACGAGACTTTCATCAAATGGAAGCCGACCATTTTGTACTGGGTGTTTGCGCTGGTCCTCGCCGGCTCGCAATGGCTGCTGGGCAAGAATCTGATGCGCTCACTCATGGGACGCCAGTTGGAATTGCCGGAACGGCCCTGGTTGGTGCTCAACTGGTCATGGGCTGGCTTTTTTGCTGTCATGGGCGCGATCAATCTATGGGTTGCATTCAATTACCCGACTGACACCTGGGTCAATTTCAAACTCTTTGGTGCCACCGGATTAATGCTCGTCTTCGTGATCGCGCAGGGAATCTATCTCGCGCGCTTTGTCATCGAACCCAAGGATGGCGTTGAATAAGCCCGCACCGTCCAGCGACGGGCACCGCGGCACCGCAGTGCAGATACACGAACGGTTACAGGTGCTTGACCCGGTCGAACTCCGGATCACCGATGATTCGGCGCATCATGCCGGACACGCGGGCGCACTCGCTGGTGGCGGCCACTACCACGTCAGAATTGTGAGTCAACGCTTTGCGAATCTGAACAAAGTCGCACGGCATCGCTTGATCTATACCACGCTCGCCGATCTGATGGGTTCGGCCATCCATGCCCTGGCGATCGAGGCGAGCACCCCGGAAGAATCACTTACTGCAAGGTAATCATCCATGTCCGACCACTCACGCCTCACGTGCACCCTGAAGGCAATCACCGATCGGCCGCTCGTCGCCCTTGCGTTGCCTCGCCTGGCGCTAGGGCTCACGCTGAGCAGCGCGCTCACCTTGCTTGCAACCAGCCTGCCGGCCGCTGCCCAGACGACATCAAGGCCGCCTGCTGCGGGCCCTGCTTCCTCTGCTGCCGCAAAGTCGGTACCCACACAGAGCGCCGCCCCAGGCACGACGCCATTGTCCGATGCGGAACTGGGCGCCAGAGTTGCCTCGGTCAACGGGCATGACATCCCGCGCCGGCGCCTGGAGCTACTCATGAGCTCGCGCCCGCCCAACGGCGAGCCGGACACCCCGGATCTGCGCGAAAAAGCACGGCAGGAGCTGATCAATCGCGAACTGGTCGTGCAAGAAGCCGAACGGATCGGCCTGACCAAAGGGGCTGATTTCAAGGAACAGGTGGAGATGGCTCGCCAGCAGGTGATTCTTGGATTGTATCTGCGCGACTTTGTTGCCCGTTCGGCAGTCACCGAAGAGCAGATCAAGAGCGAGTACGATTCGCTCAGCAAGCGCAATTCAGCCAAGGAATTCAAGGTCGCGCACATTCTGGTCAAGACCGAATCCGAAGCAAAGGAGTTGATCGCCAAGATCAAGAAGGGCGCTAACTTTGCCGACATCGCCAAAATCGCGTCCGAAGACACAGGTTCAAAAGGTGATGGTGGCGACTTGGGCTGGAAGGCTCCGGGCAATTTCGTTGAGCAATTTTCCGAGGCCATGATCAAACTCGGGCGTGGTGAAATGACCCAGGAACCCGTGCGCACGCAGTACGGGTATCACATCATCCGGGTCGATGACACCCGTGCGCTGAAGATCCCGCCGCTGGAAGAAATCCATCAGGACATCGCGCGCCGGCTGCAGCAGCTACGCGTCGACAAGATGATCTCGGACCTGCGCTACAAGGCCAAAATCGACTAGGTCTAACCGAGCGCCACCCGCGCGTTGCGGAACATCCGCAACCACGGGCCGTCCTCGCCCCAGTCCTCCGGATGCCATGAGTATTGCAGCGTCCGAAATAGCCGCTCGGGGTGAGGCATCAGTGCGGCAACACGGCCATCCGTGCTCGACACCCCGGCAATCCCTCCCGGCGATCCGTTGGGATTGAACGGATAGGCCTCGGTCGCCTG
This sequence comes from uncultured Pseudomonadota bacterium, assembly GCA_903921325.1. Lineage (GTDB taxonomy): Bacteria > Pseudomonadota > Gammaproteobacteria > Burkholderiales > SG8-39 > CAIXPL01. The sequence continues at coordinate 37,029 of CAIXPL010000026.1, forward strand.
TCCGTGATGATCGACATAGCGCATGATCACTGCGGCCCGGGCTAGGTCGGCCGCGCTGCCGAACTGTGCGCGGCCCTCGCCGTGTGCAGTGACAATCGGCAGACGGCTACCCACCATGCCGGTCATAAAAATCGAATTCGACGGCATCACTTCGGCCATCACCAGGCGTGCCTCGAACTGCTCGGAGGCATTGCGCACAAAACGTGGCCAGTGCGCCGTACCCGGAATCAATTCCTTCAGGTGCGCGAGCATCTGACAGCCATTGCATAGACCGAGCGTCAGCGTGTCCGCGCGCTCGAAGAAGCGTGCAAACTGCTCGCGACCGCGTTCGCTAAAGAGAATCGAGCGAGCCCAGCCGGCTCCGGCCCCAAGCACATCGCCATAGGAAAACCCGCCGCAGGCGGCCAGACCGGCAAACTGCTCAAGGCTTACCTTCCCTGACAGAATGTCACTCATGTGCACGTCATGAGTGGCGAATCCGGCGCGATCAAATGCCGCTGCCATCTCCATGTGACCGTTGACGCCCTGCTCGCGCAGCACCGCCAGCGCGGGCCGCGCACCACGCGCGATGAACGGTGCGGCAACATCCTCGGCAGGATCAAAACTGAGCAGGGCATGCAGCCCCGGCGCGTCCGCCGCCGCCAACTGGCCAAATTCGGCTTCGGCCGATTGCGGGTTATCGCGCAGCCGCTGCATCCGATAGGACACCGTGGACCAGGCCTGCAGCAATTCAGTGCGGCTGAAGCTGAGCAACGGTTTGGCATTGCGCACGATACGAATCTCATCACGCGCGTTGACCGAACCGATCAGCAGCGCCGAGAGTCCATGCTCACGTGCCTGCGCCAGAATTTCCTGTCGATGCGCCGCACGTACTTCAATCACCAGCCCCGCCTCCTCGGCGAACAGGGCGGCCATTACGTGCTCGGCATCACGCCCAGACATCAGCTCGGGGCGGCGCTCGCTGCCATCGACATCAAGCGCCAGCGGGTCAAGCGCAAGCAGATCTACGTTGAGCGACACACCGCGGCGGCCGGCAAAGGCCATCTCACAGACGGTGGCGAACAAGCCGCCATCGGAACGATCATGACAGGCGAGCAGGCGATCATTGGCCCGCCATTGCGCGACAGCGGCGTAGAGCGCAACCAGTTGCGCCGGGTCATCCAGGTCGGGGGCCGCGTTACCAAACTGCCCGTGCACCTGAGCGAACACCGAGGCGCCCAGCCGGTGACGCCCGCGCGCCAGATCAATAAGAATCAATTCGGTGCGCGCGGCGTCCGCCGCGCCGCCGCGCAACTGCGGGGTGAGGATGGCGCCGACATCGGTGCAATGGGCAAACGCAGACACAATCAGCGAGACCGGTGAGACAACCTCATGATCACCAGCGGCATCTGACCAGGCGGTACGCATCGACAGCGAATCCTTGCCCACCGGTATGGCAACTCCCAACTGCGGACAGAGTGCAGCCGCAGCACTCACGGCATCGAACAGCGCTGCGTCTTCTCCCGGCACCCCGGCCGCAGCCATCCAGTTGGCCGACAGCCGCACGCGATCGAGCGCAACAGGTGCCGCGATCAGATTGGTCAGTGCTTCGCAAATCGCCATGCGCGCGGCCGCCGCCGGATCGATGATGGCCAGGGCACCGCGCTCGCCCATCGCAAACGCCTCGCCCACGCGCGTTGAATACCCGAGTGCCGTGCCGGCACAATCGGCCACCGGTACCTGCCAGGGGCCGACCATCTGGTCGCGCGCGCTCAGGCCGCCCACGCTACGGTCACCGATGGTGATGAGGAACTGCTTGCTCGCCACCGTAGGCGCACGCAGCACCCGCAGGCAGGCCTCACGCAGTTCAATGCCAGAGAAGTCGATTGGCTGGCAGTGCGCCGGTTGATGGCTCACATCGCGCATCATGCGCGGTGGTTTGCCAAACAGCATGTCCATCGCCATTTGCACCGGCGCATTGCCAAACAGGCGATCGTTCACCTGCAAGTCGTGCCGCACACTCACCTCGCCGAGCACCCCAAACGGGCAACGCTCACGCTCACACAGGGCAGCAAACTCACTCAGTCGCGCCGGCGCGATTGCAAGCACGTAGCGCTCCTGCGCCTCGTTGCTCCAGATCTCGCGCGGGCTCATGCCTGGGGCCTCATTGGGCGCGGCACGCAATTCGATCACGGCCCCTTGACCGGCTGAATGGACGATCTCGGGCACCGCATTGGACAAACCGCCCGCACCCACATCGTGAATCGACAGGATGGGATTGTGCTCACCGAGCGCAGTGCAGGCATCAATCACTTCTTGCGCCCGCCGCTGCATCTCCGGATTGCCGCGTTGCACTGAGTCGAAGTCAAGCGCCGCGCTGTTTGCGCCGCTAGCCATGCTCGAGGCGGCACCACCGCCCAGCCCGATCGGCATGCCCGGCCCGCCGATCTGGATGATCAGATCCCCGGGCGCGAGGCCACGCTTATGCACATGCGCGTCACGTATATTGCCCACACCGCCGGCAATCATGATCGGCTTGTGAAAACCGCGCACCTGGGCACCGACGACTTGCTCGAAACTGCGGAAATAACCACACAGATTCGGACGGCCAAATTCGTTATTGAAAGCCGCCGCGCCAATCGGCCCCTCGATCATGATCTGCAGTGCCGAGGCGATCCGCTCGGGTCGACCGGCAGCAAACTCCCATGGTTCGGTCGCCCCCGGGATATGCAGATTGGACACGCTGAAGCCGCACAGACCCGCCTTGGGGCGAGCGCCGCGACCGGTGGCCCCTTCGTCGCGTATTTCGCCACCCGAACCGGTGGCAGCCCCCGGAAACGGCGCAATCGCCGTCGGGTGATTGTGCGTCTCAACCTTGATCACCGAGTGAGTGGGCTCGCTGATCGATGCATAGGCGGCGCCGCTATGCATCCAGCGCTCAACAACCGCCCCTTCGATGATCGCGGCATTGTCAGCATAGGCCATGAGAGTGCCGGCCGGATGGGCCGCATGGGTGGTGCGGATCATGCCAAAGAGCGTCTGCGCGCGATCCTCAGCATCGATGCGCCAACTGGCGTTGAAGATCTTATGGCGACAATGCTCGGAATTGGCCTGGGCAAACATGGTGAGTTCGACATCGGTCGGATCACGACCCAACGCCCGATAGGCGTTCTCCAGGTATTCGATTTCATCGGCAGCGAGCGCAAGACCCAGCACCCGATTGGCATCGATCAGGGCGCCGCGACCGTGGCGCAGGAGTTCAATGCTGCCAAGCGCTGCCGCCGCGGGCGTCTCGAAGAGTTTGGTCGCAGCCTGCAGGCTGGCCCAGTAACTCTCGGTCATGCGGTCGTGCAGCAAGGGCAACAGCGGCCCGCGATCACCATCGCCAAGTCGATATTCGATGGCGCGTTCAATGCGTGCCACATTTGCAAGCCCGCACTGATGGGCGATGTCGGTCGCTTTGCTGGACCAGGGCGATATGGTTCCGCGCCGCGGGGTGACGATCAGTATTGCCGCGGGCGCGGGTGCCAGCGGATCGATGCGCTCGGTTGCATCGAGCAATCGCGCCAGTCGCTCGTGGTCTTGGCCGTTAGCCGCGCTGGCAAGCGATATCAGGTAGATATGGCGGGTCGCATTGACTCGCGCTGCCGCGGGCGACGTGGCGAGCAGCGCATTGAGCCGGGCAAGTCGGAACTCCGACATGGCCCGGTCACCGCCGAGCACGAGCAACTGAACCATCGACGGTCGTGACCTTGAGGACAATGCCCGATTATAGTCTTCGTCGCTACCGCTTGAGCGCTGCGCCGTAGCCACCGCCGCCTGGCGATTCAATGACGATGGCGTCGCCGGCGGCCAGTTCGGCACGATCAGCGCCTTGCAATGAATCGATTCGCCCATCGGCGCGTTCAACGGTGTTGCGCCCCAGTGCGCCAGGAGCCCCGCCGGCCATGCCATAGGGGGCCAGTATCCGATGTCCGGACAGGATCGAGGCGGTCATCGGCTCGAGAAAGCGCAAGCGCCGTATCGCCCCGTTGCCACCGTGCCAGCGCCCGGTGCCGCCTGATTCAGCGCGAATCGCAAAGGTCTCCAGACGCACCGGGAAGCGCCATTCCAGCACCTCCGGATCGGTCAGGCGGGAGTTGGTCATGTGGGTTTGCACCACATCGGTTCCGTCAAAACCCGGACCTGCGCCGGAGCCTCCGGCTATCGTTTCGTAATACTGGTAACGCGCATTGCCAAAAGTAAGGTTGTTCATCGTGCCGCAGGCGTTGGCCATCACTCCGAGCGCCCCGTAGAGCGCGCCCGTGATCGCTTGCGATGTTTCGACATTACCGGCCACCACCGCAGCGGGGTAACGCGGCTTGAGCATTGAACCTTCAGGAATGATGACGCGCAGTGGTTTCAGGCAGCCCGCATTGAGCGGGATATCGTCATCGACCAGAGTGCGAAAAACATAGAGCACGGCAGCCATTGCCACCGCCGATGGGGCGTTGAAGTTGTTCGACAACTGGGCCGATGTACCAGTGAAGTCGACCAGCGCTTCGCGCCGCTCCCGGTCAATTTTCACATTGACGTGGATTTTTGCGCCGTGATCCATCGGGTAGGTGAATTCGCCATCGTGCAACACCCCGATCACCCGACGCACCGCCTCCTCGGCGTTGTCCTGCACATGCTGCATATAAGCATGGACCACATCAGCGCCGAAATTGTCAACCATGCGGCGCAGCTCCTGCACGCCTTTTTCATTGGCCGCCACCATGGCGCGCAAATCACCGAGATTCTGTTCGATGTTGCGCGCCGGATAACGACCCGACTTGAGCAATGCGATCGTTTCCTGCTCGCGGAAGTGACCGGCCTCCACCAGCAGGAAGTTGTCAATCAGAACCCCTTCCTCTTCCACCACCCGGCTATCGGGTGGCATCGAGCCCGGCGTGATGCCACCGATGTCAGCGTGATGGCCGCGCGACCCAACGTAGAACATGATTTCCGGATGACTGCTCACCCGGTGATCGAACACCGGGGTGATCACGGTGATGTCGGGCAGGTGAGTGCCGCCGTTGTAAGGTGCATTGAGCACGTAGACATTGCCAGGCTGAATGCGCCCGGCATTTTCGCGGATCACGGTGCGTAGCGATTCGCTCATCGAGCCAAGATGCACCGGAATATGGGGCGCATTGGCAATCAGGCTGCCATCGCGATCAAACACCGCGCAGGAAAAATCCAGCCGCTCCTTGATGTTGACCGATTGTGCGGTGTTGGCGAGCCGCAGACCCATCTGCTCGGCGATCGACATGTACAGGCTATTGAAAATCTCAAGCATCACCGGGTCGACCCGGGTACCGATGGCCCTGCGCTCGTCACGCGCCTGCACCCGTGAGAGCATCAGCTCGCCACGTACCGCGACCCGTGCCTGCCAGCCCGGCTCGACCACCGTGGTGGCATTCGCCTCGGCAATGATGGCCGGACCGTCGATGCGCTCGTTGTGCAGCAAGTGCTCACGCTGATAGACCGGCGTGGCGTGGCTCTTGCCATCACAGAACATGGCCACTTCATCGAGCGGCTGCGGAATGCTCGCTGGCGGGCTCTGCGCGTCATCGTCGCCGCCTGATTCAGCCGTGGTGATTGCCGCGCCAATCGCCTCGACCGAGACTGACTCCACGACCAGGGCCCGACCCTGCATCAGAAACGAATAGCGAGTGCGGTAGATCTCTTCAAATTGCGCTCTCATCGCGTCCAGGCTGCCATAGGCGACATCCAGCGACCAATCGGTGCCCTCGTAGCGCAGGTACACCCGGTTGAGCAGACTGATGCGCTCCTCATCGACCGATTGGGCAAGCAGGTCGGCGCGCGCCACGCTGCCCAACTCGGCCAGCGCCTGATCAATCGTCAGAATCAGTTCGGGGGCCAGGCGCGCCTCAATGGCGCGCTGATGCATGGCCGTCTGATCGGCCAGGCCCATGCCGTAGGCCGAGAGCACACCGGCAAGCGGATGGATCAGCACCTGAGTGATGCCAAGCGCATCGGCTACCGCGCAGGCATGCTGCCCGCCTGCGCCACCAAAACAGGTGAGCGTGTATTGCGTGACATCGTAGCCTCGCTGCACCGATATCTGCTTGATCGCGTTGGCCATGTTGCCCACGGCGATATCGACAAACCCTGCGGCAATCTCCTCGACGCTGCGCTGCGGGCCACCGTCGGCCACAATCTGGACCGCGAGTTGGGCAAAGCGTTCGCGTACGATGGCACTATCGAGCGCCTCATCGGCATGCAAACCGAATACCTTGGGAAAATACGCCGGCTGGACACGACCGAGCATGACATTGGCATCGGTCACGGTCAGCGGGCCACCACGCCGATAGCAGGCCGGGCCGGGATTGGCACCGGCTGAATCCGGCCCGACGCGAAAGCGTCCGGCAGAAAAATGCAGGATGGATCCACCACCGGCCGCCACCGTATGAATACTCATCATCGGCGCGCACATGCGTACCCCGGCCACCAGGGTCTCAAAGGCTCGCTCGAACTCACCGGCGTAGTGCGACACATCGGTCGATGTGCCGCCCATGTCAAAGCCGATGATGCGCTCGTGGCCAACGGCCACCGAGGTGCGTACCGCCCCGACGATGCCTCCGGCGGGACCCGACAAAATTGAATCCTTGCCATGGAATAGCCGTGCATCGACCAGACCGCCACTGGATTGCATGAACAGCAACTGCACGCCAGGCAATTCGGCTGACACCTGATCGACATAGCGGCGCAGGATGGGCGACAAATAGGCATCGACCACCGTGGTGTCGCCGCGCCGCAACAGCTTCATGAGGGGTGAGACCTGATGCGATACTGAAATCTGCGTGAATCCGATGCGCCGTGCAATCGCTGCCGCGCGTAGCTCGTGATCGTGGTAGCGGTAGCCATGCATGAACACGATGGCCAGGGCACGCAGCCCGTCGCGATACAGTGCATTCAGGTCGCGTTCGAGTGCCAGTTCATCGAGCGCGGTAATGACATCACCATGCGCACCAACGCGCTCGTCGACTTCGATCACGCGCTGGTACAGCAACTCGGGCAGAATGATCTGCCGCGCGAAAATGTTTGGCCGCTTCTGGTAGGCGATTCGCAAGGCGTCGCGAAATCCGCGCGTAATCGCAAGCGCCGTCGGTTCGCCCTTGCGCTCGAGCAGCGCATTGGTCGCTACCGTGGTTCCCATTTTTACGGCGGCAATCCGTTCTGTTGGAATCGGAGCCCCCGGTGCCACGTCAAGGAAGCGCCGGATACCGGCAATCGCCGCATCGCGGTAATGTTCGGGATTCTCCGATAGCAGCTTTGCGGTCGCCAGAGTGCCATCCGGACGCCGGGCAACAACATCGGTGAACGTGCCGCCACGGTCGATCCAGAACTGCCAGCGATCCAGCATACTTCGCACCCTTGCCCGCGAAAAGGGCTGATTATCGACCGTTGGCACCTTTATCACAACTAACCGTAACGGAATTCCTTGACTTCGTCGCCGATTCACAACTCGCCACTGCGCAGCGCTGATTGGCTGCGCATTGTCGTGCTGGCCGCCATCTGGGGTGCGTCGTTCCTTTTTCTGCGCGTCGCCGCCCCGGTGCTCGGGCCTGCCCCGACCGCCATCAGTCGCCTGTTCATAGGTGGCGCTGCGCTCGCTCTGTGGGTGCAATGGCGCGAAGGCGGCATCGAGTGGCGCGCGCATTGGCGCAGCTATGCCGCACTGGGTCTGCTCAATTCGGGTGCGCCGTTTCTATTATTCAGCCTCGCCGCTCAACGTTTACCGGCGTCGTACCTGATTTTGCTGAACGCGACCACACCGCTCTTCGGTGCGCTGCTCAGTGCAATCAGTCTGGGAGAACGCCTGCGGGTGATCCAGGTGGCCTCACTGGCCGCCGGCTTGCTCGGCGTGGCGATCGTGGCCGGACTGGGGCCGCTCGATATCGGTGTGCCCGAGCTGGTGGCGATCGCCTGCGGACTGGGCGCAGCCTTCTGCTATGCACTGGCCACACTGCGCATCCGACGCAGCGCGCTCACCAGTTCGCCCAACACCCAGGCCGCGATGAGTCAGCTTGCTGCCGGCATACTGATGCTGCCCTTGCTTGCGCTGGCGCCGATTCCCGCGCCCAGCACGTTACCGCTCAATGTGATCCTGGCGGCGCTCGCCCTCGGCCTGCTGTGCAGCGGCCTTGCCTACATGATCTACTTTCGGCTGGTTGTTGACGTCGGCCCCAGTCGCACGCTGACCGTGACCTTCCTGAGCCCGCCCTTTGGCATCGCCTGGGGCGCCCTCGTACTGGGCGAGAGCATCACCTGGCAAATGCTGCTGGGCACGGCACTGGTGCTATGTGGCACTTTCGGCATTCTCGGCACCCGCAAATCAGCGACGCAATGAAATATCTGCCTGGGCTTTTTTCCAATAACCGGCGCTGGGCCGCTGAACAGATCGCCACCGACAATCGTTACTTCGAGCGCCTGCGCAACATTCAGCGTCCCGAGTACCTGTGGATCGGATGCTCAGACAGCCGGGTGCCGGCCAACACCATCATCGGCCTCGCACCGGGCGAAGTGTTTGTGCATCGCAACGTGAGCAACATCGTCCTGCCCGGTGACGTCAACTGCCTCTCCGTGATTCAGTACGCGGTCGAAGTCCTGCAAGTCGCGCACATCATCGTGTGCGGCCACTATCGCTGCGGCGGTGTCCGGGCAGCCATGGGGCCGGCGCTCACTGGTCCGATCGAAGGCTGGCTCGCGCCACTGCGCAAGTTATGCCTTGAGCACGACGCTGAGCTGGATGCGATCGACACACCGCTTGAACGATGGGACCGACTGTGCGAACTCAACGTCGCTGCGCAAGTACACACGCTGGCCCGGTTGCCCGTGTTGCGTGCCGCCTGGGGACGCGGGCAAGCCCTGACCGTGCACGGCTGGATCTACGACCTGAGCGATGGACTGCTGCGCGATCTGGATGTCTGCGCCGAGTGCCCACCCGCACTCGGCTAGAATGACGCTTCGACGTACGCAAGGACCCTCACCGCCATGCCGACCCTGACGTTTTCCCTTGAACCGATCGGCGGGCCCGCCCGCACCGAGTCGGTCACCATCGAGCAATTCGTGATCGCCGGCTGGACTGCGCGCGACCAGGCGGCGGTGCAACATCATATTGATGAGCTGGCCGCCCACGGCGTGCCGGCGCCCTCCAGCGTGCCGCTCTACTATCGAGTGGGTGTCGGACTGCTCACCCAGGAGCCCGGCATCCAGGTGCTGGGGACGCAATCGTCAGGCGAAGCCGAACCGATTCTATTCACCCATGCCGGTGAAACCTGGCTCAGCGTGGGCTCCGATCACACCGATCGGCACGTGGAGAGCTATTCGGTGGCGGTATCCAAGCAGATGTGCCCTAAACCGGTCGCACGCAGTGCCTGGCGCCTGGCCGATGTCGAGGCGCGCTGGGACTCACTGACGCTCAGGTCCTGGATCATTGAAAATGGCGAACGGGTGCTCTATCAGCAAGGCGCGCTCGCCGCCATGCGTCCGCCCGCGGACCTGGTGCCGCGTTACTGTGCCGGGGCGGCGCAATTGCCCGAACGCACAATGATGAGTTGCGGCACCCTTGGTGCCATCGGTGGTGTGCGGCCGGCAACCTCATGGGAACTGGAAATTGCGGATCCGCTCAGCGGGCGCACGTTGCAGCATCGCTATGTCATGGAACTCCTGCCAGTCGTCGCCTGATTGGCCGCCCGAATGCTCGTCGCCCGAATGCTGGTCGCCCGCTTGGACTTCGCCTGATTGATGTCCCGCTGATCGATATTGCACAGGAACAATGACCGACACGCTCGATGTGGTCGTGGCTGGTGCGGGCGTCGCCGGACTGGGCGCCGTAGCGTTGTCGCGCTCGATCAACGGCCTGTTGCCTGACCGGATACCCGAAGCCCGCCTGTGCAAGGGAAGCTATTTTTCGTTGCGCGGACGCGCGCCTTTCTCGCGGTTGATCTATCCGGTACCCGAGCCCGGTGGACTGGGCGTACATCTGACGCTCGACCTGGCTGGGGCGGCGCGATTCGGGCCGGATGTAGAGTGGATCGATAGAATCGACTATGCTGTGGATGCAGCGCGTAGCGAGCGCTTTTATGGCGAAGTGCGCAAGTACTGGCCCGGGCTGCACGATGGGGATCTGCTGCCTGCCTATAGCGGCATTCGCCCCAAGATCCACGCACCCGAGGAGCCGGCTGCCGATTTCATGATTCAGGGACCGCGCGAACATGGCGTAGCAGGTCTGGTGACCCTGCACGGGATCGAATCCCCGGGGCTGACCGCATCGCTCGCCATCGCGGCACACGTACGCGCTTTGCTAACTCATTCAGGATAAATGCCCGATGTCTGGCAGCTTCAGTTTGCGCCCCTGGCTTGATCGCTTTTATCTGCTCGGCGGGTGGGGGGCGGCGCTCTCCATTGCCGGCATTTTCATACTGATGCTGGTGCAATCAGGCAGCCGCGAGCTTGGCATCCAGGTGCGCGGCGCCGATGACATCTCGGCCTGGTTGTGCGCAGCCTCGGCCTTTCTGGGTTTGGCACATACGCTGCGCAGTGGCGACATGGTGCGGGTCGGCCTGTGGATCGACGCAATGTCAGAGCGCTGGCAGCGGCGCACCGAGATCGTGGTCCTGCTCATAGCGATCGTATTTTGTGGTTATGCGCTCTACGCGGTGAGCGACTTTGTCTGGCAGAGCTACCAGATGAATGAACTGTCGCAGGGCCTGGTCATCGTGCCGATCTGGATTCCGCAGACCTCGGTGGTGGTCGGCGTACTCATGCTGTTTGTCGCGCTGATCGATGAGCTCGCCTGCGTACTGCGCGGCCAGATTCCGCACTACCGGCAGGCCGCCGCCGAGCGTCTGGCGCGCGGTGAATTCGGAGAAAGCGTATGAGCGCCCTCGTCGTTACCGCGATCCTGCTCGGGGTGATGCTGGTACTGCTTGCGGGCGGCGTCTGGATCGCCATCGCGCTCGCAATCACCGGCTGGTTTGGCCTTGCCTTTTTCACCCACAGCCCACCGGCAGCCAATCTGTTTACTGCGTTCTGGAGCACAACGAACTCCTGGGAACTGGCCGCGCTGCCGCTGTTCATCTGGATGGGTGAAATTCTGTTTCGTACCAAGTTGTCCGAAGAGATGTTCGAAGGCTTGTCGCCCTGGATAGGCTGGCTGCCAGGCCGATTGATGCATGTGAACATTCTGGGTTGCGGCCTGTTCGGCTCAGTCTCGGGGTCCTCGGCCGCCACTTGCGCGATGATCGCCAAGGTGGCCCTGCCGGAACTGAAACGGCGCGGCTATGACGAGCGCATTTGCCTCGGCTCGCTCGCCGGGGCGGGCACCCTGGGCATCCTGATTCCGCCCTCGATCACCATGGTGGTCTATGCTGTGGCTGCTGACGTATCGATCATCAAGATCTTCCTCGCCGGCTTTCTGCCAGGCGCGTTGATCATGCTGCTGTATTCGGGCTATATCGCGATCTGGGCGTTGCGCCATCCCGAACTCACCCCCAATGATCGCATCGAGATGCGCTTTGGTGAACGGATGTACGCCTCGCGTCGTTTGATCCCCTGTCTGGCGCTGATCGGGTTCGTCGTCTGGGTGCTGGTGGCCGGCTACGCGACCGCCACCGAAGCGGCGGCCTATGGCGTGCTCGGCTCGCTGCTGATTGCATGGTGGGGCGGATCGCTCACCTGGGCCGGGCTGCGCGACAGCCTGATCGGCACCATGCGCTTGTCCTGCATGATCATGTTCATTCTGGCCGGGGCCGCGTTGCTCACCAAGGCCATGGGCTTTACCGGCATTCCACGTGGCCTGGCCGAATGGGTCGGTTCGCTCGGTCTGTCGCCCTTCATGCTGATCGCTGCGCTCACCGTGGTGTACATCATTCTAGGCACCGCTCTGGATGGCATTTCGATGATCGTGCTTACCACTGCGATCGTCATTCCGATGGTGCAGCAGGCTGGCTTTGACCTCGTCTGGTTTGGCATTTTTATCGTAATGCTGGTTGAAATTGCCGAGGTAACGCCGCCCGTTGGCTTCAACCTGTTTGTCTTGCAGACCATGAGCGGGCGCGACAGCCTGTACGTCGCGCGCGCCGCGCTGCCGTTTTTCTGGTTGTTGGTCGTGGCCATTGCGATCATCACGATATTCCCGGTGATCGTCACCTGGGCCCCCGATGTACTGATGAGTACGAACGCTCCGCCGAACCACTAGACTTGCACGTTCTTTGCCGCCCACTTCGCCGTCCTTCTTTGCCGCCCACCTCGCCGTCCTCTTCTGGAGACTTTCACATGACGCCAGCCTGCCTCACCCTGCCGGGGCACCCCGCGCATCCTCTCACCCACCTTGCCCGCGCCTGCGCGCTGAGCGTGTGGATGGCGGTGCTCGCGTTCGCCATCAGCGTGCCTGCGCGCGCGCAAACTCACTGGGATCTACCCACCGGCTACCCGCTGTCGAACTTTCACACGGTGAACATTGAACTGTTCAGCAAGGATGTCGATCACGCCACCGCCGGGCAATTGAAGATCACAGTCCACCCGAACGCGTCCCTGCTCAAAATGCCCGAGATCAAGCGCGGTGTGCAAACCGCACAGGTGCCAGCCGGTGAGATTCTGCTGTCCTCGCATGCCAATGAAGACCCGCTGTTTGGTCTGGATTCAGTCCCCTTCCTTGCTACCAGCTATGCCGATGCCGCCAGACTGATGCGCGCATCGCGGCCCGCACTGGAGAAAAAATTGGCGAGCCAGGGCATACGCCTGCTGTTCCAGACACCGTGGCCACCACAAGGCATTTTCTCGGCGAAACCCCTGACCTCCGCGGCCGATCTGAAAGGCCTCAAGTGGCGTGCGTACAACCCTGCCACCGCCCGCATTGCCGAGCTGCTGTCAGCACAGCCAGTAACGATCCAAGCCGCCGAGCTCTCGCAAGCCCTGGCCACGGGAGTGGTGCAAAGCTACATCTCTTCATCGGCTACCGGCTATGACACCAAGACCTTCGAGAGTCTGAAGTACTTCTACGACACCAAGGCGTGGCTGCCACGTAACGCTGTGCTGGTGAACCAACGCGCGTTCGATGCCCTGAGTCCGGCGGTGCAAAAGGCGGTGTTGACCGCAGCCTCGGATGCTGAGCAGCGTGGTTGGGCGCTGAGCATGGAAAAGGATCGCTGGTACACCGAGCAGCTTGCCGCCAAGGGCATGCAGGTTGCCGCGCCCAGCGCCCAGTTGAAAGCCGATCTGGCCAAAGTCGGTGAGATCATGACGGCCGAATGGGTGAAAACTGCCGGTGCAGTCGGCGATACCGTGCTGCGTGACTATCGGGCCAGTCATTAGCGCATGCGCACCGCGCGGTCCGACAGCGAGCCGATTCATTTGCCCTGCGACGCAGCCTGGACGCAATGTGACTGGATCCACTAGCGCATGAATGCAGCCAAGTCTTATCGTGGTTGGCCCAATTAGCGCATGAACGCACCCAGGCCGCGCTTTGATCCAATCTGCACAGTCGCTCAGATCCGCGCAATCGAAGTAGCGGGGATCGCGCAACGGGCACCCGGCGCGCTGATGCAGGCCGCGGGACACGCGGCAGCGCAGCGCGCGCTTGCCCTGCTTGGTGAGCGCGGTGGGCGGGTCCTCGCCCTCGCCGGGCCCGGTAACAATGGCGGCGATGCGCTCGTTGCGGCACGGGTACTGCGCGCCAGTGGCGTGGCAGTTGACGTGATGATGCAGGGCGATGCGGCCAAACTGCCTGCGGATGCACACGCCGCAGCGCTCGCCTGGCAAGCCACCGGTGGCACCCTGTCGGCGCAGTGGCCCGGCGCTGCCCCCGCACTCATCATTGACGGATTATTCGGCATCGGTCTCACCCGAGCCATGAGCGGACCAACTGCCGCGCTCGTCGAATCTGTCAATGCGCAGTGCGCGCCGGTACTCGCGCTAGACATCCCCAGTGGCCTGGACGCCGATTGCGGCGTCGTGCTGGGCGGCGCCATTCGCGCCACCGAAACGATCACCTTCATTGCAAGAAAGCCGGGGTTGCTCACCCTGGATGGCCCCGATCTGTGTGGGCGCATCGTGGTCGACTCCCTGGGCCTCGATGCGTGGACGCCGACAGACGACCTGGCCGTCAGGGGCGGCCTCAATCACTCAATGACATCAGCACACCGTGCCGGTAGTCAGCAACGCACTGCAGCGCTGCCAGCGACCCCTGGCGACTGGATTGATGCACGAGTGCTGCAACTGGTCCCGCCGCCGCGACCCGGCAATTTCCACAAGGGCAACGCCGGTACACTCGCCCTGGTGGGTGGCGCCGCCGGCATGGTGGGAGCCGCACTGCTCGCCGGTCGCGCCGCCGCGCGCCTGGGCGCAGGCAAGGTGCTGGTCGGTCTGCTCGATCGCCAAGGTCCCAGCGTTGATCCGCTGATGCCCGAATTGATGCTGGTGCCCGTGATGCGCGCGATTGAGAGCGCCAGCGCGATCGCGGTTGGCCCTGGCTGCGGCCTGTCCTTTGGCGCCAAGCGCGCATTGGAAGCAAGTCTTGCACAGCCCTGCCCTCTGGTGATCGACGCCGATGCCCTCAATCTGATCGCATGCTCGCCCGCCCTCGCGAATCAATTGGCGGCGCGCTTGCAACCCACCCTGCTTACACCGCATCCGGCCGAAGCAGCGCGTCTGCTCGGCAGTGCTACGCATATCGTCCAGTCTGACCGCATCGCGGCGGCGCGCGCCATCGCACAGCGCTACAACGCTCACGTGATTCTCAAAGGGAATGGCAGCGTCCTGTGCCGCCCGGATGGTGATTATGCGATCAATGGTTCGGGCAACCCGGGCATGGCCAGCGCCGGCATGGGTGATGTGCTGAGCGGCATGCTGCTGGCCTTGCTGGGTCAGGGACTTGGTGCCGCCGACGCCGCTTACCTTGCCACCTGGTTGCATGGCGCCGCGGGTGACGCTTGTGCTGCGCAACTGGGGCCATTCGGTTTCAGCGCCTCGGATGTGAGTCTGGCCGCGCGCGCGCAGCTTGCACGCCATTACCTTGGTACGGCCACGGCGGATACTTGCCAATAAACAAGCATCGCGGCGGCAGCAACGCCGCGATGCAGTAGCAACACTGTGACCCAGTAGCAACACTGTGACCCAGTAGCCACGCTGCGAGGCAGTAGCCGCCGGCGAGCGAACCGCGCACTGGATGTCGAAAAACCCAACTGCCATCGAAGAGCATCGCTGCCATGACCAAACCGCTTACTCTTAAAGTGACAGGCCGTCGTTTCATCGCACGGGCCTGGTCACTTGCGCACCCCTATTGGACATCCGAGGAGCGCTGGATCGCTCGCGGCTTGCTCATTGCGAGCGTCGTACTGACCCTGTTCATGGTCTACATGGAGGTGTTGTTCAACGATTGGCAGAAGGATTTCTACAATGCACTGCAAGACAAGCAAGAAGCCGATTTCTGGGTCCTGCTGCGCTATTTCTGCTTGCTGGCCGCCATCATGATTGCGGCCTCGGTCTACCAGCATTACCTGCAAAGCCAGTTGCAGATGCGCTGGCGCGCCTGGCTGACCGAGCGCTATAGCGAGATCTGGCTCGATCGAAATACCTTCTACCGGCTGGAACTGGAACGGCATACCGACAACCCAGACCAGCGCATTGCCGAAGACGTGCGCGATTTCACGAGCGGCGTGCTGTCGCTGGGACTCGGCCTACTCAATGCCCTGGTCACTCTGGTGTCCTTCATCGGCATTCTGTGGGTGGCATCCGGGCCAATCAGCGTCGCCGTTTCGGGCCATGCGATCACGCTGCCGGGTTATATGGTCTGGGCCGCCATCCTGTATGCGCTGGCCGGTAGCGCCGTGACCTATGTCCTCGGCCGGCCACTGGTGCGCCTGGCCAACCAGCAACAGACCCGTGAAGCAGATTTTCGATTCGGATTGATGCGCCTGCGCGAGAACGCCGAAGGTGTAGCGCTCTACCATGGGGCGGCGATCGAGGCGAGCCAGAGCAAGCAGCGATTTGCCCAAGTGAGGTCAAACTGGTGGGCACTCATCAGCTACACCAAGCGCCTGCGCTTTTTTACTGTCGGCTATGCGCAGATCGCCATCATTTTTCCTTTCTGGGTAGCGGCCGGCCGCTACTTCTCCGGCAGCATCACGCTGGGCCAGCTGGTGCAGATCAGCTCGGCTTTTGACAAGGTGCGCGAATCGCTCTCGTGGTTTGTCACCAGCTATGCTGAATTGGCGCAATGGAAGGCCAGCGTCGACCGTCTGCTGGTATTTCATGATGCCCTCGATGCCGCCTACGACGCACAGTCCGCTAGTGGTCTCACCATGCATCCGCAGGCCGCTGCCAACGGCATCAACGGCACCAGAGCTATCAGCGGCAGCGGGCTGATCATCGGATTGCCAGACGGACGATCGGTCATTGCCAACAGCGCGTTTACCCTGCGCGCCGGCGACCGGGTGCTACTCACCGGGGCATCAGGAAGCGGCAAAAGCACCCTCTTTCGGGCGCTTGCCGGCATCTGGCCATTCGCGCGTGGTCACATCGACATTCCGGCAGGCGCGCGCATGTTGTTTCTGCCACAAAAGCCTTATATCCCGATCGGCACTCTGCGCCAGGCCGTCGCCTACCCTGAACCGACTGACCTTTACAGCGATGAACACCTGGCCATGATCCTGCATGAAGTGGGCCTTGATCGCCTCGCTGGCTCGCTCGATGCCGAGGCCAACTGGTCAATGCAATTGAGTCTGGGCGAACAGCAACGCCTGGCGATCGCCCGCGCCTTGTTACTGCGTCCTGATTGGTTGTTTCTGGATGAGGCAACCGCCTCACTCGATGAGACTGCGGAAGCTGCGCTGTATCAACGGCTACAGGACGACCTGCCTGACACCACCGTGGTCAGTATCGCGCATCGCCCGGGCGTCGCGCGCTTTCACAGCCGGCATTGGACCGCTGCCGGCGGTGAGTTGCAGGCATCAGCCTAGCAAATCAGTCGGACGATTGCGGTTGATTCGTAGCAGGCCTCAGGCTGACAGATCAATCGGACGCCTGCCTCTGGTGAGTTGCAGGCATCAGACTGACTCGTCATTCGGCGTACTGCATGCGCTCCGAATTCGGATAGGGAAACAGTGTCGAATAGGCCTCGCTGTGGCCTGGCCCTTGAACAATGCGCACATGATGGCGGCGCAACTCGCGGGCGTGACGCAAACCGCAGGAATGCGCGATCATGTCGATTTCGCGGTTCATGCCAGTGGCGTAATTGGCAACGCGCAGGTATTTCTCCTCGACCACCAGACCGCGCTGCAATCGGGGGTTGTGCGTGGTGACGCCAACCGGGCAGGTGTTCATGTGGCAGCGCATGGCCTGGATGCAACCGAGCGAGAACATGAACCCGCGGGCCGTGTTTACAAAATCAGCACCGACTGAAATCGCCCAGGCTGCCTTGGCGGACGTAATCAGCTTGCCTGAGGCAACCACACTCACCCGGTCTTTCAGGCCAGCCACCAGCAACGCATCGACCACCCGCGGCAAGGCTTCGGAGATGGAGAGCGCGACGTGATCGGCAAGTGCTTGCGGCGCCGCCCCCGAGCCGCCTTCGCCCCCGTCAATCACCAGGAAGTCAGGCGCACTGTCCAGGCCGCGACGCAAAACGGCTTCGCACAGTTCTTCGGCAAAGTAACGGCCACCGACGGCAGTCTTGATGCCGACCGGTTTGCCGGTCAGTTCACGCAGATGCATGATCTGATCGAGCAGTTGATCGACATTGGCAATATCGGGATGCCGGTTCGGGCTGATTGAATCCTGATGCGCCGGAATGCCTCGTATGTGGGCAATCTCGTCCGTCACTTTGGCCGCTGGCAGTACGCCACCCTTGCCCGGTTTCGCACCTTGCGACAATTTAATTTCAAAGGCGCGGATCGAATCATGCGCGGCCAGCTCGCGTATGCGACTGATCGACAAGTGGCCGGCATGGTCACGCATGCCGTACTTCGCCGTACCCATCTGCATGATGACATCGCAGCCACCTTCCAGATGGTAGGGCGACAACCCGCCCTCGCCAGTATCCATCCAGCAGCCAGCCTCAGCGGCGCCGCGCGACAGGGCACGCACCGCAGGGGCAGAAATGGCACCAAAGCTCATCGCGCTCACATTGACCATGGATCGCGCGGTAAACGGCTGCCGGCAGTAGCCCTCACCGATCACCCGCGGTGGCGTCGGCAGGCGGTCCTCTTCCAGCACCGCATAAGGGGCATTTACAAAAATCAGTGCGCCGGCTTCGTCGATGTTGTAGGTCGAGCCAAAACCGATGATGCCGCCCTCGTCCTTGGCCAGGCGATAAACCCAGCCGCGGGTGGCCCGGTTAAAGGGCATTTCTTCCCGATCGTTAAGGAAGAAATACTGGCGGAAATATTCACCAAGCGATTCAAAGAAATAGCGCAGATGCCCGACCACCGGGAAATTGCGCAAGATCGAATGCTTTTTCTGAGTAACGTCGCGTACAAAAAAGTACACCACGGCAAGCACCAAGCCAATGACCACAAGCAAGGTCACTGCCTGGGTCACCATTTGAATAGCACCGTTCATGCTGGTCTCCTGATCGGTTCTAGATCATTTATCGGCGCTAGGATCAGCGCAATCGGCCGACTCTGTCTAGCGCGAGAACCGCAAAAGCGTGCATGAACTCTCGTTGCGCGACCAATCAGTGCAATACGCGGACCGGTAGCTCATCGATTTCGTCGGGTTGGCCGCGATCGATCTCATCGACCGTGGCGGGCCGCACCGCAATCACCTTGCAACAGAATTTGATTGCGATGCCCGAGAGCGGATGATTGCCATCGAGCACGACTTTGCCATCGGCGATGTCGGTGACGGTATAAATCGAGTCATCGTCATCCTCTTCACCGGGCACACCCTCGAACTGCATGCCGACCTCAAGGACCTCTGGAAATGCGTCGCGCGGCGCCAGGCGCACCAACTCATCGTCATAGTCGCCAAATGCGTCTTCGGGCTCGAGTTCGACCTCGACGGCCGCGCCGGTGCTCTTGCCCTCAAGGGCCGCCTCGACGGCTGGGAAGATCTCGTCATACCCGCCATGCAGGTAGGACAGCGGCTCAGCCGAGGCTTCAAGCTGATTACCGTACAAATCCCAGATTTCAATCTCGAGGGATACGACTGAGTCCTTGGAAATATTCACGATAGTCAGTGTCGTTTATTCAGGTAAAAGAAGCCCTGCGCTGCAAGGTCGATTCTAAACCACTTCGTTCGATTAAGCTTCCCGTACGCATGACACGCAGGAGTCACAAGCCACCATGACCGCCCGAATCCGCCGCGCTGGTGCACACACCATCCTGGGAGGGATCAGTGCCGAGCGTTTCATGCGCGAGCAGTGGCACCGCGAGGCAATGCTGTTGCGCCAAGTCTGCGCAGAGGCAGGCAGCATTGTGAGCGAGGCGCGCCTGTTTCAGCTGGCGTGCCAGGACGACGTCGAATCACGGCTGGTCGTGCGCGAAGGCTCGCGCTATTGCCTGGAGCACGGCCCGTTTACGCGCGCCCGCTTGCGCCGCTTGCCCGCGACGCACTGGACTTTGCTGGTGCAGGGTCTTGATCACCACCAGCCCGAGGCGCGGCGCCTGCGTGACTGCTTCGGCTTCATTCCTCAGGTCCGTCTGGACGATGTGATGGTGAGTCTGGCGGCCCCAGAGGGGGGCGTAGGGCCGCATTTTGATTCCTACGACGTTTTTCTCGTGCAAGGCCCTGGGCGGCGGCGCTGGCGCTATGGCACGCAGAAAAGACTCGTACTGGACCCCGACCAGCCACTCAAGATTCTCAGCCGATTCAGCCCCAGTGCCGACCAGATCCTCGAGACCGGAGACATGCTCTATCTGCCGCCACGCTACGCGCACGACGGTGTGGCGGTTGATCGGTGCATGACCTTCTCGGTGGGCTTTCGCGCCCCCAGCGCGCGTGAAATCGCTCATGGCTTTCTTGATCATCTGGCCGATCACCTGGATGAAATGCCGGCATTGGATGAGCGCTTTTCAGATCCCGGGCGAGGCGCAACGGACCATCCGGGGCGCATGCCGGCAGACTTGAACCGCTGGGTTGCGGGCGCCGTGCGCCAACTGCGCTGGGACGCCCGAACGGTGGCCCATTTTGCCGGACTCCACTTGAGCACTCCGAAGCCCAATGTGATCTTCACCGCACCGCATGCGGCCCTCAGCGCAGCCGCGTTCCGGCGCCGTGTGCAGCAGTGCGGCATCGTTCTCGATCCACGTTCGATACTTCTCTATGACAACCAGTCGATCTATCTGAATGGTGTTGCCCACCGCATGTCCGGCAGCGAGCGGGCCTGGATGGTTGCGCTGGCCGATCGCCAACCAACGGGTGCCGCGCCTCGCACGCTCTACGAATGGTTATATGCACGTTATTGCGATGGTGAACTAGGCCATGGCACAGCGGCGTAACAATGTGTCGCACGTCGAATAGTCATATAGGCCACTGTTATAATGAGCGACCCTTACCGCCCCCCGCATTCAGAACGGGGCGTTCAGGTCCGTTGCACCACCTCTTTGACATGGGATTCCCAGAATGAAATCGACCGTACTCGCCGCCGCCTTCCTCATTTCACTCGGCCTGGCTGCTTGCAGCAAGGACGCGCCCCCTCCTGCACCAGCGCCTGCGCCCGCTGCCGCCGCTCCTGCTCCGGCCACCGACGCAACCGCCCCGGCGACTGACGCTGCCAAACCAGCCGATGCAATGGCTCCGGCGACCGATGCTGCCAAGCCCGCTGACGCGATGGCTAAACCCGCTGATGCGATGGCCCCGGCTGCTGATGCCAATAAAGATGCAATGAAGAAGTAAGCAGATGTAACCAGTCGCGCCGTGCTGAATGACTGTGCCGGCACGGCGTGACTAGCGCACCTCGCGCCAAGCCAGTCCTGTTTTCTGATCGGCAACACCGATCCAGCCAGGTTGGCATCCAATCACCCCTGCCAAGGCGCTCTGCGCAAGGGTCGGTGAATTGTTTGATGCACTGAGGTGGGCGGCCACCAGGTGTTGCAGCCGCGAATGATCGATGGACGCCAGCAACTGCGCCGCCTGCCGATTGCTCAGGTGACCCAAGGGGCCGCCGACTCTCCGTTTGAGCCACTCCGGGTAGCCACCCTGCTCGAGCATGTCCAGGTCATGATTGCACTCAAGCACCAGCGCATCGACCCCGCTCAGGCAGGCGCTGATGTGCGCAGTCGGTGCTCCCGTGTCCGTGAGGACCCCGAGGCGACGTTGACCATCGGAGAACACGAATTGAACCGGTTCGCGCGCATCATGGGGCACCGGCATCGGCACAATCTGCAAGTTGCTGATTGAAAATTCGACATGACTGTCGATCAGTTCGATCGCCAGCGCAGCCGCATCCAATGCGGCAGCGCGCTGCGTACCCCAGGTGGCATAGACCTTGGTGCCATGGCGCTGCGCAAATGCAAGCACCCCACCGACGTGATCCTGATGCTCGTGGGTGACCACAATCGCCTGGATGTCACCCGGTTGCAATCCGAGTTGGGCGAGCCGCGTCTCAGTCTGACGCACCCCTAGCCCGCAATCGAGCATCACGCGGGTTGCCCCGCACTCAACCACCAGTGCATTACCACCACTACCGCTTGCCAGCGAAGCGAACCTGAGCATTACGCAGGCAGCGGTCGAGGCGCGTTGATCAAGCCTATTTCAATTGCTCGTAGAGCAGCGCAACGATGCGCCGCGCGGTGGCAGCCGTGGCGTTTGCATCCGCTGTCTTGGCCTCTTTACTCACAACCCTTACTTCGGTGCCCTGGTCGCCGCGGCTGATCAACTGAATGTGAAACTGCTCGCTCGCTGCCTTGGGATCGGAACGCCAGAATGCCAAAGAGGACAGGAATCCTTTGTTTTTCTGTGCCTCTTCATCGAGTGCCGGATCGAGGTAGCGCACAAAATAATCCGCGTTGGCGCGATCACGATCTTCCACCGAAAAACCAGCCCGATCGAGCACCAATCCAACCCGGCGCCAGGCACGATCGAGTGGCTCATTGACCATCAGAGCCGCGACGCCAGCGTTGTCTTTGAGAATTTGCGCACGGTCCGAGCCAACGACGGCGCCCTCGGCCACCACCGCCTGTACCTTGGCCTCCGTCGCACCCAGCTGCAACATCAGGCGCCGCAAGAACTCGATTTCAAGCGACGGGTCATTGGGCCGGGGCTGCCAGATCGTCTGCCCTTCATTGCCCAGATTGGTGGTGGTGAGGGTCTCCACCATGCCGCGATGGCTAAAAAACACCTCGCTGGTCGCCGGGTCATCGCCGCGCTCCAGGCGCACCCGAAACATGTCGCGCTCGCCCGTGGAGTAAATCGAATCGAGATAGCGGCCCAGCAAATCACGAATCAGGCCCGAGGGAAGCTTGGCCCGGTTCTCTGCCCAGTCGGTTTGCATGATGCCGGTCTCCGGCGACTCGACCTTCAGCAAGAACCCGTTGGTCTGCCAGAACTCACGCACCACGGGCCACAGCTTTTCCACTGGAATCGGCACCACCAGCCAGCGCTCGGAGCCCGCGCGTGCCATATGCAAGGGTCCGAACTCGGGCAGCACCACCGGTTCGTTAGGGTCAACCCGCGGGGTCACCGCGCCCTGGGCGCTGGTGGAAGCGGTTGCGCTATTCGGGCGACCGGCAGTGGGGCTCTCTGGTACCTGATAACGATCGTCGCGCCCTGGCCGGGTGAGATCAGGCGGTATTTCCAGTGACGGGCCGGGCGCGAGATCCTTTGATTTGTACTCAGGGGTCTTGGGGCCCGAACTCAGGCATCCGCCCAAGGCAGCCGCCGCCAGTAGCACCGCGGCGCGCTTCATAGACACCTTGATCATGCCGAGCGTCCTTCAACGACACGCAACGTGGCACCCGCGGTAACCCCGACACCGGCCTGGCGCATGGCCTCGCGCACCGTGTCGTAGTACTGCGAAGCAAGCGGGGTGAGCGGCAGTCGAATGCCATTCTCAATCAAACCCAGTTCGGCCACGGCCCATTTCACCGTAATCGGATTGGCCTCGACAAAGAGTCGCGTGTGCAATCCGAGCAAGCGATCGTTGATCTGCCGCGCGCGCGCAATGTCGCCAGCAGCTGCTGCTGCACACAATTCGCTCATGGCCCGTGGTGCCACGTTGCTTGTGACCGAGATCACGCCGTGCGCCCCAAGCAGTATCAGGGCAAGGGCGGTCGCATCATCCCCGCTATAGAGCCGAAAACCGGCTGGCAGACGGCGCAGCAGGTCTGTACCACGCTCGATATTGCCGGTGGCGTCCTTCAGTCCGACGATATTGGGTACCTCGGCCAGTCGCACAGCGGTGTCATTGTGCAGATCGGCCACCGTACGGCCGGGCACGTTGTACAGAATCATTGGCAGATCGACCCGTTCGGCTATCGCGCGAAAGTGCCGGTACAGCCCTTCCTGGCTTGGCTTGTTGTAATAGGGCACGACGGACAGGCACGCCTGCGCCCCCGCCTTCTTGGCCGACTCGGTGAGTTCAATCGCCTCTGCCGTCGAATTGGCCCCGGTGCCGGCAATGATCGGAATGCGACCCGCGGCATGCTCGACCGCCACCCGGATCAGGTGCTTGTGCTCATCAAAATCAACCGTGGGCGACTCGCCGGTGGTACCGACCACAACGATGCCGTCCGTGCCTTCGGCGATATGCCAGTCAATCAGCGCACGAAAGCGGGCCAGATCGAGCCGGCCATCTTCAAACATCGGCGTGACGATCGCCACGATGCTGCCACGGGGAAGCGAATGAGCCATTGGGCCCTCCAGGAATGAGCGCGGCGCATGGCACCGAAGCCACAGGCGCCTGGCATGCCAACGAAAGGCATTACAGCGCGTTGCGCAGTTTAATGGATTTGGGCACCCACCATCATCGGAAGTTCCAATTCTCCTGCACCGACACGCTTTGCATCATGTGCGCAGCGGGCTCACGAGCACAGCATCAGGCTTGAGAGTTCGAGCAGCATGTTTGGACTCAGCCAGGCATCAAAAGCCACGGCCAGAATAAGTGCAAGCACGACCAGCCCCGCGACAGTCCACCCGCGCGACCATTGCCGCGCGTCCTGCGGCAATGGCCCGACATCACCCACCGCGCTGATCGCGGGTGCATCAACTGTAGAGGGTGGCAGCAAAGTCGGCATCCGATCATTGTAGTGCCTGCGGGCGACACGAGGGGGAGCGCCCGGAGTACACTGCGGCCTCCGAAAATCAAGTGGAGGCTCCCCGGTGAAGATCCTGTATTTTGATGATTTCAAGCTCGGCATCCTGAAAGGTGACCGCGTAGTCGATGTGTCGGCTGTGGTGAAAGACATTCCCCATACCGGCCCGCACAATCTGATCAATGGCCTGATCGAGCGCTTTGCCGAGTACCGGCCGAAGATCGAAGCCGCTGTCGCCGCCGCCGAAGGCGTCCCGCTTGCGTCGGTGCGCATTCGTCCGCCGCTGCCCAAACCGGGCAATATCGATTGCATGGCAGTGAACTACATGGAAGACGGCACGTTGAAGGAGCCCGCTCCGATCAATGCCTTCCACAAGTCACCCAACGCGGTGATCGGTCAGGGCGACACCATGGTGCTGCCCGATGTCCCGGCCACCATTTTTGAGGGTGAAGCCGAGCTGGCCCTGGTGATCGGCAAGCACGCCTCGAACGTGGCGGCAGCCGATGCGATGAGCTATATCTTCGGATATGTGAATTTCATCGACGGTTCGGCGCGCGGACTGCCCCCGGCCGGCAACACCTTCTATCAGATGAAATCGCGGCAAACCTTCGCGCCAATGGGCCCGTTCCTGGTCACCGCTGACGAAGTGGCCGATCCGCAGAATCTGCAAGTGCGCCTGTGGAACAACGGCGTGCTGAAGCAGAACTTCAATACCAGCGATATGGCGCACAAGATCCCGCGCTGCATCGAGTGGGTGAGTTCAATCCATGATCTGTCGCCTGGCGACGTGATCCCCACCGGCACCAACCACCGCGGCCTCAATTCGTTCCAGGATGGCGACACCGTGGAGCTGGAAGTCGAAGGCATGGGCCGCCTGATGATCAAGATTCGCGATGATCTGAAGCGCACCTGGGCGCGCGAGACGCGGCTTGAGCGCGCAGAGAAGAATCTGCAGCCAGTTACCACGCCGCAGCTCACCGGCAAGTACGCCGCCAAAGCGTAAGCAACAAGCGCGGCCCGGCAGCGGGCCGCGCTGTTTAGCGCACCAAAGCAATCGCCTGATCGTAGTAGTTCAAATCGACGTAGCGCTCCGGGCCGGGGGCCACCCCGCCCCACTGCCCTTCGATGTCTGCGCGCAGAGCGAGCACATTGCGCAGTCCTGCCTGATCGATGGAGCAGTCGCGTGACAAACCGTGACCCGGCATCATCAGATCGCGATAGGTCAGATCGGCAATGCGAGAATCGAGCTTGAGTTCGCGCTTGAGCACCTCAATCACCCGGTCGTGCTGCGCCGGGTCCATCGCCGCTCGGCAGCCCTCGATGTAGGCCGCCAGATAGCGCACAAGCAACGCTGAGTGCGTCCGCGCCCAGGCGCGCTGCAAAAAGACACCGCCAGCCTGGTAGGGACCGTACAGATCGATGGTGCGCCCAAGGCTTTTGGCACCGCGATCCCGCGCTATGAAATTCCACGGCGGATTCAGCAGCGTCGCTGCGCCATTGGCCGTCTCAAACGCACGCGTGCGCGCCTCGGAGCCGCCGATCGGATAGAGCGTGTAGTCACGACCGGCGATGAGACCGACATCCTTCAACATCTTGCGCCCGATCAGTGCATAGGCCGTAGTGGGCGCATCGACCACATAGACACGGTTACGCAGGTCAGCCAGACGATTGATCTCGGGCAGCACCAGCAATTCATTGAGGCCACCGTCGCCACCGGCGACGATCACCACATCCTGGTGGGCGCCTTCGACCATGGCGATGGCGTTGTCGATGGCCGCGTGGGCGATTTCAAAGCGCCCGTTGGCAAGACCATCGCGTTGCGCATCCGAACTGGGGGTGAACTGCAACTCGGTTTGTATCCCGCGCCGGGCAAACGCACCGGTTTCGATCGCCATGTAAATCGGGGCATTGCTTGCACCGCGAAAGACGTTGACACGCACGGTTTCAAGCCCGGTTGCGGCGACCGCCATGCCCGTTCCTTTCTCGCCAGCAGACCCCGCCGGCATCGCGCAGCCTTGCAGCAGGGCCAGCACACACGCCGTGGTGGTGAAGACTGCCACGCTGAACGCGGGCGTGGTCGCCCGACGCGCGAACATTGTCAAAATACGATTGCTCATGCTCTCCCCTCACCTTTTGGTTTTCGCGTCGTGATCATAACGCGGGGTTACCGGACGTCGATTGAATCCTTTTGGGTGCCGGTCACCCTGGCTTGTTAGAATCGCACCCCACTCGCCGTAGCACAATGGATAGTGCACATGCCTCCTAAGCGTGGGATTCAGGTTCGATTCCTGACGGCGGGACCAAGCCACGCAGGCGGCGGGGCATGATCATCATCCAGTCAAGCCTGACCAGGGCACTACGGGCATGTGCCGGTCGCTCGCTCAGGGGTGGCTTGCGCACGCCTTGAGATATCATAGAAACAGCGCGACACAGCGCCGAATCGCACTCCCCACCCGCTTTTCACTGCCAACCCGCCGATCGATGAATTTCTGTTCCAGTTGCGCCCAGCCGGTTACCTGGCAGGTTCCTGAAGGCGACAGCCGTCCGCGCCATGTGTGCGTAAGTTGCGGCACTGTGCATTACCAGAATCCCAAGATGGTGGTGGGTACGATACCGGTGTGGGGTGACCAGGTGCTGCTGTGCCGTCGCGCGATCAATCCACGCCATGGCTTCTGGACACTGCCAGCCGGCTTCATGGAAAACGGCGAATCGACCGCGCAGGCCGGTGCCAGGGAAACCCTGGAGGAAGCCAATGCGCGCATCGAGCTTCTGGATCTGTACACGCTCTATTCGATTGTTCAGGTCGATCAGGTGCATTTCTACTATCGGGCGCGACTGCTCGATCTGGATTTTTCACCCGGGGTAGAGAGTCTTGAGGTGGCCCTTTTCCATGAGCAAGACATCCCCTGGGACACGCTTGCCTTTCGTACCGTGTCAGTCACGTTGAAGCATTTCTTCGAAGACCGTGCGCGTGGACATTTCCCCCTGCATACCGGGGTCTTGCCGCCGCTGCGCTAGTATCGGCCCCACACAAGCGACGGGCGCATTTGCGCGCACCTCGTCACCCACACCGCAGCGGCCACCGACACGGGCACAAAACCCGACCCGGTCAGGACTGCGCTGTCTGTGCGGCCGCGCGTCGCTCGCGATTCAGGCGCGCGCGTTCAATGGCACCCTGAACGATCTGCGCCGGATCGATTGCGCGTGCCACCTGCGCCATCCTTGCCTGCCGATGCGCCCGCGCTTCATGCCGCGCAAGTGCCCGTTCAGCCTGCTCGGCGCCCCAGGCGCTCAATGGCGCGACCGGTTCCAACACGATGCAGTCCACCGGACACGGCGGCACGCATAGCGCACAGCCGGTACACCATGCCTCGACTACGCTGTGCATGCGGCGGGCGGCACCCACGATGGCATCGACCGGACAGGCCTTGATGCACAACGTGCAACCGATACAGTCTGCCTCGTTGATACGTGCGGCCCGGTAGACTCCCACCGACTCATCGGTCACGCCAGGACGCTCGCCGCGAGAGTCTGACTCGCCGCTGCGCTCGGCACGATAAGTCACTGTCGACGCATCGATCATGCTGGTTCGCTTGGGGCCGATGCGGTTTGATCACTCAGATCCTGCCAGCGGCCATCAACAAAGCACTCGATCGGGGCGAACTGCGCTTTATAGGCCATCTTGCGACTCTGCTTGATCCAATACCCCAGATAGACATAGCGCAATCCGATCTGGCGGCACTGTTCGATCTGCCACAGGATGTTATAGGTGCCCAGGCTCGCGCCCTGCAGGTGCGGATCGTAGAAGGTATAGACCGATGAGAGGCCATCGCTCAAAAAGTCGATGATGCTCAGCATCACCAGATTGCCATTGTCACGAAACTCGACCAGGCGGGTGTTGACCCGGCTTTGCAGCAAGAAGTGCGAGTACTGATCGCGACTGTCCTGGTCCATGCCGCCCCCGGCATGGCGCGCAGCCTGGTAGCGCAGGTACAGGCCATAGTGTTCAATGCGAAAACGCAAACCCATCGTGCTCGCCTGCAGATTGGCGTGGCGCTTGAGCGCACGGCGCTGCGAGCGACGGGGCTCGAACCGCTCGCAATCGATACGCACCGGAAGGCAGGCGTGGCAGGTATCGCAGTGCGGCCGATAGCTGAACACGCCGCTGCGACGAAAACCTGAGCGAACGAGATCGCCATACAAATCGTTGCCGATCAGATGGCTCGGCGTGGCTACCTGCGAGCGCGCATACTGCCCCGGCAGATAGCTGCATGGGTACGGCGCAGTCACATAGAACTGCAGCGCCGCGTGCGGAAGATCGTTGAGTTTTGACATTGGCTCGACACTGACCGGAGATCAGAAATAACACGCGTCGGAGTCTAGTCGCCGACGGCCCGAACATCCAGACGGGTACTTGAATATTCCCAGCGACCAGCATCCCTGCGGCAGTCTACCAACTCCGCAAGCAGGTGCAAGAAACCGTCACGATCCATCTCGCGCGCACCCATCGATTCCAGGTGGTCGGTATGCATCTGGCAGTCGATGATGCGGAATCCGGCCAGTTGCAGATAGCGTGCCGCGTGCACCAGCGCGATCTTTGAGGCATCGCGCACCTGACTGAACATGGATTCACCGAAAAACACCGCCCCCAGAGCAACGCCATAGAGGCCGCCTGCCAGTTCCCCGTCGATCCAGGTTTCAATCGAATGGGCGTGGCCAAGTCGATGCAAGCCGAGATACGCCTGTTGCAATTCCGGGGTGATCCAGGTGCCCTGCTGCCCGGGACGCGGTGCGGCGCACGCCGCCATCACCTGATCGAACGCTGAGTCAAAACGCACCTCATAGGACCGATTGCGCAGTACCTTGGCAAGTGAGCGGGACACCCGAACCTTCGCCGGATCGAGCACCATACGCGGATCGGGACTCCACCACAGAATCGGATCGCCATCGGAGTACCACGGAAAGATGCCATTCCGGTAAGCTTCAATCAGGCGTTCAGCCGACAAATCTCCGCCGGCCGCCAGCAAACCGTTCGGACTGATCATCGCGAACTCGTGCGGTGGGAAAGGCGTGTCGGCGTGAAGCCAGGCGATCATTGAAGGTTGTATGGTGGATTCTCCCGCGAGATTGACGCAATGAAGCGAGCCCTGAAAGGGTTGAATTCACGTTTTCGAGCAATGATAGCCCACGGTGTCGACCAACGATGAACCTGCACAAGCGTCGCGAAATCTTCGAGCGCTGGCGCCGTGCCGAGGCCGAACCCAGGACAGAACTGCTGTTTGACTCACCTTTCGAGCTGCTGGTGGCAGTCATCCTGTCAGCACAGGCAACCGACAAAGGGGTCAATATTGCCACCCGGCGTCTGTTCCCGGTTGCCTCCACTCCGGCAGCCCTTGCTGCGCTGGGCGTCGCGGGGCTTGAGTCGTATATCCGCACCATCGGCCTCTACCACAGCAAGGCACGCAATCTGATTGCCACGGCAGCGCTGCTGATCGAGCGGCACGGCGGCGAGGTGCCGGCCGACCGCGCTGCTCTCGAGGCGCTGCCCGGTGTAGGACGCAAAACTGCCAATGTCGTGCTCAATGTGGCTTTCGGGCAACCCACCATGGCGGTCGACACGCACATTTTCCGGGTGGCCAATCGCACCGGCATCGCCCCCGGCAAAACCGAGCGCGCGGTCGAGGATCGCCTGGTGAAATTCATACCGGCGGAATTCATGCAGCATGCCCACCACTGGCTGATTCTGCATGGGCGCTATGTCTGCAAGGCCCGCACCCCTGAGTGCCCGGGATGCTCGATTGCCGATCTATGCGAGTATCGCGCCAAGACCCCACCCCGTGTCAGTACGGTCCGCCCGGGCGCGCACCGCCCGGACTAATGCCATGTTTAATCCGACCCGTGACCAGGTGCGCGCGTTTTTTCGTGATACCTGGCAAAAATACAGACGTAACGCCCTCCTGGAAGGCCTGGAGACCACTGCCATCGGCATTCTGCTCGATCACCCCGAATACCACGCGCTGCTTGGTGAGCGCGCCTCTGAGCCGCTCAGCGCAAACCCTGAGACGCCAACGCCGAACGCGTTCTTGCATCTGTCGATGCATCTGGCGCTGGAGGAGCAATACGGGATTGATCAACCCGCTGGTGTGCGCAGTGCCATTGACGCGCTGCGATCGCGGCTGGGTATGCACGAAGCAATGCACGCTGCGATGGAAAGCCTGGGCGAGATGATGTGGACTGCGCAGCGCAACGGCACCGCGCCGGATGCCGACACCTATCTGGATAGCCTCAGGCGCCGCGCGTCCCGCCGGTGATCAGGCGCGCATTACGCTCATGCGCTGTCCGCAGGAAGGACCGCTGGACACGCCGCTGAGCGCCGATGCGCTCAGCACGTTTTGCCCGGCTCAGCGAATGACCTTGAGCGGGCCGGGCAGTGAGGCGAAGTAGGCCGTCACGTTATCGATCTCGTCAACCGTCAGTGGCTTCGCCATGCCGCCCATGATCGGGTTCTTGCGTGCACCGGATTGATATTGACCAAGTGCCTGACGCAGATATTCGACGTGCTGGCCGGCCAGCCGCGGGTAGTCGGGAAATGCCGCCACACCGAGGCCATCGAGGCCGTGGCAAGCCGAGCAGACCTGCTTGGCCTTATCGGCACCGGCAGCGATATCGGCCGCTTGCGCCGGCGCGATCAGACCGGCGCTGAGCGCCGCGGCGAGCAGCGCGGTAGCGCGTTGCGAAAACAGGGTCTTGAAAAAAGTCGTGAACATGGAACGGGGCACTCCGGAAACTTGGATCGCGGGTTTACTTGGCTTTGCCAGCCGAATAATAGGCAGCCAGATCAGCAATGTCCTGGTCTGAAAGGCTGCCGGCAACGCCACGCATGCTCGGATGGCTGCGCTCGCCAGCCCTGTATTCCTTGAGTGCGCTCACGATGTAGCCTTGCGACTGGCCTGCAATCATGGGTACCGGATAGACCGCTGGAAACGCGGTGCGGTATTCAGGAATGCCATGGCAACCGATGCACATGGAATTCTTGTTGCGCGCCGCCTCCGCGTTGCCTTGCAGAGCAGCCGTTTGCGCCGAGACGCCGGTGGCAACGGCCGCTAATGCCGCCAATACAACGCCTGGGATGAATGCAGAATTTTTCACGCGAGGAGACCGGTTACGAAGTCGTCGGCGATTGTACCCGAGACATGTTCCCTGAACAAAGTCAATATAATCACCACATTGAAGAAATGCCCCGCGCACCGTTGCGAGGCGCATGCGACCGCTCGGCGCAATCGCATTGGTACATGGCCGGTGCATCCTGGCACGAGCAAAATCTGACCAACCAATGAGGCTGCAAGGCATGCGATTTGAAGGCTCCGGCTCCTATGTAGCCACCGATGATTTGAAATTGGCAGTCAATGCCGCCATCACCTTGCGTCGCCCGCTGCTGGTCAAAGGTGAACCAGGCACCGGCAAGACGATGCTGGCCGAACAGGTTGCCGCCAGTCTCGGGCTGCCGCTGCTTGAGTGGCACGTCAAATCAACCACCAAGGCGCAACAAGGCCTGTATGAGTACGACGCGGTATCGCGACTGCGCGATTCACAGCTCGGTGAGTCGCGGGTGCACGACATTGCCAACTACATCGTGCGCGGCACGCTGTGGGAAGCCTTTGCGAGCGACACCCCGGTCGTGTTGCTGATCGATGAAATTGACAAGGCCGATATCGAGTTCCCCAACGATCTGCTGCGCGAGCTCGATCGCATGGAATTTCATGTCTACGAGACTCGCGAGCTGGTTCGCGCCCGCCATCGACCCATCGTTTTCATCACATCGAACAATGAGAAGGAATTACCCGACGCATTCCTGCGCCGGTGTTTTTTCCACTACATCCGGTTCCCCGACAAAGAGACCCTGGAGCGCATTGTCGAGGTACATTTCCCCGGCATCCGCAAGGAGCTGCTGCGTGCCGCACTCGAGTCATTTTTCGAGGTGCGCGAGACCCCGGGCTTGAAGAAGAAACCTTCCACCTCGGAATTCCTTGACTGGCTCAAACTCCTCCTGGCCGAGGACATCGGACCGGAGCTGCTCCGGTCCAAGGATCGCAAGTCGATCATTCCGCCGATGCATGGCGCATTACTCAAAAATGAGCAGGATGTGCATCTGTTCGAGCGTCTGGTGTTTTTGTCACGCCAGCCGCGTTAGCGCGGACGCGCGCTGCCGCCATGCTGCTTGATTTCTTCTTTACGTTGCGGCGCCACCAGTTGCCGGTGTCGATACGCGAGCATCTGCTGCTGATCGAGGCGATCCAGGCGCAAACGATAGGCCCTGATCTCACCGAGTTCTACCACCTGGCGCGCACCACGCTGGTGAAAGATGAATCGAACTACGACAAATACGACCGCGCCTTTGCCGAATATTTCAAAGGGATCGAGACGCTCGCCGGCGTGAGCGCCGAAATCCCGATCGAATGGCTGCTGCGTCAGGCCGAACTCACTTTGAGTGCACAAGAGCGGGCGCAGATCGAAGCCATGGGTGGCTGGGAAGAAATGATGGCGCAGCTACGCCAGCGCCTTGAAGAGCAAAAAGAACGCCACCAGGGTGGCAACCGCATGATCGGTACGGCCGGCACATCGCCCTTCGGCGCCTATGGCTACAACCCGCAAGGGGTGCGCATTGGCCAGGATCGCTCACGCCATCGCAGTGCCGTGAAGGTATGGGATCAGCGCGAGTTCCGTAATCTGGATGGCAACGCCGAACTGGGCACCCGCAATATCAAGATTGCACTGCGCCGGCTGCGCCGCTTTGCGCGCGAAGGCGCGGCTGAAGAATTCGATATCGATAACACCATTTCACGTACCGCGCGCAATGCCGGGTTGCTCGATGTGCAAATGCGTCCTGAGCGGCGCAATGCAATCAAGGTGCTGCTGTTTCTGGACATCGGTGGATCGATGGACGACCACGTGAAGCTATGCGAAGAATTGTTCTCGGCGGCCCGTTCAGAGTTCAAGCGCCTGGAATACTTCTACTTCCACAATTGCCTGTACGACCATGTCTGGAAAGACAACCGGCGCCGTCTGTCAGCACGCACCCCGACCCTGGAGATACTGCACAAATACGGCCATGACCACCGGGTCATTTTTGTGGGTGATGCCACCATGAGCCCTTACGAGATACTGCAGCCCGGTGGCTCAATCGAGTACGACAACCCGGAGGCGGGGTCGGTCTGGTTGCAGCGCGTACTCACCACTTACCGCAAGACCGTGTGGCTCAACCCTGAGCCCGAAGAGCTTTGGAACTACCGCCAATCGGTCGCCATCATTCGCGACCTGTTCAAAGGCCGCATGTATCCGACCACTCTCGGCGGGCTCGAATTGGCAATGAAAACGCTGGCGCGCTGAGCCGCTGATGCAAGCAGCGGCACTGCGCCCATGGCGGGCTTGAACAGACTCGAGCGGGCCATCAAAAGGCTTGTACGTGTCCGCTTGGCTTGCGCGGGGCCGCCTAGTCGTCGATATCGTGCACCGGCGGCGCAACCTGCACCACCTCTTCGATGGTCGTATCGCCAGCGGCCACTTTCATCGCGCCGCTGATACGCAGGCTCTTCATGCCCTCTTTGAACGCCTGCCGCCGAATACGCGAGATATCAGCCTCGGTCGACACCAGCTTGCGGATCTCATTCGATAGCAGCATCACTTCGTAGATGCCGCTACGGCCGCGAAACCCGGTCATCCGGCAATCAAGGCAGCCCACCGGTTTGTACAAATGCGTAGGCGGCTTCGAGGTCCACGGGCGCACCAGTTCTTCCCAGGGCAATGCACCGCTTTCCCGTTCTTCATAGGCGATCCGTTCGCGACAGTTCTGGCACAAGGTGCGCACCAGTCGCTGCGCCATCACGCCGAGGATGGTCGCGTTCAAGAGGTAACTGGGTACGCCCAGATCGAGCAGACGGGTCATCGCCGAGGCGGCGTCATTGGTATGCAGAGTCGAGAGCACCAGATGCCCGGTGAGCGCTGCCTGAATCGCCATTTCCGCAGTCTGCAAATCGCGGATCTCACCGACCATGATGATGTCCGGATCCTGCCGCATCAGGGCACGCACACCTTCGGCAAAATTCAAATCAATCGCCGCGTGCACCTGCATCTGATTGAAGGCCGGCTCGACCATCTCGATCGGGTCCTCGATGGTGCAGACGTTCACCTCGGGCGTGGCCAATGTCTTCAACGTCGAATAGAGCGTCGTGGTCTTGCCCGAGCCGGTCGGTCCGGTCACCAGGATGATCCCGTTCGGACGCGAGGTCATGTGTTGCCAGCGGGTCTTGTCTTCACTGGAGAAACCCAGCTCGACCAGATCCTTGACGATTACATCGGGATCAAAAATCCGCATCACCAGCTTCTCGCCGAACGCAGTTGGCAATGTCGACAGACGCAGCTCCACTTCGGCGCCGTTGCCGGTGCGGGTCTTGATACGGCCATCCTGCGGGCGGCGCTTCTCCACCACGTCCATACGGCCCAGGATCTTGATGCGGCTGGTCATGGCGGCGACCACGGTCGAGGGCACCTGGTACACCTGATGCAGCACGCCGTCGATGCGAAACCGCACCACCCCGACTTCGCGGCGCGGCTCGATGTGAATGTCACTCGCCCGCTGATCAAAGGCGTATTGCCAAAGCCAGTCGACGATGTTGACGATGTGCTGATCGTTGGCGTCGAACTGACGATTGGACGTCCCGATATCGACCAGTTGCTCGAAATTGGTCAGATTGGAGCGCCCTTCGCTCGCCTGGGCCGCGCGCTTGACCGAACTGGCCAGCGTGTAGAACTCGACCACGTACCGATCCAGATCACTGGGATTGACAAACACCCGCGTGATATCGAGTTGCATGATTTTTTGCAACTCGGTTTCCCACTCCCGCACGAACGGCTCAGAGGTGGCTATCGTCACTGCCCTGCCGCTGACCTGCAACGGCAAGATGTGAAAGCGCTCGGCGTAGGCGAGCGACATGACATCGGTGATGTTGGTGAAATTGATCTTCAGTGGATCAATATGCACGTAGGGCAGGCCGCAGCGTGCAGCAAACCATTCCGACAACCGATCCAGATCAAGCATCTTGCCGGCAAACATCGTTGCACCGGCGGGTGCCACCCAGCGCTCGCTGGCCACCGTTGCCAGCGGATGGCCGCTGGCACGGGCAAGCCGGCGTACTTCGAGAAACTGCTGGCCGCGCTCAGCATCGACCAACCCGTCTGCGATCAGGCCGGCGATCACCTCATTGAGCGAAATGCGCCGATCCGGATCGCGGGCAGGCGCCGGCACCGCGTCGGCCGAGAGTCCTCGCGCCACCCGGCGAACGCTCTCGGTGCCTGCCTGGCCCCGCAGGCCAGCCGGCTGACCTGCCTTTCCTGCACCTCTATGCACTGGCTCGTGCGGATCGCTCACTGGGCATTCCCCTTGCGTGACACCCGTATCAACATCGCTGGCAGCCCTTCGCGCCCGCGGCCCGCGACTGCCTGGACAAAAAACGGTCTTTGACTTTGGCCCTGGGCTTTGCCATCCTCACGCCTCGCGCAAAGTCCACGTGCAAAAACCGATTGCATTCACCCCACCCACAACGGAGTTTCCCATGACCATCAAAGTCGGCGATACCCTGCCAGCTGGCACTATTACAGAGTTTATCGAAACTGAGCAGCCTGGATGCAGCATCGGCCCGAATGCATTCAAGGTCGAGGATCTGGTCAAAGACAAGAAAATCGTCATTTTCGGTCTGCCCGGCGCGTTCACCCCGACCTGCTCGGCCAAGCATGTGCCTGGCTACGTCGAGCACATTGCGGCACTGCGCGCCAAGGGCGTGGACGAAGTGTGGTGCCTGGCGGTTAACGATGCGTTTGTGATGGGTGCCTGGGGCAAGGACCAGAAGGCCACCGGCAAGGTGCGCATGATGGCCGATGGCAGCGCCGCCTACACTCTGGGTCTTGGGCTTCAACTCGATCTGACCGCTCGCGGCATGGGCATGCGCTCCAACCGCTATGCCATGATCGTTGACAATGGCACGGTCAAGCATCTGGCCGTCGAAGGCCCGGGCAAGTTTGAAGTGTCGAGCGCCGAAGCGATTCTCGCCGCGCTGTAATCGGAGTCCGATCACCCGGGTGCGCGCATTGCGTACACCCGGGTGATCGATCAGGCTGCGCTTGCCGGCGCCGCTGCACCGCCCAGCATCAGTCGATTCATCCGCCGCACGAATCCAGCGGGATCATCCAGTTGACCGCCTTCGGCGAGTATCGATTGCTCGAACAGCAACTGCGCCCAATCATCGATCTGCCCCGTATCGCCCTCCATGCGCTTGAGCAGCGCATGGCCGGGATTGATTTCCATGATAGGGACCGCCGCAGGGGCGTCCTGCCCCACTGATTTCAGAATGCGCGCCAGATTACCCGAGGGGTCATGTTCATCGGCCACCAGACAGGCGGGCGACTCGGTCAGGCGCGAGGACACACGCACGTCTTTCACCCGCTCACCGAGGACCGCCTTGATCCGATCGATCAGATCCTTGGCATCGCCCTCATCGCGCTCGCGGGCGGATTTCTCCGCCTCGTCCTCCATCGAACCCAGATCGAGCCCGCCCTTGGCCACCGACACCAGGGGTTTGCCGCCAAACTCACTCAGATGGCCGACCACCCACTCATCAACCCGATCGCTCAACAGCAATACCTCGATGCCTTTTTTCCGAAAGATCTCCAGGTGCGGACTGTTGCGCGCGGCCGGGAAGGTCTCGGCAGTGACATAGTAGATCGCGCTCTGGCCTTCTTTCATTCGACCAACATACTCGTCGAGCGACACCACCTGCTCGGCGCTGTCGGCATGGGTGGTGGCAAATCGGAGCAGTTTGGCAATGCGCTCGCGATTGCCCATGTCCTCGCCAATGCCCTCTTTCAGCACCCGTCCGAAGGCGGTCCAGAAGGTGGCGTACTTCTCCTTGCTGTCAGTGGCCAATTCCTCCAGCATCGAGAGCACGCGTCGGGTACAACCGGCGCGAATCGCATCGATGTCCTTCGATTGCTGCAGAATTTCACGCGAGACATTGAGCGGCAGATCGTTTGAATCGAC
The DNA here is from genome assembly GCA_903921325.1 of uncultured Pseudomonadota bacterium. Classification (GTDB taxonomy): domain Bacteria; phylum Pseudomonadota; class Gammaproteobacteria; order Burkholderiales; family SG8-39; genus CAIXPL01. The sequence continues at coordinate 74,340 of CAIXPL010000026.1, forward strand.
AATCCCGCGAACGAACCGCAGGTAGACCGGCATCAGTTGCTCGGCGTCATCCATGATGAAGACCCGACGCACATAGAGTTTCAGGCCGTGGCGCGCCTGCCGGTCCCACAAATCGAACGGGGGATGCGAAGGAACGTACAGCAGCTGGGTGTATTCCTGGCGACCCTCGACCTTGGCGTGCGCATAGGCAAGGGGGGGTTCGAAATCATGCGCAACGTGCTTGTAGAACTCCTGGTATTGCTCGTCGGTGATGTCGGCCTTGGGGCGTGCCCACAGCGCGCTCGCCTGGTTCACCGGCTCGTCCTGACCGGTGCCTTCCATTTCCTTTTTTTCCTCATTCCACTGGAATTTCTCCATCAGTATGGGAATTGCAATGTGATCGGAGTACTTGCGAATCACCGAGCGCAAGCGATAGTCGGCCAGCAAATCGTCTTCGCCTTCACGCAAGTGCAGCACCACATCGGTGCCGTGCTCGCCGCGCGCCGAACGCTCGATGGTGAACTCGCCAGCACCGTCAGACTCCCAGCGCACGCCGTCATTCGCATCGGCATCGGCACGCCGCGTGATCAGGGTGACCCGATCCGCAACGATGAAACTTGAGTAAAAACCGACACCAAACTGACCGATCAGGTTCGCATCCTGCTGCTGGTCACCGGAGAGTTTGGACAGAAAATCACGTGTGCCGGAGCGCGCAATGGTGCCGATGTTGGCAATTACCTCATCGCGCGACATGCCGATGCCGTTGTCAGAAATCGTGATTGTGCGGGCCGTCCTGTCAAAGGACACACGGATCTTGAAATCCGTCGCGACCCCTGAGAGTGCCGGATTGGCCACGGATTCAAAGCGCAGCTTGTCGCAGGCATCCGAGGCGTTGGACACCAGCTCGCGCAGGAAAATCTCCTTGTTGGAGTACATCGAATGGATCATCAACTGCAGTAGCTGCTTTACCTCAGCCTGAAAACCCAGGGTTTCCTTCACGATCGGTTCGGTCATGGTCATTTCCGGATAGATTGCACGGTGCTCGGGGCGGCACCCCAGTCGCGGGATGTTGGGGCGTGTCCGAGTCATTTCAACCCCCGGGGAACCATTCCACGCGCCGCCCCTCCAATAGCACAGTCACGCCTGACCAACCGGCTGCTCTGCTGATTCCCCGTTCGGCCGTATTCCTCCTCTGCGACCACCGTGCTCTGATGCTTCCCTGCTCTGATCCTTCCGTGCGCTCGTGCGGTCCTGTCAATCGGTCTCGCTGCCGTGCTGAACAAGTCCACGCAGGAGCGGCAAAATCGTTATCCTGCCGGCTCACCTACACACTCCCACGATTGCCATCCCCATGCCCCGAATCGCCTTGCGTTGCCTTGCCCTGATCTCATGTGGCCTTGCGTTGATACAAAGCGCAAGCGCGGCTGCGGCCGGATCGACCTCGACGGCGGCATCGCCTGCAGTGCTGCCCGCGCCGATGCCATCCCCATCACCCACGGCATCGTCGAGCGCATCACCGGCGGCAACACCTGCCGTATCGCCCATCGTGCTGCCCGCTGGCGTAAGCGCTGGCCCAAGCATCGAAGGGGTGTCGGAATACCGGCTATCCAACGGACTCCAGCTATTGCTGATACCAGACGATTCGGCGGATACGATCACGCTGAACGTGACTTACCGGGTCGGTTCACGCAATGAGGGCTATGGCGAATCCGGCATGGCCCATCTGCTCGAACACATGGTGTTCAAGGGCACCCCGACCCGTGGCGATCTGAAGGCCGAGCTCACCAGCCGCGGCGCGCGCTTCAATGGCACCACCTCGTATGACCGCACCAATTACTTCGAGAGTCTGCCGGCGAGCGCCGACAATCTGGCCTGGGCGATCAGCCTCGAGGCCGACAGGATGGTGCACTCGCGCGTGTCGCGGGCCGACCTTGATAGCGAAATGACCGTGGTACGCAACGAATTTGAATCGGGGGAAAACAGCCCGTTTCGCATTCTGCTCGAACGCATGAACGCGACCGCCTATGTGTGGCACGCCTATGGCCGTTCGGTGATCGGCTCCCGGTCCGATATCGAAAATGTCCCGATCGATCGCCTGCAGGCCTTTTATCGCACCTACTATCAACCTGACAACGCCACGGTGGTGATTGCCGGGCACATCGATCCGGCCGAGGCACTGCGCCTCGCCGCGCGCGAATTCGGTGCCATAGCAAAGCCGGCACGCGCCCTGCCGCTCACCTATACGGTCGAGCCTACCCAGGATGGTGAGCGCACCGTCACCCTGCGCCGCTCTGGCGATGTGCAAATCGTTGCCGCCACCTACCACGCGCCGCCCGGGGCAGACCCCAGTTACGCGGCCGTTGAACTGCTTGCCTCTATCCTGTCCGACGCTCCGAGCGGGCGGCTCTATCGCAATCTGGTAGCCAAAGGACTGGCAGCTGACATCTTTGGCAGCGAGCGGCAGAGCCATGATGCGGGCAGTGCCTATTTCGGGGCGACTGTGGCACGCGACGCTTCGCTGGACGCAGCACGCGCAGCGCTCCTTGACACCCTGGGCAGCTTTGTTGCCGAGCCGGTCACCGGCGCCGAACTCGAACGCGCCCGCTCAGGCGTTCTTGCCGCATACGACAAGATTCTGAGTGACACTCGAACGCTTGCGGTGACACTGTCTGAATTCATCGCACTGGGTGACTGGCGCACCCTGTTCTGGTATCGCGAACGGATGCGTGCGATGACTGCCGCAGACGTGCAACAGGCAGCGCTCAGGTATCTGAAGCCCGATAACCGCACGGTCGGCCTGTTCATACCGACCGCCGCACCTGATCGCGCCGAGATTCCGCCCGTGCCCGATCTGCTGGGGCAACTGAAGGACTTTCGCGGCAGCGCTGAGCTTGCCAGTGGTGAATCGTTCGACCCCGCACCCGGCCACATCAACGAGCGCACACTGCGCCGCGAACTGCCCAACCGGATGCATCTGGCCATGCTGCCGCGCAAGACACGCGGTGCGCGGGTGGTGCTGCAGATGGCCCTGCATTGGGGCAACAAGGCGAGCACCATGGATCGCGGTGCCGCCTGCAGCGCAGCCGGTGCCATGCTGATGCGTGGCAGCGCCCATCATAGCCGCGCGCAGATCAATGATCTGCTCGACAAGCTGAGCACACGCATGAATATGTCGATGGATGCGCTGGACATCGATACCACGCGTGCCAATCTGCCCGAGGTGTTGCGGCTGGCAACGGAACTGTTGCGTGAACCGGCGTTTGCCGAGGATGAATTCTCGCAACTGAAGCAACAGACACTGAGCGCACTGGCCAGCCGGCGCAGTGACCCGGTCAATCGTAGCGGCATTGCCCTCAGTCGACATTTACGCCCCTATCCTGCCAACGATCCACGCTACACACCGACTGCAGACGAAAGTGAAGCACGCTGGCGAGATCTCAAACTGGTCGATGTGCAGCGCTGTTACCAGAACAATCTGGGCGCCACCGATGCAGACATTGCCGTGGTGGGCGACTTTGACAGTGACGCCCTGCAAGCGCAGCTCGTCGATTTGCTTGGCCCCTGGCACTCACCGGTTGGCTATGAACGTCTTCCCGCGCAGCGCTTTGACCCTCGCTCCGAACGCAGCTTGATCGAGACGCCCGACAAGGCCAATGCATCGTGGCGCGCTGGTCTGGAGTTGCAGGTGCGCGATGACGCTGCGGACTTCCCGGCGCTGTCTCTTGCGAACTACATGCTGGGCGGCTACCCCGGTTCACGCCTGTGGGCACGGGTGCGTGAGAAAGAGGGTCTGTCCTACGATGTGCGTAGCATCCTCATGGCGGGCACCCACGACCCGGTTGGGCAATTCCTGTTGAGTGCCATTCACGCACCGCAAAATCGCGATCGGGTCGAGCAGGCCGTACTGGAAGAACTGAACCACGCCCTGACGGATGGCTTCAGCGACACCGAGGTGGCCAGCGCACGGCGCAGCCTGCTTGAATTCAGGCGCCTGGGCCGCACTCAGGATGCCGCAATCGCTGCCCGCTGGCTCTCTCTGCTCGATATGAAGCGCGACTTCACCTGGGATCAGGCAATCGATGACAAGCTGGCCACGGTGGACGCCGCTCAGGCAAGCGCGGCGCTACGCAAATACATCGCCCCGACGACCCTCAGCATCATTGGAGCGGGTGATTTCGCCCGCGCCGCCAAGCCCTGAGCGGAGGGGCAGGCTCGATCGCTGACCGGCACCTTCCCGCGCTGCCAGGTCAGTCGATCGCGCTGTAGCGAACAGTGAGTACATCGAGGGCCTGGGGGCCAGCTGGAGTCTGCAACGTGACGGTGTCGCCTTCGCGCGATCGCAACAGCGCACGCGCAATCGGTGAGACCCAGGACACCCGACCGCGTGCCGTGTCGGCCTCATCGATGCCGACAATGCTCACTGTGTGTTCGGCACCCTGCGGGTCGAGATAGTCGACCGTGGCACCAAAGAACACCTGATCGCCCGAGCGGTCGCGCGGATCGACCACTTCGGCCTCCTCCAGTCGCTTCATCAGATAGCGAATGCGTCGGTCGATCTCGCGCAAACGACGCTTGCCATAGAGGTAGTCACCGTTCTCGGACCGATCACCATTGGATGCAGCCCAGGACACCACGCGGGTGACTTCCGGGCGCTCAACTTCGACCAGCTGCTTCAACTCGCTTTTCATGCGGACATTGCCCGCCGGCGTCATGTAGTTCTTGCGCGTGCTCTGCATGAATAGTTTGTCTTGATCCGTTCAATCGCGTGAGCGTCAGCCGCGAAGGTTACGTCAGTGGCGAGGGTTGCGTCAGTGGCGAAGGTTGCGTCAGTGGCGAGGGCGCTCGTTCACCACCGGATGCACATCAGCCGCGGGCCGCTGCAACGCGCCGGACCCGCAATTCTGCGCGCACGGCAGGCAGCAATATCAGCACCGCCAGCGCCTGACAGATGACCACCACCGTGAATGCAGTCGTATAGCCACGCGCCTCATAGCCACCGCCAGGAAGCGCGTAATGATCGAGCACCGGACCGATCGCCGTCTGTGCGATGAAGGCAGCCACAAACGTGCTCATATTGAGTGACGCGTTGACCCGTCCGGTGAGTGCAGGGGGAAATCGCTGGGCAAGCAAGGGATAGCCAAGCACCGCGCTGGTAATGGTGAGGATGTAGATTGCCCACAGGACGATCGCCCCGTGCGTCACCCCGGCGGCGAGCAAGGCAAGCATGAGTCCTGAGGTGGCACACGCCGCCGTATAGGTGAGAATCATCGGTATGCCACGCGCCGCCAGCGAATCGGCGAGCTTGCCCCAGAGCAAGAACCCGATCGTGAGTGCCACGGTCAACCCAAACATCGCCTGCGCGGCGTCTGTGCGGTCCAGACCCAGCACATCGCGCATCCAGGGACCAATCCACAGTCCTTGCAGCGCGATGGCCGGCCCAAGCGTCGTGCAGGCGAGTGCCGTAATACGCCAAAAGCCCCCGTTGGAGAGCACCGACCAGAGCCCGGCCAGCAATCGACCCACCGACACCTGGTTGGCTGCTTCCACCTCGCGTCGGGGCACAAATACCCACACCGCGGCCGACACCAGCACACTCAAGACAGCGAGGCCGAAGAACAGGCCACGCCAGTCGGTCAAGCGCAGTACCGCTTCCGCTGGCGCGGTGGCCGCCATGGCCCCAAGGCCTCCCAGCGCCATTAAAAACCCATTCAGGGTGGCAAGGCGACTGATAGGAAACCACAGCGTAAATGATTGCATCGCGGCCATCAGTCCGGCCGCCACACCAAAGCCGATCAGCGCACGTGCGAGCAGCAACTGGGTCACGGTCTGCCCGAGCGCAAACCCGAGCGCCCCAAGACCGGCGACCAGAAACAACCCGGCGTTGACCGCACGTGGCCCATAGCGATCAAGCAGCAAGCCCACCGGCATCTGCGCCGCAGCGAACACAAAGAGGTACGCACCAGTGAGCAGGCCCAGAGCGCTCGCCTGCAATCCAAGATCGGTCACCAGGTCGCGAAAGATCGTCGCATTGATATTGCGAAACAGATAGGACAGAAAGTAACCCGCGGCCAAGGGCAGAAATACCTGCGCCAGCGGTGGGGAAACATAGGGAGTCGGCTGGCGCTCGCTGGGGGCGCCTGACGAGGCGGCGCGCATGCCCACCTCGGGCAGGTCAGGCCGACTGTCCGGTGGGTTGGTGGAGGGCGTGGCCACCGGGGCTCCAGCCGGCGTGATGGGCGCGTTGTTCATGCGCGTCGCATGCGCAGCCGATCGAGCCAAAGCAAGCCGATGACGGTCTTGGTGTCGGTGATCAGGCCTTGTTCAAGCCACTCCAGGGCCTGCGGCAGACCGACCGTGAACACCTCCAGGAATTCGCCTTCATCCAGCGCGCGCCGTCCTTCGGACACGACACCTTCGGCCAGGTAGATTTCGATGCGCTCATTGGAGTAGGAAATGACCGGGTGCACCGTGGTGAGATGCCGCCAGCGTCCACCTTGATAGCCGGTCTCCTCGAACAGTTCACGCTGGCCGGTGGCAAGCGGCGTTTCGCCGGGGTCGATTTTGCCAGCCGGGAATTCGATGAAATCGCGCTCCAGGGGATAACGGTACTGGCGCTCCATCACCAGATCACCATCATCGAGCACCGGAATAATCATCACCGCACCGGGATGCCGTATCCACTCGCGTTTGGCTGCGCTGCCATCGGGCAGTCGCACGGTGTCATCACGCACATCGAGAAAGGCACCCCGATAGGCCTCGCGCGTCGCCACGGTATGCTCGGCCAAATCGCTTTCCTTGCCGCGCGGCAAGCGACTGTCACTCAAGGCTTAACCGCCGCCCACCAGCGAGGTCATGACACTCATGCACCAGTTCATCAGTGACGAAGGTGCGACGCCCAGGGCGAGAATCGCCACGCCGTTCACACTGAGCAGCACGCGCATATCCAGCGGTGCGTGCAGCGCTGCCTGATCGGTCGGTGCATCGAAGTACATGAGTTTGACCACGCGCAGGTAGTAAAACGCTCCGATCACCGACATGAGCATCGCATAGACCGCCGTCGCACCATGACCCACCTGCACCAAGGCTTGCAGGATCGAGAGCTTGGAATAGAAACCGACCGTCGGCGGCACACCGGCAAGCGAGAACATCATCAACAGCATGAGGAAAGCAAACCACGGGTGGCGTCGACTGAGTCCCTTGTAGTCGTCAAGTGATTCAGCCTCAAACCCGGCCCGCGACAGCAGCAGCACGATGCCAAACGCACCCAGACTCATCAAGACATAGGTCAACGTGTAGAACATCGCAGCGGCGTACGCATCGCGCTCACAGCACCCCCCACCCACAGCGCCCCCGGCCAACAGGCCCAACAGCACAAAGCCCATTTGTGAAATGGTGGAATAGGCGAGCATGCGCTTCACATTGGTTTGCGCGATTGCGGCCAGATTGCCCACCGCGAGCGAGGCCCAGGCCATGAGCATGAGCATCTGTTGCCACTGATCGGAGAGCCCCGGCATCGAGCCCGCCAGCAAGCGCATTGCCATCGCGAATGCCGCGATCTTCGGGGCCGATCCCACCAGCAGGGTCATGGCGTTGGCTGCGCCCTCATAGACATCGGGCACCCACATGTGAAAGGGCACCACGCCCAGTTTGAACGCAAGCCCGGTCACCACGAATACCAGACCGAACACCAGCACCGTCTTGTCCACATCACCGGTGGCGATGGCAGCGGCCACCTTGTCGATCTCGAGCGTACCGGTTGCGCCATAGAGCATCGACATGCCATAGAGCAGCAACCCCGAGGCAAGTGCGCCCAGCACGAAGTACTTCATCGCCGCTTCGGTCGAACGGGCCGAGTCACGATTGAGTGCCACCAGGGCATACAGGCACAGCGACATCAGCTCAAGGCCCAGATAGACCGTAAGGAAACTGTTGGCCGAAATCTGCACCATCATGCCGAGCATGCCAAAGAGCATGAGGACAAAGTACTCGCCCTGCATCAGCCCTCGTGCCTGCAAATAGGCGCGCGAATAGACCATGCACACGGCCACCGCCACATAGGTGGCCAGCTTGAGGGCAATCGACAGACTGTCACCGATAAACAAGCCTGAGAATGCCAGTTGGGCCGTATCCCCAAGCGGCAAGTGCGCGAGACTGAGCACGGCGCACAGCGCTACGGTCAACAACGACAGCGCGTAGGTCTTCTGGCCGCGCCGATCACCCAGCAGCAGGTCAACGATCAGGATCAGCGATCCCGCGCAGAGCAGGAATATCTCGGCTGAGGCAGCACCGAAGTCAGCAGGGGTCATCATCGCTCTAGTATTTGGGTTGCGCGAGGTGTTGCAGCAAATCGGCAATCGAGACGTGCATCACATCGGTCATCGCCGCCGGGAACACCCCCGCGCCGATCACCGTCAATGCCAACAGCCCGAGCACCACCATTTCGCGACGATCAATGTCGGCGAGCGCCGCCACTGCAGGATTGGCGATCGCACCGAAGATCACCCGTTTGTACATCCAGAGCGTGTAGGCAGCACCCCAGATGAGCGTGCTGGCAGCGAGCAGCCCGATCCAGAAGTTGAACTGGACGGCACCCAGAATCACCATGAATTCGCCGACAAAGCCACTGGTACCCGGCAGCCCGCAGTTGGCCATGGCAAACAGCATCATGAATGCAGCAAACACCGGCATGCGATTGGCAACGCCACCGTAATCGGCGATGTTGCGGGTATGCATGCGGTCATACAGCACACCAATACACAGGAACATCGCGGCCGATACAAAGCCATGCGAAATCATCTGAACCAGGGCGCCTTCGATGCCCGCGGCGCTGAAGATGAAAAACCCAAGCGTCACAAAGCCCATGTGCGAGATCGAGGAATACGCCACCAGCTTTTTCATATCGGTCTGCACCAATGCCACCAGACCGATGTAGATCACTGCAACGAGTGACAGCGTGATCATGAACGGTGCGAACGCATGACTCGCATCCGGCAGAATCGGCAGCGAGAAGCGCACGAAACCGTACGCCCCCAGCTTCAGCATGATCGCTGCCAGCACCGCCGAGCCGCCGGTCGGTGCTTCGACGTGCGCGTCGGGCAACCAGGTGTGCACCGGCCACATTGGCACCTTTACCGAGAACGCGGCAAAGAAGGCAAAGAACAGCCACTTCTGCGTCTCCAGCGGAATGGGCAGGTTCTGGAAATCCTCGATTGAAAAACTGCCACCGCTCGCGTTGTAGAGGAACACAAACGCGACCAGCAGCAAGAGCGACCCCAGCAGGGTGTAGAGAAAGAACTTGAACGCCGCATAGACCCGGTTCGGTCCGCCCCAGATGCCGATCACGATATACATCGGAATCAGTGTGGCCTCGAAGAACACATAGAACAGGATCGCGTCGAGTGCCGCGAACACGCCATTCATCAGGCCCGACATGATGAGAAAGGCTGCCATGTACTGGGACACGCGGTCGCGAATCACATCCCAGCCCGCCACCACCACCAGAACGGTGATGAAACTGTTGAGCAGCAGGAACACGAGCGAAATGCCATCCACCCCGAGGTGGTACTGAATATGGAAACGCTCAACCCAGGGGCTCAATTCAGTGAACTGCATGCCATGCGCCGTCACATCAAATCCGACGTAGAGGGGCACCGTGGCAAGAAAACCGAGTACCGCGCTACCGAGGGCAATCTGACGCACAAGACCGGCACGTGCGGGGTCGCCACCGACGGCCAGCATGAGTACACCACCGGCGATCGGCAGCCAGATCGACACGCTGAGCCATGACACCCCGGCCACTGGCAATACCCGACCCGCCAGCCACGCAAGCACGATGAGCAGTAGCCCGAAGCCCCACCACAGCGGATTGCCGGTCATGCTGGCGGCAGCGCCAGACTGATGGGCGTCACCATGGTCGCCGCCGTGGGCGGCTCCATGCGCCACATCGTGTGTATGCGAGTCAGAGTGCTGCACTTCGATCCCCTGTTGCAGCGCGCGCATGCCCTTGGGCAGACGAGGCGCGTTGGTATGGCCGTGTTTTCATGACCCTCAACCCCTGACCATCCAGATCCACACGGTGAGCAGGACAAAGGCCCCCGCAATCATGGCAAACGCGTAGTGATAGATAAGCCCGGTTTGAATGCCGCGCATCCATCCTGCCGCCCAGCCCACCAGGCGGGCGGTGCCGTTCACCAGTGCGCCATCGATAATGCCCACGTCGCCGATCTTCCACAGCCCGCTACCGGTCTTCAATGCCCCTCCGGCAAACACGGTCTGATTGAAATCATCAAAGCCGTATTTGTTTTCAAGAATCCGCACCGGCCAGCGAAACCAGTGACGCAGGCGCCCCGCCAATGCCGGATTGAACAGGTACAGATAGGCGGCGATGGCAATGCCCAGGGCGGACAACCAGAACGGGGCACCGTGCAGGCCCTCGAGCATCATGGCGCCTGCGCCATGGAACTCTTCGGCCAGTTCATGGATCACCGGATGGTCGGGCGAATAGTGAATGGCGCCGCCAAAGAAATCACCGAACACAATCGGGCCCACCAGGTAGCCAGCCACCACCGCGGGTATGGCAAGCAGCACCAGGGGAAGCGTGATCACCCAGGGCGACTCATGCAGGTGTTCGCGGGTATGCGCATCCATGCGCGGCTCACCGTGAAAGGCCATGAACACCATGCGGAACGTGTAGAACGCAGTGACGATGGTGCAGGCGAGCACGCAGGCATAGGCATACCCGGCACCGGCCAGATCAGCGCCATGCACCGCCTCGATGATCAGATCCTTGGAGAAGAACCCGGCAAATCCAGGTATACCCGCACTGGAAATTGCCGCGATCAGCACAGTGATCCAGGTGATCGGCATGTAGCGGCGCAAGCCCCCCATCTGGCGCATGTCCTGTTCGTGATGTAGCGCCACAATGACCGACCCGGCACCGAGGAACAGCACCGCCTTGAAAAATGCATGAGTCATCAGATGGAAAATGCCTGCGCCGTAAGCTGAGGCGCCCAGTGCCACCGTCATATAGCCCAATTGCGACAAGGTGGAGTAGGCCACCACGCGCTTGATGTCGTATTGAATGGTGGCCACCAGCGCCATGAAGAAGGCGGTGGTGCCGCCGATCACCAGAATGAAGCTGCGTGCGGCATCGGACAGCTCAAACAGCGGTGACATCCGCGCCACCATGAAGATACCGGCGGTCACCATGGTGGCCGCGTGGATCAGGGCCGAAATGGGCGTCGGGCCTTCCATCGAATCTGGCAGCCAGACATGCAGCGGTACTTGCGCTGACTTGCCCATGGCGCCGATAAACAGGCAGATACAGGTGACCGAAATCATCAGCCACGGGGTGCCAGTGAACAACTCTATGGTCTCCCCCTTCAACTCGGGGGCCTTGGCAAAGACCTGCGCATAATCGAGTGTGCCGAAATGCGCGAGCACCAGACCGATGCCAAGCAAAAAGCCGAAATCACCGACACGATTGACCAGAAACGCCTTCATGTTGGCAAAGATGGCCGTGGGGCGGGTGTACCAGAACCCGATCAACAGGTAGGACACCAGACCGACCGCTTCCCACCCGAAGAACAATTGCAGGAAGTTGTTGCTCATCACCAGCATGAGCATGGAGAAGGTGAAGAGGGAGATGTAGGCAAAAAAGCGCTGATAGCCGGGGTCATCATGCATGTACCCGATGGTGTAGATATGCACCATAAGCGATACGAAGGTCACCACGATCATCATCAGCACGGTGAGCGGGTCGATCTGAAATCCGATCTGCAGAGGCACATCACCCAGCATCGACCAGGTATAGAGCACCTCATTGAGGCTCTGCCCGTGCATGAGAACCTGGTTCGCCACCAGCAGTGATCCGACCAGGGCCACCAGCACACCGATGATCGTGATCGAGTGTGCCCCGGCACGTCCGATACGGCGCCCGAACAGGCCCGCGATGATCGCGCCGGCCAAGGGCGCCAGCGGCACGATCAGGCATGTCGTTTTCAAGTCCATGCGCTAGCCTTTGAGCGTGTCGAGGTCATCGACATTGATAGTACTGCGGTTGCGAAACAGCACGACCAGGATGGCCAGGCCAATGGCCGATTCGGCCGCCGCCACGGTGAGGATGAAAAATACAAACACCTGACCTGCCAGATCCTGCAGGTAGTACGAGAACGCGATGAAATTCAGATTGACCGCGAGCAGCATCAATTCGATGGCCATCAGCAGAATGATCACATTCTTGCGATTCAGAAAAATTCCGACCACCGAGATGGCAAACAAGATGGCCCCCAGAACCAGAAAGTGACCGAGGCCCAGTGAATGTGCGTCCATGCTCATTCTCCCTCGCTTGCCATGGTGACCAGCCGTACCCGGTCCTTGCTCTTCACCTTGACCTGATCGGCCGGATCGACATAACGGGTGTCCTTGCGCTTGCGCAAGGTGAGCGCAATGGCCGCCACAATTGCCACCAGCAGCAGTACCGCGGCGATTTCGAATGCATAAACGTATTGGGTGTACAGCACCTGCCCGAGTGCCTTGGTGTTGCTGTAACCCGCAGCGGCCTCAGCCGGATGGGGCAAGCGCGCCGGTCCGAAGTAGCGCCGTGCGACCACCATGGCCATTTCAGCGATCATGATGCCACCCACCACGAGACCGGGCACCAAATAGGCCCAGAAGCCTTCGCGCAACCGATCCAGGTTGATATCGAGCATCATCACTACAAAGAGGAACAACACCATCACCGCACCGACGTACACCAGCACCAGCGTGATGGCGAGGAACTCGGCATGCAGCATCATCCAGATGGCCGAGGCCGTGAAGAACGCGAGCACCAGACTGAGCGCGGCATGTACCGGATTGCGCAGCAGAATGACGGCGAGGCCGGATAGCACCAGCACCGTGCTGAAAGCGTAGAAGGCCAACCATTCAATAATCATTGACCGCTGTGTCCTTGCCTGGAGCGACCCGCTGACCGAAAGACTCGGCAGGTCGTTGACTCGTTAAACCCTAAGTGCGAGGTGCGCATCCGGAATCGCTCACCGAAAGGCAGCATCGGCTGCCCTGTCCTGTGCAATTTGTGCCTCGTAGCGATCGCCCACTGCGAGCAACATTTCTTTGGTGTAGTACAGATCACCGCGGCGCTCGCCGTGGTATTCGAACTGACGTGTCTCAACGATCGAATCGACCGGGCAGGACTCTTCGCAAAAGCCGCAGAAGATGCACTTGGTGAGATCGATGTCATAGCGGGTGGTGCGTCGCGTGCCATCGTCACGCTGCTCTGATTCGATGGTGATTGCCAGTGCCGGACAGACCGCTTCACAAAGCTTGCAGGCGATGCAGCGCTCTTCGCCATTGGGATAGCGACGCAGCGCATGCAGACCGCGAAAGCGCGGACTGAGCGGGGTTTTTTCTTCCGGAAAACGAATGGTGATCTTCCGCGCAAACAGGTGACGCCCGGTAACCGCCATCCCCTTCACCAGCTCGAAGAGCAGGAAGGTGCGCAGAAAGGTCTGGACTCGTTGAATCATAAGGTTCGCTCGCGGATCAATGCCAGACGTTGAACGGGGACTGCATCCACGCACCGATGACCACCACCCAGACGATGGTGAGCGGTATGAACACCTTCCAGCCCAGCCGCATGATCTGGTCATAGCGGTAGCGCGGGAACGTGGCGCGGAACCACAGGAAGCAGAACAGCAGGAACAGCACTTTCACCAACAGCCAGAAGGCATTCGGTCCAAACAGCAACGGCCCGAGCACCGGGATGGCAAGTAAGGCCGGCGCGCTGAATGGTGGCTCCCAGCCACCGAGGAACATGATGGTGGCAAGTGCCGAGACCAGGATCATGTTGGCGTATTCGGCAAGGAAGAACACGGCAAAGCCCATGCCTGAATATTCGACGTGAAAGCCGGCCACGATTTCTGATTCGCCCTCGGCCACGTCAAAGGGCGCCCGATTGGTTTCAGCGACCGCCGCAATGAAATACACGATGAACATCGGAAACAGCGGCAGCCAATTCCACGACAGCACGTTGAATCCGTGCGAAGCAAACATGCCCTGTGCTTGCGAGTGCACGATGTCGCTCAAATTGAGGCTCTGCGACACCATCAGCACGCACACGAGGGCAAAGCCCATGGCAATTTCATAGGAGACGATTTGCGCGGCCGAGCGCATGGCGCCGAGGAACGCATACTTGGAGTTGGACGCCCACCCAGCGATGATGACGCCGTAGACACCCATCGAGGTGATCGCCATCACGTAGAGCAGCCCGGCGTTCACATCGGCCAGCACCACCTGTGGGCTGAACGGAATCACCGCCCAGGCGGCAAGCGCCGGCATGATCGAGAGTACTGGTGCCAGCAGAAACAGGAATCGATTGGCACCGGCTGGGAGCACGATCTCCTTGGTCATCAGCTTGAGTGCATCGGCAATCGGCTGCAGCCAGCCATAGCCAACGCGGTTCGGGCCCATGCGAATCTGCATCCAGCCGATGACCTTGCGCTCAGCCAGCGTCAGATAGGCGACCGCGCCCATCAACGGCAGCACGATAGCGATGATGCAAAGGAGCGTCCACACGAAGGTGAATACCAGTGGGCCCCAGAACGCACCGATGAGGCTGACGAACCAGTGCTCCATCACGCCGCCTCCACCTGGACAACATCAAAGGGGGCACCCAGGGTTGCGCTGTCCGGATGCGCTGCGCTCACGCGGACGCAATCGGCCGGCACCGTGGCATCGAGTTCGACGGCAAGGACCGTGCTCCCCTCACCTTGACGCACCCGCGCGCTCGCACCAGCGGTCAAACCAAGTTTTTGCAGCGTGCTCTCGCACGCGCGCAGCCGAGGTGCAATGGCATCGCAGGTTTGTTGCAAGGCACTTGCGCGTCGCACGATTGGATCGGTCGCATAGATCGGTACATCGGCAATGCGCTGCACGGTGCCCGCCGCCCCATTCGTGTCGGACTGCCCGGACGGTGCCGGGTAGCTGCCGCCTTCGATGGTGTTGCCAAGCCGCGCAGCAATGCTCTGTGCCGCCGGCAGCGCGGTGCGTACCGCTTCAATGGCATCAAAGGCCAGATGTTCGAAACCAAGTAGCGTGGCAAGTACGCGCAAAACCTTCCATCCCGGCCTTGCCTCGGCCAGCGGGTGGACCACCGCGTTGAAGGTCTGCAGACGGCCTTCGGTGTTCACGAAGCTACCGGGAGTTTCAGTCGCCGGCGCAATCGGCAAAAGCACATCCGCACGATCGCCGGGCCGCGGCGCATAGCAGGAGAGCGAGAGCACAAACTGTGCGCTGTGCAGTGCCGCCATCGCCTGCCCCGGATTGGCACAATCAAGGGCTGGCTCAAGGCCAAACAGCACATAGCCCGCGGCGGGCTGGCTGAACATCGTGCTCGCGTTGCGACCACCCGGTCCGGGGATCGCGCCGGCAATATAACCACCGACACCATTGGCGCCTTCGCCCAGATGCCCGAAGGGTGAACCCAGTAACCCGGCGAGCCGTTGCGCCAGCACCACGAGCTCGGTTCGAGTGGCAATGCCATGGACGACGCTGCCAAGCAAAATCGCCCTCGATTCACCGCCACACAGGCTCTGCGCGATGGCACGCGCCTGCGCACCCGGCACGGCACGGTCGGCTTCGGGTGGAATCGGTTGATCGAGTTTCTCGGCAACGGCGCGAACCACTTGCGCCAGGGCATCGGCGAGCTGGGCCGGTGCTACCGTCATGCGGTTGGCCACCCGCATCAGGGGATCCTCATCGATCACCTGGAGCAGATTGATCTCGCCCCGTTTTGCCATCTGGCGCAGTCGCTGCGCCAGCAACGGCTGATCCTTGCGCAGGAACGAGCCCACCACCAGGGCCCGATCAAGCGTGCTCAGGCTGGCGACATCGGTACCAAGCCAGGGAATCCCTTGACGATGGGCATCGGCGCGAAAATCGGTTTGACGGGCGCGAAAGTCGATCGACTCGCTACCCAGTGCCCGGGTCAGCGCCTGCAGCAGATGCAATTCTTCGAGCGTCGCCTGGGGCGAGGCCAGTGCGGCAAGCCCCGCGCCGCCGTGCGCCTGAATGACCTGGCGCAGGCCATCAGCGGCGCGTGCCAGCGCACTTTCCCAATCAGTCTCGACCCAGCCATCGCCAGAGCGCACCATCGGTCGGGTCAGCCGATCGGGGTGATTGAGGCCCTGATAGGAGAAGCGGTCGCGGTCAGAGAGCCAGCATTCATTGATGGCTTCGTTCTCAAGCGGCAACACGCGCATCACGCGGTTCTGTTTCACCTGCACGATCACATTGGAGCCCAGCGCATCATGCGCGGCGATCGACTGACGACGCGACAGCTCCCAGGTGCGCGCGCTGTAGCGAAACGGCTTGGAGGTGAGCGCACCGACCGGGCAGATGTCGATCATATTGCCCGAGAGCTCCGAATCAACCGTCTGTCCCACAAAGGCAACGATTTCGGAGTGCTCACCGCGCCCGATCATGCCCAGTTCCATCACGCCGGCAATTTCCTGGCCAAAGCGGACACAGCGGGTGCACTGAATGCAGCGGCTCATCTCCTCGGTGGCCACCAGTGGGCCGACGTCCTTGCGTTCGACCACGCGCTTGGCTTCGTCATAGCGCGAACTGGAGCCGCCATAGCCTACCGCCAGATCCTGCAACTGGCATTCGCCACCCTGGTCACAGATCGGGCAGTCGAGCGGGTGATTGATCAGCAAGAACTCCATCACCCCGTTCTGCGCCTGACGCGCCTTGTCCGAACGAGTATGCACCTTCATGCCATCGGTGACTGGCGTGGCGCAGGCCGGCAGTGGCTTGGGCGCCTTCTCGACATCGACCAGGCACATGCGGCAATTGGCCGCGATCGAGAGTTTGCGGTGATAGCAGAAATGCGGGACGTAGAGACCGAGGCGGCTGGCCGCCTCCATCACCATCGACCCGGCCGGCACTTCCACCGTCTGGCCATCAATCTCGACTTTCAGATTTTGCGACACATAAGCCTCACGCAGCCGCACCGGCCATTGCAGGCGTCCCATGGGCGCCCGAGCGACCCCAACGCGGTTCGATCGCGCTGCCGCTCACCATGCAATGCCGATGTTCGATGTGGTATTCAAATTCGTGGCGAAAATGCCGCAGGAAGCTCTTGACCGGAAGGGCTGCCGCATCGCCCAGGGCGCAAATCGTGCGCCCGGCAATGTTGTCTGACACCGATTCAAGCCGCGCCAGATCCTCGATACGGCCCTCACCATTTTCGATCCGATGCACCATCCGGTACAGCCAGCCAGTGCCCTCACGACAGGGCGTGCACTGACCGCACGACTCTTCATAGTAGAAGTAGGACAGACGCTCGAGCGCCCGCACCATGCAGGTCGAATCGTCCATGACGATCACTGCGCCGGAACCGAGCATCGACCCGGCCTTGGCAATCGAGTCGTAGTCCATATCGGTGGCCATCATCACGTCGGCCGGCAACACCGGCATCGACGAACCACCCGGGATCACGGCCTTTAATTGGTGCCCGCTGCGTACGCCTCCGGCCATCTCTAGAAGTTGCGCAAACGGGGTGCCCAGACGCACTTCATAATTGCCGGGCCGATTCACGTGACCGGTGACCGAGAAGAGCTTGGTGCCGCCGTTGTTGGGCTTGCCCAGTTCGAGAAAGCGATCGCCGCCATTGCGGATGATCCACGGCACCGCGGCAAAGGTTTCGGTGTTGTTGATGGTGGTGGGGCGACCATACAGGCCGAAACTGGCCGGAAACGGCGGCTTGAAGCGCGGCTGGCCTTTTTTGCCTTCGAGCGACTCCAGCAGCGCTGTCTCTTCGCCACAAATGTAGGCACCGAATCCGGCATGTGCATAGAGCTCATAGCTGAATGCGCTGCCGAGGATGGCCTGACCGAGATAGCCCGCGGCGCGCGCTTCTTCAAGGGCTTCTTCGAACTGCTCGTAGACCGACCAGATCTCGCCGTGAATGTAGTTATACCCAGCGGTGGCACCCATCGCAAACCCTGCAATGATCATGCCCTCGATCACTGAATGCGGGTTGTAGCGCAGCAGGTCGCGGTCCTTGCAGGTGCCCGGTTCGCCCTCATCGGAATTGCACACCACATACTTGGCGCCCGGCAGTTGCCGCGGCATGAACGACCACTTGAGACCGGTTGGAAACCCGGCCCCGCCGCGTCCACGCAGCGATGAACGCTTCAGCTCGGCGATCACCGCATCGGGAGTGAGGCCTTCGGTAAGGATTTTGCGCAATGCGGCATAGCCACCACGCTGCTCGTAATCGCGCAGGTGCCAGTTGTGGCCGTCGAGGCCAGCCATCAAAATCGCATCGGGACCGTAATCAAGCATGCGTCAGGCCTTCGCTTTCAGTTCAGTGAGGAGCGTATCGATGGCCTCATTGGACAGTCGATCGCACATGCGCTTGTTGTTCACCAGCACCACCGGCGCCATGGCGCAGGCCCCCATGCACTCGCCTTCCTTCAGCGTAAAGCAGCCATCGGCGGTGGTCTGGTTGAAATCGATGCCCAGGCGCGCCTTGATGTGATCAGCGGCAGCCAGTGCGCCTTGCAAGCCGCACGGCAGGCAAGTGCAGATGGTCAGCTTGAACCGGCCAGTAGGCTCAAGGTTGTACATATTGTAGAAAGTTGCCACTTCGTAGACTGCCACAGGGGGCATGCCCAGATAGCGTGCAACTTCGGCCAGTGTGTCGCTCGACAGCCAGCCGTTCTCGTCCTGCGCAATAATGAGTGCGCCCATCACCGCCGATTGCTTCTGATCGGCCGGATACTTGGCGATCTCGCGATCGATACGCTTGAGTGAATCGGCAGACAGGCTCATCGATCCACCTCGCCAAACACGATATCCAACGTACCAATGATGGCCACCACGTCGGCCAGCATGTGGCCGCGGGTCAGTTCGTCCATCGCCGCCATGTGGGCAAACCCCGGTGCGCGAATCTTGATGCGATACGGTTTGTTGGCGCCGTCGGACACCGCGTAAATGCCGAATTCGCCCTTGGGATGTTCAACCGCCGCATAGGCCTCCCCCGCGGGCACATGCATCCCCTCGGTGAACAGCTTGAAATGATGGATCAGCTCTTCCATATTGGTCTTCA
>CAIXPL010000027.1 GCA_903921325.1 uncultured Pseudomonadota bacterium
ACGTTGACAGACAACAACGGACGCAAGGCCGATTTCCGCAACGTCATCATCATCATGACGACCAATGCCGGGGCCGAAGCGATCAACCGCAATGTCATGGGCTTTACCGCGCGCCATGAGTCGGGCGACGAAATGGCCGACATCAAGCGCATGTTCACCCCGGAATTCCGCAACCGGATCGACGCTTCGATCTCCTTCAAGCCGCTCGATACCGATGTGATCCTGCGCGTGGTTGACAAGTTCCTCATGCAGCTGGAAGAGCAATTGCATGAGAAGAAGGTCGAGGCCATCTTCTCGGCCGGATTGCGTGCTTTCCTTGGCAAGAAGGGCTTTGACCCCTTGATGGGTGCACGACCGATGTCAAGGCTGATTCAGGACACAATCCGCCGGGCACTTGCCGATGAACTGCTGTTTGGCAAGCTGGTCGGTGGCGGACGGGTGACCATCGATATCGACGCCGAAGACAAGGTGACGCTGCGCTTCGAAGCACCCGAGTCAGCGCCGCCCTCAGTAGAACCGACGGTTGCCTGATTCCCGACCACTCGGTTGCGCCGCTACCCGGGAACCAACCGGTGACTGACCACCTCACAAACGGGCAACCTGCACCGCATGCCCATGAGCAGGGTGCAGGGCACGGCGCGCATGCAGACCATGGACACGCTCACACGCCACATTCCGGGCATGGTCACGAGCATCGCGCTGAAGGGCACGCGGGCCATGCGCATGATCATCACAGCCACGATCACCATGGCCACGTGCATGTGTTGCCTGATAATCGACGCGCATTCGCGATCGGGGCGTTCATCAATCTGCTGTTTGTCGGGGTCGAGGTGGTGTACGGCCTGATGGCCAATTCACTCGCGCTGCTCGCCGATGCCGGTCACAATCTGGGCGATGTCATGGGTCTGCTCATGGCCTGGGGCGCGGCATCGCTCGCGCGGCGGGTTCCCACCCGGCGCTTCACCTATGGGTTCGGTGGCACCACGATACTGGCGGCGCTCGCCAATGCCATGCTGCTGCTGCTCGCCACCGGGGCGATCGTGTTCGAGGCATTGCAACGGCTGCATTCGCCTGAGCCGGTGGCCACGGGCATCATCATTGCCGTCGCGGTGGCAGGCATTCTGATCAATGGCTCGACTGCGCTGCTCTTTCTGCATGGCAGTGCCCATGACCTGAATTCGCGTAGCGCCTACCTGCACCTTGCCTCTGATGCGGCGGTCTCGTCAGGGGTCGTCATCGCAGCGATTGTCATTGGATACACCGGTTGGCTGTGGCTTGATCCGGTTACCAGTCTGGTGCTGGCGGCGGTCATTATTACGGCGACCTGGGGCGTGTTGCGCGATTCGGTGGGCCTCGCCCTGCACGCCGTCCCATCACGGATTGATCCGGCGCGGGTGCGTTCCTATCTGGAATCGCAGCGTGGCGTTCACGAAGTGCACGATTTGCATATCTGGGCGATGAGCACGACTGATGTGGCACTCACGGCACATCTGGTCATGCCCGAGGGCCATCCGGGCGATGATTTCCTGGCAGCCCTGTGCAAGGCGTTGAATTCTGAGCACCGGATCGGGCATGCCACGTTTCAGATTGAAGCGGGCGACGGTGAGACGCCCTGCATGCTCGCACCTGAGAGTGTGGTCTGATCAGCGCCGACCGGTGCTACCAAACCCGGCTTCTCCGCGCTCGCTGGCCTCAAACGAATCGACGACGGTGAAATCGGCCTGCAGCACCGGAATCAACACCAGTTGTGCCACACGCTCCATCGGCTCGAGTCGAAAGGTCTCGCTCGACCGGTTCCACAGACACATCAGGATCTGACCCTGATAGTCCGAGTCGATCAATCCGACCAGATTACCCAGCACGATGCCATGGCGTGCACCCAGCCCCGAGCGCGGCAGAACAATCGCGGCCAGCCCCGGGTCCTTGATGTGAACGGCAAGACCACTCGGGATAACGACGGAAGCCCCCGGCGCAATATCCATGGGCTGCTCAATGCAGGCCCGCAAATCAAGGCCAGCGGACCCGCTGGTTGCATAACGCGGTGGGGTCTCATGCAGGCGGGGATCAAAAATCCGCATCTGGAGTGCAGGGCGTGAAGGGTTCGCTGCAGTCATCATCGTTCGTCCATTAGCGGCCGATGAGCGTGGCCACATGGTCAAGCAGCGCCCGCGCCACCACCGGCTTGGGTGCCCTTGCTATGGAATGCTCACCAGCATCGTCAAACAGGGTGAGCGCATTGTCATCGCGCCCAAAGGTTTCCTGCGCCAGATTGGCGGCCAGCAACGGCACCTTCTTGCGCCGGCGCTTGGCCTGAGCGTATTCGCGCAGGTTTTCTGACTCGGCGGCAAAGCCCACACAGAACGGTGCCTGCGGCAGCGCTGCCACGGTGGCCAGGATGTCAGGATTTTCAACAAACGTGAGTTGCGGCGGACCACCCTCTTTCTTGAGCTTATGCTGCGCCGGCGTGGCGACCCGATAATCGGCAACCGCCGCCACGCCGATGAAAATATCGGCCGCGTGTGCGCGCTGCATCACCGCGTCGCACATTTCCTGGGCAGTCAGCACATCAATCCGCTCGACGCCCGCGGGCGTTGCCAACGTCACCGGCCCTGAGACCAGAGTGACCTTGGCACCGGCCTCCTGTGCCGCCGCCGCAAGCGCATAGCCCATCTTGCCTGAGCTGCGGTTAGTGATGCCACGAACCGTATCGATCGGCTCATACGTCGGCCCGGCGGTGAGCAGAACGCTCAGTCCGCGCAGCCGGCCAGTCGACGCCGCGGCAGCCAGGGCGGCGTCGGCAATACGTTCCAGTGCGGCAACAATCGCCTCGGGTTCAAGCATGCGGCCCTGCCCTACCTCACCGCAGGCCTGCTCACCGGCATCAGGACCGAGCACCTGCACCCCATCGGCAATCAATCGGACTACATTGCGCTGCGTGGCCGGGTGTTCCCACATCTGACGATTCATGGCCGGGGCTACAAAGAGCGGACAGTCGCGTGCCAGGCACAAAGCGCTCAGCAGATCGTCCGCCCTCCCCGCGGCCAGGCGCGCAATGCAATCTGCGCTGGCCGGTGCAATCAGCACAAAATCGGCTTGCCGCGACAACTCGATATGGCCCATCGAATCGTCAAAACGCTCGTCCCACAGGTCATGGTGCACCGGCTGTCCGGTTAACGCCTGGAAGGTTACCGGCGTCACGAAGCGCTGGGCACCCGAGGTCATCACCACACGGACCTGGGCTCCGGCTTTGATCAATAGCCGGGCGAGAACCGCTGCCTTGTAGGCCGCCACACCACCGGTAACACCCAATACCAGCCGCTTGCCTGTCAGAGAGCCCACTTGATTCACTCCACGACTCGATGCGGGTGCGCCGGCTCGTCTCATCGCTGCCGGTTCCCCGCGATTGCCGACCGTGTCCAAACCACACCCAGCGCCCGGCACAGCCCCTTGAGTGGCGCCCATTGTACGCGCAGCTTTGGTGACAATGAGTCGTGTCACTTCGCGCCCACTGCCCCCAGGACTATGAAACTCAACGAACCGGCCATCGATCGATTGCACAGCATGGGTGCAAGCGCACTCACCGATTGTGAACTGCTTGCCCTGCTGTTGGGCGAGGGCGGGATGCGCCGCGCGCAATCGCTTGCGCTGCGCTTGCTCACTCACTTTGGCACTCTGCGGCGCGTGCTGCACGCACCATGTGCCGATCTGGCGGCAGTGAGCGGCCTGGGATCGGCCCGCTCGGCGCGGCTCACCGTCGCCCTTGAACTGGTGCGCCGCTCGTTGCTTGAGCACAGCCGCGAGCACGATGTCATCGCCTCACCCGATGCCGTGCGCGATTTGTTGCGACTGTCGCTTGCTGCCCGTGAGCGCGAGGTGTTCGTCGCCATTTATCTGGACAATCGTCACCGTCTGCTGGTGATTGAGGAGCTGTTTCAGGGCACCTTGACACAGACCAGTGTGCATCCGCGCGAAGTCGTGAAGTCAGCCCTCAGATGCAATGCTGCTGCTGCCATCGTCGCGCATAACCACCCCTCGGGGCTGGCCGAACCGAGCCAGGCCGATCGTCTGCTCACCGACCAGCTGCGCCAGACCCTGGCGCAGGTCGACGTGCGCTTGCTTGACCACATTCTGATTGCCGGACATCAGTCACTATCGTTTGCCGAACGCGGCTTGCTGTGAGCCGGTCATTGGTCAGTGGTGCCAGTGAAACTGGCATCGCTCTTGCTTCTGCACGGCGATGGCGCGAGCGATCGCGTTCACGCGCGATCCATTCCTGCAACCAGCGCAGGCAGCGCCGCAACGCCTTTGGGCATGGCCACGTTGCCGCCCTGCTATGATCAGCCACGATAGACCTGCGAGCCGTTCCACCCCTTTTCGGAAGGAATCTGTCCATGAAGCGCTTTCGCACCATGCTGCCAATCTTCGCTGCGATCACAGGCTCGCTCCTTGCGCTCGGCGCCGCACATGCGCAAGAACCGATCCGGATAGGCGAGATCAACAGCTATACCGGCCCGGCGGCGGTCTTCACCATGCCCTATCGCAATGGCATGCAGATGGCGGTCGATGAGATCAATGCACGCGGCGGGGTCATCGGACGCAAACTCGAGGTCATCTATCGCGACGACAATTTCAGCCCTGCCGATGCGGTGCGCCTGGCCAATGAGCTGGTGCTCAATCAGAAGGTCGACCTGCTGGCGGGCACCTTTCTGTCACCGATCGGCCTCGCGGTTGCCAACTACGCGCAGGAAAAGAAGGTGGTCTTCGTCGCCGCCGAACCGCTTACCAATCAGATCACCTGGGGCAAGGGCAGCCGCTACGTGTTCCGCGTGCGTAACCCGATGATCATGCTCACCTCGATGCTGGTTGCCAAGGCTGCCACGTTCAGCTGTTCGCGCTGGGCCGGTATTGCCCCGATCAACGAAGCCATGGCCGATCTCACGGCCGATTTCAAGGCGCAGATGGCGAAAAAGCGCAAGGACTTCGTCTGGGCAGGTGATCTCACCTTTCCGAATCAGAAGATCAACGCCGGTTCGGCCATTGATTCGCTCACGCGCATGAAGCCAGAGTGTGTCCTCAACAGCACCTATGGACCTGATCTGATTGCCTTTGCCCGCGAAGGCACCACACGCGGCTTTTTTCAGAAGGTGCAGATGGCGAGCGTCCTTTCCGGTGAGCCGGAGTATCTCGACCCGCTGGGCGAGGACACCCCGGTGGGCTGGTGGGTGACGGGTTATGCCTGGAGCGATGACAATCGCGCCGAGCACAAGAAATTCCGCGACGAGTACACCGCGCACTTCAAGACCTACCCGCGACTGGGTTCGCTGATCGGTTACGCCACCATTCAGGCGATCGCCGCCGGCATTACGCGCGCCGGGTCCACCGACACCGAAAAGTTGATCAAAGGACTGCGTGGCGTGCAGTTTGATACCCCGGTTGGTCGCGTAACGATGCGCGCCGGCGATCATCAGTCCACACTGGGTTCGTGGATCGGACAGCTGGCCCTCAAAGACGGCAAGGGGGTAATGACCAATTGGACCTGGGTCGATGGCAACGATGCGCTACCGACCGAGCAGGAAGGTCGCGCCCTGCGTCCGGCGGGCGCCAACGACTGAGCACGCAACGCCAACACGGGCACCGAGGCCATGTTTGATGCGGCCGAGATCGTCAACATCCTGCTCAATGGATGGGTGATCAGCGCGACGCTCTTTATCGTGTCCTCGGGCCTGTCGATCGTATTCGGCGTGTCGCGGATCTCGAATTTCGCGCACGGCTCGCTCTACATGCTGGGCGCCTATATCGCCTACTCCACGGTGCATGCGCTGCCTCGTAGCGGCTACAGTTTCATCGTCGCCACCCTCGTCACGGCACTGGCGGTCGGACTGGTCGGCCTGCTGATTGAAGTGAGTATTTTCAGGCGCCTGTATCGGGTACCGCATCACCTTCAGTTGATCGCCACTTTCGGCATCTTCCTCATCGTGCGTGATGTGGCGCTGATCACCTGGGGGCCGCAGGAGCTGTTCTCCCCGCGCGTGCCGGGCCTGGCGGGGGCAGTCGATATCCTCGGGCAGGCCTTTCCTGCCTACAACCTGGTGTTGATCGGTGCCGCGGTCGTGATCCTGATCGTGCTGCAATGGGTGTTTCAGCGCACCCGCTGGGGCGTGCTGCTGCGCGCTGCCACTCAGGATCGGGACATGGTCGCCGCACTCGGGGTGGACCAGAAATGGCTATTTACCGGCGTGTTTGTGTTAAGCGCGATGCTCGCCGGGCTGGCTGGTGCGCTCGATGCACCGCGCTTGCCAGCCAGTCTTGGCATGGACATCAATGTCATCATCGAAGCGTTCGCAGTGGTCGTCATCGGTGGCATGGGCAGCATCGTTGGCTGCTTCCTTGCATCGCTGCTGGTCGGCATACTCACAGCGGTATCAACGATTTTCATACCGCAATTGACCCTTGCCCTGGTGTTCGTGGTAATGGCCCTGGTGCTGGTGGTGCGGCCTCAAGGATTTTTTGGCAAGAATGCCGGCGCCAGCTGGGAGGATCCGGGTGAGCCAGAGCACGGAACGCACGAGCGCGCCGATCTATCGCGACGCGGCTGGGTGATTCTGCTCGCCCTCGCTTGCCTGCTGCCGGCAGTGCTGCCCGCTTACTGGCTCGACACCCTGATTGAGACCCTGATCCTGATGTTTGTCGCCTGGAGCTTTTACTTCATGGCCGGCCCGGGCGGCATGATGTCCTTCGGTCAGGCCGCGTTCTTCGGCATCGGTGTCTATACGCCAGCGCTGCTGCACCACTACTACGGCACGCACATGATCACCGGTTTGGTGGCCGCACCGATCGCTGCCGGCCTTGCCGCGCTCGCCGTATCGTGGTTCGCAGTGCGCCTGTCAGGCATCTATTTCGCGATGCTCACCCTCGCCTTTGCCCAGATTGTCTGGTCGGTCGTGTTTCAGTGGTTTGATCTCACCAACGGCGAGTTAGGCATCCTCAATCTGTGGCCCGACCCCTGGGCAAGCGATCGGCGGGTGTTCTATTTCCTCACGCTGACCATCACCGCCGCGGGCATCGCAGCGCTGCGGCATGTCGTGGCATCGCCGTTTGGCTACAGCCTGCGCGCCGGGCGCGACTCGGAGCGCCGCGCCGAGGCCACCGGCATCAATGTGAGACGGCAGAAATCAATCGCGTTTGCGCTCGCTGGCATGCTGAGCGGACTTGCTGGCGGACTGATGCTCTACCTCAAGGGCAGCGCCTTCCCCTCCTATCTGGACATCGGCACCTCGTTTGATGTGTTTGTAATGGCGTTACTCGGCGGGCTGCAATCGCTGAACGGCCCGATCATCGGTGCGGTGATCTATCGCGTGCTCAAAACGCTTTTGCAGACCTACGTCGAACACTGGAACATCATTATGGGGACTGCGCTGATCCTGCTCTCGCTCTTCATGCCGCGCGGCCTGAGTCCCCTGATCGAACGCTTCAGCGCCAGGCGGTCGGGTAAACTCACATGAGCGTGCTTGAGGTCACTGGACTGAAAAAGCACTTCGGCGGAGTCATTGCCGTCGATGACGTTGCGTTTTCCGTAGCGGCGGGGGAATTGCTTGCCCTGATCGGCCCCAATGGTGCCGGCAAGACCACCTGCTTCAATATGCTCAATGGCCAGTTGCGTCCCGATGGCGGGCATATCCGCCTGGGCGGCGTGGACATCACCGGGGCGCGCCCGCGGGACATCTGGCGATTGGGGGTCGGACGCACCTTTCAAATTACCCAGACCTATGGCTCGATGAGTGTGCTCGAGAATGTGCAGATGACGCTGCTGTCCTACCACCAGCGGCTGCTCTCCTTCTGGAGTGTGGCCAGCGCCGCCTACCGCGATGAGGCCATGCATTTGCTGGAACAGGTGGGCATGGAGGCACAGGCCGATCGTGGCTGCGGAGTGCTCGCCTACGGTGACTTGAAGCGGGTCGAACTGGCCGTGGCGCTCGCCCACCGTCCGCGCCTGCTCCTGATGGATGAACCCACCGCGGGCATGGCGCCGAGGGAGCGGATTGAACTGATGCAACTCACAGCCGATCTGGTGCGCCGACATCAGGTGGCGGTGCTCTTCACCGAACACGATATGGATGTCGTGTTTACCCATGCGAGCCAGATCATCGTGCTCAATCGCGGACGCATCATTGCCCGCGGCAGCCCCGAGCAGGTGCGCAACGATCCCCAGGTGCGCGAGGTATACCTTGGCTCGGGTTTGATGTACCACTAGATGATGAGCGCGCCACTTCTTTCTGTGCAGGGCCTCAATAGCCATTACGGCCGTGCGCATATCCTGTTTGACCTTGACTTCGAGGTCGCCGCCGGCGAAGCCGTTGCGCTCCTCGGACGCAACGGCGCGGGCAAGTCGACCACACTCAAGTCACTGCTGGGCTGGGTACGCGCGAGCAGCGGAGCGATCTCCTATGCCGGTGCGCGTATCGAGGCCGAACCGAGCTGGCGAATTGCCCGGCGCGGCATTGGCTATGTGCCGGAAGACCGGCGCATTTTCACCGAATTGAGCGTCATCGAAAATCTGCAAGTCGGCCTGCGCCCACCCCGTTCTGGCGTACCGCACTGGACTATCGAGCGCATCTTCGAGCTATTTCCCAATCTGGCCACCGCCCGCTCTCGACTGGGTGGACGCATGAGCGGAGGCGAGCAGCAGATGCTGGCAATCGCCCGCACATTGATGGGCAATCCGGCGATGATCCTGCTCGATGAGCCCTCGGAAGGTCTGTCGCCGCTCATCGTGGAGCAGCTGGCGCGCACGCTGCATGAGCTCAAGTCGCACGGACTGACGATTTTGCTGTCGGAGCAGAATCTTCACTTCGCCAGCCATGTCGCCGACCGCGCCCTCATCATTGAAAAAGGCCGCATACGCTATTCCGGGGCGATGAGCGAGCTCAGTGCCGATGCGCAGATGCAGCGCGAGTATCTGACCACCTGATAACGGCATCATTTTGAGTGCGTCAGGATTGATTTATGCAGCGTTTTCAGGCATCATCGTCGGTTTTCTATCCCTGCAACCCGGAGTAAGCCATGGCACGCGTCTGCCAGATCACCGGTAAGAAGCCGATGGTGGGACACAATGTCTCCCACGCGAACAACAAGACCAAGCGGCGTTTTCTGCCCAACCTTCAATATCGGCGCTTCTGGATCGAGAGCGAAAGCCGCTGGATCCGCCTGCGCATCACCAATGCGGCCCTGCGCACCATAGACAAGAAGGGCATCGACGTCGTGCTGGCTGAGCTGCGCGCGCGCGGCGAGATCTAAGGAGACCTGGACCATGCGTGAGAAGATCAAGCTCGAATCGACCGCCGGTACCGGCCATTTCTACACCACCACCAAGAACAAGCGCACCACGCCCGAGAAGATCGAGATCAAGAAGTACGATCCGAAGGCTCGCAAGCATGTGACCTACAAGGAAACCAAGCTGAAGTAGACCGCCTGGTCAGCCACATAAAAAAGCCCGCCGCGAGCGGGCTTTTTTATTGTCTCAGGCGTATCGGCGCAGCCGGTGGGAGAACTCAACCAGTTGTGCGATGCCGCTTGATTCGGCACGATGGCACCAGTCCTCCAACTGCTTGAGCAATTGCTCGCGGCTGGCCGAAGAGCGCTCCCACACCGCCGTCAACTCCTCGCGCATGTGCACCAGGGTTTTGAGGGAGCGGGTCTTCTCCAGGGCGAGATCAAACTGTTCGCGCGTGGCGGTCGGAATCATCTGCAGGTCGCGCGCCAGCCAGCGTTTGAATTTTTGCAGCGCAGCAGCATCTGTCGGTGACTTGTCGCGCAGTTGGGCCAGCTCCTGCGCATACATCGACTTGAGTGACTGGGCATACCGAGCCAGCAGATCGTAGCGGTGGGTGATCACGGCCTGCAGCGTGTCGAAATCGAGCACCGCTTTATGTTGCCCAAGCCGCACCCTCGGTGCCACCTTCTTGACTCGTGCCAGGCCAAAGGCCTGCAGCGCCAGGATGTAACACCAGCCGATATCAAATTCGTACCAGCGATTGGACAGCCGCGCTGAAGTGGCATAGGCGTGATGGTTGTTGTGCAGCTCCTCGCCACCGATCAGAATGCCCCAGGGCACGATATTGGTACTGGTGTCCTCGGAGGCGAAGGTCCGATAGCCCCAAAAGTGACCCACCCCGTTGATGATGCCGGCGGCCCAGAACGGAATCCAGGCGATCTGTACCGTCAGGATCAGCAGGCCCGGCACGATGCCGAACACGCACACATTAAACAGACCCATCAGCACCAGGCCCATGACGGCCCAGCGCGAATAAACATTGCGCTCGACCCAGTCATCGGGCGTGCCATGTGAGTAGCGCTCGATGGTCTCTTTATTATGCGACTCGCGCACATACAGAAACACCCCGCCAAACACCAGCCGCCAGATACCGTAGATCTGCGGACTGTGCGGGTCGTCCGCAGTTTCAACGAATGCGTGATGCTTGCGGTGAATCGCCACCCACTCGCGCGTGACCATACCGGTGGTCATCCACAGCCACCAGCGGAAAAAATGCGCCACTGCCGGATGCAGATCGAGCGCGCGGTGCGCCTGATGCCGGTGCAGGTAGATTGTCACTGCCGCAATGGTCATGTGGGTGAGCGCAAGCGCGACCACCACATAGCCCCACCAAGGCAGGGAAATCATTCCATCGAATAGAAATTCGGACAAAGTGCACTCCTTGGGCGGACAAACGGGAATATCCCGGACACAGCACCTGCCGCGCTACCGCCAGATCGACGGCGCACAGGACCAAAAGCGGTAAGTCGGACGAATCTTACGTGATTTCCGTCCAATAGGTAAGGATCATGCGTGATTCAACAGATTCAGATCAAGCATTCAGTTGCATCAGTGCGGCAAAAAAGCCATCGGTCTGATGCCGATCAGGCAACAAGCGAAGCCATGGTTCATCAGCCGACGGCAGGTCGATCCGCTCAGCCTGCAACTCGGGGACTGCCGGCACAACTGAAAATTCAGGATGAGTGCCCAAAAATGCCTCGACCACCTGTTCATTTTCCTCGGCCAGCAGGCTGCAGGTCGCATAGACCAGCCGCGCACCGGGCTTCACCAGCCGCGCGGCAGAAGCGAGAATGTCGGCCTGCTTTTTGGCCAACTCGGCAACATCGGCCGGATGCTGGCGCCATTTGAGCTCGGGATTACGCCGCAGCGTCCCGAGTCCGGTGCACGGCGCATCGACCAGGACACGATCGATTTTGCCGGCCAGGCGTCCGACCCGCGGGTCGCGCTCGGTGGCAATGCGCTGCGGATGCACGTTCGAGGCCCCCGAGCGCGCCAGGCGCGGGCGCAGGTGATCGAGACGCTTCTGCGAGACGTCAAAGGCGTAAATTCTGCCGCTCGATCGCATCAACGAAGCCATCGCCAGAGTCTTGCCCCCGGCGCCGGCACAAAAATCGACCACCATTTCCCCGCGCCGGGGTGCAAGCAGGTGGCATACGAGCTGGCTAGCTTCATCCTGCACCTCCAGAGTGCCATCGACAAATAGCGGGTGATCCTGCAGCGCCGGCCGACCTGCAATCCGGATGCCCAGCGGTGCGTAGGGTGTCGCCTGCGCCGGCCACCCTTCGGCCTGCAACTGCGCGAGCACCGCGTCGCGTCCGGCCCGCGCCGCATTGACACGCAAGTCGAGCGGGGCAGGTTCGAGCAAAGCGGTAGCCAGCCGACCCGCTTCGGCTTCGCCGCGCTCGGCGCACAACCGCTCCCAAAGCCAGGTGGGCAAATCTGCCGCTGGATCGGCCGCATCACGCGCTTCGTGCCAGCGCCGGCGCATGCCATCGAGCTCGTCCAGCGGCCGATCGAGAGCAAGCGCCACCTCGCGCGAATTACGGCCGAGCGGTCCGACCAGCGTGGCCATCACCAATTCAAGGGGCCGATGGCTGTTGGCCACCCGTTCAAGCGTATGCAGGCGACGCAAGATGGCATAGACCGATTCGGCCACCAGCGCCCGATCGTCACGCCCCAGCGCGCGATGCTCACGAAAGAACCGTGACAATGCCCGGTCAGCGGCGCCCGGAGTGCCCAGAATGCCCGTGATCGCCTGGGCGGCGGCGTGGATACTGCCAGAGGACAATTTCATTGAGTCGACCCGGGCACCCCGGCCCATAAGTACTGCGCAAGCCCGAGCCGGTGGCGCAGGCACTCGCCGTGCTGTTCGATTTGACCGTCCAGCATCCAGCGCACGGCCAGCGGATAGATCCGGTGCTCCTGCACGAGCACGCGCGCTGCCAGCGCGGCTTCATCGTCACCCGGCAGGACCGGGACTGCAGCCTGAATCAGAATCGGACCATGATCGAGTATCTCATCGACCCAATGCACGGTGGCACCATGAATTTTTACCCCGGCAGCGAGCGCGCGCGCATGGGTGTGCAGCCCGGTGAAAGCGGGTAGCAGTGAGGGGTGAATGTTGAGTAGCCGTGCTCTGAACCGCGCCACGAAGCCGCTACTCAATACCCGCATGAATCCAGCGAGGACCACAAGCTCGGGCGAGCACGCCTCGATCGCAGCAGCTAGCGCTTCATCGAAGGCTGCGCGACTGGCAAAGTCGCGATGATCAATGGCTCCGGTCGCAATGCCCTTCTCGCGGGCATAGGTGAGACCGGCCGCCTGCACCTGGTTGCTGAGCACTGCACGCA
Organism: uncultured Pseudomonadota bacterium; assembly: GCA_903921325.1. Classification (GTDB taxonomy): domain Bacteria; phylum Pseudomonadota; class Gammaproteobacteria; order Burkholderiales; family SG8-39; genus CAIXPL01. Next base: position 12,682 of record CAIXPL010000027.1, read on the forward strand.
CCGGCAACCCGGCCTCGACGAGCGCACGCAGATTGCTGCCGCGCCCCGATATCAGCACCACAACCCCGCTCATCGTGGGCTCTCCTCGACAACAATGGATGCGCCAGCCGGCTCAGCCGTCGAATTGCCCGCCACCTGCCTGCGCACCTGGCGCAGCCGCAGGAAAGCAAGCCCGGCGGCCACCGCGAAGAGTACAACGCCACCACCGAAATACAGGTGCGACAGGCCAAAGCGCGCAGCAAACGGCTCGGCAATGATGGGCGAGGTGAATTGGCCCAGAAAAATGGCGGCGGCGAGTCCACCGGCCAGCCGTCCACGCACCCGGGGATCTGCCAGCGAGAGCATCCAGGTTGAGCCGTTCGGAAACACCAGCCCCATGCCCAACCCGGTGACGCTGGCCCCCAGCATGACGCTGGGCGCCCCAGAGGCAAGGCTGATGAACAGGAATCCCGCAGCCATCAAGCAGAATCCCATCGCATAGACCGTCACGTGCGACGTGGCGCGCAGCAGGCGCGCAAAGCGCAAGGTGGAGAGCATCGACACCCCGGAGGCGCAGGCGATCGCCAACCCGGCCATCAGGCTGCTGTGCACCCCGATCTCGCGCAGGTAGAACGGCAACTGCGTTGACACCACGTAGTACATGGTCATGGCAAAGAACTGCATGCTGTAGACGGTGGCGATACCCGACCAGGGCAGGCTGCGCCACACACTCGCCGCGGTGGCCGCACCTGCGTCAGCGGGATCACGACGCGGTGGGGGCGCGCGGACAGGCTCATCCAGATAGATCACCACCAGCACAAGTGACACCAGCGCCAGCAGATAGACCAGAAACGGGGCGCGCCAGGACACCTCGGCGAGCAAACCGCCAAGGGTCACAAAAATCAGCCCGCCACCGGACATGAACATGCTCTGAATGCTCACATAGCGTGTGCGCACCGGGCCGGCAAAATAATCGCCCGCAAGTGCCTGGACACAAGTCATGACGGCTGCGACCGCCAATCCGAGGAAGGCGCGTCCGATCAGGATATGGTGAAGGTCCGAGAGCACAAAACCCGATGCGCCGGCCAGTGCATAGAGCAGCAGGTTGGCGCGCAAAAACCGGGTGCGGCCAAATCGATCGATCACCGCGCCGGCGAACGGTGCCCACAGCGTGATCACCAGGGCGGGCATGGTGAGCACGAGCTTACTGAGGAACTCAACGTCGGGCGTATCGTGAAACGCATCGGCCATGCGCGGCAGCATGGGCGCGATGGTTGCACTGGCCATTACGGTCATGCTGGCAGCAGCCAGCAATCCGACGCGACGTCCGGTATCTCGGCTCAGCACCGGGCCCACGGCCGGATGGGTTGTTTGAACACGCTGCGGGCGGGCTCAGCCCGCGCCGGTTCCCGGTTCTGCGGCGACGCCGGCCGCAGCGATTTCACTGCGCACCTTGTCCATATCGAGCGCTTTGGCCTGGGTGATCACGTTCTCGAGGGCGGGTGGCGGCAACGCACCCGGCTCGGAGTACAGCAGAATCTGGTCGCGGAATATCATCAGGGTCGGGATAGAGCGGATATCGAACGAAGCCGCCAGTGCCTGCTCATCCTCGGTGTTGACCTTGGCATGAACCACATCGGGGTGTGCCGCCGCCGACTTGTCAAAGGTCGGCGCGAACGCACGACACGGGCCGCACCAGGGTGCCCAGAAATCCACGATCACCATGGAATTGCCGGTGATAACCTGCTCAAAATTGTCCTGCGTCAGCGCGATGGTCGTCACCGAAAGCTCCACTTGACCCAATCACCCATTATAGCCGCTCACCTCAGACCCCGGACTGTGCATGGGCGCTTTGCGCCCTCGCCCTCCGGTCCACTGCATTTCGGATCGCTGGTGGCCGCACTGGGCAGCTATCTCGATGCTCGATCGCAAAAGGGCACGTGGTCGCTACGAATCGAGGATCTGGACCAGGCGCGCGCGCGACCCGAAGCCACCAGCGGAATTCTGCGCACCCTGGAGCAGCACGGGTTGCTGTGGGATCAGGAAGTGGTGATTCAGAGCGAGCGCACCACGGCCTATCAGGATTGGCTCGATCGCCTTGGCGATCAGGTGTACGGCTGTGCCTGCAGCCGCCGCGAAATTGCCGGACTGGGTGATCTGACACGCTATCCGGGCACTTGTCGCGACGGCTTGCCGCCAGGCCGCAGCGCCCGCGCGCTGCGTGTGCGTATTCCCGCCGGCGTGATTGAATTTGAAGATCGCATCCGGGGCACGGTGCGCGAGGATGTACAGGCGCAGGTCGGCGATTTTGTGGTGCAACGCGCCGATGGTCCGTTCAGCTACCAGTTTGCGGTCGTCGTTGACGATTGGGATGCCGGCGTGACTGAGGTCGTACGCGGTGCCGACCTGCTCGATTCAACCGCACGCCAGATTGCCCTGCACCGATTGCTCGGCCTGCCGCCACCGCACTACGCGCACCTGCCCCTCGCGGTCGACGCATCAGGCAGAAAATTATCGAAGCTCACTCGTGCCCCGGCACTGGACGCAGGCGAACCGGGCGCGGCAGTGGCTACCGCGTTGCGTTTCCTCGGGCATCCGCCGCCAACGGAACTGAACGGTGCAGCGCCCGCCGAACTGCTCGCCTGGGGCTGCGCGCATTGGGACATTGCACGCGTGCCGCGTACGCCGCAGCAATCCATCGATCCGACCGGCGGGGCGACATGATGCACTCAGTCCAGCTCGGGGCGGCGAGGCGACATGATGCGCTCAGTCCAGCCCCGGCCGGCGAGGCGTCTTGATGCACTCAGTCCAGCCCCGGGCGGCACAGGGGTTCGAGGGCTAGGCGCAACGCTGCGCTCAGAGGCTGCGGTCGCCCGCCCGCGCGCTCGACATACACGTGAACGAAATGGCCTTGCGCACTGGCCAGTGGCTCGTCGTTGCGAAACAGCCCGACTTCATAGCGCACGCTGGTGGTGCCGATGCGTGCGACCCGCAACCCGGCCTGCACCTGATCGGGAAAGGCGATCGGACTGAAGTAGTTGCAGTGGGTTTCCACTACCAGCCCGATGGTCGAGCCGTTGCGGTAGTCAAGTACCCCCTGCTCGATCAGGTACTTGTTCACCACCGTATCAAAGTAGGCGTAATAGACAACGTTGTTGACATGCCCATAGGCGTCGTTGTCCATCCAGCGCGTAGTGATCGGCTGAAAATGCCGATACGCATCACGCCCGTTGGGTTCAAGTTTTTGACTCATGGTGTTGCCGCCCCTTTCCTCACGTGCCCGCGACGACTTGTCCGCCCGCGACAACCTTCTTGCCGCTTGCCTGCCGCTTGCTTGCCGCTCGCGTGCTCTCCAATTCTGATGGCCCTGTCGCGCCCAGTGCCCTGACCGTACTCTCAGGTGCGCACTACCATCGCCACTGCGATGACGGTGAGCGCCATGCCGAGCAACGCGGTGAGGCTCAGGCGTTCTCCAAACGCAACGAAAGCCATCAGCGCCGTGGTCGGCGGCACAAGGTAGAACAGGCTCGCCACCTTGGTCGCAGCGCCCCGTTGCACCAGCAGCGCAAGCAGCGCAATCGCCACAATCGACAGCGCGATGGCAAGCCAGGCCACGGCGAGCACAAAACTCAAATTCCACACGACTGCGCGGGTTTCGTGCAATGCCAGAGGCGCCATGACGAGGCTGGCCGCGACAAACTGGATGATCGCACCGGTGCGCAGGTCAAACCGACCGCAGAACCGCTTTTGGTACACCGTCCCGGCGGTCATCGAGAATAAAGCGATGAGGATCGTAACCATCGATCCGACAGTGAGCCCTGCTACCGTGATCCGGTTCTCCACCACCAACGCCGCGCCGGCCAGTCCGAGTACCAGTCCAACCCACTGCCGCGCACCCACCCGCTCCTCGAGAATGACGCCGGCCATCACCGCCGTGAGCACCGGTTGCAAACCGACGATCAACGCCGCCAGACCGGCCGACATCCCCTGGTCGATGGAGAAGAACACCCCACCCAGGTAGCCGGCCTGCACCAGCACACCGACCACCACCAGGTGCAGCGCCTGCGCCCGGGTGGTGGGCCACGATGCCTTGGCCCACCAGGCGAGCGGAATCAGGAGCGCCAGCACGGCGGCAAAGCGAATCATCAGGAACGTCGCCGGTGGTGCCGAGGGCAGGCCATATTTGGCACCCACGAAACCCGACGCCCACAGGACGACAAAAATCACCGGGGTTGCGGCAATCCAGACGCTGCTCTGGCTGCTCGAAGGATTATTCATTCAATATTTTTGTTGCATCGCATCAAAAAGGGCTTGACTTTTGTGCAGCGCACCCTAAAATCCCTACTTGTGCAATGCAACATCGTTTTGCAACACAGTAACCGAACACCCGGCAGCATACGACGAATCACGAATTCAACCCTCTTCAGGAGCAGATACCATGTACGTTTCACCCGACAAGATTGCCGCCAGCAGCAAATCCGGCGTCGAAGCCATTCTTGGTTTCGCCCAAACCCAATTTGAAGCCCTCGAAAAAATCGCCCAGCTGAACATCGAATCGGCCAAGGAAGCGATGGTTGATGGCGCCGAGCATGTGAAGACCCTGCTCGATGCCAAAGACCCGCAAGATCTGATGAAGCTGAATGCTGCCTATGCCCAGCCTTCGCTCGCCAAGGCCGTGAGCTACTCGAAGAGTGTCTACGATGTAGCCACCTCGACGCAGGCGCATGTGACCAAGATGATCGAGAGCCAAGCAGCCGAAATGAATCGCACCATGGTGTCGATGCTCGATACGATCGCAAAGAATTCGCCCGCCGGTGGCGAAGCCGCGATGGGTGCTGTCAAGACCGCGATGGCGGCGATGAACACCGCCTACGACAGCTTGACCCGTGTGGCCAAGCAAGCCGCCGAAGTGGTCGATGTGAACTTTGCCAACGCCGCCACCGCCGCCAAGAAAGCGCCGGCCAAGAAGGCAAGCTAAGGGTCTCATCCCCTCTGCAGTCTGTTGCAAGAACGGCGCCCGCCACACAGCGGGCGCCGTTTTTTTATTCAGGATCGTCCTCGGGCACCGATTGCAGGGCATCCAGCCACACTGTCGCCGGCGCATCGCTCGGTGCACGCCAGTCGCCTCGCGGCGACAAAGAGCCCCCGGAACCCACCTTCGGCGCATTCGGCATGGCCGTGCGCTTGAACTGGCTCTGCTCAAAAAAACGCTTGAGAAATACGCCAAGCCAGGCTTTTATTTCTGCCATCCGGTAGCCGCTGCGCGGACGCCCGGACAGATCGGGCCAGTCACCGACCGCAGGATCATGCCAGGCCGACCAGGCAAGAAAGGCCACTTTGGCCGGGTCAAAGCCAAACCGCAGCGTGTGATAGAGATGAAAATCCTGCAACTCGTAAGGCCCTACGATGGCCTCACTGCGCTGCGCCGGCTGACCATCATTGCCACCGGGCACCAGCTCCGGGCTGATTTCAGTCGCCAGCACCTCACGCAATACCTCGCTTGCGGCGGCGCCAAACTGGCCGCTGTCCGCGGCATGGCGCACCAGGTACTGGATCAGCGTCTTGGGCACACTCGCATTGACGTTGTAATGCGACATCTGATCACCCACGCCATAGGTGCTCCAACCCAGGGCGATTTCCGACAGATCACCGGTGCCCACCACCGGGGCATGATGCATATTGGCCAGGCGGAACAGGTGGCTGGTGCGCTCACCAGCCTGAACATTCTCAAACGTAATGTCATAGCACGGCTCGCCGCGCGCATACGGGTGACCGATGTCGGCGAGCATCTGCCGGCAGGCCGGGGTGATGTCAATCTCACCGGCACTCACTCCAAGTGCCGCCATCAACCGGTGGGCCTGCGAGCGGGTGCGCTCGCTGGTACCGAATCCGGGCAAACTCCAGGCGAGCACACGCTCACGTGGCAGACCCAATTGGTCCATCGCCTGAGCACACACGATCAGCGCATGGGTTGAGTCAAGCCCCCCGGACACCCCGATGACCACCCGCTCGGCCCGCATGGCGCTCATCCGGCGCACCAGACCCTGCACCTGGATGGCCATCACCTCGGTGCAGCGTTCACTGCGCCGCTGCCCGTCACTGGGCACATAGGGAAAGCGCTCGTAGCGGCGCTCCAATGGCAGCGTGGAATCGCGATCGACATCCAGACGCAATTCAATCGTTCTGAAGGATGCCAGGCGCGAGCGTTCGTGCTGCACCGACTGCGCGAAACTGGACTGGCGCATCCGATCGGCAGCAATACGACCGAGATCGATATCCGCAAACGCGAGTTGTGACTCGGCGCTATAGCGCCCGGTTTGGGCAAGAATCGTCCCGGCCTCGGCAATCATGCCCTGACCATCCCAGGCCAGCTCGCTGGTCGATTCACCAAAGCCCGCCGCGCTGTACAGATAAGCGGCGATACAGCGGCCCGATTGATTGGCGACCAGCTGCGTGCGATAGGCCGCTTTACCGATCGTGCTGTTGGAGGCCGACAGGTTGGCGAGCACACTCGCCCCGGCCAGCGCGCCGTAGGAGGACGGCGGTACCGGTGTCCACACATCCTCACACAACTCGACATGCAGAGCGAACAGCGGCTGGTCGCTCGCGCGAAACACTAATGCAGCACCAAACGGAACAGCCGTTTGCCCCGCCAGGTTGATCGTGTCGAACAAGGCGGTCTCGCCTGAGACAAACTGGCGCAACTCGTAGAATTCCAGCGCGTTGGGCAGAAAGGTCTTGGGCACCACCCCGAGCAGTCGTCCGCGATGGATCACTGCAGCACAGTTATACAGACTGCCTTGCCGTGCCACCGGCAAACCCAGCAGCAGTATCGCCGGCAGCGCCGCCGATGCATCGAGCACTTGCCCGAGCGCTGCTTCTGCGGCGTTCAGCAGCGCGCTTTGATGAAACAGGTCGTCGCAGGAATACCCGCTCAGACCCAGTTCCGGGAACACCACCACCGAGGCGTGACGCGCCACCGCCTGCCTGGCGAGCGCAATGGTTTCACGCGCATTGGCGGCCGGATCGGCCAGATGAACCCGCGGCACCGCCACTGCAGTGCGCAGAAAGTCATGCCGATGGAAATTGAAGAAATTCATGCCAGAGCGGCAACGGGGCGGAAACACGCTCGCACGCTGCGGCGACGCCCGGCCCTCAGTGCCTCGTGGTTTCCGTTCATGGTCGGCTGATAGTGTGCCACATCTTCTCCAGGCGCTTGACCGAGACCGGTGAGGGTGTACGCAGCTCCTGGGCGAACAACGCGACGCGCAATTCCTCGATCAACCAGCCAAAGGCTTCAAGTTCTGGCGCATCGACGCCGTTGGCCTGACAGCGCGCGTGCTCGCGCAACCAGCGCGCCTCCAGCGGGGCAATCTCGGCGGCCAGACGCGCATCACGCGCCGGGTCGGTGCGCAATTTATCCAGACGCAAAGTGATGGCCTTCAGATAGCGTGGCAGGTGGCTCAGCCGCTCAAAGGGTAAATGCACAATGAAACCGCGCGCCACAAGGCGCGCAAGCTGCGCCTGAATATCGCGTGCCGCGGCGCTGTGCGAGCGCGTGATCGTCTGGACACGACGCTCCAGCTCCTGATGCAAGGCGAGCACGCTGGTGAGCAGGCGCACCAACTCCTGCGCGATCAGACTGACCCGCGAGCGCGCCTCCTTGAGTCGCTGGTCGAACGCGGCCGCATCGCGCGGCAAGGGCTCGGCGAGACAGGCCCGTGCAATCGCCGCATCGACCAGATCTCCGCGTACCTCGGGGCCATCACCAAACGCACCATAGGCCAGGATCAAGCCTTGCAGCCCGGGGAGCGACTTTTCGATTTGCCGGATCGGATCCTTGAGCGCAATGCGAAACAGCCGCGCCAAGCCGCCACGATGGGCCGCTTCGGCCTGCTCCGGAGCATCAAAGACCTGCAGCGCTACCCCTTCGGTGAGATCAACAAGTGCCGGGTAACCAATCAGTTTCACCCCGCCACGGCTGATTTCCATCACCTCATCGAGTGAACCAAAAGTCCATCCGGTAGCGAGCCCCGCGGCATCGGCGGCCTTCACGGCCTGCGCCGCCGCATCGCTGAACAACTGGCCGGCACTCGCGCCCAGCTCGGCGCGCAAGGCACCCAATTGCCGTCCCATTGCCAGCTGACGCCCCTGTTCATCGACGATGCGCAGGTTCATGAACAAGTGCGCCGGCAGAATGTCCGGGCGAAACGCATCGCGCGGCAGGTCGACCTGATAGTCACTGCGCGCGTGGCGGATCAACGCATCGATCAGGCTGCCGCGCGGTTTGCCGGTCGCCCCCGCCTGAGCGTCATCACCTGGCACGTAAATGGCCACAAAGCCGGCAGCAAATTCCGCGAGCGGTCCGAGCCGCTGGCGCAGCTTCTGCGGCAGCGACTTCGCCAATTGCTGCACCTTCTCACCGAGCATGCCAGGCACCAGCCATTCACAACGCTCGGCCGAAACCTGGTTCAGCGCCACCAGTGGAATCGTCAGCGTGACGCCGTCGCGCGAACCGCCTGGATCATGTTCATAATCAAGCGCAAAGCTGCGCCCGGCCTGCTCAAGTACGGCGGGAAACTGTGTCGTGGTGATGCCAGCGGCTTCATGCCGCATCAGATCCTGGCGGTCCAGAAACAGCAGCCGTGCATTATCGCGCTCGGTCCGTTCGCGCCAGCGCTCAAAGGTATGGCCGTCGCGCACCGCGGCCGGAATCTTGGCATCGTAGAACGCGAATATCAGCTCATCATCGACCAGCACATCGGGGCGGCGGGCCTTGTGCTCGAGGCGTTCAATCTCGGCAATCAGGCGCTGGTTATGCAGAAAAAAGGGCGCCCGCGTGTCGAATTCCTGCTCAACCAGAGCGCCACGGATGAACAGCGTGCGCGCCGCCTGGGCATCGATGCGGCCGTAATCAACGCGCCGCCCGGTGTAGATCGGTATGCCATAGACCGTGCCGCGTTCCAGAGCAACGGCCTGAGCCGCGCGCTTCTCCCAGTGCGGCTCGGCATACGAGCGTCGCAACAGATGGGCGCCTACCGATTCGATCCAGGCCGGATCAATCGCCGCGACACAGCGTGCATAAAGGCGGCTGGTCTCGGTCATCTCGGCAGCCATGACCCAACGCGGCTGCTTTTTTGCCAGGCGCGACCCGGGATGTACAAAAAAGCGAATGCCCCGCGCACCCAGATAGCCGCCCTCCTCCTGCTTCAAGCCGATGTTGCCCAGCAACCCGGCCAACAGCGCGCGGTGAATAGGGGCATGCAGTTGCGGTTCGTAGCGTGGTGCATTGAGCGCAACGGCCGGCACCCGCGTGTCGCCGCGCAACTCGGCCACCAGGGTACGCAATTGCTCGACCACATCGCGCCATTCGCGCATGCGCAAATACGACAGGAACCGGTCGCGGCACAGACGCTGCAACTGGCGCTGCGAATGCTCGCCCTGCGCGCCCTCGAAAAACAGCCACAGGCGCAGATAGGACAGGAAATCAGAGCGTTCATCGGACAGTGCCCGATGCGCCTCGTCGGCCGCCATGGCGCGCTCGGTGGGCCGTTCGCGCGGGTCTTGCACCGACAAGGCGGCAGCGATGACGATCACTTCGGCAAGACACGCTTCGCTGCGTCCGGCCAGCACCATGCGACCGATTCTCGGGTCAACCGGCAATGCAGCCAGCTCACGGCCGATGCGCGTCAGAGCACGTGCCTCATCGATGGCACCCAGTTCCTGCAACAGCGCATAGCCATCGGCGATGGCCTTCGCCGCGGGACGATCAATGAACGGAAACGCCTCGACCGAGCTCAGATCCAGTGCGCGCATGCGCAAAATGACCGCTGCCAGGGAGGAACGCAGAATCTCCGGATCGGTGTAGGGGGCGCGACGCGCAAAGTCATCCTGATCGTAGAGCCTGATGCAGACCCCGGCCGCCACCCGGCCACAGCGGCCGGCCCGCTGATTGGCTGCGGCCTGCGAGATGCGCTCGATCTGCAACTGCTCGACCTTGTTGCGATAGCTGTAGCGTTTGATCCGTGCCAGGCCCGGATCAACCACATAGCGGATACCGGGCACCGTGAGTGAGGTTTCGGCAACATTGGTCGCGAGCACAATGCGCCGCGTGCTGTGAGCGCGAAACACGCGCTCCTGCTCGGCCGCCGACAAGCGCGCATACAGCGGCAATATTTCGGTAGCCGCGTTCAGGTGATGGCGCAGCAGCTCGGCAGTGGCACGAATTTCCTGCTCACCGGGCAGAAACACCAGCACATCGCCGGGTCCATGCCGGGCCAGCTCGTCGATCGCCTGTGCGATGCCACTGCCCAGTGGGTCGTCATCGTCCTCGGTCTGCTCGATCGGACGATAGCGGACCTCGACCGGATACAGGCGTCCGGATACCTCGATCACCGGTGCATTGCCAAAATGCGCGCTGAAGCGCGCGGCATCGATCGTGGCCGAGGTGACGATCAGCTTGAACTCGGGGCGGCGTTCCAGAACGCCCTTCAGATAGCCCAGCAAAAAATCGATATTGAGGCTGCGCTCATGCGCCTCATCGATGATCAGGGTGTCGTATTGACGCAGGTCCGGATCGTTCTGGGTCTCGGCCAGCAGGATCCCATCGGTCATCAGCTTGATATAACCGCGCTCGCTGGTGCGATCGGTAAAACGAATCTTGTAGCCGACAAGCTCACCGAGCTCGCTGTGCAGCTCTTCGGCAATGCGCGCAGCGGTCGCCCGTGCGGCAATGCGTCGCGGCTGGGTATGCCCGATCAGGCCATGGACACCACGACCGATCGATAAACAAATCTTGGGTAATTGGGTAGTCTTGCCCGATCCGGTTTCACCGCACACGATGACAACCGGGTTCTCGGCGATCGCTCGGGCGATGTCCTCGCGCCGGGCGCTGACTGGCAGATCAGGCGGGAATTCGGGCTTGGGCAACGCGGCCAGCCGCGCTGCCACCCGATTCTGATCCCATGCTGCGCGCCGCCCACGGAATGCGGGTGGCACCGCGCCAGAGGCGGCGCGGTCTGATACCCGTGCTGTACTCAGGCAGGCTTCTTGGCGTAGGCCGCGCACCAGCCCGCGGCCGGCACCAGCTTGCCACCAAACGCGGCGCAGGGCGCCTCGTGATCGGTGGGTTTGCCTTGATACAGTGCGCAGGTGGCACATTTCGTGCCCGCGACGTAGCTGGGAGACTTTGCCTTGTCGACCTTGGTCGCGTCCAGCTTGAAGCCCAGTGCCGAACCCGCTGGGTCGGTCTCTTTCAGTGCCTCGGCGGCGCGGGCATTAGTCGATTGCAGTGCAACGGCGCTGACCGCACCAAGGGCAACGATTTCAAAGAATTTGCGACGAGTTGTCATGCGAGGGCTTCCTTGAACGAAACAACGGTTGAGAATTCACCGCACATTCTACCGCTGCAGTGCGGCATCCGCCAGACGGATTGTCTGATCACGCTGACCGTTGCAGTCCGTCGGTGGCCTGTTACTGCCTGCACCCGAGACCGCAGTCCGTCGGTGGCCTGTGACCACCCGGCCCCTGAGACCGCTGCGCGCGGCACGCAAATAGCGCTCATCGCTCCTGCGGCCTGCTCCGGAGGCTGTGGGGATGGTATCGTCGGCGGATCGTGAAAGCCGCACATCTCATTCCCAATCGACGAGCAAGCGATGACCGGGCGCATTGACACTTTGAATAATCTGCGCCGCGAGCGGCGCCGTGACATATGTCGTAGGCTGCGCAGTCGGGCGGGTGCACTCGCGACTCTCGCCCTTGGTGCGTGGTTGGCGCTCGTCGTGCCCCACGCGGCAGTCGCGCAGGCATCACCCTCTGGCGCTGCGAGTGGACCCGGCGCGGCCTCCGGTGCAATCACCAGTGCGACCTGGCCGACCCGTCCGGTGAAGCTGATTGTGCCGTTTGGTGCCGGCGGCCCCGCCGACATCTACGGGCGCAGCATCGGACAGGGCCTGAGCGAGGCGTTCGGGCAGGCGTTCGTGGTGGAAAACCGTCCAGGGGCGGGGTCAGTACCGGGCACTGATCAGGTCGCAAAGGCAGCCCCCGATGGCTACACCCTGCTCATTATCTCCAACACCCAGACCATCAACGAGACGCTGTATCCGCACCTGCCGTATCAGCTCCTGCGTGATTTCAGTCCGATCACCGAGGTCAATTCCATGGCCAACGTGCTGGTGGTGAACCCGGAGTTGCCGGTGCGCACCCTGGCTGATCTGATTGCGCTGGCCAAACGCGAACCCGGGCAGATCAACTACGCCTCGTCGGGTTCCGGCACGCCTTATCATCTGGCCGCCGAACTGTTCAAGACCATGGCGGGCATATCCATTACGCATGTGCCCTATCGCGCCAGCGGCGACGCTCGCGCCGGTGTGCTTGCCGGCCATGTGCAGATGATGTTCGATTCGCTGCCCACCACGTTGTCGCAAATCAAATCGGGCAAGATGCGCGGCCTTGCCATCACCAGCACCCAGCGCTCAGCGCTTCTGCCCGACATCCCGACCGTAGCCCAGGCCGGCATACCCGGCTACGAGGCTGATCTGTGGATCGGCCTGGTGGCGCCCCATGGGACTCCCAGCGTCATCATCGATCAGGCGCAGGCAGCGGTGGCCCGCTACCTGGCGCGCAAAGACATCGCTGCCACGTATCAAGCCCAGGGCACCGTTCCGGTCGCGAGCACCCCGGCGGCATTCGGGCAGATGCTCGCACACGAGGTCGAGAAGTGGGGTCGAGTCGTCCGTTTTTCTGGAGCCACTGTTGATTAAGACCGTATTGCAGCTGGTGGGATGCCTATGGCTTGCAGCGCCACTATCATCCATCGCGGCCGAACCGCAGCCCTGGCCGATTCATCCCGTGCGCATCATTGTCCCGTTCGCCCCCGGCGGACCCGATGTGACCGCGCGCATCGTGGCGCAGGATCTGTCCTCACGGCTGGGGGTCCAGTTCATCGTCGAGAACAAGCCCGGGGCCAACGGCATCATTGGTGCCGACGCGGTGGCCAAGGCGGCCCCCGATGGCTACACCTTGATGGTGACCTCGACCTCGGTGGCCATCAATGCCAGTGTCTACAAGACACTACCCTACGACCCGCTGCGCTCATTCACACCGATTGTCGCACTCGCCTCGGTCGAAGGGCTGCTCTTCACGGTGAATGCAGACAACCCGGCGCGGACCCTGGCCGAATTCATCACCTGGGCGCGTTCCGGTCAGAAGGTTTCCTATGGTTCACCTGGCCATGGCAATCAGATTCATGTGGCCTCGGCGCTGTTTGAGTCGCTCACCCATCTGGGCATGGTGCATGTGCCCTACAAAGGCGCGGGCCCGGCCGTGGCGGCGCTGGTGTCGGGCGAGGTGCAGATGTTGCTGGTGACCCCACCGCTCTCGCTACCGTACATACGGTCAGGACGTCTGCGTGCGCTCGCCTATACCCACGCCAAGCGGGCGAGCTTCCTGCCCGATGTGCCGACCATGGCGGAGGCCGGCTTTCCCGGATTTGAAATCGACGGGGGATGGTTTGGACTGTTCGGGCCGGCCGGGCTGCCGGCCGACATCGTCGACAAGCTCAACCGCGCCGTGCATGACGCGATTGCCACACCAACGGTGCGCGAACGCATCGTGGCGCTGGGTCTGGACCCCGAGGGCGGCCCGGCAAGCACGTTCCGCGCGCAGTACGAAGGCGACATCGCACGCTACCGGGAGCTTGTCCGCCAGGCCCACGTGGAGCCGCAGTAGACTCAGAGCGCCGCAGCAGCCTCAGCGGTCACGCACCCGATCCATCAGGTCCTTCTGCTGGCCACCATCGATCTCGATCATGGTGCCATTCACGAAATGCGCACGCGGCGAGGTCAGATAGACCACCAGATCGGCGACTTCTTCGACTTCGGCGATGCGTCCGAGCGGAATCGATGAGGGTGCCAGCGTATCGGCCTCGGCCACGCTGATATTCATGTCGCGCGCCATCGCCTGCACCAGCCCGGCCCAGCGCTCGGTGCGCACCGGCCCGGGATTGACCGCGGCAAAGCTGATGTTGTGCTTGCCGTATTGCCCGGCGAGCGCGATGGTGAAATTCTGCCCCGCCGCATTGGCAGCACCCGGGGCGATCTCCCAATAGGACCGCTTGATGCCATCGTTGCCGATCAGGTTCACTACGCGACCACCGCCCTGTTTGATCATGTACGGCAAAGTGTGCTTGGTGCAACGGACATAGCCCATGAACTTCAACTGCAGCGCCTGCTCCCAGTGCTCTTCGGTCAGGAATTCAAGCGTGCCACCCGGTGCCGAACCGGCGTTATTCACGAGAATATCGATGCGGCCAAGCGCTTTTGCGGCGGCATGGATGAATGCCTCGGCATCGGCCGCCTTGGTCAGATCGGCAGTGATCGGGAACACTTTGCGGCCGGTTTCCTTCGCGATCTCCTCGGCAACGGCGGCGAGCGGGCCGGCGCGACGCGCACAGATCGCCAGATCAACGCCCTCACGGGCAAGGCCCAGCGCAATCGCGCGACCGATACCCTCGCTTGCCCCGGTAACCACGGCGGTCTTGCCTGTCAGTTTCAGATCCATGCGCGCTGTGTCCTTTTTGCTATGCTGATGAGGTTGCCAGATTGGCGATCCTGCGCGGAATCGCTCGCGCAAGCACTAAACAGCCAATGATACACAGGAGCCCGGTAATGCCGATCGATGTACATGCGCACTACGTGCCGCCGCGAGTCGTGGATGATCTTGAGCGTGCGGGTAGTCGCTACGGCATCTCGGTGGTGATGCACGAGCCGACGTGTCGCAAGTGCCTGCGCTTTGAACACGGACTGCAAATTCGCCCGTTCTTCGAGAAATTGCAGGAGCCCGCTTCAAAGCGGATTGACTGGATGCACGGCATCGGTCTCACCCACCAGATCCTCTCGGCCTGGGCAGACATTTTTGGCTATGCCTTGCCAGCAGAAAAGTGCAATGCCTGGCACCAACTGTTGAATGACGCCATGGCAGAGTTCTGCGCCACCCACCCGCGTGAGTTCTCGCTACTCGCGTCGGTGCCCCTGCCACACGCGGCCAATGCCGCACGCGAGCTGGAGCGGGCCGTGCGCACCATGGGCGCGGTCGGCGCGGTGGTGGCGACCAATATCGAAGGCATGAATCTGGGCGAGGCGCCGCTCGATGAATTCTGGGCCTGCGCCGAGGCGCTCGATGTCCCGGTGTTTTTACATCCGACCCAACCGGCACCGCTTCCGCGCACCGCTCGCTATTCACTCAATACGGTCGCGCAATACACCTATGACTCGACCTTGTGTATCGGCTCGCTGATCGGCGCGGGCGTGCTCGATCGCCATCCCCGGCTGCGTCTGATCGCATCCCATGGCGGCGGGGCAGTGCCCTATCTTGCCGGGCGCTTTGACATCATGGATGCACGTGCCGAGCGCAGCGGTCAGGCCAATGTCGCCGCCCACGCCCCCTCGAGCTATTTGCGCCGGTTCTGGTATGACACCATCCTGCATCACCCGCAGCCCCTGCGATTTCTGGCCGACATGGTACAGATCGACCGCCTGGTGATAGGCACCGATGAATCATTTCCTCCGCACGAAGCCGATCCTCTCGGCCTGCTGCAGCGCGCGCAGTTTTCTGCCGATGACATCATGACCATTGCCGAGCGCACCCCGCGCTCGCTGTTTCGCCTCGGCACCGCCGTGGCGGCTCCGCCCCATGCTTGAACCACGCGCACAACATCTGCTGAAAACGCTCGTCGAGCGTTACATCGCCGAAGGCGAGCCGGTGGGCTCGCGCACCCTGTCCAAATACGCGGGCCTTGACCTGTCGCCGGCCTCGATCCGCAATGTGATGGCGGACCTGGAGGAAATGGGTTTCATCACCAGCCCGCATACCTCGGCTGGACGGGTGCCCACGACACGCGGCTACCGCCTGTTCGTTGACAGCCTGCTCACTATCAAACCGCTCGAGAGCGTCGATCTGCACCAACTCGAGGGTCACCTCGTACCCGATCATCCGCAGCGTCTGATCACGGCTGCATCGCAGTTGCTGGCCGAACTCACGCGGTTTGCCGGCGTGGTGGTGGTGCCAAAGCGGCGCAACCCGGTGTTTCGGCATATTGAATTCTTGCCACTATCGGACAAGCGGGTGCTGCTGATCATCGTCACCCCGGATGGCGATGTGCAGAACCGCATCCTCATCACCGAGCGCAGCTACTCGCAAAGTGAACTCACCACGGCATCGAACTTTCTCAACACCCACTATGCCGGGGTGCGTTTTGAGGATGTGCGCTCGACCGTGCATGCCGAATTGCAACAGCTGCGCAGTGACGTGATGCACTTGATGAGCACCGCACTCGAAGTAAGCAATCGCGCCCTGGCCGAGAACAACGACGCGTACGTCATCACCGGTGAGCGCAATCTGCTCGCCTCCAATGACTTGTCGTCCAATATGGCGCGACTGCGCGAGCTGTTCGATTTGTTTGAATCAAAGACCGCGCTACTGCAGTTGCTCGACTCAGGTGCCGTTGCCCACGGTGTACAGTTGTTCATCGGTGGCGAATCGGGCATTGCACCGCTCGATGAATGCAGCGTGGTGACCGCTCCTTACGAGGCCAACGGGCAGGTGGTGGGCACGCTCGGTGTGATCGGGCCAACCCGCATGGCCTATGAGCGGGTGATCCCGATTGTCGACATCACCGCCCGGTTGCTCTCCGGCGCACTGACCCACGGCTCCTAGCGCTTGATGCCTGCCCTCCAATCCGCCACTGCAAGACCCCCTGCTCGCAACGGCCCCGTGCGCATCGGAGTGCTCGACCAGTCGCCCATCATTTCCGGGCATAGCCCGGTTGAGGCAGTGCAGGAAACGGTCTATCTCGCCCAAATGGCAGAAGAGCTGGGTTTTCATCGCTACTGGCTGGCCGAGCATCACTCGATCTCAGCGCTGGCCGACCCCTGTCCGGAAATTCTGCTGGCGCGAATCGGCGCGGCGACCTCGCGCATTCGCATCGGCACCGGGGGCATCCTGCTGCCCTATTACAGCCCGCTCAAAGTGGCTGAAGTGTTTCGCATGCTCGATGCGCTCTACCCCGACCGGCTCGACCTCGGGGTGGGCCGTGCGCCAGGTGGCGATATGCGCACCGCGCAAGCAATGGCCAATGGTCGACCCGTCAGCGCTGAGCAGTTCCCGCAGCAAGTCATCGATCTGCGCGACTTCCTGTCAGGGAAAATGCCCCCCGGACATCCCTTTGCGCGCGTGCATGCCATGCCCTCAGGCAGCACCCGACCACAGATCTGGATGCTGGGTTCATCGGATTATGGTGGATTGCTGGCAGCGCACCTGGGGTTGCGTTTTGCCTTTGCTCATTTCATCTCGGCGCATGGCGGGGATGCCGTGGGTCGTGCCTATCGTGATCGCTTTGAACCATCGGCCGATCTGGCCGCCCCGGTGAGTGCCGTGTGCGTCTTTGTGATCTGCGCGCCGACGCATGATGAGGCCGAGCACCTCGCGGCCAGTGTTGATCTGCGCCGCTTGCACATGGCCCGCGGCATCGATGCACCGGTACCAAACTTGAGCGAAGCGCACAGCTACCGCTACGAACCCAATGAACGCGCCTATGTGCAGGAGCAGCGCGCCCGCCTGATCCACGGCGACCCCGGTGAGGTGCGCGCAAAGCTCGAAGCATTGAAGGCCGAGTTCATCGCCGACGAGCTTCTGGTGCTCACAATTACCGGTGACTACGCCTCGCGGCGTACCTCTTACCGGCTGGTTGCCGAGGCATTCGAGTTGAACGGCAGCACTGTCACAACCTGATTATCGGCTGATCGCCGAGGCGTTTGGCCTGGGTGCCAGTACCACCACAACATGATGTTGATTTCCGGATAG
This sequence comes from uncultured Pseudomonadota bacterium, assembly GCA_903921325.1. Taxonomy (GTDB): domain Bacteria; phylum Pseudomonadota; class Gammaproteobacteria; order Burkholderiales; family SG8-39; genus CAIXPL01. Next base: position 30,520 of record CAIXPL010000027.1, read on the forward strand.
CTACCATGAGCACAGCACGCCTTGATCTGCACGATGACATTGCCGTCATCACCCTGGACAACCCACCTGTGAATGCGCTCTCGCACGCCCATCGCAGCAGCATCGTTGCCCATCTGCAAGCGGCCGAAGCCAACAATCGGATACGCGCCGTGGTGCTGATTGGCGCCGGTGATGCGTTTTGCGGCGGCGCCGAGATACGTGAATTCAACACCCCGGCAGCGCTCGCCGCACCCATCACCCGACAGGTGGCCGAAGCCGCCGAAGCGCTCAAGAAGCCGGTCGTCGCGGCGATCCATAAAGTCGCCATGGGCGGCGGGCTCGAGCTGGCGCTCGGTTGTCATTATCGGGTTGCCTCGGCCGGTGCTGCGATCGGATTACCCGAGGTCAAGCTGGGCCTGCTGCCCGGCGCCGGGGGCACCCAGCGCCTGCCGCGTGCCATCGGTGCGGCGGCAGCACTCGATATGATCATGACCGGTGAGCCGCGCAAATCGCAGGATCTGGCCACCCTGGGACTGATCGATTCGATCATTGAAGGCGACCTGTTGCACGGCGCAATCGGATATGCGCGCGCACTGGCCGATCGCGCGGCGCCCCTGCGGCGCCTGCGCGATGAGGGTGTGGCGGGCGACAACTTGCCGGCGCTGTTTGCCGCGGCGCGCGAGCGAGTGGCGCGCGAATGGCGCGCTTATCCGGCCCCGGTGTGCTGCATCGAAGTGGTGGAGGCGGCCGCCTTCAGGCCGTTCGACGAAGGTATTCGATTTGAGCGTGCCACCTTTCTGCGACTGGTCGAGACGCCCGAGTCAAAGGCATTGCGGCATGCGTTTTTTGCCGAACGTACCGCGGCGCGCGTGCCGGGGCTCGCGCCGCTCAAAGACCTGCCGCCAATCCAATCGGTAGCCATTGTGGGTGCTGGCACCATGGGCTGCGGCATTGCCATGACCATGGCCAATGCCGGCCTGTCGGTGGTGCTGGTCGATGTATCGAGCAGCGCACTGGAGCGCGCCCGCGCGAGCATCGCCGACACCTATGCCAGCGCCCTCGCACGCGGCCGCATCGATGCCAAGGCGCATGAGCGGCGCACATCGCTCATCCAGTTTGGTGCGGAACTGAGCGCAATCGGGAAGGCCGACCTGGTGATCGAAGCAGTCTTTGAGGACATGGCGATCAAACACAAGGTGTTCGCGCAAATCGACGCACTCGCGCGCCCCGATGCCATGCTCGCCACCAATACGTCGACTCTGGACGTGAACGCCATTGCACGGGCTACGCGCGATCCGGGGCGGCTGCTCGGCCTGCATTTTTTCAGCCCCGCCAATGTGATGCGGCTGCTCGAGATCGTGCGCGGCGAGCACACCAGTGACCAGACGCTCTCGCGCGGTCTGGCACTGTCGCGACGTATCGGCAAGGTGGGCGTGGTCTGCGGGGTATGCGACGGATTTATCGGCAATCGCATGCTGGAGGAATATCTGCGGCAGGCCTACACCCTGGTCGAAGAAGGCGCAACGCCGCAGGCTGTCGATCGGGCACTCGAAGCCTGGGGCCTTGCCATGGGGCCCTTTCGCATGATGGACATGGCCGGCCAGGATATCGGTTGGGCAGTCCGCAAGCGCTTGAAGATCGACCACCCTGACAAGCGCTATTCGACGTGGCCGGATCGACTGTGCGAGGCGGGGCGATTCGGACAGAAGACCGGCGCCGGCGTCTATCGCTACGACGCCGGATCGCGCGTGGGCCAGCCCGATCCTGAAACAGCCCGCCTCATCGCGCAGGTCGTGGCGGAACAGGGAACACCCCAGCGCACGGTCAGCGACGAGGAAATCGTCGAGCGCTGCATGCTGGTGCTTGCCAACGAAGGCGCGCGCATATTGCACGAGGGCATTGCGCTTCGCGCGAGCGATATCGACGTGGTCTATCTCACCGGCTATGGCTTTCCGCGCTACCGTGGCGGCCCGATGTTGTATGCCGACCAGCTCGGACTGGCCCATGTCGTGCAGCGCCTGCGTGCCTATTCAGGTGCGCTGATGGGTGATGCACTGGCACCTGCGCCGCTGCTCGCGACGCTTGCCAGCGAAGGACGACGATTCAATGAATAAGCCCGCCGCAAATCCTGCTGCGCCCTATGATCAGTCGTCCTCGCCCTGGGGCGTGGACATCCCGTTTGCTGACCTGCTGGGCATTCGGCTGGTCGAGGCAAGCACCGAGCACTGCATCATTGCGGTCGATCGCCGACCTGAACTGCTCAATAGCTGGGGTTCGACCCACGGCGGTGTGATCATGACCATGCTCGATCTGGTGATGAGCATCGCGGTACGCGCCCATTACGGTGTTGCAGCCGGAGTTGCCACGATCGATATGAGTGTGGGTTTCATGCGTCCGAGCACCGGCAACCTGCGCGCGATCGGCCGCGTGTTGAACGGAGGCCGATCGACGGCGTTCTGCGAGGCCGAAGCGCTGGATGAATCCGGCACCTTGCTCGCCAAAGCGATGGGCACATTCAAGCGACTGAACGCCAAACCCTGAGCGATCAATCCGATGAAAGCAATCCTGTGTACCCGTTATGGTCCTGCGCAGTCATTGGAATGGCTCGATGTCGAGGCGCCGCGGCCCGCACCCGACGAAGTGCTGATCGCCACCCGTGCCATCGGGGTGAACTTTCCTGACACCCTGATCATCGAAGGCCGTTATCAGTTCAAGCCCACGCCACCGTTCTCCCCGGGTGCCGAACTGTGCGGGACGATTATCGAGGTGGGCGCGCAAGTGCGCGGGCTGCGCGTCGGTGACCGGGTTGCCGCCACGCTCACCTGGGGTGCCTATGCCGAGCAGGTGGTCGCCAAGGCAAGCCAGCTGATCCGGGTGCCCGAAGGGGTCGATGATGCGCACGCTGCCGTGCTAACCCTTGCGCACGGCACCAGCTTTCATGCCCTGCACGATCGTGCCAATCTCTCGGCCGGTGAAACGATGCTCGTGCTCGGTGCGGCCGGTGGCGTAGGTTTGGCGGCCATTGAACTGGGCCGGCTGATGGGGGCCGTGGTCATCGCAGCCGCAGGTTCAGACGAGCGGCTTGAGATCTGCAAGGCACGCGGCGCGCAGTACCTGATCAATTACGAAACGGAAGACCTGCGCGCTCGGCTGCGCGAGATCACGGGTGAGCGCGGTGTCGATGTCGTCTACGACGCGGTTGGCGGTCGCCATTCTGAACCGGCGTTTCGATCCCTGGGGTGGAACGGCCGGCATCTGGTCGTCGGCTTCGCTGCGGGCGACATCCCGCGCCTCGCGCTCAATCTGCCGCTGTTAAAAGGCGCCTCACTGGTGGGTGTGTTCTGGGGCGACTTTGTGCGTCGTGATCCGGCAACCCATGCGGCCAATATGAATCAGCTGATGGGCTGGCTTGCTACGGGCCGCCTGTCACCTTTGATCAGTCAGCGCTATGCGCTGGCTGACGCCGCACACGCGTTGCTCGACATGAAGGCACGCAGGATTGCCGGCAAGGCCGTACTCATGGTGCCGGGCTGATCTGACCAAGCCCGTGGTCCTGCTGCCGCGTCAGGCCGCCAGCCTGCATCGCAGCGAATTGGCACGCTCGTGTGGCGCTACTGCGCCGAGCTGACGCGGCCGTGGGGCGATTCCAGCCATTGACGAACCCGTACCGCATCGGCAAGCGCGGTGTAATGGCCTTGCGCACCGAGCAACACAATGGTGGTCGGCCGTCCGGCAATGCGGGCGTGCAGCACAAGGCAGCGACCGGCTTCGTTGATATAGCCGGTCTTGGTGAGATCAATGTTCCATTCACGGCGCTTGAGCAACCCGTCGGTGTTGCCAAAGCGAATCACGCCACGTGCCGTGTGCAGGTCAAACTGGTGCTGTGTGGTGTCATCGCGTATGGTCTGGTAGCGCAGTGCTGCGTGCACCACCTGTGCCAGATCGCGCGCGGTGGACACATTGCCTGAATCCAGACCGGCCGGATCGCTGAACCGGGTCTGGTTCAGCCCGAGTGCCTGCGCTTTGGCATTCATCGCCGCAATGGCAGCAACCGCCCCGCCCGGATAGCTGCGCGCGAGTGCAAGCGCGGCGCGATTCTCGGAGGCCATCAGCGCGAGCAACAGCAAATCCTCGCGCGTCGCGATGGTACCGACGGGCAGGCGTGACGTGCTGAAGCGCACGAGCGATTTATCCGCTTCCATGATGGTAATGCGCTCGAGCGGATCGAGTTTGGCATCGAGCACCACCATGGCGAGCATGAGTTTGGTGATGGATGCGATCGGCTGCGGGCGATCGGGCGAGCGCTCATAGACGACCTGCTCATTGAGATCATCATTGACGATCGCGCTGGCCGCGCGAATCTCGGGTCCGCTTGGGCGAACCGTGGCCGCCAGGGCGTGGGTAGTGAGCATGGCAAGCGCTGCGCAGGCCAGCACTCGCAGGAGTGGCCCGCACAACAGGGCACGACAGCGGTCGAACAATCCGGTGGTCGTGCCAGGATGGCTGCCGCGCAGGACGGCCAATACCACACGGCCTGGGCGTACCGGCGTGAAGACCATGGCCCTTGTGTGGGTCATTGCCCGCACCGGCCGCGCCACTCAGGCTGACGCATCGCTGCTTGAACCCCCGGGACTGCCACCACCCGGGGTGCCGCCACCAGAAGACCCGCCCTCTCCGCCTGGTCCACCGATGCCACCACCGGCCGAACCACCGCCGCTGCCCGGCGCGCCCCCGCCGGGTCGGATGCGACCTGAACGACCACGACGCCGGCGACGCGGCTTGCGCGAGGGGTCCGCGCGCGCGCCCTCGCCCCGATTGGTGTCGGTGCGTGGACCGTTGCCTTGTGCGGGCCGTGGGCTGGGCTGCGCATCGGCCGCCGCGACCACGAGTTCCGCGGGTGAGCTGTCCGGATTCTGAAACGCCGCACCCGAGCCGCGGGCAGCACGCGGGCCCGCCGGAGGGCGTCGCACCCGATCGCGTCCGCGCGGCCCGCGTGCCGGGCCTGGTCCACCGCCATGGCCGGCCGGGCTGTTGGCCGGGCTGGCACCGCCACCGGGGCGTGCCCAGGCGGGGCCCGCCGCGTGATGGGTCGTGCGATTGGCAATCACGATGGCGCGGCGATCGCGACTCTCATCGGTCTCTTCATACAGTGTCTCGCCGTCCATCGGCCCTACGCCGCGCTGAACCGCCAGATGCGTGACGTCGACTTCCCACTCGAACTCACCCACCTGCACACTGACGCGGTCGTGCAGCACGATCTCGCGGGTCGATTTCACGCGTTCGCCATTGACCTTGACTTTGCCACCCTCGCACGCCTGGGTCGCGAGCGGCTTGGCACGAAAGAATCGCGCCGCCCACAGCCATTTGTCGACGCGCGTGCGCGTCGGCATGATGATGCCTTCGAGCTCATCACCACCATCAAAATCGTCCTGTTCATCCATCCGGCTTCCCCTTCAATCAGCCCGCGTCCAGGGGCAATCGCCCTGCGCGCTCAAGCTCACGCAACGCGTGCCACCGGCGCGCTCGCTTCCTCTTCCTGCTGCTGCAAGGCCCACATCTGGGCATACATGCCATCGATCTCCAGCAGCTCGCGATGTGTTCCACGCTCAACAATACGACCGTGATCCATGACCACGATCTGATCGGCATCCATGACCGTCGACAAACGATGGGCAATCATCAGCGTGGTTCGACCAACCGCCACCCGGTCCAGCTCGGACTGAATGGCCCGTTCGGCCCTGGAATCGAGCGCCGACGTCGCCTCGTCAAATATCAATATTCGCGGGTCCTTCAACAGGGCCCGCGCGATCGCCACACGCTGTTTCTCGCCACCGGAGAGCTTGAGTCCACGCTCCCCAACCTTGGCCTCATATTGCTCGGGCAAGCTCATGATGAAGTCGTGAATCTGCGCTGACCGGGCCGCCGCGCGCACCTCTTCATCGGAGGCTTGCGGTCTGCCGTAGCGGATGTTGTACAGGATTGTATCGTTAAACAGCACCGTATCCTGCGGAACAATGCCGATTGCCGCACGCAGATCGGCCTGCCGCAGCGCACGCAGATCGACCCCATTCACCTGAATCGAGCCCTCGCCGATGTCGTAGAAGCGATAGAGCAGCCGTGCCAGGGTCGATTTGCCCGATCCCGAATGCCCGACCACGGCAAGCCGGGTGCCGGCGGGAATGTCAAAGGACACGTCAAACAGAATCTGCCGATTGGCCTCGTAGCCGAAGCTCACCGACTGGAAACTCACCCGCGCCGGGCCGGGCGGCACGGTCACTGCGTGAGGACTGTCCTCGACTTCGCGATTCTCGCCCAACAGGCGAAACATGCGGTCCATGTCGATCAGTGACTGCTTGATTTCGCGATAGACCATGCCGAGGAAATTGAGCGGGATGTAGAGCTGGATCAGCAGGGAATTGATCAGCACCAGATCGCCCAGTGTGAGGGTCTTGCGCGCCACCCCTTGCGCAGCGAGGATCATCAGCACCGTCAACGCGGCAGCGATGATGCCGCTCTGCCCGATGTTGAGCAGTCCGAGCGAGGCTTCATTCTGTACCGCGGCGGTCTCGTATTTGCGCAAACTCTCGTCGTAACGGCCGGCCTCGAATTCCTCATTGCCGAAGTACTTCACCGTCTCATAGTTGAGCAGGCTGTCCACGGCGCGGGTATTGGCACGCGAATCCAGTTCATTGGCACGACGCCGGATATCGATGCGCCACTCAGTCACCGCGATGGTGAACCCGATGTACAGGCTCACCGCGACCAGAGTCACCAGCGGAAACCGCCAGTCAAAGTGGGTGAACAGCACCGCCGCCACCAGCAGGAATTCAAGAATCACCGGGACGATCGAGAACAGCATGTAGGAGAGCAGCGTCGAGATGCCGCGCGTGCCGCGCTCGATGTCGCGCGTCATGCCGCCGGTTTGCCGGTCCAGATGGAAACGCAGCGACAAGGCATGCAGGTGGCGAAACACGCCAAGGGCAATGCGCCGGATCGCCCGCTGGGTCACGCGTACGAACACCACGTCGCGCAGTTCGGCACACAAGGTCGTGGTGAAGCGCAGCATGCCATAGGCGACCAGCAACATCACCGGCACCACCACCAGGGCCTGTGTTGCCTCGGGCAGTTGCGGGGCGAACGAATCCACCACTTGCTTGAGCACCAGCGGCACGCCGACATTGGCGAGCTTGGCCATGATCAACAAAGTGAGTGCGATCGCCACGCGACCGCGAAATTCCAGCAGATAGGGGACAACCAGCCGTACTGCGCGCCATTCACTGCGCGGTGTGCCGCTGGCTGCCCCGGCGGCGCGTGCGGATGAATCCGCCGCCGCTTTCGCGAGAGCCTGAGTCACTTCGGCAACATCGAGAGAAAGCGCGATTCTACGCCGTCGGGCGGCTGTCGAGGCGATAGGATGTAAGGATGTGCGATTCTGACGGCCTGGCACCCTGACCCCATGCAGCCAATTTGACTTTGCCGCCACGCTGCGGCGAATCGATTGAACGACGGATCGCCGGTGCCCCCCTCTGGAGCAGGCTGTGATACGTGCGGTGAGTTTTGATCTGGACGAGACGTTGTGGCCGGTGTGGCCGGCCATCGTCGGGGCCGAGCTGGCCCTCTATGAGTGGCTGTGCGATTGCGCGCCCGCGGTGGCGCGGGCGTTTCCGCCTGAGCAGATGCGCAGTCTGCGTGGAGAAGTGAACGCCTTGTCGCTTGCCGCCGGACACGGCCACGATCCGGCCTGGATTCGTCGCACGCAAATCCGGCTGGCATTTGAACGATCCGGTGAGCAGCCCGATCCCGCCCGAATTGCCACTGCCTATGGTGTCTTTGAAGCCGCGCGGCAACAGGTCGAACCCTTTCCGGAAGTACCCACAGTGCTTGCGGAAATCGCCGCCCGCCTGCCATTGGTGGCCATCACCAATGGCAATGCGGATTTGAAACGCATCGCGCTCGGGCATCATTTCAAGGCGAGCTTCAGCGCCGGCCAGTTCGGTGTGGCCAAACCTGATCCGGCGATATTTCTGGCCGCCTGCGATCACCTGGGGTGCGCACCCCACGAAGTGCTGCATGTGGGCGACGACCCCGCACTGGATGTCGTGGCAGCTCGCGCCGTGGGCATGCAAACCGTCTGGCTCAATCGGCACAACACCCCCTGGCCGCTGGAACATCCGATCGGTGCGCAGGCACCTGATCTGCATGGTGTCCTTGCATTAATGAGCTGACGCCGTTGAGCCGGACAGACGGCCGGTTATCATGCGGGCTCAGTCACTTCAACGGAGTCCGGGGTGGAAAACCTGATCGTTCGTAGAGTTGCGGTGCTTGGCGCCGGTGTCATGGGTGCGCAAATCGCCGCGCATCTGGTCAATGTTCAGGTCCCGGTCATTCTGTTTGATCTGGCCGCGCCGCAGGGTGCAAGAAACGCCATCGTGGACAAAGCAATCGATGGCTTGACCCGACTGTCACCGGCCCCCTTCGCTCTGCCCGGACTCACTGGCCTGATCGAAGCAGCCAACTACGAAGAGGACCTGGGGCGGCTCGCCGAGTGCGATCTCGTGATCGAAGCCATCGCCGAGCGCATGGAATGGAAGCTCGATCTGTACCGCAAGATCGGACCGCACCTGCGCGCCGATGCCATCATCGCCTCGAACACCTCGGGCCTGTCGATCAACACCATCGGCGCGACGTTGCCGCAGGCCTTGCGCAGTCGCTTCTGCGGCATTCATTTTTTCAACCCGCCACGCTATATGACGCTGGTGGAGCTGATCCCCACGGCGCACAGCGATGCGGCCTTGCTTGATTCACTTGAGACGTTTTTGGTGAGCACCGTCGGCAAAGGGGTGATCCGCGCCAACGACACCCCCAATTTCATTGCCAACCGCTATGGCATTTTTTCCATGCTGGCCACCATGGAAATGGTGCAGCGGTACAACATCGGCTTTGATGTCGCCGATGATCTCACCGGACTGCGGCTGGGACGCGCCAAGTCAGCGACCTTTCGCACCGCCGATGTGGTCGGTTTGGACACCATGCACAACGTCACCCGGACCATGGCCGACACCTTGGGCGATGACCCCTGGCATCGCTACTTCCAGACCCCGGGCTGGATGCGCAGCCTGATCGACAAGGGATCGCTCGGACAAAAGACCCGCGCGGGCATTTATTCCAAAGTCGGCAAGGACATCCTCGTGCTTGATCGGCACTCAGGGGAGTATGTCGCCGCCACCGGCGGCGCATCAGAGGCGGTGAAGGCAATTCTCAAGATTCGCCAGGCACCGGCACGCTTTGCCGCGTTGCGCGCCTCAGCGGATCCGCATGCTCAATTTCTCTGGGCCATCCAGCGCGAGCTATTCCACTACTGCGCCTATCACCTGGCCTCGGTGGCCAATAACGCCCGCGATGTGGACCTGGCCTTGCGCTGGGGGTTTGGCTGGTCAAGTGGTCCATTCGAGACCTGGCAGGCGGCTGGCTGGCAGCAGGTCGCGGGCTGGATTGCCGAGGACATCGACCGCGACCAAACCCTCAGTAGCGCCCCACTGCCTGACTGGGTGACCGAAGGCGCACGGCGTTCGGTGCATGCCGCCGCGGGCTCGTACTCTGCAGCCAGCGGCACCCTGGTCGCGCGATCGGCACTGCCGGTCTATCAGCGCCAGTCGTTCCCGCCACGGGTGATGGGCGAGCGCGCTGCGCGCACCGGTACGACCGTATTTGAAAATGCAGGCGTACGACTCTGGACTGGCATTCGCGCAACGCAATCCGACGTTGCCGTGGTGAGTTTTCGCAGCAAAGCGAGCATCATCAATCAGGCCGTCATCGAAGGCTTGCAGCAAGCCGTGGCAATGGCCGAGCAGCGTTTCGCCGGTTTGGTGATCTGGCCCGCTGATGACCGATTCAGCACCGGGGCCGATCTCGCCATGGTGTGCTCGCTGATCGAAAAAGGCGAATTCAGCGCGATCGAATCGCTGGTGGCCCGTTTTCAGCAGACCCTGCAACAGGTGCGCGATGCACACGTACCCGTCGTTGCCGCCGTCCAGGGCATGGCGCTGGGGGGCGGGTGCGAGCTCATCCTGCATTGCGCGCGTGTGGTGGCAAGCCTTGAATCGCAGATCGGCCTGGTTGAGACCAGCATCGGTCTCATTCCAGCCGGTGGCGGCTGCAAGGCGCTGGCACTGCGCGCGGCGCATCACGCACGGGCTGGCGGATCAGTGATCGAGGCCATACAGCCCCGCTTCGGCCAGATCCTGAAAGGTGTGGTATCGCGCTCGGCCGCCGAGGCGCGCAGCCTGGGTTACCTGAGTGATGCCGATATCGTCATTGCCAATCCGTTTGAACTGCTGCATGTGGCTGCCAGCACCGCGCGCAGCCTGCGTGATAGCGGCTGGCGTCCGCCGCTTGCCGAGCAAAACCTGCAGGTGGCCGGTAGCGCTGGCATTGCGATCCTGGCTGCGCAACTGGGCAAGTTGAGTGAGGGCGCCGGGTTCTCCGAGCACGATCAGGCGATCGGAATGGCGCTCGCGCAGACCCTGTGCGGTGGCGATGTGGCCGCCGGCAGCGCGATCACGGAGAATCAATTGTTCGACCTGGAACGCGAGCATTTCATGGCACTCATACGCCAACCGCTCACGCAGGCCCGCATCAATGCCATGCTCACAACAGGCAAAGCGTTACGCAATTGATCAGCGCGGGCGAGACGATCAGGTAGCGGCACGCCGTTGAGGCAAGCAATGAATTCGCTCAGGGCGATCAAGGAGTGGCGGGCTGATGAAGGCACGATCCGAGCAAGCGGCTGTGTTTGAGCTAAACGGGCGCAATGCTGTCATCACGGGGGCTGCCAGCGGCCTGGGCTTGGCCCTTGCGCAGACTTGCAGCGAGGCCGGCATGGCCGTGGTCATGGCCGATATTGATCACAGTGCCCTCGGCGCAGCGGCCGAAGCGCTGCGCGAGCGCGGTGCGCGCGTGTTCGCACACCCAACCGATGTATCAAAGCTCGACAGCGTGATGGCGCTGGAGGCGGCCGCACGCGGGCATTTCGGTCCGGTCCACCTGCTTGCCAACAACGCCGGTGTGGCGCCGATGGGCACCGTCTGGGAGAGCACCCCGGCCGATTGGCACTGGGCACTCGGGGTCAATCTGCTGGGAGTGGTGAACGGCCTGCACGCCTTTTTACCGGGCATGCGCGGCCACGGTGAACCCGCGCACATTCTCAACACCGCCTCGGTCGCCGGGCTGATCAGTCCGCCCGGCATGGCGGTCTACAACACGACAAAACACGCTGTCGTGGCGCTATCAGAGACACTTCACCACGATCTGTGCCGGGACGATTCGAACATCGGAGTGACCGTGTTGTGCCCGGCCTGGTTTCCCTCGGGCATTGCCAACAGCGAGCGCAACCGGCCGAGCGAACTGCGCAACGACGGTCCGGGAGACCCACATCGCGCCGCCATGGAGGCGATGCTCGCGCGCGCCGCGGCGGCTGGACGACTCGATGCCCATGACATTGCCCGCATCGCGCTCGATGCAGTGCGCGCCAATCAGTTCTACGTGCTGACGCACGAGAAAATCACACCTGCCATCGAAGCACGCTTCAGCGATATTCTGACTCGCGCCGCACCGCGTGATCCGCTCAAGCTCTAGCGACTGAGGCATTGAGCGCTTTGCACCATTGGAGACTTGAACCATGAAGACATTTCCGTATGCACGCGCACTGATCGTGGGATCGGGGGCGGGGCTGAGCGCATCGCTCGCCCGGCAACTGTCGCACGCGGGCGCACAGGTGACACTGGCCGCACGCAATACCGACAAGCTCGCTGACCTGAGCCGCCAGATCAATGCCCGCACGTACTCGTGTGATGCGAGCGACCGGGCAGCAGTGGCAAACCTGTTTGAGGAACTCGATCGCGCCGATGCAACGCCCGATCTGGTGATCTTTAACCCGAGCGCTCGCGCACGCGGGCCGATCGCCGAGCTTGACCCGCACGATGTCGAGCGCGCACTGGCTGTCGGCGCATTGGGTGGTTTTCTGGTTGCGCAGCAGGCCGTGCGTCGCATGCTGCCGAAGGGACATGGCGCCGTGGTGTTCACCGGGGCCTCGGCGAGTGTCAAAGGGTTTGCGCTGTCGGCTCCCTTTGCAATGGCGAAGTTTGCGCTGCGTGGCCTCGCGCAGAGCATGGCGCGCGAGTTGCACCCCAAGGGCATCCACATCGGGCATTTCGTGATCGATGGCGGCATCCGCAGCGCCCAGCGGATCGTGCCGACCGATGCCCCCGACTCGCTGCTCGACCCCGAAGCGATTGCACAGAGTTATCTCGACCTGCTGCGACAACCCCGCAACGCCTGGACCTGGGAAGTGGAACTGCGCCCCTGGGTCGAACGATTCTGAGACCGGCAAAATTCTGAAACGCTCAATATTCTGAGACGCCCAAGATTCTGAGAGGCGCAAGATTCTGAGACGCCCAAGATTCTGAGAGGCGCAAGATTCTGAGAGGCGCAAGATTCTGAGACGCTCAATATCCGCACAAAGCAGCATGGAACCGTTACCGCTGACTGCCTGAGAGAAATCCGTCATGTCCCTCAATCCATCGCTAGCCCACCGTGATGCCGCGCTGTCCTTTGTTGACCCCAGTGGCGGCCGCCCGGCGGTGTATCTGGACGAAACCGAATCCACCGCCACCCGCGCCACCGGCCGCTACGAGTGGCGTACCGTACCGATTCACGACGGGCGACCGATCGCGCGTGCCCTGTCGATCGACCGCGAAGGCTTTGCGCTGCTCAACCATGATTCGGCAGTAGGCAATTTCTACGACGATCAGGAAGTCAATGCCGTCTATGTCTCCGAGCTGGAGCGCTTCATCGGGGCACTGCTCGGCGCCGATAAAGTGCTGATGTTTGATCACACGCGGCGCACCGGCCCGGCGGAGGACACCAGCGGATTACGCACCCGTCAACCGGTGCGGCGCATCCATAACGACTACACGCCGAAGTCCGGCCCCCAGCGCGTGCGCGATCTGCTGCCAGCCGATGAGGCCCGAGCGCGCCTCACCCGGCGCTTTGCCATCATCAACGTCTGGCGCCCGATGCGCGCACCGTTGCAGGAAGCCCCACTCACCTTGTGTGATGCCACCACTGTCCGAGCAAGCGACTGGGTCGGTACCGATCAGGTCTATCGCGATCGTGTGGGCGAGACCTACGGCCTCACCTGGCAGGAAGCGCAAAGCTGGTATTTCTTTCCCGACATGCACTGCGACGAAGTGGTGCTGATCAAGTCCTATGACTCGGCTGAAGACGGCCGTGCCCGCTTCTGCGCCCATTCGGCGTTTGATGATCCGCTTACGCCGGCCAATGCGCCGCCGCGTGCGAGCATCGAAGCGCGGCTACTCGCGCTCTTTTAGAACCCATTGGTGGGTCGAGCTGCGACCTCGCGGCACGGCGAGGTCGCGGATCGGCGAGATCACCGTGCGATGACAGCGCAGACAACCCCGACATTGAAAGTTCCAAAGGGTCTGAGTTAACCGGCCTCCGACCTATTCGCCATGCAATAGCTAGCCTGTTCGCAGCTTGCCCAGAACGTCCGGGTTGAGCACATTGATCGGCGTGCCCGCCGCAAAGGCATTGATGGCCTCGAAGGCTGCGCCGAAGAATTCCTCATACGTGGTGTGTTCGGCATAGCCCAGGTGCGGCGTGCACAGCACATTGTCCATGGCAATCAGCGGATCGCTTGCACCCAGCACCGGCTCATTGTCATAGACATCGATCGCCGCATACCCCGGGTGCCCGGCCTGCAACGCTGCGAGAAGCGCACCGGGCTCGACCAACTGCGCACGACTGGTGTTCACGAAGAGTGCCGTGTCTTTCATCTGCGCCAGGTCAGCCGCCTTGATGACGCCGCGCGTGGCCGCGTTTGAGCGCACATGCACCGTGAGCACGTCGCTTGCGGAAAAGAATGCCTCGCGCGAATCGATCACCTGCACCTGATCGGCCTGCGCTCTCTGGCGCGACGCTTCACGGCCACCGTAGGTGATCACATTCATCCCGAACGCCTTGCCAAAACGCGCCACCCGCGAGCCGATATTGCCGTAGCCGTAAATGCCCAGCGTCAGTCCGCGCACCGACTGCCCGAGGCTCGATTGCCAATACCCGGCCCGCAGGCCGATCGCCTCGGACACCACCTTGCGCTTGGCAGCCAGTATCAGCGCCCAGGCGAGCTCCGCGGTTGCCTCGCTCGATGTGCCGTGACCGCACACCGTGATGCCCATGTCGGTGCATGCCGCCAGATCGACATGCGCGGCGGCATGGCCGGTCTGGCTGATCAGGCGCAATGCCGGCAACTGATCGAGCAACTCGCGTGGCATGCGCGTGCGCTCGCGGATCAACACGATGGCATCGGCCGACGCAAAACGGCGCACGATTTCCGCCGGGTCACTCACCACGTCGTGATAGACCTGAACTTCGTGGTGATCGAGCAGACTGCGACACTGCATTGACTCATAGGCGTGCTGATAATCATCAGCGATCACGATCTTCATAGCTGCCTCTTCGGTTCAGTTCTCTTTCGCCTGCCGCTCGCGTGCCGCACGCCGCGCCGCCATCGCAGCCTCACCCGCCGTGCGCTCTGCCGCCACCCGCTCGAACGAAGGTCGCGCGGCCAGTCGCTCAAGCCAAGGCTTCAGCGGTTCAAGTTCGGCGAGCACATTGGTGCCCAACACGCGCTCGGTTGCGAGGGCAATCAACGGTAGATGCATCGCAATCGCGCAGTCCGCCACGGTTAACTGTTCACCACCCACGTAGGGGCTGAATTGCGCCAATCGGGTGAATGCAGCAAGGCCGCGCGCAAGCTCCCTGGCGACGTCTGCGCGAGTCTCCTCGCTCACCGCGCCACCAAAGAAAGCCTGCGGATAGAGCCGCCGGGCCGGCCACTCCAGATAGAGCTCAACGATGGTGATCAGCTCACGACAACGCGCCCGAGCGATGGGATCGGCGGGCATCAGGGGCACCTGCGGATAGGCGTCCTCCAGATACTCGACGATCGGTTGCGATTCGACGATCGTCGTACCCGCATCTTCAAGAAACGGGATCTTGCGCGCGGGCGATGCGTCCAGACGCGGGAACGCGCGGCCCAGACCAACAAACTCTTCTTCGAAGGCGAGGCCTTTTTCCAGAAGGACCAGCTTGACCTTGTTGTAGTAATTGGAGACCGGAAAGCCACACAGACGGATCACGATGCCGACCTGCCGGCTGCCGGTGCGTAACGCGCGAGCTCCCATTTAGCGAGCGCCGCCCGATGCACTTCATCCGGGCCATCGGCAAAACGCAGCGTACGGTTCCAGGCGTACATATAGGCGAGCGGAAAATCGTCGCTCATGCCGCCACCGCCATGCACCTGGATCGCCCAGTCAATCACTTTGCACGCCATCGTTGGCAGCAGCACCTTGATCATCGCAATTTCATTGCGCGCGGCCTTGCTGCCTGCCCGATCGATACGATCGGCCGCCTGCAAGACCAGCAGGCGCGCCGAATCGATCATGATGCGCGATTCGGCAATGCGCTCGTGCCAGACGCCTTGCTCGGCTATTTTCTTGCCAAAAGCCACCCGCGACTGCGCGCGCCGGCACATCAGTTCCAACGCGCGCTCGGCCTGACCGACCAGGCGCATGCAGTGATGAATGCGCCCCGGTCCGAGACGACCCTGGGCGATCTCAAAGCCACGGCCTTCGCCCAGCAGCAGATTGCTCACCGGCACGCGCACATTCTCAAAGAGCACTTCGGCATGCCCGTGAGGGGCATCATCGTAGCCAAACAGATTCAAAGGCCGCAGCACGGTGACCCCGGGGGTGTCACGTGGCACCAGCACCATCGATTGCTGTACATGGCGCGGTGCGTTGAAATCGGTCTTGCCCATGAAGATGAACAGGGCGCAGCGCGGATCCGCCGCCCCCGATGACCACCACTTGCGACCATTGATCAGGTACTGATCGCCCTCGCGCACGATGCTGGCCTCGATATTGGTGGCATCGGACGAGGCGACATCGGGCTCGGTCATGGCAAAGCAGGAGCGGATCGTGCCTTCTGCCAACGGGGTGAGCCAGCGCGTCTTCTGCTCCTCGCTCGCATAGCGGATCAGGGTCTCCATATTGCCGGTGTCGGGCGCCGAGCAATTGAACACTTCAGGTGCCCAGCCCACCCGGCCCATGATCTCGCACAAGGGGGCGTATTCCAGGTTAGTCAACTGCCCGCCGTGGGCGCTTGGCCACCACAGATTCCACAGTCCGGTGGCCTGTGCCTTTGCTTTCAGTTCCTCGATGACCGGCACCGGCGTCCAGCGCCGCCCGGCCTTGGTATTCGTGTCGATCTGCTCGTGCCAGACCGCTTCATTCGGATAGATATGCTCTTCCATGAAGGCAGTGAGCCTGGTGCGCAGCGCCTGTACCTTGTCTGAATATTCAAAGTCCATGATCAGCCTTGGATGGGTTAATTCGGATTCACTGCGCTGCGCTGGTCGCCACCGGCTTCCAGCCGGCAGGCGATCTGCCAGCCGGCTTCGGCAAGCCAGCGGGCACGGCTGCCCGCTTCGAGCGCCTGGTCACTGGCGGCAATGCCTTCGACAGCACGCTTCATGATGCCTTGCAGGATCGCCGCCAGCCGGAACAGATTGTAGGCGATATAGAAATCCCAGCTGTCAGCAGGCACGCTGCGGCCGCTGTGCGCGGTGTAGGCGCGCACATAGTCGTGCTCTGACGGTATGCCCAGGGCGGCGATGTCTTCACCGGCAATGCCGCGAAAGCGGCCGGGTGGTATGTGCCAGCTCAGGCAGTGATAGGAGAAATCGGCCAGCGGATCACCGAGCGTCGACAATTCCCAATCAAGAATGGCGAGGATGCGCGGTTCGGTGGGATGAAACACCAGATTGTCCAGGCGATAGTCACCGTGCACCACAGCGACCGACTCCGTAGCCGGAATCCGTCCCGGCAGCCAGGCCATGAGCTGGTGCATCGCTTCGATGGGCTCGGTCTCCGAGGCGCGAAACTGTGCACTCCAGCGTGCGATCTGGCGCGCCAGATAATTGCCCGGCCGGCCATAGTCAGCGAGGCCGATCTGCACCGGATCGAGCGCATGCAATGCGGCGATGACCCGATTCAT
This sequence comes from uncultured Pseudomonadota bacterium, assembly GCA_903921325.1. Taxonomy (GTDB): domain Bacteria; phylum Pseudomonadota; class Gammaproteobacteria; order Burkholderiales; family SG8-39; genus CAIXPL01. The sequence continues at coordinate 47,632 of CAIXPL010000027.1, forward strand.
TTCCTGATAGATGGCAGCGCGCTCAGGTTTGTTCATCGCGGGCAGTGTCTGGTCCCACAGCACCCGACCAGGCACATAGTCCATGATGAAAAAGGCCCGCCCGATGATGGCTTCATCATCGCAGCGCGCGAACATGCGCGGCACTGGCACACCGGCCGGATGCAGGGCCGCCATCACCCGGTACTCGCGCTCGATGGCATGCGCCGAGGGCAGTAACTGGGCGAGCGGCGCGGGCTTGGAGCGCATCACGTAGCGCGCCGCGGGGGTCGACAGCAGGTACGTCGGATTGGACTGACCGCCGCGGAATTGTTCGACCGTCAACGGCCCGGCAAATCCGTCAATGTGTGATTGCAGCCAATCGACCAGGGGCTCGATGGCAAACCGATGCCGTTCGGCCACCGGCATGGTGCCTGTGAATGGCTGGGTCATTGCCCGGCGGTCCACGCGCACGTGGTCTTTCTGACTCGAACCATGCCTGCTACCATCGCCCCTCCCGATCACTGGCGTGCCAACGCGATGGTAACAGCCGCATGAATCCACTGGCACCAGAGAGCCATCGCTTTTGCGTGGCACCGATGATGGACCTCACCGACCGCCATGCGCGCCGGTTACTGCGTCTCATCTCGCGCCGCGCGCTGTTGTACACCGAAATGATTGCCACCCAGGCCATCTTGCGCGGTGACGCGGCACGCCATCTGCGTCACCACCCCGATGAGCATCCGGTGGCCATTCAACTGGGGGGCTCCGAGCCCGCCGAGCTCGCAACAAGCGCGGCGATGGCGGCGGACGCGGGTTTCGATGAAATCAATCTCAATGTGGGATGCCCGAGTGATCGCGTGCAATCGGGACGCTTTGGTGCCTGCCTGATGGCAGAACCTGAGCGGGTTGCCGACGGTGTGGCGGCGATGATTGCGCGGGTGAGCGTGCCGGTGACCGTGAAGACCCGCATTGGCATTGATCGGGACGAGTCGCCCGAACGCATGCACCGACTCGTGGACCTGTGCGCTCAGGCGGGTTGCCGGGTTTTTATCATTCATGCGCGCAATGCCTGGCTCGATGGCCTGTCGCCAGCGCAAAACCGTGAGATTCCGCCGCTGCGCTACCACCTGGTGCATGCCCTGAAGCAAGCGCGACCCGAGTTGCGCATTGTCATCAATGGCGGACTCAATCGTGTGACGCAATGGCAGGAGCAGTTGCACCACGTCGATGGCGTGATGGTGGGCCGCGAGGCTTTTTACAACCCGATGTGCCTGGCCGTGGTCGATCGGCTTCTCTATGGCAGTGTCGATCCCGATCCGCAGACGCAAGAGGTGTTGCGGGCCTACAGCGAGCACGTGGCCGAGGAACTGGCGGCTGGCACGCCCTTACGCGCCATGACGCAGCCCTTGTTCGGGCTGTATCAGGGCGTGCCCGGTGCGCGCACCTGGCGCCGCACCTTGAGCGAGGAGGGGCGTGTGGAAGGTGCGGGGATCGAAGTGATCGAGCGCGCGCTGGCAGCGGTTGGCTACCAGAGCGCGCCGCGCGCCACCACCGGCCAGATCGCCTCTACCCGGTCGGCGCGATACGCCACGATATGATCGTAGAGGTTGACGGTTGGGTCGCAATGCCCGGGCACCAACCACAGACGTTCGCCCAGCCGCGGACGCACGGCGCGATCCGCCACGCCGATCACGCCATGCTCATCGGAGGCCTTTGTGTACTCAAGGCCTGCTCGACCATGCACCGCAGGCAGCCCTGAATCCACTGCAAGGGCTTTGAGGCCGGCGTCAACGACCACGTGCCCTGCACCGCTTGTGCTCATCACCCCGGTCAGCACAAAAAGACTCTGGCGAAACTGCGCCCGATCGTCCCAGTCATTGCGCCGGTAGTCCGCGTCCATGAAGATGTACGAACCCGGTTGCAATTCGTTATAGACGCGACTTGCAGCATCGAATAGATAGGTGCCGGTGCCACCGCCGGTGATCGTTTCGCAGGCGATGTTGTAGCGCGCCAGCGCGTCGCGGGTGACCGCTGCATAGTCAGCGGCAAACGCGGCCTGCTGCCGCCGCTCGGTGACCGCGCGCACATGCTGCGCGCTGCCCTGATAGGCATGCAGGCCGGCAAAGCGCAGGAAGGGCGCGGCCTTCACCGCGCGCACCAGTGATACTGCCGCCTCGCCCGGTGGCACACCACAGCGCCGGGCACCCACATCGATTTCAACCAGCACGTCGATGACCACGCCCGCCCGATCGGCCGCCTCCGACAGCTCGGCCACATTGGCTGGATCGTCGACGCATACGGAGATCCTGGCGCGCCGAGCGAGGTGAGCAAGCCGGCGCAGCTTTTGTGCACCGACCACTTCATTGGTGACCGTCACGTCGCGTATGCCGGCATCGATGAACGCTTCGGCCTCGCTCACTTTCTGGCAGCAAATGCCGATGGCGCCGGCCGCGATCTGCCGACGGGCAATCTCGGCGCATTTGTGGCTCTTGGCGTGTGGACGCACGCGGGCGCCTGAGCCGCGCACGGCGTCATGCAAGGCGGCGAGATTGGCCTCGAAGGCATCGAGGTCCAGAAGCAAGGCTGGCGTATCGACCTCGTCGATCGGCATGCCGGGTGCTGCGGGCGGATAAGCTGACATGGGCGAAGTTTACGACAAGCGCCCTGGCTATTCCATGCGCAGCCCGGCCTGTTCGGCCGCCCGCGTATAGCGCACGATTTCAGCGCGCACGAAGCGGTCCAGTTCTTCCGGCGTCGAACTGACGCATTCAGCGCCCATTTCCTTCATCCGGTTGCGATAAACCGGCTCGCGCGCCAGACGCACGGCTGCCGCATTCAAGCGTTCGATCACTGCGGGCGGAGTGCCCGCGGTGGTGAACAGCGCGGTCCACGAACTCACTTCAAAATTGTGCATCCCCGACTCGGCCATGGTCGGCAACTCTGGCGCTATGGACGACCGATTGACGGTAGTGACGGCCAGCGCCTTCACCTTGCCGGCACGCACCGGCGGCATCGCCGTCGGTATGGTCTCGAACATCATCGACACCTGCCCCGAGAGCAGATCGGGCATCGCGGCACCGCCACCTTTGTAGGGAACATGCGTGATGTCGATGCCCGCCGCCGACTTGAAAATCTCCCCCGCCAGGTGCGACGAGGATCCATTGCCGGCCGAAGCAAAGGTGAGCACACCCGGTCGGGCTTTGGCGAGCGCAATCAGTTCAGCCAGCGTATTGACGCCCACCGAAGGGTGAACGATGAGCACATTGGACAAGGTGTGCAGCATCGATATCGGTGCGAAGTCGCGGATCGGGTCATAGGGCAGCTTATGCGCCACCGCCGGGTTGATGCCATTGGTACCGATGGTGCCAAAGAGCAGCGTGTAACCATCGCCTGGCTGATGAGCCACAAAATCAAGGGCGATATTGCCACCGGCCCCGGGCTTGTTCTCCACCACGATGGGCTGGCCCAGATCCTCGGCCAGCGATTTCGCAACGGTGCGCGCCATCACGTCGGACGAGCCACCCGCGGCAAACGGCACCACCAGCCGTAACGGCTTGGTTGGCCACGCGGGCGCCTGCGCCATGCTCTGCTCGGATAGCAACAGCAGCCCGGCCAGGGCGAACAGCCTGATCATTAGAATGCCGCGCATCAATCACTCCATTCGCCTCAACACGGGTCATTCTAGTCGGCTATGCTCCAGGGCGACAGACACAAAATTTGATGGACTGAAGAATGACTGTGAGCGAACCACGCAATGAACCCCAGGGTGCTCCGGCAAAAGCACTGAGCACGTTCGATGCGACCGCGATCATCGTCGGTCTGATCATCGGCTCGGGCATTTTCAAGCTGCCGCAACTGGTGGCGATGAACAGTGGATCGCAAACCGGGTTTTATCTGATCTGGGTGCTCGGTGGCGTGATCTCCCTGATGGGCGCACTGTGCTACGCCGAGCTCGCCACCTGCTATCCGAGCGCAGGCGGTGACTATCACTTTCTGAGCCGCGCCTTCGGGCCGCACTTGTCCTTCCTGTTCGCGTGGTCGCGCCTGGCGGTGGTCACCACCGGACCGATCGCCATTCTCGGCTTCGTCTTTGGCGATTACGCATCCAACCTGCTGCGTCTGGGCGAGTACTCGAGCTCGATCTATGCGGCGTTGTCAGTGATTGGCTTCACCGCGCTCAATTTGATTGGCATCCGTGAAACCAAGGGGGCACAGAACATACTCACCATCCTTGAGGTCGGTGGCGTCATCGCGGTCATCATCACCGGGGTGTTTTTTGCGACAGGTGGTGACGCCGGTACGGTCGCTACCGCCGCCAGCGCCCCGCCGTTGGCAGCCCCGGCATTGGCGGCCGCGAGCAGCCCGGGTGGCGCTGCCGTCGTCAGCGCGCCTTGGTATGCCACCGCCCCGCTCGCCCTGCTGTTTGTCTTGTTCACATTCGGCGGCTGGAATGATGGCGCCTATATCTCCGCCGAGCTGCGCTCACCCGGTGGCATGGTGCGCGCACTGGTGATCAGCATGGCCGTGGTTACCGCACTCTATCTGCTGGTGAATTTTGCCTATGTGAATAGCCTCGGCCTGGCCGGGGTTGCCGCGAGCGAGACCGTCGCAGCCGATGTCCTGCACAAGGCATTCGGCAATATTGGATCGCAGTTCATCAGCGTGGCGGTGGCGATTTCATCGCTCACTTCGATCAACTCAACCATCATCGTCGGTGCACGCTCCAACTATGCGCTGGGCTGCGACTGGCGTGCCTTGCGCTGGCTGGGACGCTGGAATGCGCGCTCTGACGCCCCACGCAATGCCTTGCTGTTGCAGTCAGCCATCGCGCTCGGTCTGATCGCAATAAGCACAAGTACGGGGCATGGATTCCAGTCGCTGATCGACTACACGCTCCCGGTATTCTGGTTTTTTGTGATGATGGTTGGTGTCGGTCTGTTTGTCTTGCGACGTGCCGACCCCGACCGCCCGCGCGGCTACCGCGTGCCGTTTTATCCGCTCACCCCGCTGGTGTTCATCGCAACCTGCGCGTTTTTGCTCTACTCAAGCCTGAGTTACGCTGGCTCCGGTGCCTGGTTCGGCGTAGCCGTGCTGGGCGTCGGCGGCGTCGTGATGTTGTTCAGTGGCACTGCCCGAGCGTCTACGGCCAGAGAGGCATCCACTCACTCATCTGGCTCGACAGACTGATCTCGGAGGTCCGCGCCACTCGGATCGGGTTCATCGACACGCCGAACCCGCCTGAGCTTCAAGGCTTCTTGCGTGCGAACCCGGATTCAAGCGACCAGTCATTCTGCGCGAACAGATCGTTGAGCATCGTCTGGTAGGGCAGCTCAAGGGTCAGTTCCAGTGCCGCAGCACGGCGCTCCAATGCGGCTCGCCCCAGGCGCAGGCCGCGCCCTTTGAGCACGAACACGATCGTGTTGACCCCGTTGGCCGCGGTCAGCGTCACCGCCGGGCGATCGAACGCCCGCTCGATACGAGTGGTGCACTTCTCGCGCTGCGGATCGTCGGCCATGAAATTCTGGATGAACACGCCGCCCTCGCGCAGCCCGGCGGCACAGGCGCGGTAGTAGCGTTCACTGGATAGCGCACGCACCGAGCGGCCATCATCAAAGGCATCGAGCAGCAGCGCGTCACAGGACGCCGGATGTTTGGGCACATGGTCAGCCCCATCGGCCAGAATCACCTCCAGGCGGGCGCTGTTGTCAGGCAGACCAAACCAGGAGCGCGCTGCGGCAATCACGCGCGGATTGATTTCAATCGCGCGTACGCGGGTGCGCGGGCGCTTGCTGTGCACGAAGCGTGGAATCGAGCCGCCACCCAGTCCGATCACCAGCAGGTCGGCCGGTTCGGGCACGAGCAGCAGGTAGGCCATCACCGCGCGGGTGTAGTGCAGTTCGAGCGCATCGGGATTGGACAGACGCATTGCACTCTGGATGGCATCGCCCCCCAGATGCAAATGCCGCACACCGCGAAACTCGCTGATCTCGACACTGGCAAGGCGGCTGGTCACCCAGCGCCGCAGCGAGGTCACTTGGTCACCCAGCGTCGTAATGAAATCACCTGGTCACCCGGCACTGCAACGAGCTCACCCAGTCACCCGCTCGACTTGCACCAGGCAGTCATAGAACGTTGCCCCGGCACCGATGTCGGTGAGGGCCTGCGAAGTCACCTCATTGGCATTGTGACCATCAGGGGCCAGCTTGCGCCACCACAGCGACAAGGCAACCACAACCCCTTCGCGCGCATCCTCGCCAACCCGTGCCCGCGCCACAAAACTGCCCCTGTCGTTGAACACGCGAATGGAGTCACCATCGCGGATACCGCGTGCCTGCGCATCCGCGGCGTTGATGTCCAGATTCGGTTCGCGTTCGGCACCCAGAAAAAGCGGCAGATTGGCAAACGAACTATTCAGTGCGTGGCGGTGGGGTGGTGAGAGCATGGTGAGCGGAAAGCGCGCTGCCAGCGCAGGATCAGCCGCGGCTGACTCACGCGGTGGCAGATAGTCGGGGAGCGCATCCAGACCCATGGCGACCGCCACCTTGCTTTCAAACTCGACCTTACCCGATGGGGTCGGAAATCCACCATTGGCAAACGGCGCGACCGCCACCGGCAGGTGCTGCCAGCCGGTTTGCTTCAACGTGTTCCAGTCGATGCCGGCCATGCGGGCATCGGTGCGACCGACGGCCTGGCGGCACAAGGTCTCGTCGTCATCGCTGAAGCACGGTTCGGCAAACCCCATGCGTGCGGCCAGCCGCCGAAACACTTCCACATTGGGCAGCGACTCACCCACCGGCGCAATGGCCGGTGTATTGGCCATCACGTACAGATGACCATAGGACTTGTGCACATCCCAGTGTTCGAGCTGGGTGGTTGCCGGCAGAAACAGGTCGGCATAGTCAGCCGTGTCGGTGATGAACACATCATGCACGACCGTGAACAGATCGGCGCGCGCAAATCCGGCCGCGACTTTTGACGAGTCAGGGGCCACGGCAAGCGGATTGGAGTTGTAGACAAACACTGCCTTCACCGGTTGCTTGTCAGCGAGGAGCGCATCGCCAATGGCACACATATTGATCGAGCGCACCGGTCCTGGTCGCAAATCGGGCCGCTCGAGCGCTGCGTGGTCCATCGCATAGAAGTCACCCGTGGTGAGCAGCACGCCACCGGCCGGGTCACGCCAGGCGCCGATCAGTGCCGGCAGACAGGCGATGGTGCGCACCGCCATGCCCCCGCCATAGGCGCGCTGCATACCGTAGTTGAGCCGGATGGCAGCCGGCCGCACGCTTGCGTAGTCGCGGGCAAGCTGCGTAATCACCTGTGCATCAATGCCACAAATATCGGCGGCCTTTTGCGGTGTCCAGTGCTTCACCCGCTCGGCCAACCCGGCATAGCCCACCGTGTATTGGTTGACCCACTCATGATCGACACGGTCCTCGTCGATCAGCACATGCATCATTGACAGCGCGAGCGCACCGTCAGTGCCGGGTCGCAGGGCAATGTGCTGATGGCAGTGTTCGGCACTCAGACTCCGATACGGATCGATCGCGATCACGCGGGCGCCACGCCGCTTGGCGGCCTGCACCCGTGTCCACAGATGCAGATTGGAGGTGATCGGGTTCGAGCCCCAGATCAGAATCAGTCCGGCGTCCTCGAACCGTTCGGGGTCCATGCCCACGGCAGCCCCGAGGGTGATGGTAATGCCGGCCTTGCCCGCCGATGAGCAGATCGTCCGCTCGAGGTTTGAGGCACCCAGGCGATTGAAAAACCGCCGATCCATCGACGAGCCTTGCAGCATGCCCATGGTGCCGGCGTAGCTGTAGGGCAATATGGCCTGCGCGCCATATTGCACGCTGATGGCGCGGTAGCGCTCGACGATGGTATCCAGCGCGTCGTCCCAGCTGATCTGCTCCCAGCGCCCCTGCCCTGGCCCCTTGCCACCGACCCGTCGCAAAGGGTGCAGCACCCGCTGTGGCGAGTACGTACGTTCAAGATAGCGCGACACCTTGTTGCACAGAACACCGTCAGTGAAAGGATGATCGGCGGCACCTGTGACCTTGATCGCGCGGCCATCGCGTACCGTGATGTCCATCGAACAGGTGTCGGGGCAGTCATGCGGGCAAGCCGCCCGGACAATACGCTCGGCGCCTTGCGCGTCATGCAAATCCTGTGCACCCATGGCTGAATCTCCTCAGGCCTCGGCCCGATCCAAGTCGTTTTAGTGTACGTCATGTTTTGCCCGGAATAGGCGAGGAGAGCCGATCTGCTGGAGTTCAGGCGCCTTTGCGATGCAGGACCGGGCGCAATGCCTGGCCGATGCGGGCAATGGCGTGCTGCGCACCGGCCAGGTGCCCACCCATCAGCATGAAACCATGCACCATGCCCGTGAAACATTCCTGAGTGACCTCGACACCCGCCGCGGTGAGACGTGTCGCGTAATGATGAATTTGCCCAGCGAGCGGATCGTGCCCTGCAAACAGCACATAGGTGGGTGGTAGATGGCTCAGCGCGGTGGCATGCAGAGGCGATTTGAGCGCGCGCTCGGTGGTCGACAATGAACCGAGCCAGTCGCGCGTCTGGGCACGCAAAAAACGGGCTTGAGCCCCCACCAAAGCCGCCAGATCATCTGCCAAGTCAGCCGTGTGGTCAGTGAGCACCGCATCGCGGGTCACATCGAGCAAGGGCGAGATGAGAACCTGCATGGCAATGGGTTGATGATCGGCGGTATTCAGTTCAAGCGCGGCGAGCGCCGCCAGGTAGCCACCGGCCTCCTCCCCCACCAGCGCAAGACGCTTTTGATCAATCGAGAAAACCTCCGCATGGCTCGCGAGCCAATCAAGCGCTGCGCGCACATCGGCCAGGGCATCAATCAGCGCATGCTCAGGGGCGCGTCGATAGTCCACGCTGAATACCGCCGAGCGCGCATTGATCGCCAATTGACGGCAGACCCGATCGTGCGATTCCAGATCGCCGCAGGTGCCGCCACCGCCATGCAGAAACACCAGGGCAGGCAGGTGTTGGCCGGGCATTCGCCCGGGTGCCTGGGCGCGATAATGGCGGACGCTCAGCGCGCCGCCGGCGCGTTCAATACTCAGATCCTCGCAGATATCAATCACCGCCGGATGCGGAGCGTAGCGCAGGCAACGCGCCACATAGGCTGCTCGCGTTCGTTCAATGTCACCTGGTGCCGCACCGCCAAGCGTCGCGGCAAGCGCCGACTTCAGTGCGGGAATCAGTGCCCGCAGTTGGGGATCGAGCACAGCGATCGGCGCAGCAGGCGGCTCAGGCTGTTGCCGCGGCGCCGGGCCGGCGCAGCGCATACCAGAGAATGGCTACCGCGCAGGTCACCACCGCCCCGATCCCGATGTAGTTGATGGTGTCCCAGCCGTGCGTTTGCAACTGGTAACCCGACAGCAGCGAACTGGTCATGGTGGTCAAGAAGATGCATAGGTCATTTGCGCCTTGTACCTTGGCCCGCTCCGAGGGTCGACAGGCCGAAGTGAGCAAGGTGGTGGCACCGATGAACAGAAAGTTCCAACCCACGCCGAGCAGCGCCATGGACAAAAAGAAGTGGGTGAACGTGAGACCGGACAGACCGATGGCAAGGCAGACCAGGTTGATGACGATACCCGCGCCCATGATGGTCACCACACCAAAGCGCTTGATCAGATTGCCAGTAAAAAATGAGGGCGCAAACATGCCGACCACATGCGCCGAAATCACCGATGCCGCATCTCCATAATCAAAGCCGCACACCGCAGTCATTTCAAGCGGCGTGGACACCATCATGAAATTCATCACGCCATAGCCCAGTGCCCCGGTGAGCACTGCCACCAGGGCTACCGGTTGCAGCAGGATTTCACGCAGTGGCCGCTGTGCAGCATCGGCCTCGGCCCGACTCAGCGGCGGGATGCGCAACAGGCTCATCACGCCAATCGCCATCAGCATGAACACGATGAGCGACAGATAGGTACCCGCGTATCGCACATCAAACAGATCGACGGTGGCGCGGCTGATGCTCGGCCCCACCAATCCACCGACAATGCCACCTGCCAGCACATAGGAAATGGCCTGTGGCTTGAACTCATTGGGCGCGGAGTCGGCCGCGGCAAATCGATAGTACTGACCGAAGGCGTTATAGGCACCGAGCACCAGCGTACCCAGGCAAAGCAACCAGAATTCGTGCATGAAAAGTGCACTGGCCGCAATCAGCGCGCCCAGCATACCGATACAGGCCCCGGTGATAAAACCGGCACGGCGGCCGACTTTGCGCATCAAGAGCGAAGCCGGCAGCGTGGTAATCGCTGCCCCGATCACCCAGCTGGTCACCGGTATGGTAGCCATCGATCGCTCGGGGGCCAGGGCGAATCCAGCGAGTGCATTCATCGCTATGGATGTCGAATTATTGGTAAATAGCAACGCCTGGCACACACTGAGCAATCCGACGTTACGCCGCATCTCGGTGAGCGGGACGCTCTGGACGGGCTCAGTGCTTTGCATGGGCTAAGGTCTCCACATTTTCATACCTGCTGAGGACACGCGCACGGAGCAGGGGAAACTCACCGGCAGCGCTGACATCGGTGCATTATAGGACGGGTCGCCTTGAACCACCCTACGACCATGGCTGGGCGCATGCGACTCAGGCTTCACCCAAACCGGGCATGGTTAGCTCCGATCGACGGCGGCAGACCGTAGTCTGCGGACGATCATTCATTCTGACAGAGGCACCTAATCATGCTGGTCACCTTCCGCACCCCGCACTCCCCGACCATCACCCTGTTCGGTGAGCACGCCCTCGCCCTGCTCGCTGCCATGGGTCAATCGAACATCCTGCCCGGTGCCCTGGCGCCCGAAGACGTACCCGCCGCGCTTGCGCATCTACGCAGCGCACTCAGCGGACCGGCGGGCTCGGCCCCGGCGCGCAGCCCGGGCGACACCGCGGAGGACCCACCGATCGCGCTGGCCACCCGCGGCAAGGCACTGATGGATTTTCTGGAACGCGCAGCCCAGGCGGGCAATGAAGTGATCTGGTCAGAAGGCAACCAATAAAAAAGCCGGATGCCCGCTTGCGCTGGCATCCGGGTCTTGATCAAGCGGGGCTTGATCAGACCGACAGTCAGACCGACTGTTCGCTCGCCTCGGTCGGGCTGGCAGGTTCTTCTTCCTGCACAGGAATATCGAACAACTGCTCGGCCGGCAACATACGACGCGCCTGATGGAAGGCCATGCCCGTTCCGGCCGGAATCAGACGGCCGACGATGACGTTTTCCTTCAGACCGCGCAGCTCGTCGCGCTTGCCCATGATGGCGGCTTCGGTGAGCACCCGGGTGGTTTCCTGGAACGAGGCGGCCGAGATGAACGAATCGGTCGACAGCGACGCCTTGGTGATCCCCAGCAGGACATAGCTGTAGGTCGCCGGACGACGGCCGTCGATCATCACCTTGTCGTTTTGCTCCAGAACCTCGGCGCGCTCGACCTGTTCCCCGGTGATGAACGAGGTGTCGCCGGCATCCTCGATCTGCACCCGACGCAGCATCTGACGAACAATCACCTCGATGTGCTTGTCATTGATGCGCACGCCTTGCAGGCGATACACATCCTGCACTTCATCGATGATGTAGCGCGCCAGCGCCTCGACACCTTGCAGACGCAGGATGTCATGCGGATCAGCCGGGCCATCGACGATCAGCTCGCCTTTGTTGACCACCTGACCGTCGTGCACCATCACATGCTTGTCCTTCGGGATCAGGAACTCATGCGCAATGCCGTCCATGTCGGTGATGATCAGACGCTGCTTGCCCTTGGTGTCCTTGCCGAACGATACGGTTCCCGTGACATCGGCCAGCATGCCGGCATCCTTCGGCGAACGCGCTTCGAACAGCTCGGCCACACGCGGCAGACCGCCGGTGATATCGCGGGTCTTGGAGGTCTCCTGCGGGATCCGTGCCAGCACGTCACCCACTGACACCTTCTCGCCGTCTTTCACCGTGATGATGGAGCCGGTCTGGAAGGTGATGTTGACCGAATGCTCGGTGCTGGCGATTTTCACTTCGTCGCCGGCGTCGGTCAGCAACTTCACCTGCGGACGCACCGTCTTGGTCGAGCCACGACGCTTCGGATCAATCACCACCAGCGTCGACAACCCGGTGATTTCATCGATCTGTTTGGCAACCGTGACGCCTTCCTCGACATTCTCGAATTTCACCGTACCGGCGTATTCGGTAATGATCGGACGGGTATGCGGATCCCATGTACCGAGCACCTGCCCGGCGCGAACCAACTGCCCATGGTCGACCATGACGGTGGCGCCATAGGGGATCTTGTGCCGCTCGCGCTCGCGTCCGGCCTCATCAGTGATGATGACCTCACCGGTTCGCGCAATCGCAATACGCTCGGATTTGACATTGGTGACATAGCGCATCTGCGGCGAGAAGCGCACCACGCCGTTCGACTTCGATTCCACCTGGCTGGCCGAGGCCGAGCGTGATGCCGCGCCACCGATGTGGAACGTACGCATGGTGAGCTGAGTGCCCGGCTCGCCGATCGACTGCGCAGCGATGACACCGACTGCCTCGCCAGAATTGACGATCGATCCACGTCCCAGATCGCGACCATAGCAGCGTGCGCACAGGCCGAAACGGGTGTCACAGGTGAGCGGTGTGCGCACCTTGACTTCGTCCACACCGATCGCCTCGATGCGCTCGACTTCGTCCTCATTGAGCAGCGTGCGGGCCGGGAACAAGACTTCCTGGGTGTCAGGGTGCAGCACATCGACGGCCGTGACGCGACCGAGAATCCGCTCGCGCAGGGCTTCGATCACTTCACCGCCTTCGACCAGCGCCTTCATCGATACGCCGTTGGTGGTGCCGCAATCATCCTGGGTTACCACCAGATCCTGGGTGACATCGACCAGACGACGGGTCAGATAGCCCGAATTCGCCGTCTTCAACGCGGTATCGGCCAGACCCTTACGTGCACCGTGGGTCGAGATGAAGTACTGCAACACGTTCAGGCCTTCGCGGAAGTTTGCCGTGATCGGCGTCTCGATGATCGAGCCATCGGGCTTGGCCATCAGACCACGCATGCCAGCCAACTGGCGGATCTGCGCGGCCGAGCCGCGCGCACCGGAGTCGGCCATCATGTAGATCGAATTGAACGACTCCTGCTTGACGTTCTTGCCTTCGCGATCGATCACCGTGTCTGACGAGAGCTGTTCCATCATCGCCTTGCCGACTTGATCGCCGGCGCGGCCCCAGATGTCAACCACCTTGTTATAGCGCTCGCCCTGGGTCACAAAACCCGAGGTGTACTGCTGCTCGATCTCCTTCACCTCCGACTCGGCCGCGGCAATCAGATCGTGCTTCTGGCGCGGGATCAGCATGTCGTCAATGGCAATGGACAGACCGGCGCGGGTAGCGCTGGTGAACCCGGACTGCATCAGCTTGTCGGCAAAAATCACCGTCTCGCGCAGACCGCAGCGACGATACGACGCATTGATCAGACGCGAAATTTCCTTCTTTTTGAGCGCCTTGTTGATCAACTCAAAGGGCAGACCCTTGGGCAGAATCTCCGAGAGCATCGAGCGACCGATGGTGGTCTGGTGGCGCACGAGCCTGGCTTCCCATTCGCCATCGGCATCGCGCACGTATTCGCGAATACGCACGGTCACGCGGGCATGCAGTTCAGCCTGTCCGCTTTCATAGACACGCTTCACTTCGCTCACATCGGCGAGCAGCATGCCCTCGCCCTTCGCATTGATGCGATCGCGGGTGGCGTAGTACAGGCCGAGCACGATGTCCTGTGACGGAACAATGATCGGATCGCCGTTGGCGGGCGACAGCACATTGTTGGAGGCCAGCATCAGCGTGCGTGCTTCCATCTGCGCTTCGAGCGACAGCGGTACGTGCACGGCCATCTGATCGCCGTCAAAGTCGGCGTTGAACGCGGCGCACACGAGCGGATGCAACTGGATCGCCTTGCCTTCGATCAGCACCGGCTCAAAGGCCTGAATGCCCAGACGGTGCAGGGTCGGGGCGCGGTTGAGCAGCACCGGATGTTCGCGGATGACATCCTCGAGAATGTCCCACACCACCGGTGTTTCGCTTTCGACTTCGCGCTTGGCCGCCTTGATCGTGGTGGCAATGCCTTGCAGTTCGAGCTTGTTGAAAATGAACGGCTTGAACAGTTCAAGCGCCATTTTCTTTGGCAGCCCGCACTGATGCAGCTTCAACTGCGGGCCAACGACGATGACCGAGCGGCCCGAGTAGTCGACGCGCTTGCCGAGCAGGTTTTGACGGAAGCGACCGCCCTTGCCCTTGATCATGTCAGCGAGCGACTTGAGCGGACGCTTGTTGGCGCCGGTCATGGCCTTGCCGCGACGGCCGTTGTCGAGCAGCGAGTCAACCGCTTCCTGCAACATGCGCTTTTCATTGCGCACAATGATCTCAGGGGCCTTCAGCTCGAGCAGACGCTTCAACCGGTTGTTACGGTTGATCACGCGGCGATACAGGTCGTTCAGGTCGGACGTGGCAAAGCGCCCGCCATCGAGCGGCACCAGGGGGCGCAGCTCAGGCGGCAGCACCGGCAGTACTTCGAGGACCATCCAGTCGGGTTTGATGCCCGATTGCTTGAAGCCTTCCAGCACTTTCAGACGCTTGGCAAACTTCTTGATCTTGGCATCCGATCCGGTGGTCTCCAGATCCTTGCGCAAGGTTTCAATATCGCGTTCGATATTGAGGGCGCGCAGCAACCCGCGCACGCCTTCGGCACCCATCACCGCGCTGAAATCGTCACCGAATTCCTCGACCTTGGCCAGGTAGTCGTCTTCGGTGAGCAGCTGACCGCGCTTGAGCGGGGTCATGCCCGGGTCGACCACCACGAAGGCTTCAAAGTACAGCACCCGCTCGATATCGCGCAGGGTCATGTCGAGCACCAGACCAAGACGGCTGGGCAGGGACTTGAGGAACCAGATGTGCGCGACCGGCGAGGCGAGTTCGATATGACCCATGCGCTCGCGACGCACTTTGGCGAGCGTCACTTCGACACCACACTTTTCGCAGATCACGCCACGATGCTTCAGGCGCTTGTACTTGCCGCACAGGCATTCGTAATCTTTGATGGGGCCAAAAATCTTGGCGCAAAACAGGCCATCGCGCTCCGGCTTGAAGGTGCGATAGTTGATCGTTTCGGGCTTCTTTACTTCGCCAAACGACCATGAGCGGATCTTCTCTGGCGAGGCCAATCCGATGCGAATGGCATCGAATTCCTCGTCCTGCGTGACCTGCTTGAATAGATCGAGTAGTGCTTTCATGCTTGACTCCTGGCGCAAGGGTCTGACATCTGGGGCATGCGGGACATCGGGTGATACGGTGCGTCATTCAAATCGCACGCGGTGCGGCCGCTCGAGCCAGCCGCACACCGCTTGCAGTCATCACGCACCGACGGGTCTCGGTCAATCCGGATCAATGTCGCTCCAGATCGATGTCGATACCGAGAGAACGGATTTCCTTCACCAGCACATTGAAGGATTCCGGCATCCCCGCATCGATCTTGAGATCGCCCTTCACAATGTTCTCGTACACCTTGGTACGGCCATTGATATCGTCGGACTTGACGGTGAGCATTTCCTGCAAGGTGTAGGACGCCCCATAGGCTTCGAGCGCCCACACTTCCATCTCACCGAAGCGCTGACCACCGAACTGGGCTTTACCACCGAGCGGCTGCTGCGTGACCAGACTGTACGGTCCGGTTGAACGAGCGTGCATCTTGTCATCGACCAGGTGATGCAGCTTGAGCACATGCATGTAGCCGATCGTGACCGAGCGATCGAAGGCATCGCCGGTACGACCGTCAAACAAGGTGGCTTGCGTTTTCGTCGCCGTCAGTTGCAATGCCTCGGTGGCCGGATCACCGGTCGGGAAGGCCAGATCGAGCATCGCCCGGATCTCATCTTCCGAGGCACCATCGAACACCGGTGTGGCAAAGGGCACGCCGTTGCACAGATTGCGTGCCAGCACCACCAGCTCTTCGTCGTTGACGCTGTCGATGTTCTCCTGCTTGCCGCTGGTGTTGTAGATGCGCTCGATCAGGCCGCGCAACTCGGCCAGGCTCGCCTGACGCTTGAGCATGGCACCGATGCGCATGCCGATTCCTTTGGCGGCCCACCCCAGATGCGTCTCCAGAATCTGGCCGACATTCATCCGTGAAGGCACCCCCAGCGGGTTGAGCACGACATCGCACGGTGTTCCATCGGCCATGTGCGGCATGTCCTCGACCGGAACGATCTTGGAGACCACACCCTTGTTGCCGTGACGGCCGGCCATCTTGTCACCAGGCTGCACGCGACGCTTGACCGCCAGGTACACCTTGACCATCTTGATCACGCCGGGGGGCAGTTCATCGCCCTGGGTGAGCTTCTTGCGCTTGGCTTCAAACGCCTGATCGAATTCGACGCGCAGTGCCGCCAGGCTGTCCTTGAGGGACTCCAGCTGCCCTTGTGCTTCTTCATCGATAAGGGAAATTTCGAACCAGAAATAGCGCTCGAGTCCGTCCAGATAGCCCTTGGTGATGGTGTCACCCTTGGCGAGCTTGTTCGGTCCCTTGGCCGCTTTCTTGCCCACGATCAGGCGTTCGATACGACCAAAGGCATCGTTCTCGACGATCCGCAACTGGTCGGCCAGATCTTTCTTGTAGCGCTTCAGCTCATCATCAATGATCTGCTGCGCACGCTTGTCGCGATCGATGCCTTCGCGGGTGAACACCTGCACATCGATGACGCAACCGGCGATGCCCGAGGGCACACGCAAGGAGGTGTCCTTAACGTCAGAGGCTTTCTCACCGAAGATGGCGCGCAGCAGCTTTTCCTCAGGCGTGAGTTGCGTCTCGCCCTTGGGAGTTACCTTGCCCACCAGCACGTCACCGGCTTCCACTTCGGCACCGATGTACACGATGCCCGAGTCATCCAGCCGCCCCATCTGCCCTTCGGACAGATTGGAAATATCGCGGGTGATTTCCTCCGGTCCGAGCTTGGTGTCACGTGCCACCACCGTCAGCTCCTCGATATGAATCGAGGTGAAACGGTCATCGGCCACGACGCGCTCGGAGATGAGGATCGAATCCTCAAAGTTGTAGCCGTTCCAGGGCATGAACGCGACCAGCATGTTCTGCCCAAGGGCGAGCTCACCCATGTCGGTCGAAGCACCATCGGCCACGACGTCACCGGCAGCGATCATCTCGCCCGGGTTGACGAGCGGACGCTGGTTGATATTGGTGTTCTGGTTGGAGCGGGTGTACTTGATCAGGTTGTAGATATCGACACCGACCTCACCCGGCACGGTCTCATCATCATTCACCCGCACCACCACCCGGCTCGCGTCGACGTAGTCGACCCGGCCACCGCGCAGGGCGGTAACCGCCGTGCCTGAGTCGACCGCTGCGGTGCGCTCAACGCCGGTACCCACCAGCGGCTTTTCCGGCCGCAGGCAAGGCACTGCCTGGCGCTGCATGTTCGAGCCCATCAGCGCGCGGTTCGCATCATCGTGCTCAAGGAACGGAATGAGCGAGGCTGCCACCGACACAATCTGGGCCGGCGCCACGTCCATGTACTGCACCCGGTTGGCCGTGGCCAGGGTGAATTCGTTCTTGAACCGGCACGACACGAGTCCGTCTTCCAGGCGACCGTCGGCATCCAGGATTGCATTGGCCTGGGCGATCACGAAATTGCCTTCCTCGATGGCTGAGAGAAAGTCAATCTGATCGGTCACCATGCCATCGCTCACCTTGCGATAGGGGGTTTCCAGAAAGCCGTATTCATTGGTCTGCGCAAACAGAGCCAGAGAGTTGATCAGGCCGATGTTCGGGCCCTCTGGCGTCTCGATCGGGCACACGCGGCCGTAGTGGGTCGGGTGCACGTCGCGCACTTCAAAGCCAGCGCGCTCGCGCGTCAGCCCACCCGGTCCGAGTGCCGATACGCGGCGCTTGTGGGTGATTTCCGACAGCGGATTGGTCTGATCCATGAACTGTGACAGTTGCGAGGATCCGAAGAATTCCTTGATCGCCGCCGAGATCGGCTTGGCATTGATCAGGTCGTGCGGCATCAGATTGTCGCTTTCTGCCTGCGACAGACGCTCTTTTACCGCCCGCTCGACCCGCACCAGACCGGCGCGAAACTGGTTTTCGGCCAGCTCACCAACGGAGCGCACGCGGCGATTGCCCAGGTGATCGATGTCATCGATCTCACCACGGCCATTACGCAGCTCGACCAGGATGCCGATGACGGCCAGCAGATCGTCATTGGACAGGGTCATCGTGCCCAGCTCATCGCGCGGACCGACCCGTGCGTAGAAGCGGCGCAGCCAGCCCGGGGCCTTATCGTCAATCTTGACCGGATAGGCACGGCGGTTGAATTTCATGCGACCGACGCCCGACAGGTCATAGCGCTCGGCCGAGTAGAACAGACCGTTGAACAGCGCCTCGACCGCATCTTCCGTCGGCGGCTCACCCGGACGCATCATGCGATAAATGGCCACGCGGGCATGCCACTGGTCTTCGGTCTCGTCGATCCGCAGGGTCGAGGAAATGTAGGAGCCCTGGTCAAGATCATTGGTGTACAGGGTCTTCACCGAGGTGATGCCCGATTCGCGCATTTGCGCGAGCAGCTTCTCGGTGATCTCGTCATTGGCATTGGCCACGACTTCACCGGTATCGGTATTCACCACGCGCGTTGCCAGCGTGCGGCCAAGGAAGAAGTCCTCGGGCACGGCGACCCGCTTCACACCCGCGGTTTCGATGTCACGAATGTTCTTGGCGTTGATGCGTTTGTCTTTCTGCACCAGCACCTTGCCAGCGCCATCAACAATTTCAAAGCGCGCCAATTCACCGCGCAGACGCTCGGGCACCAGATCGAATTCGATCAGTTCCTTGCCCATGCTGAAGGACTCAAAATCATAGAAGGTCTCAAGGATCTGTTCGGCATTCATGCCGATGGCCTTGAGCAGAATGGTGATCGGCATCTTGCGCCGACGGTCAACCCGGAAATACAGGAAGTCTTTCGGGTCGAATTCAAAATCGAGCCACGAGCCGCGATAAGGAATGATGCGCGAGGAGAACAGCAGCTTGCCCGAGGAATGGGTCTTGCCGCGGTCGTGCTCGAAGAACACGCCCGGCGAGCGGTGCAGCTGGCTGACAATGACGCGCTCGGTGCCGTTGATCACGAACGAGCCGGTGGTGGTCATGAGCGGAATCTCGCCCATGTAGACTTCCTGCTCCTTCACCTCTTTGACGGTGGGGCGCGGGGCCTCTTTGTCCATGATGGTGAGGCGCACTTTGGCGCGCAGCGGGCTCGCGAACGTGAGGCCGCGCTGCTGGCACTCCTTCACATCGAAGGGAGGCTCGCCCAGCCCATAGCTGACAAACTCCAGGCGTGCATTGCCGGAGTGCGATGAAATCGGAAAAATCGAAGTGAACGCCGCCTGCAGGCCTTCATTCTTGCGTGTGGTCGGCTGGGTGCCTTCCTGGAGAAACGCCGCATAGGACGCGATTTGCGTCGCGAGGAGATAAGGCACCTTGAGCACGCTTGCCCGTTTGGCAAAGCTCTTGCGGATGCGCTTTTTCTCGGTCGATGAATACACGGTGGATGGCGTCATGTAGGCTCCGGTTCAGGGTGCAGGGGTCATGCGGCAGACCAATCCGTCTTGCGGCGGCTGCTTGCGATCTGGTCGCCAGGGTGTCCCTGACGAGCAGACCACCAGGGCTGACCCGCCGTACAGCGTGGATCAGCCCCTTACTGCGTGCTACTTGATTTCAGCCTTTGCGCCGGCTTCGATCAACTTCTTCAGGATCGCGTCGGCATCAGCCTTGGCCACGCCTTCCTTCACTGGCTTCGGTGCGCCGTCAACCAGATCCTTGGCTTCTTTCAGGCCCAGGCCGGTGATTTCGCGCACGACCTTGATCACGCCAACTTTCTGTTCGCCGGGGGCGAGCAGCATGACGGTGAACTCGGTCTGTTCTTCAGCGGCAGCGGCGGCCGGTGCAGCGCCACCGGGGGCGGCAACTGCGACGGCAGCGGCGGCGGCCGACACGCCAAACTTCTCTTCCATCATCTTGATGAGTTCAGAGATTTCGAGGACGGTCTTGGCGCCGATTGCGTCCAGAATTTCTGCGTTGGAAAGTGACATTTGATGCTCCTGTTGAGTACCTGCCTAATTACGTCTTGATCAGTCGGGGAGAGGAAACAGACCCACTCGGCACACGATGAATTCCGCTGGAATTCACGCGCGCCAGACCTGGGTCATGCCGCCGTCGCTTCCTTTTGATCGCGCACCGCCGCCACCGTGCGCACGACGCGCGCGGGAACTTCGTTGAGCGTGGAAACGAATTTCTGGATCGGGGCCTGCATCGTGCCCATCAGCTTGGACAACAGCTCCTCGCGCGATGGCATCGTTGCCAGTGTCTTCACCTCGGCTGCCGATATGACGGCCATGGGCAAAGCACCACCCTTGATCACGAAATTCTCATTCGTCCTGGCAAATTCATTCAGAACCTTGGCTGTCGCTACCGGATCGGCCGAGATGCCATAGATGAGGGGTCCGACCAATTTCTCGGTCAAAGCCTCAAATGACGTTCCCTGCACGGCCCGACGGGCCAGCGTGTTCTTCAGAACCTTCAGGTACACACCCGATTCCCGAGCCTGCCTGCGCAGGTTGGTCATCGCCCCGACTGTGAGACCCCGATATTCCGCTATCACGATGCCTTGGGCCTTCGCCACCTGGGCGGAGATTTCCTCGACAATCGCCTGCTTTCCTTCACGGTTGAGACTCACGGCCTACCTCCTTCAAACGGAAACGCACCGCCCATCGCCCGCCAGAACAGGACTGTCCTGGCTTGCACGAACGGTACGAACTCCAACACGGCGACCTTGCAATCGGGACTGGCAGGCACGGCTAAAGCCTTTGAATCCTTCATTTGGGGACCGCCATCTGCGCAGGTTTGCGACTACCAGACCGACTGACATTGCATGCCACCCTGTCCTTCGCCGCCGATTAAGCGGTAATGCACCTGCGGTCTTTGACAACCCCGACGCCTCGGTGACAACTCACTGCACTTGCCACCAGGGCATCGGGCCCAAAGTTCCTTTAATTCCTGAACGGTCAGGCGCAAAACCCTATTGCGCCTGCGCCGGCGTATTCACGCTGGTGATTTCCAGACGCATCCCGGGACCCATCGTGCTCGAGATGGATATCTTGCGCAGATACACGCCCTTGGACGTGGCGGGCTTCGATCGGTTCAATGCTTCGATCAAGGCCACCAGATTCGAGCGCAAATCGTCCGGGCTGAATGAGGCACGACCAATCGAGCATTGCACGATGCCGGCCTTGTCAGCGCGATACTGCACCTGACCGGCACGGGCATTACGCACCGCGGCGGCCACATCCTGGGTCACCGTGCCCACCTTGGGATTGGGCATCAAACCGCGCGGGCCAAGAATCTGACCCAACTGGCCGACCACGCGCATGGTGTCCGGGCTTGCGATCACGATGTCAAAGTTCAGATTGCCGGCCTTCACCTGCTCGGCCAGATCTTCCATGCCGACGATGTCGGCACCGGCAGCACGCGCAGCTTCTGCGCGCTCGCCCTGGGCGAACACCGCCACCCGCACCGTCTTGCCGGTGCCAGCTGGCAGCACGACCGAGCCGCGTACCGATTGGTCCGATTTCTTGGCGTCAATACCCAGATTGACCGAGACATCCACCGATTCATTGAATTTGGCGGTGGCACCCTTCTTGACCAGTTCGAACGCTTCCATGGCCGTATAGGAACGGCTGCGATCGACCAGTCCGCTCAGGGCTTGCTTGCGTTTGGTTGGCTTAGTCATCTCAGAGTCCTTCCACTACGATGCCCATCGAGCGGGCGCTGCCGGCAACGGTCTGCACGGCCGCTTCCAGATCAGCGGCGGTCAGATCAGGCATCTTGGTTTTGGCGATTTCTTCGGCCTGGGCGCGCGTGATCTTGCCGACTTTGTCGGTATGCGGACGGGCGCTGCCTTTGGTGATTTGCGCGGCTTTCTTGATCAGCACCGAGGCCGGTGGCGACTTCAGAATGAACGTGAAGCTCTTGTCGGCATAGGCGGTAATCACCACCGGGAGCGGCAAGCCGGGTTCCATCTTCTGCGTCTGCGCGTTGAACGCCTTGCAGAACTCCATGATGTTGAGACCACGCTGGCCAAGGGCCGGGCCGACCGGCGGACTCGGGTTGGCTTTGCCCGCAGGCACCTGCAGCTTGATCAAACCAACTATTTTCTTCGCCATTCCATACTCTCCTGTTGGGTACAAACGGACAGACCGGCTGTCCTCCCCGTGACTGCATCGGCGCAAACGGCGCCGTCGCGTGTCAGTGCCCTACAGCGGCACCCCTGCAACATCGGGCGCCCGATGGGCACCCGCTGCGATCAAGCCTTTTCGACTTGACCGAATTCCAGATCAACCGGTGTGGCTCGCCCGAAAATGGTGACCGACACCTTGATACGACTCTTGTCGTAATTCACTTCTTCCACCGTGCCGTGGAAATCGGTGAACGGACCATCCTTCACCCGCACCGCCTCGCCCACTTCAAACAGCACCTTGGGCTTGGGCTTCTCAACACCTTCCTGCATTTGATGCAGGATTTCGGCCACTTCCTTGTCTGACAAGGGCGGCGGTTTGCGGCCGTGCGCACCACCGACAAATCCGGTCACCTTGGCGGTGTTCTTCACCAGGTGCCAGGCCTCGTCGTCCATTTCCATCTCGACCAGCACATAGCCTGGATAGAATTTGCGCTCCGAGATGCTTTTCTGACCGCCCTTCATCTCGACCACCTCTTCGGTGGGCACGAGGATCCGGCCGAACTTCGATTGCATGTCGGCACGACGAATCCGTTCTTCCAGTGCGCGGAGAACAGACTTCTCGAAGCCCGAGTAGGCATGTACGACGTACCACCGCATCTTGAGTCCTAACAGAGGAAATTCATCACTGCATTGAGCAACCGGCACCTGCAACCGGCCCCTATCGCCTCCAGCCCAGCATGACGTCATAGATGCCCCACTCGAGGCTCTTGTCCGTCAGCCATAAAAACGCTGCCATCAGAACGACAAATCCGAATACGGCCGCCGTGGTCTGTAATGATTCCTTGCGCGAGGGCCAGGCGACTTTGCGTGCCTCATCAATGGACTCGCGCGCGAATTCGCGCAGATTGCGTCCTTGCGCGGACGTCCAGGCCACGGCAACCGCTGCCGCGACGCCGACAAGCACCATGCCAAAGCGCGCCCACTCGGGCTGACTGGACAGGGCGTAGAAGGCCACCAGCCCTGCCAGCAGCAAAAGTACCGAAACTGAAATCTTGATCCGATCGAGCATCATGTGTTGCGCTGTCGTTCCTCGTTGACCAACCGCCAGTCGTTTGGTTGCGGGCGTTTCCTGGGCAGGCAGCACCTGGTTCGGTGTTGCCTGCCGCGATGGTGGCAGGGGCAGAGGGAATCGAACCCCCAACCTTCGGTTTTGGAGACCGACGCTCTGCCAGTTGAGCTATACCCCTAGATCCCGTCCTTCCAATCAAACCAGCCTGCTTGCCACTTGCCGCCTGACCCGTACTGCCTGGCCACCCGACCCGG
>CAIXPL010000028.1 GCA_903921325.1 uncultured Pseudomonadota bacterium
ATCGGATCGGCCTGCTGACTACCGCCGACAGTATTGGTGAGCTCATCGCACGCGAAACTACCGATGTGGCCAAGATGGTCGGCATCGAGATGGCCGAAGTGGCGTCGCAACCGGCTTCGGATCGCGATCTGCTGCCCTCACTCACCAAGCTGGCGGCCCTCAAGCCCGCGATTGAAGGTCTGGTCGTCTTCGGCAGCGGTCCGTTTGGAACGATCGCTGTCAATCAGACCGAATTGGCCGGCATCAAAGTGCCGATCGTCTATGTGGGTGGCAATGTGATCCCCGAACTGATCAAGGATGTCTCGCCAGAAACCGGGCGGCGCATGTATGTGTCGGTCGCGCGCAACGTCGTGGCTGACACCTTGCCAGCGGGTGATCCGTACATCGCAGTGACGAAGAAATTCAACGCTGAATACACGGCCCGTTACAACGAAGTGGCGACCGAACCGAGTGCAGTCGGCTATGACATGGCGCAAACCGTGATCGATGCGATCGAGCACGTCGGCACTGACCCGGCGAAAATCCGCGACTACATCTACACCGGGCAGAAGGGACTGCTGATGGTGCAGGGCATTCACGTCAATCGCACCCCGGGCAACGCCTATGGAATCGATCCCCGCGATGTTGCACTGGCCACCATCGAAAACGGCAAATTCGTGTTCAAGGCCTATTTGAAGGATAGCTTCAAAAACCTCGGCATCACGGATCAGGCGATCACCGATCAAATGCGTCGATTCAAGATGATCACCGATTGAGCAGGTAGCTGATGCACGCACCAACGATTGTGATTCATGCGACAGTGACGCTCTGAGCCATGGAGCATCTATTCCAGGTGCTCTTCACCGGCCTGTCGCAGGGCGGCATTTACGCCCTGGTTGGCATTGGCTTCAGTCTGGTCAACATGTCCACCCGGGTGCTCAACCTGGCCCAGGGCTCGTATGCGTTGATTGGTGGCTTTGTCTTCCTCACGCTCGCCAGTCGATTTGGCCTGCCTGCCTGGTTGGCAATGCTGATCGGTGTGGCGTTGGCCGCGATCCTTGGCGTTCTGACCGAGCGGATCGTTACCCTGCGGGTACGGCCGTGGCGCCCGATATCGCATGACATGGCCATCCTCACCACCCTCGCGCTGGTCGTTGTATGCGAAGGCACTGCGTTCCTGATCTGGGGTTCTGACACGCACCGCGGCCCGGCCCTGCAACCCGGCGTAGTGAACGTGTTTGGGGCCATCATCATCCGGCAGTCGATCTGGATGCTGGTCGCCACCCTGGTGATCTCACTTGGACTGCAGTTCCTGCTGACTCATACCTGGCTCGGTCGGGCAATGCGTGCCTGCGCCCAGAATCCACTGACCGCCTCGCTGCTCGGGGTAAATACGCGGCGCGTGGGCGCTATCGCCTTTGGCCTGAGTGCGGCGATCGGTGCGCTCGCCGGCATGCTGGTGAGCCCGATCACCTGGCTTGATTATCAAATTGGTGGCGAGTTCATGTTGAAAGGCATCCTCGCCTATCTGTTGGGTGGCGAGATGGCGGTCGCGGGTCCCCTGGTGGGTGGATTGATTCTGGGTCTGGTTGAAAATGGATTTCTGCTGCTGCCTGGAACAGTCGGTGGCCTGCTCAAGCAGGTGGTGCCGATGGCGTTACTGATTCTGGTTCTGGTGTGGCGACCGCAGGGCCTGTTGGTCACGCGTCGGCAAGCCTAGAGCGCCGCGGGAATTACCAGACGACCATGAGCGCCGACCGACCACGCAATGCATCGCTGAGCGCTGCAAACGATCAGAGCGCAGGCACCGCGTCCGTCTCGGCGCGCACGGGACTTGCCCGTTACCTGATCACGCGCAATCGCGCCTGGCTTGTCTCGCTGTCGCTATACGCCGTGATCGCCGCATTACTGGTCGGATCAGGGGCCGTGCATGGTGATGTCGTGGTCACCACGGGCGTATTCTTCATTCTGGTCATGGCCATCGATCTGCTCTATGGTTGCGCCGGACTGCTGAGTTTCGGCCACATTGGCTTCTTTGCCATTGGCGCCTACACCAGCGCGATTCTTGGACACTTCTACCAGACCTCGCTCCTCGAGTCCGTGCTTGCCGGCATTCTGATCAATGGCTTGATCGCCCTGGGCCTGGGCAGGGTGTTTTTGCGTCTGTCGGGCTCGTATTTCATGCTCGGCACACTGGCCTTCGGCATCATGGTGCACGCGGTCCTGGTGACCTGGTATCCGGTGACTGGCGGCGATGCTGGCTTGGGTGATTTGCCGACGATTCAATTCGGTGATTTGTCACCGCGGACCTCTCTCGCGATCGCTATCTGGCTGGTCGCGGCAGCACTATTCTGGCTCACGATGAATCTTTCGGAGTCGCGCATCGGGCGGGCACTACGTGCGATTCGCAGCGACGAGGTGAGTGCGGCCTGCTGCGGCGTCCATGTTGCCCGGTTGCGGATCAATATTTTCGCCCTCAGTGCCTGCTACGCGTCGGTGAGCGGCGCCCTGTTCGCCTGTTACAACGGAGCGGTGCATCCGGACAGCTTTGGTCTGAGTGCGCTGCTGGATGTCTTGCTCATGCTGTTCTTTGGCGGTGAAGGCACCATATGGGGTGCTCTCATCGGCGTCACGTTGCTGCGAGTATTGCCCGATGTGAGCGGTCCGCTACAGACTGGCAAGATCCTGTTCAGTGGTGTGCTGTTCGCCATCATCATCTATCTGTTTCCGAGTGGCGTCGCCGGCACACTGCGTGACTGGCTGCGCCGCCGCACCAGCCGCGGTGTCAACCTGGCGGCTCCCGCGGCGAGTACGGCAACGGCCGCAGCCACTCGAGCGGCAGCCATTGCATCTGACACGGTCACGCACTCTCTGCGAGGGGAGCGTGTTGACGCGCCAACATTGCGAATCGAGGGCGTTGGTCAAAGCTTTGGCGGGTTGCGCGCCGTCGACGATGTGAGCTTCAATTTGCGCCCAGCGAGCATTCGCAGTCTGATTGGACCCAATGGTGCGGGCAAAAGCACCCTGCTGAACCTGCTCAGCGGAGTGCAGCCTCTCAAGGAGGGTCGCATTCTGTTGGGAACCGCGGCCATAGGTCAGCTTCCCGCTGAAGCCATCGCACGCCTGGGCATCGCGCGCACCTTTCAGCACGAGCGCCTGTTCGCACACCTGAGCATCGTCGCCAACGTCATGGTCGGTTGCGAGCGTGGCTCGGACGGACGGGCACGCGATATTCTTGCCTGTGCATTCGCACTGCCGGGGACACTGCGCGAGGAACAGTCGGTGCGTGCGCAAGCACTGCTTTGGTTGCAGCGGCTTGGTCTGGATCGCGAAGCGGAGCAACCGATTTCAGTCCTGCCGCACGGATTGCGCAAACTGCTCGAAGTGGCACGCGCCGTGTCAGCTGAGCCGACGATACTGCTCCTTGATGAAACTGCCGCTGGACTCAACGCCACCGAGAAACAGCAATTAAAGATATTGCTGCGTCAGTTGCAGGCGAGCGGGGTTTCAGTGCTGCTGATTGAACATGACATGGATTTCGTGATGGATATATCCGATGAGATCGTGGTCATCAACTTCGGCCGCCGGATTGCCGAAGGTACGCCAGCACAGGTGCGGGAAGATCCAGCCGTATTAGCCGCCTATCTGGGCACCTGACTCTCAGCGCCGATCAGCTCATGCCCCATCTTCTCACCCTTACAAACGTCAGCGCAGCCTACGCGAGCGCCGTGCCCGTAATTCGGGACATCAACCTGACACTCGATGCGGGCGAACTGGTGGCCGTGCTCGGTGGCAACGGCGCTGGCAAATCGACGTTGCTGCGCACACTGTCTGGCTTGCTCCCGTGTTTGACGGGTCGTGTCGAGTTTGCCGGTGCCGATATCACCCGCAGTGCGCCGCACCAGCGGGTCGAATCCGGTTTGATTCAAGTGCCCGAAGGCCGCCAGATGCTGGCCGGGCTGTCGGTGGAAGAAAACCTGTTGCTGGGAGGCTATGTCCATCGCCGTCACGCTGAGCAGATCGCGCAGGGCCTGGCCGAAGTCTATGAGTTGTTTCCGCGGTTGCTTGAGCGACGCAGTCAGGCCGCCGGTCTGCTCTCGGGAGGCGAACAGCAAATGGTGGCACTGGGTCGCGCGTTGATGGCCAAACCCAAAGTGCTGTTGCTCGATGAACCCTCGTTCGGACTCGCGCCGCTGGTGGTCGCCGATACCTTTGCGGTCATTCGCCGACTGCGTGAGCAGGGCATGCCCATTTTGTTGATCGAGCAAAATGCACGCAAGGCGCTGGATGTCGCTGACCGCGCCTTGGTATTGCGCGCAGGTCAGATTGTTGCAAGCGGAAGCGCGGCCGAACTCAGTCGCAGTGACGAGGTGAAGCAGTCCTACTTGGGACAGGCCACATCACCGATTTGAGATTGACCCGCGCATCGGAGCGACAAAACAGGCGACTTTATTTAGGCTGTTCGACGGTTATATGACCCTGATGCACGACAGCGCCCCACTTGTCGGTTTCTGTCTGAATATACGCAGCAAAAGCTTGCGGGCTGGTAGGGGCCGGATCGATACCCGCAGCAAGCATTTTTGTACGCAGTGATTCACTGCGCAGTGCATCGCCTATCACCTGATTCAAGCGCGTAATGATGGCCGCGGGCGTTGCCCGCGGCGCCACGATGCCGTTCCAGGCCGAGGCCTCAAATCCGGCATAACCTGATTCGGCGATGGTCGGCACCTCAGGAAAATCGCTGAAGCGCTCGGCGCTCGCAACACCCAGTGCTCGAATGGAGCCCGCCCTGAGCGATTCACGTGCCACGGCGACATCGAGAAACATGCTCGGAACCCGTGCACTCAACAGGTCCTGCAACGCCGGTCCCGCACCCTTGTAGGGCACGTGGGTGAGCTGAATACCCGTGCGCTGCATGAACAGTTCCATTGCCAGATGGTGCGTACTGCCGATCCCTGCCGAGGCGTAGTCAATGCTGCCAGGTCGCGCTGATGCCATGCGCACGAACTCCGCCAGCGAATGAGCGGGATGATCGCGCGTCACCACCAGCATCAGTGGAAAGCGGCCCAGCAGGCTGATGGGTGCAAAATCAGTCACCGGGTCATAGGGCAATTTGGGATACAGCGAGGCGTTGATCGAGAAGGTCGACGCGGCTGACGTGAGCAAGGTGTAGCCGTCGGCCGGTGCACGTGCCACCGCCTCGGCACCAATGAAAGTTGAAGCGCCGGGGCGATTGTCGATGATCACCGGTTGCTGCAAACGCTCGGAGAGATGCTGCCCCACCAATCGCGCCAGTTGATCGGTGCCGCCACCGGCTGCGTAGGGCACCACGATCCGAATCGGCTTGTTGGGGTATCCCTGCGCCAGCGCAGCACCGCAGGCAAGCAGTCCACTCAATGCGATCGCCCAGCGGACGCATTGGAGCGCCTGTCTGCCGCGCTCCTGTCGTCCCCTTTGTCCGGTCGCGGCAACAACACCGTGCACTGCGCGCATCGCACTAGCCCCCGTGACCCGACTTCACCTGAGTCGATGCGGGCCGCGCCATCGCGAATATCGTATCGAGAACACCGTACTCGGTATATCCCAAGCGCGACAGTACGCCCAATCCGCGTAGATCGACCTGACCGTCGCGAATGATCTGGTCATTGATATAGATTCCCACCACGCGACCGAGCACGATGGAATGGGAAATCGGATTGCCTTGTTCGTCGGGTATGTCAATGGTCTTGATGTACTGGCATTCAAGCGCGGCCGGTGCACGTGCCACCCGTGGCGCACGCACATTGATCGAGGGGGCAAGCTCAAGGCCGATCGCCTGTGGTTCGCTTTCTTCCTGGCCGTAATCGGCGGAGGATTGGTTCATTTCCTCGCGCAAATCAAATGTCGCGAGATTGCAGACAAACTCGCCGGTCTCTTCGGCGTTACGTTGTGAATCCTTGCGCCCACCACTGCCAAACACCACATGCGGCGGCCGGCTGCACATGGCCGAGAAGTAACTATAGGGGGCAAGATTGACTACCCCGGATCGGCTGACAGTGGAGATCCAACCGATCGGTCGCGGCACCACCAGCGACAGGAAGGGGTCGTGCGGCAGACCGTGGTTTTTTTTGCGCGGATCGTAGTGCATGGCGTTTGATGTGTGTCGTTAGGTGATGCAGATTCAGTTCAATTCGATGACCGCGACCCCGGATCGGCTATTGCATCTGATCGAGCGTTGCGCGGGTTCGCATTACCGGTTGCAATCAGCATCAGGCGCGTAAGCAATGCTTGCACTCCAGCTCTGTGCGTAGTCAGTGATTTCGCCACCTTCGGGGGGCGTCACCAATTGCAATGGATCGCGCGTGTCTATGGCAATGGAGTAACCCGTGAACATCGTCGCCGGATGATTCAATAAGTGCGGCAGCGTTTGCGGGTGCGGTCCATGGGTGAATCCGGCTGGATGAAACGTGAGTTCGCCCAGTTGCACTGCGCCGCCGCGACTGCTCATTACGCCGGAGTGGTAGAAGATCAGTTCGTCGTAATCATCATTATTGTGAAAGAACGGCAATTTCACCGCACCAGGGTCGGTCTCGACCGGTCGCGGCACCAAGGAGCAGACCACAAACCGATCTGCGATGAATGTGGTGCGAACCGATGGCGGCAGGTGCAAACGGTGACTCGATACGCCCCGTATGTCGCGCATATTGAGTCGCACCGGGTACAGATCGCCTTTCCAGCCAATCGCGTCGAGCGGATTGAAATCGTAGGTGATGTGGCCGATCTGTCCACCACGCTTCACATCCACCTGCCAGCGACCGCCCCGCGGCTGGGCGTTGAAGCGAGCATCGAGTACGGGGCGCGCCATCACGCCCGGATCGAATGGCGCGTGGTGACCCAGCAGACCACGCTCGGGTAACCGATAGGCGCTTCCGGTCGCCTCGATCAGCAACGCTTCCAGCGGTGGCTGGCCTGTCTCCAGTTCGATGCGCCACATCGTCCCGCGCGGCAGTACGACATAGTCACCGGCCTCGATCGTGAGATGTCCATAATCACAAAAGAGCGCGCCACCACCGCTGTGGACAAACAGCAGATCATCGCCATCGGCATTGCGCGCAAGTACGGTCATGCTCTCGTGCAACGTCCAGTAGCGCACAGCAATGGTCGAATTGTGCGCAAGCGTCGCCGCTTGCCAGGGAGAATGCGTTGCCTCGGCGACTGCCCGCGGGCGCAAGGCGCGCGGTCGTATTGGTCCTTCAATGGATGACCAGGCGGTCGGCGGATTGCGGTGGTACATGTGACTGGCCGGGCCGAAAAACCCCTCGCGACCCAGTTCGCGTTCAAAGCACTCGGCCGGTAAATCCGCATGCGCCTGACGCGCTGCCTCGCCTTCGAACTGAGGGATCTGCAGTGACTTTCCGGCGCTCATGCGCTGGCTGCCGCGGTTAATTTCTGCACCTCGCGAGGTGAATCAGCGCTCGCTGGCAAACCAAGCTCAGCATTCACCATCGGCATCACCTCGTGGATCAAACGGTGCATTGAGTCGTCGACAGCAGCCGGGTCCATCAATCCGAAATTGCCGAGCGTCAGCACTTCGTCAACTCCCATGTGATGCAGGTCGATCAGGCGCGCAGCAACCCGCTCCGGAGACCCGAACAAAACCACTCCGGCATCGAGCGCGTCGTCAAAGCTGCGGCGTTTGGCCTTGACTCGGGTACTGGCGTAACGGTCGAACGCGGGCAGCACGCTCGCCCGCGCCGCGGCATCGGTAGCGCCAACATGGGTGTGCAACCCCACCGCTACGCTCGCACCGGTTGGCAAATGGCCGGCCTGCACTCGCGCACACCGAAACAAGTCGACAACCGACCCTGTCTCGTCGATTCGCTGGCAGAGCGTATAGGCCATGAACATCAACGAATCGCCCTGACGGCCGATCTCTGCCACCGCCTCCTTGCGTCCCGTCGCAATGCGAATCGGAACGTCGCGCGCTATAGGCGGCGTGTTGAGCGACACCTCGTTCAACTGATAACACTCACCCTGGTACGTGACGCGCTTACCCGCAAGCAACGAACGCAAAATGGCCAGACTCTCATTGAAGCGCCGCTGTTTATCGGCAAACGAGAGGCCAAACCCTGCGTATTCCGGTGCCACATAACCCGATCCCACGCCGAGTACCGCCCGACCGCCGGACAGTTGATCGAGCATTGCATAGTCCTCAGCGAGGAGGCGCGGATCTCGAAACGGCAGCACAGCGACGGCCGGACCCAGTTTGATCCGGGTGGTGCGTGCAGCCAGATGGGCGAGCAGCACTGCGGGATTGGGAACGATGCCGTAGTCGACAAAGTGATGTTCGGCAATCCATGCGGTATCAAAGCCCAGCCGATCGGCAAGCACGATCTGCTCAATCAATTCCCGGTAGAGCGTCGCCTTGTCGCGCGGCCCGTCGGCGTAGTGATCAACCACTGAAAAAATCGACAGCTTCATTGCCAGCTGAATTCCTTGCTCCGAGTGCCAACGCCCTGATTCTGCGCGCGATCGCCCGCACCCGCTAGCTGACCGTGACACCCTTCCAGAAGGCAACGCGGCCTTCAATCTGACTGGCGGCCGGCTTGGGCGTTGGGTAATACCAGCACGCATCCGGGTTGTCCTTGCCGTTCACGCTCAGTGAATAGTAGTGCGCCGTTCCCTTCCACGGACAAATCGTTGTGGTGGTACTGGGAACCAGATAGGCCTGACCTACGGCTGCCAGAGGGAAATAGTGATTGCCCTCCACGATCACTGTGTCATCGCTTTGCGCGATTACCTGGTCATTCCAGACTGCTTTCATCGTTCATCGCTCCTCAGAACCAGTCACTCCAGACGCCAACCAATGCAGGCTGAATAGTTGCATCGGATCACACCATACCGCCTTTGCGGTGAACCCCGCACTTGCCGCCAGTGTCCGGAACCCCTCAACGGTGTATTTGCGCGAATTCTCGGTGTGAATGGATTCGCCCGCCCGCAGCGTAAAGCGCCGGTCAGCAATCTGCACAGTCTGATCGCGCAGGCAAATGAGGTGCATTTCGATGCGCTGCAAGCGCGGTTCGTAAAAAGCATAGTGGGCAAATGAGTCGATATCGAACCCGGCATCGAGTTCGCGGTTGGCGCGCACGAGCACATTGCGATTGAACGCGGCAGTGACGCCAGCCGCATCGTTATAGGCGCTGTGCAGGACCATTGGTGATTTCACCAGATCGACGCCGATCAGCAAACCACCACCGGCCAATAAACGCGCCGAATCAGCCAGAAAGCGATTAGCCTCAAGCGGGCTCAAGTTGCCCACCGTGGAGCCGGGAAAGAACCCGACGCGGCGTGAGCCGGGTTCGATCGCTGGCAACCCCTGCAGACGATCCAGTGCATTGAAATCACCCTCCAGAGCAATGATTTCAACTGTCGGAAATTCACGTTGCAGTTGCGCTGCTGCTGCCTGCAGATGTGCACCAGAGATGTCCATTGCGATGAATCGCCGCGGTGACTCGAGCGCACGCAGTAGTAACCGCGCCTTGAGCAGGGATCCGGCTCCGAATTCAAGCACTTCGGCGTTGGGCCCAATGGTCTGAGCCATCGCAGGCAGGTCGCGCTGCAACAAGTCCAATTCGGTGCGGGTCACGTAATACTCGGGTAGCTCGCAGATTCGCTCAAATAGCAAGGACCCGGCTTCATCATAAAAATACTTTGGCGAGATGATATGCGGCGTCTCGGCCAGGCATTGCGTAAGGTCGCGAGCAAAAGCGAGCCGGTGATCGTTGCCACCATCCCGGCCAGCAGCCTCAGACAAATCGGCGTTCTCGATCGGGTTCGCCGCACCAGCGAGCATCAAAGATCCCTCGCCAGCCGAACTCCGGAACACTGCCACCGGGCGGCAGGTGGAAAGAAGTTTCGATACGTCGAGCGGGCGTGCCCGGCGGGGGTGAGGCAGCTACTGCCACGCAAGACCAATTGTCCAACCATGAATTTCCCGTTGTATTCACCAACCGCACCGTCCAGCGTGCGAAACCCGGGGTAGGGATCATAGGATGAGCGGGTCCAGCCCCAAGCCTGTCCAAACATCTGTTGCAACCCCGGATGCGATCCGGCTGCGCGGGGATGAAGGCGATTCTGATGCAGGTCCACTTCGCCCAATGCAGCCTGCGGTGCAATCCCGCTGGCAGACTCGCATGCGGTCGGCGGAGCAGCCCATGCAGTGGCCGCCACGACTGGCGCGGTCGGTAGCGCGGTGGCTGGAGCGACACCGGGCATCGCCTCAGATGCTGCAAGTTCCCATTCGAACTCCGTGGGCAGGCGCGCACCTGCCCAGCTTGCATATGCGGCCGCTTCGTAGAGACTCAGTTGGCACACCGGCTCATCGGGATCGATCGCCTGCAATCCGTGGAGAGTATAGATTTGCCACTCATCGGGTGATTGGGCAGAGAAGCTCCCCTGGGCGCCGAAGCCCTCATCGCGATGGCGCCAATAGAGAGGCGCTCGCCATTGCAGTGCAGTGACCGACGCCCAACCTTCAGAGAGCCAAAGCGTCGGTTGCCGGTAGCCACCGTCGGCGATGAATTCGAGATATTCACCGCAGGTCACCAGACGATTCGCGAATTGAAAGGCCTGCACCAAGCGTTGATGGCGCGGGCCCTCATTGTCGAATGCGAAAGCGGCGCCCGCGTGCCCGAACCAGGCCAGTTGCTCTGAATGAGCGATCCACTGCAAAGCACCGTTAACGTTGGTCGCTCGTTCGCGCGTACCACTGGGTGGCTCACGGTAAACGGCCGCAAAGGGATTGAGCGACAGCGTGTATTTGATGTCAGTGAGGAGCAACTCCTGGTGTTGCTGCTCATGGTGAATGCCCAGTTCGATCAGCGACGATACGTGCGACCACGTGGCCTCATCGCAGGCCTTGAACAGATGCTCCATCGCACGATCGACGTGCGCACGATAGGCTTGAACCTGCGCGACCCCAGGGCGCGTGAGCATCCCGCGTTGCGGTCGCGGCTGGCGGGGTCCCAGACCTTCATAGTAGGAATTGAACAGGAAGAAAAAGCGCTCATCGAACGCCTGATAGTTAGCGATGAACGGACGCAGTACCATCGCCTCAAAGAACCAGCTGGTATGCCCCAGATGCCATTTGGTGGGACTGGCATCAGGCATAGCCTGCACACACTGGTCCTCATCGGACAGCGGTGCCGCGAGTTGTCGCGTAAGCATCCGAGTGTGCGCAAACTGGTGCGCCAACTGCTCACGGGGGCTGAGTGCCGGCTGCTCATCACCGGGGCGAAGCCGCGCACCGGGCTTGCCTGCCAAAGGCCCCATGAGTCGGTCATTCATCGGCTGTGCTCCTCCAGACGGCTGGCCCGCAGGGTATCACTACCTTGAGAAGCAGCGAAATCATGTCCTACCGCCCTTTGATGTGGGCAGCGGTCGAGACATCGCACAGCCGGCATCATCCGCGTTTCGCTCTGCAAGCTCTTCAGCAGGCGCGTAATACGCGGCAAAACTGTTCAATCTCCTCGTCCGTGTTGTAGTAATGCAGGGATGCACGCACGACGGCGGCCGGTCGGCCGGTCGGATAATCAACGCCGGCATGCTCGGCGAGCGACACCCAGGTGTGTATGCCTTGATCGCGCAACCGAATCCGCAATGCCGGGGCAGGTTCATCGGCCTTGCTGAATGTCACGATGGCGCACAGGTATTCGCCGCGATCGTGCACCTGGATGCCAGGCTCGGCTGCGAGTCGCTGGCGCAGCCTTCCGGCCAGCCCGCTTGCTCGCTCGGCAATCGCAGCCATACCCCAGGCGTTTGCGTAATCAGCAGCGACACCGAGACCAATCCGCGCGGCAATATTGCCCTCCCAGGATTCGAATCGACGTGCATCGATGCGAATTTCAAACTGATCCGCCGCGGTCCGCCTGGCCGAGTGCATATCGATGAAGGGTGGATCGAGCCGCTCGATCCAGTCGCGCCGCACATACAGAAATCCGGTGCCGCGGGGGGCGCGCAGAAATTTTCTACCCGTTCCCGAGAGCATGTCGCAACCGATCGCAGCCACATCGACCGGCAGTTGACCGACACTTTGGCAGGCATCAAGCAAATAGGCGATACCTGCCTCACGAGCTATCTGACCAATTGCCTCAGCCGGATTCACCAACCCGTTATCGCTCGGGACATGGGTGATCGCAATCAGGCGGACTTTCTCATCGAGCATGGCACGCAGCGCGCTGACACTGGTCTGCCCGAATTCATCATCGGGTATCAATTCAACCCGCACGCCGCGTCGCTGCGCCGTCTGAAGCAAGGAGAGCATATTGCTCGCGTATTCCGCGCGGCCAGTCAAAATCCGATCGCCGGGATTGAGGCGCAGGGAGTGAAACGCCATATCCCAGGCGCGGGTGGCATTTTCAACCAGGGCAATTTCATCAGCGGCACAGCCGAGCAACTGCGCGAGTGCCCGATGAGGGTGATCGATTCGGTCCGCGACGCGCTCAGCCGCCTCATAGCCACCCAACTGCGCCTCAAGTGCTATGTGTTCGCGCACCGCCTGCAAGACACACTCGGGTTGCAAGGAGGCACCCGCATTATTGAAATGCAGCACCTGCTCACAAGCAGGCGTATCGGCACGCGCCCGCGATAGGTCGAGGCTCATCATGGAACTCGAAGGAGACAAAACCCGAAGTGTAAGCGTACACACCGGCGCCGCCCGCTCAGCCCGCTCAGCCCGCTCAGCCCGCTCAGCCCGCTCAGCCCGCTCAGCCCGCTCAGCCCGTCCGGTGCGTCCGGTGCGTCCGGTTCGTGGGTTCCATGCGGTTTGCGCGCAAAGCGCAGGTCTCAGGCAATCTAGCGTGCCGCCGCCGCCACCGAGGCGAGATCGACTTGTGCGAGCATCGCCTGTTCGAGCGCTCGGGCACTGTCGCGCAAATACGGATTGCTCGCCTCGCTGCCGGCGCGACCGGCATCAAATTCGGCTTGAAAGCCGTCGCGTAACGGCCAGGTCTGCTCGAGCAGGTCGAATCCGGCCTGCTCGATCACCAGGCGGGCTTGCTCCATCTGTCGCTCGGATTTGCCGACCATGGTAAGAACGAGAACAATTTTTGCGACCCCGCCGCGCCGTTTGGCAAGGGCCCGTGCAAGTGCAAGGGTGGGCCGCAGATCATCCATCGAAGTGCCGGTGGGAAGAAACACGAGGTCACTTTCGCGACACAGATCCGTGGTGAGCTCGTCAGCAAGACCGCGCGTATCGACCACCGCAAGATCGAAACCTTCTGTCGACTTGCGAAGCTTCTTCAGACTCTTGAAGGCACGCGCGTCGACCTCGGGTTCGACGCCATTCTTCA
Source organism: uncultured Pseudomonadota bacterium (assembly GCA_903921325.1). Taxonomy (GTDB): domain Bacteria; phylum Pseudomonadota; class Gammaproteobacteria; order Burkholderiales; family SG8-39; genus CAIXPL01. The sequence goes on from CAIXPL010000028.1 coordinate 13,308, forward strand.
GCCGCGTTGCAGCCCACTCGACGCAGGACAGTTGTTCCAGATCGAAGTCACAAATCAGAACTTTTTGACCACGCCGTGCCGCGGCCACGGCCATCACCCGGGCGAGCGAGCTCTTGCCAACGCCGCCTTTCTGACCGACAAATGAAATGACCTGCATTGCCTCCTCCTGCGAAAAAAGGCATGTTCAAGAAGTCCGCACTACCTCAGGCACCAATGCCCGTTGCGGTGCTCCGCCGGATCAACCGCCCGGCCCAATCAATCTCCCCAAGGGTAGCGGCACCCTGCCTTGCGAGCGCTACTTGCGCGGACGCCCGGATCGCAGCTTTACCAAACGCTCCAATTCAGCGGTCAACGCGGCCCGATCCAGCCGGCCGAGCAGCGCCACACCAATGCGTAGAAGCTCACTCTTCTTCACTTCAATTCCACCACTCAAACATTGCTTCTTGATGTGTCCAAGTACCTGATATTCCACTTCAGGCATGGTGAAACTGTCGCGAATAAGGCGCTGCTTCTTTGCCCGGTCGAGAGCCGACGCATCGGCTGAGTTTGCTGATTTGTCCGTCTTGATTGGTTTCTCTTGCCTGACTGATTTCACTGCCTTGGCGGTCTTCGCTTCTTTAATCGCGTTGGTCACCTTGGCTACCTTGGTCACTTTGGCTACCTTGGCTACCTTGGCTACCTTGGTCACCTTGGCTACCTTGGTCACCTTGGCTGCTTTGGTCAGCTTGGCAACCGTAACCGGCTTTTCCTCTGCGGCGGCGACCGTAGGCTTTGCGGCCTTCGTGGGTGCCGGAGTCTTCGCAGGTGCCTGTTTCGCAGAAGTGGACTGCCGGCTAGACGCCTTGCCGACTACCTTTGTTGATTTCGCGAGCATTTCGATCTCCATCAAAAGGTGAATTTCAGATTGAACCATATCATATAAATCGTTTATATCATATTGTATTCGCTGGACCATTACCGGCACAGCGCGGCAGGCGCCGCACTCGACACCTCCTCGTCGGGACGGCGTCGCGTCGCGCGATCGGGTGCCTAGCCCTTGTCCCACCAGACGGTGCGATTCGATTCACGCCGCTCGATTCACCGCTGCTAGAGTGATGCATGTGCAGCACCGGCGCTGCGCCCATACCAGACCCCGATGGAGAGCATCCTGTTCAGTCGATCCAGCGTCTTTTTAGTCTGCCTGTGCCTGGCGATTCTGATCGGGGTGACCCTGCCCATCACGTGTCGTGCACAGATCGAAGCACGGGAGTTGCCCACTCGGCCCGGCGTCACGATTCGGTTTGTCTATGCCCGTGCCGCTGTGCCCATCGTCAACGCGATTCTGTTTCAGGGCGGCGAGGGCAATGTCGGCGTGCACCCCGATGGCTCGGTTCGGTCGAGCGGCTTTCTGGCCGCGGGGGCGCAGCGATTCATCAATGAGGGCGTCACGGTTGCCATTGTCGATGTCCCATCGGATCGTCGCTCACTGGATCAGTTCCGCGCCAGCGCGGAGCACGCCACCGATGCCATGGCCGTCGTCCCTTTTTTGCGCGAGCAGAATCACCAACCAGTGTGGGTCGTCGGCACGAGTGCGGGCTCGCTCTCAGCGGCGTCGATCGCCGCGATGCGCATTGAGAACGGTCCCGACGGTGTGGTCCTCACCTCTTCGGTGACCACCGCATCGCGCTTTGGCATCAACCGGGTGACGCTCGCGCCCCTGGAGAACATCGACAAGCCGGTGCTTTTTGTGCACCACAAAGAAGATGGTTGCCGTTCAACGCCCTATGCCGACATTCCGGCAGTTCAAGCACGTCTGATCCACGCCCCCAAGATTGAGTTGATCACCGTTGAGGGCGGATTGATCCGCGGCGATCCTTGTCGCAGCGGTCACCATCAATATCTTGGCATTGAGGAGCAAGTCACTCAGCAAATTGCCCAATGGATCAAAGAGCAGTCGGTGAATGGAAATCCGGCCCGATGAGCTGATTCACCGTATGATTTCGAGTCAAATCGGCACCCGATCGAACAAGAGGCCCAAACGATCGCTTCGATTGGAAAATGACCGAATTGCGTGCGATGCTTGAACAATGACTGAATCGAGCGGTGCTCGAATAATGACTGGAGACACGCCAATGAGTCGCATCAAACCAAGCAAGTTTGCGCATGTGGTCTATCGCACACGGCGGTTCACCGAGATGATCGAGTGGTATGGCAAGGTCTTCGATTCGAAAGTGCAGTTCGAGAATCCGGCTCTGGCGTTTTTGACCTATGACGATGAGCACCACCGCTTTGCCTTCGTCAACCTCGACTTTTTCGACCCCGCGGGCAAGCTGGTCAGCCGGCAAGGTGCCGTAGGCGTCGACCATGTGGCCTATACGTATGACAGCCTGACCGATCTGCTGGAAAACTATGCAGTCCTCAAGGCTATGGGCATCACACCTTATTGGCCGCTCCATCACGGGGTAACCATATCGCTTTACTACGCTGACCCTGACGGCAACCAGATGGAATTTCAGGTCGACAGCTATCCGACCATCGAGCAGACCAACCAGTTCATGTATGGCCCCGGCTATGCCGAAAATCCCCTGGGTGTGGAGTTCGATCCGGACCAGTGGCTTGCGCGGCTGAGAGCAGGCGAACCGGAATCCAACTTCATGGTGCGTACGGTGCACCAACCGATGTCGGAATTCCGCGGGTCAATGTTCAAAAGTTAACCGTTAACCGGCGCCAGCGGCACCGCACAGCGCCTGCCACCAGTCGACGACCGAGGTAGTGCCCTCTGCGTCCAGGCAGCGCCGGGCCAACGGGTCGGCTGCTACGCCCAATACCGGTCCTGCATAGCGCACAAATTTAGCGCGCGTTTCGTGTGCTCCCAAGGGGCATTCGATATCCCCGGGCACTGCCCGTACACGCTGGCTGCGAGGAGGCTGATCGGTCCACTCGATGCGCAGATCAGCATGACGCCCGCCACCTGCAACCGTATCCGGTGCGATCTCGATCAGGGCTTCCAGTCGGCGCAATGTCGGATCAAAGAACGCAGGCTCACGGTACACATCGGGTTCAAGTCGCCCCAAACACAGTGCCGCCGCCACACCAAAGCTCAGACTGAACTGTGCCTGGATAGGCGTGTCGGGCGCCCGGTTGGCGCAATAGGTAATCGCTTCGGGGTAAATCAGGAGCCGGATGCGAAACAACGAAAGCAACCAATCGCGCTGGTTCGACTCACCACCCAGTTGCCGACGCATCTCAAGAGCGGCGGCCACCGCGTAATGAACATGACGCACCGCGGGCCAGGCCTTTAGATAGCCTTGCTCAATCAACCACGGTTTGCATGACCTCTCTAACATCGGGTGTTCAATACCCAAGGCAAGCCACGCATGGGCTTGCAGTGCACCACGCGGCGCCACCACCCCGGCCGCTGCTGCCATCGCCGACTGAATACCCAATTGCGCCGCATGCCCCAGATAGGTATTGCGGGCGTCGGCCCCCTGAGTCACCGGAAGATAAAGGCCGAAAGGCAACTGGGCTGCGGTGATTTCGATCGCGTCCCGCACCGACTTTGCGCTGCCATCGAGCAGAATGGCAGCCGCAGCCGCCGCACCCAGCGCGGGCCAGCCGGCATCGACATGCATGCCGGCGCGAATGCGCAACCATGCGCCCATGCAGCCACCCACTTCATACCCCACGACGAGCGCACGCAGTACTTGATCCATCGAATGCCCACGCGCCACGCCCAGTGCCAGCACGCCTGCGACCACCGGCACACCGGGACGGCCATGCGCGCTCGCCAGTCCCTCGCATGCTTCGTCCCAGCAGGCCGCTGTTGCAAGCAGACTGGCCGCCGTCGACAGGGATACCCGCGGTGGGCGCAATGCCCAAGCGGTCTCGGATTGGTTACCCGGCACTGGCAGCATGAACGTACCGGTATCAAGCGCGGCCCAATGGGCAACTAAAGCCGCCACCGATGGGGCCTGCAATCCGGCAATCGCACATCCGACGGTATCGAGTAGCAGCAACCGGGCCCGCTCTATTGCGTTGATGCTCGGTGCGCTGGCGCAAACTCGCACCAGCCAATCGTCGAGCGCATCACTCATTGCGCGGTATACCCACCGTCAATCACCAAGTCAGAGCCGTTCAGAAAACGGCCACCGGATATCAGATAAAGCGCTGCACGCGCAACTTCATCGACCGAACCCACTTGACCACTGAGATAACTTGCCCCCAGCGCACGCTCGACGGCCGCTTCATCTCCGTAGCGATTGATCAGACGGTTGGTCATGAAGGCCCCCGGCGAGAGGCTAAGCGAACGAATGCCCTGGGCAGCATGGTCAACTGCGATCGAACGCGTGAGAGCAATCAGAGCGGCTTTGGTGACCCCGTAGGCGCCACTCCCCGGGGCTGTCACATGGCCCAGTTGCGACGCAATATTGAGGACGACACCGGCGCCCGAGGCACACAGATGCGGCAGCGCGGCACGCGCCATCAACCAGGATCCGGTCAGATTGACATCAATTGCGCGACGCCACTGCGTCGCCGCTATTTCGCCTATCGGTGATTTCGGGGTTGCCACGGCGGCATTGTTCACCAGAATGTCCAGTCGCCCGAACACGGCGATAAGCGCGGTCACCGCCTCGCTCACCTGCTGTTCATCGGCAATGTCGCAAGCAGGCAAAACCACCACGGCATCGCGTCGACCGGCCGGGCCATGCCGGCGCTCAAGCGCCTGTGGGTCTACGTCGAGCAGCGCCACCTGCGCACCAGCCGCAAGACATTCACGTGCAATAGCCGCGCCCAAATCCCCGGCAGCACCGGTAATCAGGGCGACACGTCCGGCCAGGGCGAGTTCCTCTCTCATAGCGTGCATACGCTATCATGTAATTGGAGGCTCGCATCCTGAACTGAGCCCGATTGCGAGGAGGTCAGGATGACAGGCTGCAACGAATGCACCGCGTAATTCGGATTCACCGTGTGCTCAGCGTGCTCGGCGCACTTTGTACCTTATTGCCATACAGTCTTTGCGTCAGCGCCCAATCGATCTCCAACGGCGGCTTGAGCGGGCGACCCGTTCGCTTGATCGTGCCTTTCGCTGCCGGTGGACCAACCGATGTCATGGCGCGCGCACTGGCCGAGGTACTGGTAACGCGTCTCAATGAACCCGTGGTCGTGGAAAACCGAGCCGGGGCCGGCGGCAATATCGCGGCAGCGCACGTTGCCAGCGCTGCCGCTGATGGCCACACCTTGCTCGTGGCAGGCCAGGCGATTCTGGCCATAAACCAGGCCCTGTACACCTCGTTGCCCTACGATCCGGCACGCGATTTCACCTGGATCGGCATGCTCGGCAGTATCCCCAACGTGCTCGTTGCGCACCCTGAGGCGGTGCCAGCCACCAGCATGGCCGAGTTTCTGGCGTTGGCTCGCACTCGCACGCTCTCCTACGGCAGCAACGGTCTTGGCTCACTGTCTCACCTGACCACCGAGGCCATGGCTTTGACCGCTGGGGTCCACTTCATCCATGTGCCCTATCAGGGCGCCGCACCACAACGCGCCGACCTGCTCTCAGGTCGGATCGGATTCACGTTGGTCGGAAGCTCAACTGCCGTACCCCTGGTACGCAGCGGCCATCTGCGAGCACTTGCCATCAGCACCGCAAAACGCTCGGCGGCTTTGCCTGATATACCCACCCTGGTCGAATCGGGCTTTCCGATGCTCGATGCCCCCGTGTGGTTTGCCGCGCTCGCGCCGGTTGCAACCCCGGCACCGATCGTGTCGGCGCTGCGCAATGCGTTCGCGCTCGCCATCGCGGAACCTTCTTACGCGGCCGAACTCAACAAACAAATGGGCGACGTAGTCAGCGTCACCCCTGAGGCTGCAGTGCACTTGCTCGCCCGTGAACGCAAGGTCTGGGCCGACACAGTACGCGCCACTGGCGCCACTGCGCAATGACTGGGGACGCGCGCACCATGCCAACCGACAGCACCGGGCGGTCAATGCGATTAACCGATCCGATGCAATCGAGGTCGAGCTCGATCGCACGTGCACCCGTCCACTTGCGCGCGCAGGACATCGAGGACTATCGCAAGCAGGGCTATCTGAGTCCGCTCGCCGCGTTCTCATCGCATCAGGCGCGGGCCTGGCGCGGCCGACTGGAACAGTCCGAGCGCGTACATGGACTGCGCGATGCGCAGCGGCGCAAGATGCACTTGTACCTCACCTGGGTGGACGAGATTGCGCGCTCTGCTGCGATTCTGGATCGAGTAGAAAATCTGATCGGTCCGGACATTCTCGTGTACCACATCACCTTGTGGCTAAAAGAGCCGCACACAGACGCCTTCGTCAGTTGGCACCAGGACTCGACCTATTTCGGGCTGACACCGGCGGATCATGTCACTGCCTGGGTGGCACTATCGCCCAGCAACGATCGGAGCGGCTGCGTGCAGGTCATCCCGGGCAGTCACCATCAAGGCCAGCTCGCACACGATGTGGCGCTTAATCCTGCCAATCTGTTTCCAACGGGCCATCAAGTCCAGGTGGATGGCACGGCAACGGTGGCATCGATGCCTCTGGCCCCGGGCGAGTTTTCTCTGCATCACACCTACCTTCTGCACCATTCGATGGCCAATCAATCCGACGATCGCCGGATCGGCCTTGGCATCAGCTATATACCGACACGCTGCCGTTGCATTGCCAGCACCCGGTTGTCCGCCTCGTTGGTTCGAGGGACCGATCGGTTCGGGCATTTTGATCTCGACCCCCATCCGCGCGCTGATCATGATCCGGCAGCACTTGCGGTGCACGCTCGGGCCATGCAACGATGGGGAGATGCGCGCGCCGAGCTGATTCCAATGGCTCATCGCCAGGATGGCAGCCCGACGGCTACCGGAGGCCAAGCCCACTATGAGTGAACCCGCAACGCAAGCCAGTCTGCACTGGCCGGATGAAGGCTATCGACGCGTGCCCTACCGGGTCTACACCGATGCTGGTGTCTATGCGCAAGAGCAGGCACGATTGTTTCGCGGTCCGATGTGGCACTACCTCGCACTGACCGCTGAGTTGCCCCAAGCGGGCGATTTCAAGACCACGTTTGTCGGCGACACACCAATCATTGTGACGCATGGCCTCGACGGACAATTCAACGCCTTCGTCAACCGCTGCGCCCATCGCGGCAGCCTCGTTTGCCTGGAGGCCAATGGGAACAAACCGGATGGCTTCACCTGTGTCTATCACGCATGGAGCTACGATCTGGCAGGCAATATGACCAGCGCGGCGTTTCGACGCGGCGTGCGTGGCCAGGGTGGACTGCCTGCGGATTTTGATCTGCGTGAGCATGGCTTGCAGCGCCTGCGCATCGGGCAATGTGGCGGCATCCTGTTCGGCACCTTGAGCGACGAAGCCGAATCGCTGGAAGATTATCTTGGACCCGTGGCTACCCGCGGCATTCTGCGCGCGATGAATCGTCCAATAAAAATCCTTGGTTACGACAGTCAGATCATCCCCGCCAACTGGAAGACCTATCACGAGAATACCCGTGACACTTTCCACGCCAACATCCTGCACACCTTCTTTGGCACCTTCGGTGCCTCTCGCCAATCGCAGGAATCGGCAACCATCATCGACCCGCAGGGTCGCCACCTTTATGTCTACACCAAGCGGGGCACCGAGGTGCAGAGCGCAGACTATGACAACGCCGCCGCGTCGCTGCGCTCAGTGAATAGCGACTTCACGCTCAATGACCATTCGGTGATCGACTGGACCGATGAATATGGTGATGGCTGCTCGGTCTTCATCACCACGATGTTCCCCAATTTTGTTATCCATCAGGTGCAGCACAGCCTGGGTGTGCGTCAACTGATCCCGAAAGGCCCTGATCGGTGCGAACTGATCTACACCTATTTCGGTTATGCCGATGACAGCGAGGCAATGCAGGCAACACGCCTCGCGCATATCAACGCAACCGGATCGGCGGGCCTGGTCTCGATGGAGGACGGCGCCGTCTGCGAATTCGTGCGCCAAGGCATTGCCGGCAGCGGCGAGGCGGCCTCGTTCATCGAGATGGGCGGCAAAGACCTGGCGAGTGGCGGTGACACCAAGTTGTCTGAAAAACCGTTGCGACATTTCTGGAATGTATATCGTGGGTACATGGACTTGTGATGACTACCAATCCTGACTCTGACGTGAAGACGCAAGGCACTGTGTCACCCAGCAAAGCCACTGGCCGCCACGGATCCGGTGCCCTCATCGGTTCCATCGCACCCAGTGCGCCTGGTGCGCACAGTGAGCCAAGCGAAGCCGACCGGCGTCGGGTCGAAGCGCTGATCCATCGCACTGCACGCGCAATCGATGATGATCGGCTCGAGTCATTTCCAGATTTTTTTACAGAAGACGGCATCTACCAGGTGGCCTCGCGCTTCAACGTCGAACGTGGGCTACCGATGGCGCAGATCAACTGCCGCAATCGCGGCATGATCATCGATCGGATTGCCTCGCTGCGGCATGCCAATATCTACGGCAAGCATCGTTATCGTCATCTGATCAGCTCGATCGAGATCGAGTCACAGACTGGTACGTCAATGCGTGTGCGCACCAGTTATCTGGTGATCAGAATCATGGACGACGGCACCTCGACGATATTCTCCAGTGGTGAGTATCAAGACATGATCGTGCTCGAATCTGGCGCTGCGCGGTTTCGCGAACGACGAGTGATATTTGATTCAAAAAGCATCGATACGCTGCTGGTGATTCCCCTTTGAGGAGATGCCGCTTTGAAGCGATTGCCCTTTGGGGTGATTTCCACTTAAGGTAATTTCCCTTTGACGGAAGGCGGCAATGCAGCGACCGACGGAGCGAACATGAGCGAGACAACAAGCCAGTCGACGGACAGCGGCAGGGCGCCGACAAAACGCGCCAGGGTTGCTATCGCCATAGGCGACCCGGCCGGAATTGGCTGTGAAATTACCCTGAAGGCGCTGGCCGACCCGCTCATCCGACCCTGGTGCGATCCGGTCGTCGTCGGCGATCGCTGGTTGATCGAGCGCTGCAATCAGGCGTTCAATCTCGGTTGGAATGTGCGGCCAGTGCATGATCCGCGGCAGCTTGTGTTTGACCCGCAACACCTCAATGTCCTCGACATCGCAGGACGTCCGGAAGCGGACTTTCGCTTCGGTGAGACCGCGGCGATCAACGGTCGCGCGCTCATCGCCTACGTTACTGCTGCCGTCGGGCTCGCTCAACGCGGCCTGGTCGACTGCGTCATCGCCGCACCACAGAACGAGACTTCGGTCGCCCAGGCCGGTATCCCGTTTGACGGCTATTCGAGCTTTGTGGCGCGGCTGACCGACACTGCGGCAGAGGATGCGTTTCTGATGCTGCGCTCGCACCGGTTTCGGATCTGCCACGCCACGCTGCATATTTCACTGCGCGAGGCGATTGCTCAGATCACCCAGACGCGCGTGTTCAAAGCCATCTGTGCCACGGCGGCCGCGACACAGCGCATGGGGGTTGCCAACCCACGCATTGCGGTCAGTGGTCTGAACCCGCATGCGGGTGAGCACGGTCTGTTCGGCAGCGAGGAGATCGAGCACATCGCACCGGCTATTGCGCAAGCCCGTGCCAGCGGAATCGATGCGCATGGACCATGGGGAGCCGATGTCATGTTCGCACGCGAAACATTTGATGCCTGCGTCGTCATGATTCACGATCAAGGGCACATCCCAGGCAAGCTTGAACAAGGTAGCGCCGGTTTCGCGATTGGCACGCCCATCGTGTTTGCCAGCGTGGCCCACGGCAGCGCGCACGACATCGCTGGCCGCGGCAGTGCTGATCCGGGAAGTTTGATCAACGCCATTCAATGGGCATGCGGATCATGAGTCCAACCCAATTCGCCAGGCTGCGCGGTGCATTGCGAGTCATGCGCGTGGGCCCACCGGCTATCGCACTCGCATCATGCATCGGTCTGTCGCAAGCGGCACCCGCTTGGGGGCAGGCTTCACCCTACCCGGCTAAAGCGGTTCGCCTGGTTGTGCCGCAACCGGCAGGTGGAGGTTATGACACGATTGCCCGGGTGATCGGGTCACAGCTGCAAACGCAGTGGGGTCAGGCGGTCGTTGTGGAAAATCGCCCCGGCGGCAATGCAATCCCGGGGACGGACATCGTTGCCAAGGCTGCGCCCGATGGCTACACCGCGCTGATGGGGGGCATCGGACCGAACGCCATCAATCCGGTTCTCTTTACGCATCTTCCGTACGATTCGGTGCGCGATTTCGCCCCAGTGATCCTGGTCGCCGGTTCAGCCAACCTGTTGGTCGTCAATCCGGCGTTGCCCGCACGCACTGTCAATGAACTGGTGCGCCTGCTGAAGGCCGCGAGTGCCAAGCCGCTCAGCTTCGGCAGTAATGGAACTGGCAGCTCCACCCACCTTGCCTCGGAAATGTTTCTCGGCATGGCGGGTGCTCAAGCGGTCCATATTCCCTACAAGGGCAGCGCACCGATGGTTACAGCCCTGCTCGGTGACCAGGTCGAGCTCGCATTCATGACCATTGTCGACATCCTCCCGCATGTGAAGGAGGGTCGAGTTCGTGCACTGGCAATTGCAACCCAGCGGCGCAACCCCTTGCTACCCGACGTGCCGACCATCGGCGAGGCCGGGTACCCTGGCGGTGAATCGACCGCCTGGTTCGGCGTGTTGATGCCAGCCGGAACGCCGCGCGAGATCATCAACAAGGTGAATGGCGATATCAACCGCGCCCTGCAATCTGCCGATGTGCGACAGCGCCTGACACAAAACGGCACCGAGCTGATCGGTGGCACCCCGGAACAATTCGGTGAGTTCATTCAAAGCGAAATCACGCGCTGGTCGCGGGTGGTCAGTGAACGCGGCGTGCGCAGCGATTAAGACACTATCAGATCGATTGGTGCGCCTGCCGCCCAGGCCCTAACCGCGGCGAAGGCGCCTCCGAAAAAGCCTTCATAGGTTGTGCGCTCGGCTCCACCCAGATGCGGTGTGCAGAGGGCATTGGGTAGGGCTAGCAGGGGGTCTTTTGCGGTTGCGGCCGGTTCGATATCAAACACATCAATCGCCGCCTGCCCCGGGCGCCCCGCCTTCAGTGCGGATACCAGGGCACCCGCCTGAATCAACTGCGCGCGGCTGGTGTTGACCAGCATTGAGCCGGGCGACATATGCGCCAGATCGGCCGCCGACACGCTCGCGCGAGTCTGTGCGTTAAGAGCTAGGTGAATTGACAACACATCGGCGCGAGAAAAAAACCGCTCACGCGAGGACTCAAAATCGAACCCATCGGCTTGTGCGCGCTGGCGCGAGCCCTCACCGCCATGGGCAAGAACCCGCATGCCAAACAGCCCTGCACTCGCAGCCACTCGCGCACCGATGCGGCCATAACCGAGAATGCCCAGGGTTTGCCCGCGCACTGACTGGCCCAAAACACCTTGCCAGCGGCCTGAGCGCAGCCCTTGCACTTCGTCAAAGAGCCGGCGCCGTGCCGCGAGGATTAACGCCCAGGTCAGCTCCGCAGTGGCCTCGGTTGAAAACCCCTGAGCGCTCACGGCAATGCCGCGTTCGGCACACGCGGCAAGATCGATATGGCTGATCCCGGCACCGGTTTGCGCGATGAATTTCAACCCTGGCAACCGCTCAAGCAACGTGACGGTGATCGGCGTGCGATCGCGAAACAGCACCACGGCATCGGCATCCTGCCAGCGCGTCGCCGCGCGCTCCACGGTTCCGGCGCGTTCGCGCTCAATCCGCACCCGATAGCCGCGCAATTCACCGTAGCAGTGCAATTGCTCGACCACGTCCAGCTCATCATCGGCGATCACAATCTGCATTGAAGCACTCCGTTTGCCATCGTCTACCCGGTGCGCGGCGCTCAAGCCCCGGCCACATGCGCAACGACGACACCTCTGTCGCACACCGCAGTCCGAAACGGGCACAGCTTGCGACACGAGCGCCGCGACACGTGCACGTGCATCTGCAATGAAAGTATCACGCAAGCCGGTGTAAGCTGAAGCGATTCACGGTCTGCACCCTGCAATCACGATAGACCCACCGACAGGATTTGCCATGATCACCATTGAACAAGTGGATCACCTGGGTATTCGGGTAACCGATCCGCGGCGCGCCATCGCTTTTTACCAGTTGCTGGGATTTCAGCTCGAGAAGGAAGTCGATTTCGATGCCGTCGTGATACTCAAGAATGCTGCCGGCATGGAATTGAACCTGATCGTCAACGGTGTGGACACCACCGATGGGCGCAACATCCTGATGGATGTACCAGAGAAGCACCCAGGACTCACCCATGTCGCGCTCAGAGTATCTGACATCGTCGCGACGATGACAGCGCTGAAAACCAACGGCATCGCCATTACCCAAGGTCCGGTCACCTTTGGCGACGGACACGTCTCGGTGTTCGTGCGCGACCCCGATCGCACGGTGCTGGAACTGCGCGCACGGCTTGCCCCTGGTGTGGCCGAGACCATCGAAGGCCTGGTGTTCTACGACCCTGAAGGCTGAGCGTTCTGCCGCAGAGTTGCGCGCAGGGCCAGGGTGACGAGCAGTAGAACCAGAGCGCTCAAACCGAGCGACCAGTGCACCCCGACCAGACTGCCAAACAAGCCTACGGTGATACCACTGAAGGATCGCAAGCCATTGACCGCGGTATTGAATAAACCGATGACGCGACCGCGCGAAGCAGCCGGTGCATGCATTTGCACGATGGTCTGCGCCATGGAGCTATACGCGAGCATGAGAAACCCGGCTACGAACATCATGCACACCGAGAAGGCGAAACTGGTCGAGGCGGCAAACGCAATAATGGCGCAGCACCACAGCAGTACCAGAGTCACGGCGGTGTTCGGCGTCACCCGCAACAGGCCCCTGGTCTCCAGGACAATACTGGCGATGATGGCGCCCACGGCGTTTGATGACAGCAGCAAGGTGTAGGAATAATCGGCTCGATCAGCGCCCAGATCGTGAGCAAATTGCGGCATCTGCGCCTGAAACGCATTGCTGACAAAAAACGATGTCGCCCCACCCAGTAACAACATGGAAATGATGCGGCGATCGTGTATCACCGTACGCACCGTGGCAGTGATGTCCCCCAGACCAGAGCGGGTCGGGCGCGGCGCCGGGCCATGCGATCCGCGACCAAAGCGGGTCAGGCTGCACCAGGTGATCGCAGGGATGAACAGGACGGCGTTAACAAGAATCGCCCAGGACGGACCAAATGCGAGCATCAGCCCGCCCCCCACCGCCGGACCCATCAGAATCCCCAAAGTACGCGCCGTGGCGTTGAGCCGCACCGCACTTTGCAGTTCCTCGGGCGTGACCATTTCATGCAGGATAACCTGACCCGCTGGGGTCCACAACATGCCCGCCATACCGTGAATGGTCAGCAAGGCAATCACATGCCAGTAGGCTAGATGACCACTTAAAAATAGCACTCCCCAGGCGAGCGAGGCAAACATGAACAGCGCCTGCGCGATCTGGATAATCCGTCGACACGGATAGCGATCAGCGAGGCCGCCGGCCCAGACCGATAGCAGCAGAAAGGGCACCCAATGGGTGAGCACGGCAATGCCGCCGAGCGTGGGTGAGTGGAATTTCTGGAACATCACCCAGTAGCTGATGACATGTTCGATATTGTCGGCCGTCATGGCGACCGCGCTGCAAATGAAGAACTTGCGATAGCCTGGATTGCGCAAAGCGGCGAATGACCGGGCACTGCGCGAAGCGGGTGCTTTGCCTGAGGATGAAGCAGTGGAAGGGTCGGGGGGGGCCATAGCGGAATCAAAAGTGAGCGCGGCAGGGCGAGCCGCGCTGCGGTGTTAGTGACAGCAAGAAGGGGTAGAGGAGAAATACCGCGTCACAAGCGGCCTGGAAGCACTTGTGACGCGCACGCCCGGCGCCGTGACAATGGTGACCCTAAGCGCGCTTGAACGAGTTGTAGACCATACGGGTGAAATTGCGTGCGATCTCCTCGGTAGCCGCCCAGGTCGCGTCCAGATCAGCCAGCGGGCGCATCGCAACCACTTCTGCCTCTGACTTGCCTTCCTTTACCAGTCGGCGAATCCGGTCGTGCGCGGTGACCAGCATGCGATGAAACTGCACGACATCGGCACGGCGGGCTAGCCCGCCATGGCCGGGAATGATCTGCGTGTCGTCATTGGCGATCCGCAAGTACGCTTCATTGGCGCGAATCATTCCGCGAATATCCCCGCCGTTGGCAAAATCAATCGTCTGATAGCGCTTGGTATTATTGAAAGTATCACCGGTGCACAGGACATTGGCGTCGGCAAAGAATACCCAGGTGTCACCATCGGTATGGGCGTTGTTCACATGAGTGAGCATGGCGACGCGGCCGCCTGCCGCCACGGTGCGCGATCCGCCGATGTAGGTTTCTTTCGGTATGGCACCCGGCGCCACGGGCGGTGCGGCGATGCCGGTAATACCATTGGTCGTGCCGGCACTGAGACGCAGCCGGATATTGTCCTGCGCCACGACGGTCACCCCGTCGGCCTGAAACGGACCGTTTCCTCCGACATGGTCACCATGGAAGTGGGTGTTGATGAGATATTTGATCGGCAGTGGCGAGACTGCCGTAATGGCAGCCTTCAGCTTGTCATGCATGGGTGCAAACTGACCATCGACCATGATGATCGCGTCGTTGCCGACTGCCACGGTGACATTGCCACCCTGTCCGATCAGCATATAGGTGTTGTGGCCGAGATCAACTGTCTTGACCTCCACCTTGTCCCAATCAATCGATTGCTGCGCCCAAACCTCCGACCCCGCAAGTAGTGAGGTAAGTGCCACCAAGGCAGCGATCAGTTGTCTCATGATAATTATTCTCCGATGGTAGCGATTTCGCACACGAAGTCCGGTGGCCAGTCACCCTGTCGGACCTCGCGCGGCTGGCAAGCGATGCAGCCAGCTCTGCACCGTGACAGCCGGCACCGTGCGCCCTCTGTCGACCGCGCGCCCAAGGGTATCAGTTTGCCCTCGAATCCGGCTTCGGAATCGGGTAGGCATAGACAATTGAAAAGGTCCATAATGAGAATCATTCTCATTGTCACCCGCACCTAAATGCGTGTACCCCACTCTCCTCCAATGGGTCAGCCGGTTTCGGCTACGGGCAGTTGCGTCTCCCCTGCCCCCCAATTTCCGGCTTCGGGCGGGGGCGAACCGGCGCGGGCGATTCCATTGAGCGCGGTGGCGATCGGGCAAACCGTCATCGTGCAGCAGGTGAATCTTGCTCATGCGCAGGCCGAGGTCGGTGATGTGGGATTGCGACTGTTGGAACTGGGTTTCATCGCTGGCGAGCAGCTGCGCGTCGTTGCGACGGGCTTTCCGGGCCGAGAGCCGATTGCGGTTCGTATCGGCAACACTACGTTCGCTTTGCGTCGCTTTGAAGCCGATCACGTCCTGGTGCTACCAGCCGACTTGGGTGCTGACAACGCCAACGTGGGTGCCGGACCGAATGCCGGACCGAATGCCGGACCGAATGCCGGACCGAATGCCGGATCGAATGCCGGATCGAATGCCGGATCGAATGCCGGATCGGAGCCGCGTGCGGGTGCAGGACCAAACCGCGGGGCGCAACGATGAGCGTGTCGACGAGCTTGCCGTTTCGCGTGGCGCTGCTCGGTAACCCGAATTGCGGCAAGACCGCCCTGTTTAATTTGCTGACCGGCAGTCGTCAGAAGGTGGCGAACTATGCCGGTGTGACCGTTGAACGCAAAGAGGGTTTCTTTGAAGACCGTGCAGGGCGTGTGATCCGAGTGCTGGATCTGCCCGGTGCCTACAGTCTTAATCCACTCAGTGAAGACGAAGCCATTACCCGCGATGTCATTCTCGGACTGAGTGCTGGCGAGCTGCGACCCGATCTGATCGTCTGCGTCGCCGATGCAACCAATCTGCGCCTCAATTTGCGTCTGGTGATCGAGGTGAAGCGACTGGGCCTGCCGACGGTGCTCGCGCTGAACATGGTCGATATGGCGGCGCGGCGCGGTGTGGAAATCGACTTGGCGGTTCTCGAACGCGAACTGGGTGTGCCGGTGGTGCGTACCGTGGCCGTCAAGCGCGACGGTGCAATCGATCTCGCCCAATTGATCGGGAGCCAGGCCGAGTTGCAAGTCAAATCCGGGGCACTGGCAATGCACTCACCGGGCACCACGCAGGCCGAGGTGAACGCTGCGCAGCACGAAGTACGCCGCATCATGGCCGCGGCCGTGCGCGAACCCGAGAATGAATTAAGAATTGACGACGCGCTTGACCGTGTCATTTTGCATCCGGCATGGGGACCGCTGGTTCTGGTCGTCACGCTATTCCTGATGTTTCAGGCGGTCTTCCAGTGGGCGCGTCTACCCATGGAGTGGATAAAGGAAGGCGTCGATCTGATCGGCGTTCTGCTCACCGGTGCCTTGCCTGAGGGCATTCTGCGCAGCCTGCTGGTGGATGGCGCGCTGGCAGGCGTGGGCAGCGTCCTCGTGTTTTTACCGCAGATCCTGATTCTGTTCCTGTTCATCCTTGCCCTGGAGGACTCGGGCTACCTGCCACGGGCGGCCTTTCTGCTCGACCGCCTGATGGGCACGGTAGGTCTGTCTGGCCGATCGTTCATCCCCTTGCTGTCCAGTTTTGCCTGTGCCGTACCGGGCATCATGGCCACGCGTAGCATCAGCAGTTGGCGCGACCGGTTGACCACCATCATGATCGCGCCGCTCACCACATGTTCGGCAAGATTGCCGGTCTACACCCTGATCATTGGGGCTTTCATTCCGCAACGTTCCGTGCTTGGCTATCTTGACTTGCAGGGTGTGGTGCTCTTCGTGCTCTATCTGGCTGGCATCGTGGGTGCAATGGCAGTGGCATGGGTACTCAAGCTCGTGAACGGGCGCACCTTGCTGCACCCGTTACTGATGGAGTTGCCATCCTATCGCTGGCCCAACTTGCGCAATCTGGGGCTTGGTCTGTTGGAACGGGCGCGCATTTTTCTCACCCGGGTAGGTACGATCATTCTTTCGTTGTCGATCGTTCTATGGTTTCTGGCATCTTTTCCAGCGGCACCCGCGAACGCAACCGAACCGGCCATTCAATACAGCCTGGCCGGAATTCTGGGGCGTGCCGTCGAACCTCTGCTCGCACCAATCGGCTTCAACTGGCAGATCTGCATCGCACTGATTCCGGGTCTTGCCGCACGGGAAGTGGCCGTGAGTACACTGGGGACTGTCTACGCGTTGTCTGCAACCGGCGACAACATGGCCGAACAATTGGCGCCGATGATTGCCCACGGCTGGTCGATGGCAACCGCCTTTGCGCTGCTGGCCTGGTACGTATTTGCGCCGCAATGCATCTCGACGCTGTCGATCGTCAAGCGTGAAACCAATGGCCTGCGCTATCCCCTTATCATGGCCGGCTATCTTTTTGCGCTCGCCTACCTCGCCGCGTTCATCACCTACCGCGTGACGCTCGCGCTGACCGCAGGGGCCTGACATGGTGCAGACGCTGATCGTTGGATTGATCGTAGTGGCGGCATTGTTCTACAGCGCCGGTTTGCTGCTGCCCGCTGCGCTGCGCGGTCGACTGATCGGCGCGCTGCTTGCGCGATTGCCGCTGCGTCCTCGCTGGCTGGTTCGCCTGAGTGAACCCTCTGCGCTCAGCGGATGCGGCAGTTGCCATGCCTGCACCCCGGATCACCCTGTAGCAGGTGCAATCGAAACTGCTGCGCCGACAAAAAGTTCTGGCACGAGCGCATCCGTCTCACCCGCAGTTCGTTCAAGGCCCAGCGGATTCGCAAGCAGTCAACAATCGGTGCAGCTACCCTGGCTGCGCCAGACCCAGGCCCGCGCCGATCAGGAACCGCGATAGGTGGAATAAGCCCATGGGCTTACCAGCAACGGCACGTGATAGTGCCCCGTCGGATCGCTGATACCGAAATCAATCGGCACCACGTCCAAGAACGCTGGATCAGGCAATGTCGTACCGCGTCCGCGGAAATACGCCGCCACTTCAAATAACAGCCGATAGCGCCCGGCTGCCATTGCTGCCGCATCGAGCAGAGGGCTGTCGCAGCGGCCATCCGCATTCAGCACCCGTTCGGTCACGGTAAGGTTGCCTTGAGCGCCCAGGCGCAGCAGCGTCACCTTCATGCCCGCGGCGGGCCCGCCAGCCACGGTATCCAACACATGTGTACTCAGATGACCCACCGTGCGATCCTCTCGATAGATGGCCTGTGACGGCCAACGCCCCTAGTCCGGCGAACGTAAAACAGGGGGCATTCGGCTCTGGTGAACCCAATGCCAGAGACCGGACACCGGACACCGGACACCAGACACCAGACACTCGACGCTATTGCGGCGAACGTAAAACCAGCTTTTGCACGCGCCAGTTAAGCAACTCACCGACGTAGAGTGTATTTTCATTCGGGCAGGCAATGCCATGGATCCAGCCAAATTGCTTCATCTGCTTGCCCGCCTGTCCCAATACGCCGAGCACCTGACCGTCGAGTGTCATTTTGTAGATGCGCCCCGGATAGGCATCGGAGGCAAACAGCACCTGCTCTGGCCCCGGGGTGATACACAGCACCCAGGGTGAACCGGGCATCATCAGCTTGTTGGCGAGCGCCGGACTGTCGGCCTTGCTGACATCGGGCTTGGCGCCAATCGCCGGACGAATCGAAGCGTCAAAAGGCACGTCGATTTTCATGATCCGCAGCAGATTGCCCTCACCGTCAAACACCTGGATGCGGCGATTGCCGCGATCGGCCACGTAAACATTGCCCTTGGCATCGGCCGCGATGCTGTGCGGGGTATGGAGCTGCCCCGGCTCGCTGCCGCGATCACCCCAGGACTTGATCCAGTTGCCGTCTTTATCAACCTTGGCGACCCTTGAATTGATATAACCGTCGCTGATGTAGGTGTTGCCTTGCGGGTCAAACGCCATGTCGGTCACCTGGCGGAAGCGGCCGTCATCGGCAGGCAACGGCGGCACCGGATGTTCAAGCGGTGCCGTTTCCCGATCCGACGATTCTTGCTTGCGGCCGAACACCATGCGAACGCGGCCCTTCGGATCAAAACTCACCACCATATCCGAGCCCTTGTCGGTCACCCAGATATTGTCGTCGCGATCCACCCGCACCATGTGGGCGAACGACCAGGCGTAGAGCCCTTTGCCGATTTCGCGCAGGTAACGACCCTTGGCATCGAATTCGAGCAATTGCGTTGCCGCCGCTGCGTAGGCCGGCCCAGAGGTATTGCCACGATGCAAGACAAACAGATGGCCTTTGGAGTTGACCGCCACCCCGCTCACTTCGCCCAGATACATGTCCTTGGGCAGCTGCACCGCATTGGGCACCGAATCAAATGGAATCGTCGGAACGGATTGCGCCTGGGCCGGTGCACACAGATGTAGTGATCCAAGCACCAGGCTCAATGCGAGCGCGCGAGAATGAACAATCTTCATAAGTGTCTCCTGTCGATGTGACACGCCCGCTCAGGCACGCCGGACCATGGTGGGTTTCAGATCGTGGATGGTCGGCGCACCGACTTGCTGCATGATGCCATGCAACTCGATACGCAGCAGTTCGAGCACGCGCTCGACACCGGCCTGGCCGAAGGCACCCAGCCCCCACAGATACGGGCGACCAATGCATACCCCGGTGGCGCCCATCGCCAGCGCTTTCAGAATGTCGGTGCCGCGACGGAATCCTGAGTCGATGTAGACCGGAATGCGGCCCTTCACGGCCTCGACAATCTCGGGCAAGGCATCGATGGTGGAACGACCCGAGTCCTCACTGCGAGCGCCATGATTGGACACTATGATCGCATCGATTCCTTCATCGGCCGCCTTTACCGCGTCCTCCCACGCGAGGATGCCCTTGAGGACCATTTTCATTTTGGTGACCTCGCGCAAGCGGCGAATGTAATCCCAGGTGAGCGCCGAGGCCTGAATATTCTGCAAGCCACTCAAATCAACGCCATCATAGATTGGATTCTTGCGCAGACTCGCCGCCAGACTGCTGTTGTCATGGCAGCCCGCACAGACGCGCGTGTCGGTTGCGCGTAACCGGAAGAAGGTTTCCTGATTGCGTCCACCACTGCGATCCACCGTGACCGCCACCGCATGGCAACCGGCATTTTCAGCTCGCTTCACATGATGGGCCGCCACGTCGAACTTGTTGGTCGCGTAGAGCTGAAACCAGATCGGCTTGCCGCGCGCGGCCATGACATCCTCGACTGAAATCGAGGATTGGGTCGACAGGATCTGCAAGTGGTCGCCACCGCGTGCGGCACGGGCGACTGCCAGTTCGCCGTCCGGGTCGTAGGCGCGCTGGCCACCGGTCGGCGCAATAATGATCGGCGAATTGAACTTGGTACCGAGAAAATCAACGCTGGTATCGATCTTTGACACATCGACCAGCCGACGCGGGCGCAACTGAAATTTCAAAAACCCTTCACGATTGGCGCGCAGGGTCACCTCGTCATCAATACCCGAAGCCATATAACCAAAATGACCCGGCGGCACGTTTTGCCGCATGACGGGTTCGAAATCGAAGACGTTAATGGCGTCCTTCGGACTCTTGATGAGGCTATTGGGATCAAGCGGCGCCCAGGTAATCGGATCGCTCAATTTGGTCTTTGGCAGCAAGGTCTCGGCCATCGCCCAATTGCCCGCAACGAGCGGGCTGGCGGCAAGAAATTGCAGCAGTCTGCGCCGGCTCTGCGGCTGGTCTGTATGCATGCTGTGTCCCCTCCTGATTGAACTCGCATGGTAATCCCAGATTCCGCATCCGTCCTTTCGCATTGCATCATGGCGATGGTTGCCCGCACTTGCTCAGGCAACATTGACACCGCCGGATCATGCTCCCGTGTAGCGCCTCCCAGGGCACGGCTGCAGACTTGCAGCGGGCGATCTGCGCTACGATCAATCGCCCGCTACCCCCTGATTGCAACCATGGAGTACCAATGATGGCCGTGCGCGCGGTAGTCTTTGATGCTTTTGGCACCTTGTTTGATGTCTATTCGATAGGGCAGATGGCCGAGGCGTTCTATCCGGGCCTCGGCAGTTCGATTGCAAGCGTGTGGCGTGACAAGCAGATTGAATACACCCGCATCGTGACGATGTCTGACCCGCACCGCCCCGGCGGCAGTCGACATTACCTGCCCTTCGATGAAATCACCCGGCGATCGCTGCAACACACCCTGGCGCGACTCGGCATCAAGGACAGTGCGGCGGCCGAGCAGGCGTTAATGAACCAATATTTGATGTTGCCGCCCTTTCCTGAGGCCGCTGACGTCGTGCGCTCGCTGCGCGCTCGCGGTGTCCAAACAGCCATTCTCTCCAACGGCAACAGCGCCATGCTGACCCCACTGCTTGCCCATTCGAATATGACCGACTTGTTTGATCCGGTGATATCGATTGATGCGATTGGGCTATATAAGACAGCGCCGGAGAGTTACCGCTTGGTTGACAGTCAAATGGGCCACCCTGCGCGTGAAATCCTCTTTGTGTCGAGCAATGCCTGGGATGCGCTGGCAGCGACCTGGCATGGGTTCACCACCCTGTGGGTCAATCGACAGGGCATGCCTTTTGAGACCCTCGGTGAACCCCCGACGTACTCAGGAGCAAGTCTGACCCGGGTGCTCGAAGTGATTTAATCAGCCGGCATGAAGGTGTTGCCAACTACTTTCCAGAAATCCCATTGCGCTCGGTACCCAGCGCCTTGACCAGAGCCACCAAGGCAACCTGTCGGCGTGCCAGGTTGTCGCTCAACTCACGCCGCGCTGCGACCCGGTTTGATCGTGCCTCAAGCACAGGTAACTGAGCCGTCAGTCCTTGTTCGAAGCGGCCACGTGCGAGCAGCAACTCGGCATCAAGGGTTTTGAGGCGCTCAGTCAATGACACCTGAACCGCCACTTCCGCCTGATACGTCGATATTGCATCGTCGACTTCGTGCCATGCCTTCAACACTGCCTGCTGCCATGCCACCAGAGCTTCCTGCTGCTCAAGCCTGCGCAGTTCGACAGTCGCCCGGCGGCGGCCATGATCAAATACCGGAACATTGAACGCGGGACCGATCGACCATTGGCGACTGGTCCATTGAGTCAGGCCAGCACTGGTAAGCGACTCCACACCGAAGCGCGCCCCCAGGATAATTGAAGGATAGAGTTCCGCGACCGACACACCGATTGCTGCGGTGGCTGCGTGGGCCCGTGCCTCCGCGGCAACGATGTCCGGACGCTGGCGGATGAGATCGCCCGGCAGCCCCAGCAGCAAATCAGGCAGCGGTGCCGCAATCCAATTCCATGACCCGTCGGGTTGACCTTGAGACGAACCACGAAGCGCAGCTGCTGGTTCAACGTTCGCTTCGCTTATACGCGCAGATCGATCGGCCAAGCGCTCGTTCAAGTCCCCTGCAGGTAATCCACACAGCAAGGTAATCTGATTGAGCGCCTGTGCCTGCAGCGCGAGCACGCCCGGTTGTTGTGCCTTTAGCGATTCGATCAACGCCACCTGCTTCAGCGTTGCCGACGCATCGCTCAACCCATGG
Source organism: uncultured Pseudomonadota bacterium (assembly GCA_903921325.1). Classification (GTDB taxonomy): domain Bacteria; phylum Pseudomonadota; class Gammaproteobacteria; order Burkholderiales; family SG8-39; genus CAIXPL01. Next base: position 35,843 of record CAIXPL010000028.1, read on the forward strand.
TTCTGGCGCGCGAGCAGCAGGCGTTGTGATTCAGTGGCAAGCACCATTGAGGCTGCCAGCAGGCGCTGCTGTCGCTGCGCCGAGCGGAGATTGAAATAGGCCCTGGCAAGCTCTCCATCGATGCTCAACTGCATCTGACGCATTTGCGCCTCCGCCGCTTGGGTGCTTGCCTGCGCCACCTCCTCGCTGCGTGCCAAACGTCCCCACAGGTCAAACTCCCACGACGCATCAAAGCCGGCCTGATACAGACTGAAGGGTTGGCTAAGAGCATCGAGCAAAGGCTGAGTACCCGGTCCGCCAATTGCATTCACCAGTCGCGAGGCGCTACCGTCGCGACTTTGACGTTCACGATCCGCAGCACCGTTGGCGTCGATCTGAACGCCACGCTGCGCACTGACCATGGTCTGCTGCATCCGCGACTGTTGCACCCGCAATAGCGCGACCCGCAGATCCTGATTGTTGGAGCGCGCGCGATCGATCAACTCATTGAGCACCGGGTCCGCAAAATCCGCCCAGGACAGGGTTGCCACGGCGTTACGGCTGCCCGCCTCTCCGCTACCCACCCGCGCATTGCCCGCCGGAGCCGCCAGTTCGCTTGCGCCACCGTGACGCTCGTCCCACTGCGTTGGAGATTGCACGGCGGGCGGGGTGAACTCCGGACCAGCCGTGCTACAAGCTGCAAGCCCGATTGCCGCCCCGATGATCAGCAGGGAAGGACGGCCTCTGCCCGAGCGAGGTGGCACGCCACTCGCGTCGAATTTCCCTCGGACCGGACCCGGGCGATCAATAATCGCTTCAGTCAATTCCATATGGTGGTGTTTCCTCAACGGTTCAGGCCAAGCGATGCCTGAACAGCCAGGCCGCCATGGGCAAGGTCAGTAAGGCAATCACAAGCAAGGGCAGCAGATCACCTGCGATATCGCCAAAGCCGGCGCCTTCGAGGTACACCCGGCGCGCCACATCGATGCCATAGCGCAGCGGATTGATGAGGGTGGCGGTCTGCAGAATCTCCGGCATGCTGCTAATGGGTGTGGACAGACCCGATAGCAGCATCATCGGCATCAGCAGCACAAACGTGTAGAGCATGGCCTGCTGCATTGTTGCCGCCAGGGCGCTCACCACCAGACCGATGCCGACCCCGGCGAGCACAAACGCCGTAAGGCCGGCATAGAGCACTGGCAGCGTTCCAGCAAACGGGATTTGAAACCAGTAGACCGTAATCAGAAAGACCAGCGTGGACTGGATCAACCCGATCATGACCGGTGGCAGCGATTTGCCAAGCATGATCTGAACAGGCGAGAGCGGAGTGACCAGGAGTTGATCAAATGTGCCTTGCTCACGTTCGCGCGCCACTGACAATGCAGTTAGCAAAAGCGTCTGTAACATGCTGAGCGAGGCGATCAGCGCGGGCATGAAATTCCACCGGGTCTCGCGATTCGGATTGAACCAGGCTCGCGTCTCCAGCGAGAGAGCCGGCTGCCGCGCACCCTGCGATCGGGCGAGCTCCTGATTGAAATCACCCACCACGGCGGCCAAATGTGCGAGGGCGGTACTGGCGGTGGTGGAGTTGCGTGCATCCAGAATGACTTGCAGCGGCACGCTCTCACCCGCGGCGAGCCCTTGCTCAAACCGGCGCGGAACGGTGATCACCATCAGTGCACGCTGACTGTCGATCACGGGAGCAATATCTGATTCGGCCTCCACGTCTGTCACGCGGCGGAAAAATCCAGTGCCATCCAGATGGGCCAGCAACCGTACCGACAGCGCGCTGTGGCTTTGATCCATAACGGCATAGGGCACGTGGGACAAATCATAGGTTGCCGCGTAACCGAACAGCAGGCTTTGCATCAACACCGGCAGGAACAAAATGGTGCGACTTGACCGATCCGCAAGAATGGCAAGCGCCTCTTTTCGGATCAACGCAGCGAGGCGCACGAAAAACAGGCGCGCGCCTTCCAGGTGATCGATCAACGCGGAAGACCGACCTCGCGGTTCATCCGGCAGGGGGAACTCGCGCGGGTTCATTGTCACGCCAGCCGCTTGCGGGTGGCCAACCGGGCCAGGCCGATGAACAGGACCGCGTACCCGATAAGAATCGCGCAATCGGTCAGCACAATCGACTTGATCGTACCGGCCAGCATCAGCGTCTTGATCAATTCGAGGAAATGGGTGGCAGGCAGCAGTTCACCAATGAAGCGGACAACCACCGGTACATTATTCAGATCGAACAGGAAGCCCGAGAGCATCAACGCAGGCATGAAACTGGTCAGCAGGGCGGTCTGGCTGGCGATGAACTGATTCTTGGTGAGCGCGGATATCCATAGGCCCATGCCAAGCGAAGCAAGCAAGTAGAGCACCGAGGCGAATAGCAGCAGCGCAGCAGAACCCAGCATCGGCACGTGGAACAGCAGCCGGGCCGCGGCAATCGTCATTGCAAATCCGATCATGCCGACCACAAAATAGGGAATGGTCTTGGCAAGCAGAATTTCGGTCGGTCGCACCGGCGTCACAAACAAGGCCTCCAGCGTGCCGCGCTCCCATTCACGGGCAACCACCATTGAGGTGAGGAACGTTCCAACCAGAGTCATGATGAGGACGATCAGCCCCGGTACGAGATACCAGGTGCTGGTGTTGGCCTCATTGAACCAAAGCCGCTCTTCAAGCCGTACCGTACCGCTTGGCAGCGCAGTGGAGGTGGCTGCTCGCAAGGTCGGCTTGTTGATCGGTCCGGACCCTCGGGCCAAGGCGCTTTGCACATAGCCCTCGATGATGCGTGCCGTGGTGGCATCGGACCCGTTTACGATCAGTTGCAAGCGGCCTTGCCCACTCGCCAGACTGCCTGAGAAATCACCGGGCACCCGCAAAACCGCCTGCACCGCATGCGCTTCCATCAGTGTCTCGGCGGCACGCATGGAATATACGTCTTGCTGGGTAAAGTAGCGCGACAAACGCAGTCCTGCGATGGTGTCACGTGCACCCGGCGAGGCATCTTCGATAACGACTGCGATACTGACGTGATTTACATCGAGCGAAATGCCATAACCGAACAGCAGGATGAGCAAGGCCGGCAGCGCGAGTCCGATGGCCAGATTACTTCGATCGCGCAGCAGTTGGCGGGTTTCCTTGCGGGTGAGCGCCAACAGCCGTTGGCAGAATCCACGCACGGCGCCAGAGGCCTGATCGCTCATGCCGCGCGCCCTCCGCGCGCCTGCTCGACAATATGGATGAACGCACCGTCCATGTCGCCCTGCCCGCCCAGACTGCGCACTTCCTGGGGCGTGCCAAGAGCGAGCACCTCGCCTGCGTCCTGAATCAGGATACGGTCGCAGTATTCGGCTTCTTCCATGAAATGAGTGGTAATGACCACGGTGGTGCCGGCTTGCGCGAGCGCCGTGATACGCCGCCAGAATTCACGGCGCGCCAGCGGATCAGCGCCGCTGGTCGGTTCGTCAAGAAAAAGGATCTGCGGCTCATGCAGCAAGGCCGCAGCCATCGCCAGACGCTGCCGGTAGCCCCCGGCAAGCAGACCGCTCGGACCGCTCACCACGGCGGCAAGACCGAATTGCTCCACCACGGTATCGATGCGCTCACGCGATTGCTCGCCCGACAGGCCATAGGCGCCCGCAAAAAACCGTAGATTTTCGCGCACACTGAGATTGCCATAGAGGGCAAATTTCTGCGCCACGTAGCCGATGCGAGCACGCGCTTCGGCACGCGCATGGCGCAGATCGACTCCGGCGACGCGCAATGAACCGCTGGTAGCCGGCAGTAATCCGCACAACATCCTGAACGTGGTGGTCTTGCCGGCCCCGTTCGGACCCAGCAGCCCGAACACTTCGCCTCGTCGGACGCTGAACGTTGTATTGGCAACCGCCACGAAATCGCCAAAACGACGCACCAGATCGTGCACTTCAATGACCGGTGCCTCCTCTGAGCGAGCGTTCATCGGATCAGCTCTCGCAGTGTTCAGATCACCGGATGGACCATGCGACAGTTCGTGGCTGTGAGGCTCGCGTGACCCACGTAGCGCAGCGGCCTGCGGTGGATTGCCCCGATCCCGGGAAAGCGCCGGCAGATGCGACGCTTGCGACACACCCTCATCCCTATCGATGAGCAGCATGAATGCATCTTCCAATCGTGGCGCGCGCTCATGCACGGTGAGTCCGCCAAGAGGCAATCGATTGGACGTGCCGCCCGCCGCATTCGCTGCGCCAGCCCCGCTCGCCGCGTTCGACTCGTCGGCCTCCTTCGATCTGCCATGCTCGCGGCCAGACTCTGCCGCAGCCACCGCGCCCTCTGCGCGCGTCATAAACCAGACTTCACCGGACTGCGGCACCGCATCGAGCACCAGGTCATGGGCATCGAGCAGACGCGTCTGCAGCTGGCGCGCCGGCACCCCCGGCGGCGGTGTCACCCGATAACACCGACCGGCCGCCTGCGCCCGCAAACTGACCGGTGGCCCGTTCGCCAAGATCCGCCCCGCGCGCAATAACACCACCTCCGCGCAACGCTCAGCCTCATCCAGATAGGCCGTGCTCACAATCACGCTCAAGTGCTCTTCCTCGACCAACTGAGCGATGATCTGCCACAGTTCCCGTCGCGAAAGAGGGTCGACGCCAACCGTAGGTTCATCGAGCAATAGCAGTTCGGGCGATCGGACAAGCGTGCAGGCGAGTCCCAGTTTTTGCTTCATACCGCCTGACAATTGCCCTGCCAGGCGTGTTGTGAACTTGTTTAAATCGGTCATCTCGAGCAACCGGGCATACCGCGGTACGCGCACCTCGCGTGCGATGCCATGGAGATCGGCATACAGGTCGAGGTTTTCCTGAACGCTCAGATCTTCATACAGACCAAACCGCTGTGGCATGTAACTGATGCGGTCCTGCACCGACTGCGGTTCGCGAACCACATCAATGCCGAGAACTTCAATCGATCCGGCATCCGGTTGCAGCAGGCCAGCAGCCAATCGCAGCAGAGTCGTCTTGCCCGCGCCGTCAGGTCCGACCAGAGCCGTCAATGATCCACGCGCAATCTGCAGGTTGATATCAACTAGTGCGATGACGCGATGACGCGCCTCAGCAAGCCAGAAGGTGCGCCGCACGCGTTCACAGCGTAGTACCGCAGGCGCGGGCGAACTCATTGACCCTGTCCCGCGCCCCCGGCGAGTGGATCGAGTCGCAATTGCACCGTCGCCGGCATACCCAAGCGCATTCGATTGTCCGGGTCTTCAATCAGGAATCGCACTTCGTAGACCAGACTGGTGCGCAGTTCCGGCGTCTGTACGGTCTTGGGGGTGAACTCGGCCACTGAGCCGATATAACCCACAGTCGCCTTGATCGGCTGCTGCGGCGCGCTGTCGCTATGCACCTGGGCCGTCGTGCCCAGATGGATGCGGCCGAGAACCCCTTCGGGCACATACGCGCGCACCCACTTGGGCTCAGTGCTCGCCAACGTGAACACCGGCCGCTGCGCAGAGGCCATGTCACCGACCTCCAGCAAGCGCGCGCGCACTTCGGCATCGACCGGTGCGCGCAATTCCGATTCGGCAAGCTGGCGCTCAATCAGGGCACGTTCAGACTGCAGCGCCGCCAATTGCTTTTGCGCCTGTGCAATATCCTCCGCACGGGGACCGGCAATCACCAGTTGGGCGAGGTTACGCAGGCTCGCGGCCTGTGCCTCAGTAACCTGGGCGTGTGCGCGGGCCGTGTCCAGATCCTGTACGCTGACCGCGCCTCCCGCGGTGGCTACGCTTGCTGCATTGAGTCGTTCAAGCTGCCGCATCGCCAGCTCGCGCTCGGCATCGGCGGCGGCCAGATTGGCCCGCGCCTGGGCAATTTCTTCAGGGCGGCTGCCATTGCGCAGGCGCAGGACAACCTGCTCCTGTGCCCCGATCTGCGCCGCAGTCTGCGCAAGGTGCAGACGCAGAACGCGCTGATCAAGCTCGCCAAGCAGATCGCCTTTGCGTACCCGATCACCCTCGATCGCATGCAACGCCACGATCCGCTCAGTGGCATTGAACGCGAGTGATACCTGACGAATGTCGACATTGCCGTAGAGCGTGAGCCGATCAGGATCAACGCTCGACGAATTCGACTGCCAATACCAAAGCGCTGTTGCGACCAGGACTGCGAACACCAATAGAGCTGATAGGGCTATCGGTTTTTTCATGCACTGTTTGGCCTTGCACGGAATCCGGTAGCCCTATCTTAGCTTAGTGCACCTTGACTTCGATCCGCCGTGGTTGCGCGTGAGCTGCCTTGGGAATTCGCAGCTTGAGGACGCCCTCGTTAAACTCTGCACTCACCTTTTCCGGGTCCAGTTCCTTTGACAGGGTGAACACCCGAAGATAGCGCGGCAATGACACTTCTGCGTGCGTGGATTCAAGGCCCTCTTTATTCGTCAGGCTGATCTCGCCTTCGATGGTGAGGGTATCGGCCTCGACTTTCAGAGAGATTGCATCCTTTTTCACACCTGGCAGGTCGGCATACATCGTGATGCCCGAGGCATCCTCAATCACATCGACCGGCGGCAACAGCGCCCCCTCGGGATGACCGGACCGCGCGTTTGCCTCAGGAATCGTGGTGGTATCGCTCATGATGGTGATCCTTTATTGAATGGTGATTCGACGCGGTGTGGCAGGTGCGCGCCGCTGAATGCTCACATGCAGTACTCCGTCGCGATAACGTGCCTCAACGGCATTCGGATCGACGTCATCGGGCAGTGTCACGACACGGCGAAAGCGACCCGTGAAGCGCTGGTCCAGATGCACCGTGGTTCCGGCATCCGGCTTGGGCAGAATGGAGGGGCGTTCGCCTGCCACCGTGAGCACACCCTTCTCAAGGTTCACCTCGATCTTGGTCGGATCAATGCCGGGGGCGAACAAATCCAGCTCGACCGACTGCGGCGTCGTGCCGACGTTCATTGCCGGGAAGCCCCCGCGAACCAGACCCCGTATGCTCGGTGCCCATTCAAGGGACTGGGCCAATTCGCGCTGCAGGCGATCGAAATCGGCGTGCAGATCACGCGGAAAGTACGTTCGATAGAACATGCTGAACTCCTGATCGTTGATGAAGCGGCACACCGTTGTGCCGATGGTTGTCAAATGGGCGCACGGGTCGTTGACTTCAAGACCTTGCAATCCAGCATCTCGACCCCATGTTTGCTGTGGATCAACCGGGCGCGCTATGCCCGGCCCTAGACTGGCTCGCGCTGCCATGGACTATCAGGACTATTACGAAATACTGGGCGTTCCGCACGATGCGGACGCGGACGCTATTCGGGTTGCGTTCCGGCGCCTTGCGCGCAAATTTCATCCGGATGTTTCCAAGGAGCCGGATGCCGAAGCACGCATGAAAAAGATCAATGAAGCCCATGCGGTGCTGTCTGATGCCGAGCGCCGCGCTGCTTACGATCAGATCGGGTCCGGCGCTCGCGCAGGCGAACCATTTACGCCGCCGCCTGGCTGGGGTGCTGATTATGAATTCTCAGGCGATGGCACGAGCGCGCAGGACGCCGAGGGGTTCAGTGACTTTTTCTCCGAACTGTTCGGCCGCATGGGGAGCGCAGAGGGAGGTCGCGGTGGCGGGGCTCGTGGCACGCGACGAGCATCGTCCGCATCGCGCAACCACCATGCCCGCGTTTTGCTCGATCTGGAGGACAGCTTCGGTGGTGCGCAGCGCCAGATCACCTTGCGCATGCCTGAATACGACAGCGCCGGGCATGTGATTTACCGCGAGCGCACGCTCAACGTGCGCATACCGCGTGGCGTGCGCCCCGGGCAGGTGATTCGACTGGCGGGACAGGGTGCACCCTCAGCCGATGGCCAGCCGGCGGGCGATCTGCTGCTCGAGGTCGAATTCAAACCTCATGCAGAGCTCGTCGTCGAAGGCCCCGATCTGCATTTGACGCTGCCGGTGACGCCGTGGGAGCTCGCGCTGGGCGCCCAGGTGGAGGTCGAGCTGCCTCAAGGCAAGATCTCGGTGCGCATCCCCGCCGGCGGGCAGAGCGGCAGCCAGTTGCGAGTGCGCGGCAAGGGATTGCCCTGTTCACCGCCCGGTGACCTGCTCATCGCATTGAAGGTCGTCGTTCCGCCGGCCGACAGTCCGCGCGCCCGCGAGTTGTACCAGGCGATGGCGAGCGAAATTGCCTTCGATCCGCGACCACTGAAGGCGCACTGATCGTGTCCAGCCCTGCAAATTATTTTGCGGCCACGTTGCTCGAGGCCACGTTCCTGGAAGAGTTCTGGGGCACGCTGGAACAGGCGGCAGCGGCCTGTCGAGTCGAGCCGGCCTGGCTTGTGCAGCGCGTCGAAGCAGGCCTGTTCCCCCACGCCGAATGCGCTGGTGGGCTATGGCGGGTGTCATCCATCGCGATCAACCGTGCCGCTCGAATGAGGTCAATCGAAATTACGTTCGATGCGGCACCCGAATTGGCCGCATTGGTTGCCGATTTGCTTGAAGAGCGCGATCGCAGCAGAGTCTGACTCAGGTACGTATTGCCGCCACAACCTGAGCAGGCGCTCGCGCGCATTCAGCCGAGGTCCTGTAGCCCGGATCATCCAGTCACAGGTAGTCAACCCAAGTTCACTCAGTCCCGGGCGTTCAGCCGATTGCCCCTTCGGCGCGTAGCGCCTTGATCGCCGCCGCGTGGTAGCCCAGTTCGGTCAGCAACTGGTCGGTGTCGGCCCCCAGTGCTGGTGCATGTCGATGCGGCAACGTGGCCCCGCCCAGCCGGATTGGATTGACGAGAAGCCGCATGTCCGGGCCTTGCGCCGCGTCGTATTGATGAACCGAACCGCGCTCATGCACAAAGTCCCGCTCAAGCGCCTGCGCAATGTCATGGACCGGTGCCACCGGAATCGTGCCCTGCAACAGCGCGAGCCAGTGCGCTGTGGTCTGCATCATGAGGACCGCATCGAGATCCTGAGTGAGTTTGTCGCGATGCTTCAGTCTCGCCGTGAAATCACGATAGTCCGGGTGAGCCGCCCATTGCGGACACCCGATCAGGGTCACGAACGGGGCCCAGAATTTTTCCTTGTTGCACATCACAAAAAGCCAACCGTCTGCCGTGCGGTAGAGCTGACTGGGGGTGAGCGAGGGATGCGCGCCACGCGGTTCACGACCCGTCACAGTGCCAGAATTCAAATACCACGTGCCCGGGTAATTGAGATTGTGAAGTGCAGTGTCAAACAAGCTTACATCGACATCCGTGCCGATACCCGTGGTACGTGCCCCAAGAATTGCAGCGACCAGTCCAAACGCCGTTGTGAGGCCGGTCATCAAATCGACCATCGACAATCCAAACCGGGCAGGCGGTCCATCTGGCTCCCCGGTCACCGACAGGTAACCGACTTCGGCCTGCATCAGATAGTCGTAACCCGGCCAGTTGACGCGTGAACCCTCACGCCCATAGGCCGACAGATGCGCACACACAATCGCCGGTTTGAAGGCTTTGAGCGACGCGTAGTCCAGGCCCAGACGCGCTGGCAGATCGCCGCGCAGATTGTCAAAGACGCCGTCGGCTGTTCGCACCAGCGCCTGAAAAATGGCTTGGCCCGCGGGCCTCTTGAGGTCAATCGCGATGGAGCGCTTGTTGCGATTGAATGTCTGGAAGAACTGACTGTCGCCTGGCGCGAAAAAGTGCGGACCGACCGTTCGACCGACATCGCCCCCTTCGGGCAGGTTCTCGATCTTGATCACCTCGGCGCCAAGGTCGGCAAGATAAAGCGATCCCCACGGACCCGCGCCATACTGTTCAACTGCCAGAATTCGCACGCCCTGCAGCGGCAAGCTCGTTGCGGCCATGATCACTCTCCGATGAGTCCGAGGTCGCGCGGGCTCAGTGCGCGCAAGGTGGTCTGCACTTGTGCCACTGAACTACCGTGCGGCGGGGCAAACAGAATATGCGTGATGCCCGCCGCGCGACGTCGCTCAATTGCCGCCACGCACTCGGCCGGTGTCCCGCAGATGGTCAGCTCCCGAATCATGGCCGCACTGACCTGATCGCGCGCTGCGGCCCGGTCGCCGGATTTCCAACAAGCAAGAATGCGATCGGCCGCTTCGCCAAACCCGATGTCATGCATAAGCTCATGGTAGAACGTGCCCATGCCACCGATGTAGTAAGCCAGATGATCGGCACAAAGCCCTCGCGCCACCGCGCTGTCGTTATCAACCGCGGTGAGCACCGACATCGGGATATCGATAACGCTCGCCCGGCGGCCGTTGACACGGGCACCCTCATCCAGGGGTGCGAGCCGCTGCGCGAGCGCATCGGCTGAAAGGTAGATCGGGAGCCAGCCATCGGCGATTTCCCCTGTCACCTTGATCGCCTGGGGTTTGAGTGTGGCCAGATAAATCGGGATTCTCGGCTGGACGGGTTTGATCAACAGCGAGAAACCCTTCAGCCTGAAAAATTCCCCTTCGAAATTCACTCGCTCACCGGCGAGAGCCATGCGCAGAATCGCCACCACCTCACGCATGCGCCGCAGCGGCCGATCAAAGGCCAGGCCATGCCAGTTCTCGATCACCAGTGGGCCACTCGCACCCAAGCCAATGCGCGCGCGGCCACCGGAGATTTCATCGAGGGTGGCGAAGCTTTGCGCAAGCAGTGCTGGGGTACGTGAAAAGATGTTGACGATGCCGGTGGACAGATGCAGCCGTTGCGTGTGGCCGGCGATGCGCCCAAGCAGGGTAAACGCATCGGATCCGAACGCTTCGGGCACCCAGACACCGTCATAGCCGTGCGCCTCTGCCGTGTGGGCGTATTCCACACTCGCGATACGGTGCTCAGGCCGACTGAACGGCGTGACGTAACCAAACTTCATGCCCCCTCCTCGGAGTCAGGCGCTCACGATGTGGATGCTGATGGTAACCCGGTTCAACTCAGCCGCCATTCCCGTACTATGTGCGTGCAGATACAACCCGGATGCCCGCCATGACCCAATCGACTGCTGCTTCTGCACGCCCGCGCGAGGCGGGTATCGTTGGTGCCGCGATTGTTGCCCACGCGCCCCAGTTTCTTTCCCTTCCAGTGAGCGAAGATCTCGATCAAGTCGCCCGTGTGAAAGCGGCGATGCAGACGGTTGGCGACGGGCTGCGCGCGTTGGAACCCGATCTGGTGATCGTGATTTCCAATACCCACGGCGAAGAGCTGGTGTTTCACTGCGTGCCACCTTTTGCCATTCACTGCGGCGATCGTGCCCAGGGGCGAGATGGTCACAAAGGCTGGTGGGCTATTGACGGCGAAGCGGGCGCGGCGCTCACCGAACATCTGTACGACGAGGGCTTTGATCCGGCCTTCAGCATGGATCTGGAAGTGGGCACAGCGTTCACCATCCCGCACGAATTCTGTGGCTTTCCCCGCGAACAGGCTTTTCTGCCGATTTTCGTCAACGCCTACACACCGCCCCAACCGCGGCCGGAACGCTGCTTTGCGTTCGGCCGGGCGCTGGCGCGTTCGCTTGAGCGCATGGGGCGCCGGGCGGTTGTCATTGCCAGTGGTGGCTTGTCGCACTACCCGGCCACACCGATGTACCCCAAGCCGGACCTGGTAACCGATCAGGAAATCTTTCAAAAGATCGCAGCAGGCAATCTGTTACATGTCATGAGCTTTGATGCCGACCGGCTTGATCGCAGCGGCAATGTGGAGAACCGGGCGCTGCAGATACTGGCAGGGGCCATTGGTGATCATGTCCCGGATCTGGCCGTGTTCGAACCCTCATGGCACCACATTTATGCCATAGCGGGCTGGACCAGTGGCCTCGCTGAATCCTCCTATGTGCCGCTGTATCCAGGATTTCGGGCCAGCTGTTCAAGCCTTGGCAGAGCAATCCACACCCTGGTCGTCTCTGACGCCGCGGTGGCCGACTTCCTGGCCGATCGGCGGGCCTACGCCATGCGTTATGCATTACCCGAAGATCAGATCGAGGCTCTGATCGCGCTCGATGAAGACGTGCTGCGCGAGCGCTATTCGATCAATCCAATGATGACTTACCAGGCGAAGAACCGGACCGGTGGCAAACTGAAGAATCGCGAACGGCCGGTGAGCGCAGACAGCCCGTTACGCTGAGCTTCCAGGTGCCATGACGGAGAGGGAGGTGATCAGTGAACACCTGCTTGCCCGGACTATCACCGTCACCTCGACGCGAGCAGATCGGCGCTCAAGTCCGCGATACGGGTGACGCCGCACAAGGCCAAGGTGCGTCGCAGTTCTTCCTCCAGAATATCGAGCGCACGCTGGGCACCGGCAGGCCCCTGCGCCACCGCACCGTACAAGGTCGCCCGGCCGACCAGCACCCCGCCTGCGCCCATGGCGATGGCGCGGGCAATATCCCCGCCGTGTCGCACTCCGCCATCCATCCATACAGGGATGCGGCCAGCGACCCCTGCGAGCACCTCAGGCAGGGCCTCCAAGGACGCGCGCCCCCCATCGAGCTGTCGACCACCATGATTGGACACCACCAGTGCATCACACCCCAGTTGCACCAGCCGCGCGGCATCATCGCCGCGGTTCACGCCTTTCACAATTAATCGCCCCGGCCAACGGTCACGCACTTGCGCCAGACGATCAAAATCAAACGAGGCATCGTGATTGCGCCCGACCGATGAGGCAAGTGCACTGGCGGCGCGTACCCCACGCGCGGTGGGCTCTCCGCCGTCCATCCCGCGCATGTTTTCCTGAGTGGGCATGCCGCGATACAGCAGGCGGGTGAGCCAGCGGGGGCAACTGGCAAAGTCGATTGCATTGCGCGCGGTAAATCGGAACGGTATCCCGAAGTGATTACGCAGATCGCGCACCCGCTTGCCACCGACGGCCAGGTCGACGGTAATGATCAGACTCTCGTAGCCAGCTACTCGCGCACGGTCGACCATTTTCCAGAAGAAGGCCTGGTCCTTGAGAACATAGGCCTGAAACCACAGCCGGCCTCCGGCTTTGTCAGCAATCACTTCAATCGACGTGGTGGCGCTGCTCGAGAGGGTATAAGGAATGTTTCTGCGCGCCGCTGCTTGCGCAAGACCGATGTCGGCATCCGGGTGACCGAATCCCGCCGCGCCGGTGGGTGCAATCGCCAGCGGTAGTCCGAGCGGACGGCCAAACAGCGCGCTATCGCAATGGACGGTGCTCACATTGCGCAGCACCTGCGGTCGCCACCTTAACTGTTCAAATGCGGCGCGATTAGCCTTTAGTGTCTGTTCGTCCTCGGCACCCCCGTCATAGAAATCAAACACCGCGCGCGGCAGCCGCGCCTTGGCTAGTGCCCGGAGGTCATCGACGGTGAAACATTGGTTGAGCGAGCGGGGTGTAGGGGACATGGCCATGTCTCGAATTTTCTGACAAACCCTGCGGTCAAGCGCCGGGCACCTGCTCGCGATAATACAGCCCGAGCGGTGAGGCGCTTGGTTGCGCCGCAAGGTACGCGTATTGTTCCCGTTGCAAATGATTTGCGGCGGTCCTTAACGGCCGCGTCGCTGCGGTCCGGTTTGACCGATTTATCGGAATGACCGCGCGTACGGCCAGCGCCCGAGAGAGAATCAAACCTACATGAATACCCTGCGGTGCATTGTTTTCTGGGTCCTCGTCATGGGCGGACTTGCCATTGGCGCTCAGTACGCGCTGCCCTATCTGCAGGGATTGGCATTGAGTGGTAACCATGGTGCGGCTGCACGACATGTGCGTACGATGGCGGCCAATGTGACCTACGCCCAGGAACTGCAGAGGGCTATCGCATCAGAACCCGACCGCGCCAGAGCACTGCAACTGGAACATGAGCTTGATCACCTGGAACTTCCCGACTCGGCCCGCGAGCATCTGCTACGCTCAAGTCCGACTCGCTAACGATCGCCCGCACGGAGACCAACATGCGACCCACCATGCGACCCACCGTGCGCCGCATTTTTCTGGCGCTCAGCCTGGCTGCCGCAAGCGGAACGAGCGTGCTTTCCTCTGCAACCGTGGCGGCAGACTGGCCGCAGCGACCCGTTCACATCATCGTACCCTATCCTGCCGGGGGATCCACCGATCTGGTGACCCGGTTGATTGCTCAGCGACTATCGCAATCGCTCGGTCAACAGGTGTTGGTCGAGAACCGGCCAGGCGGGGCAACGATGATTGGCACCGGCGCGGCTGCCCGCGCCGTACCCGATGGCTATACGCTGCTTGCCACCGCCAACGTCTTTGCGGTCAACGTCCTGCTATCGAAAACTCCCAGCTACCAGGTGAGTGACTTCACACCCATCGCGGCAATGGCCGGCTATTCCTACGTGCTGGTGGTCAATCCCTCGTTACCGGTGCGCACCGTGACCGAGCTGATCGCCTATGCCAAACAGCAACCGGGCAAACTGAACGCAGCATCACTCGGTGCCGGAGGCGTGACCCACCTGCTGACCGCGCGATTCGAAGCCCTCGCCGGTGTGCCCATAACGACCATCGATTACAAGGGTTCAGCGCCGGCAATGACCGATCTGCTCGGCGGGCAGGTCCAGATGTACTTTGACACCCTGATCACCTCGATGCCCAATCTGCGCGCCGATCGCCTGCGCGCCCTGGCGGTCAGTACCCCCGAACGCTCAGATCTTCTCCCTGCGGTACCGAGCTTCCGCGAATTAGGGCTATCGGGAATGACCCAGCGTGGTTGGTTGGGGTTATTCGCGCCAGTCGGTACCGCAACGGCAGTCATAGACCGGCTCAACCGGGACGTGCGTGCCGCGGTGCAAACAGAGGACCTACGCACACGCTATCTGGCCGATGGCATGTTCGAATTGCCATTCACTCCGCAGGAGTTCGCCAGCTTCATCAAGGACGACCTCAAGCCCTGGGCCAGCACACTGCGTGAGCTCAACCTCAAGCTCGATTAGTGCGCCCTACTACTGTTGTTCGATATGCGCCTCACGGGCCACTCGAGACCATTTCACATATTCAGCGCGCAGCGCGCGTGCCGCGTCTTGCGGGGTCTGTGAATCGTAGGGGTCCAGATTGGTCTTGAGTAACCGCTCGCGCACATCGGCATCCTGCAGCACCTGGTTCATCACCCCGTTGATTCGCTCAACCAGCGCGACTGGCGTGCTGCTTGGGACCAGCATACCGATCCAGGCACGCACATCGTAATCGCGCAGACCGGCCACGCCGGACTGCGCCAGCGGCGGGATACCTGGCGCAAACTGGGACGGCTCGCGCGAACTCACCGCCAGGCCACGCAATCGCCCCGCACGCACGTGGGGATAGGCCGATGTAATGCCATCGAACATCAAAGGCAGTTGTCCGCCGATGATGTCAGCCATTGCCTGCCCGCTGCCTTTATAGGGCACCGCCACGACGTCAACGCCGGCACCGAGTTTGAACAATTCCATCACCATATTGGACAGGCTACCGGCGCCAATATGACCATAGTTGTAGCGCCCCGGGTTGGCCTTGAGTACCGCGATAAGTTCGGCAACCGAGTGCACCCCAAGCTGCTCATTGGTCACAATGATCATCGCTGTCCAGGCGATCAGATTCACCGGCGTGAAATCGCGCTCGACATCGTAGCTGATGTTTTTCATCACCCAGGGCGTGATGCCAAAGGCCGAGGAAGTTACCAGCAGGGTCTGGCCGTCACCAGCGGCCTTGGCAACCAAATCAGTGCCTATCAGGCCCGAGGCACCCGCACGGTTCTCAACCACCACGGGTTGACCAATCCGGGTAGATAGGGCCTCGCTAATTCCGCGAGCCGCGAGATCGGAGGCATTGCCGGGAGGAAAAGGCACAATGATTTTGACCACCCGCGTGGGCCAGGCTTGCGCTTGCGCTTGCGCCACGCAGCACGGGTAGACAAAGCTCGCGCAGGCGCTGACAAGCAGAGCGCCCAACTGTTCACGCCATCGACGTCTCACAGGGCTCTGCTGATGTCTCATATCCGTCTGCTCCTCACACCACCCGCTTTGCGGGGGCTTGCCTCGCGCGCGGCCATGAGCACCGGGCGCACTTTTTTATGCTACGTTCAACCGCAGTCTAAGCAATTTTCGACCAGCCGGTCTTGCGCGTGCCGGCAATAGCGTCGATCTACTGCAACGTGGATCCGAATTCCAAGCCCGCCGGAGGACGCATGACCTGGTTTGCTTACGCCCGCGCCGGTGACAGGCGATTTCTTGAACAGTTTGGTCTTTGCTTCGAGGAATTCGAAACGGGGCAGCGCTTCAAGCACCGCCCGGGCGTCACTGTGTCTCAGCAGGACAATGCCGACGAGGCACTCGATACGTTAAATGCCGCGATGGTGCATTACGACGCCCATTACTCGGCGCAAACCGCCTGGAAGAAGCCGCTGATGGTGAGCACCATCACGCTGCAGCACATGATCGGTATGGCCTCGCATACCTTTGGTCGCAAGCAGTACGTGCTTGGTGTATCGGAGATTGCGATGACCGCCCCGGTCTTTGGCGGCGACACGCTCTATTCCGAATCCGAGATTCTCGCCACCCGACCCTCCGAGAACCCGTCCACCGGCGTTGTCTCTGTGGCAACCCAGGCTGTAAAGCCCGACGGAACCGTGGTCGGGCGTGTGGTCTATGAGGTGGCGGTCTATCGTGCCGGTGCCCGGCCTGATGAACACGGCGTCACCATGGAACCGGCGAGTGAAGAGCGGTTTCGCCTCTATCGAACCGAAGCCGACGGCGTTCTGATCGAGCACTACGGGCTCTACTTTGAGGACTGCGCTCCGGGTGAGACATTCATGCATTGGCCGCGCCGCAGCTTCTTTGCCGCTGAAGCCACTGAACATGCCTGGCGCTCACTGGAGGTCGGTCCGCAATTTCACGACCTTGCCTGGTTGAATGCGCATGAACAGGGTCGGCAGCGCATCCAGGAGACCTGGGTGATCAGCGTAGCCACCGCGCTCACGACGCGCACGTTCGGCCGTGTGATGGCCAATCTGGGTTGGACCGACATCCGCCTGCCCACGCCGGTGTATGTCGGTGACACCATTCGATCAGAGTCAACCATCGTGGCATGCCGTGAATCCAAGTCCCGACCTAACGAAGGCATCGTGACCGTCGACACCCGCTCATTCAATCAACGTCATGAGCCAGTACTGAGCTATCGGCGCAATCTGCTGGTGTATCGCCGCAGTGCTGCCACGCCGTACACAGCAGCGGGTTACTAGCCGCGCGGGCGGACGCGTCAGCCGCGGGCGCACCCGCGCGCCCGGGACCGGTCGCGATCCGGTGAAAAGAACACTATCTGCAACCTCAGGATCCGAAACACTGCTGCGAGCGTACCGCCTGAAGCACACGACCAGCACCCTTTTCCTGAACGAAACCGGCAACCTCCAGACGCGACCGGTTCCATTCCGGCGGCAACTGGATTTCGCGGCGGACACTGAGCGAGCCTGCATTCAGCGCAAGCGGTCCGATCCAGGCGCGTGCCACATGGTCGTGTCCGAGCGTCGCACCCTGATTCTCACCGCGATTCACCTTGGAACTCAGCCCACCTTCAATGACAGTCAGGTAGAGCTCGGTTGGTTCAGGGCGACTCGTGTTCGCCTCTGCGCTAAGTATCAGCCGGGATTTCTGATCGAGTTCAGCCTGAATATGGATCTGCGCCGTGACCGCTTGTGCATTGGTTCGCGCGACCGCAGTGCGCAAATCATCGCGCCAGTCGCGCACCTCACTGCCGCTAACAAAGAACTCTGGCGTATAGATGTCGCGGTGATGATTGGCTGCCGTCAAAGCGCTTTGGCGATGGGTAAAGCCACTCATCGCATACGGATCCTTCCAGCCAATGTAGTCCCAGTAATCCACATGTAGAGAGAGCGGCACTACAACCGCGTCCGGACCAAGCGCCTGCTGCAGGCGACTCAACTGGCGGTCGGCGGGCGGGCAGCTTGAGCAGCCCTCAGAGGTGTAGAGCTCAACCAGTGCCGCAGTCCGTGCACCGCTTGTGACCGCGCAACTGCCACCGGCCATAACAGGCAGCGCGGCCAGGCAGCCCGCTAGTCCCATACAACTGAAAAGACTTTTCATATGTCCTCCGATCCGGTCAATGTGCATGCTCCAGCGCGCAAAGCGCACACGGGAAGCACCACGGCGGGGACACTCAACCCGCCCGTTGCGCGATCCTGCTACTGCTGATTCGCACCAGCGGACGGTTTGGTTACAGCAGATCCGTTCAGTAATCTCCGCCCGAGGTGAACGCCGGGTCGCGATATATCGGGTATTCCTTCACCAGCCCGGTTGCCCGATCCACTCGAATGTCGCACACCATTTCAAGGGTGCCATCGAGGAAGCGGTAGGTGTAGACCACTTCGTTTAACCCCGGATAACGCTCTGTCCCACCCGGCCGGCCAAAAATCAGCAGCACTTCCTCACCGCGGGTGATTCCGGGTTTCAGGTACTTGTGAAAACTCTCGATCGTAAGCATCTGCTCGACGCCGCTCACCTGACTGGATCGGTCGAACACGATTTTCCACGTCCGCCGCCCGGCACCTCCCCCGACGTAGTACCAGGCGGTCGAACCGTCTGCATAGCTACGCGTCTCATGCGGAGTACCCGCCTGATCACGAACCTGGTCACTGCTCATGCCGGGGTGAACGCGCTCGAGATTGAACTGGGCGCACGCAGCCAGCGCGAGGCTGATTACTATGATTCCGCAGTTCCTTCGAATGTTCATGCGCCCTCTCCTCGTCGTCACTTTAATTTGACCGCCCGATCAGCAATCCGCTCCATCGCTGATCATACTGGATCAGCGGTCCTCATCGAGACAGGCATTGAAGCCTCGCTCGTCGCCGCGTCGATAGCCTTTCAGATTCGATCGAGCCTCTAGTGCAAACGCTCGGGCGCGCTCAGCTTCACCGGGATGTCGACGGCAAAGACAGTCCCAAGCGCTCTATCGCGATTTCACGCATGCGGAACTTCTGCACCTTGCCGGTCACCGTCATCGGGAATTCGCTGGTCAGATGCACATAGCGGGGAATCTTGTAGTGCGCGATCCGACCGCTGCAATACTGACGAATGTCCTGGGCATCAAGTACACCGGCACCCGGGCGCACCTTGATCCAGGCCATCAACTCTTCACCGTAGAGCGCATCGGGCACACCAATCACCTGCACGTCCTCGATATCCGGATGTCCATAGAGGAATTCTTCGATCTCCCTTGGATAGACATTTTCGCCACCGCGAATAATCATGTCCTTGATTCGTCCGACGATGTTCACATAGCCATCACCATCTATTGTTGCAAGATCACCCGTGTGCATCCAGCCTTCGGCATCGACTGCCTGGGTGGTCTTGTCCGGCTCGTTCCAGTACCCGAGCATGACCGAGTAGCCGCGGGTACATAGCTCGCCGGGTTCATCCGATCCGAGTGTCTCACCACTCGCCGGGTCAATCACCTTGACCTGCACATGCGGATGCACCCTGCCTACACTACCCACGCGTTTGTCCAGCGGATCGTCTGGCGCGGTCTGCGTTGACACCGGCGAGGTCTCGGTCATTCCGTAGCCAATGGTCATCCCGCCGCAATGCATGCGTTCGATCACCTGCTTCATCACTTCGACCGGACAGGGCGATCCGGCCATCATGCCGGTGCGCAGAGAACTCAGGTCGTAACTGGAAAAATCAGCCAAACCCAGCATGGTGATAAACATGGTGGGTACACCCAATACTGAGGTGCAGCGCTCAGCGGCAATCGCCTGGATCGTTGCCTGCGGCTCAAATGCCGGTGCTGGCAACACGATCGCGGCCCCATGGGTTGTGCAAGCCAGATTACCGATCACCATGCCAAAGCAATGATAAAACGGCACCGGAATGCATACCC
Organism: uncultured Pseudomonadota bacterium; assembly: GCA_903921325.1. Taxonomy (GTDB): domain Bacteria; phylum Pseudomonadota; class Gammaproteobacteria; order Burkholderiales; family SG8-39; genus CAIXPL01. The sequence goes on from CAIXPL010000028.1 coordinate 55,625, forward strand.
GGTCGCGCTCGCTGTAGCGAAAACCTTCACCACAGAAAAAGCCATTATTCAGAATGTTGTGATGACTGAGCGTCGCACCCTTGGGAAATCCCGTCGTTCCGCTGGTGTACTGGATATTGATCGGATCGTTAAAGTGAAGACTTGCCGCACGCGCTTGCAACTGCGCCGTACTCATGTGCTCTGCGCCACTGAGAAACTGATCCCAGCCCACGGTGCCCAGATGAACAACCGTCTCAAGAGCAGTCAGATCAGCACGCACTTGAGCAACCATCGCCTGATAGTTGCTTGACTTGAATGCGCTCGCTGCAATCAATACGCGGCAGCCCGACTGGGCGAGTGCATAGCGCAATTCTTCAGTCCGATAAGCCGGATTGATATTGACCAGAATGATGCCGATATGCGCACTGGCATATTGCACCGTGACCCACTCGGCGCAGTTAGGGCTCCACATGCCCACCCGGTCACCCTTCTCAAGGCCGAGCGCAAGAAGCGCGCGAGCGACCCGACGCACCTCATGATCCAGTTGGCGATAGGTCCAGCGTATGGCCTGAAAAGGCACCACCAAGGCATCGCGATCGGGATATCGCGCGACCGTCCGGTCCAGGTTTTGACCGATGGTTTCTTGAAGAAGCGGTGTCACGTTGCTGCCGCTCAGAATGGCCAGCGCGCCCATAAGGTCAGTCCCCTTGATTGAGAGATTCCGTCCTAGCGCGGCTCCAGATGGGCGGCTGCCGCGATGCGTTTGAAGCGCTCGATTTCACCGATCTGGAAGGTGCGCATCGCGCCCGGTGTCAGTGGCATCAGCTCGAGATTCATTTTCGCGACATAGGCACGTGCGGCCGGGCGCTTGATGATCTGCTCCATGGCATCAACCAGTCGCTGGGTGATCTCAGGCGGCACATCACTGCGCAGGTAAAGCGCGACCCACGAGTAATTGACGAACTCTGGATATCCGCTGTCCTTCACGGTTGGTACGTCCGGAAAGTCTGGATGCGGGCGATCACCCAGAACCGCAATGGCACGCAGTTTGCCCGAGGTGATCAAGGGGGCAACGCCCGCCAGATCGACGATGGCGAAATCCAATTGACCACCCATCATGTCCACGGTCAGTTGTGGCAAACCCTTATAGGGCACCTGAAGAAAATCCTTGCCAGTCACCGTGGCAAGCCAGTAGGTCGCCAATTCATAGAGCGAGGCATAGACCCCGGCGTTGAGCCGCCGGCCGCGCGCCGTCTCGATCAGTTCGCTCACCGAGTGAACCGCCGAGGTAATAGGCACCACCATGACGTTGGTGTGCAGCGTCAGTCCGTAGATGGGTTTGAAATCCAGTAACGGGTCATAGCCCATGTTCTTCAGGATGGCCGGATTGACGGCCATCGGGGAATTGCTGCCCAGGATCAGGGTGTAACCATCGGCAGGCGCCTGCTTCACGGTCTGCACGGCCAGAATGCCATTGGCTCCGGGCTTATTCTCAACGGTACACGGCTGCCCGATCAATTCAGCCAGCTGGCCGCAGAAGAAACGGGCTGACAGATCCGAGCCGGTTCCGGCCTGCATTCCGATCACCACCTTTAGCGGACGGCTGGGAAAGCCCGGCGGGGCTGTCTGGGCAAAGCAATGAGCCGTCCAGGCACCGGTCAGCACCGCGGCAAGGCATGCCAAGCTCACGCGCAAGGCCAGGCCGATAGGTCGTGCTTGCATGCTGCCTCCTGCCACTGGGTGAGTGCACTGCGGCTTCGCATGGCCGCCGGCGCATATCATAATGCCCTGTCCGGTTCCCGTGTATCTGCCATGGTTGCTGCCCTCACACCGCCCTACCCGCACGCTGTCGATCCTGAAAAGGGCACCGTCAGCCGGGAGATCTTCGTCAGCGACGCTGTGTATCGGGATGAGCTCGAACGGGTTTTTGGTCGCATGTGGCTGTTCGTCGGGCATGCGAGCCTGATTCCGAATCCGGGTGATTTTTTTGTCTCTCGTATGGGCGAAGAGTCGGTGATTTTGTGCCGCGACCGTGCCAACGCTATCCATGTGTTCCTGAACACCTGCCGGCACCGCGGCATGAAAGTGTGTCGCTATGACCAGGGCAATACGCCGCTCTTTACCTGCCCCTACCACGCCTGGAGCTACGGCACCGACGGACAACTGGTCGGCGTGCCACAGAATGACAAACTGTATTCAGGCGTGCTCGACCGTGCGCAATGGTCGCTGATCGAAGTGGCCCAGATGCGAAACTACAAGGGTTCGATCTGGGCGACCTGGGATCCCGAGGCCCCCTCGTTCATCGAGTATCTGGGGGACGCGAAGCAGCATCTGGATTTTGCGCTCGATGCCCGCGACGGTCGCGCAGGTGGCTCGGAGGTCATCTGTGGCGTGCAGAAATGGGTCGTGCCCAGCAACTGGAAATTTGCGGCGGAAAACTTCCTCGGTGACACCTATCACAACGTCAGTCACCGGTCAGTCGATCTGATCGGAATAGGTCCCAGCGCTCGCAGCGGAGTAAAGGGACGCCGCGATCCGTACCAGGAGGGCGGCTACGACATCTGGGTGAATTATCCGGAAGGACACGGACTGCATAGCATCATGCGCGCCCCGGCGAATGACTACATCCCGGCGTTTCGCGACAACCCGGCCATCGAGAGCTATTACGAAGCCTGCCACACGGCGCGCAAAGCGCGCCTGGGCGAAGCGGCTCGTCTGGTGGCGCTCACCGGCACGGTGTTTCCAAATACCTCCTACCATGGCAATCAACCACGGTCGCTATTCGTCTGGCACCCGAATGGCGCGATGAGCACCGAGGTGTGGCGATTCTTTCTGGTCGATGCTGACGCCCCCGCCGAGGTTAAGGTCTTTTTGCGCTCCTATTACATGCGCTATTCAGGTCCGGCCGGCATGACCGAGCAGGACGACATGGAGAACTGGAACTACGCTACCGCTGCAAGCGCCGGAACCATCGCGCGCCGCTACCCCTACAACTATCAGCAGTCGATGAACGCCATTCAGCACAATGATCCGGTGCCAGGCCGCGTCAGCCTGCAGATTACCGAAGAGAACGCGCGTAACTTCTACCGCCGCTGGCAGGACTGCATGAACGCAACATCCTGGTCAGTGTTACGCTAGTCCGCTGAGTGGGGCCTGACGAATAACCCATTGAGCACCGCCCGGCCGAATGATGCCCGGGCGCCCCCGTCTGGCGCACGCCGACGGAGTTTTTCGGGTGGTGCACCTGACCCAACCTTCCGCAGCACGCATGCCTTCATCGTCTTCTTCAGATCAATCGCCGGACATAGGAGCAGTCATGATTACGCGCAAGTTCGTCACCGCCCTGAAGACGTTCATAGGGCTTCTCATCGGCTCTTGCATCGGCACCCCGCTCTACGCGCAGACCCATTCGCACCTCAATACGATTCTGGAACGGGGTAGCTTGCGCGTAGGCACCACCGGTGACTTCAATCCAATGTCGGTGCGCGACACCAGCACCAACCAATACAAGGGCTTTGACATCGAGGCGATGGAAGAGCTGGCAAAAGACATGGGAGTGAAGCTTGAGTGGGTGCCCACCGAATGGGCCACCCTGATCCCGGGCCTGACTGCTGATCGCTACGACCTGTTTGCCGGCGGTGCATCGCTCAACGTCGCACGCGCCAAAGTCGTCGCCTTCACCGACCCGTATATCGAAGCCGGTACCGTCCCGCTGATTCTCAAGTCGAATGCCGGTCGCTTCAAGGGATGGGCCGATATCAATAAGAAAGGTGTGATCGTCGCGGTGTTGTTGGGCACGGTGTTCGAGGAACAGGCGCGCAATCATTTTTCGCAGGCTACCGTCAAGGCGATCGAGAAACCGGCCAATGGCTTTCAGGAAGTTCTGGCCAACCGCGCCCAGGTGACGATCACCAGCAATATCGAAGCGGCCAGTCTGGTGCAAACCTACCCCGCCCTCGCAGTGGTCGGTGGTGGCACCGATATGCGCAACAAGCGCCCATTCGCCTACCCGGTGCAGCAAGGCGATCCCACCTGGCTGACCTTCCTCAATAACTGGATCGCCTTGAAGAAATCTGATGGACTGTTCCAGCGACTGGAGCAGAAATGGTTGGCACAGAAGTAGCGTCTTACAGTCGCCGGTACGCTTTGCCGATCCGATGACTGCCCGGCGGAAAATGCCGGGCAGGTCGCGGCGACTGGATGGGCGGTGTTGCCGCGTCGGTTGGCTCGCAATGAACTCGCGGATAGTCCCCGCCGCAGCAAGCCTTGCCGCGTTGACTCTATTGAATGGATGCACGGCCGGATCGAATTACCAGTGGGGCTGGTATGTGATCGATCCGACTCGACCAAGTGGTGCCGCGCACGTGCAGTTTCTACTGGCGGGTCTCGGCCTGACGCTGGGCCTGTCTGCCTGTGCGATTGCCCTGTCAGTGCTGCTGGGCATTGTGCTCGCCCTGTGCGGTCTCAGCCGCTCACGCCCGCTGCGCGTCCTCGGTCGCACCTATATCGAGTGTTTTCGCGCAGTCCCGCTGCTCGTCCTGCTTCTATGGGTTTACTACGGCCTGCCGGTCATTACCGGACTGCAATTCGACAGTTTTACCGCTGGCGTCTTGACCCTCGCTCTGTCCGATGCCGCATTTGAAGCCGAGGTGTTTCGCGCGGGGCTGCAGTCAGTGCCTCGCGGTCAACGCGAAGCGGCGATGACCCTGGGACTGTCTCGTGCCGACACTTTCCGCTACGTCGTTCTGCCGCAGGCGATTCGCAACATTCTGCCCGCCCTCGGCAATCAGTTTGTCTACGTGCTCAAAATGTCCTCATTGGTGTCGGTGATCGGCCTGCAGGAGCTCACTCGTCGGGCCAACGAGCTCAATGTGACCGAGTACCGGCCACTCGAGGTGTACAGTTTTCTGATCGTTGAATATCTGCTGTTGATACTGCTCGCCTCGTGGGCGGTACGCCGCCTCGAACGCACACTGCAGACCGGATGAACGCGGCCACTTGGCGCAAGCACGACACGATTGCGACTATCATCGGTCACCATGCAGCTCACGCACGCCACCTGGAAGGACATCGAGATTTACCTGACGCGCTCAAGCGGCGTGGTGATCCCGATCGGTTCGACCGAACAGCACGGACCCATCGGCATGATAGGGACCGATGCGTTCACCGCCGAAGCGGTCGCGCACGGCATCGGTGAGCAGGCAGATGCCCTGGTGGGACCAACACTGAGTCTCGGGGCGGCGCAGTTCAATCTGGCCTTCCCCGGAACGGTATCGGTGCGTGCCAGCACGCTCATGGCGGTGATTGAAGACTATGTCCTGTCGCTCGCACGGCAGGGCTTTGCCCGGTTTTATTTTGTCAACGGACACGGTGGCAACATCGCCCCGGTCCGCGCCGCTTTTCAGGACATCTACGCACGCTGGAGTCTGGGCGAGCGCAGTGGCGCGGCGCCGCGTTGTCGACTGCGCAGTTGGTGGGACTACCCGGCTGCAGACCGGTTGCGCCGCGAGCTGTACGGCGCCGCCGAGGGCATGCATGCCACCCCGAGTGAAATCGCCGTGGTCGCGCATCTTCATCCGGACACGCACCGAACAACCGATCTGCCTGCACCCGCCACGCTATCGGCTTCGTTTCTGCGTGATCACGGCGGCGATGCGCACTGGGACGCCATTACTCATAGAGCGGCCTTTCCCGATGGCCGGGTGGGATCGGATTCAAGCCTCGCTCGTGCCGAGCACGGGCGCTCGCTGCTCGATGCAGCGATCAGAGAAGCCTGCGCTGACTATGCAGCGTTTCTGGTCGAGCAGTGACGCTCAGGCAAGTGCAGCCGCGCAATCCAAGCGCAAGAACTTCAAGGAGCCGGCAATGAGTGCATGGATACGCATGATTCCAGAGGCCGAAGCCAATGGCGTTCTGCGAGAAGTGTATGACAAGGTGACCACGCCTCACGGCACGGTGGACAATGTGATGAAAGCGCATAGCCTGCGTCCTCACACGATGGAAGGCCACGTGGTGCTCTATCGCAGTGTGCTGCACAACCCGGAGAACACGCTGCCCTTGTGGTTTCTGGAGGTTATCGCCAGCTATGTCAGCATCACCAACCAGTGCGCCTATAGCCTGACTCATCATTGGGCCAATGCACGTCGTCTGATCGCCGACCCGCCGCGCGCGCGACTGATTCGCGCGGCGCTAGATGCGGCCGCACCGCATCAGGCCTTTGCGGGCAAAGAACTGGCACTGCTCGGTTACGCCCGAAAGCTCACCACCGACCCCGGCCAGATGGTGCGCACCGACATCGAATCATTGCGTTCTGCCGGATGCGACGATGGCGAGATTCTGGAAGTCAATCAGGTGTGCGCCTACTTCAACTATTCCAACCGATTGTTGAACGGCCTTGGGGTGACCACCGAAGGCGATGTGATCGGTTACTACACGGAGGACGAGGAAGAATGAATCGGTCGCGACCACTGGGTACTGCACGAAGGGCATCAATGAATTTGCCGACGTCAGGCAATGGCCTTCCGGATGCGCGCCGATGAATGACACGCTGGCGCGCTGGATTGACGCGGGCGAGTTGCCGGTGATTGATATGGCTCCATTGACTCGCGACGCACCGGGCGATGAGGGAGCCGCACTGGCCGCGCGGGTACAGGTCGGGCAGGAGATGCGCGAGGCAGCCGAGGCGGTTGGCTTTTTCTATGTGCGCAATCACGCCATCCCGCGCGAACTCATCGCCCGCACGGACGCGCTGGCTCGCGCATTTTTTGCGCTACCGCTCGAGCAAAAGCTCGCCTGTCGTCCGGTTGATCTGCATCGCGGCTTTCTCCAGGTCGGACAGGCGAAGATGCACGCGCGGGCACGGGTTGATCTGAAAGAAAGTTTTGTCTGGGGGCGCGATGTGGGAGCCGACGATGCTGACTACCGCGCCGGCAACCGAATGATTGGGCCAAATCGATGGCCGCAATCGATGCCTGAGCTCAGAACAACGCTCAACGCCTATCTGGATGCGGCACACCAATGCGCCCGCCGGCTGCTAGGGGCCATGGCGATCAGCCTTGAGCAACCGGCCGACTACTTCGTGCGTCAATTCGCCAAACCGGTGTCACGTGGCACCCTGGTGTATTACCCACCGCAGCCTGCCGATGCGAGCGAAGATCAGTTTGGCGTCGCCGCACACACCGACTATGGCGTGATCACTTTGCTGCATCAGGATGACGTCGGTGGTCTGGAAGTGCTGACACGGGATGGTCGGTGGGTCAGTGCCCCACCGATTCCCGACACACTGGTGATCAACTCGGGTGACCTGCTGGGACGCTGGACCAATGATCGCTTCAAGTCCAATCCGCATCGGGTCGTTAATCGATCCGGGCGCGAGCGACTATCGATCGCCGTGTTTGCCGACCCCGACTACGACACGCCGATCGTGCCGGTGACGGTCGCAGACGAGGCGGCACGTTATCCGGTAGTCAGTTGCGGCGACTACATCCTCAGCCGCTTTGATGCGGCGTTTGCGTACCGCCAGGGTACGCAGACCGCCTGAACACACGCCGCTCAACGACCCAGAATCCGTAGTGAATCGCTAGCGCGAGCAGTGCCGCCGGGATGGCACCTGAGAGCAGCGTGGCGTTGTCGTTGAGCGCAAGTCCGGCCGCGATGCGTTCACCAAAACCACCCGCGCCAACAAATGCTGCAATCGTCGCGGTGCCCACGCTGAGCACGGCGGACACCTTGACGCCGCCTACGATCAACGGCAACGCGAGGGGTAGCTCCAGGTAGCCAATTCGCTGCCCAGCGGACAGACCCAACGCGGTCGCGGTCTCGCTCAGGGGTGCCGGAACCTGTGCCAAACCGCGATAGGTGTTTTCCATAATCGGCAACAGCGCATACAAGGTGAGTGCGACTATGGCGGGCAGATAACCGATCACACCGAAGATCGAAATCAGGAAGGCAAAAAGGGCGAGCGACGGAATGGTCTGGATCGCGTGAGTGAGCCCGAGCAATGCATGGCCCAACCGAGGTCGATAGAAGCACACGATCCCTAGTGGAATTCCAATCAGCATTGAAAGTGCGAGCGCAACACCGACCAGTGACAGATGCTGCGCACCAAGGCGGGCAAAATCGTCCGCGAACAGCCGATCCAGGAATCCCGCGCGGGCAATGCGCACGGTCTCATGCCGCAGATACTGTTGCGCGACCTGGGCAAACGGCTGCTGGTCGATTTCGGCCTGCGCATTGAGCGTTCTCATTTGGGCATCGCTCAGCTTGCCCTCCAGCGATTGCAAGGCGCGCCAGGCCACCGGAAAGCGATCGGGTAAATCGGCCCGATAGAGCAACATGCCCTGATAGGCCGGAAAGAAGTGTCGATCATCCTCGAGCACCAACAGGTGATAGCGCGCGAGCTTGGCGTCGGTGCCATAGGCATCGAGCAGATCGATCTGTCCTTGCTGCATCGCTTCGTAGGCAAGGCCATGATCGAGGCCACGCGGCGTCCAATCAGATAAACCGTAAGTGCGCGCCAACCCGGGCCAGCCATCATTGCGTGCGAGAAACTCGTGCGAAAGGCCAGCTACCAGATCACCATGCTGCGCCAGATCGGACAGTCGGGTGATCGACAATGATTTAGCCCGCGCCGCTGGCATTGCGATCACATAGGCATTGTTAAAGCCCAGTGCGACGCCAGCCCTTAATCCAAGTGCACCCAACTGCAGATTGATATCGGAGAGGGACAGATCCGCGTCGGCCTTCAGGATCTCGCGGCTGATGGTGCCACTGTATTCCGGATAAAGATCAATTTCCCCAGCACGCAGGGCGGCATACAGCACCCCAGTGTTGCCCAGGCCCGGCTTGAGGGTGACCGGCTGACCGGTGTTTGCGACAACCAGTCGCAGCATTTCGCCAAGCAAGTAGGATTCGGTAAAGCGCTTGGAGCCGATGGCCAGAGGCTCCTCGGCACGCAGCGCTCCTGCCAGCGAGAACGTTGCAAGCAACCCGACAAGAAGCCAGGCGGGCAGGCGCCCGGACATGACTTCAGCTCGCGGTCTTTGACTGCAAATCGACAACCGCGCTCACCGCCGCCTTGATCGCAGCCGGATCGAGAATCAGCGTGATGTGAGTGACCCCGGGGATCAATGTGACGGGCCAGTCGCGACTCAGATCGTGAAACGTCTGTTTCAACTTGTCGGAATACAGCAACTCGTCGTCGCCGCCAGCCACCGCAGCGCAGGGCCTGTTCGCAGCACGAATGTCGGCGGCGAAATCCAGGTGCGGCTGGAAATTAGCCATGAGCGAGAACGAATACTGCGGTGTCAGTACGCTGCGGGCTTGCTCATTGAGAGCGAAACGAATCACCGGCAAATCATTGAACACGCGAATGCCAAGGCTATTCAGAAAGAACACAACCATCAGGCGCGGGAAGCCAAGGCTGGCCCAACCACCCGTGCCGGGTCGTGCATTCGGCGCACGGCCGCCCAGAAACGGTGCGAGCAGCAGGTAGCTCTGAAATTGAATTTGCCGGGCGCTGGCGGCATAGCGCAACACGAAACCGCCCCCCGCAGAGAATCCGGCTAGCGTCGCAGGCTGCACCGGGGCGACCGCGCGGACGAATGCATCGATGTCGTCTTCCAGTTGCCCGACATACGCAATGGTGCCCTTTGTGCCTGATTCACCGTGACCGCGCATATCCAGCACATAGACCGCGAAACCTTCGTGAGCGTATCCCTTGGCCAACACGTGCATGCTCGCACTACTGGCCGATGACCCATGGATGAGCACGACGCTCCCGCGTGGATGGGCAGACCCTGGGGCGTACTGGCGATAGGCAAGCGACACACCGTCATCCCCCGGAAAATGCTGTAACGGAGGCAAATTAGAATAGTCCACCGCGAGAAATGGATTGTTGATCCAGGGTAGTGGCGCTGGCGTGCTCGGGCCGCCGAAGACGATGGCGGCGGCGAGCACGATCAGCAATACAAGAAGGACTGCTATCAATGCGGTCATTCGGTCCAACCCCTGGTTGTGGCGCGCGCCGTGCGCGCGGCTCAATCCGGCAATTCTACCGATCACACGACCACCCATCGATCAACCGACTCGATCAATCGGCGTGTATGCCGGTGGCACGGATCAGTTCGCCATACTGCCGGTTTTGCTTTCGGATCAAATCGGCAAATTCATCCGGACTGGTGCCGTTGGAATCCACACCCAACACCGCCAGGCGCACCCGCGTCTGCGGCGCGTTGACCGCGCGCACGATGTCTCGCGACAACCGGTCGATGATCTCGCGTGGGGTTTTGGCAGGGGCGAAATAGCCCAGGGCGATGTCGACGCCATAGCCTGCCACGCCCGCCTCGGCAATCGTTGGTATGTCCGGACGCTGGCCCGAGCGGGTGCTGGCCGCAATCGCGAGCACGCGGAGCTTGCCCGTCTTCTCATGCTGCGCAATCGAAGCAATGCCAGCGAACACTGCTACCACATCGCCCGCCACCACCGCCGGGACAGCCTGACCCGCGCCCTTATAGGGCACGTGAATGAAGTCGACGCCGGCCAGCGATTTCAGCAACTCGAGTGCCAGATGATGCGATGTGCCGCTGCCCGAGGAACCAAACGGCAGGCCGGGTTTGCTGCGAGCGAGCGCCAGTAGTTCGGACACCGAACGCACGGGCAGGTCCCCATTGACGGTCAGAAAGATCGGCGACATCGCGGCGAGGGACACCGGCTCGAAGTCACGCAGAGGATCCAGATTGATTGCCGGGTTCAGGGTCGGCAGCACGGCATAGAGGGATGAGTCAGCGATCAGCACGGTGTAGCCATCGGGTGCGGCGCGCTTGACCAGATCAGCGGCCACCGCGCCGCCGCCGCCCGGCCGATTGTCAATCACAACCGATTGGCCCAGGCTGTCTGACAAGGGCTGCGCTATCGTGCGCGCAAGCACATCGGGTTGCCCGCCTGGCGGGAACGGCACGATGACCCGAATCGAGCGCAGCGGATACTCCTGTGCCCCGACACCCTGCGGGATCGCCACACCGAGCGCAGCTCCGAGCACTATCGCGTACGCCATCCTGAGCGTTGCACAAAGTCCTGGACCAGGCGCGGAATGCGTTCGCGCCTGGTCCTCCATTGCCAGTCGAATCACCAGCGCGTCAGCCGGTGGCCGTGCGTGCCGTGCACTGTTGGTTGCCGTCATGATTTGCCTCCCCGCGCCCGGCGCGGTTGCTATTCTGTGATCGTTTCCAGCGCCGCTCTATCGAAGCGTGCGCCGTGGCGATAGTATGAGGCTCCGACCCATTGCACGCGGCGTTTGCATCGCATGCCGAGCCGCTGGGATCGAACTCCCGGCGCACCGCATGCCGGCGGATGACCACTGAGGGACACCATGACGCCTGAATACTGCATGAGCCTGATTCGCAAGACCGCGACCGTACTGCTACTCGGACTGACCTGCAGCGTGCCAGCCTGGGCCGACATCAGCCGTCTGGAAATCACCTCGCAAAAACCCTATGGTGTGTTTCGCGGTGGCGAATTTGCCCTCTGGGAAGGCAAAGTCCACGGATCACTCGCACCTACCGAGCCCATTCCGGGATTGAGTCAAGCCGCCCGAAATTCGCAAGGACGCGTCGATTACAGCGCACGCATCGTTCTGATCATCCCGGTCGGGCAGAATCGTGGTAACGGCGCCTTGCTCGTCGATATCCCGAACCGCGGGCGCGCCTACGGCCTGGCGAACTACAATTCACCGCGCGATGAAGCTTTCCAGGCGGGCACTTTCGAGCAGGGCACCGGCTTTTTGCAGGATGCCGGGTTCAGTCTGCTGGAGGTCTATTGGGAACTGGGCCAGGGAGCCGATTTGCCCAGTTGGGTTGACGCGGCGGGCAAGAGGCAATTTGTCGAAGGCGCGGGCTTTGCCATTGTGCGCGATGCAGTCGATTACTTTGCCCATCGGGCGACCGACAGCGCCGGCACCCCCAATCCGCTCAAAGGTTCAATCAATCGGGTCATTGGCAGCGGCAAGTCGCAGGACGGCCGCTTCCTGAAATCGTTCCTGCTGCACGGATTCAATCAGACCGCCGGGCGCCGCGTCTTTGACGGTCTGCATGTCTTTGTCGCGGCAGCTGGATTGTTGCCCATCATGACAACGGGGCCCGGACCGCAATCGAGCGGCAATGGCGTACCCACGTTTGATGACCCCGAGTTCCGCGGTGACACCGAAGAACCGTTGACCATCGGCGAGCTGGTGAGGCAGATTGAAGCGCGTGGCGAAGTCCCGCCTAAAATCGTGATGATCAATTCGGTTTCGGACTATTACTCGCGCCGCGCCTCGCTTGGACGCACGGGTGCAAGCGGCAGTTCGGATCAACCCATTCCGCCGAATGTGCGCATGTACGACATTGCCGGTGCATCCCATGTGCGGGTTGCCAGCGCCCCGGCCGAATGCCAGGTGCCACCAGGACGTCTCGATTGGACTCCCGTTTCGCGTGCCACGCTGATGCGTCTGGATGAATGGGTCGGCATCAATGAGTCACCGCCCGACAGCATGTTGATGCCACTGGAACCTGCGCCCGACCAACCGCCGGCTCTGCGTGCACCGGTGTACTTTCCCCAGGCGATCGTTCAAGTCCCGCGACGCGATGCTGATGGCAACGCGCTGGGCGGTGTACGGCTACCCGATCTTGCGGTCCCGTTGGGCACTCACGGCGGGCAGAACAAACCGCTCACCTTCGCCTGTATGTTGATTGGCTCCTGGTCACCGTTTGCCGCCACTGAGGCCGAGCGGCAGGCCGCCAGTGACAAGCGGCTGTCGCTTGCCGAACGCTACAGCAGCCGGGATGACTATGTCGGCCGCGTTCGCCTCGCGAGCCACGCGCTTATCGCTGAAGGCTTCCTGCTACCCGATGACGCCGCGGTGATCATCCAGGCCGCGGCAGCGCAAGCGGCGCTTGCCAGGCTGCGCCGGTAGGCTGCCCGTGCTGGTGCTCCCCCGGACCGCTCAAATCGGCCGGATCAGCACTTTGCGGAACTTGACAATGCCGCCGCTATATTGCAGCGCGACATGGCCTGCTGCGAGCTTGTTGTCGGTGGCAGTTGCGGTCACCACACCGTTCAGCCGATAGGTAAGTTGATCGCCCTTGAGTCTGATCTCCAGCGTGTTCCAATGCCCACCGGCTTTGACCACCGACAAGACTTTGGCGATATTAGGAATGCCACCGGTACCGTAGGTCGGGTCGGGTCGTGTGTCCCAGATGTTGAATTCATAGCAGGTAGTAGCACCCACCTTGGTCGGATCGCTGCAGCGCACGAAAACGCCCGAGTTGGTGTCCGAATCCACCCACAATTCGGCATAAATCTCAAAGTCGGCAAACGTTTTTTTGCTGACCAGAAATGAGCCCGCCTTATCGCGCATGAAATCAGCCTTCAGTACGCCTTGCTGAATCCGCCAGTTGGCCTGGCCCTGCTCAGTCCAGTCATTCAGATTTGAATGCCGGTCAAACAAGGTGATCCAGCCCTCGCCCGCCGGTGCACCGCTCATGGACATGCCGGCACATGCGCCAAGGCACAGCACACTGATCAGGACAAACAAGCATCGAGTGATGCGTTTCATGGTTATGGTCTCCTCGTGTTGAAGTGGCTTTTTTTGTTCTTGCCGTGATGGTACCTTGTGCATGAAGCCGGTGTCAGAACAGTCACCTGTCCCACCTAACTCATCGTTCTATTGCCCTTCATGGCATCCGACGCAGGCTATGCCGAGTATGTTTGCGATCAGCTCGCTGCGGTGGGCAATGTTTCGGTGCGCCGGATGTTCGGCGAATATGCCCTGAAAAACCGAAATCTGCCAAAACAAAAGTGAGGCTTGCTCGATGAAAATCCTTAAGCGCCAGGACCGATGGGGGGCGACGCTTTTGATGCTTCTTCTGATGCTCCCGCTGAGCGTCATGGCCGAAGACCTGCCGGAAAAGATCGTTGGCGTGTGGGCGATCGAGGGATCGGAATTTGAGGGTGACAACCTGCTGGGGGGGCAGGCGTTCTACCTTGACGCACACAATGGCGGAGTGATGGTGACCGCGCCATTGCCCGTGCGACCCTGTACCGATGGCACCGCGTGCCATACCGTCGTTGGATTCAAACTCGATGTATTCATCGATAGCGAAGGCGACCAGATCAAGCTGCGCTTGCTGGAAAGAAACCGGCTGTTCGAATTGCGTCTGCAGTACGAGGAAGCCAGCCACACCCTGGTTGGACCCAACCGGCAACACCTCATCCGGCACAGTGCCACGGTGCCTGATGAATTGAGCGTGTCATTAAAACCGCGGTCCTGAGCCGCCCCATTTCGAGAAGACATCATGCAACCAAATTCAAACCGGCGTGGTTTTCTGGCGGCCTGCGGGTGCGCAGTCGGATTGAGCGCACTCGGTCAGGGCTGCGCATCAAGCAATGCCCCGGGCATGGCGAGCGGGGAGGCAAAACGGATTGACGTACACCATCACTTGATTCCGGCGAGCTATCTGGCGGCGGTGGCCGAGTACCGCATCGGTTCGCAACCGCGGCCGTGGTCACCCGCCCTTTCGCTGCAGGAAATGGACCGCAACGGCATTGCAACCGCGATGCTATCGATCATTCAACCGGGCATATGGCGTAAGGAAGACCGCGCCAAGAGCCGCCGCATGGCGCGCGACATCAATGAATATGGCGCGACCCTCGTGCGGGATTACCCGCGACGCTTCGGACTGTGGGCGGCCCTTCCATTGCCCGACATCGATGGCAGTCTGGCGGAAATTGAGTACGCATTTGACACCCTGCACGCCGATGGCATCGGCCTGATGACCAGTTTCGACCAGACCTACCTCGGGAGCGTGACCTTTGCCCCGGTCTATGCCGAGCTCAATCGGCGCAAGGCCGTCATCTATGTTCACCCGCAAACCCCGGACTGCTGCAGTCAGATCGCCAGTGAAATGCCGGCATCGAGTGTTGAATATGCAACGGATACCACCCGCACCATCGGCAGTGTGATTTTCAGCGGCACGGCCGCCCGCTATCCCGACATTCGCTGGATCTTCTCGCATTCTGGCGGGACCGCGCCCTTTCTGATCAGCCGCTTCGAACTGGTCGATCAAAGCATCAAGGATCGCTCGTTGATCCCGCATGGGGCTTTGCATGAAATGAAAAAGTTTCACTACGACACGGCGCAGGGCAACCACCGCGGCGCTCTGGATGCGCTGCGTGCCGTGGTGCCGACCTCGCAGATTCTGTTTGGTACCGATTACCCGATGCGCCCGGCGAAAGAGGAAGTCGATGCGCTGGCCGCTTACGGCTTTACGGCGGCAGAACGTGCGGCCATTGATTTTGAGAATGCGCAGCGCCTGATCACACGGCTGGCAGTGCAGGCATGATGACCCTGCCTCTCTCTGCCCTGTCCGCCGCGAGCGCTGTGTTCGCTGTGGCGAGCCTGCTTGCCGGCATCACAGCGGATGCACAATCCTGGCCGGTCAAGCCGATTCGCGTCATCGTCCCGGTGCCTGCAGGCAGCGGCATGGACAATGTGGCTCGCATCGCCCTGGACAAAATGGGACAGAACATGTCGCAGGTGTTTGTCATCGAGAACATCTCCGGTGCCAATACCAATATCGGCACCGCGACGGTGGCGCGTTCGGCGCCCGATGGTTATACCCTGCTGGTGTCAACCGATGCGCTGCCGCTCAACGCATTGGTCTACAAGAATCTGCCGTACGACCCGCTGCGTGATTTGCAGATGTTCGGCACCATCGCGAAGACCGTTTTCTTTCTGACAATCACTCCCTCGCTGCCAGTGCAGAATGTGCAGGAGTTCATCAGCTACGCCAAGGCGCGGCCCGGCGCCATTCCTTATGGCACTTCGGGGATCGGCAGTCCGCACCACATAGCGATGGAAATCTTCTCCCAGGCTGTCGGCATTGACCTTCTGCACGTGCCCTTCAAGGGGTCGGGTGAAAGCGTCACCGCTCTCTTGGGCGGCACGATTCAATCAGCAATGGGCCTGCCATCGTCCTTTGCCCCGCATGTCAAAACAGGCAAATTTCACGCGCTGGCGGTGACCTCGGGAACACGGGTGGCGGCGTTCCCGCAGATTCCGACGCTGCAGGAGAGCGGGGTGAACGGTGCTGATTATGAATCCTGGTACGGGCTGTTCGCGCCGACTGGCACGCCGCGTCCGGTCCTTGAGCGCCTGCATGCAGAACTCTCCAGGGTGCTGCGCGACAAGGCCTATACCGATGAGAAGCTGGGCAAGATCGGGCTTGATCCGTTTGAGTCAACCTCGCCTGAGACTGCAGAAGCACTGATCAAGACCTACTACGACAAGCTGGCACCCGTGGTAAAGAAGGCAGCCATCAAGCTCGATTGAGCAACCCGGGTAAAGCGGTCGGCGTTCGAGTCGGCCGATCGGGATCATCCCCGCCGATGCCATCAGGCAAAATCCGATCGCCACACGTGGGCGGCGCGTTGTGCCATTCGCGATTGACGCGCATCTAGCGAGGCCGGTGTCCATTCCACCTGATCCGATGCGGCTAGGTCACGGGCTCCTGCATAGGCACTCTTCCCGTACAGGGCCAGCTTTTCAGCGAACGGCGCGTTTTGCGCCTCACGGTTGATGGAAGACTCCAGCAGTAGCAAGTTGCCAATCCGGTAAATAAAGTCCTTTTGTCGCTCGGGTTGGAAAGACTCGTCCCATACGCTCGTTGGGTTCTCCGGCAACACATGTTCGATGGTGCCCGCATCGGTTTCCCAATCCGGCAGGCGCCCTGAAACATCGCCTTCAAGCTGGCACAAGACATACTTCGCCAACTTCTTGCGCCGCCCGTGGGTTTCTATTTCCTTGGTCGCGAATTCGCGCACGAAGTGCTCGTCACCCACGTAGATGTCGCGGAGCGACTGAAAAACTGCTGCTGGCGTAACGATCTGGCCGTCGAGCAGGCCCTTTGCCGCCCGATGGTATGCCGGTTCCAGCTCGTTGGTGTTGCGACCGCCGATCACGGTGTAGCGGAACGCCAAGGCACAAAGGAGTTTGAGTACTCGCACGAAATCATCAGGCGGCATGCATTCCCAGGCCGCGAAAATCAGGGGCATATGTTGTCTGACACCGAACAACTGCAAATCGCGTACATACGGCCTTGCAGCAGGCAGGTCGATCCAATATTCGTGACTAGTGTCATCCATTGCTGCGAACAGTGCGGCGCGCTGCTCCAGCGCGCCCATGAGATTGAACACTTCAGCAGCCGAGCGAACCTCGCCACGCACTGTCTTGAAAAGGCGCTGCTTGCGCACCTTGGCATACTAGCGTGCCCACTCTGGCCAGGCGCCTCCAGTGGAGGTAGTACTTCGGTGGATCAATCCATCTGCCGTGTCTTCAATTCGTGCCGTTGATTGTCGAATGACGTAATCTTGTTGCTCACCTGACAAGCGGTGCGACCATGACAGAACCGACCATTACTTGCCCCAACTGCCGGACTGCGATCCCGCTGACGGAATCGCTGGCCGCACCGTTGCTTGCGGCCACGCGACGACAGTTCGAACAGCAAATCTCACAGAAAGACGCAGAGATCGCCTCGCGTGAGCAGGGCGTTCGCAACAAGGAGAGAGACCTCGTCGCGGCGCAACGAACCCTGGACACGCAAATTGCCGAAAAAGTAGAGGCGCAGCTCAAGTCAGAGCGCGCCGGCGTAGCGGCGGAAGAAGCGCGCAAGGCAAAGCTCGCCACTGCCGCCGAGCTCGATGCAAAAGCCCGTGAGCTACAGGATCTCCAGGAGTTGTTCAAGGCGCGCGAGGCGAAGCTGGCCGAAGCCCAGAAGGCCCAGGCTGAATTGCTCAAGAAGCAGCGCGAGCTGGACGACGCCCGGCGCGAGCTGGACCTGACGGTTGAGAAACGCGTGCAGGAAGGACTTGGCGAAGTGCGCGCCACGGCCAAGCGCGAGGCTGAGGACGGTCTGCGTTTGAAAGTCCTGGAAAAGGATCAAACGATCGCCTCAATGCAGCAGAAAATCGAAGAGTTGAAGCAAAAGGCTGAACAAGGCTCACAGCAGCTGCATGGCGAAGTGCAGGAACTGGAACTGGAAAATCTGCTGCGCCTGAAATTTCCGTTCGACTCGATCGAACCGGTCGCAAAAGGGGAATTCGGTGGCGACGTGCTGCAACGGGTGGTCAGCCAAACCGGCCAGCCCAGTGGCGCCATCCTGTGGGAATCCAAGCGCACCAAGAACTGGAGCGATGGCTGGTTGGCCAAACTGAGAGAAGATCAGCGTGCCGCGAAGGCTGAAGTATCGGTTCTGGTAAGCCAGGCCCTGCCCAAAGGGGTGGAGACTTTCGATGTGATCGACGGAGTGTGGGTGACCAACCCGCGGGCCGCCTTGCCGGTTGCAACACTCCTGCGGCATACCTTGATGCAATTGAGCGTTGCAAGGCATATCGGCGAGGGGCAACAGACCAAGACCGAGATGGTGTATCAGTACCTGACTGGCCCTAAATTCCGCCATCGGGTCGAGGCCATTGTCGAGGCTTTCTCTTCCATGAAGGATGATCTGGACAGAGAACGCAAAGCGATCATGAAGCAGTGGGCAAAGCGCGACGAACAGATTGAGCGCGTCCTGGTTGCCACGGTCGGCATGTATGGTGATCTGCAAGGCATCGCCGGAAAATCACTGCAGGAGATCGAAGGGCTGAGTTTATTGGCCCTTGAATCCGACACCTCGGGACTCGGCCTATAGCCGCATCGTTATTGCGCGCCCCGGCGTCTGCCGGAAGATTCGTCATTTGTGTCAGGCCGCTTTACAAGGCGACCACGCACGGCGTTAAATAGGCGGGTTGCAGGCGACCGACCCGGCCCCAGCCGTGTCGCTCAGGGACGCCTGCAAACCGGGCCGCAGAGTCCGATGTTCGCACCCCCACCGGGTGCGAGCAGACCGATGGAGACACACAGCATGAAACTCGGATTCATTGGCCTTGGCACACAGGGCAAGTACCTGGCCATCAATCTGGCGCAGGCGGGACACGATTTGATGGTGTTTGATGTGCGCCCCGAACCGCTGCAGGAGCTTGTGCAGGCCGGAGCGCGCGTCGCGAGCTCATGTGCGGCGCTCGCGGCGCATGCCCAGATTGTCGAGATCTGCGTGTTGAACGATGCCCAGCTCGATGAGGTCATGCTGGCACCGCAAGGGGTGCTTGCCGGTGCTACTCCCGGCACCATCGTGGCGGTGCACAGCACGGTCGAGCCCGGCACCATTACCCGACTGGCAGAGATTGCCGCCGAGAAAAAGGTCGAACTGATTGACGCTCCGGTGAGCGGCAGTGAGCGCGGCGCAAAAAGCAAGACCATGTCCTATATGGTGGGCGGCAGCGACCACGCATTCGAAACCTGCCGTCCGGTCTTTGCCACATCCGGACCCAAGATCACCCATACCGGACCGCTCGGCTCGGGCATACGCGCCAAGCTCGCACACCAGTTGATCATCTGCGTGAACATGCTGGCGGCCTACGAGGGCATGCGCATCGGTCGCGAGGCCGGACTGGACCCGGCAATGCTGGAAAAAGTGGTCCATGAAGGCGCTGCACAAAGTCGTATCGCCGACCAGTGGTCTTCACTGCGCCTGGCCCCGCATGCCACCGGCGTGTTCTACAAGGACTTGCAGCTCTGCCTCAAGTTTGCTCACGAATTGGGCATTGCCGTGCCGGGTGCTGCACTGGCGCAGCAGCTCCTTGACACCATCGTGCCCTGAGAGTCCCGCCCCGCATGCGCGCCACCCTTACACCCGCTGCAGTCCTGTCGCGTGCGCATGGCGCCGCGGCGAGCGAGGCCCATGTGCGGGCACCCTTGGAGACTGACGCGAAATGAAAAGCTTTAACGGGTCAGCACGCGACCTGGTGAACGGGCGCAACGGCGAGATCAGTCGCGAGCTCTTCGTAAACAAGGATATTTACCAGGAAGAACAGGAACAGGTGTTTGCCCGCGCCTGGCTCTATGTCGGCCATGAAAGCCAGGTGAGAAACCCGGGCGATTTCTTCGTCTCCAAGATGGGCGAAGAATCGGTGATTCTGGTGCGCGACCGCGAATCGCGCCTGCATGTGTTTCTGAACACCTGCCGCCATCGCGGCATGAAAGTATGCCGCTATGATGAAGGCAACACGCGCAATTTCATCTGCCCGTACCACGGCTGGAGTTTTTCAACCGATGGCCGTCTGGTCGGTGTGCAGGACTACCAGGCCGCTTATCAGCCGCCGTTTGATCGCGACCAATGGGGTCTGGTCGAAGTCGCACAGTTGGCGGTGCGGCATGGCACTGTGTGGGCGACCTGGGATCGCAACGCACCGTCGTTCGATGAGTATCTTGGCGATGCGCGCCATGCGCTGGACACCGGCCTGTGCGCCTGGGATGGTGGCGATGGCGAAACCGAGCTGCTCGGCAGCGTGCAGAAATGGATCATTCCATCCAATTGGAAATTCGTCGCAGAGAATTTTGCCGGCGACGTGTTGCATGCCATCAGTCATCGATCGGTCGATATGGTCGGCATCGGACCCAATGCGAGCGAGGGGCGCCGCGATAATCCAGGGCGCCTGGTCATCGTTGCGCATGAAGGCGGTCATGGTTTCGTCTATGGCATTAAGCCGCCTGATCCGGAACGCACCGACTATTCGGAATCGGCGATTACAGCGGCCTACTTCAAGGAGTGCTGGCAGCGCCGGCTCAAGCGACAGGGGGACCGTGCGGGGGTGAGTCCGCTGGTGGGTACCGTGTTCCCGAATATGTCGTTTCACGGGCAGCAGCCGCGCACCATCGTGGTCGCGCATCCGCGCGGGCCGACGCAGACTGAAATGTGGCGCGTCTATTTTGTCGACCGCGCTGCACCCGAGGAGGTGAAACGCTACCTGCGCAGCTACTACATGCGCTATTCCGGTCCGGCCGGCATGACCGAGCAGGACGATATGGAGAACTGGAATTACGCTTCGGCGGCCAGCGAAGGCACCATTGCCCGCCGCTACCCGTATCACTACAAAGCGGGCCTTGGCGCAGCCGAACCAAGCGATCTGATCGCGGGCATGGTGACCAATGCGCCGGTGACCAGCGAGCAGAATCCACGCGAGCTGTACCGTCGCTGGGCGCAATTCATGGATTCTGCCGACTGGGACAGCCTGCGCGGCGGTGCTAGCCGATGAGTGCCGCGAGTCCACCGACGATGTCCCAATCGGACGATTTCAGCCGCCAGCTGGGTCCCATCGTGACACCGACGCGGCTTGCCTATCTGAGCTTGATGCGCGAGGTGGAAGACTTTTATTTTCGCGAAGCTGACCTCCTTGATGAACGCCATTACGAAGCCTGGCTCGACACTTTCAGTGCCGATGTCACCTACTGGATGCCCATGCGCAAGAATGTCGCCTGGGAAGACAGAGACAGGGATATCACGGCAGCCGATGACGTTGCCTGGATGCGTGACGACAAGACCATCCTTACCAAACGGGTGCACCAGTTGCTGACCGGCATTCACTGGGCCGAGGAGCCGCTGTCGCGAGTCGCGCATTTGATCACCAACATTCATATGAGCGAGCCGCGTGGTGAGCTTCCCGAGGGCGCTGAGATGCTGGTGAAAAGCCGTTTTTTTGTTTACCGCAATCGACTGGAGACCGAGACTGATGTGCTGGTCGGACGGCGCGAAGATCAACTGCGCCGCGAGAACGGTCAGTTAAGAGTGTGTCACCGCAAAATCATCATTGATCAATCCACCTTGATGGCGAAGAATCTGACGGTGTTTTTGTGAATGCCCTGAAGGCCGGCGTGACGTCCTACCCAATGTTTCCGGCAAATCGGATTTTGACTGTTCTGACAATCCAGCACGACTGAATAACTCTCGTATCGCAGCACAACCCCCGCACACACTGTGCGCATCCCTCAGGAGCGTTTATGCAATCCGATCGCCTAAGTTCATTGCTCAGTCTGGGCACCGCCTTGCTGCTCGTTGCCGCGCCACTCGCACTGCCGCGTGACGCACTGGCGGCTGACACCATCAAGATCGGTGTCATCAATTCCACCAGCGGGCAGTTCGCCGATCTGGGTGTGAAAATCAATGAAGGCATCCAGCTCTACATGAAGCAGCACGGCGACACCGTGGCGGGCAAGCGCATCGAGCTCATCATGCGCGATGACACCGGCCCCAACCCGGATGTCACCAAACGCCTGGCCCTCGAACTGATTGCTCGCGACAAGGTTGATCTGCTGACTGGATTCGTATCGACCCCGGGGGCGATCGCCACCATTCCGGTCGCCACCGAGGCACGCAAACCCACCATCATCATGCAGGCGGCCACCGGTGGCATTACCGAACGCTCACCCTACATGGCGCGACTGTCGTTCACTCTCGGGCAAGTCGCCGGACCCATGGGCGAATGGGCCGCCAAGAACGGCTTGCCCACCGTGTATACCATCGTCGCCGACTACGGCCCTGGCTATGACGGAGAAGCGGCCTTCATCAAAGCCTATACTGCCAATGGCGGCAAGGTGATCGGCGGCGTCAGAACACCGCTCGCCAGTAACGATTACGCGGTCTACCTGCAACGGGTACTGAACGAGAAACCCTCGGCGGTGTTCGCCTTTGTGCCGGCCGGACGCTCGGGCATTGCATTCGCCAAAGCGTTCAATGACATGGGTCTCACCAAAGCTGGCATCAAGCTGATCACCACCGGCGACATCGTGAGCGAAAACGGACTTGAGGCCATCGGTGATTCGGCGCTCGGCATCATTTCGGCCTATCACTATTCGGCCTCGCACGATTCACCCGAAAACAAGGCGCTGCAAAAGGCCTATACCGAGGCCTACGGTCCCAAGGCGCGACTGGATTTTCTGGTCATGCAGGCCTATGACACGATGAGCGTGATCTGCAACGTGGCCGAGCAACTGCGTGGTGATATGGATCCCGACAAGGTGATGGCTGCTCTGGCAGGCTACAAGTTCGTGAGCGCGCGCGGCCCGGTGGTGATCAACGCGCAGACCCGTACAGTGGATCAGACCGTGTACATTCGCCGGGTTGAGAAACGCGATGGCTTGCTGCAGAACATTGAGTTCGACAAGATTGAACCGGCACGCTAATGCCCCGCTCGCGGCGCGGGCGCCGCAGTGCGACGTCCGGTGAAGCTTGAACAGATTCTGTTCAGTCAGGGCTTTGGCACGCGGCGCTCCTGCCGTGCCCTGATTCTGTCAGCAGCGGTGCAGGTTGATGGACTGACCTGCACCGACCCGCAAGCCGAGTTTGCCCCTGAGCACGTCGATCGAGACTGGCTGTTTCAAGTCAATGACGTGTCATGGACCTACCGCAAGCGCGCATTGCTGATGCTGCACAAGCCCGCCGGCTACGAGTGCTCACAGAAGGCGAAATCTCACCCGGCGGTCTATACCTTGCTGCCCGACCCGCTGCGCACGCGCGCCGTGCAGGCGGTTGGCAGGCTCGATCAGGATTGCACCGGCCTGCTGCTGTTCTCCGACGACGGGCAGTTCATTCATCGCATGACGTCGCCGCGCCATGAAGTACCCAAACTCTATGAAGTGCGCACGTCCGATCCGATCACGGACGAGCAGATCACCCGTCTGTTAGCCGGTGTTGTGCTCGAGGACGATCCGCAGCCAGTCCGCGCCCTCGCGTGTGTGCGCGGGGGTGATCATTTGCTGGCAATGACCTTGACCTCAGGCAAATACCATCAGGTCAAACGCATGCTGGCAGCGGTAGGCAATCATGTCGCCGCGCTGCATCGCAGCCAGATTGGCAGATTGCGCCTGCCGGCCGACCTGGGCGTGGGCCAGTGGCGCTGGCTCAGCGCGCAGGATGAGGCCCTGCTGACAGGAACTGCGCAACATCCGAACGACTGAGCAATCCGGTGATCGGCGAAGTTAGCCACCCGAGCAAGCGGCAGGACTAGCCACCGCTACTCACACTACGCACCCACCTGCACGCGCACCCGCCTGACCCTACCAAGCCAATACGCGCTTGCCGACGAGGGCGCCAATGGCACCGGGGATGAGTATGCCCAGCAGATACCAGATGCCGACGAAGACTGGCGACAATTCCGGGCAGTGCAGGCAATAAATGCACGCCCCCGCCGCCCCGGAGAACAGACCAGCGACAAACCCAGCCAGAGACAGTTGGGTCGGAGCCATCTCCTTCATTACCCGCATCACGGCAAAGAAAATCGGTGCTGCGAGTACGGTGATCAAAATGGGACACACTTCCCAGGTGTCGCCATAGATGAGCTCTGACACTGGCTGTGTCCCGTGACGCTCAAGCGTCCAGGCAGAACAGATCCAGATCACGATCACGGGAGCGACAAAACCGAGCACCACCCAGCCGGCGCGAGCACCCGGGCGCGCCGCCCAGCGAATGGCATAAAACCCGGCCAAAGCAAGCGCAGCGGCAAACCCGAACTTCAACCAGAACAGCGGCATGAGCAGGGTTTGCAGAAGATCCGGGCGGATCTCCATCTGCCACGCCATCAGCACAAACGACAGCGTGCCGGCGAACGCGAGTCCGATTGTCATCCGGCGATAAAAAGAGACCGGCAGGCTCTCGTCAATATCGGCGGCCAGCAGATGTATCAATTGGTCAGTTTCCATGCTGCACCCTTAACAGTTCTGACAGCTTTTTCAATCCCCGGTGGACACCCACCTTGATGGCCGATTCGCTCATTCCGCAGCGCTCGGCGGCTTCACGCACCGACAGCCCGTCGAGCTTGGTGAGCTGTATCGGCAAGCGCAAATTGTCCGGCAACGCCATCAACAACCGCCCGACATCCTGTCGTGCATCGTTGGAGGCAAGCTCTGAATGCGCAAATAGTTCCGGTGCGTCCTCCAGGGGCACATGCGCTCCCTCGTGATGCCTGCGGCGCAGGAAGTCGACATATTTATATTTCGCAATGGCATGTATCCAGGCCGAAATCGGCAAATCAACATCATAGGTATGGCGTTTGTTGTGAATCGCCAGCAAGACTTCCTGCACCAGATCCTCCACCTCGTCGGGCACCCCTTCGAGCCGCTTTCTGAAATAGCCCCGCAAGTGATCACCCAGGGCCTTCAGAAAGGCCGCATAACTCGCACTGTCACCTGCACCTGCAGCGAGAAACAAAGTCCTGAGGCGAGCCTCGAGCTGGGCAAACCGCTGCGCCTGGGTTGATTCCATCCGGTATCAGTCGCTCTATGAAGGGAAAGTTCGAAGGTTGACTCGAAATTGTTACATCAACCCTGGAAGAATTTCTGAATTGTTGTAACCGATTTCCGCATAAGGCCGAACTTGGGGGTGCAAGCGCGCTTTGCGGGCAGTCGCAAGCAAGCACGTGAGTGCCCCCGGATCACTGCGCCGGGGTTGGGTAATCCCGATCCGGTGGTCGGATCGGCCTCCACTTTCATTCCTCCAGGAGCTTTACATGAACAAAGTGTCCGTATTGATCGCCTCGCTCATGATTTCCGTACTGGCCGTGCCGGCTTTCGCCGACGACATGGCCAAGGACAGCATGAAAAAGGATTCGATGGCCAAAGACAGCATGAAGAAAGACGACATGATGAAGAAAGATGCCATGGCAGCCGACAGCATGAAGAAGGATGCGATGGGCAAGGACAGCATGAAGAAAGACGATTCGATGAAGAAGGACGCCATGTCCAAGTAGGTCTGACCGCCGGGATGCGTCCGGTCGCGGGCGTTTCCCGGCGCTTGCGCAATTGCCTGTGCCGGCGCCGGTGCCTCTCGTGTGGCGTGACGGGCTGTGCTGGGCTGTGCCGAACCCGTGCCTGCACCACATCCGCGTGATGCATGCGCACATCAGGGTTGCTCTGTATCCGGGCTGATCGTAATCTGTCTGACTACCCGATCACTCCTGGATGGTTCCCGTGACTGACTCTGCCCGCCCGCAGCTGCGTTTCAACGCCTTCATGCGCCCGACCACGATACACACCGGGGCGTGGCGTTATCCGGGGGCCTATGCCGATGCCAATTTCAATCTGAGTCATCTCAAGCGGCTGATCCAGAAGCTCGAGTATGGTCGCTTCGACGCATTCTTCATGGCCGATCATCTGGCCGTGCTCAATATGCCCGTTGAGGCCTTGCGCCGCAGCCATACCGCAACATCGTTCGAACCGTTCACCCTGCTCTCGGCGCTTGCCATGGTCACTGAGCATATCGGCCTGGTGGCGACCGGTTCGACCACATTTGATCAGCCGTTTCATATCGCGCGCCGATTTGCATCGCTTGACCATATCAGCGGCGGGCGCGCCGGCTGGAACATTGTGACCACATCAAATCCGGACGCGGCGCTCAATTTCGGCATGGATGATCACATGGAGCATGACGAGCGCTATCGCCGTGCGCGCGAGTTCTACGATGTTGTCACCGGGCTTTGGGATAGTTGGGCCGATGACGCCTTTGTGCGCGATCAGGCAAGCGGACTTTTTTTTGATCCCGAAAAAATGCATGTGCTGAATCACAAGGGTCCTTATTTCTCAGTGCGCGGTCCGCTCAATATCGCGCGCCCCGTCCAGGGCTGGCCAGTGGTGGTGCAGGCGGGCGCATCCGAAGCGGGGCGTCAGCTCGCGGCCGAGACCGCGGAAGCGGTATTCACTGCACAAAGCGATCTGGCGGCCGGACAACGCTTCTATGCCGATGTCAAAGGCCGCATGAAGGTGCTCGGGCGCTCCCCTGATTCAATGAAAATAATGCCGGCCTGCTTCGTGCTGGTGGGTGACACCGAGGCCGAAGCGCGCGCACGCCGCACCCAGCTCGACAATCTGGTGTATTACGAGAGTGCCATCGCCTCGCTCTCGATTGCGCTGGGGCATGACGCTTCGAAGTTCGATCCCGATGCTCCGTTGCCATCGATCCCTCCAAGCAATGCAAGCCAGAGCGCGCGCGAGCGCGTCGTCAACATGGCAAAGCAGGAACAACTCACCGTGCGCCAGCTTGCCCTGCGCCTGGGTGGCCACTCGGGACTGGCGATGGTGGGTACGGCGCATCAGATCGCCGATCAGATGCAGGCGTGGCTCGAAGGTCATGGGTCCGATGGTTTTACGATTCAGTTCCCGTATCTGCCCGGCGGGCTGGATGACTTTGTGGACAAGGTGATCCCCGAGTTGCAGCGGCGCGGCATCTATCGACGCGAATACGAAGGTCGCACGCTGCGCGAGAATCTCGGCCTGGCGCGACCCGCTAATCGATTCTTCCCCGATTGATTCCGAACAACTAGAGTCCCAACCAGACAAACCCAGACAGACACCATGCGGATCGTCGTCACCGGGAGCAGTGGCCTGATCGGACGTCACGCGGTCGCCGACTTGCGCGCGCACGGCCACGACGTGGTGGCACTTGATTGCGTGCCGGCGGCGCAATCACACGCGCGGGACCTGGCTGATCCCGCGACGCATTGTCTCGCACTTGACCTGACTGATCCTGCCGCGCTGCCGCGCCTGGATGCACTGCTGATCGGAGTCGATGCACTGATTCACCTGGCGCGCATGCGGTTTCCCTACACCGGCCGCGGGTTGGCCGCGAACGGGTGGACGTGGGATAAGCCTGATTGCCTGGGCGACGCGGCACGACTGGCCAGCAATCTGCAAATGAGTTGCCATCTGATGGCGGCAGTGGCCAATCAGCGCGTGCCGCGCGTGGTGATCGGATCGAGCCTGGCGATCTATGGGTTCTACTACCCGAGCCACCCCTGGCAACCCGAGCACTTTCCCGTTGATGAGCTGCATCCGCTTGCGCCCGATGACCCGTACGGACTCTCCAAGTTGCTCGCCGAGCAACTTGCCACCGGCCTCGCCGCCAGCACGGCTACCCAGGTGGCAAGCCTGCGCTTTCCCGGTGTGGCGGGTGCAGACCACGAGCAATTTCGGCGCGCCCAGGACGTGTCGATCCGCGGTCTTGGGGCCCTGGGCGCGTATATCGATGCGCGTGATGCCGCGCGCGCCTGTCGGCTGGCGATTGAAACCCACCTTGAAGGACATCAGTCATTCAATGTCTGCGCCCCCAACACGCTGCTTGCTGAGCCGACCCGCGATTGGATTGCCAGGCACTTTCCGCAATATCCTGGGTCAGAGACCCTGGCCCCAGGGGACTGGCCGGGCTACGATTCAGGCAAAGCGAACCGATTGCTGGGTTTTCAGGCGCAGTACGTGATCGCATGAGTGCATTCACCATCAGGGCACCGCAGCAGCGCGATGACCGCATTCGACGAACGGGGTACTGGACCGCAGCCATGAAAGGCCTTGCCCCACCAGGCACAGCACGGCATCGAACGCATGCACGCGCCATGCTTGCACGGACCGCGATCGAAGTTCTCCGCGTACTTGCGTGCCTGCTCTCGGTGTGCCTGCTCTCCAATGGATCCGCCCATGCGCAATCCTGGCCCGCGCACACCCTCAGTCTGATCGTGCCCTTTCCACCGGGTGGCGGGCCCGACCTGTTTGCGCGGATACTGGCCGAGAAGCTGCCGCCCCGGTTGGGCCAGGCGATCGTAGTGGACAACCGGCCCGGTGTCGGCGGTCTGGCCGGCGCCGCCTATGTCGCCCGCGCGGCACCAGACGGACATACCCTGCTCATCGCACCCAACACCATTGTGATCGCACCGCACGTGTTGCCACCTGGGGCCGGTGCCGGCATTGACGTGCTGCGCGATCTGACCCCTATCATTCAGCCGGCCAGCACGCCGATGATGCTGGTCGTTCACCCCGCGCTTGACGTCCACTCGGTGCCTGAACTGGTTGCCCTTGCGCGCCGCAATCCGGGCCTGCCCTATGCCAGTGCCGGCAACGGCTCGCCGATGCATATTGCGGGCGAACTCTTCCGTCGCGCTGCCGGCATCGATTTGCAGCATGTGCCGTACAAAGGGGTCGCACCCTCAGTGGCGGCCACGCTCGGTGGTCAGGTGCAGATCCTGTTCACTTCGCTGGGAGGCGGCATCGCCGCCCATTTGCGCAATAAGCGCCTGCAGGCCATCGCACTGACGGAACGCCGCCGCAGTGCGCTCATGCCTGGCGTCGCGACCATGGCGGAACTGGGTTATCGTGGCGTCGAGACCGATGCGTGGTACGGCGTATTTGCGCCCACTGGCACGCCCGGCGAGGTCATTGACCGGTTGAACCACGAAATCAATGCCGTGCTTGAATTAGCTGACGTAAGAGAGCGGCTGAGCGCTGCCGGCGCCGATGTGCGCGGAGGAACGTCCGCCGCGTTTGCCTCCGAGGTGCGCGAGGACTACCAGCGCTACGGCCGTATCGTGCATGAATTGGGCATCCAGGCCGATTGACCGACGGCCGACCTGACGAGAGAAAGAATGGTTCAGAGCGAACGCGATGCAGTGCCCGACATCCTCCCGGGGCTTCCCGTAGGACTCCCCGCGGGTCTGAGAAATTACTGGTATCCGGTGTTGCAGTCCGAACAGCTGGCAGCGGACAAAGTCGTTGAAGTCACGGTTCTGGGTGAATCCCTGGCGCTGTGGCGCAATGCCCAAGGCGCACCGTGCGCAGTGATCAATCGCTGCCCGCATCGCAGCATCAAACTGTCAGTCGGCCGGGTACTCGATGGCGAGTTGCAGTGCGTGCTACATGGATTGCGTTACGACGGGAGTGGCCGCTGCACGCTGATACCGTGGGAGCCTGAACGCAGTCGCATGCATGACCGGGTGGCGCTGCAAGCCTATCCCGCGCGTGAGCTCGGTGGCTATATCTGGACCTATATCGGAGACACCGAAGCCTGTCCGGCGCCACCGCTTGAGTCCGAGGTGCCAGAGGAACTGACTCGCCCCGACGCATTCATCTGGTTTCGTCTGCCGACCGTCATCTGGGATGCCAACTGGCTGCTTGCCATCGACGGCAGTGATGCCTATCACGCGGTGACGCTGCACACCGCGTCGCAGTCAGCTGCCGATATCAAGCGGCAGGGCGGCGTACCGCTTGCCAGCCGACGAGTGCAAATCGTGCGCACCTCTCACGGCATTCGCGGCGTTTCAACGGATTTGCAGGGCAACGCAATCGGGCACGGACATTTTACGACCGATGTGCGTGGCGAGCGGTTCGTACTGCCCTGCCTGTCCACCAATCCGATTGTCGCTGCGCCGGGGGCACCGCCGTATGCCTCGCGGCTGTGGCAGTTCCCGATCGATGAGACGCGCACGATGATCGTGCGCTTTCTCACCTTCCGCGCAAGCAGCGACGAAGAACGGGCACGTGCCAGCAGTTTTTTTGAGGCGGTCGTGCGCGACCGCATCGAGCGCGTCGGCGAAGAAGACGCCTGGGCGGCACACGCCCAAGGCGATCTGATCAGCGCCAGGGCACACGAGAATCTGCTGTCGCCGGATGAGGATGTGGTGAAGGTGCGACGCATGATTGCCGCCGCCCATGTCGATCCACTGCTGGGGCGACCACGCCATGCGATACCGGTGGGCGCCCTTGCGTTTCCTGCCTGATCGCGTGCGGGCGCTGCTGTTTGTGTGTCTGACGCTCGCAAGCGCGAGCACACCCGCGCAGACAGTACCCAACCGCGCCATTACCCTGATCGTGTCCTCGGCCACGGGTGCCGGCGTTGATTTTTTTGCGCGATTGCTGGCCGACCAGCTCCCCAGTCGCCTCGGACAAGCAGTCATCGTGGACAACCGGCCCGGTGCCTCGGGCATGATTGCCGCGGCACTGGCTGCGCGCGCCGCCCCTGACGGTCAGACTCTGTTCTTGATGCCCAACACTCTGGTCATCGCCCCTTACGTCCTGGCACCCGGCGCGACCAGTGTCAACTGCCTGGACGCCTTTTTGCCCGTGATCCTGCCGGTAACCACCGACATGGTCCTGGCGATCAACGGGGCGTTCGCCGATCAGTCGGCCATCACCGATCTAGCGAGCCTGGTTTCCTATGCACGACAGCACCCCGGACTGCCCTACGCAAGCGGGGTGAATGGGTCGCCGATGCACATTCTTGGCGAGCAACTGAAACGCGCAGCCGCCATCGACCTGGTGCATGTGCCCTACAAAGGCGTCGCACAGGCGGTCAGCGCGGCGGTCGGTGGCCAATTGAACCTGGTGTGGATGCCAACGTCGGGCAATTTGCAGTTTTTCCGCAGTGGCCGGCTGCACGCACTGGGTAATGCCGCACCGCGCCGCTCAGCATTGATGCCTGAGGTGCCGACAATGGTTGAATCCGGGTACGCACAAATTCAGGCTACTGCCTGGTTTGGCGTGCTTACCCCGGTCAACACACCGGCGACGATCATCGAGCGACTCAACCACGCGATCAATGCCGTGCTCGAATTGCCGCAGGTGCGTGATCGATTGCAGGTGGCCGGCTATCAACCTGTCGGTGGCGCGCCAAGCCTGCTAGCGCAACAAATGCACGATGATGACAGACGTTACCGTCAGTTAGTCCACGATTACGATATCAAGGCGGATTGAACCATGGCTGAGACGCTCAAGCTTTCGATGACCTGCGGTCCCTATGATCGGGCGCAGGCACTGATTGACGGGACGATACAGCCGGAGGGCATCGAACTCGACATTACGGTGGATTCTGATGATGTCAGGCGACAGGAGCGCAGCGTGCGCGGCGACTTCGACGTAGTTGAGTTCTTCACCGGTGCCTACATCGCCGATCTCCCGCAACGCACCCTCGGATTCACGGCCATTCCGATTTTTGTGAAGCGGATGTTTCGCCATGCCTACATGTATCGCAACCGGCATTCCGGGGTGCAGGGGCCGGTCGATCTGAACGGCAAGCGAGTCGGGCTGCAGACCTGGATCACCAGCGCGGCCGTATGGGCCAAAGGCATTCTGGAGGATGAATACGGTGTCGATCTCGCCTCCATTCAATGGGTCGCGTGGCAGCCGGTGCGATTACCCGACTGGCAGGCGCCGGATTGGCTCAAGATCGAGGTGGCCCCGGCCGGCTCCTCGCAGTTCGACCTGCTCGCCGCTGGCGAAATCGATGCCGGCATCACGACCGAACTGTGGGCGCCGGACGCCCATCCGGCGATCGACTTTCTGATCAAAGACCCCTACCGGGCCGAGCGCGACTATTTCCGGCGTACCGGTTTTTTTCCGATCATGCATACATTACTGGTGCGCACCTCTATCCTCGAACGTCACCCGTGGGTGGCACGCAGTCTGTATGACGCCTGGGAAGCTTCCAAGCGTGCCTGCTACGCGCGCCAGGACTGGGAGCGAATTCACATGACCTCGCTTTGGTACCGTGGCCTGTGGGAAGAAGAACGGGCCACCGCCGGGGGAGACATCTACCCCTGGGGATTTCGAAAATCCCGTCTTGAACTGGAACG
Organism: uncultured Pseudomonadota bacterium; assembly: GCA_903921325.1. Lineage (GTDB taxonomy): Bacteria > Pseudomonadota > Gammaproteobacteria > Burkholderiales > SG8-39 > CAIXPL01. Next base: position 87,893 of record CAIXPL010000028.1, read on the forward strand.
GCTACTGAACTACTGCCACCGCCAGGGGCTGACGCCGCGGTTGTATCAACCAGAAGAACTGTTCTGGCCTTCCATGCTCGATACCTGAGCGACCGTTACCCGTCACGCCACCGAACGGCTGCTTGCCTGGGTATCGACGCGCGACAGCCACTGCTCCGACCGGTCGCATGCGAGACCCGAGCGTGGCGGCACGGGTCAGGCAAACCGCTCATCGGCATGCAGCAGGCGCCATTGCCCCTCGGGCAAGTTGCCCAGCATGATGCGTCCGATGCGGATGCGCTTGAGACCGGTGACGCGCAATCCGACCAGATCACACATGCGCCGTATCTGACGCTTACGCCCTTCGCGCAGAACAAACCGCAATTGATCGGCATTCAGCCATTCGACCCGCGCGGGCTTGAGCGCCTGACCATCCAGCGACAGTCCATGATTCAGGCGCGCCAGGTCGGCGCGGGACAAGGTACCTTCCACACGAACCAGGTACTCTTTTTCAATTTCGCTGTCTTCACCGATCAACTGGCGCGCGACGCGGCCGTCCTGGGTGAGCACCAGCAATCCGGTCGAATCGATATCCAGCCGCCCGGCCGGTGCCAGTCCACGCAACAAGGCCGGGGTGAAGCGTGAGCGCTTGCGATCATGGTCTTCGGCCCAGCGGGTCTCCGGACGCACCAGCGCAGAGGCAGGGGTATAGCCATCTTCGGCCTGACCCGATACATAACCGATGGGCTTATTCAAAAGCACCGTGGCACGCTCGGCCTGCGCTGCGCTCGCCTGGCGCTCAAGCGTGATTTTCTGATTGGGCAGAACCTTGCTGCCGAGCAGGCTCACCACCACCCCATCGACCTTGACCCAGCCGCGCTCGATATATTCGTCGGCTTCGCGCCGTGAACACAGACCGAGTTCGGCCATGCGTTTGGACAGGCGCAGCGGCTCACCGCCGCTCGCTGATTCAGGTTGAGCGGCAGGACGGGCGATGGCCCCATTGGATGCCTTGACCCAGACGCGCGGCGGTGCCGAGCGAGAGCCGCCAGTGCCGCGCAGAGGCTTGGTCAATTCAGATCCTTTCGGTAACTTGCGGTGGCTCAAGTATAGGACCTCAATCGCCATCCGGCCGCGTGGACAACAAGAAGCAAGTAAGTGATACCTTACGAACCTTCGACTAGAAACTGCGAAACCGCACCATGCCCGATACTGCCTCGCGCAACACCGCATTTCCTGTTGTGGAGACGACGATAGAGCAGATTCATGCGGCCTACCGCACGGGTCAATTAACGGCACGTGCTTTGGTGCAGAGCTATCTCGATCGCATCGCGCATTATGACAAGCGGGGACCCTCACTCAATGCATTGATTTCCTTGAATCCCGATGCGCTGGCGGAGGCCGATCGGCTCGATGCGGCATTCGCAGCCAAGGGGCCGGTTGGCGCACTGCATGGAATTCCCGTGGTCATGAAAGACCAGGGCGATGTGAAGGGCATGCCGACCACACTCGGGTCGGTTCTATTCAAGAATCATTTCCCGAACCGCGATTCGACCGTCGTCAGCAAGCTCAAGACGGCTGGCGCGATCTTCCTGGGCAAAGCCACGCTGGGTGAACTCGGCGGCGGAGATACACACGGATCTTTATTCGGATCGACGCGCAATCCGTACGATCTGACGCGCACCGCCGGTGGCTCATCAGGCGGTTCGGCAGTATGCGTGGCCGCCAATTTCGCAACACTCGCCGTAGGACAGGAAGGGTTTGCGTCGATCAGGCGACCGTCCATCTGGAACAATATTGTGGGCATGCGGCCCACCGCCGGCCTGGTCAGCCGCGGCGGCGTGTACGCCGGGTGGCCGTCGATCAACGGCTCGCTCGGACCAATGGCGCGCACGGTGACCGACCTTGCGCGCATGCTCAATGTCATGGTCGGCTATGACCCGCTTGATCCGTTGTCCGCTCGCGGCGTCGGCCGTTATCCGTCGAGCTACGACTACGGCCTCGATGCCGATGCATTACAGAATGCGCGGATTGGCGTATTGCGCGAACCGATGGGTTTTCACAGCGAACCCGATTCCGAGGATTTTGCCAAGGTCGATGCCGTATTCAACCGCGCAATAGACGAGCTGCGCTCGGCGGGTGCCACCATACTCGACCCGATCAGCATTCCCCAGATGAACGAACTGCTTGCGAAGCGGGCAGTCAGTTTCGCCGAGGAGGAAGCCTCATTCGCTGAATACTTCGCGGGCATGGAAAAGGTCCCGTTCACCACTCGTATGGACGCAATACGCTCGCCAGATTTCCAGAAGGTGGCCCACGGCGCGCGCAGCCGCTGGATGCGCGACCACACGCCAGTGGCGCACCATAGTTACCTGATAGCCCGCGAAGAATTGATGACCCGCATGCTCAAAGTGATGGCCGACCATGGTCTTGATGCCATTGTGCACAAGGCCGTCGAACATCAGCCAACCCTGATTGAAGACGGCGTCAATCCGCCCTATGTTGACCAGAAGGGCGCGCCGCATCTGAACACCTTCCTGGTTTATGTACCGTCCATCGTTGTGCCGACAGGGTTTACCGTCGATGAACTGCCGACCGGGATCACGTTTCTTGGCCGGCCCTACGATGACGCCAACATGATCCGCTTTGCCTATGCCTATGAGCAGGCGAGCTTCCACCGTCGTGCACCGGCCAGCGTGCCTGAGTTGTGACCGCGAGGTGCTGCCCGGCCCAATCGCGCACCACCACATCAACGACCGGCAACCAATGTCGGCTTTCGCGGGAGACACCCTCATGCAATCCTGTTGCGCCAGCCCTGCCGTCTGCGGATCACATGCACCACTCACCGACTCCCGCCGCGGCTTCCTGCAAGCCCTCGGCGCATTGGGCGCGGCGGCGCTGTTGCCCTCGTGTGCCAGCAGCGCCGGCCCGACCGGCGGCGGATTGATCGACACCCACCACCATTTCTTTGCCCCGGAATACCAGGCCACCTGGCTTGGCTGGGAAGATCAACGCCACCTTCCGCATTTCCCCACCCAGGTCGCCTGGTCGGTCTCACGCACCCTCGATGAGATGGACAGTGGCGGTGTACAGACCTCCATGCTGTCATTGCCCTCGACCCCCGGGCTGTGGTTCGATCAAGGTGCGGCAGCTGCAGCACGCATGGCAGCGCTGTGTAATGACTATGCCGCGGGCATGGTGCGCGATCATCCCGGTCGCTTCGGGCTGTTCGCCACCCTGTCGATGCTCGATACCGACACCACTCTGCGTGAAATCGAGTACGTCTTTGACACGCTGCACGCGGATGGCGTTGGCTTGCAAACAAACTATGGCGATAAATGGCCTGGTGACGCACAGTTCCGGCCGATCTTCGATGAACTGAACCGCCGCGGGGCACTGGTGTATTTTCATCCGTTGGTTGCAGCCTGCTGCGGCAACCTGTCGGTGGGGACATTTCCGGCGGTCCTTGAAGTACCGCACGACACCACCCGGGCTGTCACCAGCCTGCTGCTGAGCGGTACACTGGCGCGCAATCGCAACACTCGCTTTCTGTTCTCACATGCCGGCGGCACGATCCCCATGCTGGCCGGACGGATCGACTACTTCTCGCGCTTTCGCAAGGACATTGCGAACTTTGCCCCCGAGGGCATCGAGGCCGAGTTCCGCCGCCTGTTCTATGACACGGCCAACGCGACGCACCCGGCCGCGATGGCCGCCTTGCTGCGCCTGGTGCCCGACACCCAGATCGTATTCGGTACGGATTATCCGTACGTACCGACCGCTCAGCAGGCCAAGGCCCTGCGTGAATTGCCGCTCAGCAGCAAACAGATTGCGCAAATCGAGCGCGGCAACGCGCAGGCACTGATCAAACGTTTGGGCATCGGTTGATCAGTCCTTGGTTCGCACAAGGATGCGATCACCAGCTCTTGGCGTGCCCCTGGGTACTGACAGTGAGACACAAAGCGCGGCGAGTCAGTCTGGATACATTAATCAGCCCTTGGCTTGCGCCTGGGTGACGCGGTACTTCTCGTCGCGAAACTCTCCGGAGAGTACCGGCGGATAGCGTACCGCTTGTCCGGGCAGCGATTCGATGGAAGCGTCGTAGTTCGGATGAAAGAAAAATCCGATCGATATCCGACTGCTCGCGGCCGCGACTGCGCGTGGTGGATTGAGCACGCGGTGGCGGTTCGAGCACCAGCGATCCCCCGTCCAGCGCATCATCAGGTCACCGATATTGCACACCATTTCATAGCGATCGGTATGCACATCGAACCATTGCCCGTTTCGCGCCATCACCTGCAGACCGCCGGGCACATCTTCCCCCGACAGAATGGTGAACATGTCAAAGTCGGTGTGTGCCCCGGCGCGTAACTGCCCGGGCTCGGGTGGATTGGGTTGCCGTGGGTAATAGTTGATTCGCGCCGCCGTGATGTGACGGTCGATCATCGGCGCGAAATAGTGCGCCGGCAGATCAAGCGCCAAAGCAGCCAGTTGGCACACCGAACCGGCCAGTGACTCCATGCCGCGGTAATAGTCATCGGCCGCGGCGGCAAACTGCGGCTGATCAGCCGGCCACAGGTTGTCAAAAAAATAGCGACCCTCGCCGGCGCGGTAATACGGATCATTGTGCGGCCAGTCGGCCGGCCCAAAATGATAAAACTCCTTCAAGTCGGTTGGTCCGCTCGCTGCTTCCTGCGGCCGATCGCTGTTGGTAGCATCGCTTGAATAGGCCAGCGCTTCAAAGCCAATGGCTTTATAGCCGCGGGCGTAACCGGGATGCGGTGGTGCCACCAATTGCTTACGCGCGAGCGGCTGTTCAAAAAACCGCCGTGATTCTTCATAGAGGCGATCGATCACTGGGCGGGCAATGCCGTGGCCAGTTACCCGGAAGAAGCCATGCTCGGCACCCGCGCGGGCCATGGCAGCAATGGCATCGGGGTCGTGCACACCGCAGCGCAGAGGCTCAATGTCGATCAAAGGTACATTCATGCGGATGATTCTGCGGCGAGTGGCGTCCAAGCGCAATGACCTTCATGCAGAATGGGGCGATAACCCTGGAGATAGACGATGAAGCTCGCGGGCAAAGTGGCCGTAGTGACCGGTGCCGGACAAGGCATTGGATTTGCCATCGCGCAGGCGATGGCCGATCAGGGCGCACAGGTCGTCATTGCCGATCAAAGAGGCGCCGAAGAGGCAGCCGTGCGCCTGTCGGCCACCGGTCAACAGGCCCTGGGGTTACGCGTCGATGTGACCAATGAAGACGACTGTGCGCGGATGGCAAGCGCCACGCTGGAACGTTTTGGGCGCATCGACATCCTGGTCACCAATGCCGCGATCTTCTCGTCCCTGACACCCAAACCCTTTGAGGAGATCAGCGTAGCCGAGTGGCGATCGGTCATGGATGTCAACACGCTCGGCGTGTTTCTGTCAGTACGCGCCTGTCTGAGTGCACTACGGAAGTCTGGCGATGGCCGCATCATCACCCTCTCATCCGGAGTCGCCTTCAAGGGTAATCCGCTCTACCTGCATTACGTCGCGAGCAAAGGCGCAGTCGTCTCAATGACGCGATCACTCGCCCGCGAACTGGGGGCCGATGGCATTCGCGTAAATAGCATAGCCCCCGGCTTCACTTTGAGCGAGGGCGTCGCTGCCAACCCGGCGCTGGTGGCCGGTGCCCGGGGACCGTCGCTGGTCGGGCGAGTCCTGGCGCGCGACATGTTTCCGGGCGACATCGTCGGTGCCGCCTGCTTTCTGGCAGGGCCTGATGCCGCTTTCATCACAGGACAGACGCTGGTCGTGGACGGCGGTGCCTATTTCCACTAGGCGCAGCCCGCGGGTCGGCTCATTGCCGAGCTGCCCCGCGTCATATTGCAAATCATCCTGGGTACAAGCGATTGGCATTGCAAAACAGCGCTGCGAAAATCATCGGTATCGCAAGGTCGTGCAATGGCCTTATCCGTAATCGACTTATTGCAAGGAATCAATCGCAAGCAGGCGGGTCGTCGGTCCGTAATGCTCGTCAAATCCCCACGCTTCAAGCGATACCCGGCCGCTTTGATGCACGCTTACCGTGGCCCAGGCGTAATGGCGATCGGTCGGTTCATTGAGCGCGGGCACGCGGCATTGCGGGCACTTGCCTTCCATTCGAAACTCAAACGGCGAACCACCTGAACCGACCAGAACCTGCCAGGCGCCGCGCTGCGAATTCGCGGCCGGGTAATTCTGGATATGAAAAATGTGCTCGTGACCGGCAAAGTAAGTCGCTCCATTCTGCGCGATCACCTGCCAGAACCGTTCCGACCCGGCTGTCTTGCCCGGCTCGCGCGGATCCAGCCCTTCGGGCCGCATCGGCTTGCCGCGCGCAGCCAGGTAGTCGTAGCGGAATGCCGGTTTGTGTCCAAAAACAAACACGCCCCTGGCTCCGCGCGCCCGCGCCGCCTGCAAATCGTTCTCCAGCCAACGAATCGGTGCCGCGCCATCGACACCGACGGCATAGGTATTCAGCAACGCAAAGTGCAGCCGCCCGCCGGGTGTGTTCACATCAAAGGAATAAGTGAGCTTTGACTGGTCGGTGGTGACTCCGTCCTCTGCCCCTGGGGCACTCGGGGTCGTATCGCCGAGGACATCGGTCGGCTCCATGCCGACCACGTCCTTGAATCGACGCCGATCAAGGATCAGGTCGCCCATATTGTCGCGCCAGGCCTGCTCGTTTTCCTGGTAGGTGCGCTTACCTTTGGCGCATCCGTCTGCAATCCGGGTCACGGCGGGATCGCATTGAACCTCGTGATTGCCTGGAAGCGGTAGCACATAGGTGCCAGACTCAAACAATCCGGCAACCATTCCGCGCCAGTAGGCATATTGTCGGTACAGGCGGGCAATGTCGGAATCGGCGACTTCAGACACGCTGGGTGGCTTGGTTGACCAGGCCGCTGGCACTCGGGTCAGACCACCCCCCATCACCATATCGCCATTGACGATCAGCATCTGCGCACGCTGGGTGCTGATCGTTTGCACAATGCGCGACCACGCACGGGAGTTCTGCAGCCAGAATGCGTCTTGCGCGAGCAATTGGCCCGTGATCGGTGGCACCAGCGTGCTCGGGTCAGGATAGGTTGGGTCCTGACGTGAATCGCCCACAGTGGCGAATCGAAACACCACCGGATCGGCCTCGTGGTGCAGGGAGCCCGCTGGAGCACCATCTGCTCGCTGAGCGCCCGTTGCCGAATCAATGTCGAGGCGATGGGCACAAGCAGTCAGACCGAACAAGCACACAACACTCGCCAAGGCGACACGCCGCAAGGTGCGTCGGTGCCCCTGAGCAACGAATGGCGAGGAAGCACGATCAGCAGGTTTCTCGTTCATGATTAGTCCCGATGGAAATCGGTGGTCGGCTGCGCGGCGGCGACGGAATCGGCGCAGCGGAATCGCATGGCAGGACCAAGGCGACCGCGCGCGTTTGGCAGTGTGCCTCCCGATGCATGTGTTTTTGATGACACAACAGGCTCTGGCAACCCGATGCGACAGGGCACTCATTGCAAGTCACTGGTCGATGGCGAAGAATGTACGCTTTACTGGAGGATTCCATGCGCAAATTGCTGCTCTGCCTGGCATTGGTCGCGGTGTCAGGACTGCTGGCCGTCCGGCCGGTCGCTGCCGCCGAGTCGATCAAAGTCGGTTTCATCTCAACGCTGTCGGGTCCCAGTGCCGCCCTGGGCGTGGATATTCGCGATGCGTTTCTGCTGGCCGTCAAACTGCGCGGCGGAAAACTGGGTGGTATTACGGCTGACGTGTCGGTAGCCGATGATCAACTAAGCCCCGAGACCGGCGTGCAAATCGCCGATCGCATGCTCAAGCGTGATCATGTCAACGTGCTCACCGGCATCGTGTTCTCCAACGTCTTGCTCGCGGTAGCGCCGAAAGCCTTCGAGGCCAACACGGTGTATATCAGTCCGAACGCCGGGCCGACTCAATTCGCTGGTGAGCAATGTAACCGGCTGTTCTTCTCTACCGCGTGGCAGAACGACCTGAATAATGGTGCGCCGGGTCTGCTGGCCACCCAACGCCACTATGAAAGCGTATTGGTGATCGCGCCCAATTACCAGGCGGGCAAAGATGCGGTGGCGGGGTTCAAATCGTTCTACAAGGGTCGCATTATTGATGAGCTCTATACCAAGCTCGGACAGCTCGATTATTCGGCTGAGCTGGCGCAGATCCGTGCCAGCAGTCCGCAGGCGGTGTTCTTCTTTCTGCCCGGTGGCATGGGCATCAACTTCATCAAGCAATTCGTAAGTAGCGGTCTGTCCAAGGACACCACATTGCTTACCGCCGGGGTCGGTGCCGACGCCGACATCATCCGCGCGGTGGGTGATCCGATGCTCGGTCTGTTCAACACCTCGCATTGGGCAACGGATCTGCCCAATGACGCGAACAAGGCGTTCGTGGCCGCCTTTGAGAAAGAATATTCACGCATTCCCACCCAATACGCCGCGCAGGGCTATGACGATGCCTTGCTGATCGATGCCGCGGTGCGCGATGTGAAAGGGCATGTGGAGAATCAGGAGGCCTTCATCGCAGCCTTGCGTGCCAAGAAATTTGCCTCGGTGCGAGGCGATTTTCATTGGGGTGTCAACAACTATCCGGTGCAGGATTGGTATCTGCGCATCGTGGCACGCGACAGCAGCGGGCGCCTGGTGAACAAGACCATCGGTACTGTGGCGAAGCAGTTGCCCGATGGCAACGCGGCCCGCTGCACATTGAAGTGGTGAGCGGCGCGATGCCCGCGGCCTTGTTGAATCTGGGTTCGGTGAGCATCGAGCGGGTCGAGGAATCAAGCTTTGCGGCGCTCGACCCGTTCGAAGTCTATCCCGAGGTGACAGCAGAGTTGCTGGCGGCCAATGCGCAGTGGTTGATGCCGCGCTTTCTGGATGCTGCGACCCAGAGACTGATTCTGTCCTTTCAGGGCTTTGTCATTCGATCTGGGGCCGCGCTGATCGTGGTCGACACCTGCGTGGGCGATTGCAAAGCCCGGCGACGCCCCGGATTTGACAAGCAGCGCTGGGGGTGGTTGGCCCGCCTGGAGGCGTCCGGGGTGTCCTGTGACGCTGTCACTCATGTGGTCTGTACCCACTTTCATGTGGATCATGTCGGTGGCAACACCCGATTGCGGAATGGGCAGTGGGTGACAAGTTTTCCCAATGCGCGTTATCTTTTCCCGCGACTTGAATTTGAGTATTGGTCGAGTCCGGCCGGCATTCGCGCCCTGGAGCGCACCGGTGATTACATGACCGACAGCGTGCTGCCGGTGATCGCCGCCGGTCAGGCGGAATTGGTGGCGCCGGATCACGCCATTGACGCGCGCGTCGGTTTGCGCCCGGCCGGCGGGCACACCCCGGGCAGTGTCATCGTCGATGTTCAATCGGCCAGTCAGCGTGCCCTGTTGCTCGGCGATGTTCTGCACACCATGCTGCAGATCCGCTACCCGGACTGGAGCACCCGATTTTGCATGGACGCCGAAGCATCAAGGCGCACCCGGCGCGCGATCCTGGACAGTTGCGCCGATCAGGACATCTGGCTGTTACCCAATCATTTTCCGGCACCGACTGCGGGTCAGATCGAACGCTGTGGCGGGCATTATCTTTGGCGCTACGCGGGTGAAGGTACACTCGCCGGCTTCCCCGGGAGTTCCACATGACACTCAAAATAAGTCTGGCCTGTGAACAATATGACCGTACCCGTGCCCTGTTTGACGGCCGGGTCAGGATTGAAGGCTGCGACATGACAGCCATTCACCTGCACGCCGAAGAATGTTTTCACCGCGCATTCAATGGTGCGGAGTTCGATATCACTGAACTCTCGGGCAGTTCCTACATGATGACCTTGTCTCGCGGCGAATGTCCGTATGTTGCGATACCCGCGTTTGTCTCGAAAGTGTTCCGGCACTCGGCGATCTACGTGCGCGCTGATCGCGGTATTCGCACCCCGCAAGATCTCATCGGCAAGCGCGTCGGCATGCCCGAATACCAAATGACGGCCTGTCTGTGGGCGCGCGGCATCCTCGAAGATGAGTACCAGGTGCGGCCACGCGACATCCAGTGGTTCACCGGAGGACAGGAGGAGGCAGGCCGACGCGAACGCTCGCCACTACACGTCGATCCGTCTGTGTCGATTACTCCGATCGGCGATCAGCGCACCCTGATCGGCATGCTCAGCAGCGGTGAGCTCGACGCAGTGATCACGGCGCGCGCGCCGAGCGCCTATGGCGTCGATCCGAACATCGTGCGCCTGTTTGAGGATTTTCGTAGCGTCGAGTCTGCGTATTTCCGCAAGACCGGCATTTTTCCAATCATGCATTTGATCGGGGTGCGCCGCAGCCTGCTCGAGCAGGCTCCGTGGCTGGCAGTAAGTGCCTACAAAGCCTTTGTGGCGGCCAAAGCAATCGCCATCCACGAACTGCATGACATTGGCGTCAACATGGTGACCCTGCCCTGGGTCAACGCAGAGGTGACCGCCGCTGAACGTGCGCTCGCACAGGATTTCTGGAGCTACGGGCTGGAGCCGAATCGGGCAGCGCTGGAAGCGATGACGCGCTACTCCTACGAGCAGGGCCTGGCAGCACGCAAACTGAGCCCGGAGGAATTGTTCCATCCCGGCACGCTCGAGATGTCCAAACTCTGAGCCATCTGGCGGCGCCGGGCTGGAGGTTCGTGGCGCCGGGTCAGGGGTTCGCGGCGGCGAACCCCTGGGCCGATCGGCGTTGCCGTGGCCTCCTTTCTGCATGCCCATACTCGGCGTTCGAACACCACGCGGAGACGGTTCCGGCGGTAAATTAATCGAAGGTGGCTTTTTTGCTACCCTAGCGGCCTAAGATCGAGCAGCGGGAGACATTCATGACATTTGCTTTCAGCGGCCGCCGGTGCGTGGTCATCCTCGGCGCGTTGACGGTTGCACTGAACCTTGCCGTTGGATCAGTGCACGCACAGACCTTCACGATGAAGCTCTCGGCGCCGACCGTGAACGACATGAATCACGAGTGGATGCGGCAGATGAAGACCGGCATCGAAGCGCGCTCGGGCGGTCGCATCAAGGTCGAAATCTATCCGGCCAATCAACTGGGTCAAATCCCGCGGACGGTTGAAGGCGTAGCCCTCGGCACGATTGAATCGACCATGCCGGCTACGGGATTTTTGATCGGGCTCGATCCGCGTTTCGCCGTGTTTGATGCCGTCGGTCTGTTTGATGACATGAATCACGCGAATCGGGTCTTTCAAGATGCCGATATCCGCAAGCGGATCGCCTCGTTCGGTCTGGAGAAGGGCGTCGAACCGCTGGTCACCTACGCCGCCAACCCCAATGTGGTGGTCACGCACAAAGCCATTCGAACACTTGCTGACTTCAAAGGACAGAAGCTGCGAGTGCCCGGCGGTGCACCACTCTATATCGAGCCCTACCGGCGTCTGTCAGCCTCGCCTGTATCGATGGCACTCGGCGAGGTGTTGCCCGCCATGCAGAATCACACCATTGATGGTTCGATTGCCGGGCTCACCGTATTCACCACGTTCAAGTACTACGATGTGGCGCGCAACATGACGTATCTGCCGGGATCGTTTCTGGTGGTGTCGGCACTGGTCAATCGCGCCTTCTTGGCCTCGCTTGGACCTGAATTGGAAGCCATCGTTCGCGACGAGTCGCGTCGCATCGAAGCCGAATTTTTCACCTGGCTGGTTGACGATGTTGACAACGCGCGCAAGAGCTGGGAGCAGCACGGCGGCGAATCGATCCGCTTCTCAGCGGCTGATGCGCGTCGCTATATCGATGAAGTGAGTGCGAGCACTTCGGCGATCCTGACGGCCAATCCGGTCATCAAGGAAGACTTTGAGGCCTTTGCAGCAGCGGCGCGCAAGTATCGCAAATAGGGTCTGCCGGTGTTTGCGCGCAATTGCTGGTATGTCGCAGCCCAGTCAAGCGAACTGAGCCAGGCTCCGCTTGCCCGCACCCTTCTCGGTGAGCCGGTGGTGTTGTATCGCACTCAAGCGGGCGCGGCAGTTGCACTGGAAGATCGTTGCTGTCACAAGCGTGCGCCGTTGCATCGCGGCAGCGTTGTGGGTGAGATGATCCGCTGCGGGTATCACGGTTTTGAGTTCGACTCGGCCGGGATCTGCGTGCGCATACCGGGTCTTGACACCATTCCGGATAACGCCAGGGTGTGCAGCTACCCAGTCGTCGAGCGGCATCGCTACATCTGGATCTGGATGGGTGACCGATCGGCCGCAGACCCGGCACTGGTACCGGATTTTCATACCAATGATGATGCCGCGTGGGCGTACACCGGCGCCCGGCTCGCGGTGGCAGCCGATTACATGCTGGTGATTGAAAACCTGCTCGACCTGTCGCATGTGGGATTTATTCACGCGAACACCATCGGCAGCGATGACACCAGCGCGTCAATCGCTTGGGAGAGCACGAGCGATGCGGTTCGTGGCGTGCGCGCAGCACACGACATCGAAACCCCGCCGCATAACCGCAGGCAAGGGTTTGGTCCACGCTGCGATCAGCAAAAGATAATGACCTTCCTGCCCTGCTCACATGTCACGATCGACATCACCACGACTGAGCGCGTGCCCGCAGGCGCGAGCCAGACCGCGAAAGGCATGCACATCATGCTGCTCAATTCGGTCACGCCGGAGACCGCTTCCAGTTGCCATTATTTCTGGTCCAGCACCCGCGATTTCGCAATCGACGACCCGGTGGTCACCGAGTTTTTCCAGTCAATGACCGTGCGCGCTTTCGATGAAGACCGCGTAATGATCGAGGCGCAACAGCGCATCATCGACCGGAATCCGGCGGCACCGACCGTCACGGTGCTCGGTGATCTGGGCGGTGTGCAGGCACGGCGCAGGGTCGCGCAGCGCCTGCTGACCGAAACTGACGCGCGATAAGCGCGCCCGCCCCTCGGGTTGCCTCCGCGCCCATGGTTTGATCGGCCGCACATTGTTCGATCCGCCACATGCATTGTTTGATCCGCCGCAAGGGGCGCGGTAACAGGCCGCGATACCCTCCTTCCATCCAGCCCGACACGGCTGATAAAGGCAGGAGGCCGACATGTTCAAACAGATCCTGGTTCCGGTAGACGGCAGCGATACTTCTGCAATCGGGCTCAATACAGCAATCGAACTTGCGGTTGACCAGAAGGCCACGCTGCATATTTTGCATGTGGTCGATGAGACCGTGCTCACCCAGAGCGTGGTGGCCGGCGGATACCTGAGCGAGGACGTTCTCAAGGCTTTTGTCGATGGTGGCCAGAAGGTCCTTGATGCGGCCATTGACCGTGCCAAGGCGCGCGGGGTGACCGCACATGGCATCCTGGTTGAGGACATTACCGAGACAGTGGCCGATGTCATTGTGACCGAGGCGCATAAGGCATCGGCAGATCTGATCATTCTGGGCACGCACGGTCGACGCGGCATGCGCCGGCTGGTGATGGGCAGCGATGCCGAAGGTGTGGTGCGACTGACAACGGTACCCGTCATGCTCGTGCGTCAGCAGGATCCGAACAAGTCCTGACGGTTCAGCACCACCTGTCTGAGCTTTTCTACCGCGGGCTATTTCCCGCGGGCTTGCAGCCTCACACTGGCTGCCGGGCGCTTTTTCCCGTCAGCGTTCCGCTTGAGGCCGCGCTAAGGTAGCATTCCGCGCATCGTCAGATCGCGGACAAGCGCGGCCCATGATTCTCGGAGACATCATCGAGCGAAACGCTCGGCTCTATCCAGAGCACGCGGCACTGCGCTTTGAAGGGCGCACCATTACCCACAGAGAGCATGCTGAGCGGGCAATACGCCTTGCCAATGCGTTGATCGCGCTCGACGTGCGCAAAGGCGACCGGCTTGCCGTCCTTGCGCAGAATCGCCCGGAATACATCGAGACCTATTCGGCAAGCGAGCTCGCCGGGTTCATCACTGTGGGCTTGAACTATCGCCTGGCTGCCCCGGAGCAGGCGCAGATTCTGGCCGACTGCGCCCCGCGGGTGGTGCTGTTTGAAGCGCAGTACGCTGCTCGCATGGCCGAGCTGGTGCCGGGTCTGCCTGCCGGCTGTCTATTGATATCCTATGACGCAGCGGTCGCAGGCGCGCACGATTACGCAGCGTTGCTCGAAGCCGCCAGCAGCAAGCGTCCGGCGCAGCGCCCGGTGGAGTCAGACACGGCGTTTCTGATCTACACCAGCGGCAGCACCGGACGACCCAAGGGCGTGATGCATTCGCATTCGAGCTTCTTCGAAATGGCGCGGGCAATGGCACAGATTTCGGCGGTCAGTCAGGCCGATCGCCAGTTGATCGTCATGCCCTACTACCATATCGGTGCCAAGGTCGAGCAATTCGGCTACACCATGTACGGTGCCACCATCGTTCTGCATCGCGCTTTTGATGCCCGCGCGGTGCTTGCGAGCATGGCAAGCGAAGGGGTCACTGCAGCGCATCTGGCTCCAACCATGATCCAGATGATGCTCGACTGCGGTGAGGCCGATCGCCACGATCTGTCACGCCTGCACACAGTCTGCTACGCGTCGGCCCCGATGTCCGAAGTTCAGCTACGCCGTTCCATTGCCACATTCGGCCCGGTGTTCATGCAGGTCTATGGGATGAGCGAAGCGGCCCTCAGTACCGTTCTCTACAAACACCAGCACGTTCTCGAAGGAACGCCCGCTCAGGTGGCGCGTCTGGCCTCGGCCGGACAGCCTGTCCTTGAGGATGAGGTGCGTACGGTACGCGCCGATGGTAGCGACTGCGCCAGTGGCGAGGTCGGCGAGATATGGGGTCGATCAAAGAGCCTGATGCAGGGCTACTGGGGCAACCCGGAAGGGTACGCGCAGGTAATGACCGATGGCTTCATGCGTACCGGTGACATGGGCTATTTTGATGACGAAGGCTTTTTGTTCGTTGTCGATCGCAAGAAAGACATGATCATTTCAGGCGGCGAGAACATCTATTCGCGCGAAGTGGAAGAAGCGTTGCTGAAGCACCCGCAGGTGCGCGAGGCGGCGGTCATCGGCGTGCCCGATGCGCGCTGGGGCGAATCGGTCAAGGCTTTTGTCGTGTTACGTGAGGCGCAATCGGTGACTGCTGCGGACATCATCGAGCACTGCCGCACACAGATTGCGAGCTACAAGAAGCCAGCCAGCGTCGAGTTTGTCGAGGCGCTGCCGCGGCTGTCGAGTACCAACAAGGTGGACAAGAAGGCGCTGCGCGAACCCTACTGGCAGGGTAAGGATCGCCAGACCGTGTAGGTGGCACTGCCGCGCATCACAATAAAATCAGGAGACACGCTCATGAAGACCCTACGCATCGCTGCCTTTTGTGCGGCAATCGGCATGACGGCATTTGCACTTTCCCCAGGGCAAGCGCAGGCACAGGCCTCGCCAGGGGCAGCAGCCTATCCCGCTCGCCCTGTCCGGTTGATCCTGGGCTACACCGCCGGCGGTCTCACCGATGTTCTGGCACGGGCGATGGCACAGGAGATTGTGAAGACCTGGGGCCAGCAACTGCTGGTTGAAAATCGACCAGGCGCGAACCAGATCATCGCCGCCGAGGCGGCTGCACATGCACCGGCCGATGGCTATACCTTTCTAATGGTCGATTCCTCTGCGCTGGTCCTTAATCCGCTGCTCTATTCCAAGTTGCCTTACGACCCGACCAAGGATTTTCAGCCGGTGCTCAACCTGACCTTCGTGCCGGACATGCTGGTGGCGAGCCCGCAATTTCCCGGCAACACGCTGCAGGATGTCCTGCGAATTGCGCGCGAGCAACCGGGCAAACTGAGCTATGGAACGTTTGGTCTGGGCAGCCTCACCCATGTCGACACTGAGGCCTTCGCTGCAATAGCCGGCATCCGGTTGAACCACATTCCCTACAAGGGGATTTCGGAAGTCCTGCCGGCCTTGACCGGTAATCAGATTGATCTGGCGCTCTCGGGTATTCCGCCGCTGCCTGGTCTCACCAAGCAGGGCCGCATCAAGCCTATTGCGCTCGCCAGTTCCCGCCGTTCGCCCGCGATGCCCGATGTGCCGACCTTTGCCGAGGCGGGTGGACCGGATTTCGACTCGCATGCATGGTTTGGTCTGGTGACTCAGGCGGGCGTTCCGCGTGCGATCGTGGACAAAGTGGCACTTGACCTGGGCCGCGTGATTTCACAGCCCGCCTTTAACGAAAAATATATCAGCGGTGCCGGCATGGAGCTATTGAATCAGCCAGCGGCACAATTTGCCGAGACGATCAAAGCCGACACGATCAGCTATACCCAGCGGATCCGCAGCAACAACATCCACCTGGAGTGATCGGGGCGTACACGGTGCACGCCGCGCGGGTGCATACTTCGCCCCGCACGCCGTACTTACGCGGCGCACCTCACGCCTTTTCGGAGAATCTGATGGTCTACGCAGCCCCCTCCAACGGTCGCATCGGCAGGATGAATTCGCGGCAGCGCAAGAAGCTGCATGTGGGCGAATTCAAGCAGATCGGCTTCTCTCTGAAAGCGAGCTTCAAGCCGCAAAGCGGTACGTATGATGACTTTCTGGATGAGTTTCTGACGCTGGCCGAACAACGCGGTCTTGAAGTGAGCGGCAGCTTCTCCTACCTGCCAGCCGATGATGCCGGTCTGGAATTGCTCGTGCGCCGACACGGTGTTGCCTCATGCACCGAGGCCGATCGCAGCGCGCTGCTCGACTGGCTGGTTGCGCGTGCCGAAGTGGCCAGTGCGAGTGCCGGTGATCTCGCCGACGCCTGGTACGGGCACGATCTGGAGGCCTGAGCCGGTTGTTCCGGCCCAAGGCATCCCGGCAATGATCAACCTGCTGCTTCCAGCCTGTCGCTGACTGCCGGGTCACTGCCTTGAGTCAGACTCTGCTGCCTCAATTGCCCGGCGGTATGACCGGGGCGATCGGCCAGCCGCTGCCGCGGGTGGAGGACCTGCGCCTGCTCACCGGTCGCGGGTCTTTTGTGAGCGATCTGCACCTTGAGGGCATGCTGCACGCGGTGATTCTGCGCAGCCCGCTCGCCCACGGTCGACTGCGACACATCGACTCTGCAGCGGCGCGCAGCCTGCCCGGGGTAGTCGCCATTTACACAGCGCAGGATGTGGCCGCTGCCAGTGCCGGTCGGATTCCGACCATTCCGATGCGCCTCATGCCGATGCCCGAATTGGCCTCGTTCGAGCAACCGGTCATCGCCAGCGACAGGGTCCGCTATGTCGGCGAACCGCTCGCCATCGTGCTGGCAGACAGCCCCGGCCGTGCCGAGGATGCCCTCGATGCGATCATCGTCGAAATTGATTCGCTGCCGGTGATCGGCAATTGCGCTGAAGGACTGACCTCGTCGACCCTGCTATTCCCCGAACAGGGCAGCAATATCGGCATGCGCTATCAGGCTGAACGTGATGCGTCGGACGCGGGCGGAGCGGCGCGCGAAGCTCAGCCGAGTGACGCCGCGTATGTCCGCCGTGAACGCTTTCAGATTCAGCGTCATGCCGCCGTGCCGATGGAGCCGCGCGGGGTCATAGCCTGGTGGCAGGCCGGCGCCTCGCATATGACGGTACTGGGTGCAGCGAAGGTGCCTTTTGCCAACCGCCGCATCCTTGCGCAGACCATGGATCTGCCCGAAGAATGTGTCGACATGATTGAAGGCGATGTCGGTGGTGGGTTCGGGGCTCGCGGTGAGTTTCATCCTGAGGATTTTCTGGTGCCCTTTGCTGCGCGGCGCAGCGGGCATGCGGTCAAGTGGATAGAGGATCGCCGCGAACATCTGCTCGCCTCCAGCCATGCTCGCGAGTGCGAAATTGAAATCGAAATCCGCTGTGATGCGAACGGTCTGATACAGGCCCTGATCGCAAGCGCGCATGTCGATATGGGCGCCTATGTACGCACTGCCGGTGCCATCGCACCACGCAATGTGGCGCAGTTTCTGTCCGGACCGTATCGGATTCCTCACATCAGGGTGTCATCGATGATGGTGTTCACCAACAAGTCACCGATCGGCACCTATCGGGGTCCGGGGCGGTTCGAGGCTGACTTCTTTCGTGAGCGCCTGTTTGACATGGCAGCGCGCGATCTGGGATTGAGTCAGGACGAATTCCGGCGACGCAATCTGGTGGCGCTGAATGACATGCCTTACCGTCTGGCCACACTTACCCCGGTTGAGCGGCGCGAGACGCTCGATGGTGGCGACTATCAGGCGACGCTCGATCGTTGTCTCAACGAGATCGGCTGGCACGACAAACAGCACTTGCAAGGGCAATGCATCGCGGGGCGCTATCACGGCCTGGCCGTGGGTTGCTTCATTGAAGGCGGCGCTGCCGGGCCGCGCGAGTATGCACGCCTTGATCTGGACGCCACGGGTCAGGTCTCGCTCTACATTGGCTCGACCAATATCGGCCAGGGGTTGGAGACCGTCTGCCTGCAGATTACGGCCGATGCGCTGGCACTGCCGCTCGAGCGCATTCAGGTCTTCCATGGATCAACCACGTTTCTGAAGGAAGGCTTTGGCTCTTACCATTCGCGCTCAGTCGTCATGGGCGGCTCTGCCATTCTGGCTGCTGCCGATGCACTGAAAGAGCGCCTGCGAGACGCCGCGGCCACGTTGCGCGGCTGCGCCGCGCAGGATATCTCGGTCGGCGCAGGCCTTGAGGTGCGCCACCAGGGTGAGCTGTTGGCGCTGGTCGATCTGGCACCGGCAGGACTCTCAGCCGAAGGCACCTTCTCCAATCACCACCACACCTATGCCTATGGCGCAGCCGCTGCGCATATCGCAGTTGATCCCGGCACCGGACAGATAGAGTTGCTTGACTATGTCAATGTGGAGGACATCGGCCGCGTGATCAATCCGCTCACGGCTCACGGGCAGGCAATCGGTGCCATCGTTCAGGGCCTGGGTGGCGCGCTGCTTGAGCATCTGGTGTATGACGCCGACGGTCAATTGCAGACCGGCACCTTTGCCGATTACCTGTTGCCAGGGGCGACGGATTTTCAGCAGGTGCGAGCGGTTGTTTTGGGTAACTACCCGGCTCCGCACAATCCGCTTGGGGCCAAGGGGGGCGGTGAAGGCGGAATCGTGCCGGTGGGTGGCGTAATCGCCAACGCGCTCGCCGCCGCGCTCAGCACATTCGATGTGCAGCCGCGCAGCCTGCCGCTGTCACCCGATCGAGTGTGGACAATGATCGAAGAGGCAGGCGCCGCGACCGACCACACGAAGCCGCTGCAATCATTCCGTACCGACTGATTCCCGTTCACGCAGCTTGAAGCGCTGGATCTTGCCGGTAGCCGTCTTCGGCAGATCGCTCACGAACTCGATCAGACGTGGATACTTGTACGGTGCCAACTTGTCTTTCACGAAAGACTTGAGTTCAGCATCAGTGACCGTGCTGCCGTTCTTCACAACAACATAGGCCTTCGATTTCACCAGTCCGTCGGCATCCGGTACACCGATCACGGCAGCCTCGAGCACCGCGGGATGTTGTACCAGAGTCGCCTCGACCTCGAACGGACTCACATAGATGCCACTGACCTTCAGCATGTCGTCGCTGCGTCCGCAGTAGGTGTAACTGCCATCGCTGTTACGCACATACTTGTCGCCACTCTTGGTCCAGCCGCCTTGAAACGTCTCGCGCGTCTTCGCGCGATTGTTCCAGTACATGGTCGCGGCCGAGGGGCCGTGAATGTAGAGATCACCGGGTTCACCATCGGGCACCGGCTGACCTGATTCGCCGCGCAGCTGGATCTCATACCCCGATACCGGCCAGCCGGTGGTGCCATAGCGCACCTGACCGGGACGGTTGGACATGAAAATGTGCAACATCTCGGTCGAACCAATGCCATCGATGATATCAACACCGAAATGGCGCTTGAATCGCTCACCGATCTCGGCCGGTAGCGCCTCGCCCGCCGATGACACCAGGCGAATCGCCACTGCGTCGGCATCAGGTAAGTCCGCATGAGCCAGCAATCCGGCAAAGCCCGTCGGTGCGCCGAAAAACGCGCTCGGCTTGGGACCGCCCTGTGCCCCGGTGAGCCGACGAAACGTCGCCTCAGGGGTCGGCCGTTCGGCCATCAGCAGCACGGTCGCACCGACCCCCAGCGGAAAGGTGAGCGCATTTCCAAGACCATAGGCAAAGAACAGCTTTGCGGCCGAAAAGCACACATCCGTTTCGGTCAGACCCAGGATCGCCTTGCCGTACAGCTCGACGGTCCAGTAGGGATTGGCGTGAGAATGCACGGTGCCCTTGGGCCGTCCGGTCGATCCTGACGAATAAAGCCAGAATGCCGGATCATCGGCGTGGGTACTGGCCGCGCGCGGCCTCGGCGCATGTGCGGTGAGAAAGTCATTGAATTCGATTTCACCGAAATCAATCGGCGCGACCGGGTGCGACACAACAACCTGGCGCACCTCGTGATCTGCGCGGGTGAGTGCCGCCTTGATCGCAGGCAGCAGCGCCCCGGACACCAACACGGCCTGCGCGCGTGAGTGCTCGAGCATGTAGGCGTAATCGTCGGCGGTGAGCAGGGTATTCACCGCAACAGGGACAATGCCCGCATACATGGCCCCGAGAAAGGCCACCGGCCAATCGGCAACGTCCTGCATCAGCAACAGCACCCGCTCTTCGCGCTTGATTCCCATGGCGGTCAGCCCGCCCGCCACGCACCGCACCCGCTCATCGAGCTCGCCGTAGCTGAGCGTGCCGTGATCATCGATGAAAGCCGCCTTGGCAGGCCGCCCGGCATTAATTCCGAGCACATGCTGTGCAAAATTGAACGATTCGGGTGGTGGCTGCACCGTCTGCCCCGCGCCCCCTTGAGTGCTATTCATCCCGGCGTGTCTCCCCGACATAGGTCTGCCCTTCCTCGCGCCATTGTGTCCACAATTCAGCGCGGCGTGGATTTTCGATATCCCGGCTTGTCGAAGCATCGGGAATGCAGTATTGTGCTTGTCGGCACTTTATGACCGGTGGATGGTGATGTCAAGCAGCACCGTGCTTGAGACTGGCGAGCAGTCCGCTTCGCGAGCGACAGGGAAACACCCTTTTCTGGTTGCACTTGGTGAGCGCTTACACTCGTTACGTGCCAGGCGCGGCGTAACCCGCAAGGCCCTCGCGCAGATCACCGGAGTGTCCGAGCGGCATTTGGCCAACCTCGAATACGGGGTGGGAAATGGTTCCGTCCTGGTGCTCCTGCAAGTGGCGTATGCCTTGCAGTGCCCGTTAGCCGAATTATTGGGAGACGTGACCACGGGATCGCCGGAGTGGTTATTGATTCGCGAATTGCTCGGCGAGCGCGATGAGGCGACGCTGCGACGGGTGCGCGTGGCACTGGCTGAAATGCTCGGCAGCGGCGCGACGCAAGCGGCAGGCGCTCAGGTGCGTAGCGCCCGCGTGGCATTGATCGGCCTGCGCGGCGCAGGTAAATCAACACTGGGCGCGATGCTCGCGGAGGATCTCGATTTGCCCTTTGTCGAGCTGAGCCGCCAGATTGAACAATTTGCCGGCTGCAGCGTCGCAGAAATCCAGGCGCTGTATGGTCAGAGTGCCTATCGGCGCTATGAGCGCCGCGCGCTCGAAGAGGCCATTCAGATCTACCCGGACGCGGTGATCGCGACCCCGGGGGGCATCGTGTCCGACCCGGCAACGTTCAATGAATTGCTCGCGCACTGCACCACGGTATGGCTGGAAGCAAGCGCCGAGGACCATATGGCGCGAGTGGTCGCACAGGGCGATACCCGGCCGATGGCCGCCAGCCGCGAAGCCATGCAGGATCTGCAAGCCATCCTCGCCGGCCGCACGCCGTTCTACGCAAAAGCCGACATCAGCATCAACACCAGCGCGCAAGGCTTGCCGGAGACCTTCGCACTGCTGCGTCATCAGGTGCGCGAGACCCTGGGAATCGGTTCCTGAAGACGTTCCATCGCAACATCCTGCAACTGGGATGTGCAAAAAAATGCATTGTCTGCTTGCATTGAATTATTTGTTGCAATATGATGCATATCGCATTGGGGGCAGACATCCTGTCCAACGGTGCAATGACCCTCTTGCTGGAGACGATCCTTGAGCACCTCCCCCCAGGTTGATTATCAAACCGACCCGTCCCGCTACCGGCACTGGAAGCTGACCTTTGCCGGTCCGGTGGCCACACTCACTGCCGACTTCGATGAAAACGGCGGCCTGCGACCCGGTTACAAACTGAAGCTCAACAGCTATGACCTGGGTGTGGATATCGAGTTGCACGATGCGGTTAATCGCATCCGCTTCGAGCACCCCGAAGTGCACACGGTGGTGCTCACCAGTGCCCGCGAAAAGGTGTTCTGTTCGGGCGCAAACATTTTCATGCTGGGTGTGTCGAGCCACGCCTGGAAGGTCAATTTCTGCAAGTTCACCAATGAGACCCGCAACGGCCTGGAGGACTCGTCGAGCCACAGCGGTCTTAAATTCCTGGCTGCGGTCAATGGCGCCTGTGCCGGCGGCGGCTATGAGCTCGCCCTGGCCTGCGATGAGATCATCCTGGTCGATGATCGCAGCAGTGCCGTGAGCCTGCCCGAAGTGCCCTTGCTGGGTGTCCTGCCAGGCACCGGCGGACTGACCCGGGTCACTGACAAGCGCCACGTGCGCCATGATCTGGCTGACATCTTCTGCACAACCAGCGAAGGCGTTCGTGGCCAGAAGGCGAAAGATTGGCGGTTGGTGGATGACATTGCGAAGCCAGCGCAGTTTGCCGCGCGGGTGCAGGAGCGCGCCCTGCAACTGGCGGCGCTCAGTGATCGGCCGGCTGCGGGCACACCGGTGCTGCTCGCACCCATCGAGCGACAAATCGAGGCCGATGCCTTGCATTATTCCCATGTGACAGTGGACATTCATCGCGCCGGTCGATCTGCAGTCTTCACGCTCAAGGCGCCAACCGGCGCGCAGCCCGACACCATCAGCGCCATCGAAGCGGCCGGAGCTGCCTGGTATCCGCTGGCACTTGCGCGTGAACTCGACGATGCGATTCTGTCGATGCGCACCAATGAACTGGACATCGGGGTGTGGCTGATCAAGACCGCCGGCGAGGCGGCTGCAGTGCTTGCCACCGATGCTGTCCTGCTCGCCCACCAGAACCACTGGCTGGTTCGCGAAACGATAGGCCTGCTGCGCCGCACGCTTGCCCGGCTCGATGTGTCCTCGCGCAGCCTGTTTGCCCTGATTGAACCGGGTTCCTGCTTCGCCGGCACCTTCCTTGAATTGGCTTTGGCCTGCGATCGCAGCTATCAACTGTCTCTGCCCGATGAACCTGAGCGTGCTCCGGCGCTGACTGTGGGTGAGATGAATTTCGGCGCGCTGCCGATGGTGACCGGTCAAAGCCGTTTGCAGCGGCGCTTCTATGGCGAGAGCGCGCCGCTTGAGGCGATCCGCTCTCATGCCGGCAAGGCACTGGACGCCGATGCGGCGATGGCGCTGGGTCTGATCACCAGCAACCCGGATGACATTGACTGGGACGACGAGACCCGCATTGCGATCGAGGAGCGGGTGTCGATGAGCCCTGATGCCCTCACCGGACTGGAGGCCAACCTGCGCTTCAATGGTCCGGAGAATATGTTCACGCGGATCTTTGGGCGGCTGACGGCCTGGCAGAACTGGATTTTTCAGCGCCCCAACGCGGTGGGCGAAAAAGGTGCGCTCAAGGTCTACGGCAAGGGCGAGCGTGCCGCATTCGATTGGAACCGTGTGTAACCGCAAAGTGTAACCGCAGCGTGTAGGCGTGACGTGCAAGGCTGATGGGTGAACCCGGCCTGCGACCCCAACAAGATTCAAGGCGAGGAGAGTGCGATGTCAACAATCAATTACAGCGAAAAGATCCCGAACAATGTGAATCTGGCCGAGGACCGCACGCTGCAACGCGCCCTTGAGCAGTGGCAGCCCAATTACCTGCGCTGGTGGGACGATATGGGCCCGGACGGTTCGCAGAATTTTGATGTCTACCTGCGCACCGCAGTCAGTGTCGACCCGCAAGGCTGGGCGCAGTTCGGCGCAGTCAAGATGCCTGACTACCGCTGGGGCATTTTTCTGAATCAGGCCGAGCAGGATCGCAAGATCCATTTCGGCGATCACCTTGGTGAGGACGCGTGGCAGGACGTGCCCGGAGAACATCGGGCCAATTTGCGCCGCATCATTGTCACCCAGGGCGATACCGAACCGGCGAGCGTCGAGCAGCAACGCCATCTTGGCCTCACCTGCCCCAGCCAGTACGATTTGCGCAACCTGTTTCAGGTCAATGTCGAAGAAGGCCGGCACTTGTGGGCCATGGTCTACCTGCTGCACAAGTATTTCGGCCGCGACGGTCGCGAAGAAGGCGAGGCCTTGCTCGAGCGACGCAGTGGTCAGCAGGACAACCCGCGCATCCTGCAGGCATTCAATGAGCCGACCCCCGACTGGCTGTCGTTTTTCATGTTCACCTACTTCACCGACCGTGACGGCAAATTCCAGCTTTGCGCGCTGGCCGAAAGCAGCTTCGATCCGCTTGCCCGCACAACAAAGTTCATGCTCACCGAAGAAGCGCACCACATGTTCGTGGGCGAAAGCGGTGTGAGTCGCATCATCCAGCGCACCTGTGCCGCAATGAACGAACTGCGCACCGATGATCCGCAAAAGCTGCGCGCCGCCGGGGTGATTGATCTACCCACGCTGCAGCGCTATCTCAACTTTCACTTCAGCGTCACCATCGACCTGTTCGGATCCGATGAGAGCAGCAATGCGGCTACTTTTTACTCAAGCGGCCTCAAGGGGCGTTTCGAGGAAGGCAAGCGCACCGATGACCACCGGCTCAAGGGACAGGTTTATCGGGTGCTCAATGCCAAGGACGGCCAACTGATCGAGCGCGAAGTGCCCATGCTCAACGCATTGAATGAAGTGCTGCGTGACGATTACATTCGCGACAGCATAGGGGGCGTCGAGCGCTGGAACCGGGTGATCGAAAAAGCCGGCATTCCGTTTCGCCTGAAGACGCCGCACAAGGCGTTCCATCGCAATATCGGTGCGCTCGCGGGGGTCAAGGTTTCGCCCGATGGTCAGGTTGTGAGTGATGCCGAATGGGCCGCGCGCGTCGACCAGTGGTTGCCGAGCGTGAATGATCGCGCCTTTGTCGCAAGCCTGATGGGGCGCGTGGTAGAACCCGGCAAGTTTGCCAACTGGATCGCACCGCCAGTGATGGGGATCAACCGTCAGCCGGTGGACTTCGAGTACGTCCGATTTAACTGAGTCGCCAGACGTCCTGTCTATCGATTCGATTGAATCGGGAAACATTGGGCGTGTCCGCTGCAATTGAATCGGTAAACTTTGCGACATGTCCGATTCGGCTAAGTCGGTGGACTTCGATTCACTCGAGTTGAGCTGAGTCGGTGGCATCTCGAGGAGAGTCTGGGATGGGAGCATCCGATAACGGGTTGATCAGACAGCACCTGATCGACCCGGAGATCTGTATACGCTGCAACACCTGCGAGGCGACCTGCCCGATAGGCGCAATCACTCACGACTCGCGCAACTATGTGGTGAACGCAGACATTTGCAATCACTGCATGGCATGCGTGCCGCCCTGCCCGACCGGCAGCATCGACAACTGGCGCAATATGCCGCGGTCGATCGCCTACAGTGTTGATTCACAACTCACCTGGGACAGCCTGCCTGCTGAGCTATCGACACAGGAACTCGAAGCGGCCGGCGTAGCGAGTAATGACCTGGCGTCTGCACAGGCAGCTGGCGCCGACGTTGCGCACGCACGGCTCATCGCCGATACCCTCGCAACACAACAGAGCGAGCAACCCGGCTTCGATGCAAGCGCGGTTGCCGCCATGATGCCGCCGTGGTCGGCGGCGCATCCGTATACCAATCTCTACGGGCCGCGCGCGCCCGAAACGTCGATCAAGGCCACGGTTGTCGGCAACGCCCGGGTCACCGCGGTGGGGCGCGACTATGACACACACCATATCGTGCTCGATTTTGGCGGGATGCCCTTTCCCGTACTGGAAGGCCAGAGCATCGGCATCGTCCCGCCCGGTGTCGATGCGCTTGGCCGCGCCCATCATCCGCGCCAGTACTCGATTGCCAGTCCGCGCAACGGCGAGCGTCCAGGTTACAACAATCTGTCGCTGACGGTAAAGCGTGTATTGGAAGACCATCAGGGCCGGCCGGTGCGAGGCGTGGCAAGCAATTACCTGTGCGACCTGCAACTGGGCGACACGGTGGAAGTCATCGGTCCGTTTGGTGCCAGTTTCCTGATGCCCAATCATCCGAAGAGTCATGTTGTAATGATCTGCACCGGCACGGGCAGCGCACCGATGCGCGCGATGACCGAATGGCGGCGACGGCTGCGCCGCTCTGGCAAGTTCGAGAGCGGCAAACTCATGCTGTTCTTTGGCGCACGCACCCAGGAAGACCTGCCCTACTTCGGTCCGCTGCAAAGCCTGCCGCGCGATTTCATCGACATCAATCTGGCGTTCAGTCGCACGCCAACCCAGCCACGCCAGTATGTTCAGGATCTGATGCGCGCACGCGCGGCCGATCTGGCACCCCTGCTGGCCGATCGCAACGCTTACTTTTATGTCTGCGGCCTCAAAGCGATGGAGGAAGGCGTGGTGCTCGCGCTGCAGGACATCGCACGTGAGGCTGGCCTTGACTGGTCCGAGGTAGCCAATTCATTGCGTCGTGATGCACGATTGCATCTC
The DNA here is from genome assembly GCA_903921325.1 of uncultured Pseudomonadota bacterium. Lineage (GTDB taxonomy): Bacteria > Pseudomonadota > Gammaproteobacteria > Burkholderiales > SG8-39 > CAIXPL01. The sequence continues at coordinate 114,592 of CAIXPL010000028.1, forward strand.
GAGACCTACTAGACACTGGATTGATCAACTCATGAGTCACCCCTTGCAGTACGCACCGGTCCTGGTGATCGGTGCCGGCATCATGGGCAGCGGCATCGCACAGACCGCAGCGCAGGCCGGCCACCCGGTTTTTCTGTATGACGCACGTGAAGGTGCAGCCGTCGAATCACGCACCAAGCTGGCAACCACGCTCAACGGTCTGGTTGCCAAAGGCCGGCTTGAGGCCGCTGCGGCCGAAGCAGCCATTGCACGAATCACACCGATCAATACGCTGACGGATGCCGCTACCGCGCGCCTTGCGATCGAGGCAATCGTCGAATTGCTCGAACCCAAGCGCGAACTGTTCAGGCAGTTGGAAGCGATTCTGGCTGACGACGCGGTGCTCGGCACCAATACCTCATCGATCAGCGTCACCGCCATTGCGGCCGGCCTGAAGCACCCGGGGCGTCTCGCCGGTATGCACTTTTTCAACCCGGTTGCACTGATGAAGCTGGTCGAAGTCGTCAGCGGGTTGCAGACCGATCCGCAGGTGGCCGCAAGCCTGTTTGACCTTGCAGCACTGTGGGGTAAAGTCCCGGTGCACGCGAAGAGCACACCCGGATTCGTAGTCAACCGGATTGCGCGTCCGTTCTATGCCGAAGCACTGGCGCTGCTGCAGGAGCAGGCAGCGGCACCCGAGGTGCTGGATGCGTGCCTCAAGGCGGCGGGCTTTCGGATGGGCCCTTGCGAACTGATGGACCTGATTGGCCACGACACCAATCTGGCGGTGACCCGCTCGGTGTTCGAGGCGAATTTCTTCGACAAACGCTATCAACCCTCAGTGGTACAAAGCGAGATGGTTGCTGGCGGACTGCTGGGTCGCAAGAGCGGTCGCGGCTTCTACAGCTATCCCCAAGGTGCAGCAGCATTGCCTGCTGCTGATCGCTCGCCACCCGACCGCGCGGTGACAATTACGCTGCACGGACAAGGCGCACTGGCCGATGCGCTTGGCGAGGCCGCCGCGCGCGTGCTGGGTGCAAACGGCACGCCGCTCGCGCGCGACATGTCGAGCGATCCGACCAGCCACTGGATCGGATTGGAAATCGACGGCGCACGTCTGGTACTCACACAAGGCCTGGCAGCCTGGGATCTGGCGGCACGCAGTGGCGTGACCGATACGGCGGTGTTCGATCGTCCGCTGCGATTACCCTTGCAACCGGGTCAGGTCATCGCCTATTCAGTCAATGCCGCGGCCAGCGCGACCTGGCAGGCGCAGGCCGGAGCCTGGCTGCAGGCCCTGGGGTTTGCGCCACAACGAGTGTCCGACGCGCCCGGATTGGTCGTGGCACGCACTGTGGCCATGCTGATCAATGAGGCCGCCGATGCGGTATTGCAGGGTGTGTGCACAACCGCGGGGGCCGATAGCGCCTGCAAGCTTGGCGTGAATTACCCTGCCGGCCCGTTCGAATGGTTGCGCGAGTGGAGCGTGCCGGGCGTCATTGCGGTGCTTGAGTCGCTCGATAGTGCCTACCGCGGCGAGCGCTATCGGGTCAGCCCGTGGCTGCGGCGCGGCATAGCGAGCTGAATCCAATATCGTATTTCAACCAAGGAGATGTACCGATGTCCGGTCCCGTCATTGCACAAAAAGCACCCTACCCTCTCGCCGTCGAAGCGGGAAAGAGTTACTGGTGGTGCGCTTGTGGCAAGAGCCAGAGCCAACCGTTTTGCGATGGCTCACACAAAGGCACCGAATTCAGCCCGATCGAATACAAAGCGGCGGCCGATGGCACGGTGTATTTCTGTGGCTGCAAGCAGTCGAAAAATGGCACGCTTTGTGACGGTAGCCACAAGAGCCTGTAGCACTATCGTATGCCGGGACCGCGCCTGCCGGATTAATCCTGCAGCGCGATTCCGGCCTGCTGCACAATCCGGGCGAAGCGGGCGACGTCGGCCCGAAAGCGCGTGCCGAACGCCTGCGCGCTACTGCCCACCAGCGTTTGGCTGAACCCTTGCAGACGATCGCGTGCCTCGGCATTGTCAAGCGCCGCAACCGCTGCACGCTGCAGCCTGACAATGATCTCGGCCGGAGTTCCTGCGGCAACGAACAAGCCCTGCCAACTACCGGTTTCGAACCCAGGGTATCCTTGTTCGGGAAGCGTGGACACATCGGGCAGAAACGTCGATCGATTGCCACCCGCGAGGGCGAGCGGGTGCAGCCAATTCGCATGTATGCCGGTCGCCGCAGCCCCCAGCGGGAGCACGGCCAGATCAACCTCACCGGCCAGCAGTGCAGAGTTCAGTGGCGCATCGCCCTTGTAGGGAATCGGCACGATGTCAATGCCAGCGGCTGCCTTAAGCATTTCCATGGTCAGGTGCAAAGGGTTGGCCACACCGGTTGATCCATAATTGAGCATGCCGGGATGAGATTTGGCATAGGCCACCATTTCACTCAGTGTCCGTGCCCTCAAGCGACTGCTTGCCACCAGCACCAGGTCGGTCGAGATGAGCAGGCTTACCGGGCTCAGATCACGCAGTGGATCAAACGCGAGCTGCTTGTAAAGTGCCGGCATGATCGCAAGGGCATTGGGCGTGAGCAAGAGCGTGTGGCCGTCGGGCGCAGATTTCGCGACCGCTTCAGCGCCAATCGCCGCACCACCTCCAGCACGGTTGTCGACAAACACTGCGACCCCCAAGGTCTTGCTCATCGGTGGTGCAATCATGCGCGCGAAAATATCCACCGATCCACCCGCGGCATAGGGCACCACGATGCGGATCGGTCGGCTCGGAAAACTCTGCGCTGGCGCATGGCCGGCGAGCAAGCAGGCCGACACGGCAAGGATGGTGCTTATCCATCGGTGCCTCATCGGGCACTGATCCCTATCTGCCGCATCAGATCAGCATAGCGCTGCAACTGAACGCGAATGGCGCTACTCAATTCAGCCGGCGGCATGCCGCGCACCGACAGCCCCTGGGCAGCGAGCTTCTCGCGTGTGTCCGGATCGGCGAGCGCGCGCAGCACGGCATCGTACACAGTCTTGATAATCGGCCGGGCAGTGCCGGCCGGTGCCATCAGCGCAAACCAGGAATTGAATTCAAACCCTGACAACCCCGACTCGGCAATCGTGGGCACTTCAGGAAACTGGCTCATGCGCGCTGTAGTCGCGACACCGATCAGTCGCAATTTGCCCGCGCGCAGCAAGGAGCTGACAGTGGCGATGCCTTGCAGGGCACTCACCACTTCATCGCCGGCAACACCAACTGCGGCCTGAGTCGCACCCTTATAGGGGACGTGAACGAGCTCAATGCCTGCCTGCGAGGCGAACAACGCCATCGCAATATGCTGCGGACTACCGGTACCGCCTGACCCGAAGGTCAACCGTCCGGGTGTGCTGCGCGCTGCGGCAATCAGATCAGCCGCGTTGCGTAACGTGGAATTTGCACCGACCACCAGTCCCCAATCAATGGTGGCCACCAGCGTAATCGGTTCAAAGTCGCGCAGAATGTCCCATGATGGCGGCGGCTGGAGATGAGGCAGCATCGTCATGATGCTGTCGTTGAATCCCCCCAGCGTGTACCCATCCGGTGCAGCATGCGCCACCCGTTCGGCGCCAATCAAACCGGATGCGCCCGGTTGATTCTCGATCGCCACCGAGGTGCCCAGATCCTGCGCCACCCGCAACATCAGGATGCGCGCTGCGTTGTCCACCGCGCTGCCGGCCGCGAGCGGCACGATCAGTCGAATCGGCTTGTTCGGATACGTCTGCGCGTTGCAGGGCGCAATGAGCGCAATCCCGATGAGCGCCGAGAGTGCCGCCGTAACAGTGGACACGCGCAGCGGCAGCGGACTCTGGACTGCGATCAGAGCCGCGACCCGTGTCACAACTTTGGCGATCGACCTCATCGCTATTTGTGCAGCGCCGTTCATTCGGCCGTCCGCTGCAAGGTCGGCACACCGATCTCGGCTGCGAAGGCATCCAGGGTCGCGACCAAGACGGCAGGTAGCGGAATGCCTTCTTTCAGGTAGGTGTTGCGCTTCTGTTCACTTTGTTCACCGGGCAGCCAGACCCGCTCAACCCCGGGCATGCGCTCGCTTGCGCGCAGGTCACGAATGACCTCATCGACACGTGCCTTGAAACCCTCGATATCGCCAAACGCACCCGGATCGATGGCCATGATCGCCTGACCGGTATTGGTGACGGTCTTGAAATCCTTGTTGAAGTCGATCACGCCGCGGCCCATGGCCGCACCATTCAATGTTCCGGCCAACAAACCGACAATCAGTGACAGGCCATAGCCTTTGTAGCCACCGATGGGCAGCAAAAAGCCTTCATCGGCGCGCTTGGGATCAAGCAAGGGCTGACCGGTGCGATCGACCATCCAGCCTTCGGGCATCATCTCGCCGCGCTGCGCTTTGGTTTTCACCTTGCCGTAGGCGGCCACCGTCGTCGCCATGTCGAGAACGATGGCGGTCTCCTCGGCGGCCGGCACCGCCGCGGCGATCGGATTGGTTGACAACAACATGGATAAGCCACCCCAGGCTGGCAGGTGATTGGCATTGCCGACCGCGAAGTACAGGCCGATCATGTCGTGGGCGAGCGGCATGCGGGCATAGAGTGACGCGGGCCCGGCATGGTTGCTCAGGCGTGACCCCACCCACGCCACGCCGCACACGCGCGCCTTCGCTATCGCAATCTCGGCAGCCCGTGACATCACCAGGTGCCCCATGCCGTTATCGCCATCGACCAGCGCCATGCCGGCGCGCTCTTGCGCGATGTGGATATTGGGGTTGAGATTGAGACCACCGGCACGAATCCTCCTGGCGTATGACGGCAGGCGGATCACCCCATGTCCATCGGAGCCTTGCAGATCAGCCTGAGCCATCAAGCGCCCAACGGTTGCGGCATCGGCCGGTGGCATGCCGAGCGCTTCAAACGCTGTACTGATGAACCGGGCGAGACGATCGACTGAGCAACGCATCGCGGGCCGGGCTTGTTCACTCATGGGTCATTCTTCCTTTAAGGGCGAGCACAGCGCAGTCAGGACTGCTGAGAACCGGCACGGTCAGACCGGTCTGCGCCTGCGGTTGCGCGGCAGCCATCGAAAATTGAGCAAGCGTGATCACCTCGCAGCCCGCTGCGGCCAAGGTATGGACCGCGCGCGCGACCTTCGCATGATGCATGGCACTGTTGCCCGCGGCCAGATCACTCATGGCTTCGGGCACATGGAGCGAATGCGACTCGATCGACTGCCCCCGGCGCTGCGCCATCTGCTGCAATTCGGCGCCCATCGATTCGATTGACGCCGCAAAAGTGGCAACCAGGCCGATGCGACCCGTGCCGCACGCAGCGGCATCAAGCGCCTGCTCAAACATTGCCTCGTTGGGTTTGAGGGTCGGTAGCCCGCATGCCGCGCCGGCGCCTTCGATGGCCGGACCAAATGCCGAACAAGTGAACAAAATGCCGCGGCACCCTGTGCCTTTGGCATAGAGCGCCAGATCAATGAACCGCTGGCGCATGGATTCGGTCAGTTCACCCGCTTCGGCACGATCCACCGACAAGCTGTCATCGAGCAGATTCATGCATCGCGCCTGCGGCCACAGCCGGGCGAATGCCTCCTCGATCGGCGGCATCGCAAGCGCTGTCGCATGGATCAGCGCGATACGCGGTGCGGCCAGACTCATGCTGCCAGCGTCTCGGCGACCCAATCGGAAATCACCTCGCAGGTGAGCGGCACATTGTCGATGCTGCAATGTTCAGCGCCACCATCGGCGAGCGTATGGATATATAGCTCCCGTTTGGGACTGTTGACACATTCCTCGATGACCCGGCGTGCGTTGGCAAGCGGTATCTGCCGGTCATTCTCACCGTGCACGACCAGAATCGGGCAACGGATCCGGTCAAGAATGCCAACCAGAGAAATCTTTGACGACACATCAAGAATGGCATCCATGCCCTGGACACCGAACACCCAGCCGACATGGTCCCAGTAATGCGGCACCGGCAGGCTGCTGGCCGCATCCTGTGCGCGGGCGCGCTGCACCACACCCCAATCATATTGCGCACCCCAGGCAACGCAGCAGGCCAGTCGCGGTTCGAAGGCAGCCGCGCGCGGCGCGTGGAAGCCGCCGAGCGACAGGGCCATGATGCCCGTGCGTTTGGGATCGACCTCGCGCCGCGTGCCGAGCCAATCAAGCGCCGCCGCAGCCGGACGCTCGGGTGTCGGGCCATTGTGCAGGCCACGCAGCCGCAGCGATTCGCCCACCCCCGGGTTGTCCACCACCAGCGTGCTCACGCCGCGCCGCGCCAGGGCCTGTGGCATGCCAAGCATGAACAGGATTTCCTTGTTCACATCGAGGCCATCAAAGTGAATCATGCAGGGTGCCGGGCCTTGCGCATTGTCGCCACGCTGCGCCGGAACAAACAGGCTGGGCAGCGTAGTGCCCTCATAGGGCACTTCGACCCGCTCGCAGGACTCGCCCGCGAGGCTCAGATATTTGCCAAAACACTCAAGCATCGCGGCGTAGACCGGCGCGCGCCCGGCAAAATGCGCCGACTGCATCCGCTCGGCCTGCACAAACTGGATGGCCGCGCGGCGATATTTGGCTGCCGCACTCAGGCGGCGACCGCGTGATTCGTCCAACTGCGCCATGCGCTGCAGGCGCGCACCCACTGCGTGCCAGGCGTCAAACCACTGCTCGGCTGCGGCGTCATCACGGTTGCGTGCCACCGCGCGCAGCGATCGGCAGGCATCGTCCAGGTCGCCGGCGCTCGCGCCCATGCCGAGAGCCAGATTGACCGCCATGTTCCAGGTGTAGTTGCCCTCGAAATACTCAAACATTCTTGCCTCCCTGTGCGTGTGTCATGACTTCGCACACTCCAATTCGTGATCGCACACTTCCATTATTATGAGCCGATCAACAGACCAACGCGGAGACAGATCAAGGCCGGCAACCGGCGCATGTGCGCTACGTCGAGCATCGCCTGAGCGCGCGTCCGAGCGGCAGCGTCACCTCGCTCAACGATGGTTCACTCGAGCCGGTCAGTGCCAGCGACGCGCATCCTGCGCCAGGCAGGACCTATCGCTATTCCGATCCAGCCTGGATGTTCGGTGTGGTGGCACTCGAGCCGATGGCACATCGGTTCAAAAAAGGCAGCCGCGTACGCCTCGAGCTGGTGAACGGCGATTCCACCCTGACCGATGTGCTGTGGACGCACTATTACTCACCGTCCAAGATCGGCAGTGACACCGTTCATCATTCGTCCGATCACCCTTCGGTCTTGATCCTGCCGGTGACCGAAGGGGCTTGAAAGGTCGCGCCGCGATCAGCCGAACGGGCGCACGCCGATCAAAACACCGTGCAGCCAGAACGCCGTCAGCGCCCAGAGGGCAGCACCGGCCAGCACACAACTCACTGTGCCAGCGGCGGTGCCGGCGGCGTAGACCGTGCCCGCAGCGCGGTCGCGCTGTGCGGCCGACCGCAAGGCAATCGCCGACCATAGCAGCAATGCACCGAACAGCAGCACATGCGTCAACGCTCCATTGGCGAGCAGGTGGGCAAACGCCCACAGCTTCACCCCGATCAACATCGGATGATGCAGCCGCGCCTTGAACACGTTGCGCGGAATATAAGCCGCCACCAGCAGAATGAAGGCGAGCAATACCAGCAGGCCGGCGAAATGGCGCATGCCAATGGGCGGTACCCAGAGCAATACCATGCTCTCACGCGCCTGCCCGAACCCTTCAATCACCATGAGCAGACCGACCAGGGACACCACGCTATAGAGCAGCTTCCAGCGCCCAAGGCCCATGCGCGCAATCATCCGGGTGCGCCAGGGGTCGGCAAAGACACGCACCGAGTGCATGCCCAGTAATACGATCAATCCAGCGATCAGCAGTGCCATGGCCACCTCAGTTGAAAAAGGAGCGCAAACGCAAACCGCCTCCCCTTGCCCGTCCATCACCAGTGTACAGTTCAAATCAGTCGACCCGCGCGCCTGATGCCTTGATCACTTTGGCCCACTTGGCAATTTCGGAGTTGATGAACGCGGCAAAGGCCTCTCGTGTGCCACCTATCGGTTGCAGCCCGTCGTTGTTCATGCGCGTCTGCATGTCATCGGTGTGCATGATCTGATTGGTCGCTGTGTTGAGCGAATTGAGAATGGCCAGATCGGTGCCCGCCGGGGCGAGCACGCCATACCACTGCGCTGATTCATAACCGGGCAGTCCGGATTCGGCCACCGTTGGCAATTGAGGAAAGCCCGCCAGCCGGGTGCGGCTGGTCACTGCCAGCCCTCGCAGCCGGCCACTGGCAATATTCGGTCCGGCGTTGATTGCCGGCAAGAACATGACCGGCGTCTCACCACCCAGTATCGCGATCAGTGCCGGCCCCGTCCCGCGGTAGGGAATATGCACCATGTTCACGCCGGCAGTCTGATTGAACAACTCGCCGGCCAGATGCGGCGTGCTGCCACTGCCCGAACCGGCAAACCCGATCTGCCCGGGCCTGGCCTTTGCCAGTGCAACCAATTCCTGCACGTTCTTTACCGGCAACGATGGGTGCACCACCAGCACATTGGGACCTAGTGCCATCAATGCGACGGGTGCAAAGTCCTTGATCGGGTCATACGGCACATGGCTGTAGAGGCTTGGGTTGGTCACAAATCCGGCACCGGTAAAAAGCAGCGTAAGTCCATCCGGTGCGGCATGCGCCACGATCTCCGTGCCGATATTGCCGTTGGCCCCGCCACGGTTCTCGACCACGAAAGGTTTGCCATAGTGCTCGGTGAGTCGCTGGGCAAGAATCCGGCCCGCCACATCGACGCCACCGCCGACCGGGAAGGGCACGACATAGCGCACCGGACCATGCGGATAACCGTGCGCATGATCCTGTACCGGTTCAGCCGCTTGCAGCCCGGCTGCGAACAAAAGCCCGCCTGCGCCGATCAGCACGGCGATGAGAAACTGATGTCTGTGCATCGCGCTCATCCGCGCACTCATCCTCGTGCTCCTGCGCCCGCGGCACGCGCCTCTTGCAAGGCGCGCCAGATCGACTGCTGGGTAACCGGCATATCGATGGAGGTCACGCCAAAGGGGCGCAACGCATCCAGGACGGCGCTAACAATGACTGCCAGAGCCGGGGTCGTGCCCCCCTCGCCGCCCGCTTTGATTCCGAGCGGATTGGTCGGTGACAGCACTTCGACAATCTCGGTGTCAAACGAAGGCAGGGTGTCAGCACGCGGCAGGCAATAGTCCATCAGCGAACCACAGATCGGTTGGCCGGACTGCGGATCAATCACACACTGCTCGCCGACTGCCTGGCCCACGCCCTGGGCAATGCCACCGTGGGTCTGACCATGCACGATCATCGGGTTGATACAGCGCCCGACATCATCGATTGCGCTATAGCGGGTGATCTGCATCTCGCCCGTCTCCGGATCGATTTCGCACTCGCAGGCCGTGCAGCCATTCGGAAACACCGGATCATGCATTTCATTGTCGGCAGCGACTTCGAGGATCGCGTGACCAGCAATCCGGCGTGCAAGTTCGAACCAGTCGATTGCGTAATCGGTGCCCGTCACCTTGAATTGACCATCGGCAAACACGACGTCCTCAATCGATGCCTCGAGAACCTGTGCCGCGTGCACGCGCGCCTGCTCAATCAGCATGACAGTAGCCTTGCTGATCACTGTGGCCGCATGACGCATCGACCGACCCGAATGTGATCCCCCGCCCGCACTCACGATATCGGTATCGCCCATCACCACATCGATGGCCCCAAACGGGATACCCAGTTGAGCGGCCGTTACCTGCGCAAAACTGGTCTCATGGCCCTGGCCGCTGGGTTGCGTGCCAATCACCAGCCGCAACCGCCCGGCGGCGTCCACCTTCAGCTCAGCCCGCTCCAGGGGCGAGCCTATCGAGGACTCAACGTAATGGGCAATCCCCAAGCCAAGCAGACGCCCGCGTGCCTGCGCTGCGCTGCGACGCTGCTCGAAGCCGGCAACATCGGCAAGCGCCAGCGCACGGTCCAGATTGCCACCATACTCGCCACTGTCGTAGGTTGCTCCAACCGGATTGGTATACGGAAACGCTTGATCGCGCACCAGGTTCATCCGGCGCAGGGCGATCCGATCGATACCCAGTTCGACGGCGGCCTGATCGACCAGGCGCTCGATCGCGTAAGTAACCTCGGGGCGGCCTGAACTGCGATAGGCCTGGGTCGGCATCGTGTTGGTGAACACCGCGCGGCTGCGCAGGCTCGCCACCGGAATGTCATACGAACCGCTGACCAATCCCGAGCCTTTGCTGAGCGGTGAGAGCGAGACGCAGCGCGCACCCAGGTTGCTGACGTTGGAGACCCGCAGCGCAAGAAACCGGCCGTCGCGCCGCAGCGCCAGCTCAATGGTGCTCGCCAGATCACGGCCTTGATAGTCGCTCAGGAACGATTCCGATCGCAGCGCGGTGTACTTCACCGGCCGCCCGACTTTGGCCGACGCCCAGAGCACCAGCCCAAATTCCACGAAGGCCCGATTGCGCGAGCCGAAGTTGCCACCCACGTCAAACGAGAGCACTCGCACCCGCTGCGGGTCCACGCCGAGCACACTGGCCAGTTCGCGCTTTTGCCGCACGGCGCCGCCGCTGCCCGCATACAGGGTGTAGCGCCCGGTGATTGCATCAAAATGCCCAAGCGCGGCGCGCGGTTCCATGGCCACGGCCGTCACCCGCCCGATGTGCAGATCGAGTCGTACGACACGATCGGCGGCGGCAAATGCCGCGTCGGTCGCCGCCTGGTCACCGAACCAGGTATCGACCGGTGTGTTGTCAGGGACCTCGTCCCAGACCGTGGGAGCACCAGGGGCAAGTGCCTGGTCCCACTGCGCAATCCAGGGCAACTCCTCATAGTCGACCACGACCGCCTCAGCCGCGTCCTGCGCGCGACCCACCGAATCAGCGACCACCATGGCAACGGCTTCACCGACATGGCGCGCGCGATCGGCCGGCAGCAGCACGTGCGGGCCGATGAACACCGGGCTACCGCCGCGACCGTGCAGCTTCATGTCATGGCGGGTCGATGGCACCGGACTGTGCGGAATCGCCCCCAGCCCATCGGCCAGACAATCGGCGCCCGTGAAGATGCCGTGAACACCGGGCATGGCGCGTGCGGCGCTTGCGTCAATGGATCGAATCAGGGCATGCGGATGCGGCGAACGGACAATTGCGGCGTAGAGCTGCCCCTCGATCCGAAAATCATCACTGAACTGACCACGTCCGCTGAGTAAGCGAACGTCTTCCTTGCGTCTGACCGGTTGGCCGACGGATTGTCCGGGGGTGATGGCTCGATCGATAGTATCCAAGAGGCACAGCCTTGCTTTGGTCATTCTGAACAGACTTCTCAATGATAATCTAGCGCCCGCTCAACCTTGCGCACCCGAGCGAATTAGCACGAAGCCGCCCGCCCCGGAGACCTCACCATGACCCTGCCCGCAGCCCATCGTATTGATACTCATCATCACATTGTGCCGCCGCGCTACCTGCAGCAGCGGCGCAGCGAGATCGAACGGATCGCGCATGTGCACATGCCCAAGATGGCCGCCTGGAGTCCGCAGGTGTCTCTCGACGCGATGGATCGGGCCGGTGTTGCCACTTCCATCACATCCATTTCCTCGCCCGGCTGCTGGTTTGGCGAGGCGGCCGATTCGATCAGCATCTCGCGTGATTGCAATGAATACGCCGCGCGTATGGCCACCGACTATCCGGGACGCTTTGGGGTGTTTGCCGCTCTGCCGCTACCCGATGTCGACGGCAGCCTGCGTGAGATCGAGTACGCCTGCGACGTGCTGCACGCCGATGGATTCGGATTAATGACCAATTACGGCGCGATGTGGCCAGGCGATGCGCGCCTCACACCCGTGTTCGATGAGCTCAACCGGCGTCGCGCGGTGGTGTACTTCCATCCTCACGCGGCTGATTACTGCGCCGGTGTATTGCCCGAGTTGCCCGCGCCGACGATCGAATTTCCGTTTGACACCACTCGTGCCATTGCCTCGCTGCTCTTCAGCGGCACGTTCGGCCGCTGCCCTGACATCCGATTCATTTTTTCTCATGCCGGGGGGGCGTTGCCGATGCTGGCGGGCCGCATTGCCGCCGTGGCAGGCACGCGCAAAGAGCTTGCGGCCAGCATCCCCAATGGCGCGCTGTATGAATTCAAGCGGCAGTATTACGACATCGTGAATGCCACCAACCCGGTGTCGTTCAACGCGGCGCGTGAACTGTTTGGTGTGTCGCAGCTGCTCTTTGGCACCGACTTCCCGTTCTGGTCACCGCAGATCTGGGTCGACCAATTGGCCGATCTCAAACTATCGGCGGCCGATCTGCGCGCGATCGAACGTGACAACGCGCTGCGCATCCTGCCGCGTTTTGCCCGCTAGGGCGCAAGGCAACCGCCGGGTGCGTACGCTCGTTCTATTCATCGCGGCCTGTCTCACCATCGGTGGCACGGCTGCGAGGGCCGATAGCGGCCCGGCGTTTCCGCTGCGTCCGGTCAAGATCGTCTTGCCGAGCCCGCCGGGTGGAGTGACGGACCTGCTCGGGCGCATGCTCGGACAGCGCCTTGCGCAGTCATGGGGGCAGCCGGTTATTGTGGAGAACAAGCCCGGGGGCGGAAAGATCCTGGCTGCCGAACAAGTCATCAGGGCACCAGCCGATGGTTATACGCTGCTGTTGACTGAAGCGGCCATGCTGGTGGTCAACCCGCACCTGTATCGCAACCTGCCCTACGACCCGCTGCGCGATTTCAGCCCTATAGCCCTGGTTGCGCAGAATTTTCCGGTGCTGGTGGTCAATGCCCAGGTGCCCGCGCGCACCATGCCTGAACTGGTGGCACTGGCACGCGCTCGTCCCGGTCGGCTGAGCTATGGGACGATTGGCGTGGGCACCTACGCGCATATTGCGCTGGAGAATTTCTGCCACGTCAACGATCTCAAATTGACCCATGTGCCCTACAAAGGTGCCTCGCCCGCCATGGCCGATCTGGTCAGCGGCGAGATCGCCCTGATGGTGGTCAATCTCAATGTGGCCGATCCGTTCCTGCGTCAGAACAAATTGCGCGTGCTGGGAGCAACCACGCCGCAGCGGCTGGCCTCGCGGCCCGAGTTCCCCACGGTGGCTGAGCAGAACGTGCCAGGACTCGAGGTGACATCCTGGTTCGGAGTGGTCGGCCCGGCGAATCTGCCCGAGCCGGTGGTAAACCGTCTCGCCACCAGCATCGCGCAAGTCGTGCGGTCGCCAGAATTTCTCGAGCGCGTGCTGTCACGCAACGGTCTGGATCCGATGCTGAGCACGCCGGCTGAATTTCGTCAGCTGATTCGCGACGAACTGATCACCTGGGGCAAGCTGGTCAAAGTGTCCGGCGCAACGGTGGAGTGACGGCCAGGTTTTAATGTGATGCCAGGCTTTACACTCGCGCCTGTTGCCTGCGACCGATGAGCCGCCTCATGTCTTTGTATCGAACGATTCACCAGCAGATTCGCGTGGACCGCACCGTATTGCGTTGGGTCGGCCTGACTGTACTGCATAGTGCCCGTTGCACAACCGACGCTTGTGCACGTTTGATTCTGCGGTGCGGCGCGGGCTGGTCACTGCTGCCTCGGGCCAGTCTGATCCTCCTGTATGGCTCCAGCCTGGTGATACTTTCTTGTTTTAGCCTCGTGCCGGCGCCCTCATCGGCACAAAGCAATCCGCTTTCAGCGTGGCCCGCGCGGCCTCTGCGCCTGGTTGCCACGTTCCCACCGGGGGGCATCACCGATTTCACCGCGCGCATGGTGGCCCCCAAATTGAGCGAAGCGCTGGGTCAACCGGTGGTGGTTGAGAATCGATCGGGCTCCGGCGGCAACATCGGCACCGATTTTGTCGCCAAGTCATCGCCCGATGGCTACACACTGCTGCTCGCAGGTCCACCCAATGCGATCAATGTGTCGCTCTATCCGAGTCTGCCTTTTGATACCAAGCGAGACTTGGTCCCGGTTGCCTTGCTTGGCAGCGTGCCCAATGTGCTGGTCGTGGGCAGCAAAATCAGCGCACGCAATGTGGCTGAATTTGTCGAGTACGCCCGGCAGAATCCGGGCAAACTCAACTTCGCATCCAATGGCACCGGCACCACGATTCAACTCTCAGGCGAGTTGATGAAGTACTACGCCAACTATGACGCAGTGCATGTTCCATTCCGTGGTGCCCCGGCCGCCACGACCGCGCTGCTGGCGGGTGAGGTCGAGTTCATGTTTGATTCGCTCTCGGTGTCGTATCAGAACATTCGCGCCGGAAAGGTTCGTGCGCTCGCCGTCACCAGTGCCCAGCGCAGCCCCTTGTTGCCCGATGTTCCGACACTGATCGAGTCGGGTTATCCGCAGATGGAAATGAGTGGCTGGACCGGGGTGATGGCGCCTGCGGCAACTCCGGCGCCCATCGTGGCGCGCATTGAGTCTGAGCTGCGACGCATCGTGGCAATGCCCGATCTCGTGCGCGCCTTCGAGAAGCCGGGCATGACCGTGCAATTTCTCTCTGGCCCCGAGTTTGGTCAGTTCTTTGACCGCGAGGTCAATCGGTGGGCGCTTGCCGTGAAGTTCTCTCATGCCCAACCCGATTGATCAAAGTTCGATCGCCACGCCACGATCACGGCCGGTCTATGGACGCGCTGGGCGCATCGGTCTGGTGGTGCCAGCCAACAACTCGGTCATCGAGCCGGAATGGTGGTCGGTGTTGCCCGCTGGCGTCGCAGCATATGCCACCCGGGTGATGGCACGCGGGGCACTCACCCACGAGGCCATCGAGCGCATGGAACGGCAAGTCGATCGGGCGGTCGATGAATTGGCCGCCACCGGTGTGGATGTGATTGCCTATGCCGATATGGTCACCACCTTCATCATGGCGCGCGACTGGAATGAGCAGGCCATGAGCAAGCTCAGTGCGCGCACTGGTGTGCCGTGCGTATCGGCCTGGACGGCACTACGGGACGCTTTGTCAGCACTGGGTATTCGTCGCTTTGCACTCGGCACCCCCTATCCGGCAGCCATTCACGCGCTGGCCCGACCGTTCTTCGAGGCAGCGGGCTATACGATCACTGCGGACGCCACACTGGACATCACCCAGATGGCGCAGGTGCCTTGGGTGGACAGTGCGCAATTGACGCACTTTGTCGGCACCATTGTCGGGGGTGCGCCGCAAGCGATTGTGCTGCTCGCAACTGACTTGCCGACGTTCGCCTGCATCGAATCGTTAGAGGCAAGCCATGGCTGTCCCGTGTTGAGTTCTAACCAGAGCCTGCTGTGGGCTACGTTGCATGCCGCGCGCATCAGCGCAATGCCCGTTCATCTCGGGCAACTGATGAATTGCATTCATTTACAAACAAGTAATAGCAATGCGGAAGCTGATCTCATGCACGGAGGCTCCAAACCATGACTCAAATTAACGCCGAGCGATTGCTGGCCGATATGCGCGCGCTGGCTCGCTTTGGTGCCTGTGGCACGGGCGTCGATCGCGTGTCGTACAGCGAAGCCGATCAGGCCTCGCGTCGATGGTTGCGTGACCGCATGACTGAAGCGGGGCTCACCGCACGCATCGATCGGGTGGGCAATGTGGCCGGGATCAGTGCACGCGCGGATCGTGCCGTGGTGATTGGTTCGCACACCGATAGCGTGCCGCGAGGCGGCTGGCTCGATGGCGCGATGGGCGTTATTTACGGCTTGGAAATCACCCGATCGCGCATCGAGCAAGGCCTGGACCGCACCCTGGGTGTGGATGTCGTGTCCTTTCAGGATGAGGAAGGAACGTATTTATCCTGTCTGGGCAGTCGTGCCTTTTGCTCAGACTTGAGCGATGCGGACATGGCGCGAGCGAGCGGGCCTGGCGGCGAGACCCTGAACGCCGCCATTACCCGCGCCAACTACGGGGGATCGGTCTGGGTCCGTGACCCGCAGCGCCATAAGGCCTATCTGGAAGCGCACATTGAACAAGGTCCGCGGCTGGAAGCCGCCGGACTGCGCTTGGGTGTGGTCACCGGCATTGTCGGTATCCGGCGGTTTCGCATCACCTGCGGCGGTCAGGCTGACCACGCGGGTACCACGCCAATCGCGCTGCGTCGCGATGCCGCCCGTCCGCTGATTCACCTGGCCCATTGGGTGCATACCGAAGTGGCGACGCTGGGCGGTGCCGATACGGTATGGAATGTCGGCATGATGATGGTGCGTCCGGGTGCCGCCAACGTGGTGCCGAGCGAATCCGAAATGGTCGTTGAGTTTCGTGACACTTCGCTTGAAATACTGGATCGCATCGAGCAGGGGTTGCTCGCGCAGGTGCATGCCATGGATGGTCGGGCCGGCGTCACGGTCAAAGCGCAGTCGATCGCCAGCAGCCTGCCCACGCTGATGGACGCACGGTTGGTTACACTCGGTGATGAGGTAGCGTGCGCCCTGGGCGAGCCTTCGATGCGCATGGTGAGCGGTGCCGGTCACGACGCCATGATTGTGGGTCGCGTGCTGCCCAGCGTGATGCTGTTTGTTCCGAGCATCGGTGGGCGCAGTCATGACATTGTCGAGAACACCACCGATACTGACATCGTGCTCGGATGCCAGGCGCTCGCCGCACTGGTGACGCGTATTGAAGGTCTCGACCTTTAGGGTCAGCTGCGCATCGGGCACATCGCCCTGATGCGAACCTGCGCAACCCAATGGACGGCGCGCGGGCCCCACTGAAGCCACACGGCGGTTGCATGGCTTTACCTAAGCAGTGCGTCCAGGCAGGAATTCACCGCGCGGCGAACCGAGCGTGCGGCCGTCCCGTGCGATCACCTGCCCTCGCAGCAGGGTCATTACCAGTGTGCCAGGGACATTCCATCCATCAAAAGGCGTCTGCGCCGCTCGGCTGAGCTGATCGGCATTGCGGATCACGCTCGGCCGGCGCAAATCGATGATGACCATATCCGCGTCAGCACCCGCTTGCAGCGACCCTTTGCGTGGGTACAGGCCGAAGCGTTGCGCGGGGGCTTCGCAACAGGCTCGCACTAGCGTGCCTTCATCCATCAGGCCATCGCTCACCATGCGCAGCATCAATGGCAGCCAGGTTTGCAAACCCGCCAGGCCCCCGGGCGCTTTACTCAGGTCAATCTCACCGGCTGCCTTTTCGCTGGGCAAATGGGGGGCGTGATCCGTCGCGACCATGTCGATGAGCCCAGTGCCGAGCGCCGCGCGCAGTGCAATGCGGTCGGCCTCCGTGCGAAGCGGTGGCAGCACTTTAGCGATGGGCCCTCGTTGCAGCAGGTCGGCTGCATCGAGCAGCAAATTGTGCGGCGTCACCTCGGCCGATACTGCGGCGACGCCACGTGACCCACTCAGCAACGCCACACTCATTGCGCTGCTGACCTGCCGGATGTGAATCGCTGCGTCACATGCGCGCGCCAGCACGAGGGCCTGCGCAAGGCCCGCGGCTTCGGCCACCGCAGGGCGCGAATCGAGAAACGCCTGCCGGCTGGCACGCGGGTCTTGCGTCGCCGGTCTGCTGTGAGCGGCAACGATGCTGTCATCGCCGGCACTGATACCGGCGATCCGGCCGGTCCTTGCCACCGCAGTCAGGCAGCGCAGCAATTCCGCGGCGTTGGCCAGTCGTAGCGGTGCAGCGAAATCGGCCATGAAAATCTCAAATGAAATCGCGCCCGCGGCAGCCAGACCGGGCACCTCGGCAATGTCAGGTCCGAGTCCTGCCTGAAGCGCGAAATCCACCCTTGCACGACCGTGCGCAAGCTGGCGCTTTTCTTCAAACAGAGTTGCGGTCAACGTAAGCGGCTTGTCGGTCGGCATCACCATCACCGTGGTCACGCCACCGGCCGCGGCAGCCGCGGTGCCACTTTCAAAATCTTCCTTGTGGGTCAGCCCCGGATCGCGCAGATGCACATGCGCATCTACCAGGCCCGGATAGACACTCATCCCGGTCGCATCAATCACCTCGCGCGCGCTATACGGCTCACCGGGCGACAAACGCGCAATGATGCGTCCCGCATCGATCAGCAGGGTCTGGTCGACCGCACCCTGCGAGGACACGATGCGACCACCCTTGATCGCGAGTTGATGCATGGCCTCAGAAACCCTGCTCAGTCGAACTCTCGCCACCCAGTTCGATGAGCGTGCCCAGCCCGCGCCGTGCGCACTCGCGTGCGATGTGTTGCCCAGTGATCAAGTCTTGCGCCGCCACGCCGCAGGATTTGAAATAAGTGATGTCCTCAGGTGTTTCGCGACCTGGGGTGCGACCCGCCACGATGCTGGCGAAATCCACCACCGAGCTGCGCTCGATCACGCCTTCGGTGAGTGGAATCACATAGTCACCCACCCGGTCCAGGCTGTCGCGCACACTGTCTACGGCCCGCACGCTGGCTCGCTTCACCGCTGCGCTATCGACTTCCCTGGCATTTGCCGAATAGCTGCCGGCTGTCGCGACAAAGGTCCCGGGCCGCAGCCAATCGCCGTGAATAACCGGCGTGCTCGACGTTGTCGCCGCGATCACCAGATCGGCCTGCCCAATGGCAGGCGCCGGGTCATCGACGAGCGTTGTGTCGCCCGGGACACCGCTGCCTTCGATCCGCGCAAGCGCCTGCGCCATTGCAACAAAGCGCTCTCCGCGGGCGCGGGTTCGCGTGTGCACCTGCACCCGCTGCAGCTTGAACATCTGCGCTACCGCCAGCAGCACGTTCCAACTGATCCGCCCGGCGCCAATCAAGGTGAGACTGTGGCTATTGGTTCGTGCCATCAACGAAGCAGCCAGAGCCACCCCGGCTCCGGTGCGTACATCGGTCAGATAGCCGCCTTCCATTACCGCCTCCGGATGCCCGGTACGTCCATCAAATACCGCCACCAGTGCACTCAATCGGGTGAGACCGGCCAGGGCATTACGCTCAAAATCCGACACCACCTTGATGCCGAATCCGGCACCGCCGGTGAGAAAGCAGGGGTTGAAGATCGTCACACTCGGCGGATCGTCGCCTTGCGCAACGCTGCGCAGCCCGCCGATCGCCCGCTGATCAGCCAAATGCTGGAACGCCTGGCGCTGCAATTCGATCGCCTGCGCCATATCGAGCACGGCGCGGCAATCCTTCTCGGAGAGAACCCGCAGCTTCATGGCCGCATCAGCGAGCCGATGATCGCCAGGTTCACCAGCGCATGAGCAATCAATGCATGTGCCCGCCGCTGTTGCCCCCTGCCAGCGCGCGCACCTGGGCTTTCACGTCGACGCTTTTCACGCTGTTATCGGCCTGGCGGAACCGCAGTGTGATCGGCACGGTATCGCCAGTGGTCAGTTCCTGCTTCAGATTCATCAACATCACGTGGTAGCCACCCGGTGCCAAGTCAACCGGCTTGCCCGGGACGATCGGCACCTGGTCGACCGGCCCCATATTCATGACATTGCCACTCATCGACATCTGGTGCACCTGGGCCGATCCCGCCACCGGGCTCGATGCGCCAATCAAACTCATCGGAGCAGCCACTTCGATGTGCATGAATGCGCCCGTGGCATCCATCCCTTTGACCGTACCGCGCACCCAGGCATCAGTCACTTGCTGGGCGCGCACCGGCGAACCGGTAGTCGCGGCAACCAGCGCCAGTACCACCAGGCTGTAACGATAAAGAGACACAGAAACCATGAATTGCTCCGTTGAATCCGGCATTGTTGAAGGTACATTAGCATAGCGTCGCGCGGTGTGGCCGTGAGGCGTCGCAATGCAGAATCAACAGGCAAAACGGATGAGCAACAGCTTGGAGCGATTGCTGTGAATGCCTTTCCCTTACCGGAGGAGACTCTGGGCGCGCTGACACTCACGCTCAAGCTTGCCGGACTGACCACGCTGCTCTTGCTCGTCATTGCAACGCCGCTCGCCTGGTGGTTGGCGCGCACCGCGTCACGCTGGCGCGCAGCGATTGGCGCGCTGGTCACGCTCCCCCTGGTGCTGCCACCGACGGTTATCGGTTTTTATCTGCTGGTGCTGCTCGGCCCTAGTGGGCCGATTGGGCAGGTCATGCAACGGCTTGGACTGGGTCTGCTGCCGTTTACCTTTGCCGGTTTACTGGTCGGTTCGCTCATCTATTCGCTGCCCTTTGCTGTGCAGCCCTTGCAAAGTGCCTTTCGTTCGATCGGGCAGCGTCCGATGGAGGTGGCGGCCACGCTGCGCGCCCGCCCGATTGACGCCTTCTTCAGCGTCGCGCTGCCGCTGGCATTACCGGGTTACATCGGCGCGGCGGTGCTCACGTTTGCCCACACCATCGGAGAATTCGGCATTGTCCTCATGATCGGCGGCAACATTCCCGGGAGGACTCGGGTGCTGTCGACCGAAATCTACGGCCATGTGGAAGCAATGGACTATGTTCAGGCGCACTGGCTCGCGGGCGGCATGGTGGTGTTCGCGTTTCTGGTGCTGCTCGCCATGACCCGCCTGCAGCGCGATGCACATCAGGTGATGCAGTGACCGAGAGCAGCATCGGTGTGCGGCTGCGACTGACCCGTGGCACGCGCCGCCTCAAACGAGAGACCGGCCGTCCGGACACTGATCACGGCGCAGAGCAGCGTGCAGATCAAGGCGTGGCGGCCGCCAGCGAGTTCTCGCTCGACGTAAACCTTGCCGTTCCGGCCAACGGAATCACTGTGCTATTTGGCGCTTCAGGTGCCGGCAAGACAACGCTGCTGCGCTGTGTTGCCGGGTTGGAACGTGCCGACGATGCCTTGATAACCGTCGGCGGCGCGATCTGGGACGATAGTGCGTGCGGCATTCACCTCCCCACCTGGCAGCGTTCTATCGGCTACGTGTTCCAGGAGGCGAGCCTGTTTCCTCACCTCAGCGTTACCGGCAATTTGCGCTACGGATTGAAGCGGGCAGGTCCGGCGCAAGGTGAGGCCTCGCTACGCACAGCCATCGAACTTTTAGGTATTGGACATTTGCTGCACCGCATGCCCGCCCAGTTATCGGGTGGTGAGCGGCAGCGCGTGGCGATTGCGCGGTCCCTTGCGCTACGCCCGCGTCTCTTGTTGCTCGATGAGCCGCTGGCTGCTATCGATCTCGCGCGACGCGAGGAGATTTTGCACTGGATTGAAGCGCTGCGTGACCAGCTCAGCATCCCGATGCTCTACGTGACGCACGCCGCAGCCGAAGTCGCGCGCCTGGCTGACACGCTGGTGGTACTTGAGCGAGGCCGGGCGCGTGCATGTGGCCCAGTGGGTGACGTGCTCGCCTCGGTCGAGGTGCCGATTTCGCTTGGCGAGGACGTTGGGGCCCTCATCGAGGGCATCGTCGCCGAACGCGATGAGCTGTGGCATCTGATTGCAGTCGATTGCGCGCAAGGGCGGCTTTGGCTACAGGACAGTCAGCTCGGCCTGGGTGATCGGGTCCGCCTGCGGGTGCTTGCACGTGACGTCAGCATCACTTTGCAACACGCCACCGACACCAGCATTCAGAATCATTTGCACTGTGTGGTCGAGTCGATCAATCCCGACAAGCACCCGGCACAGGCATTGATCAGTCTGCGCTGTGGCGACGCAACCCTGCTTGCCCGCCTCACACAGCGCGCGATCGCCGCGCTCGGCCTGCACCCAGGGCAGGCTGTGTGGGCACAAGTGAAATCGGTCGCTTTGGTGAAGTGAGGCCGGCGGCGCAATACCGGCAAAGGATCGCGCAGGTGCGGGGCGTTCGTGCAAGGTTACGGGATGGACTCGATTTCGCGATAGCATGGGCAGTCATGATCGCAGCTCGACCGCGAGCGGCCCCCATCAACCAACGAGGACACTATGACCGAACCTTCTCAGTGGCGCGATAAGGGCGTGCGAGTTGTGCACGCCAACGAGCTTGATATCAACACCGCGCAGACACCGGGGATGAACCGCGCTGCGGCGATCACCCATGCCCGCGCCGGTGCGGAACAACTATGGGCCGGCACCGTCGTCATTCACCCAAAGGCAAAGACCGGCGCGCACCACCATGGGCCGGTAGAAAGCGTCATCTACATCGTGAGCGGCCATGCCCGCATGCGCTGGGGTGATCAGCTCGAATTCATTGCCGAGGCTGGTCCGGGCGATTTCATCTATGTGCCGCCCTATGTGCCGCATCAGGAAATCAACGCCCGCGACGATGAACCGCTCTCGTGCGTGCTGGTGCGTACCGGTCAGGAACCCGTCGTGGTGAATCTGGACATTCCCATGGTCGAAACGCCTGAAGAGGTGCACTGGGTCGACAATATTCATCGCGACCCGGGTCATTGAGGGCTGAGGCAACCTCGGGCTGAGCACGCAGGTGTCCGAATTCATTCGTAGCCTCGCGTTTTCCCCGAGCCTTTATGCGGCCAGTGTCCTCGGTGGACTGCTGCTGTATGTGATCAGCACGCACCTGCGGCGTGGCCATCGCCGCAGCGCAGCCGCCATCGCCTGGGTACTTGCCATCGTGGCGGTGCCTTATGTGGCGATCCCGATCTTTCTTCTGTTCGGAACGCGCACCTTGGGCCGCTGGCCGGCGGTGACGGCGCACGCCAAACCGCCGGCCACATCGGTCTCGCTGCCCGCGTGGGCAGCGGCCACCATGGCCGGATTACGCATACCCCCGGCGGTGACCAATCAGGCGGTGGACTTTCACAGCGATGGCGCAGCCTCGCTCGAATCGCTCCGGCATCTGATCGACTCTGCCCGCCACCAACTGGACCTTTCAAGCTATATCCTGGGACGCGATTCGATCGGATCCTCGCTGTGCGCCCAGCTTGCCCGCGCGGCCCGCTCCGGTGTCCGGGTGCGCCTGTTACTCGATGCGCTGGGGTCGTTTCATATCCGGTCGACCGATCTGAATCGGCTGCGCAAAGCAGGCGTACAGGTGCGCCGGTTCATGCCCCTTTGGCGCTGGTCCCTGCAAGGACGCGCCAACGCTCGCAATCATCGCAAATGCGCCATTGCTGACCAGCACATCTTATGGGCAGGCGGCCGTAATTTCGCGATCGAATACTTTACTTCCACGCGGTCCCGCACCGCGTGGATCGATCTTACCTATGAGGTGACCGGCCCGCTCGCCAGACAGGCGCAGGCGCTGTTTGAGTCCACCTGGGAGCAGGCCAACGGCACAGTCTCCGGTCCGGCGCCTCGCCCGGCTGGCAAATCGCCAGCGCGGCGCGTTGACCCACGGAACGATCAGGACAGTGCTGCTTCGGGTCGCGCGCCGTGCACCGCGCCCGAGGACTTGTCGCATGCCCGGGTGCAGGAAAATTGCCGGGCGGATCTGCCCGCAGCAGAGCCTCATCATGCAGCCCAAATGGTACCCAGCGGACCCGATCAGGGCGAAGACACGGTCTACACCCTGCTCCTCACCGCACTTTACCGCGCCGAACATCGAGTGGTTGCGGTCAGCCCCTACTTCGTTCCTGACGATGGCTTGCTGGATGCACTGTGCCATACCGCCACTCGCGGGGTTGCCGTTGATCTCTACCTGCCAGCCCGCTCAAATCATCCGCTGGCTGATCTGGCCAGACACCGCGCCTTGCGCAGCCTCGCGCAATCTGGCGGTCGCATCCACCTGCATCCACTCATGATGCATGCCAAGGCGATGATCGTTGACGACGCCATCGCGCTGTGCGGATCGGTCAATCTGGACGGGCGCAGTCTGTTCTTGAACTTTGAATCAATGGCGGCCTTCTACGATCCCGCAGACATCGCCGAACTGATGCGTTGGATCGATGCGCTGGCCAAACCGTGCCAGCGCTATGTCGCACAGCCACCCACGCTGCTGCGCGACACCGCCGAAGGACTGCTCCTGCTCATCGCGTTTCAGCTTTGAGTTTCTGCCCACCTGCCCCGCCGGACGCGCGCGCGGGTAGCGCACGTCACAGAGGGCGCGCGGGACGCAGCCGTACAGGAGCGCGCGATCACGTATCCGCCTTGACGCTCAGGGCACCTGCCGCTCGGCACGTGCGGGCAGAAAGCGCGCGTCATAGACCGCACCGGCAGACGGTTTGACCGGTAGTGCAAACGCCTCGGTAATCGCGCTGATCTGCTTGTCCAGACGCGCCGGATCAAGCGCACCCAAGCCATCGGCACGGGTCTTGGCAGTGGTGAGTTGGTGTTCAGTCAACCATTTCAGTTTCTCGATTTCAACCTCTGCGCTGATCAGCGAATCGCGCTTGCGCAGCGCCGCGACAGCCGCCACCGGGTCGGCCATGGCCTCGCGCCAGGCACGAACGCTGATCCGCGTGAACGCTTCAACCGCGGCCGGGTTTTCGGCGAGGAATTTGCGCGAAACCATGAGCGAGTTGCCGTAGAAATCCAGACCATAGTCGGCGTAGCGAATGAATGAGACCTCTTCCAGCTTGACCCCGAGCGGTTTCAGGTTGAACCACATCGTCGAGTCATAGCCAAAGGCTGCATCGGCATCGCCGCGGAACAGCATGGTTTCACGCACGCGGATATCGATGTTCTGGTTGGACACCTTGGTCGGATCAATTCCGGCGGCCTTGGCAAAGGTCGGCCACATGCGGAATGCCCCGTCGCTCGCCGGTGCCGCCATACGACGGCCGATCAGATCGGCAGGCTTGTTGATATTGGTTTTCTTGAAACTGACAATGGCCAGCGGCGAGCGGTCGTAGATGACAAAGACTGTGACCGGCGCCTGCTGCGGATTGCGCCCGGCAAACTCAATCACCGTCCCCAGGTCGGCACACCCCATGTCGTAGGTGTTGGACCCCAGGCGCTGCACGACGTCCCCGGTCCCCCCTGACGTATCCAGCGTGACATCGAGTCCTGCGTCCTTGAAATAGCCACGCTCGTAGGCCAGGAACCAGGCCGCATTCGAACCATCCGGCTTGAAATTGAGCGAGAACTTCAACGGTGTGTCGGCCTTTGCCGTACAAAATACCAATGCGCAGCAGGCCAGTGCGATCAAGCGTTGTGCGGAACGAAGGGCAGACAGATGCAACGGTGAGAAACCGGACATGTTTGTGATTCCCCTGGAGGGTCGATAGGATGGCAGACTGGAAGCAACGAGTATGCCTGAGCCTCGACCAAACCGAGGTGCCAGGTTCAGGGGGTATCGGTAATGGCGGCGCGTGGATTCGGATTGGCGGTGGCGCAAATGGGGCCGGTTCATCGCGCTGACACCCGCGCCGCGGCCGTGGCTCGGCTGGTGGCGTTGATGCAAGAGGCCGCGCAGCGCGGTGCCCGTCTGGTGGTGTTTCCGGAACTCGCGCTGACCACCTTCTTTCCGCGCTACTGGATAGATAGCGCCGACGAGCTCGACGCCTTCTTCGAGCGCGCAATGCCGGGGCCGCAAACCCGGGCGCTATTTGAGACTGCCGCGCGACTGCGGATCGGCTTCACCCTGGGCTATGCCGAACTCACCGAACGCGGCGAGCGATTCAATACTCAAATATTGGTCGATGACTCCGGACGCATTGTCGGGCGCTATCGCAAGATCCACCTGCCGGGGCATGCCGACCATAAGCCCGCAGCCCCGTTTCAACATCTCGAGAAGCGCTATTTCCAGGTCGGTGACGAGGGATTCCGCGTCTGGCAAACCATGCAGACCCGAATCGGCATGTGCATCTGCAATGACCGCCGCTGGCCAGAGACCTTCCGGGTTTTGGGATTGCAGAGCGCGGAGATCGTCACCCTGGGTTTCAGTACCCCCTCAGTGAACATCCACTGGCACGAGCCTCCCCATCTGCGCATGTTTCACCATCTGCTCACTTTGCAGTCCGGCGCTTATCAGAACGCCCTGTGGGTTGCGGCCGCCGCCAAGGCCGGATTCGAGGACGGGTTTCACATGATCGGAGGCTCGGTGATCATCTCCCCGAGTGGCGAGATCATGGCGCAGAGCCAGTCAGAGGACGATGAACTGATCTTTGTCAACGCCGACCTCGCGCTGGGCGATCGATTCCGCCAGAATGTGTTCAACTTCGCCAAGCATCGACGCCCGGAGCACTATCGCATGATCATTGAGCGCACCGGTGCCGGCGAACCGCTCGGAGGAGGCCAGAATGCCCAGGAAACGCCGTAATCAAGTGAGCGCCAAGGCAGGCGAGGTGCTCGCCAACATCAAAGAAGAAGTAGCGCTTGAACGTCACTGGACCCTCGATAAGGACCAGGGCAGACCGCGCAAGGCAGGCAAGCGATACAAATACATCAATGAACTGGCGCGCCTCCAGTTCGAGTTGATCAAGCTGCAGGAATGGGTGCGCCTGCAAGGACTCAAAGTTGTGGTGATCTTTGAAGGCCGCGATGCGGCGGGCAAGGGCGGGGTGATACGGCGCATCACCGAGAGCCTGAACCCACGGATTTGCCGTGTGGTTGCGCTCGGCACGCCGACCGAACGCCAGCGCGGACAGTGGTATTTCCAGCGCTATGTTGCCGAGCTACCTGCCCGCGGGGAAATCGTCCTGTTTGATCGCAGTTGGTACAACCGCGCGGGAGTCGAAACGGTCATGGGCTTTTGCTCTGAAACCGAGCATGAGGAATTTCTGCGCGCGGCGCCCCTGTTTGAAGACATGCTGGTGCGCTCGGGGATCGTGCTCATCAAATACTGGTTCTCGGTGAACGACGAGGAGCAGGAGCGCCGCTTTCAGGCGCGCATCCGCAACCCGATCAAGCGCTGGAAGCTCTCGCCGATGGATGTCGAATCAAGACGCCACTGGGTCGATTACTCGCGCGCCAAAGACCTCATGTTCAAACGAACCGATCGTGCACGGACGCCCTGGCATGTGGTGGACGCCGATGACAAGAAGCGCGCCCGTCTCAATTGCATCGCGCACCTGCTTAGCCAGATTCCGTACAATGACACGCCGTCTGTTGAAGTCGATCTTCCGCCACGCCAACCCGATGACGGTTATCGTCGGCCGCGCAAGTCCACCCAGCGTTACGTTCCCGAACTCTATTAAGCCCGTGCCTGCGGGCGCTGCGCATAGACGATGATGTCCCCAGTTGACCGGATACCCGACTCGCAGCGCCCGCGCCCCAGCCTGCTCAAGCTCTACTGGGCGCATTTCGTGGTCGGCGCCACCGGCTTTGGCGGCTCGATCGTGTGGCTGCGCCACACCCTGGTTGAGCAATACGGCTGGCTGAGCGCCGAGGAGTTCAATGAAGGCCTGAGCATCGCTCAGTTCATGCCGGGGCCGAATGTGTTCAACCTGATGGCGGCCGTGTCCCGCCATCTGCGCGGGATTCGGGGGGTGATCGTGTCCACGGTCGGCATCATGACGATGCCCTTCATATTTGTGCTGATCCTTGGTTCGCTCTATGAGCGATATGGTGATCTGCCGGCTGTGCAGCACGCCATGCATGGTATCGCCCCGGTGGCCGCCGGATTAATGCTCGCCTTTGGCGTCAAAACCGCGAGTTCACCAAGCCTGCGCAATCCGATCGCCCTGGTAAGTGTGCTCACGTTCATTGCCGTGGCCTTTTTTCGGGTAAGCCTGCCGGTGGCGCTGGCGATGATGGCGCCACTCGGGATCGCGATTGCCTGGCGCCGAATCCGATGAGCGATGACCACTCGGTAGTCCAGCTCGGGCTTGAATTTTCCTTGCTGTCAGTGCTGTCGTTTGGCGGCATGTCCTCGGCAATCCCGGAAATTCAGCGCGTCATCGATCTGCATCAGTGGATGGATGCGCACACGTTTGCCGATTTGTATGGCCTGGGCTACGCGATGCCGGGGCCCAACGTCCTCGTCGTGAGCCTGGTTGGATTTCACGTCGCCGGGGCTCTTGGGGCCGCCGTGGCAACACTTGGCATGAGCGCACCCTCGGCCTTGCTCGCCATGCTGGTGGTGTCGATCTGGGATCGATTTCGCGAAGCACGCTGGCGCCGGGTGATTCAGGCCGGGCTGTTCCCGGTGACGGTCGGACTCGCCCTGGCGGGGGGCTATCTGATCACGATCGCCGCCGCACACAGTTGGGCCGGCTACGCCCTCACGCTGGCGACGGTCTTCGTGGTGATGAAAACCCGCATCAGTCCTTTGTGGCTGATTGCTTTGGGTGCCCTGCTTGGCGTGAGCGGCCTACTTACCTGAGGAGCCGCGCCAAAAGAGCGACTATCATTGCGCTCATGCAACCCGGTCGATCTGGACCGGTCCGCAATTGCCCTGCTGCTGCGAATGGTCGCCCCCGATCAGTTGCCAGTGGATTTGCCGCCCCTCGCGTCAGGAGAGATGCATGACCTGTGTGGACATTCACGCCCATATCGTCGATCGCCAATACCTTGAGCAATTGCGCACTCATCTGGGTCTGGAGGTTAGCGAAAGCGCGGACAAGACGTTTCTCGGCAAAGGCGGCAACACCGTCGCCTGGTCGCGTCCGGACATGTTCGAGATTGACGATCGCCTGAATGTGATGGATCGCAAGCACATCGATGTGCGCGCGATTTCGCTGAGCACACCCAATGTCTACTCCTGGGGCCCCGAGGTACAGGTCAATGTCGCGCAGATGATCAACGACCGCGTGCATGAGATGTGCCAGGCGCATCCCGATCGGTTTGTCGGCCTCGCCAGCCTGCCGCTGGGCGACATTGATGCCGCGATGAAAGAACTCGATCGCTCAGTCAATGAACTCGACATGCGCGGCATTGCCCTGGGGTCGAATGTCGGTGGCAAACAATTGGATGACCCGATGTTCGAACCGTTGTGGGAACGCATGGATGCACTGGCGATCCCGGCATTCATGCATCCGATGTTTCCGGTCAATACCGGTGGCATGGAGGGATACGAACTGCCGCTACGCGTGGGGTTCCCGTTTGACACGACTCTGGCGGCCACCCGGTTGATTTATTCAGGGGTGCTTGAGCGGCACCCCAATCTGGCACTGATCCTGGCGCATACCGGCGGGACATTGCTCACCCTGATCGAGCGCCTGGACAACGGGTACAAGATCTTCCCGGCCTGCCGCGAGCACATCTCGCAACCCCCCAGCGTCTACGCCAAGCAGCTCTATTACGACACCGCGTCCTTTTTTGACCCGGTGCTCGAAATGGCGCTCGGCTTTGCCGGCCCGAACCATCTGCTGTTTGCCACCGACGATCCTTATATTGACGCGGACACCACCCACGTTGACCGGCTCAACATTTCGGCTGCCGACAAGGCAGCCATCCTCGGTGGCAATGCGGCCCGATTATTGCGTCTGTGATCAGGAGGAGTGAAACGTGAACAAGATCGATATTCTGATTCGTGGTGGCAAGGTGGTAAGCGCGGACGCCACCATCGAGGCGTCGATCGCCATCAAAGGTGAGCTCATCGTCGCCATCGGTGATGAAGCCCTGATGCCGCCGGCTGCCCAGGTAATTGACGCGACTGGCAAATACGTTATTCCGGGTGCCATCGATTCGCACGTTCACTTTCGTACGCCGGGCTACGAGTACAAGGAAGACTGGCACACGGGTACTGGCGCAGCCGCCCTGGGCGGCGTGACCACGGTGTTCGAGATGCCGAACACCAACCCGCCGACGGGCACCGTTGCCGCGTTCGAGCAAAAGCTCGCCATTGCCAGCCGCGATGCGCATGTGGATTTCGGGATTTACGCCCTGCTGGCCGAGAACAACATCGATCAACTGGCTGATCTGGCGGCGGCCGGCGCCGCCAGCTTCAAATGCTTCATGGGCAATACCTTTGGCAATCTGCCTGCGCCCAGTGATGGCGCAATGCTGGAGGGTTTTGAAATCCTCGCCGGTCTCGGCCTGCGTTGCACGGTACATGCCGAGAACGCTTCGATCATGGCGCGGCGGCAAAGCAAGCTCGAAGCAGCCGGGCGGGTTGATCCGCTCGCGCATCTGGCCGCCCGACCGGCCATCGCTGCCATGGAGGCGGTCAGCCGGGCGACTTTGTTTGCCGACTGGACCGGCGCGCGCCTGCATATCGCGCACAAAAGCTCAAGTGATGGCTTGTATTTTGTGCGCGACGCCAAGCGGCGCGGCGTGGATGTGACGGTCGAGACCTGCCCGCAGTACCTGCTCATGACCAGCGAGCAAATGAAGACCATGCATGGGCTGGCGAAAGTCAACCCGCCCATTCGCGAGCCTGGTCATGATGTGGCGCTGTGGGCCGCCCTGCATGACGGCACCATCGACATGATCGCAACCGACCACGCGCCGCACGCGATTGAAGAAAAGCGTCGCGACACGATCTGGAATTGTGAGTGTGGCTTTCCCGGTGTGCAAACGCAGATGGCCTTGATGCTGACCCAGGTTGCCCGCGGACGCCTCACCATCAACGACTACGTAAAATGGGCCTGCGTCAATCCAGCGCGGGCATGGGGCCTCTATCCCCACAAGGGCGTGTTGCAACCCGGAGCCGACGCCGACATTGTCCTGGTGGACATGGCCCTCGAGCGCGAGATTCGCGATGAGTCTCTGTTCTCCAAATCGAAGATTTCGCCATGGCATGGCTGGCGCACCAGCGCAGGGCCGGTGCTCACCATGGTGCGCGGCAAGGTCGTTGCCAAGGATGGCGAACTGGTGGGCGAGCGCGGCTGGGGCCGCTCCATCAAGGCAAGCCAGGTGATGCCCGCAGCCCATCCGCGCCATGTTGAGCACAGCACCGCGGCCATCGTCAACGATCGTCCCTGACCCATCTCGACAATCATTTACCTGAATTGACCCAGGAGTGTTCATGCTAAGCGGTCCCGCGGCAGCACAGGCGCACCTTGCCAGTGCACAAGAGCGCACCGAAATCGGCGCCGATCTGGTCAAGCTGCTCGCCGAGCTGGTGGCAATCGACTCACGCTCGCCTGCGGGGGACACCGCTGCGATTGGTGTGCGGATCGCCGATGAGTTGAAGCAAAGTGGCTATGCAGTGCAGACCGTGCGCGCCGGGCAATCGGCCAACGTCATCGCACGCATCGGGCAAGGGCACCCCTGCCTTGCTTTCAACGTCCATGTCGACACGCTGGGGCCGGGCGATCTCTCGATCTGGCGTACCGAACCCTATGTCGCGGTCGAGGCCGACGGCCGTGTTACCGGCCTGGGGGCCTCCAACGCCAAAGGGGCCGCGGCCTGCCACCTTTGGGTGGCACGCGCGATTGCGCAGGCGGGCGGGCCACTACGCGGTGAGGTCGTGTTCACGTTTGTGGGCGATGAAGAAAACCTCGGACCCGATGGCATGGCCGAGCTACGCCGTCAGGGCATTGTGCGCCCCGATATTCTGGTGGTTGGTGCGCCCACCGAAAACCAGTTGATCGTGGCCGAACGCGGCGTGTTCTGGGTGCGTCTGATCACCCGCGGGCGAGCTGTTCATGCCGGCGCCGCACCGCAAGGCGACAACGCGATAGTGCGCATGATGCGGGTGTTGAGTTACATCGAGCGCGAACTGAGTCCACTGATTGCTTCGCGTGTCGGCGATTCCCCTGGCGGGCAATTGCGCGCGATGATCAACATCGGAACGATCACCGGGGGCGAACAACCCAATAGCGTACCGGACCGCTGCGAGGTGATCATCGATCGCCGGCTGTTGCCGAGTGAGGTGATGGCAGATGCCTTGCTTGAGCTGGAGCGGTGCGCACTGTCGGCCGGCGAACCCGCTGGCACGGTGAGCATGGAAATCCTGGTCACCTCGGCAGGCTTTCAGAGCCGCGACGATGGTCCGGCGCTGGCTGCGTTCAAGCAGATCATTCCGCTGCACACCGGTGCACCGGCACGCTTTGTCAACGCCGTGGGCGTGTTCGATGGCCGCTATTTTGCCAATGATGGCATCGAGATACTGGACTTTGGCCCTGGCGAGGGCGACCAGGGTCATGCGCCCAATGAATCGATTGCGATTGACCAGATGGTGCAGTCGGCGCTAATTCAATACGATGTCATAAAGGTCTTGCTGGGGTTGGCAAACAGCGGCGGCTAGGCCGAATACAAAGCAGGCCTGACGCCAGACAGGCTTCAAGTGGCGCCGGCCTCACGCCGGACCGGCCTCACGCAGGGCAGGCTGCACACAGGAACTGGCGACACACACGCCGGGCCACGCACAAACAATATCGAGGGCACCGCGCACGCGCGGGCGAGGAGAGACTGACATGCTGACCGTAGCACTGCAGCCTGAGAATCGGCTCGTTCGCCGATTACTCTCGCTGCTGATTGTCCTGCTTGGCATGGCCGCGTGTGACGCGCTTGCCCAGGGTGTCAGGCCGTTGCGCCTGGTGGTGCCATTCGGCCCGGGCGCCCCTGACACCATCGCCCGATTGCTCGCACAGCAGATGAACGCACAGACCGGGCAGTCTGTGGTGGTCGATAACCGATTAGGCGCGAACGGAATTATCGGCTCCGATCTGGTGGCCAAGGCAGCACCCGATGGCAACACGCTATTGGTGGTATCGGCTTCCCTGGTGGTCAACCCGGCGATCTATCGCAGTTTGCCATTCGATCCCCTGCGCGATTTTGCTCCGATCACCAATCTATGCGCGCAACAGGCCTTTGTCCTTACACTCAATCCAACCGTTCCCGCACTCAACGCCCGCGAATTCATTGCGCTCGCCAAGCGTCCGGAGAGCGAATTCGCCTATGGGTCGCCAGGTATCGGCAACACCATCCATCTGGCCGGTGCGTTGTTCAATTCGGTGGCCGGACTGCATATGACACACGTGCCGTACAAAGGCGGCGGGCCGGCCACGGCCGCCCTGTTAAGCGGTGAAGTCCAGGTGATGATGTCCAATGAATTGCTGGTGCTGCCCTATCAGCGCAGTGGCCGCTTGCGACCGATTGGTGTGACGGGTGAACGGCGACTGGCCTCGCTTCCAGACGTGCCGACCCTGGCCGAGCAGGGCGTCGCGGGCATGGACATTGACGCCGGCTGGTTTGGTTTGTTTGCCCCGGCGGGAACCCCGCGCGACACCATTGAAAAGCTTCACGCAGAAGTGATCAAGGCGCTAGGGGACCCAGTGGTGAAGGGGCGGCTGAGAGAGCAAGGATTCGAAGTCATCGGCAATCGACCCGAGGCGTTTCGCAGCTATCTTGACGCCCAGTTGAAGCTGTACGCCAACATGGTGCGGGTCGCCGGTGTAATACCGGAATAATTGCTCACTTTTGACTAGAAAGCGACACGAACCAAAAGTTGGGTCGTGTTAGGATTTCCGAGGCTGCCCGCCCCTTAACCCTGAAGGACGGCGACTTGCTTGAACTGAACCCCGGTCGGCTCGCCTCCGTGTCTGCAAGTCAGCCGACGGCAGCCAGTGAACGCGTGGCAAGCACTCCACCAGCGGCAGCCCATTATGGCGATACGACCCACCGCACTGTGACCCGCTCACCGCCCACGTTGCACCATCCGGCCGCTCAGTTTTACCGACTCAGCTTGCGTCGCTATGGCTCGCAAACTGTCACCGCCACATTGAGTCTGGCCAGTGCCGTCCTGTCGATGCTGCTCACGGCGCTGCTCGCGCCAGTTTTTCTGGAACACACCGAGCCGGGCATGATGTCGCTATCTTTTGTGATTGGCGGCGTGATTGCATTTTTCTTTTTCTACAACCTGAGCCCGCTCATCGAAGCGCTCGATGCAGCCGAGCGCCACATGGCTGATCTTACGGTGCTGGATGATCTGACCGGCGCCCATAACCGACGATTTCTCGGGCAAGTTGCACCCGATATTTTCGCGCGTGCCCGTGCGCTCGATCAACCACTGTCGGTGGTGGTCATGGACCTTGACTATTTCAAGACCATCAATGACACGCTCGGGCATGCTGCGGGCGACCAGGTTTTAGTGATGATCAAGCAGTTGTGTGATCGTCATCTGCGTGCAACTGACGTACTGGTGCGTGCAGGTGGCGAGGAATTCCTGTTTCTGCTGCCATTCACCGACATCGACGGGGCCGGCGCGTTCGCCGAGCGCCTTCGTTCTGCAATCTGGGCGCACCCCTTTGATATCGGAGCCAATCGCCTGCAAGTGACCGCCAGTTTCGGCGTGGCCGCCCTGACCAGTGCCTATCAGACACTGGAGCAACTGACCCAGGCCGCCGACGAAGCCGTCTATGGTGCCAAGCGCGCAGGCCGCAACCAGGTCAAGGTTGCCTTTGATGGCGTGTTGCAGCCTGAATTGCCCTGGTAGGCAGCGGGGCACCTGAAACCAGTCAGGCGATCAGTACGATCGAGCCGGTTGTCGCGCGCGCCTGCATTGCCTGATGCGCCCTGGTTGCTTCGCGTAACGGATAACGGGCGTGAATCGGGATGGAGATCAAACCGCTCGCGACCTGTGCAAACAGATCATTGGCGTTGGCGAGCAAGGCCTGCCGCGTTGCCGTGTAGTCAGGCAGACTCGGATGAGTGACAAACAGGGACCCCATCAACCCCAGGCGTCGCGGCGCAATGGGCTCAGGCTCACCCGAGGCCTCGCCAAATGATGCCAGCACGCCGCGTGGCCGCAGACAGGCCAGCGAACCGTCAAAGGTGGCCTTGCCTACCGAATCATAGGCAACTGCCACGCCCTCACCTGCGGTCAGCTCGCGCACCCGTGCGACAAAATCCTCTTCGCTGTACACAATGGCGTGATCACAGCCATGCGCCTCCGCAACCGCCTTCTTCTCGCGGGTACCGACCGTACCGATGACGTGAGCGCCCAGCCGCTTGGCCCATTGACACAGAATCAAGCCCACGCCACCGGCAGCGGCATGAATCAGAATTGCATCGCCTGGCCGCACGCGATAGGTATCGTGCAACAAGTACCGCGCCGTCATGCCGCGAATCATCATCGATGCGGCAGTACTGTCATCGATGGCAGAGGGCAGCGGGATTACCCGGTTAGCGGGCACCAGCCGTGCCGTTGCGTAGGCCCCATCAGGTCCGGCGACGCAGACGACGCGCTGTCCGATGGTCAGCCCGGGCTCGGCAGCACCGGTGTGCGAAGCATCGCTTGTCTGAGAAATGAGTGCCGGACCAACGGCCTCGATGACACCGGCGCTTTCCAATCCCAATCCGGTTGGAAAGGATTTCACTGCATGACCGCCGCTGCGCACCAGGATGTCGCGAAAGTTGACCCCGACGGCGGTGTGGCGGATCAGCACCTGACCCGGCCCGGGCGCAGGTAGTGTCCATCGCTCCCAGCGCATGACTTCAGGGCCGCCATGACCATGCAGACGGATACCTTCTACTTCTGTTGCTCCGCTTGATGCCATCGATGTCTTTGCCTCTCGTGTGCCGGATCACCAGGTCGAATTGGATTAGGATCGCATCGGTGCGCGGCCTGAGCAAGCGCAATGCCCAATCCAATTTTCGGAGGAGATCGCAGTCCATGAAACCAACCCGTCAATTCGCCCTCGCCTTTGCTGGCCTGCTGCTCTGTGCAGGTCTCGTCGGTGGCGCTGGCGCGCAAAGCTTTCCCACCAAACCGGTCAAAGTGATTGCCGCCTATCCGACGGGCAGT
Organism: uncultured Pseudomonadota bacterium; assembly: GCA_903921325.1. Taxonomy (GTDB): domain Bacteria; phylum Pseudomonadota; class Gammaproteobacteria; order Burkholderiales; family SG8-39; genus CAIXPL01. The sequence continues at coordinate 149,936 of CAIXPL010000028.1, forward strand.
GGCCCTGACGCCGTGCTGCGGCTGATAGGAGACCGCCTTACCAAGATGTGGGGGCAACAGATACTCATTGAGAACCGCCCCACCGCCAATGGTCTTATCGCCGGGGAAGCCGCAAAGCATTCGGCTGCCGATGGCTACACCTTGCTGATGATGGATGACGCGCACCTGACTGCCAATCCGCGCCTCTATAAACAGATTCCGTACGATGTGGCGCGCGATTTTGATCCGGTCGCGCGGCTCTATCAGACCTACTTCTTCTTTGTTATTCCTGCCAATTCGCCTTGGAAAACCATTCCCGATCTGATTGCGGCCGCAAAGGCGAAAGCCGGCAAAATCACCTACGGTTCGTGGGGTATCGGCAGCGTGGGCCATCTGGGCGTCGTGGCCTTCGAGAATCTCACCGGCACGGAAATGACACACATTCCGTTTCAGGGCGTGACCCTGCTCTATCCGGCCATCGGTAACAACGAAGTGGACTGGGGCTTCGGCACGGTTGCATCCTCTGGCGCCGTTTATCGCTCGGGCAAGATCCGCTACCTCGCCGCGGCGGCGCCCAAGCGCGTGGTCGGCTATCCGGATATTCCGACCATCGGCGAAGCCGGCGGCCCAGCCGATTTTGAAGTCCGTAGCTGGGTGGCCTTGCTGGCCCCGCATGGCACCCCGAGCGCAATCGTCAACCAGATCAACACCGATGTCGGACGCGCATTGGCCGACAGCGAAATCCAGGAGCGGCTGGCGATCATGGGCTTTGAACCGATGCCGGGCTCTCCAGCCGAGATCACCAAGGCGATTCAGGATGGCGGCAAGCGCCTGGGTGGATTGATTGATCGGGCGCGTATCTCACTCGACTGAACGCGCGGTGGCGGCCGGGTGCAATCCGGCCGCGTACCCGGCAGCACGGCATAACCGCCGCCCTCAGTGCTCTGCACGCGTAGCCCGGTCCGGTCGGTCGGCACCGTCAGATAACTGCTCGATCGCGCAACCCCGCAATCCGCTCCGCGCTGTAGCCCAGTTCGGTCAAAATCTGATCAGCGTGTTCGCCCTGCCCAGGTGCCGCGCTCGCCAGTGCGCTTGGCGTGCGCGAGAGTGTCAGCGGCTGGCCGACCAGTGTGATATCACCCAAGGCATCTGAATGGACTTTTTGTGCGATTCCCAAATGCATCACTTGCGGATCGGCGAAGGTCTGATCAATCGACAAGATGGGCCCGCAGGGTATGCCGCCCGCGTTGAGTTTTTCCACCCAGTGAGCACGGTCGGCTTGAGCCACCATATCGGCAATCAGTCCGTTCAATTCATGCCGATGGGCACGCCGCAAGGCCGGGGTGGCAAAGTGCGGATGCTCGATCCAATCCTCGCGCCCGATCGCCTTGCAGAACCGACGCCACATGGGCGGGGTAGGTGCAATGTTGACCCAGCCATCACTCGCTTCAAATGCGCCGGTCGGGACGCCGGTTGGATGATCATTGCCAACCTGTCCGGGCACCTCGCCTTTCATCAGGAAGCGGGCCGCCTGATAGTCGAGCAAGAAAGTCTGCGCCTGCAACAGCGATGTATGCACCCATTGGCCCATACCCGAGGTCTCACGTTCAACCACTGCGACCAGAATGCCAAGCGCGGCAAATAGACCGGCTGAGAGGTCGGCCAGTGAAATACCCACGCGCATCGGCCCACGCCCTGGTTCGCCGGTGACTGACATCAGACCCGACAGGCCTTGCGCAATCTGATCGACACCGGGCCGCTCGCGGTAAGGTCCGTCCTGCCCAAAGCCGGAAATGCTCGCGTAAATCAGGCGCGGGTTCACCTTGCTGAGCGCATCATGATCAATGCCGAGCCGATGCTTGACGTCGGGCCGGTAGTTCTCGACCAGGATGTCCGCCCGCTTCACCAGGGCATGCAAAATCTCCAACCCTTCGGCAGCTTTCAGGTCCAGCGTGAGGCTGCGCTTGTTGCGATGCAGATTCTGAAAATCCGGATCGTGTCTGGCCGAAAAATCCACCGGCCCACCACCCGCACCGTCTGTGGCACGTTCTTCCACCTTGATCACCTGAGCCCCCCAGTCGGCAAACTGGCGAACGCAGGTCGGTCCTGCACGCACCCGGGTCAGATCGAGAATGCGCAGCTTTGCCAAAGCCTGCGATGGAGGCGGGTTGATCATGTTGCAGTCCCCTCGGAGTAATCGTGCATCTTCGCTCATGCGGAGCCGGATCGCACGGGGTGCATTCTATTCGGCTTGCTGCTATTGTCGACAGCGGCGATTGGTCCGACTAAAGGCGCAAGGCAATCCGTGAACGCACCCAGTCCTCGTAACGCTGTCTCCTTCGCACCGGGCAATTATCAGTACGCACCCGGTGTCTTTCAGTACTCCTGTGGTGTGGTGGCCGATCCGGGTTACGCCATACGCCGGGTGCGCCTGCTGCGTGCGCTACCACTGGCAGCAGGGTTTGAACTGATCGAGCGTCACCTGGCAGAACAGGGCCGTCCGACCACCGCTTTTTGCGCTTGCGAATTGCGCTCACCCGCACCGTTCGATGACGCCGGCTTTATCGCCTTCAACCGGGTCTATGTGTCGACTCTGGATCGCTGGGGCATCGCGGCCGGTGAACGCAACCCGGTTGCACGCAGCAATGTGTGCCCGCAGTACGCGCCGCCAGCCGAGGTGTCGCTGTACGCCTTCTCGTACACAGTGGCAGCCGCAGATTCGCAGGCGCCGAGCTTTGTTGTCTCGGGTAGCGCCGAGGCCCCCGAGGGCCATGGCGGTTACGCCGGTCATGTCATTCGACCAGGCGATACATCACCCGATGGGTTGCGCGAAAAGGCACGCTGGGTGCTCGGCGAGATGCGCCGTCGGCTGAACTGTCTGGGCATGGATTGGGCAGATATTGCCTCCACGCATGTCTACAGCGTCCATGACATTCACCCACTTCTGAGGAGCGAGTTTCTGCCGCGCGGCGCCGCCCCTGGCGGCATCACCTGGCATGCGGTACGTCCACCGGTCGATCTGCTCGATTTCGAAATGGATGTACGTCGAGTCGCGCAGGAGTGGGTCCTCTGAGCGGCCGGCGCGCGGGATGTGCGCGCACCCATCGGCGCTCTAGTCTCCCCGCATGCCTCAGCAGGAAAGTTTGCCCTTTCCCGGGCTGATTGATGGTTGAGACGTGCCCGGGCAGACCAAAGGCCCTGGGCGGCCTATTGCTGCGGAATCTTTTTAAGATTCGCGACCCGCTGCCAGCGGGCGATTTCACGCTCGACGCGCTGACTCATTTCCTCAGGGCTTGAGGGCAGCGCAACGCCACCCAGGTCGGCCAGACGCTGCTGCACGTCGGGCTGGTCCAGGATAAGCCTGACCTCACGGTTCAAGCGCTCGATGATCGCCCGCGGCGTGCCGGGCGTGACCGCGAGGCCGAGCCATGACATCGCCTCGACCCCAGGCAAGGTCTCCGCAACGACCGGCACACCGGGCATCAGCGCATAGCGCGTCCCCGCGGTAAGCGCCAGGGCCCGCAGGCGGCCACCACGGATCGGCGCAAACGAGGCCGTTGCGGTTTCAATCATCACGTCAATACGGCCGCCGAGCACTTCAACGATGCTCTGCGAGGCACCTTTCAGCGGGATGCCCACCATCTGGGTCCCCGCCTCAATGTTGATCAGCTCACCGACCAGGTGATGCAGGCTGCCGATGCCCGACATGGCATAGGTCACCTTGTCCTGGTGCACCCGCGCGTAATCGATGAATTCAGCGAAGCTCTTGTAAGGCGCTTCGGGGGCGGCCGACAGCACCATCGGATACCCGGTAATGGTCGATACCATGGCAAAACTGTGCACCGAGTCATAGGGCACATGCTTCATCAACACGGCAGACACGGGATGACCGCCGGTAAGCAGCACCATCGTGTGACCGTCAGGCGGCGCCTTCACCACGATCTCATTGGCGAGAATGCCGGTGGCGCCCATCTTCTGCTCGGCCACGACCGGCTGACCGAGTCGCTCGGACAACTTTTGTCCGAGCAGACGACTCACCAGATCGGCACTGCCTCCAGGTGCGAAGCCGATCATGAAGCGAATCGGATGCCGTGGGTAATCGCCTGGCTCTGCGGCCGCAGCCGGTCGGTTGGCGGACCACCCAAGCGCGATGGTGGCGAGACAGCCCGCGAGCAGCGCAGTTGCGCCGACGCCTTGATTCACGATGGCACTCCCACTCTTTGCGCCTGGTTCATTCAGTTCACTTGGCGCGCACGACGCATCTGCGCCGACAGTTCGATTGCCGACAGGGGCAACCGTGTCAGGGTCAGATCGTATTCGATAAGCGCGTCGGCCACCGCATTGGCAAGCGCTCCGGCGGTGGCCACGATGCCACCTTCGCCCGCACCCTTGGTGGCAAGCGGATTGGAAGGCGAGGGCGACTCCTCAAGCAAAATCGCGGTAACCGGTGGCGCCTCGGTACTGGTGGCGATCAGGTAATCGGCGAAGTGCGTGGTGAGCAACTGCGCCTGATCGTCGTAGACCAGTTCATCCAGAAAGGTTGCGCCAATACCCTGCACCGCGCCGCCGACCGCCTGCCCCTCAGCCAGTAATGGGTTCATTACGCGGCCGACATCCTCCAGGGCCACGTAGGCAAGCACCTTCACCTGACCGGTATCAGGATCGACCGCCACATGGGCGACGTGGGTGCCATAACTATAGGTCGGTCCGCGACTGTCATAGCGCAATGCGATCTCGATCTCGCTCGCCACCGGTGGCAGCGGCATGCGCTCCTCAATGCTGACCGGCTCGATACGCTGTTGGTAGATGCCAAGCTCGGCCAGCCGCGCCCGCAGCGCCAGAGCCGCCTGATGCACCGCGCTGCCACCGACGACAATGGCGCGACTGTGGAAGGTTCCCCAGCCTTGTTCCACGAAGGTAGTCGAGCCGTGAAATACTCGAAAGCTGGAGAGCGGCAGTTCGAGCGCATCGGCGGCAATTTGCGCAAAAACCGTCTCGTGGCCCTGACCCATGGTGGTCACACCCGAGTAGATGTCCACGGTCCCGTCAACTCGCGCCACCAGCCGGGCATTTTCCGAGCGCCCACCGCCGCTCGATTCCACAAAGCAGGCAACGCCCACACCATGCAGCCAGCCATCGATGCACTGACCGCCATGCGGCAAGTCGCGATAACCGACCGCGTCCAACGCCTTGTGCAGCCCGGAATGAAAATCGCCGATGTCGTAGGCCGCCTCGGCTTCGATCGGCACCAGCTTGCCGATCGCATAGGGCATGTCGGCTTTGCGAATCAGGTTGCGCTCGCGCACGGCCACCGGATCCAGACCCAGATCGCGGCAGGCAATGTCAATCAATCTCTCGCGAAAATAATTCGCCTCATAGCGGCCGGGGCCGCGCAAGGTACCCACCGGTGTCTTGTTTGAGACGATGGCGGTGACTTCGCATTCATAATCTGCAATTGCATAAGGACCGGGCAGGTATTGCGCGATCCGCGAAATGGCGACGCCGCCCCCGGTGCGAACATAAGCGCCCAGATCGGCAGTCACCGAGCCACGCAGGCCGATGATCTCGCCCTGCCTGGTCATGGCGATTTCCAGTTCGCACTCGGTTTCGCGGGCGTGGTTGGCCGACATCAGATGCTCACGACGGTCCTCGATCCAGCGCACCGGGCGATCGATCTGCATGGCCGCCCAGGGAATCAAAAAGTCCTCGGGGTAAAACTCGCCGCGAATTCCAAAACCGCCACCGATATCGGTCTCAAACAGATCAATTGCGCTCTCAGGCAACTCCAGCATGCCGGCCAGTACGGAGCGATTGAAAAACGGCACCTTGGTGGCACCCCAGACCTGCAGACGGGCGCCGTCCCACTGCGCGGTCAGTCCGCGGGTTTCCATCGGTGCGCCGGTATGCCGATGGCAATGAAACCGCTCGCGGCGGGTGTATGGCGCACTGGCAAACCGCACTGCGGGTTCTCCGCGACTCACCGTATAGTGGGTCGCAACATTGCTGCCGACATGCTCATGAACCAGTGCCTCGATGGCCTGTGCCGCGTGCGCGGTGGCGACCGCCGGCAAGGGCTGGTAGTCCACCACAATCAGATCGAGAGCGTCCTCGGCGAGGTGACGAGTGTCAGCCACGACGATAGCAACCGGTTCACCGACAAAGCGCACCCGAGCGTCTGCGATCGGATATTGCAGAAACCGCTCCAACCCGGGCAGCGGTGCAAGGCGCATCGGGATGGTCTTGGCTAGCGCCCCGATGTCGCCTGCACTGGCTACCAGCCGAACGCCCGGCAGTGCCCTCGCCGCCGCGCAATCGATGGCCACGATTCGTGCGTTGGGATGCGGGCTACGCAGCACCGCCGCATGCGCCAGCCGCTCAAAAGGTACATCGTCGGTGAAGCACGCCGTACCGGTCAGAAACCGCCGATCCTCGACCCGCTTCACCGGCGTGCCGGTCAACGAACCCTGCAATCGAACCTTGTCGGGTGCGTTCATACCGCCTCCGGTCATTGGAAAGAGTGATTCTAGTCGGATCGCTGCGGTACGGCCCCGCTGATGCGCGCTCCCAGTGCCGCTCAAGAGTACAGGCTACCGCCTCGTGGCCGGTGCTGGCGCACCCGGCGCCAGCACCGGAGTGACTCGACAAGCCACTCAGTGGCTCATGGTGTGAGCCACGGTTGCGTTCATAATTGGCCGCTGTAGCGTCGACCGTTCAGCGGCAGCGTCGACCGTTTGGCGGCCGTGTCGACCGTTGGATGCTGCGTTGACTGTTCAAGGGCTGCATTCACCGGGTGTTGTGCCGCCCAACGCCCGCTTTGGCATCTATCGTCACCCGATTCGCCTGCATTACCTCCGGACTACTGCCTGATCATGCTGCGGGTTATATTTTCCAATCGCTACGAAGTGTTGCGCGAGCAGCTGCTTGCCACACTGGAGGCTACGCGCGGCTCGCCGTTTCATCAGGCGCAGGTCATCGTCCCCAGTGCTGCGGTGCGCCGCTCCCTCGAGCTGTCAATTGCCGATCGATTCGGCATTTGTGCCAATGTCCAATTCGGCTTTCTTGCCGAATGGCTGTGGCAGCACATGGCCCGCAACATGCCCGAGGTGGCGCACGAGTCGCCCTTTGCAAGCGACGTGCTGGTCTGGCGCATCTATCAGATTCTTGGCGACCGTCAGTTCGTGCAGGCCTATCCACGCCTGCAACGCTATTGCCTGGCCGCCGACCCACGCATGATCCTTGACCTCGCGCGCACCCTCTCACCACTGATCGAGCAATACATCACCTACCGGTCCGATTGGGTCGAGGCCTGGCGTCAAGGCACACTGCCCTCGATCAATATCGCGCCAGCTTTGACCGATCGGTCGGCCGCGCAAGACCACGACTGGCAGGCGGCGTTATGCGCGCGCATTCTTGCTGAGGCAGGTATCACCGGCGAACACCCGATGAACCGATTTTTTCGGACGATCAAACCAGCTCGCCCCGGCGCCATGATCGAGACGGTGCAGGCCTTTTGCCTGCCTGCGATCGCTCCCCTGTATCTGCGCATGCTGCAGGGGCTGTCGAGTTCAACCGATATCGTGCTGTATGTCATCAATCCTTGCGAAGAATTCTGGTTTGACGTCGTGTCAGCGCGACGCCTGAGCTATCTGGCCGCGCGGGAAAAGCTGGATCATCACATCACCGGGCACCGGCTGCTCGCCTCGTGGGGACAGCAGACCCAGAGCTACATCGATGCGATCGTCGAGCAATCCGATCAGGGACCATCCGATGGTGGGGTGGACGATCAGGCGCTTTTTGTTGACGACCATCCCGAGCACTTGCTCGGTCGCCTGCAGCACTCGATTCTGCACTTGCAGGACCTTGCCCCCGGTACGCTACAGCATCAACCCACCGATCGATCGATCGAGGTCAATGTCTGCCACTCGCTCACTCGTGAGCTTGAGGTGCTGCAAGACCGCCTGTTGAATCTCCTGGCCGAACCGGACGCACCGGCGCTGGGCGACATTGTGGTGCTCACGCCTGACATTGATGCAGCAGCACCGTTGATCGATTCCGTATTTGGCACGGCCCCTGCTGCGCGGCGCATTCCCTACGCACTGGCAGGCATGCGCGTGAGCGTGGCCAATCCCGTCGCACGCGCCTTGCTTGATCTGCTGCACCTGGTCGGATCGCGTTACCTGGCGAGTGAGGTCTATCAGTGGATGCAGATGCCGCTGGTGGCGCGCCGTTTTGGTTGGTCACCGACCGACCTCGAACAACTGCGCGAGTGGATCAACCAGGCCGCGATTCGCTGGGGCGTCGATGGGGCGCACCGGGCACGCGAAGGCATGCCCGCCGATGCGCGATTTACCTTCCGCGATGGCCTCGACCGGCTGTTGCTCGGCTACGCGCTGCCCGATGGACTGCCTGTGCCGTTTCAGGGACTGCTGGCGAGCGGCCCGATTACAGGGTCCGATGCAAACTTGCTCGGCACGCTGATTGCCTTCATCGAACAGCTTGACGGCCTCCGCGCACGCTTTGACCAACCGCTGTCAGCGAGCGACTGGCACGCCGCGCTGCTCGATTGCCTGAATCAATTCATCGATCCGGGCACCGATGCGCTCGATGAGTTGCATGCGGTGCAGCACGTGCTGATGGCGTTGCACACCGAGATGGTTCGCGGCGGGCTGAGCCAAGGTCTACCACTGATCGTGGTCGCCCAGGCGCTTGCCGAGCGACTCGATGCACAGGCTCAGGGCAGCGTCGCCGGAGCGACCTTGACGTTTGCATCGATTGGCAGCCTGCGCGGTCTGCCATTTCGCTGTATCGCCCTGATCGGCATGAATGACGGCTCGTTTCCAGCGAACAGTCAGGCCGGCGAACTCGATCTCATGGCATCGAGCCCCCGTCGCGGCGATCGGCAAGCACGTCGCGATGACAGAAACCTGTTTCTCGATATTGTTCTATCGGCACGCGATCGTTTGCTGATCAGCTATAGCGGACTGGGTGTACGCGACAATCAACCACGACCGGCCTCGGTGCTGGTGAGCGAACTGATCGATTATCTGGCTGCTGCCACTGCCAGCGATGCACACTCGGCAGACTCGCGGCGCATGGCGCGCGACCAACTGGTGATCGAACATCCGCTGCAACCGTTCTCCCTGGAATATTTCCAGCCAGGTGCCGACCCGCGTCTGCGCAGTCACCGCGAGGACTACTGCGCGGCGCTGGTGCAAAGCGGTCTTGCACGTCAATTGAAGCAGGCGCAGGCTGGGCAGTCGGGTGCAGTCGCGATTTCTACACAGGCACTGGATGAGGCACTGGCGTGGACATTCGAAGATCCATCCGATGAGGAGGACGATGCCTACGCCGACGCCGATGCGGCTGCCGCTGCCGCCGCGATCGAAGCGCTTGCGCCGCCGTTTTTCGATCAAGCGCTGGCCGACGATCCGGCCCTGCTCGATCAAGTCTCAAACGATCGGCTGATACGGTTTTTTCGTCACCCGGCACGTCACCTGCTGCGCCATCGCTTGCAAATCGATTTGTGGCAAATCGATGAGGCACTCGCCGACGATGAGCCCTTGAGCGCCGATCACTCCAGCAAGCGGCGACTCGCCCGGCGCCTGATGCCCCACCTGCTCGCCGAGATCCCTGCACGGTCGCTGCACGCGCTGGCGCGCGCTGGCACCGAATACCCCTCGGGACCACTCGGCGACAGACTGCTGGCGCGTGACTTGCCTGAGTTCGAATCATTCGCAGCCAGCGTGCGTGCCGAGCTCACCGGATCGCTGCAGCCCGCGCAGACCTGGGCGCTCGAATTGACCTTGCCGGATCAAACCTGCCCGCTGACGGTGCAGTTTGAGCAAGTGTTCAGCAACGGACTGGTTTTGCATTACTTTGGGACGCAGCGCGCAGACGAACTGGTCGCCGCCTGGCTCAATCACCTTTGTCTCAATGCAATCGCCGCGCCTGCCATTGCCGCGCGCACGGTGCTGCGTTTCACCGACGAGTGCGTTCGCTTTTCACCGCTGCCCGGTGGCCGTACCGAGGCGCTCGCGCATCTGTCCGAGCTCGCCGAATTGTATCGGCAGGGTATGAGCGCGCCACTGCCGTTTTATCCACGCGCAGCACTTGCTTATATGCAAAAGGGCCTGCCTGAGGCCTACCGTGCATGGAACGCCAACACATTTGGCAGGGGATTACCCGGCGAATCAGAAGATGCCTCGATCACCCTGGCATTGCGCGGTGAACCCAATCCACTCGGTTCGCACTTTCAGCACATCGCACGCACCGTCTTTAAGCCTTTGCTTGCCAACACAACGGGGCTCACTACGCAGGCGCCACAATCTTGAGCCTGCCCATGCCCCTCGATGTGCAACGATGCCCGCTCGATGGCATCAATCTGATCGAAGCGTCTGCCGGCACCGGCAAAACCTGGGCAATCGCGGGCCTCTATCTGCGTCTGGTACTCGAGCGCGGGCTGCCCGTTGAGAACATTCTCGTGGTCACCTTCACCAAGCCAGCCACTGCCGAGTTGCGTGAACGCTTGCGCGCCCGGCTGCTTGAAGCACTACAGTTTCTGCGTGATGGGGTGACAGCGGAGAAGGATCGCTACGTTGCCGACCTGGTTGACCGGCTCGGCCACCAGGGGATGGCGCGCGAGCACATGATTGCCCGATTGGGCCTGGCACTAGAGAGTTTCGATCAGGCAGCGGTGTTTACGATTCACGGGTTTTGCCAGCGCATGCTGGCCGACACGCCATTTGCTGCAGCAACCGCATTTCAGACTGAGTTGCTGCATGACGCGACCGAATTCGAGCTGGCAGCTGTACAGGATTTCTGGCGCACCCGGCTCAGTTCGCCCACCATTGCCCCGCTTGCGCTAGGCTATCTGGTCGCCAAAGGCGATACGCCCAAGCGCCACGCCGAGATGCTCAAACGGCATTTGCGCCAACCACTGGCACGGGTGATCGGATTGCCTGAACCCGCTGCCTGGGACCCGCACGCCGAATTTGATTCCCGGGCCAGCCGTGCGGCGTGGGAGCGGGCGCGCGAGGCCTGGTTGCGCGACCCGGATGCCATCGTGCAGTGCTTGATCGATGCGCGAACCACGCTGAATCAGGGCCGCTACAAGGAATCGCAGATTCGCAAAGCGGCCCTGGCGATGCACGAGACTCTGCGCGCAAACGAGTGGGTCGAGCCCTGGCAGTTGACCGAACCGGTCAGAACGTTTTTTTCGCGGCAACGCATCGGAAAGGCGGTGAGGAACGGCAAGACCGCTCCGGTTCATCCCTTTTTCGATCTATGGCAGGCCGTACGCGAGGCCACAGAATCCCTTGAGGAACCGTTGCGTCTGTGGCGGCGAGGTCTCTTGAGCCGGCTGCTGCACGAGGGCACGATCGAGTTGCGCGCGCGCAAGCGCGCTCACCGCGTGCTTGATTTCGATGACCTGTTGAGCGAACTGTACGCCGCGCTGCGCGAGTCACCGGACCTTGCCGGGCGCGTCAGATCGCGCTTTCCGGCGGCGCTGATCGATGAGTTTCAGGATACCGATCCATTGCAATTCGGCATCTTCAAATCCCTCTATTCCGAGGGGCCGGGGCCGCTGTTTCTGGTCGGCGATCCGAAGCAGGCGATCTACAGTTTCCGCGCCGCGGATCTGCATACGTATCTGCGCGCCGCGGCACTGGCGAGCAGGCACTATTCGCTCGCCGCCAATCAGCGCTCAACAGCCCCGATGATCGAGGCGGTCAACGGGGTGTTCAGCGCGCAGCCACGACCGTTCTTGATTGATGGTCTCGCCTTCATGCCGGTGCATCCGGGGGCTCGGCGGCCACCGCCCATGACCGATGGAGGTGCGCCACAGGCGGCGCTGCAAGTCTGGCGCGTGCCAGCGCGGTTAGGTGTCGAGCCAGTCACGAAGAAGCCTGCCCTCCACCTGTCGTTGAGGGCAACCGCGGCTGAGATTGCGCGCCTGTTGTTGCACTCGGCAACCGGCTCGGTGCGGTTGGGTGAGCGTGCCTTGCGCGCCGATGATATTGCGATTCTCGTGCGCACCCAGACGCAAGGCCTGGTCGCACAAGAGGCATTGCGTGCCTGTGGTATCGGCAGCGTGCTCACCAGTCAGGACAGTCTCTACCACTCCATCGACGCACGCGACCTCGCGCATATTCTGGCGGCCGTACTCGAGCCTGGGCGAATGCGCTATCTGGGCGCAGCACTTGCCACCGGGGCACTGGGCTGGACGGCACACGAGATTGCGGCGCTCACCGACGATCCGGCGGGTCTGCTGGCCGTTACCGCTCGCTACCGCGCCTATGCAGCGCTTTGGACACGCCAAGGTATCGGTGTCATGTACCGCACGCTGCTCAGAGACGAGAACGTCGTGCAGCGCATGCTGGGACGCGACGACGGTGATCGCCGTCTGACCAATTTGCTGCACCTGGGCGATGCGCTTCAGCAAGCAGCGACCGAACATCACGCGCCCGCGAGCCTGTTGCGCTGGCTGCGTCAGCGCTTGCTTGAGACCGGGCCAGATGAGGACGCCGAATTGCGCCTGGAATCCGATCGCAATCTGGTGCAGATACTCACCTTTCACCGGTCCAAGGGGTTGGAGTTCCCGATCGTGTTTTGTCCCACGATCTGGGAGATACACGCCGGCGGCGGGCGCAGCAACCCCGAAGGACTGTCCTACCATGATGATGAGGGCGAGCAGGTCATTGACTATCGCGATGCCGACGATGAAGGCGACGGTGGCACCGAGGTCGATGCGCAAGCGTTCTCCTTCAAGGCGATCAAGGAGCGGCGTGCCGCCGAGTCTTATGCCGAATCGATGCGACTTGCCTACGTCGGTCTCACTCGCGCGATTCATCGTTGTTATCTGGTGATCGCACCCTCGCTCGCAAGCGGCAGGGCACAGTCAGACGCAGCGGCGGCGGTCAAACCCAACAAGGCCCTGGTGGCAAATCCGCTCAACTGGCTGGTGGCCGGTGTAGCAATGACACCCGCGGAGTGGCGAAAAGAACCTGTCAGTGCTGATCGGATTCTCGCTGGATGGAACGAGCTTGCGGCCGCCCATCCTGAGGCCATCGCAGTGAGCGAATTGAGCACCACGACAGGCTCGCGCGTTCCGCCACCGGATACCGACTACGGGGCGCTAAGCGCCATGGCCGGTCCCCGCTCAATGCCGCGCGCCTTGCGTATCACGAGCTATAGTGGCCTGAGCCGGGGTGCGCTCAACGAGAGCGTCGCGTCTGACCATGATCTGGCGATCGTCCGTGTGATCGGTACAGTGGACTCAGGCGTAAGCGCCGATGACATCGTGCGCTTTCCGCGTGGCACCACCGCCGGGGACTGTGTACATGCCGTGCTGGAGCGCTGCGATTTCACCGATCGACGCACCTGGGATGCAGCCATTGATGAGGCGTTGCTCATCCATCCGCAACATTCAGACCCCAGGGATCGCGCTCGATTCGGTCCGTTGCACGGGCGGATGCTCAACCACATGCTTGAGGATCTCACTGTCACCCGCCTGCCCGGTGGCGTTCTGCTGAGCGAAGTGGCTCTCACCGTGCGCATGAACGAATGGTCATTCTGGATTCCGGCACTCACTGTGGCCGACGCTGTTCTCAACGCCAATCTGCGCGGCCTGGGATATTCCGGGCCACAGCTCAGCTTCGGTGAATTCAGTGGCTACCTGCGCGGGTTTGTTGACATGGTCTACCAGCACGGCGATCGGTACTGGATCGCCGATTGGAAGTCCAACTATCTGGGCGATTCACCGCAGGATTACGGGCGAGCCGCACTCGCCGATTCGATGGCACAGCATGCGTATCACTTGCAGTACCTCATCTATGTGCTCGCCTTGCATCGACACTTGCAGCGCTGTTTGCCTGACTATGATTACGAGCGGGATTTTGGCGGCGTGCATTATCTCTTTGTGCGCGGCGTACGGCCGCACTGGTCAACCTCGCATGAACCATATCCTGGTGTCTCGTTTCATCGTCCTGAACGCAGCACCATCGAGCGGCTTGACCGTTTGCTAAGGGGTGATACCCAAACTCTGGTGGGTATGCCCTCATGACGGCGCTGACCGATCCGTCAGTGCAGTTGGCCAGGGCGTTCGGGCGGCGTGTCGCCGACTGGGTGCGTACGACTGGCGCCGCTGCGGCTGATGTCGATAGCGTGACCTTCGCCGCCGAGAGGCTCAGTCTTGCCACCTCCGGCGGACATGTGTGCCTGTCACTCGGCGTACTGAGTGCCATGGCAGAGGACGCGACTCAGGCTCAAGCGCCGCCCTCGGCCGCGGAAATGGACTTGCCCACCTTTGCGCTCTCGACCCCGTCGAGCGACGCGGCGCCATCCAGATCGATCATGCAGTGGCGGGCCGTGTTGCTGGCCAGTGGTGTGGTTGGGCGTCCCGCAGAGGAAATGGCCTATCCGATGATTCTCGATCAAGGTGATCGGCTATATCTTCATCGCTATTTTGATTACGAGCGTCGCCTGGCGAAGCGCCTGTCGATCGCCCTGCAGCAACCTCGACGCACCGAAGGCGAGGCGGGCCGAGCGCGCCTGTGGCAGTTGCTGCCGGTTGATTCAGACGCACTCGACCGCTCAAATGGTCAGCGGCGCGCCGTGGAACTTGCCCTCACCAGGGCATTGACCGTCATCAGTGGCGGACCCGGCACCGGGAAGACCCGACTGGTTGCCGACCTGCTCGATTGCCTGCTCGCGCAAAATCCTGACGAACGAATCGCGCTCGCCGCACCGACCGGCAAAGCCGCAACCCGCCTTGAGCAGACTCTACGAGCGAGCGGATTGAATACCGTGGTGGCGGCACCGCAAACCCTGCACCGGTTGCTTGGCGTGGGGAGCCGCACCGGGACCGCTCGCCATGATGCGCAGCGTCGACTGCCCCTGGATACGCTCATCATCGATGAGGCGTCGATGCTGGACCTGGCCATGGCCACCCAGGTTCTGGAGGCGATGCCGGACAAGGCGCGCATCGTCTTGCTGGGTGATCGCGATCAGCTCGCGTCGGTTGAAGCCGGTTCGGTCTTCGCGTCGCTCAGTGCACAGAGCGCTCATCAACGACCTGTTGATGCGATCGACTTGTCGATCGATAAGGGCCGCACACCAATGACGCCGAATCACGATGCGAATGCGGCGGCAGCACTCGAGGGTGCGGTCTTCTGGTTAACCGAAAATTTTCGCTTCAGCGCCGATTCAGGGCTCGGTCAACTGGCAAGTGCGATACGCAGCGGACAGTCGGCTGCCGCGCTTGAGCTACTCGCACACCCGCAACGCTGTGCTGGTCTTGGCTGGATTGACCCAACATCGAGCGCGACAGTGCAGGTACAGCGCATGGCAATGATCACCGGGTTTACAGACTATGCGCAGTTGATTGGCCAGCGCACCACCACGCCTGCCCTGCTGCTCGATCAATTTGAGCGATTCAGGGTGCTGTGCGCGCTCAGAGAAGGCAGTTGCGGGGTGAATGCGTGCAACGAATGGATCAGTCTCAGCGTTCGCAGCGAATTTCGGCACCGGTTGGACCCCGGCGACTCGAGCCCCTGGTATCCAGGACGCCCGGTGCTGGTGCTACGCAATGACTATGCCCTCGGCCTATTCAATGGCGACAGCGGTATCTGCTGGCCCGATGAAGATCAGCAATTGCAGGTTTATTTTCGGCACGCCGGGGGAGTGCGCGCGGTGGCACCGGCCTTGATGCCCGAGCATGAGACGGCGTATGCCCTCACTGTGCACAAATCGCAAGGTTCGGAATTCGATCGCGTGTTGATCATCCTGCCGCCCCAAGCGCATCCACTCGTCTCACGTGAGCTGCTCTACACTGCGGTAACTCGCGCCCGCGACGCGGTCGATTTGGTTGCAAGCGAAGCGGTGATCAACGCTGCGATCAATCACCCCGGACGGCGCGACTCCGGATTGTCTGCGCGTCTGGACGAACTGGCCGCAGAGTCAACGCAGCACCCCTTTTAAGATTGGAGACAGACCATGGCGCTCAATGTAAGGCGAGTGATTACCGGACACGACGAACAGGGCAGGGCGATCGTGAAAATCGACGAGATCGCAACCAATATCCGTGAGGGACGCCCGGGCGCGTTGTCATGCAATATCTGGACAACCCAGGGATTTCCGGTCAACAACTCGACTCAGGAAGACGCCGGACTGACACCCGCGGGCACGACCCTGCCCGGTGGCACCGTGTTTCGCATGATCGAATTCAAACCCGGCGTCGCCGAGCGCAATCACCGCACCGATTCGATTGATTATCTGGTGATCCTCAAAGGCGAGATCGACATGCAGCTCGATGAGGGCGTCGAGGTGCGGGTCAAGGCCGGTGACGTGATGGTGCAGCGGGGCACCATCCACAACTGGATCAATCGCGGCACCGAATCGTGTTTTGTTGCGGTGATCCTGATTGATGCAGCGCCAGTGCAAGCGGGCAGCAGGACACTGCACGCAATCGGCTGAGCGTGCACCTGCAGAATTGTCAATTGTTCACAATTGGCGCCGCGCTACCTGCCGTCGACCGGGTTACCGTTCGGACTTTCGACATGACATCGGGTCAGGTCGGCTGGCGAGGTATGGAACGTGGTGGCTGCTCGGCTCTGGCAGTCGTTGGATATCTGTCGCGGGACACCGGAACTGCGGTGCCTGTGGTCGCGCCTGCGCACCGATCGCAATGAATCCGAGCAAGGATTTGTGCGCATTGCCTGGGGGATCATCGCCGGTCTCTGGGTTGGGCTCACCACGACGGCCACCGAACGAGGCGAGAGTTTTCCGCTTGTTCTGACAGCCTTTTTTGTCTGCAGCGTACTGTTGCTTGGCTGGATGTCGTGGCAACCCGGGGCCAATGCGCTCAGGCGTCACTGCGCAATGGCGTGTGACGGCACGTTCATGTGCCTGTTCATCTTTCTTTGCGGCCCATCGGGCGCCTTCCTGTGGAGCATCGGACCGTTCATCTGCATAGGCTACGGATTTCGCTACGGCCCTGGCTACCTGACGACCTGCTTCCTGTTTGTCATTCTCGCCGATGGCACATTGCTGCTGCACCCGACCTGGCAGAATGAAACCTGGATGTTCATCGGACTGCTGGCACATCTGCTGCTGATCGTGCCCTACTCACTGGTGTTGCTGCGACGTATCTGGCGTCTGAATGCCAGTTTGCAGCAGGCCAACGAGACAAAGAGCCGCATCCTGTCGGCGCATTCGCACAATATGCGCACCCCGATCGGCGCAATCATGGCCAATCTCAGTCTGGCCATGTCAGAGGCCGAGCCGCGCGTGCGACACAGCCACCTTGAGTCGGCCTGGTCTGCCTCGACCGTCCTGCTGCGCCAGATCAGCAACAGCCTGACCTTGGCGGCGCTGGATCAAGGGCAACCGCTACCGCCGCCGGAGCCGGTATTCCTGCGCGAAGTGACCGAGTCACTGCTCGCCATCATTGGCCCCAAGGCAGCCGAACGCGGTCTTGAATTACGTTATCACTATGACGTGGCGTTGCCAGATCAGGTGTTGGTCGCACTGCCACCGCTACAGGAAGCGCTGGTCGCTCTGCTCGACAACGCCGTCAAATATACGTTGCAGGGGTACATCGCCCTCGAGCTGCGTGCCGAAGGCGAGCATTCGGTGCGTATCCAGGTAAGCGATAGCGGTCGGGGCATTGCTGCGCTTGATCTTGAGCATGTGTTCGAGCGCTTTTGGCAGGGCACCGATCCGCAGACGCTGACCGAGCGCGGCAGTGGGCTGGGCACCGCGATTGCGCGCGAGATGGTAGAGAGCGCCGGCGGTGCGGTCGGCGTCAGTAGCCGCATGGGGGTTGGGAGTCAGTTCTGGATCGTACTGCCGATGGGTCGTCTGGCGAGCGACGCTAAGCAACCGATCCAATCGCGTGGCGCTGTCATGCCAAGCGTGATGGACGGGGTAGTGCCGTTCGCCAGTTCAGCGCAGACGTTGCGCGTGTTGCTAGCTGAAGATGAACCGGCAACCCGCAGGTTGCTTGAAAAGGTGCTGCTGGCCGCCGGCCATGAAGTCCTGGCTGTGGCTGATGGGGGCGCAGTGCGATTTCATCTGGAGACGGGCACTTTTGATGCGGTTGTGCTCGACTGCCATCTGCCGGGCGCCACCGGCCTTGATTTGATTGCCCAGTGGCGCATTCGCAGCAAACGTCGCCCACGCTTCATTTTGCTGACCGCTGACGTCACCACAGCCACCCGTCAGATGGCGGCGGCCGTCGGTGCCGATGTTTTTCTCGAAAAGCCGATCGATTCGGCGACTGTCCTGCGTGCGCTCACCGCTGCTGGCCCTGGTCGGGTGAATCCGCGGGTCGGGCAGAATTCAGCCGATGGCTCGACGGCAGCCTGGAGTCTGTCTGAGGGAACACCAATTCGGTCTGAAGATACATTTGACCGAACCGAACGTTCATTGCTCCGCTCTGCGGAGTCAACGAGGCTGTCGCAGCCACCATTTCCTGATCCGGCGATATTGGCGATTGCCCGTCAGAGCATTGCGCAGAGTCTGGCGAATGCGCGTGGTGCCGTTGTCAGCGGCAAATTGACCGAAGCACTCGAATGGGTCCATCGGCTGCGTGGTACCGCCTTGCTGATCGGCGCGCACGAGGCAGCGCAGCTGGCACTGGAGTTCACGCGCGGTGCAGCCATAGCCCACCGGCTGAGCGAAGCTGATATCCAGCGAATCGAAGTGGCAATCACTCTGCGATTGCGTGAGCTTTCTTGATAAACGGTCAACCGCCTGAATAGCGCCGGGCGCATTTGCACTGCGCTCACCAGCAAAATCTGCTCAGAAATGTGGCTTATTGCACAAAGCGCCATTCGTTGCACCGGGTGCACGGATGCCAATTAGTGCCTGTGCGTGAGACATTTACATCGTGGTCTCTGACTTTGTGCCTTGACAGGATAGTAATCCTTAAGGTCCAGCGCCGGCGGCCAACCTTTTCCTGCACGCCGCGACACCAACAAGCGAGGTCAGCACCATGAACCGTGATCCGATCCATGACATCCCCACTTACAATTTGCTTGATGTTGCGGCCTCCCGTGGCAATGGCGTGGTGTGGCAGCGAATGAAGCCCGCAGGCCAACCTTGCTATTCGATGGAATTGCTCCACGAAATGCGCGCGCACGACGCGGCGCTGCAAGAAGGCGGCGGTATCGCGTTCGACAACGGCGAGCCGTTCAAAGTGAAGTACGTGGTGTATGGCTCAAACGTCCCGGGTGTGTTCAATCTCGGCGGTGATCTGGCAACATTCATTGATCTGCACCTCGCCAAAGATCGTGTGCGCCTGAAGGCTTACGCCACTGCCTGTATCGACGTTCAATGGAATCGCTTGCAAAATCTCGGGCTGCCGCTGACAACCATCTCCTTGGTCGAAGGGCGTGCTTTCGGTGGTGGATTTGAAAACGCGCTGGCCTCGTCGGTGATTCTGGCCGACCGGGATTCGCAGTTTTCCTTCCCGGAGGTGGGTTTCAGCCTCTTCCCTGGAATGGGAGCGTACTCAATTCTCAAGCGTCGAATCGGACATGTCGAGGCGATGAAAATGATCATGTCTGGTGACCGCTACAGTGCTCAGGAACTTCACGATCTTGGCGTCATCCACGCGCTTTTCAACCGTGGTGAAGGGGAAAAGGCAGTCTACGAATTCATTCGTGAACATGGTCGCCATTCGAACACCGCTTTTGCCATGCAAAAGGTTCGCAATCTCGTCGAGCCGATCACGCGTCGTGAACTGGATGATGTGGTTGAAGTATGGTGTGACGCCGTATTTAACATCAGCGAACGCGACCTCAAGGTGATGCGTAGCTATGTCAACATGCAGGTCAAGATGTGGAGCACCAAGCAGAAGGTAGAGATTCCGATTCCGCCGACCAAGGCGCGCAATGGGGTCGCTGTCGAATCGCAAGTTGCGGTGAATTGACCGGTTGACCCTGACCGTCACTCTGCCCGCGGTCTCGTCGCTCGTAACGCGGCGACACTGCGGGCAACGATGTCCTCGAGCCTGGACAGTAAAACCGCACCTGAGTCGCGCAATTCCTCGGGTTTCATTTGCTCGAGTGTTTCGCAAAGTGCGGCTGCAGAATGTGCCCCCAGGTTCATGCTGTTGCCCTTCAGCGCGTGGGCAGCATCCCAGAGGGCCGGGTAGTCGCCAGTTTCAAGTGATTGACGCAAATGGGCGAACACTTCGACCGCGTCGTCGGCATAGGCTTGAATCAGCCGCTCGCCAAATCGCGCCGAATCCGCTTTGGCTACGGCGATCACACCAAGCAGTTGGGTCGGATCAACCAACAGATCATCATCAGCATCGCTTGGTTGCGATTCAGGTTGCGCGGACGCTGCAGTCGAGCCTGCAGGCAAGCGTCTCGCGTCGAGATCCTCTACTCGCAGTGGCACCGACCGTGGCGCAAATGCATCGACCATCGCACGGACCAAGCCCTCAAGCCGTAATGGCTTCGGTGCAATAGCGGTGAACCCCACACGCAAAGCACGTGCAATGGTCTCCTTGCGCACATCGGCTGACACCAGAACCGCGGGTACTACCGGGTCCGACGCAGCGGTTCGATAAAGATTGAGTGCTTCCAATCCGTCAAGATCCGGCATCTGATGATCAATCAAGAAAAGGTCAAAACTTCCGTCAGCGGCCTTTTCAAGAAATTCGTACCCCGATGTCGCAATAGCGTGCTCAATTCCCAGTTTTTCCAGCCAGGTTGCCATCATCAGGCGATTGACGCTGTTGTCGTCGACCAGAAGGACTCGCAAGAATTGTTGACCTCTGAGCATTGCCTTGGCTTTTGCCAGGACATCGTCCTCCGATGAATCGACATCATTCTGGATCGGGTCGAGTACGGGCAAACTTGCCAAGTCATTCGAGACCAGGTGTCCATCGGTGAGAGCTGCCAGCTCCGACGCGGACACTTCTGAGCAAACGCTGGCCGCAAATCCGGCCTCAGCGAAATCAGCGCTCAGCGCCGAAACATTGGTGATTGAAACCAGGTGACCACGCGAGACCACATGCGGTGCGGCCGCGCGGAGCGCGTCACCGATGTGCCTGGCGGCTTGGAGTCCGATCGATTCCGGGGCCAACACCCAGAGCAGTTCTTTTGACAGATCGTTCAACCGGTCCAGGGCCAAGTCAAGCTGCCCTTCGACGACCACATCAAAACCCAACTGCTGAAAGCTGGAGACGACCGCGTGCTGAGGCGTGCCGAACATTCCGATTATCAAGACCGTCTGGTGGTCGCGCTTGGGACGATCAGTAAGCAAACTACCCTTCACCGGAATTTCCACTTCAAAAGAAGTACCGCGCCCCAGATCGCTGCGCAACAGAATGTCGCCTCCCATGCGACGCGCAAGGTCTCGGGCGATGGTCGTGCCGAGCCCGGCACCGGCAGCCGAGCGATCTGTACTGGTGTGAATCTGGCTGAACTGGACGAACACTCGATCAAACTTGTCCTCTGCAATGCCAATGCCGGAGTCGCGCACACAGAACCGCAGTTGAAACTCACTCGGGCTAAATTGGCCGTGGCTCACGGTCAATTCGATACTTCCAGAATCGGTAAATTTGACTGCGTTACCCAGCAGGTTAAGGAGAATTTCACGGATCGATCGCTTGTCCAACCATACTTGCCGTGGGATGACCGGGTCCACGTCAAGGCGCATGCGCAAGTGGCGGCTTTGCGCTTGGACATCGACCGTACTCATGCATTCGGTCAGCAACTCATGCAGGTCGACCAGGCTTAGTGTGACCGGATGATTTCCTGATTCGATACGCGAGATGTCTAGAACGCTCTCCACCAGATCGAGAAGCCCGGCACTTGAAGATCTGAGATTGCGCAGGTAGCCGGTTTGCTCGGCATTTAAGGGTGTCAGTTCCAGAAGCTGCGTGTGCCCAATGATGCCGTGCAACGGTGTTCGGAATTCATGCGACATCATGGCAACAAATGCGCTTTTAGCGCGGCTATGCTCTTCTGCGCGCGCCTTTTCCGCGTGCAGCAGGCCGATCAGGCTGGCCGCGTATCTCGGAATCACCACGAGCGTGAACATCATCGCCGCCGATAGGACTGGATTGCTGCGCCAAAAGTCTTCCGTCGCCCAGACGGCCGCAAAACCGACCAGACTGAGAATTTGCGAGATATTCAGGTACTGCGTTCCATAGCGAAAACCATATCCAAGCGTAATCCAGAGAAATAAACCGATGCATGGCGCTGCCAATTCGCCGGACAAGAATAGGCAGAGCGTGAGCACGACGTTGTCGTGGATCGCGGCAGTAACGCGGCGCAGAGCGTTCTTGCGTGGTTTCGCGATGATCCAAGCGAGGAGCGCAAACGAAGCCAGCATTGACAGCGCCAGCGTGACCAGAGTGGCATGAAACTGGGCCGGATCCTCCGGAAAGAGATAGGCAACAGCTGAAAAATACACCACAAGAAAGGCGACAATGCCAATCCGGATCAGGATCTGCACATGCTCCGAGTCCTCTCGGGCGAACAATCGCAATTTCAGTTCAGACCACATGGAATCATCCGATTTTGCTGAAGGGGAAGCAGGCCCCGCTTGCTAGAATAGGGCTAGTTCGTACATTGGGGCGACGGGGTTGCCTCCTGCCCTAAGGCTATTGAACCGTTCCGGGTTGAATTGCCATGGGCAAATGCTCGGAATCGTTCATGCCCGAATCGTACCGCCTTCCACTGAATTGCCAAATGCTAACAAGGTCTGGGCAGGGTTCATTGCGCATTGCGCAATGGCTTTGTGGCGTGCTGCTCATCGGTGCGTGGCAGATAGCCTGTGCGCAGGGCTGGCCCGCCCGGCCCATACGCTTATTGGTCGGTCAAAGTACCGGTTCGTCACCTGACCTGATCGCGCGCCTGTTGGCCGAACGCCTGGCACCGCGGCTGGGCCAGTCGGTCCTGGTTGAAAATCGCGGTGGCGGCGACGGTGCCCTGGGCGCTCAGGCTGTGGCCCGTGCCGCACCCGATGGATTGACCCTTCTGTTCGGCACCGCCGGTGCACTGGTCGTCAATCAGTTCACGTTCAAATCCCTCGGTTACCTCCCCGAACGCGATCTGACCGGGGTCGCCATGATCGGCATGAGTCCGTTTATCGTGGTAGCCAACCCCGACATCAACCTGCGCTCGATTGCCGATCTGATTGCACTGGCGCGCAGCGCTCCTTCGCGGGTTGCCTTCACCAGCCCAGGGCCACGGTCCCTTCCTGGCATGATCGCTGAGATGTTTGCGGTGCAAGCCGGCGCCACAATGGTCAACGTGCCGAATAACGGCTCGATGGGGCTGCAAGACCTCATGAGCGGCCGCACGCAGTTCAGCGTGCAAGGCATTCCCGCTGTGACCGCCCCCCTGCGCGATCACCGGCTGGTCGCACTGGCGGTCACCGGCGCACGCCGGCTACCGGAATTTGAGCACGTGCCAACTCTGGCCGAAACCTTTGCCGGTTTTGATTATGTGGGCTGGTTTGCGATCATGGCACCGAGCGGCACGCATCGCGACATTGTTGATCGGCTCAATCTGGAAATCGAGCGCATCATCTCCAGTGCCGATGTATCCGCCCGCTTGCGCTTCCTCGGCATCTACCCGGAGCCCGGGCTCAGTGCGAGCGCGCTCGATCAGTTCATCGCACAGCATCGTGCCCGCTGGAGCGCTCTTGTGCAGTCTTTGCACATCGAACCACAATGATCGCTTCGACGGGAGCGCAACCCATGCATGCCCAATCAGACTGGTCACAGAATCGTCCGTTTGACCGTGTTCTTACCAACTGCCGGGTGATTGATCCCGCGAATCAAATCGACGGTCGGTGTGACGTTGCCATTCGTAATGGCGTGATCGCGGCGGTGGGCCCTGGCCTTGCGCACCAACCTTCGCGCGAGACCCTCGATTTGGGTGGCGCATTGGTCACGCCGGGCTTGATCGACGTGCACGTTCACGTCTATGAATGGGTGACCAATTTTGGCGTGCCGGCTGACGCCGCCGGCGTGCACTCCGGGGTCACGACAGTCATCGACCAGGGCAGCGCAGGCGCCTGGACTTTTGGCGGCTTCAATGCCTTCGTAATAGAACCCGCGCAGACCGATGTGCGCTCGTTCGTTTCGATCAATCTGGCCGGCGCGCTCAAAGGCGGCATGGAAGGTCCGCTACTGCACAACCCCGCCTTGGTGCGCATTGATGAGATCGTCGCGCTGGCCGCCGCCCACCCGGGCCGCGTCGCGGGCATCAAATGCCATGGCGAATCAGGTTCTCAGTCCTACTGGGATCTCGATGTCTTGCGCCTCGCGGTGAAAGCAGGCGAGGCCAGCGGGCTTCCACTCTATATGCACACCGGCGAGCTGTTTCCGGTGGATGAATCGCGCCGGCCCGATCCGGATACGGTGGCGGCACGCGCACTCGCGCTGCTGCGACCGGGTGACATGGCCGCACACGTCTACAGTTGCATGCCCGATGGCATCATGGGCCGCGGCGACCAGGTGCCTGACTACCTGATTGAAGCACGTGACCGCGGCGTCCTCTTTGACCTGGGCCATGGCATCAATCTGTCATTCCGCATTGCGCGCGCCATGATGGCCGCCGGCATCTATCCTGATACGCTGGGTAGTGATGTCCATGGCGACTTCACCGCCTACCATGACTACTCCATTCTTGATTACAGCCTCATGGGGGGCGTCAACAAGATGGTGGCTCTGGGCATGCCGCTGACTGACGCGATCGCCCGTGTCACGCTCAATCCGGCCAAATTCCTGAAAGATCCCTGCATTGGCAGCCTCACTCCCGGCATGCCAGCCAACATCACCGTGCTCGACAAGATCGAAGGCGACTGGAGCTATCGCGATGCCGAAGGTGAAGAACTGAATGTCACATCGCGCTGGGTGCCCGCGCTGGTGTTCCGCGCCGGACAGCGAATCGAACCCGATTGCGGCTTGCTCGCGGATCTGCTCAGCCCGGCCGCACGTCCGCGCGGCATCACCCGCTCGATGCGTCATGCGCAACGCTAACCGATCGATGAGGACGCCTGTGGGCGAGGCCGCTGGGCGCGCTTTCCGCACTCTGCGTTCCTTATGGAAAATGACCGTCGCGAGCGCGCTGGCGCTCGGTCTGGTGAGTGCGCAGGTTGCCGCGCAAGGTGCGAGCAGTGCCGCTGCCTCATTTCCGCGTCATCCGGTGCGGGTCATCGTGCAATACCCCCCAGGGGGTACGCCGGACGTGTACGGGCGCATCATGGCTGCTGAATTGAATACGCTCTGGGGCCAGCCGGTCAGTGTCGAGAATCGCACTGGCGCTGCCGGGGCCATCGGTACCGATGCGGTTGCCAAGAGCGTACCGGATGGTTACACCCTGCTGTTTGCCGCCGATGCGCCCATCACGATCTCACCCAACCTGGGCATCCGCCTGCCCTACGATCCGCAGGTGGATCTCGTGCCTATCGTCAATGTCATCCAGGGGCCGTTTACCTTGATGGTGCACCCCTCGGTACCGGCACATGATCTGAAAACCTGGCTCGCACTGATTCGCTCGCAGCCCGGCCGCTGGAGCTATGCCTCCTCGGGCACCGGCAGTAATCAGCATCTGGCCATGGAGTGGGTGCGTAATGCCGCTGGCCTTGATCTGGTGCACGTGCCCTATAAAGGCTTTGGTCAGGCACTGGCCGACGTGCTCTCCGGGCAAGTGCCCATGCTGTTTGCCGGCGTCACCGCGTCCATCGGTCTGATCCAAACTGGCAAGCTGGTAGGCATTGCGGTATCCGGTGCCCACCGCGTTGCTGCCCTGCCCGATCTGCCCGCCATGGCCGAGGTTATTCCAGGCTTTGATGTGAGCGCCTGGTACGGATTCATGGCGGCCGCCGGAACGCCGCCTGACATCGTTCGCAAGATCAATACCGACGTGCGAGCGATAATAGCGCGCCCGGCATTTCAAGCTCGACTGAGCCGCGACGGCATCGAGGCGGTTGGCAACAGCCCCGAAGAGTTCGCCGCGCAGATCCGGCGCGATTCGGCGCAATGGGCGCGGGTTACCCAGGCAGCCGGTGTGAAGGCCGAGTAGCGTATGCTGCGCGGCGATCAAGCAATAGGAGGCATTGGATTGTGAGTACGGCAGCGCAAGGCATGCGGTTTTCCCTGTTCGACTGGCTCGATGAATCGGGCCGTGGCTTCGCCACTACCTACGATGAGCGGCTGCGGGTACTTGAGAGTGCCGATCGCCTCGGGTTCTATGCCTATATGCTGGCCGAACACCACGGCACGTCGCTGTCGACGACGCCCTCGCCCAATCTGTTCCTGAGCGCGGTGGCGCAACATACCCAACGGCTGCGACTGGGTGCGCTCACATGGCTGCTGCCACTTTATCAGCCGCTGCGCCTGCTCGAAGAATTGTGCATGCTCGATCAAATGAGCCATGGCCGCCTCGAGCTTGGCATCAGTCGCGGCTCTTCACCCAATGAGGGCAAACGGCTCGGTGTCGAACGCGACGATTCGCGCGCCCGCTTTGAGGAAGTGCTGAAATTGCTGCTGATGGGATTCACCAAAGGCGAACTCGATTTTGAGGGTGAATTCCATACCTACGAGCATGTCAAAACGCGCTTTCGTCCCTTCCAGTCACCCTATCCGCCGATCTGGTACCCGACCTCGAGCCTCGATTCAATGAAATGGGCAGGCGCTCAGGGCTGCAATGTGGCCGTCTCGCTGCTCCTCTCACCCGATCTGGATCACGCGCAATCAATGTTTGAATCCTGGCGCCAGGCACTGGATGCCCATCGCCACGACGCCGGCCGGCTGAACGCACACGTCGCAGTACCCGAATGCGCCCTGACCACCCATGTCTATGTTGCCGATACCGACGCTCAGGCGATGGAAGAAGGCCGCGCCGGGTTCAAGGTGTTCAACGACAATTACACCCGTCGCTATATCGAAATCGGTCAAGGCGCCAAGTTTGCGAATCGACCGACCTTTGACCAGTTTGTCGAGCAGCGCCGGTTGTTGTGCGGGTCGCCTGAAACCGTGCGCCGCACACTGAGTGAGCACGTCGCGCGGTTCGGGGTCAATCATTTCATCGGCGCATTCACCTTTGGCAGCCTGTCCGAGGCACAGACCAGGCATTCGCTTGAACTGTTCGCCGCCGAAGTGATGCCGGCATTCAAGGCGCGCAGCGCAGAGTCCGCCTGAGCAAAGAGCGATCTCAGGGCGCTTTGCGGGTGAATCGCTGCAGGTTGTTGCCGCCGTCCTGAAAGTTATAGCCGTAGGCAAAGGGCAGGTTGCCCGGCTTTGCGCCTTCGTAGGCGGCCTTGAGATCCTTCTGGACGCGATTGGCAAACAAGTCGATCGGGTGGGTGTAATGCCCATAGAGGCGTGCGGACCACTGGCTTTCATCGAATTTGTGCCAGGGAATGCCCGAGTCGTCCTGCACCACCATCGTGGTCTGCTCCAGAATGATCGAACGCACCTTGGAGAAGCTGCCGCGGTGCATGAGATATGACGCCGATTTCAGCATGGTCGCGGTCGGCTTTTCGCTGGCAACCCATGGTTCATAGCCCGGATGTGCATTCAAGCCGGCATTGCTGATATCGGCCGACAGATAGGTCAGCACACGATCGGCAGGTGCCCCCGGCAGTCCAAAACGAATGCGCACGCCCGGGATAGGCCGATGCACCGGTGCGGCTGTGCCGTCCGGGGAAACAGCGGCAGTGAGGTTAGTGGGGGCAGCAACCTGGACCGACTCGACGCTGGATACGTCAAAACCATGCCGGGCGATGAACACCAGAAGGATCGGTGTCACGCCTTCGAGCCGGTTACTGGATAGCGTGACCTTCATGTCGTTGGTACGAAAAAAACTGAACGACAACACCGTGCTGATTGAGCGACGCAAGATCGACAAACTGTCCTGCAGCGCTGCTGGCTTGAAGGCAAGCAGATCGGGCATCGGGCCGACCGGCTCCAGTCCGGTGAGCAGGAACGCGTGGGCCTGCGGAAACAGCGCCAGGGCGTGCAGTGCATCAGGACCACTGAAGGGATAAAAAATCGGCCCGCTTGATGCAGCGTATGGGGTCAGCTCATCATGCGCGAACTGCTGCATCGGTGCCAGACGCCGACGCGCAAACGACTGCCAGACTGACTCCATGGCGGCCTGGTGCTCGCGCACTGCCGACAGATCAGAGAGTGTGCCGAGCGGACCGTCGCGGTCAATGTGCATGCCGGCAAGCACGTGCGCGGTCTCATTGAGCAACACGCCTTCGGCGCCGCTCGCATTGCCTGCCTGAGCAGCGGCCGCAGCGCACAACAGAGCGCCCGCTATTACGCATAGCAGAGCGTCCCCTATCGAGCGTATAACATGCCGACAGACACACTGAGCAAACATGACTTCTTCCAGAAAATGGGGGGATTGCAGCATCAACGGTTTCGCGCAAGCGTCGTTGACCGATGCGGCCGTACCTTACACTCGCGAACATGACTTTGCGCGTCCCGCAAGGCAAGCACTGCAACGCCAACCGACAATCCTATCGCGCTTATGACAAAACCATTGAACGGCATTCGTGTCCTTGAACTCGGTCAATTCATCGCCGGTCCATTCGCCGGACTGCAACTGGCCGATCTGGGCGCAGAAGTCATCAAGATTGAAAAACCAGGCATCGGCGATCCGTTTCGACAATTTGGCGTCGGCGACACGGCACGTGGCTATAGCCACAACTTTTGCGCGTTCAACCGCAACAAGCGCAGTGTTTCGCTTGATGTGACCAGTCCGCGCGGCCGCGATGTGTTCTTGCGCATGGCGAGCGAGGCCGACGTGGTTCTGGAGAACTTCCGCCCCGGTGTCATGGCGCGCCTCGGTCTGGATGCCGAACGCCTGCGTGCGACATCCCCTGCCTTGATCTATTGCTCGATCGCCGGTTTCGCCGCGGACGGACCGAACAAGGATCGCCCGGCCTATGATGCAGTTGGCAGTGCAGTCTCCGGCTTGATGAGCCTGCTGGTCGACCCCACTGACCCGCGCGTGCTCGGCCCAACCATTTCCGATCAGATGACTGGCATGCAGGCGAGCACCGGCATTCTGGGTGCGCTGTTTGAACGGGCGCGCACCGGCGTGGGTGCCAGAATAGAAGTCACCATGGTCGAGGCGACCTTGTCGCTGATACCGGATGTGTTCACTGCCTACACCCAGGCGGGCCTGGTCATGGGACCGGAGTCGCGCGCGGCGGTGTCGCTCGCATTTAACTTCCAATGTGCCGATCAGAAGCTGCTTTCGATTCACGTCTCGTCAATCGAGAAGTTCTGGCAGGCGTTGCTCGCCGCGACCGAGCAGTCCGCGCTCAAGGACGACGCGCGATTTTCCGATCGGCGTTTGCGCGTGCGCAATTATCAGGCGCTGGTTGAGATCCTGCGCCCGGTGTTCGCCCGGCGCGATCGCGACGTCTGGATGGCACGCCTGGGCGCGCATGATGTCCCCGCCGCCGCCGTGAACTCGATTCCCGAGGCCATGAATGATGTCGAAGTGCGTCACCTGGACGTGTTCCACGACATGGTGCATCCGCTCCATGGCAAGCAGACCCTGATGCACCGATCGACACGCATTGATGGTGAGCGTGAAGCCGACCCCACGCTGCCGCCGATTCTGGGTGAGCACACCGAACAAATCCTCGGTTCGTTCGGCCTCACCGCGCAAGAGCTCGAAAGTCTGCGCGCCGAACAAGTGATCTGAACCCCTAGATGCCGGCGAACACCTCGGCCCACTCTTCGAGCATCTGCGGATGCCCGTGGCGGATGTTGATCGAGAAGTGGTTGTAGCCCGCATCACGCAAGGCCCGCAGGCGGTCCTGCAGCTCCGGTCGCGTCGCGGTCAGCGTCGTCGAGGCAATCAACTGCGGCGTGCACAGCGCTTGTTCCTCGGGTCGCAAGAACATCAAGTGGCCGCGATGATTGGACAGGTACCGCGCATCGGCTGGTTCGTATTTCAGGTAGATCTCGCGATAGCGCTCGACCAGCGGCACCATCTGCGGGGGCACCGGCCGACCCATGTCACCGAACTCGGCCAGTTCGACCAGATTATGCAGTGCGATGGTTGCGTGCGGCCCTGCCTGTGCCTTGACGCGCGGACTGTCCAGGGGCTCGCCCTCGGCAAGTACGCACCCCCCGGCAATGGCAGTTGCGGTCCGGGTCGCCGGATCATGGCCGGCCTCGCGCCAGGCCGAGCGCATCTCGGCCACCGCCGCACTGGCAGTCGGAATATTCGCGGCGGTATACATCCAGCCGGCGCCCAGTTCGGCGGTAAGCGCACGACCTTTTGGGCCAAGCGCTGAAATATGCAGCGGGATCGGATCGTCGATGTTGATCACGCCGATCTCCGGGTTGAGGAAGCGGATCTTGCGACGCTTTTCCTCGAAGGTCCATTCCAGCGTGTCGCCGGCGAGCAGGCCCTGAACGATACGGATGTACTCTTTCATATCGGCCAGTTTGACGGGTCCCAAACCGAGTGTCCGACGCGCGGTGAACCCGGTCGACACCCCAAAATCGATGCGCCCGGGGGCCAGCGCATTGAGCGATGCCAGCGCGCTCGCGGCCACTGGTGCAATGCGATTGGAGGGAATCAGCACGCCCGTGGCGAGGCGAATGCGGCTCGTCTGCATCGCTGCGGCGGCCATGCCAACAAACATGTCGGCGTTGAGCAATTGCGTATCGTAGAACCACGCGCGTGAATAGCCCAACGCCTCGGCACGCTGCACCACCTTCCAGGAATCGGCACTCGTAGCCAGATTGATTCCGATGTCCACTGGGCGGTCTCCTTGCGCTTGAGGGTCGGTGATCGAATTATACGTTTGCCCTCCATGGTAAGGTCGCTCTCTTTACGCTGCGATCGGTGCGATGAAACCTGCCATAGGGATCAGTTTTGACGGCTTTGCCACGCTCGCCGATTCGCTGGTGATTGCACGTGAGGCCGCGGCTGCCGGTGCCTCCAGCCTCTGGATGGCAGAACACCTGGGCTATCGCGATTCGCTCGGTTCATGCATGGCCTTTGCCTTGAACACCGAACGGGTGAGAATTGTGCCCACCGCGATCAGTCCGTTCCTGCGTAATCCCGTTCCGCTCGCCATGGCCATGGCGACCCTGGCCGAAGCGGCGCCGGGCCGCGTGGCGATCGCCATTGGCGTGGGTAATCCGCTGTTCCTGGCCGAAGCCGGCATCACGATGGAAAAGCCACTGACCGCCAACCGCGACTACCTGCTGGCGCTGCGCCAGCTGTGGTCAGGCGACCCGGTCAACATGCCCGATGCCCTACTGCATCGGCTGGCCGGTGCGCGCATGATGTTCACGCCGCCACAGCCGATACCGATCTATCTGGCACCGATGAAGGAACAAAACCTGCGCCTGGCCGGGCGCATGGCCGACGGCGTGGTGCTCTCGGCGGGACTGTCGGCGCAGTACGCCCGCCACTCGCTCGAACTGGTGAGCCGCGGCGCACAGGAAACAGGCCGCGATCCGGCCACAGTGCGCCGCGCCGCTTATGTGTTCTTCATGGCCTCGGATAAAGACCCGCGTGCGGCCTTCGAGCGCTCGCGCCGCAAGCTCGCGTTTGTGTTGCGCAATCGTTACCTGGACGATGCCATTGCGCACTCCGGCATCACCATCGATCAGGAAGCGGTGATTGCGGCCATTGCCCGCCGCGACATTGAAGGTGCCGCCCGGCTGGTGCCCGATGAAGCTGTCGCTGCATTCACAGTGAGCGGCACCCGCGCCGACTGTGCGCGGCAGCTGGATTCATATTTTGCAGCCGGTGTCGAAGAGGTTGTTCTGCTGCTGGTGGGCGAGGCCGATGAGCGTGGCGAATCGCTTGATGTGATCCGCGAATTTCGCGCCGAGAACGTGGAGAGCTGAATGCGCATCGCCGTGCCGGATCTGGTGTCCAATTCCTACTTTCCGGTGATTGCGGCTGACCGCCTGGGTGCTTTCGCTGCCCTTGGACTCGATCTCAAGGTCGAACATATTTCGCCGCTGCCCGCCTGTGTCAAAGCACTGGCCGACGGCGCGATCGAGTTCATTGGTGCCTCGGCCCACGCGCCCCTGCTGTCATTTCCAGACTGGCAGGGCGCACGCCTGGTCTGTGCCCAGTCCCAAGGCATGTACTGGTTTCTGGTCATGCGTGCTGATCTGCGCATCGCGCGCGGTGATCTGGGTGCCCTGCGTGGACGGCGCATCGCGGCAGTGCCCTTTGTGGGTGCCGCACTGCGGCGCCTGTTGATCGAAGCCGATCTGGACCCGGCGCGCGAAGGCATCGATATCCTGGTGCCCCCAGGTGCACTGGGCCCCGGCGTGAATTTCGGCGTAGCGGCGGCACTGGCGCTGCGCGAGGGCTCGATCGATGGGTTCTTCGCCAATGGGATGGGGGCCGCACTCGCGCTTGAGCAGGCCATCGGCACCATCGTCATTGATGTACGCCGCGGTGATGGCCCGGCGCAGGCGTTCTCGTTCACCCAGCCTGCCATCGCAACGACTGAACAGATGATCGCCGAACAGCCCGATGTCGTGCGCAAGGTACAACGCGCCATCATCGACACGCACGCGGCGCTCAAGCGCGACCGGGCGCTTGCGACAAAGGCCGTCAAGGGTTTGTTCCCGGCGGCCGAGTCAGCCTTGATCGGTGATCTGATCGCACGCGATTTGCCCTACTACGACGCACGCATTACCCCCGGGTTTGTGCAGGCGATGAACCGGTTTGCATCTGATCTTGGCATGCTCTCGGGGTGCGATTTTGACTACGGCCAGGTGGTCGCCGCCTTATGATGGTGCGGTGATTGATGGTCCAATAACGGGGCGTGCAGTGGCTCATAGCGCGTGAGCGTACTCAACAGCAATTGCTGAACGCCTGCTCGATCAGGAAGACTCTCGGCACCTGCCCCGGGCGTGCATGGTGTACGCAACCGCAGACTGAAAAGGGATTTTTATGAAAGTAGGTGTGTTCTTCGACGGCTTCAGCTCCAGCGCAGAAATGATCGAAGTGGCACGTGCCGCTGAAGCGGCCGGTGCGGACAGTCTGTGGTTTGCCCAGCACATGGGCTATCGCGACGCGTTCATCTGGGCGGCTGCGGCGGCTGCGGTCACCCAGCGCATCCGGCTCGTGCCGACCGCCATCAGCCCCTACCTGTGGCCGCCGCTGCCTGTGGCCATGTCGATGTCAACGCTGGCTGAACTGGCCGGTGATCGGGTGGCGTTGGCCGTATCGGTCGGCAATCTGCTCAACCTCGCCGAATCAGGCATTGAAGCGACCCGACCGGTGACCGCCATTCGCGAATATGTCGAGGCCCTGCGTGCACTGTGGACCGGCCAACCGGTTACCGCTGAGGGCGAGCTCAATGACCTGCGGGGGGCGCGCATGGTGTTTGATGCCGGTGCGCAAGTGCCGCTTTACATCGCCTCTACCGGCCCCAAAGTGTTGCATCTGGCAGGGGCCATCGGTGACGGTGTGCTGTTATCGGCAGGACTCACGCTTGCCTCGTGCCGCAAGTGTCTTGAACTGGCCGAGAACGGTCTGCGCGAACAAGGGCGCGCCCCCGCCGCGCTGCGGCGCGCATCGTTCATCAACTTCTCGGTATCGGCCGACGGACGCAGCGCGCGTGAGGCGATGCTGCGCAAACTTGCCTTCCTGTTTCGCAGCCGTGGCCATGCCGAGAACATCCGTTCTTCGGGCTTGCCGATCGATCACGCCGCGATCATCGCGGCGCTTGCCCGCCATGACCTGAGCGCCGCCGCCGCCCTGCTGCCAGAGGAGGCCGCACAGGCATTTGCCGTGGCAGGCACGCCTGCCGAATGCCGGGCGCGTCTGGCTGACTATCTGTCCATCGGCCTGGATGAACCAATCATCGAGATCTCCGGCAATGCCGCAGAGCGTGCGCTCGCCCTGGAGGTCGTGCGCGAACTTGCCTAGAGGCCCTGTGGCACAATCGGTGGCCCGGCTGCCGGTGCGCGCGATCACGATCACCATGCCCCGCGCTTCGGCAGCAAGACACTATTCCATCGCGAGGATGACATCATGAACAGCAAAGGCCCTTTTCGTGCCGACCATGTCGGCAGCCTGTTGCGACCAGCCCAACTGCACGAAGCCCGCGCCCGCGCCAAGCGTGGCGAGACCGATGCGCAGGCATTAAGGGCGGTCGAAGATCGCTGCATCCTGGCGGCCATTCAAATGCAGGAGTCCGTTGGCCTGGAGGCGATCACCGATGGTGAATTCCGCCGCGACTGGTGGCATGTGGATTTTCTGAGCGGATTCGCTGGCGTCGAGCTAACAGTGCCGGGCTACGCCAAGGGTTTTCAGAATGCCGACGAGCAACCGCCCTTCATGAAAGTGATTGCGCCGTTGCGCCGCGTGCGCCCCATCATGGTGGATCATTTCGCTTTCGTCGCTGCCCATACCAGGCGTACCGCCAAATTCTGTATGCCTTCGCCCGCCATGCTGCATCTGCGCGGTGACCGCAAGGCACTCAATACGACCTATCCGGAGGTTGCCCAGTTCTGGGCCGATCTGACCGCCGGCTACCAGGCCGAGATCGCCGATCTGTATGCCGCCGGCTGCCGCTATCTGCAGATCGATGACACCAGCGTGTCGATGCTCTGCGATGAAAAGATCCGCGCGACCATTCGTGACAATGGCGACGATCCCGATGAACTTCAGCGCACCTACGCTCAGGCCATCAATGCCGCCTTGCGCGGCCGGCCGTCTGATCTGGTGGTGTCGTTGCACACCTGCCGCGGCAATTTCAAGAGCACCTTCATCGCAAGTGGTGGCTATGACCCGGTGGCCGAGATCGTCTTCGGTGACACGCAGGTCGATGCCTTCTTTCTTGAGTTCGACGATGAGCGTTCGGGCGGATTTGCTCCGCTTCGTTTCGTGCCCAAGGGACGCAAGGTGGTCCTGGGACTGGTGAGCAGCAAGCTGGCAGCACTTGAGTCCAAGGACGAATTGAAGCGACGGATCGAAGAGGCATCACGCTACGTGCCGCTAGAGAATCTGTGCCTGTCGCCGCAATGCGGTTTCTCGAGCACCCATCACGGCAACAAGATCAGCGAGGATGACCAGCGGCGCAAGCTGGAACTGGTCGTGCAGGTGGCCGACGAGGTCTGGGGAAGCCACCGCTAGACGCACCATGCCGGCGGCCCTTCAGGTTTCGGCAGCGGTATGGATACCGCTCGCCGAAATCGCCATCGTTGCGGTGCGATCACAGGGCGCGGGCGGCCAGAACGTCAACAAAGTCGCCAGTGCCATCCACTTGCGCTTTGACATTGCTGCATCGTCGCTGTCCGAGACACTGAAGCGGCGCCTGCTTGAGAGCGGCGACGGTCGCATCAGTTCCGAGGGCGTAGTCATCATCAAGGCGCAGGAGCATCGCAGCCGCGAGCGCAATCTGGCCGAAGCGCACGCGCGACTGGCGACATTGGTGCGCAGTGTGATGATCGTGCGACGAGCGCGGCGGGCCACCCGTCCGACCCGCGCCTCGGTCGAGCGTCGCATCGACGGCAAGAAACAGCGCAGCGAAGTCAAACGCACGCGCGGCCGAATGACCGAGGATTAGAAAGACAGGGGGGACTCGGTTAGCACTTGGCGCGCGCGCCTGTGCCGTTCACCTTTTGTCCCAAGGCGTGATCCTGCCGACGACGAGAGACTGGGGCGTTTTAACCGATGCCCGCAAGCCGTGCCCGCCAGCGCGGTTCATGCAACCAACTCAGCAATGAATCGCGCGAAATCGGCGTGCCACTCATTGCACATGAGGCCCGCCAGGCCAGGCAGAACATGCAAGACAGCAGGGCAGCACCTGCCACGATCGGTGTGCGCGCAATCGGGGCAAGCGTTGGCATCCCCGTTCCGAGCATCACGATGGCCTCGAGTCCTTCGCCCGCAATCGCATCGATACCGCGCTGGGCTGCATCCGATCCAAGGCTGTAAATCGGGTGAAATGCATCGGATGCCGCAAAAGCGCTCACCCGGCGAATAATGCGCAGCCCCCGCGCGCTCCAGTAGCCTGCGCTTGCCTCGTCAAGTTCCGTGTCATAGGGTGAGACCAGTCCAATCCGCGCGGCACCCAGCACCGCCAGTGCGTCCAGCACCGCGGTCGCAGCCGTGATGACCTCGATGCCGCGTACCGCGCGGATCTGGTTGATCAGGGCGTCTTCGGCCGCGAGACCCGCCAGATAAGACGTGCCGGTGCAGGCAAAAGCGATGGCAGTAAGCGGTGCGTTGGCAAACTGCGCGGTCGCGTCCTCAAAGTTGCGG
This sequence comes from uncultured Pseudomonadota bacterium, assembly GCA_903921325.1. Lineage (GTDB taxonomy): Bacteria > Pseudomonadota > Gammaproteobacteria > Burkholderiales > SG8-39 > CAIXPL01. The sequence continues at coordinate 186,172 of CAIXPL010000028.1, forward strand.
AAATAGTCTCGCAGTCGGTCCTCGATAGTCTTCTCGGGACTCATCAGTCGCGCGTTGATCCAGGCGTGACCGGGTGGCATCAGGATCGCGAGCTCCGGCTCAACCGTGGTGTTGGCCTGAGGCGTCAGAACACCCAACAGTCCGTGACTTGCGTATTCCATAGGAGGTCACCCAATTCGTTGATCAAAGCGGTTTGCGGCCAGTGGAACACATGCGTACCCGGGCCGCTCCGTTGTACGAATCGCACGGATCATTGCTGTCCGGTCGTGTCACTGAATGGCAGCGGCACGGCGCAGACCGTCAATCATTGAACTGCGCAGCAGATGCGCCCGCAGCCGCTCGCGGTCGCCACAGATTGCCTGCAAGCCGGCGAGTAACTCGCGGCGGCGCGCCGGATCGCGTTCACGCATGCGTCGGCGATTGACATCGGCCTGGTTGAGAATTTCATCGCGCGCAATGGTGCGCCGACGCCGGTCGTACAGGTCCAGTCGATCAAGCGATGCGCCCTCACGCAGGATCGCTTGAAACGCCGCGGCAAGCTCAAACGCGTCATGCAATCCCCCATTCAGACCCATGCCGCCCGCGGGGCTGTTCAAATGAGCTGCATCACCTGCCAGGGCCACCCGGCCCCCGCGATAGTTGGGAACAATTCGCATATGTACCCGATAGGGTCGGCTTTCCATCACCTCATAGGGCTCATCCCGCGGCACGATGGCCTGCATCGCTGCGTTGAGCGCAGCAGGCTGCATTTGCGCCTCGATCGACTCGTCTTCATTGGGATAAATCGACACTCTCCAGCGACCCGGCACTCGCAGCAGACTGAAGTTGCCGGCATGATCACGCCAGCAATAAGTGACATTGGACAGACCTTCGAGGTGCTCTTCGAAGGGAAACCGGGTGGTTGCAAGCAAGGTGGTCTCTGGATAGGTTTCGCCGTCAAACGGCACGCCAAGTGCCTGGCGCACCGTACTGCGTGCGCCATCGCAACCGGCCAACAGTCGCGCGCGTACCGTGTGACGCTCGCCATTAGCGCTCGTCATGTGGCCACTTACCCCGTGCTCGTCCTGGTCAAAGGTGTCGAGGCGTGTGCCCGCCAGATACTCGACCTTGTTGCCAAGACGCGCCCGCAACAGGCGCGACAAGCGCCACTGTTCGCATTGCAGGCGATAGGGGTGGCGGGTGTCCTCAGCCAGCACGCTCAGGTCAAATACGGCGCGATCTCCACTCGGATGCAGTCGAATTTGCCAGTGCGGACAAATCAGGCCCTGCTCGAGCATGCCGGCCGTAATGCCGTAGGGCTCCAGCAGATCAAGGGTCGGCGGGTGAAACGTCGAGGCACGCAAATCCTCTGCAGGCTCGGCATCGGCTTCGAGCAGCAACACGGCGACACCGCGCTCGGCAAGCAGCAGGGCCAGACAAAGGCCGACCGGTCCGGCGCCGACGATGGCCACTTCCGTGTCGTAATGCGCCATTTCAGTGGACGTGCCTGATCAGTCGCGCATGCCACCAGCGGTGCCTGCCTCTGGCAGAGCGAGGAAGCGCCGGGCATTGCCCTCAAACAATTGCCGCACCGTGAACTCATCAAAGCCGCATTCGCGCGCTACGCCAAGCGGATTGCGTTCACGAATCTGGAACGGAAAATCGGTGCCCAGGCACAGCCGATCGGCGCCAAACGTGTGCACCAGATGCCGCAGCGTGTCGGCGTCATAGACCAGGCTGTCGTAATACAACTCGCGGGCATAGCTGCGCGGTGAGCGTGGCAGGGTGTTCTTCAACGCCGGTGAGGTCTTCCAGCCATGCTCCAGTCGCGGCAGCATGATCGCAAACGCGCCGCCACCATGACTGAAGGCAATTCTCAGGCCCGGTACTCGATCGAGCATGCCCCCGGTGATCATCGATGCAATGGCCAGCCCGACATCACCGGGAAATGCAACGACCTGCTCCAGCCCATTACCGATCAAGCGGTCACGACCGGCCGGGTGGATCGCGTGCACAAAAATGCTGGCGCCCAGGTCCCGTGCAGCGTTAAAGAATGGCTCGAATTGCGGCGCACCGATCGAAACACCATTCACATGAGTACCGATTTCAACGCCCGCCAGGCCAAGCTCGCGCATGATGAATTCGAGCTCGCCGATGGCCGTATCGACATCCTGCAGGGGCACTCCGCCCAGGCCGCCAAAGCGCGCGGGTTGTTGCGCAATCATGCCGGCAATCTGCTCGTTCACATGGCGCAGCAGCACCTGCGCATCCTCGAGCGGCAACCAGTAGGACAGCAATTCAGGCATCGGCGAGAGAATCTGGCGGGTGATGCCCGAGGCATCCATCTCGGGCAAGCGCTGCGCGGGCAGCCAACAACTGTCGGGCACCGTGCGATAGACCGCGCCATTGATCATGACATGGCAATGGCACGGTTGCGCCGGTGCCATGGAAGGCCACTGGTGCGCGCCACGGGTGCCCTTGTAGGACGGAAAACTGCCCGGAACAACGTGGGTGTGTATGTCAATGGCGACACCCGGGATACCGCTCATCACGCCTCCTCCATCGAATCGAGCAAGGTCTCGAACGCTGTCAGCAGTATGGCATGCTCGGCCGATGCCTCGGCGTCGCGCTCGGTAGCGATCGCGCGCATCAATTCTCCCAGCGGCCGTGCGTCGTCAGTGCTCGAAGCGCGGCAGCGCTCGAGCAGTGCGGCCAACCTAGGCTGCGTGCCCACTTGATCCAACAGGGCACCGATCGCCTGGCGCTCCAGATGGGCACGTTGGGCATCGCCAACGCAGCAGGCGCATGGCCCCGAGTACGTCAGATGCCAATGCGCAGCACGGTTCCAGCGGCCGAGCAGGGCGATCGCACGCGCAGCATGGTGATCACCGGATCGCGCGGCACGGCGCGGGGCAGTAGACTGAATGGGATTCGACACGATGGCGCCGATTATGACATTCTCCCCTGCCGTCGCTTCCAGGTTTGGTGATGCGACACCTCGGCACGGCTGAGTGACCACATTTCGGCTTGACCTGTCTCAGGAGACACCCATGAACCGCTTCAATTTCACGCGCGCCATTGCCTCGCTGTGCAGTGTGATCGTGTTGTTCGGTGCGCTCAGTCCCCTGGCGGGTGCGCAGAGCTATCCAAGCAAACCGGTCCACCTCGTGGTGCCCTATCCGCCTGGAGGCACGAATGACACCCTGGGACGATTGGTCGCCGAACGTCTGACCGCACGCTGGCATCAGCAGGTCATTGTCGAGAACCGTCCGGGCGCAACCGGCAACATCGGCGCTGATTATGTGGCGAAATCGGCACCTGATGGCCATGTGCTGCTCATCATGCCGCTCGATATCGTGATCAATCCGTCGCTCTACAAGAATCTGCCCTATGACGTGCGCCGCGACCTGGCGCCGATCAGTGCGCTTGCGGTCACCGGCCTCATCGTTACCGCATCAATCGATAGCGGCATCACCACCTTTCAGGACATGATTGCGCGCGCCAAAGCCGAGCCTGGCAAGTTGAGTTATGGCTCTTGCGGTAATGGCACACCACACCATCTGCTCGCCGAAATGTTGAAAACCCGTCTGAACTTCGACATGGTGCACGTGCCATACAAAGGATGCGCACTGGCGCAGACCGCCAGCGTGGCAGGCGAAGTACCGATCGGATTCAATTCGGTCGGCAACGTCGCCGCAATGATCAAGGCCGGTCGCCTGCGTGGTCTGGCGGTCACCTCGACCCGGCGCGACCGCGAATTGCCCGAGGTGCCCACCGCAATCGAATCCGGGCTGCCGGGGTTTGATGTCACCAACTGGTTTGGGTTGTTCGCTGCCGCAGGTACACCGGTGGAGACGATCAATCGCATTTATGCCGACCTCAAACTGGTATTCGCCGAACCCGGCTTTGAGAAGCAACTGCACGATCGATCGCTCGAGGCAGAACTGGACACGCCAGAGCACTTTCGCAAAGTGGTGGTGGACGGCGTAGCCCTGTTTGCGCCGATTGTGCAGCGCCTGGGCCTGCGCCTGGATTAAGCGAAACCGCACTCCGCAACTGACCCGCAGCAGCGCCTTGCCATTGACAGCGGTATACCCGCAAACAACACTTTGCATACGGATTGAGCCGCAGCCCGACGTGTGCCCACCGATTCATCTGAACCCGAGGACAATCGCATCATGAAACGAACCGTTGCCCCGTTCCGCGCTGATCATGTTGGCAGCCTGTTGCGTCCTGCCGCGCTGAAGCAGGCGCGCGAGCAACGCGCCCGCGGCGAGATCGACGCGCAGGCCTTGCGCGCTGTCGAGGATCGCGAGATCAAGCGCATCATCGCGCGCCAGGAAGATATCGGACTGCAGGGCATCACCGATGGCGAATTCCGCCGCTCGTGGTGGCATCTGGACTTTTTGTGGGGCCTGGATGGCGTCGAACGCGAAGTGCTCAAGCAGGGCATTTCGTTTGCAGGGGTGCAGACCCGAGCCGAAGGTGCCCGCATTACCGGCAAAGTTGGATTCAGCTCGCATCCCATGCTCGATCACTTCGCGTTTCTGCAAGCCAATGCCACGCGCCTGCCCAAAGTGACCATTCCGTCGCCTTCGGCGATCTATGGGCGCATGGGACGCAAAGCGATTGATGACACTGCCTACCGTGCTGATCAGATGGATGCATTCTTTCACGACGTCGGTGCGGCCTATTCAAAGGCCGTGCGCGCATTTGCTGATGCCGGTTGCCGCTACCTGCAGTTGGACGAGGTCTATATCGCGATGTTGTGCGATCCCAATTTCCGCGAGCAACTGCGCCAGCGCGGCGATGATCCGGTCCGCCTGGGCGAGATCTTCGCCGATCTGATCAACGCCGCAATCGCCGACATTCCGTCTGACATGGTCATTACGATGCACCTGTGCCGCGGCAATTACCGCTCGACATTCCAGGGCTCGGGAGGCTATGAGCCGGTCGCCGAGCTGCTGTTCAACCGGATCAAGGTGCATGGCTATTTCATGGAATATGACACTGATCGCGCCGGTGGCTTTGAGCCCCTGCGCCTGCTACCCAAAGACCGTACCGCAGTGCTCGGACTGGTCACCACCAAGAGCGGACAACTGGAAGATCGCGATGCGGTGCTGCGCCGTATCGACGAGGCGTCGCGCCATGCCTCGCTTGAACAATTGTGTCTGTCACCGCAGTGCGGCTTTGCTTCGACTGAAGAGGGCAATACGCTGGCCGAGGATGACCAGTGGGCCAAGCTCACGCTGGTAAGCGATATCGCGCGTACCGTGTGGGGCTAATGGCGTGCGGCAAGAATGACTTGGCCTGCGGTTGGGTTTGACCGGGTCAGCGGATTCAACGCACGTGCTAGCGGCGCGCCGCCAGCACCACCTGGCAACCGGAAATCCAGTCGGCCAGGGTGCGGCGGCGCCGATCAATAAGCCCGGAGAGCTGGGGCACTCCAATCACACACACGAGCACCGCGTTGGCGAGGAAGCGCAGACTCGCTCGCGCGAAACTCACGCGCGATCCGCGGCGATCGATCACGCGCAAGTCCATCACGATCTTGCCCAGGGTGGCTTGCTCGCGTGAACACTCAAGGCCTGCGCAATAGGGCCAGGCGATGACCAGCCCCACCAGAAAAAGCCGGCTGGTTGAGCCAATCGGTTCGGCCAGCGAAAATTCCAGACCGAGAACCCAGGTGGCCACCCACAACGCCGACAGAATGAACACCGAATCGAGCGCCATGGCGGCGACCCGGCGGGTGAGCGGAGCACTTGGACGCGTATCTGCCGGCGTGTCTGGAGGTGATTCTGCGGGTGCCGATTCACTCACTTTGACCGGAGCAGTCGCCGCCGCCTTTTTCTCAGCGGCCGCCCGCGCGCGCAATGCCGCCAGCACCCGAGGCCGTATGGTTTCCACCGCAGACAGCGCAGTCCATTTCTGCATGTCATCGGCGAGCACCGGCGTCGCCAGAGTGATGGTCCCGGCAGTCAACAGTCCAAGCAACTCGTCGAGCGTAACCGGCCCGTGCTCCACCGTCTCAACCTGATAGCGCCATTGCAAATCAGCCATGTGACACAAAGCCCTTATTCATTGCAGCCTTTGTACTGCCCTGGATTGCAGCGTCGCTCGGCTGTGCGGCCGGTGCGCGCGCCCGATGATGCCAGTCCGGTGCGAGCACCGCCAGCCCTGGTTCGACTAGAATGTCTGCGGCTCTCCTGCCAGCCCACGACAATTCCGACTCGATGACAACCCCCGCCTGGCGCACACCGCAGATCGTCCTGCTGATCTGCGGCATGATCATAACAATAGCCATGGGCACGCGAATGACCCTCGGCATGTTCCTGCAGCCGATGACTGTGGAGCATGGCTGGACGCGTGAGACGTTCTCGTTTGCCCTCGCACTGCAAAATCTGGTGCTGGGTATTTCATCACCTTTCATCGGATGGGTGGCCGATCGCCTGGGTGCGGTCAAGGTTCTGTGTGCCGGCGGCGCGATTTACGCCTTGGGGGTCGTGGCGATGGCGCTCTCGGCCACCGGCTGGCAGCTGGACCTCTCCACTGGCGTGATGATGGGCCTCGGCCAGGCCTGCACCACTTACACCGTCGTGCTCGGGCTGCTTGGACGATCGTTTCCCCCTGAGCGGCGTACCTTCGTATTTGGCACGGCAAGCGCGGCCGGCTCGGTCGGACAGTTCCTGATGGTGCCCTATGCGGGTATTCTGCTCGCCCACTTTGGCTGGTTTGGCGCGCTGCTCACGCTCGCTGCCACCTCTTTGCTGATCACCCCATTGGCGGTGTTGTTGCTGGAGCGCCGCGGCAGCGGTGCCGCCCCGACCCGGCCCACGCAGAGCGGTGCGGAAGCCATTCGGGAAGCCTTTGCCCATCGCGGCTATGTTCTGCTCACCACGGGTTATTTTGTCTGCGGCTTTCAACTCGCGTTTATCACGGTCCACCTGCCTTCCTATGTGCTTGATCTGGGATTTGCGCCATCGGTCGGCGTGACCGCCCTGGCGCTGGTTGGATTGATGAACATCTTCGGCTCGCTCGGTGCGGGGTATCTGGGTCAGCGCTACTCAAAGAAAAATCTGCTTGCCGCGATCTATCTGATACGCGCTGCGGCGGTGGCGCTGTTCATACTGATTCCGGCCACGCCCTATACCGTGTGGATATTCGCCATCATCGTGGGCAGCGTCTGGCTTGCCACGGTGCCGCTCACCAGCGGGCTGATCGGTCAGATGTTTGGCACTGTCTACATGTCCACGCTGTCAGGCATTGCCTTCATGAGCCATCAGCTTGGCAGTTTCACCGGCGTATGGCTCGGCGGCTGGCTCTATGACCATACCGGCTCTTACCGCATGTCCTGGCTCATTTCAATTGCACTTGGGGTCGTCGCCGCGCTCGTCAATTTTCCAATTGATGAGCGGCCGGTGCAACGCGAACTTGCACCCCAGGCGACCAGTTAGGCGGCGCCCAGCCCCATCTGGGCAAGCGCGGCACGGCCGAACACGCCGTACGGGTTGCCCAGGGTTTCCATCAATTCGAAATGGTTGTAACCGTGCGCGCCTAGCAATTCGACCGGCTTGTTTGCTGCGCGCAGCGCAGCGACAAAATCACGCGCCTGCCGCTGGAATTCAGGAGTTTCGTAATCGCCATGTGCCACGATCAACGGGGCGTTGATCTGGTCAAGATGCCGCTGCGGACTGAGCGCCTGCACACTCTCATCGGTGAACCGGACATAGCTGCTGCGTACCGACAGACGAACCGGCGCGAGGTCATACATCCCGCTACACAGGATCGCGGCGCGGATCGGTGCCGCTGGCAGACCATAATCAGCCCACTGGGTACTGATCAGGCAGCCGGCCAGATGGGCACCCGAGGATTGTCCAAAGACGTGAATGCGACTCCGGTCTCCGCCAAAACTGGCCGCATTGCGCCACACCCAGGCAAGCGACCGGCGCACCTGTTCGGCGACCTGCATCAGATCGCCGCCGACATCCTGCACCCAGGAGAAATCCGGAATCACACAGTGGGCTCCCGCATGCACAAACGGCTCGGCGACAAATGCGTACTCGCGCGCGCTGCCGCCGCGCCACGCGCCACCGTGAATGAATACGGCAATCGGTGCGCCCGGCTGCGCGCAGCGATACACATCGAGCGACTCGCTCGCGGCAGAGCCGTAGGCAGCCCGGCGCGGTGGTTCGAGATGCCGCAGCGCAATATGGCTGGCCTGCGTCCAGCGTTCAATCACCTGGGTCTGATTGGGGGCAAAATACGATTGCGTGTAGGCCGCATCAAGCTGTGCCTGGTCGAGGTCGAGCCAGACGGCCGCCCCGCTGCGCGGCGGCAGCTGGATCGGCCCGCTGGCCTGTGCCGCGGCTGCCGGTGGTGCGCTCAGTGCAACCTCGGTGCTCGCAAGAGCAATGCTTGCAGCAATGAATTCTCGTCGCGTCATCATTTGACTCCCGCTAAGGCAAGTGCCCCTCACCTAATCTCGATCCCTGCTGGCAGGACCCGCACCCTGATGCTACGCTTTGCGCCTGCGAGCGGCGCTGACGCTCACACCAGCATAGTCCACGGGTTACCGAATTGAATCCCGAAAATACCCCAAGCAACGATCGTAGTGGTTCCGAAGCGCAAATCCGCGCCCGTCTCTGCGGACTCCTGAACTATATCGAACAGGTCGAGCGGCTGCGGCTCAAACCGGCACTGGTTGTGCCGGTGGAACACTACTGCGCCTGGGAAGAGGAACTGGTCGGATTGCCCGGTCTTGCCCTCGGACCGAGCCCCACAGGGCAGGCACCGGCAGCGGGGCGTCGCGGTGAAGCCTGGCTTCATTTTGCCTGCCCGCCAGGGCAGGCGGGCTCGCCGCAGGACCGAACACGTGAAGCCTATGACCGGCTGTTCTCGTTGCATCAGTCGATCGATGCCTCGGGGGCGCAGACGCCGCTTGAACTTATCTGGGGCGTCGGTATTTTTCTGTGGAACCATCCCAACGGCCAGGCGATCGCCTATCCGCTCATCACGCAACAAGTGGAGGTTCGACTCGACCGCGCCACGCTCGCACTGGAAGTGCTGCCACGTGCGCGCGCGCCGGTGTTCGAGTCGGCACCGTTCGTCGCCTTGCGCCATCCGGCAATCTCCAATGTCGAAAAAGCGTGGCGCACTGATCCGGCGTTGTCGCGCGGCGTCTTCTCCCCGTTCAACCATGCCGGATTGAATGGCTTTCTGCAGACCTGTGTGCAGGCGCTCGGGCCGGAGGCGCGGCTCTGGCGCGGCCGTGACGAGGGCAGCGGCACACCAGGGTTACCCAGTCTTGAGCACACCCCGATCATTACCGATAGCTGGGTGATATTCGCGCGTAAACGTTCGACCTCTACGTTGATCGATGATGTCGATCGTCTGCGCGATCAGATACAGGCCGGCCGCAGCATCCCGGGTGGCGCGCGTGCGCTGGTAAGCGCGCACCATGACGCCGAGTTGAGCGCGGTGGACGCCGGCGACCAGCCCGCGGCGCCGCGTCCGGTGTTTTTCCCCAAACCATTCAACGACGAACAGCTGTCGATTGCCGGCAAGCTCGCCACCGCCAACGGCGTCGTGGTGCAAGGCCCGCCGGGTACCGGCAAGACTCACACCATCGCCAACATCATTTGCGACACTCTGGCCAACGGTGGCCGGGTATTGGTCACCTCCAAAGGGGAATCGGCGCTTGCAGTGCTGCGTGGCCATCTGCCGGAGTCCCTGCGCCCGCTCGCCGTCGCCCTGCTGACCGATGAACACGACGGCACCCGGCAGTTTGAGCGCGCCATTCAGACCATCGCTGCGGCCGTTGCGCGCATCAATCCACAGGTGATGGAACGGCGCATCGAAGCACTCACTTCGCAGTGTGTCGCGCTACGACAGCGGATCGACGCCATCGATTCTGAACTCGACCGCGCTGCGCGGCCGTTTTTCCTGCCCATCGTGCATCATGGCAAATCGCTTACCGCGGCTGATCTGGCGCACTGGGTGAGACTCGAACGCGATCGTCACCACTGGCTCGATGATCACCTGCCCAACGGGTTCACCGCACCGGCGATTGACCCCGCAGACATTGATCGCCTGCGCGAATTGCGCCGCCGGCTGGGGCAGGATCTGCTCGCAACCGGACCTGTGACCGAGGTGCCCCCGACGACCGACTGGCCTGATGTTTCGGTGATGGCAGGCATACATGTCGATCTGACCCAGGCCCGCCAAATCGAACAGGTAATGGTGAAGGAGGGTATGCCCGTTCTGCCGGCCGATACGCTGCGCGCTTCGCAGCGCTTGCGGGCGCTGTCCAACCGCGCATTGAAAGCCCAGGACATGCTCAAAGGCATCGAGCCTCGACCGAGCTTCCAGGGGCGCTTGCTCGCGCTCGCGCGAGCCGAGGGCGAAGCGGCATTGAGCCGTGTCGATGGTCTGGTAAAGGAAACCCTCGCGCTCGATAGAGATCGTCAGAGCTTCATCAGTCACCCTGTCTCGCTACCCCATGAGGCGGAGCTGGACCGCGGCTTCATCGATGCGGTGGCACGCGCCTGTCACGGGCGCCACCCGCTCGGGCCGCTTCGCATCGGCAACGCGCAGTTGCGTCGATGGTTGCAAACGCTCAAGGTGTCAGGCCTCAAACCCACTACCCAAGCCGAATGGCAGCACATTGCCAAGTGGCTCGAACTCTGTAAACACATTCGGGTGCTGGTCGCACAGTGGGGCGCGCTCACACAATCAGGGCTTGAACCAGAGCAGGAATCGTTCGATGCCTATTTGGCCGTGGCGCAACAGGTCACCAGCGTTCGCACGCTTGCCATCGAAATCGAACCCGAGCTGCGGGCATCGGTGACCGAGTTGTTTGGGGAATCATTTGCCGCCGACATGATCGGTGTCGGTGTAGCCGAGCTGTTGCAGTTGCGCCTGGTCATTGAACGCAACCAGCAGCGCATGCGGGCGTTGCAGGCGATGCAAGGTGTTGCCCGTCTGATCGATCGGCTCGGCAGCCTTCCCGATGACGCCGCAACCCGGATGCGTGAACTGCTCACCGGCATTCTGGGTGATCCAGAGTTCTCGGTCGCGGTCGTGGCTGATCGCTGGACCTCGCTGGTCACGCGCATCCGCGCGATCGCCGCGCTTGCGCCGCAACTGGCCGAATTGCGGAAGATCACCGAGCGGATCGAGCAAGCGGGTGCGCCACGCTGGGCGAACGCACTGCGCAAGGTGCCGGTCACCGGGCCGGATGATCCTTTGTTGCCCGAACACTGGCTCGAATCCTGGCAATGGCACCAGGCCTTGCAGTACCTGCGGCTGATCGACAATTCCACCCAGCTTGCCCGCCTGCAACAGGAGCGCAGTGAAACGGTGGAAGAGTACAACCTGGTCGAGCAGCGTCTGGTCGAGCAGCGGGTGTGGCAACGCTTGCATCAAAACGCGCCGCCGCGCGTCACCGCGGCGCTGCAGGCCTATCTCAACGCGATCCAGCAGCTGACACTGACCACAGGGCCGCGCGCCGAACGCCACCGCGTCGAAGCCCGTGCGGCCATGCAAGCAGCGCATGCGGCGGTGCCGTGCTGGATCATGCCGCATTGGCGGGTGTCGGAGACACTGCCTTCGCGTCTGGGCAGTTTCGATCTGGTGATCATTGATGAGGCGAGTCAGTCCGATTTATGGTCGCTGCCCAGCCTGCTCAGAGGCCGCAAGATGATCGTGGTTGGCGATGACCGGCAAGTCTCGCCTGAACCGATTGAACTCACCGAGGAGCGGATCGCAGCCTTGCGCAGTGAGTATCTGAACGATCAGCCATTCTCCGATCAAATGAGTCCGGAGCGATCAATCTATGACCTGGCGCGAGTCGTGTTTTCCTCCAATGCGGTCATGCTGCGCGAGCACTTTCGCTGCGTGCGTCCGATCATTGAATTTGCGCGTCGCGAGTTCTATGACAACGATCTTGTCCCGCTGCGCGTACCGCGCGCCTCAGAGCGGATTGAGCCTTCGCTGGTCGATCATTTTCTCGTCGATGGCCGGATGACTGGTCAGGTAAACGAAGCCGAGGCCGCCTTTGTGGTGCAGGAAGTCAGGCGGATTCTCGACGACCCGCTGCTCACCGATCGCACCATCGGGGTGGTGTCGCTGCATGGCAGCGCACAGGCCCGTCTGATTTTTGAGCAATTGCGGGCCCAGGTGCCGGCGCGTGATCTCATCGAGCGGCAGTTCACCGCCGGCGATGCGCGTGCGTTCCAGGGCAAGGAGCGCGACATCATGCTGCTGTCCATGGTCACCGACAGTCAGTGGTCAACGCGCGTCGACAGTCCGGCTGAGGCGCAAGCGTTCAACGTCGCCGCCAGTCGTGCCCGCGATCAAATGATCCTGGTGCGCTCGGTCGACTTGCCAGGACTTGAGCCGGGCGATCTGCGCGCCCGCCTGATTGAGCATTTCGCGCAGCCACGGCGCGAAGTGCCGCCCAGTGTCCCGGGGGCACTGCGCGCGGCGTGCCGCACGGTCTTTGAACGCATGATTTTCGATCGACTCACTGCACGTGGCTATCGCGTGGTTCCGCACGTCGAGGCCGGTGAGTCAACCATCAATCTGGTTGTCGAAGGTCGTGCCGATCGGCGACTCGCCATTGAATGTGACGGCGACGGCGCGCAGGACCTGGCCGCATGGCGCCAATCACTGGCACGCCAGCGCGTACTGGAACGGGCAGGCTGGACGGTATGGCGGGTATTTGCGGCGAGCTTCGCCATCAATACCCAGGCCGGTCTGACCACCTTGCAAGAACTGCTCGATTCACTGGGCATTGAACCGATCGCATCAGGTTCAACTCCGGCCGCCCGGCAAATCGAAAGTGACGCAGCGCCGCGCGCCTCGGACTCGGTCCATTAGAGGCTAGCGCGTCGCCTGTGCAATGATCTGCCAGAGGCGGTTACCCGTTGTTGGCATCTCGACATGCCGCACACCCAGGTGCGACAGGGCGTCGACGATGGCGTTCACCACCACCGCAAGCGCCGGCGTGGTGCCGCCCTCGCCGCCGCCGCGTACACCCAGCGGATTGGTGGGTGAGGGAATTTCCATCAATTCGACATCAAACAAGGGAAAGTCATCGGCCCGTCCAATGGCATAGTCCATCAGCGATGCCGACAGCATCTGACCGGTAGCACGGTCATAGTGCGCCTTTTCAAAAAGGGCCTGGGTGGCACCTTGCACAAACCCCCCATGGCTCTGACCATGCAGGATGAGAGGGTTGATCGCACGCCCTACATCATCGACCGCTGACAGGCGCACGATGCGTGCAACGCCTGTTTCGGCATCGACTTCAACCTCGCAGACTTGTGCCCCATAGGGAAATCCGGGCTCGCCCATCTTGTGCACGTGGCTTGCCGCCAGCGCGCCGCGTAACTCCTCCGGCAGGTCGGTGCGTTCCATCGCAGCCTGAGCCACCCTGTAGAGATCCACTGAGCGATCGGTGCCACTGAGCCGGAACTTTCCACTCTCGAACGCGATGTCATCGCTGGCCACTTCGAGCAGGTGCGCGGCGATGCGCTTGCCACGCTCGATGATCTTGTCGCTGGCATACCCCATGGCAATGCCGGCCATGCGCATGGACCGCGCCGAATGCGAGCCACCGCCCTCGCGCACGATCCGGGTGTCACCCGTGATCAGGCGTATGTCTTCAATCGGCTGGCCGAGCCAACTGGCGACACACTGAGTGAAACTGGTCTCATGCCCCTGGCCGGTCGGGGTCGTTCCGATCACCACGTCGATCCTGCCCGCGGGCAGCACCGTGATGTCCGCGCGCTCGATCGGGTTGCCGCTGGTGATTTCGATATAGGCGGCAAAACCGATGCCACGCCATTGTCCGCGCGCAGCCGCTGCGGCCCGCCGTGCCGCAAAGCCATCCCAGTCACCCAGTGCCAGAGCGCGGTCCAGCGCCTGCGGGTAATCACCGGAGTCGTACAGCAGTCCGAGCCGGGTGCGATAGGGCATCGCCGACACCGGCACCAGATTGCGCCGTCGCAATTCGATCCGGTCGATGCCGGTCTCGCCGGCTGCGAGATCAATCAGGCGCTCGATGATGAACATCGCTTCGGGGCGCCCGGCGCTGCGATACGGCGCAGTCGGTGGCGTATGCGTGGTAGCGGCGAGGCAACGCACGGCAGCATTGGGAAAATCATAGACCGTCGTGAGCAGTTCACCGGATTTGTTGAGCGGCACAAAGGCCACCGTGTAAGCACCGATGTTGCTCGTGAGCGTTGCCCGCAATCCGACAAACCGGCCGTTCGCATCCAGCGCCAGTTCAGCATCGGCATCCAGGTCGCGCCCCTGATAGTCGCTGAGCAGGGACTCCATACGGCTTGCACGCCAGCTTACCGGTCGGTCAAGCAGGCGCGCTGCCCAGGCGGTGAGGATGTACTCTGGATAGCACCAGTTGCGGGTGCCATAGTTGCCGCCGACATCGGCCGCGAGCACGCACACGGATTCCTTGTCGACCCCAAGCGCAGTCGCAATATCGCTTTTGAGGCGCACCGAGTTATCGCCGCCACACCAGACCGTGTACTGATCGGTCTCGCGGTCGTACTGCGCAACAGCTGCCCGGGTTTCCATCATGACCCCGGTCACACGATGCACCCAGGTCTTCAAGCGCGTGACGTGGGTGGCGCTGGCAAACGCGGCCGCGGTGGCAGACGGATCGCCAAATTGCGCATCGACGCAGCAATTGCCCGCAATGGTCTCCCAGACCTGCGGCGCCCCGGCTGCAAGGGCATCGGTGGCCATGGTGACCGCTGCCAGAGGCTCCCACGCCACCTGCACCGCCTCTGCGGCGTCCTGCGCCAGTGCTGCCGTTTGCGCGACCACGGCCGCCACCGCATCTCCGACGAATCGGGCGCACTCACCAGCCAGCAGAGGAATAGGGGTTACCTTCCGCGGCGACCCGTCGCTGTTGCTGAGCGGCAGATCGACGGTGCCATTGATCGAGGCGTAGCAGGGCACCGACCCCAGTCCGGCCTGTGCAACATCATGCGCGGTAAGCACCCTCAGCACCCCGGGCATGGCGCGCGCGGCGCTCGTGTCAATGGAAATGATGCGGGCATGCGCGTGGGGCGAACGGACTATCGCCATGTACGCCTCCCCCTCCAGACGCACGTCATGGGTGTAGCGGCCCTCGCCACGCAACAGGCGCGGGTCTTCGCGACGTAATACGGCCGCACCTATGCCGCCAGATTCCACAGGGTTCAGGTGTGCTTCGCTCATGACCGGCCATCCTTTGCTACGCATGCGATCCAAGGCCGACATGGTAATGGCAACGGCGTGCGCTGTGCCCGGTCGGTTAACCGTGCGCTTGCGCTGCATTGCAATACCGGTCAAGCTGGCCCATGCGCTCAAGGCTTATAAACCTCCTGGCGGTAGCACTGCTGGTTGCCTGCACCGGGCATGCCGCCTACGGTCAGGGTTACCCCGGCCACCCGATGCATCTGATCATTCCGTTTCCGACAGGTGGGGCGACCGACATCCTTGGCCGGGTTCTGGCGCAGAAGCTGGGTGCCGAGTTGGGGCAGCCCTTCGTCATCGACAACATCCCCGGGAGCGGGGGCAGCCTGGGTGCAGGCAACGCCGCTCGGGCAGCGGCCGATGGCTACACCTTGTTGCTGGGCACCTCAAGCCTGTCCGTGGCCCGCGCTCTGGGTGCACCCCTGCCCTATGATGTGGTGCGCGATTTTGCGCCCATCATTCATCTGGCCGATGCGCCGCGCGTGCTGGCTGTGTCCGCCGCACTGCCCTATCGCAGCATGACCGAGTTGATTGCAGCGGCACGGCAGCGACCGGGGGTGCTCAACTATGCATCCTCAGGCATAGGCACCATTCCTCACCTCAGTGCCGAGGAATTCAAACTTCTGGCGCGGGTCGATATCACCCATGTTCCCTACAAAGGCACGACGCAGGCATTCGCCGATCTGGTCACTGGACAGATTGCGATGCTGCTCGATAGCGTCGTCTCGGTGCAGGCGAGTGTGCGCTCAGGCAAAGTGCGGATATTGGCGGTCAGTTCAGCGCAACGCAGTGCGCTGATGCCCGATGTGCCGACCTTTGCCGAAGCGGGGTTGCCCGGATTCATCGAAAACTCCTACTTCGGCCTGTTTGCGCCGATAGCCACTTCAGCGGCGATCATTGAGCAGATCAACGCGGCAGCGAATCGCCTGCTCAAGCGCGGTGAATTGTCGGAGCAACTCAGTCGCACCGGCGCCGTGCCAGTGGGGGGTACACCACAGGCACTCGGTTTGCTGGTTGTGCAGGAAGCCACCCGCTGGTCGGGCGTCATCAAAGCCGCCGGCGTTACGCCGGAGTAGCGCGCATTCGCTCGAACACGCGACTCAGTAACGGCCAGAACAGCAGCACCAGTGCGAGCGTCGTGACCGAGCCGACCAGCCCGTTGGACCAGAATACCCGCAGGTCACCGGCCGAACCGATCATCGAGAGCCGGAAGGCATCTTCCGCACGATTGCCCAGCACCAGCGCAAGGGTGAGCGGTGCAAGCGGGATATCGATCTTCTTGAACACATAGCCCACCACGCCAAAGCCGACCATCAGCCAGATGTCAAACACGGCGTTCTGAATCGCATAGGCGCCGATCGCGCACGAGACCACAATCATCGGCGCAATGGCGGCGAAAGGAACCCGCAGGACGGCCGCAAACAGCGGCACGGTGGAGAGCACCAACACAAGGCCGACGACATTGCCCAGGTACATCGAGGCAATCAGCCCCCACACGAACTCCTTGTGTTCGACGAATAGCAGCGGTCCGGGGTTGAGGCCCCAGACCATGAGTCCACCGAGCAGGATCGCAGCGGTGCCCGAGCCCGGAATGCCCAGGGCGAGCATGGGCAGCAGCGCGGATGTGCCCGATGCATGCGCGGCGGTTTCCGGGGCGAACACCCCCTCGATGCGTCCTTTTCCAAACGATTCCTTGTCTTTGGAAAAGCGCTTGGCCAGGTTGTAACCCATGAATGAGGCAGCAATCGCCCCTCCCGGGGTGATGCCCAGCCAGCAACCGATGATCGAGGAGCGCAGCAAAGTGGCCCAATAGCGCGGCAATTCGCGCCACACTTTCCACACCACACGCAGACTGATGCGGGCGCTATGACCGCGCAGGGCGAGGCGTTCTTCCATGGTGAGGAGAATTTCGCTGATACCGAACAGCCCAATCACGGCCACCAGAAAATTGACACCGCGCAGCAGGTCAGCCGAACCAAAAGTCATGCGCAACTGGCCAGAAACCGTGTCCATGCCCACGCCGGACAACAGCAGGCCAAGCGCCATCGAAATCAGGGTCTTGTGCTTGGCCTCGCGCCCCAGTCCGACAAATGAACAAAATGTAAGCAGATAGACCGCGAAAAACTCGGGCGGACCGAACTGCAAGGCAAACGAAGCGATTCCGGGGGCGAGAAAGGTGATCAGCAGCACCGCCACCAGCGAGCCGATGAACGAAGAGGTGAATGCCGCCGTGAGCGCTTCTGCGGCGCGCCCTTGCTGAGCCATCGGATAGCCATCAAAGGTGGTAGCCACTGACCAGGCTTCGCCTGGAATGTTGAACAGGATCGATGTGATGGCACCACCAAACAGCGCACCCCAATAGATGCACGAGAGCATCACGATGGCCGAGGTCGGGTCCATGGTGAAGGTGAGCGGTAGCAGGATGGCAACCCCGTTCGGACCACCGAGTCCGGGAAGTACGCCGACAAAGATTCCAAGCACCAGACCGACCAGCATCAGCGCCAGGGTCTTCCAGGTGAGCAGTACGCTGAAACCGTACAGAAGCAGTCCCAAGGCTTCCATGATGCGATCCGCTAAAGGCCAAACAGGGCTTCGAGCGGCCCTTTTGGCATGATCACGTCAAAGGCAATCTGAAAGGTCACAAACATCAGAGCCGAGAAAACAAACGCAGTCAGCACCGACTTCCAGGTGGCGATGTGTCCGACCCAGCGCATGAAACCCGCGACGAGCAGGAAGCTCGCCACATACAAACCCAGCCATTGCATTGCGAAACAAAAGAGCAGCGTCGGGATGAACACCTGCAACACCCGGCGGAAGGCCGCGCGGCTGACAAAGGTCGGCTCCGGTGCGCGGTGCGCAACCCATTGTCGGATCAGACCAAACAGGCTCGCCGCACCGAGAATAAGCGACAGGTAGAACGGAAAGTAACCCGCTTGCGGACCATCGGTGTCCCATGACATGCCGGTACGCCAGTTGTCATAGGCAAGCAGTGCGGCGAGCGCGAGAAGCAACAACAGGACGACCCGCTCAACCGTCGATTGGCTGCACAGGGGCTCAGACCCGGCCTCATTTTGCGACAAAGCCGGCCTCGGTCATCAGATCACGATTGAGCGCTTCATCGTCTTGCAAAAATTTAAGCATGTCGTTGCCGGTGAGGTAAATCGGCTTCAGCGCCTGCTTTTCCATGTAGTCCTTGTATTCCGCGGTCTGGGTGACCCTGTGGAACAAATCGACATAAAACGCCGTTGTGTCAGGTCCAACCTTGCCGGGCAGGAACAGTGCGCGCAGCATGAGATATTGAACATCGACCCCCTGCTCGCGGCAGGTCGGAATGTCATTCCATGATTGCGTGGCCGTTACCGCCGACTTGTATGCAATCCGCTCCTTGTCAAAGACGCACAACGGACGCACTTGACCGGCGCGCCAGACCTCGAGGTTCTCTGACGGGTTGTTGACGTTGGCCTGGATGTGATCACCCACCAGTTGGGTGGCCGCTTCGCCGCCGGACTTATACGGCAGGTAGGCGAATCTGGCGCCGGTCTTCTTCTCTAGAAACGCGGTAAGGACATGGTCCTCGCGGCGCGACCCGGTGCCACCCATCTTGAATGGCGTGGCCGAACTGCGTGCTGCGTCAGCAAACGCCTTCACCGACTCGTAGGGTTGTTTTGCGTTGACCCAGAGCACTAACTGATCAAGTGCGACCACCGAGACAGGTGTGAGTTCGCGCCAGTTGAACGGGATTTTTGCCGACAACGGCAGCATGTAGATGAGCGAATAGGCAATCAACGCCCGATGCGCATCAGCCGGATCGCTTTTCATGTACATCAAGGCTTCGGCACCCGAGGCGGCCCCTTTGAGCGACACCACGACGGGCTGCTTCATCAGGCTGTTTTTCTGTATCGCTGCCTGCATCATGCGAGCCATCTGGTCAGAGGCCCCACCGGCACCAGCCGCCACCACGATCTCCACCGGCTTGCTGGGTTCCCAGGCCAAGGCAGCACCCGACAGCACAGTTGCCATCAGCATGGCGGCAAGCCGTGCGGGCCATCGGTTCAGGACGGAATGACAAAGTTCCAAGCCGAACGCAGCGCGCGGCACGCCCTGCGGTGCTGACCGACGCGCCCCTGCGCGACGCTCTGCCGCCTGCTCTGCCGGTTGATCTGCTGCCGCGTGGCGTCGTGCTGAAATGACCCGTGCGCTTTGTTCTGCTTGCATGCTGTTGTCTCCCTTGCCTGCACCTAATCAGGGTCTATGCAACCTTCGCTGTAGCGGCCAAGTGGTCAAGCGCGGCCTGGGCGCCACCTTTTCGATGAGGGACCCCTGCAAGACTCAATCCCATCTCAACGCCGCTCAGAGTACCTGCCAGCATCAGATCATTGAAGTGACCCAGATGCCCAATCCGAAACACTTTCCCCGCCAGTCGACCCAGTCCGATGCCGAGCGACATATCGAAGGTTTCAAGAATGACTGCGCGCAAGCGATCGGCATCGTGACCTGCGGGCATCACCACCGCAGTGAGCGTTCCGGAATATTCCTCGGGCGCCGCACAGAGAACCTCCAGGCCCCAGGCATTGACCGCCCGGCGGGTTGCCTCGGCATGGCGCTGATGGCGCGCAAATACGCAGGGCAAGCCTTCCTCTTGCAGCATGCACAGTGCTTCGCGCAGACCGTAGAGCAGATTGGTGGCCGGGGTATACGGAAAATAGCCGGTCTTGTTGCTGGCGATCATGTCCTCCCAGGCCCAGTAGGACCTGGGCAACGCAGCCTGCGCAGACGCCTTGCGCGCTTTTTCGCTGACGCAGTTGAACGACAGCCCGGGTGGCAACATCAGACCCTTTTGCGACCCACCCACGGTGACATCGACACCCCATTCGTCATGGCGATAGTCGATCGACCCGAGCGAGGAAATCGTATCGACCAGCAGCAAAGCCGGATGCGCCACCGCGTCGATCGCCTTGCGTATGAGTCCAATGCGACTGGTCGCACCCGTCGAGGTCTCGTTATGCACCACACACACGGCCTTGATCGTGTGGTCCTTATCTTCACGCAAGCGGGCTTCAAGCACGGCGGCATCGGCACCGCGGCGCCAGTCGGTGGCAATGAATTCGGTGACGATGCCCAGACGCAGAGCCATTTTGTTCCACAGCGAAGCGAACTGACCGGTTTCGAACATCAGCACCCGATCGCCGGGCGATAAGGTATTGACCAGCGCCGCCTCCCAGGCTCCGGTACCGGAGGCCGGATAAATCACCACCGGTTGGCGACTCTGGAACACCGCCTTCAATCCTTCGAGCACCTCCAGTCCAAGCGCAGCAAAGCCAGGGCCGCGATGGTCGATGGTGGGCATATCCATGGCTCGCAGGACACGGTCAGGCACATTGGTCGGACCGGGAATCTGCAGAAAATGACGTCCGCTGGGGTAGGGCATCTAAGGCTCCATCGTTCACGCCATGGCGACGCCAGGTTGCCAACGTGCGCCCGCCCCAAAATATGCGCTGCGCGATCGGGTGAGGACTCGAGACGGCGGGCGTTCTGGTTTGAGCGATCTGGCCGGGCGTTCCGGCGACCATTTTGTATTATAGGGCTAAGCTATCGGTGCGACGTGCCGGTGCAGTTCACCCTATCGGGATCATCAGATCATGAACGAAGTGCCATCGCAGCCGGCCAGCACCACGACCGCAATCCCGTTGCAATCGGTCAGCATCACGCCAAAAGTGCCATTGGAACCGGTCGGGACCACGGGGGAACTGCCTGTGCCGCCGCTGCTGGCAAGGAACGAGGCGCCATTGCGGCCAGTGCGTACCAGTGCCCAGTACAGCGCGCTGGCGCAGCGGCTGCGCCGGGAAATCCGCGGCGAGGTGATGTTTGATTCAGCAAGCCGCGGGCGCTACTCCACCGATGCCTCGATCTATCAGATTGAGCCCATTGGCGTGGTCGTGCCGCACAGCGAAGCCGATGCCCTGACTGCCATGCAGATCGCCTGCGAAGAGGGGGTACCGGTGCTGCCGCGCGGCGCCGGCAGCTCGCAATGCGGTCAGACAGTGGGCGAGGCGCTGGTGATCGATACCAGCAAGCACCTCAATCATCTGCTCGCGCTCGACCTGGAAGCCCACACCGCAGAGGTGGAACCCGGCATCGTTCTGGATACCCTGAATGCCCGGTTGCGCAAACACGGACTATGGTTTCCGGTGGACGTGTCGACCAGTGCGCAGGCCACCCTGGGGGGCATGGCGGGCAATAATTCCTGTGGATCGCGTTCGATTCGTTACGGCAATATGGTGCACAACGTGATGGCCATCGATGCCGTGCTGGCCGATGGCAGCCAGCACCGCTTTGGTCCGATTGCCGAGCTCGCGCAGAGCGGGGCGGCATATCGCACACTGGCCGACAAAGTGCTTGCCATCGTGCAACGCGAGGGTGCAGAGATCGCGGCGCGCTGGCCCAAAGTGCTGCGACGGGTGCAAGGCTACAACCTGGACATGGCGGGGGCCAATCTGGCCCATCTGTTAGTGGGCTCGGAGGGCACCCTTGCCTGGTCACGACGCATCCATCTCGGGCTCTCGCCACTGCCACGCCACAAAACGCTGGGGGTATGTCACTTCCCGACGTTTCACAAAGCGATGGATTCGGCACAGCACATTGTTCGTCTGGGGCCTGCTGCCGTTGAACTGGTCGATCGCACCATGCTTGGCCTCGCGCGTGACAACCCGGCTTTTCGCGGAACGGTCAACCAGTTCACCCGTGGTGATCCGGATGCGATTCTGCTCGTTGAATTCGCCAGTGACGAGGCGGCGGGCCCGCTGCGCAGCCTGCAGCAACTGGTCGAGCTGATGGGTGATCTCGGACTGCCGGGCAGTGTGGTCGAGATTCCCGATGCAGCATTGCAACGCGAGGTGTGGGAGGTTCGCAAAGCAGGCTTGAACATCATGATGTCGATGAAAGGCGACGGCAAACCGGTGTCCTTCATCGAGGACTGCGCGGTGCCCCTTGAACATCTGGCCGATTACACCGCGCGGCTGACTGCCGTATTTGAAAAGCACGGCACGCGCGGCACCTGGTACGCGCATGCCTCGGTGGGCACGTTGCATGTACGACCGATTCTGGACATGCGCGCCGATGGTGCGGTCAAGATGCGCGCCATTGCCGAGGAAGCCTGTGCCATGGTGCGCGAATACAAAGGCGCGTATTCCGGTGAGCATGGTGACGGACTGGTGCGCTCGGAATGGATCGAACCGATACTCGGAGCGCGTTTGACCGCTGCCCTGGGCGAGGTGAAGGCGCTATTTGACCCGCGCGGCCTGATGAATCCCGGGAAGATCGTGCGCCCGCCGCGCATGGATGATCGCAGCCTGTTTCGCTTCAAACCGGGCTACCGCGCGGCCAAAATTCCCACCGTACTGGATTGGTCAGAGTGGGACGCACCGGGCGCGCAGAGCCGTGGACTGGCAGCAGCCCTGGAGATGTGCAACAACAACGGACACTGCCGCAAATTCGACGCAGGCACCATGTGCCCATCGTTTCGGGTGACCGGTAACGAGCGTGATCTGACCCGCGGCCGCGCCAACACCCTGCGTCTGGCCCTGAGCGGTCAGCTCGACACACTCAAAGGCACCGATGCCCTGAGCTCGCAGGCAGTGGCCGATGCAATGGATCTGTGCGTCGGGTGTAAAGGCTGCAAGCGCGAATGTCCCACCGGCGTGGACATGGCGAAAATGAAAATCGAGTTCTTGCACCACTGGCATCAGCGCCACGGCTGGTCGCTGCGCGAGCGTGTCATTGCGCATCTGCCACGCTATGCGCCCTGGGCGAGCCGGTTAGCGCCCATCGTCAATCGTCTGCAGGATTGGGGTAAAGCCCACCTGGGGTTTGCGGCACAGCGGCCGTTGCCGCAATGGCGTTCGGATGTTTTTGGCAGTGAGTCGAACCGTGCGCAACACACTGCGCAACCATTCAGCATGGCCGCAGGACACCGCGAGGTCGTGCTGTTGGTCGACACCTTCAATCACTATTTCGAACCGGAGAACGCCAAGGCAGCACTGCGCGTGCTCGAGGTGGCCGGCTACACGGTGCACCTTGCGTCGAGTGCCAAGGGTGAGCGGCCGCTATGCTGCGGCCGCACCTATCTGGCAAGTGGCATGATCGCGCAGGCACGCGAGGAAGCCAGTCGAACCATGGCAGCACTCAAGCCCTTTGTTGAGCGCGGCATTCCTGTGATCGGTCTGGAACCCTCATGCCTGCTCACCCTGCGTGATGAGTTTGCGTCACTGCTGCCGGGTGCCGAGAGCAAAGCGCTCGCAGTTCAGGCAGTGCTGTTTGAGGAATTTCTGGCCAATGAACATGCGGCCGGTCGGCTACGGCTCACGCTGCATCCGTTGCCGCAGACGCGTGCGCTGCTGCACGGGCATTGCCATCAAAAGGCCTTTGCCGTCATGCCCGCAGTTCAGCGGGTGCTCGGTCTGATTCCGGGCCTTGGCGTGCAGACTGTGGAATCGAGCTGCTGCGGGATGGCCGGATCGTTTGGCTACGAAGCCGAGCATTATTCCGTATCGATGAGCATGGGCGAGGCCGCGCTATTGCCTGCGGTTCGCGCCGCCGACGGCGATACACTGCTGGTGGCCGATGGCACCAGTTGCCGACATCAGATTCAACACGGTGCGCAGCGTGAAGCCGTTCATGTGGCGCGGGTTCTCGCTGCCGCATTGGGGGAACCATCATGAGCAGTCCGAATTCCGTGCGCCGAACCGATCGTCTGCTGAGCGATGAAGGTGTCGAGGCGTTGTTGCAATCCGGGTATTGCGGCCATCTGGGAACCGTCGGAGCGGATGGCATGCCCTACGTCTGCCCCCTGCTCTATGTCTGGATAGACCGTGAAATCTGGGTACATAACACCGCAGCCAGTGGACATCTGAAAACCAATGTTCAGCACTCTGCCAAGGTGTGCTTTGCGATTGACAAGCCCGGTGAGGTTTTTCCCTATGGCCGGTTTGAATGCGATACCTCGGTGGCCTACGCCAGTGCCATCGCATTCGGACAGATTCGCATCATTGACGATCGCGAGCAGAAAAGTGCTTTCTTTGATGCTCTGATGCACAAATACGCAACGCCCGATCCGTCGCGCCCAAAGGGTTTTTATCCGCGGCTCGATGATGTCACCGTGTATGCCATCACCCCGGAGCGGATCACCGGCAAGGAGAATCATCTGCCCGCGCCGCAGGCGCGGTGGCCGGCGGTGGACATGACCCGAACGCCACGCGCGGTTCCGCCTGCGTCGCCTTGAGTGCCGCGCGATAAGCAATTGAGTACCGCCTGGGAACTTCTTTCGTGTGCCAACTGATACCCCTTGGTTGTCGACTGATAATCTGTTGAGTACCGACCGATGACCTTTTGTATAGCGACCAATGGCACACTTATTTGAACCCCTGACTCTGCGCAACCTCACGGTACGCAATCGCATCGTGGTCTCGCCGATGTCGCAATATGCGGCGGTCGATGGCGCGCCGACTGACTGGCATCTGGTGCACCTGGGAAAATTTGCCATTGGCGGCGCGGGCATCGTGTTTTGCGAGGAGACCTCGGTTTCGCAGCGATCGCGCAAAACCTACGACTGCCCGGGCATTTATAACGATGAGCAGGTGCGGGCGTGGCGGCGTGTCACGGATTTCATTCGTGCCCAAGGCTCGGCCGCAGCGATTCAGCTCGGCCATGCCGGTCGCAAGGTGGCCACTCGTGCACCGTGGGATGGTTTCTCGCCGCTCGGACCAGACGATGCGGCAGCCGGCCGTCCGCCATGGGCAGGTCTGGCACCAAGCCCCATCGCATTCAAGCCTGGCGCGCTCGTCCCGAAAGAAATGGACCGCGATGACATTCGTGCAGTGATTCAGTTGCATGTGGATGCCGCGCGGCGCTCAGTCGATGCCGGCTTTGACATCTGCGAGATCCATGGCGCCCACGGCTACATCATCCAGCAGTTCCTGTCACCGATTACGAACAAGCGCAGCGATGGCTATGGCGGCGACATCGATGGTCGGATGCGTTTCGGGCTTGAGTTGATCGAGGCGGTGCGCGCGGTGTGGCCCGCTGATCGGCCGCTATTTTTCCGTGGCTCTTGCGTCGACGGGCCGGGTGGCATCTGGAGTCTTGAGGACACCACAGTGCTCGCAGCACAACTGAAGCTGCGCGGTGTGGATGTGTTTGACTGTTCCTCGGGCGGTATCGAAGGCCCGTTGACCCTGCATGTGGTGCCGCGTCGTCCTGGCTACCATGTGCCGTTTGCACGTCACATCCGGCGCGAAACGGGCATCGCCACCATGGCCGTGGGCTTGATCACCGAGGCGGCACAAGCCGAACAGTATCTGGCCGCCGGTGATTGTGATCTGGTCGCACTGGCTCGTGAGTTGATGTGGAACCCCAACTGGCCGGTGCACGCGGCACAGGCCCTGGGACTTGAGCGGCCGCACGAGATTCTGCCGCAGCGCTACGCCTGGTGGCTGCAGCGCCGTGAAGAAACACGGGCGGTGTCGGCCAACGACGAGCAGTAGCGACGCGTATCGCCTGCGGGCAGCTTGCACTCGCACCCTGCTACCCTGCTGCTCTCGCACCCTGGTGCACTGCGGCCTTGCTGACTACTTGCGGGCCACCATCCCGATGAAATTCTCGCCATCGATCACGCGCGAGAAATACGGGTAGACCGCCTCGAGCATATTGTTGGCAAATTCGGGCCGGAACGAAATCATCAGATCGCGCAAGGCATAGGTGCGATAACCGAGGTCATGCGCCGAGAGCACGGTTGCATAGACGCAGATTTCGGTGTTGAAACCCATCACCGCCACGTTGCGAATGCCACGCGCCTTCAGGATCGTATCGAGCCCATTGGACATAAAGCCGCTTGCGGCAATGCGGTTCGGAATGAGGATGTCATGATCGGCGGGGCCTGGCTTGAGTGGTTCATACAAATCAACGGCCCAGGTGCCAGCCTTCCAGGCCTGGCGCAGAATCTGCGCGCGGTGGAAGCTGCCAGTCGTGCCCCAGTCCAGTTCGCGATAGTCGTTGGTGTAGCCTTCGGTGACATGCACAACCTGCACCCCGGCTGCGCGTGCCTTCTTCACCGTCTCCACCGCCCGTTCAAGCATGTGGTTCTCGCGATACTGGGCGGCCAGTCGTGGATAGTGTTCGCCCTTCTCGGCGGCAAAGTTGTTCTGGAAGTCGACCACGATGAGTGCGGTCTCCTCGGGCTTCAGCGTGGTGGCCGGTGGCGGCAACGCGGTGAGGGGCTGCGCCTTCAGCGCGGGGGTCCCCAAGAGACAGCTCAGTGCCAGTGCCGCGTGCATTGTCAGCCGCAGGACAGTCGTCGAGCGCAGATCGACCATAGAGGGCGGCACAGTCCTGTGCTGCATCATGGTCACTGGTGGTTCAAGTACGGAAGTCATTGCTTGATCTCCTCATTGGTGATTGTTTTCTGGTAGGTGCCACGTGCGATACCCTGGCATGCCTTGAATTGACCTGCCTCGCGTCGTCGCGCCTCGTCATGCAACCATGCACCCGCGCAACGCGCGAACGCCGTGGATCAGTAAGATGATCGCCGGTCAGCGAATGACCTCTGCACCAGCCTCGAGCGCGAGCACTTCAAGCGACCCGCTCTCCTCGCGAATTTCAAAGCGCCACGGAGGTCGCTTGGCCGGCCCCGAGACCACTGCGCCGTCACGCAGCGGATCGTACACCGAGAGATGACAGCGACAGAGAAACACCGGGTTGGACAAGGTCTGTCCGACAATGGAACCTACCAGGTCGTATTCCCGTTCCAGGGCGAACGTGCAACCCTCATGCGGGCAGATGCGGCATGCCGCGTAGAGAGCACCGGCACCGCCGTTGGTAGCAGGCAGGCGCACGGCTATACCGGGCAGCAGTCGCCCGTCCTTCTCGAATTCAAACTCGGTCGACTGCCAGGGTTGCATCGGAGCGACCACAGTTACCGGTATGCGGGCGCGTGCAGCCGATGGAGCCATGATCGCAGCGACGAGGACAGCCAGTGAGCGCCATAGCCCGCCGAGAAACTGTTTGCGCGAACCCACTGGGTTCGACCGTGCTTCAGTCATGGAGTCCTACTGCCGGCACATCGCTTGGAGGCGAACCCACCCGATGTCCACCGAATATTGTCTGCGTGTGCACTGTCGATCTGTCGGATGTGCCCTCATAACGGCCCGAACGTCCACTGCCAGTCACCCTCATGATTGAGTCGCCACTCAGCGAATCGCAAACTCGGGTTTCGGGCCAGTCATACGGCTCAGCCCCAGAATGTCACGCGCTTCACTGGGTGTCGCGGGCTCAAACCCGAGGTCGCGCACGATGCGCACCAAGCGTTCGGTCAAGCGCTGATTGGTGGCCAATTCGCCGGCCGCGTAATAGTTGTTATCCTCAAGACCGGTACGCGCGTGTCCGCCCAGCAAGATGGACTGGACTGAGGATGCCAATTGCGCCGGTCCGATTCCGCTCACACCGAATATCGCGTTCTTCGGCAGCAGATCGATCATGAACTGAAAGGTCTTCGCCGAATACGGCATGGCACCCTGAAATCCGCGGTGACAGTTGAGCACCATGTTCACGTAGGGCGGATCATCATCAAGGCCTTCACCGATCAACGTGGTCACATCCTGCACGATATGCGTGGGACTGAAGACCTCCCATTCCGGCTTGATGCCGCGCGCGCGCATCGCCTGGGCCAGTTCGCGATTTTTTGACAGCGGGCTATTGAAAATAATGTCGTTGCCGGCAAAACTCAGATTCACCGTGATCGCATCGAGGGTACACATCTCGGCACCGGCCTCGACCCCCTTGATGCGCTCCTCCCACTGGGTTTCCCAGCGTCCGTCGGGCATTTGTTTCACCACATCACCATCGACACCACCACCAGTCGAATTGTTGATGATGATGTCACTGCGGGCGCGAATGCGTGAATTGATATCGCGATAGATCTCGGGGTTGCAGGTCGCCTGATCATCCGGTCGCCGCGCATGGACGGCGACCACGGATGCACCAGCATTCCAGCAATCGATGACATCACGGGCAATCTCGTCGGGTTGGGTCGGTAGATTGGGATTCTGCTTCTTGCCGGCCATGCCGCCCGTTGGCGCGATGGTGATGATGACCTTGTTGCTGCCCATGATGTGTTGTCTCCGGTATTGATTTATTTGTCGATAATGGAACATTCAAACGGTGGCGATCGTGCCCTGCGGCAGGGTGAGGCAGTGGCCGGCGATATCGCCAGGGCGGGTAAGCCATACACGATCAAACAGCGGGTGGGCCACCATCTGACGCAAACCTTCACGCAAAGCGCGCAGACGATGCGGCTGACCAAAGATCATTGTATGTAACGAAATGGCAAACACCAGGGGCTGCTGTTCGCTTTGTTCGACCATTTCTTCGAATTGGCGCACACAGGTGTCTACAAACTGCACCGGATCGTGGTGCAGTTGCAGAATGGGCACAAAATCGTTGGTCTCGATCGGATAGGGTATCGAGAGCAAGGGACCCGAGCGCGTTTTCATCCAGAACGGTTGATCGTCACAGGGCCAGTCCAGGACATAGGTATAGCCGGCCTCACGCAACAGATCGAGCGTGACCCCGCTGGGCATCATCAAGGGGGTCATCCACCCGGACGGAGCGCGACCTTCGTGATGTCTGATCGCCGCGGTTGCTTCGCTGATCAGGCGCCGTTCATCATCTTCGGGACGCGCACCGGGCTTTTCTGAATTGGTACGGCCATGGCCGACGATTTCATGGCCGTGATTGCGGATGCCCGCCATCACCTCAGGATGTGTGTCATAGAGATAGCTGTTGCACAGACAGGCCGCCGGCAGGTTCAATTCCCCGAACAGCTCGAGCAGGCGCCACAGGCCGACGCGGTTGCCATATTCACGCCAGGACCAGTTGCGATGATCGGGCATCGGCAGGCCACCACCCAGCACCGGCCCCACTTCCATTCCGAAGCCGAAGGTCTCGACATTCAATGCGATATACATCGCCAGGCGTTTGCCACCTGGCCAATCGTAGTTCGGGCGGGTCGTGATCGGGCTGAAATTAAAGCGATCGTGCGTTGGCAATACCATGGTTTGGAGTCTCCGCAGGGTGTCGAATACTATGACATCGACAGCATGTTTGTTCCAGTCGCGATTGCTGTCATGATTTTTGCTGGTTTTGCTTGCCGATGTCCTCTACCGGAGTCTTGATCCATGCTGATAACTGCAATGAATCGCCTGGCCGATCGAATGGACGCTTGGTCCCCTGTCACCCCTGAGCGCGGGCGCGGGTCTGCCCGTCTCCGGGTTATCGGCATGGCGCTCGCCATCCTGTTGGACGCGGTCGGGGGGGCGGACCTTGCTCTGGCGCAAGAGACACGTCCCGCGGGCGCACAGGCCTTGACCAAGGTGCGCTTCACGCTGGACTGGCGCTATGAAGGTCATATGTCCTACTTCATGGCAGCCAAGGCGCGCGGCTATTTCGAGCGCGAAGGAATTGATCTGGTGCTTGATTCCGGCGCCGGATCCGGTGCAACGCTTAATCGGGTCGTCAGTGGTGCCTATGACATGGGCACCGCGGATCTGAGCTCGGTGATTGAGTTTCTGGGGAACAATCCGGACAAGAGCGCGTTTCAGTCGGTCTATCTGCTCTACAACCGCTCGCCGTTCATCATCCAGACGCTCAAGCGTACCGGCATTCGTTCGCCCAAAGATCTCGCGGGCAAGCGGATGGCGTCACCGGCCTTTGATTCGGTTCGCAAGGCCTTTCCGATCTACGCCAAGGCCATCGGCATCGACCCGGCCTCGGTGAGTTGGACCACGGTTGATATCGCCTTGCGCGAGACCATGCTTGCTCGCGGTGAGGTTGATGCCGTGCCCGGTTTTGAACTCGATCGGCTCACCTTGATGGCGCGCGGTGTCAATGAGGATGATATCGTGAGCTTTGCCTACGCCGATGCAGGCGTTCGGCTCTATAGCAACGTGATCATTGCCAGCAGGAAAATGATCACCGAGCAACCGGCGGTCGTCGCAGGGGTGCTGCGCGCGATCAATCGGGCGTTGATCGAGGCAATCGACAATCCGGCGGAAACTGCCAAATACACGCGCCAGTTTGATGCGCTCGTGGATGATGCGGTGGCGCTACAAAAGCTTCGCATCCTGCTGCGTGTGATCGACACGCCGTTTGCACAAAATGTCGGCCTCGGTGACATGGACAAAACCGACCTCGCCAATCAGGTGAACGATGTTGCCGCGGCCTTTGGCCTCAAATCGCGACCGAACGCCGAGGACTTGTTCAATCCGGCTTTTCTGCCGCCAAAGGCTGATCGCATTCCGCACAAGGCTAGATAGAGGCGATCGTACTGCGGGAGGCAGTCCGCTGATTCGTGGCGCCCGGGAGACCAGCGCTACTTTGAAGTTCGGTGCCGCGCTAAACTACCGGCGTCGAACTGGTGAAATGAGATGGCAATCATGCAACTTGACCATGCGTGGGTTGGTGCACTGGCACTGAGCACTCTGCTGCTCGGCTGTGGCGGCGGCATTCGCTCATCGTCGGGCACGGGGACGGAAAGCGGGGGGACTACAAGCGCGCCTTGGAATGTCAATTCGCTGGCCGCGTGGTCAACGCTTGCGGCGCAGTGTGTATCACCCCGTACCGGCACTGATCCCTATACCGGTGTTGCCTACTCAGACCGGCAGGGCAATTTGCTGAGTGAGCAAAACTGGCTCGCCTCCTGGACCAACGATACCTATCTGTGGTTCCAGGACGTCAGTTTCACCGATCCTAGTGGCTATTCAACTGCGATCAATTATTTCAACACCCTCAAGAGTTCACTCACCACGGCGAGCGGTAAAGCAAAGGATCGGTTTCATTTCACCCTTCCCACCAATGTGTGGGAGGCTGATTCCGTTGCCGGGGTCAACATTGGCTATGGGGCGACTGTGTCAGCGATCAGCCAAGTGCCGCCCAGGCAGTACGTCGTGGCCTACACCGAGCCGGGCTCGCCGGCTACGGCGCTCGTACCACCGCTTGCCCGTGGCGCCCAAATCCTCGCCATCGATGGCGTGGATCTGGTAAACGACTCGACAACGGCTGGTGTCGCCACACTTAACGCCGGCTTGTTCCCTGCGACCGTCGGCGAGGCCCATCTGTTCACAGTGCAGGACCTCGGTGCGAGCGCGACCCGGACGGTTGCGCTGATCTCCGCGAATATCACATCTACGCCCGTACAGAACGTATCGACGCTGGCGAGCGGGAGAGTCGGTTACTTTCTATTCAACGATCATCTGGCGACCGCCGAGCCGGCCCTCTATAACGCAATCACCCTACTGAAGAGCAGCGGCGTCACCGATGTCGTGATCGATATGCGGTACAACGGCGGTGGCTATCTCGACATCGCAGGGGAACTGGCCTACATGGTTGCCGGACCGGTTCGAACTGCGAGCAAAACGTTCGATCTACCCGTGTTCAATTCAAAACACCCGACCACAGATCCGGTGACAGGTTCGACAATTGCAGCCGTTCCGTTTCATTCGAGTTCAATCGGTTTTACAGCCTCGCCCGCTGCAGGTACGGCATTGCCGCATCTTGATCTGACGAGGGCGTTTATTCTGACGGGCAGCGGAACCTGCTCGGCGAGTGAAGCCGTGATCAACGGGCTGACCGGAATCGGCGTTCAGGTCATTCAGATCGGCTCTACGACGTGCGGTAAGCCCTATGGGTTTTATCCTGCGGACAACTGCGGCACGACATACTTTTCGATTCAGTTTCAGGGAGCCAATCAACTCGGCTTTGGTAACTATTCGGATGGCTTTGTGCCGCAGAATGGCACAACCACTGGCATCGCCTCCGCAGCGATCCTTCCAGGATGCGCCGTGGCAGATGACTACACCCATGCCTTGGGTGACCCGACCGAAGCCCGTCTGGCGGCTGCCCTGCAATACCGGACGAATACTACTTGCCCCGCCCCGAGCGCACAGGCACGCGGGCCGAATACGTCGCTGGATGCCACAGAAGGTCAGGTCGTGAAGTCGATTTTTCGCTCGAACCAGTTTCTACGTCGTCCGTAATCATCGCCGCGCTCAGGCGTCGCCAGGCCAACGACCTGCACCACGCACAGCATCAATGATGGCGAGCGGGTCGTCGGCCATTTGCTGCGCCCGCCATGCGACATGACCATCAGGGCGCACCAGCACCAAGGGCGCTGCATATAGGCGTTCAACTGCAGGGTCTTGAATGCGAACTGCGCTGATCGGCATGCCTCGTTGCACCGCCGCGTTCATCATGGGTTCGATCGGCTGCGCCTTGGCACCGAGTTCGAGAAGCACAAATCCGCGACCGAAGAGATCCAGGGTTGAGCGGCCGTCGGGCAAGAACGCGTGCGGCGCGCGCGAACCAGGGCGCGCGGTCTGGGCGTAAGTGCTGGCCGTGTCTTCCGGACGCGCGCTGCCATCGTCCACACACAGCGGCGAGGGATCGTAGCGATAGCCCAATACGATGCCTTCATTCTTGAATTCTCGTTCGAAGTCGTTGTCTGCAATGTGCCGACTCAGTGTTGCTCGTGCCGCTTCACCTTCTGGCGTCGAATCGCGCAACGCGGCGAGCTTGGGCAGCGCAAGGAATTTGGCAAAGGTAAACGTTGCCTCAGTGACATTGCGATCGGCCACCGGTCGACGCTCGATCTGGTAGCTGTCAAGGATGCGCTCGGGCGCCCAGCCATCCCGCACCGCTTCGATTTTCCAGGCCAGATCAACCGCATCAAGGATGCCGGTGTTCATGCCAAAGCCACCCGTCGGCGTGAGATTGTGGATGGCATCACCACACAGAAACACCCGCCCGCGGCGAAACTCATCGGCCACTCGTTGCTGGCGCAACCAGGGCAGAATGCCGACGACTTTGCACGGAACTGATTCACCGATCGCCTGCTCAATATACGGTGCCGGGTCAAACGTAGTCAGATCGGTATCGGGTGACATCTGCGAGAGCCACAGCCGCCATAATTTGCGCCCATCGATCGTAGACAGACCTGCCCACATGCCTTGCGGTCCGATCAGCCAACTGAGCACCGACGGGCGCTCGCCGGCCCGAAAGACCTGCTCGGATTCAAAATATATGTTGATCTCGTAGCTCAATTGCGCCGAACCGATCATGGTGATACCAAGCGATTCGCGTATGCCGCTCCTGGCGCCATCACAGGCCACCAGATAATCGGTCGTCATCTGCCGGGTAGCTCCGCTATCCCGGTCAGTCAGGGTGACGCAGACATGATCGCCACGATCTTCAAAGTGATCGAGCATCGTACGGTAGAGCAAGCGATTGCTCGGATAACTGCGCGCATGTTCGCGCAAGATGGGATCGAACCAGGTCTGCGGGCAGCGCTGAAAACTCTCAGGCGAATTGCCTGACGGCTTGCGCTCGGCATCAGTGCCATAGTCGATGACGGCCAAGGGATCGGAGCGTAGTTGAGTTACATACTGCATGCGCCTGGGGTAGTCGCGGGGCCAACCGGCGTTACGTACCTGATCGGCAATACCCCAACGCCGACATACTTCCATCGAACGGGCATTGACTGCGTTCATTCGCGGCAGCGGAATGGACCCATCGCGCCGCTCGACCAAGGTGCAAGCAATCCCGCGCCAGGCGAGCTCAGTTGCCATGGCCAGACCGACCGGCCCGCCACCGACCACCAGTACCGGGGTGTGCTCCAACTCTGACACTGTAAAGTCCCTCGTCATTGCGTTGCTTTGTATCGTGTCGTGACGCATTCCGTGATGCGCGTTCCGGGTTGCGTCTTTGCACCTGTATCGCACCGACTGCTTTGCACAGGCGCGCTTGTCCAGGCGCAAAAGGCTCTCAAGGTGCACCGTCGCACGCCAGCACGGTCTAATATCTGTCAATAATAATCCCGTGGGCAGGAGACTAACCATGCCTTATTCGACGTGTGCAAGACGAGCCGGTGCGTGGGTGCTCGCGGTGAGTATTTTTGTGGTGTTCATGGGTAGCGCGCGAGCGCAAACCGACGAGCGTTATCCGTCGCGACCCGTCAAATTGATCATTGGTGTCCCGCCAGGTGGTCCAACCGATCTGGTTGGCCGATTGATTGCTACCCGACTAGGCGAAGTCCTGGGCCAGCAATTGGTGGTTGAAAATCGCGCGGGGGCCTCAGGCGCGTTGGGTATGGAGGCCGTTGCCCATGCTGCACCCGATGGCTACACCCTTGCCTATGGTGCATCGAGCAACGTGGCGCAACTACCGGCCCTGCGCCGCAACGTCGCGTTCAATCCGCTGGAGGATTTTGCGCCGATCAGCATGACCGTAACCGGGACATTCACACTAGTGACGACAGTGAGTGTGCCAGCGACCACGATGGCCGAATTCATCGCCTATGGTCGTGCGCATCCGAACACACTGAACTTTGCCACTGCGGGCGCGGGCTCAGCACCGCACCTGGCGGCCGTCCTCTTCAATGAGCAGGCGGGCATCCAGGCGGTGCATGTGCCCTTCACTGGCGGCGGGCCGGCATTGCAGGCAACCATGCAGGGCAACACCCACTATGTGTTTGACACCGTGGCCACCTCCGTTCCTCTGCTTAAATCGACCAAGGTGCGCGTACTGGCTGTCACCAGCGCTGAGCCATCACCGTCACTGCCCGGGGTGCCCACGGCGAGCGCGGCCGGATTGCCCGGGTTGGTCATCACCACCTGGAACGGCCTCCTCGCGCCACGCGGAACGCCGGGTCCCATCGTTGAACGCTTGAACAAGGCGCTGCGCACGGCACTGGGTTCGCATGACTTCTCCGAGCGCCTGTCGAGCATGGGTCTCGCTGCAGCACCGACATCGCCTGAAGCCTTCAGCGCCTTTATTGCGCGCGAACTGGAGCGCTGGCGCGGCGTGGTGGAACGGTCAGGAGTTAGTGCGGAGTAGGTCGATCGACCGGCGCGTTCAATCAGTTCCGGTATCTCCCGTTATGGGAGCTCCGTCCAACAAATTTCTTTCCCCAACCGGTCACACCTATTTTGGTGAGGGCATTGCGATACCATTCGCTGTCGATGGGTCGGGTCATTGGACCAGCGCGGCAACAAGTGGCTACCGTACCGGGAACGGGTTTCTCATTAAATTCAAGGAGTTTTGATATGCCCAAGATGTTCTCCCTTGCTTTCGCGAGTCTGTTTGCCCTTGGCCTGATGTTTTCGCAAACCGCCAGCGCGGCGTCGGCATGTGAGGCCAAAGCTCTCAGTAAGGATGGCAAGCCGCTGTCAGGCGCGGCCAAGGCATCCTCCATCAAGAAGTGCGAAGAAGACAGCAAAGCCGCGATGAGTTGTGCTGATAAGGCGATAGACAAGAACGGCAAGCCACTTTATGGCGCCGCAAAAGACTCCTTCATCAAGAAGTGCGAAGGTGGCGCAAAGTAGTACTTCGATCTCTGAAAAGCGCTGACCGCAATCAGCGGCCGGCGCCTTTCCTGCGACCGCGTCAAAGCGATCTGCAGCATCAGATCATTGGAGCGCAAACGTACCGCTGCGGGCAGGCGCAGTACAGTGCGCGAGCGCCGGGCCGGTGAGTCCACCCGCGGCACATTTCAAGGCCTGCTGATAAAGCAGGTGCGGGACGACCGGATCCACCAAATCGTCGGCTCTGGGCACGATGCCGGCATCAAGGCTTTGCGCATGACAACGTGCTGAAGTCTGCGACGGATCGCATTGACCCCAGACCAACTGAACCACCGCTTGTACAGTCGCGCTTAACGGCGCATCGATCAGGGATCGTTGTATCTGAAAAAATAGTGCCTGACTGGTCGGGTCCAGATTGCCGATGGCATTCGCCACGCCGTCATTGATCGGTCCAGACCATTGTGGCGCTGAGCCACCAGGTGAGCTCGGACTTGCACCGATCCAGTTCGACCCCAGATCAATGAGTCCGGCACCCGTCGCTGTAAGGTCAATCGGCCGGCCATTGTTCAGGCCCGTGGCCAACACGCCGGCATTCTCAAGGACCCCCACGCCCTCTGGCAACAGCGCAACCGCATCGGCGGCAACAAGGGCAGGGGCAACCGAATATCGCTCTGGCACGTCGATCGAAACGGTGAGCCGCTGCGGTGATGAGGGCAGCTTGCCGCCAGTCCACACGGTGGCCCAGACCCCTGAGCTCACACGATGGGCTGATTCATCACAGTCGGTTACTGCCGGTGGGCCCGGATCACTGATGACGACCTGACCCGGGTCAGCGCAGATCACCGCCGAGATCGCGTTGCTCGCGGCAAGCTCTCTGGAGGACAACAGATACCACTGAGGTTTGACGAAGCCATCGATCGTCCAGGTGACGGTGCGAAAGAATAGTCCCCCCACCGTTGTGCTCATGGTTTTGAATTGATAGTCACTCACCGCGAGCCAGCCAAAAACACTATCGTGCGTGCGCATGGCCAGACCCATCGCCACTTGCGCTGCCGCAAATGTCATGCGGTGGAATATGGGGTCTTGAGCGTCTCCCCGATGAGCGTTGAACGGGTTGTAACCCGGTGCGCCGGAGGTCTGCTCAGCGAGTGTCCGATATCGCCCATATGCGCGAAGATACTCTCCATGCCATGGGGTGAAATCCGCCAGGGATACGTACGCGGCCCCGTCCGGGCGTCGCTCCAGCCG
Source organism: uncultured Pseudomonadota bacterium (assembly GCA_903921325.1). Lineage (GTDB taxonomy): Bacteria > Pseudomonadota > Gammaproteobacteria > Burkholderiales > SG8-39 > CAIXPL01. The sequence goes on from CAIXPL010000028.1 coordinate 223,065, forward strand.
CAGAGCCTGAACTCGCAATTGCGCCGTTTGGGGAGAATACCGCCCGACGATCAGCGTGATCGGTCGGCGCAATCGCGGAATGGCGTCGCTCGTCATCGTACTGTCCAAGCCCAACATGCCCACTTCCTGTCGCCCTCTGGTTACCCAACCGGGCGCGGCCAGCGGTGCTGTCTCTCGTGCGCTTGGCGCATGGGGTAACAGCTTGGCGATATCAACAAACTGGGCCTTTGGCACAGCGACCGGCCCGTTTGTCGTGCGAAGGGTCAGCCAATCGGCAGCATCACCAGAAGACCCGGCGAGCACCATCACAAACGCGATAAAGCATGCAATCGTGCGCGTGAACGCTCGGGCAGTCCGATCAACTTCCAGCATACAAAGTGCAGACAAGGTCACAGGGATACCAGGGCATGGTTTGCGAACGCTGCCAGATCGGCTCTACGGCAACATAGGTCGAGCACTGCGGCACGTCATCAAATATCTGGCAGCCGAATATGGGACCAGCATCTCCTGCAGGGTCAAGGCATGTCGTACCCGGGTCGCCGGACAGCGCCAGGAGCAGCGTGAACTGCCCGACGCGCAAGGATCCGGCAGGACAAGCAGACCCTTCAAACCAGAAGTTGATTGGCCCGCCCGACGGAAAATTCTTCCGGTCGACAAATCCGAAATTCGAGAAAAAGGCGGTCGCAGCAAACGTCTGCATCCCGGCGATATACCCTCCCTGCCACGCGATGCTCTGGTAAGCACGGGCAAATGTGAGGTTGTTCGCGCCATCGTACGACCACTGCACCGCTGGAATTCGGTCGCCGCCGTGGTACCACTGGTTTTGCAATGGCTGGCCCTGCACCAGCACCCAACTTTGGGCAGTGAACATGTCCTCGCTGCGAGCACAGTAATCGACACCGGCGCCCCCACCGATGACCAGATCAATATTGCCATCTGGTCGACACGAAGCACTCAAGGCGATGGCCCGACCACACCAGCCAAAATATAGGTCGGCAAACAAGAAGCTGGCTGGTTGCACGCCGGTCGTTGTAACTGGTGCCAATTGAACGATGCCCGGAGTCGCTGCCACGGTTCGCAGTGGTCCTTCAGGATTGTCCAGATCGACCACAAAGTCCGCAATTGCGCTTTGCGATTGATTGGTCAAGTTGGTTCGGGTCACATCAAAAGGCACCCTGGGCGACATGTCAGCGCGGCTGAGAATGTCCACCAGATGTGCCGCCCCTCCGATCTCAACCCGGTAGCGCTCAGTGCGGGATTCCAGCATCACGCTGTAGGTCCCGCTATTTCGATAGCTGCCAGCAGTACAGGTATGTGGCCCCCACTGTCGATAGTCGACGCTGATTACTGCTCGGGCGACCTGTTGCCACGATCCGTTATCTGTCTGGGTGAGCTTGTATACCGGTTTCAATTCGCGCAAGTAATCAAGTAAGGCGTAGGGCGCACCGGTTTGATCGAGAAGCTGTTGCACGTCGGGTGCCACCGGACAATGAGCGCCCGCCTGCCTGTTTTCAAGGCAGTAAAGTCCGAAGTCCGGGTCAATCGTTATTCCAGTATTGTTGACAGGTTCGTCGTATGCCCCCTGCACATTGATGATTTTCCAATCGTCTAGCGCGACCAGCTGTCGATTCAACTGCCGCCAGAGCAATTTTCCTGCATTGGGATAGGCAAATGCAGCAGGCAGTCCAGAGGTCACCGCCAGGGAAACGTAGGACACTTCGATGGGGCCTGTTTGCGAATCGATAATCTCAGCATCGCCGTATTGAATGCGCGCCCCCGCTTGCAATAGCAAATGCCACGAGAGCGTGACTGGATGCACGACACCCGATACCTGAACTGTCTGCAATAGATTGAATAGAGCGGCATCAGCGCCGTTTGAATGCATCCATGCCTCCAACGGTGCCGCGACCACCGCAGCCAGTGTTTGAGCCTGGCGGTTGATCGCTGACAGGATTCCTGATCGAGTCTGCGACATTCCGAACTCAGTAGCCGGGAGAATCGGTAACAAGGAAGGATCGGCAACCACGTACGAAGTCGTATCGAGGGTGAGCACGCCGGCCTTGATGTGACCGCTGCCCACCTGAGCGGCAATGTTGACTCGCATATCGCCAGGGCCGGCAACCGTCTGGGTCACAACGACGACATTTTCAGCCTGCACAGTGCGCGCCTGCGCAACGACGAACAGCAAGAAAAAAAGTGGACCGAATGTTCGGATTCGCTGCGCAATCCAACAGATCGAAAGACACATCGATTTAGTCCGAATCCTCATTTGCTGACCGGGCCCGCGGGCCCGATCTCCTGCCCGCGAGGGAGCGCAACGCTGGGGCGTGCCTCGGATGGTGCTGGAGGTAACACCCATTGTGGGGCCTCACGATTGCCCGATCTTGAGGCATCTGGGTTGCTCAACCGATTGATCTCCAGACCAGGAATCGGCGGGAGAACTGCGACTGGCGCTGTGACTGCCTGCGCATCCTGGCGAGCGATTGCGACATCCCTGCGCTCGCTTCCGCTGGGAACACGGTAGGTTCGTCCATTGAGGCTGATGTCCAGGCCGTCAATTTTGTCGACATGAATTGAGCCATGTGCCGACCCCTCAGACATCACCTCAATTTTGGAATTGACTTCGACCAGGGCAAATTGCTTGCCCATCACCGTACTCACCCCCAGCACGCGCAGAGGTCTATCCGCCTCTGCCTGCGGTAGAGTCACAGGATGCGTGGTCGGCAAGACTGGAGACTCGGTGATCGGCGTGCCCATGGGCGAGCGCGACCTCGGTGGCACTGGCATTCCCGTTGCATTCCGCGGCATCGCCGAGCGCGCACTGCTTAATGGCGGCGCGATCGCGTTGACGTCCTTTGCCGCGAGCGCAGGAGCACTCGGACTTCTTAGCCGCTCAAGCTCGGCATGCAAGCGAGCCGCCGCCACTTCCTGCTCAAGCAGGCGGGTTCGTTGCTTTGCCAATTGAAGAGCAAGTCCAAGGCGATCATATTCAAGACTATTGGTGGAAAATGGGTTACGAGTAGCAACGCTGCCCGGCTCGTGCTCGATGAGCTTGGTGTTATCACCTACAGAAAAAGTATCGGCCGGCACACCCTCCTTGAGTCCGACAGTCGGCTGGGCGTTGGCCATCGCGCACAACGTACTAAACGATCCTGCAAGGATAACCGCACCCGAGATTCGGGCTATTGGGAGTTGGTAGGTCAACATGGTTGGTTCTCCTTTGGGACCTCGGTCGCGTATCAACCGTATGCTCCAATGACCGTTGTGATCAAAGTCTGACCGCTGGGCAGCGGAGCAATGACGCGCGCAGTGAACGGTGGCAAGCTCCGGCGAGGGTCCGTCTGATCCGGGTTGTTGACCGCATCCGATGAGTTGTCAATCTGCAATTTCCAGCGGGTCATCAACGTGACATCGTCCGGCGCGAGGCCCAAGCCGGCGAGCAAATTGAGATCGGGAGAGTCTGCATTGACTGCGTGCCCCAAGGTGGAGGCGATCATGCCCTGCGATGCCGCGCTCTCAACTGATCCATCCCACATTGGTGATGCCCAATCGCCCAGGCGGTTCGAATTGGCGAAGTAGTCCACCTCGATCGCACGCGAAACGGAACTCAAATATCGTGTCGAAAAATAGGCCGCATAGGCCGCCGCAACGCGTGCGGATTTCTTTTGCGCATCGTCATAGGCGGCGCGTACGGCAGGTTGCCCGCTGACAACCTCTGCAATGTCATCGCCCTGCACCGTCAAGATGCCGCTTGACGAATTGAAGCTCGATTCGAATCGACCATTCATCCCGGCGGAAATTAATGCAATGACCCGATAGTTCAGGCGAACCTCGGGGAGTTCCAGAACGAGGTCATCGGAAATCACCACGTTGACCGGGCGATGAAAGCTGTCGTTAGTTAATTGATTGACGCCGCTGGTTGCGCAAGGTTGCAATGCCTGGGTGACATTCGGATTCCATTGGAATCCATTCGCATTTGCACTCAGTGCAGTGCCTCTTGTGGAACCGTCCGTCGCTGACAGCTTTCCTCCTTTCAGTAGCACACCATTGAAGGCCACGGAATTGGGATCCGACGAGAAAGCGGTGGCAATCTCTTGCGTGATACAGCGCTCAATAGCCATTCGCAGTAGCCGCAGATTGAAGTGCGATTCCTGCCTTTGACCGTATTCCAGAATACTTGCGCCGGTCGATAGAAGACTGACCGACAGCAGCGAAATGACAGCCATCACCACGACGAGTTCGAGTGCGCTGAATCCTCCGGCAGTTCCCGTTCGTGGTGGCGGCATTGCCAGGGTCAGAGCTTTTGAATTGCGTAGATTCGGATCGACTGCCCAAACGGGGTCCTGGACCGCAAGACCATCGAATAGGGGGGCGACTGAGTTTCACAGTCCTGGTCATTGGAAATCTCGATTGCGCCTCCCCAGGCATCGGTCGCTGGTGCGGGATCCAGGCCGAACGATGCCCAGGCGATGTCCTTTGCTCGCATGTATCCGTCTGTCGCAGGCAGGGACTGCCCTTGAGCCTGGCAACTCGGGTCGGGGCGGAAGGGATTGCAGGCAATCTCACCCAACTCTTGTCGAGCCCTGGATGCCGCCCAATGTTCAATTCGCTCGGCAAATTGCGCAAGGTACGCTGACGTATCCTTGAACGCAGCCTGCTGCAGCGAAAGGCCCGACACCACTTCAGTAAGTGCACCAGAAAAATCCACGACGTGACCGCTGCGTGGGTCCCAGTGAGGTGAGCCGGCGGATTGACCCGGTATCCACAGCAGGAGGATATGTCCCGCCACTTGTCGATCTGAAATCAACGCGCTGGACCAGCTCCGCAAACCAAATTGAGGCGTGATGTTTGCTGCCGTAAGCAGGCTGCCCATTTCAAGCGGTCCTGAGATTGCCGCCACTTCAGCCAGGTGGCTTCGATACCATAGCGTTACCAACGCAGCGCTTCGCGAAAGATAATCTCGTTGTGATGAATTCCGATTCGCTGCAATGGCGGCCAACCGCTCCACCATCAGCGAGGCAAGGCACAGACTGAACAGGCTCATTGCCCCGAGCAGCAGAATCGCGACGGCAAATCCCCGCTGAAGGCGCATTGGCCGCTGGGGGCACCGCAGTCGCCCGGCCAATCCCGATTGCATGATGCGCTGCCGGTGATTAAGTCAGGTCGAATTCAAGCGTCAACGTGCCATTGCCGCTGGAACCCTCGGCAGCGACGCAACGTCCGGCAGACTGGCGTGCACCGTTGCACGCAGTTAGGGCTTTGGGTAACACCTCATTTGGAATATGGGATGCCGTGATCCGCCAGTGCGTTCCGATCGAGTCCTGCGACTGTGTGATGCCCAGAGTCGCGCCGGCTCCAATATTGGAGATGATGATGTTGCCGCTGCCATCGACTGGCGCGGGCTGAGCGTAACGTTGATGCCATTGCGCGGAGATGTCCAAACCACAAAAACTGTTGTCGGCATTCGCTTTTGTAGGATCAAACAACACATCCATTCTGGTTGGATAGCAGGAAAAGTCGTTCTTTGCCATGAGCATGGCATTGGCATAGTCGTTCATTGCACTTGACAATGCGATGCCTCTTGAATTGCTCTGGTCATAGCTGAAAACTGCGATTCCGCTGATCAGCGCCATCGCTGCCAGTACCGCAATCATTTCTATCGCAGAAAAGCCGCCTTGGCGGTCAATACGGCTGAGCTGTGACTTCATCTGTTCTCCAGGAGTTTGGTTCATAGGTCGAAGATCTAAAGATGAGCAAAGGCAGCTAGCAGCTGGGGCAACACTGCGACGCCGGCCGTTGCGACAACCATGCAGGCAATAACCAGGTACGACAGCACAGTCACGGTGTGTTCAATTTGATCGCAATGCTGCGACACCTCTGAGTGCAAGCGACCAAGCACCCGCTCTACGCCCAGCTTGTAGTTTTGCGCTGATTCGGCCGCTGCCAATTCCGTTGCAACCGATGCTGGCCACCCTACCCGTCGCGCCACCACGGCGAGCGATGCCGTTCCCGAGCGGAGCATATTGGCCATTGCTTCGAGCCGCTCGCGATGCTCGGCGAGGCTGGCGGCACGGGCAAGCGTTGTAAAGATTTCAACAGGCCGCATGCCAATCTCATACATCAGCAAAAACGCTGACCATGTTGCTATCAGTTCAAGTTTGATGCGCAGCTTCGCAAGCGGCGGCAATACGCGGGTGAAACGGGCCGAATCCAGATTGCGCACGATGAGCACAGCCACGATCGGCAGCGCGAACCAACCGCAGCTGAACAACCGCGGAAACTCCGAGACAGCCACAGCGAACCGATAGTACTCAGCCGCCAGCGAAGGCACCTGGATGCCAAGACTCGACGAGGTTCCAAAGAATTTCGCCAGTCTTGGTGCGATGAATAGAGTCACGCCCCACATGACGATCCACATGAAGAGAAACACCAGGGTCGGGTACCAAATGAGTCCGGTGACCCGCGCTTTCAGTTTGATCTGAACGTCGATTTGCTCCGCGAGCGCCTGAAAGACTCGTGCCTCTTGCCCGGTGTCATGCACCGCTCGGATCGCCTGGACGTGGTTCATCGGGAATCCGGCAGCAAGCATCGCGTCAGCGATCGGCAAGCCGGCCAGTACGGCTGTGCGCAGACTCGACAACGCAACCGAGGAACGTGGTCGATCGATAAATTCCTCTGCATCATTCAGACCCTGCGGAAGCGAAAGACCAGCACGCAAGCGGTCTGACAGAACTCGGTACAAGCGACTCAGTTCCGCTGGCGCTAGCGCTTCGCGATATGCCAAAGCAGCGATCGACCGACCCCAATTCAATCGGACTTCTGCGTCAAGTACGCCCAGTCCGTCGTACACCTGCCTGTGTGCCTCCTGCAAGGACGCGCTCACCACCGTGCCATTGAGCGGTCCTTTCGGGCCATGAATGACGTAGTCGAACACGTATTGCATTGTTAGGCCTCCAGGTCGATGTGGGCGCACAGCTCATCAATCGAAGTCAGTCCTTCAGCGACCAACGCCAGTGCGTTGTCGCGCATTGAATTGCCCTCCATTGCCTTGCGCAGCGCTGAAAGGGGTGCCGCCGTTTCAAGTTGATCGCGGAGCTTCTTTCCGCAGTGAAGCAATTCATAGATCATCCGACGTCCTCTGTAGCCGGTGTGCCCGCAACTTCCGCACCCGTTGTCGGCCGCCCGAAATGCAATTGGATCGCGTTCCCTGGGCATTGACCTCTGGCCCAAGGGGGCAAGCAATTGGTAGGTGCTCTGCCGCTCATCGGGCACTTTGCAGCGAACGCAGAGTTTGCGAACAAGTCGTTGGGCAAGAACGCCCAGCAGGATCGATGCCGCCTTTTCACCTGGCACCGCCAGGTCTTCAAGCCGTCTGATGGCCTCTGCCGCACCATTGGTGTGAAGTGTCGAGAGAACCAAATGGCCGGTGTTGGCCGCCCTGAACAGCTCACGAGCCGTATTCTCGTCACGAACCTCGCCAAACAGAATCTTGTCCGGCGCATTGCGCAACAGGCCCTTCAGCGCCAAGGCCCATTGGTCACCCTCATCCTTATTCAGACCCGGACTCAATGGAAACTGTTGCCACAGTCCGTGCGTGTATTCAACTGGTGATTCAACGGTTTGAATGCTCTCGCACACAGGGTCAACCGATTGCAGCAACGCGTACAGTGTGGTCGTCTTGCCCGATCCTGTAGGCCCGCAGATCAGAAGTACCCCGCTTCTCGAGCGCATGTATGCGAGCAGCAGGTGCAATGTCCGAGTATCAAACCCGAGTTGATTCAATTCGACGGCAGTTGACTGACGGTCATTGATCCGAATGGTGACCGTTTTCCCCTGAACTGCGTTGCCTATCTCTACCCGGAACACGTAACGCTCAACGATGTCTGCATAGCGATCTCGGATTCGCACTGCGTGTTCGTTTCTGCTGGTGTTGAGGTCAAGGGAACACTCTGTGAAGCCGCACAGCAGCTTCTCGTCTGCCACACCGCTCAACAGGGAATTTCGCATGACACCGATCATCTGATCGAGCAGATCCGTCGGAACGCTGCGCAGGAGTGCCCAAATGCCATCGGTCTTCAGCTTGATCATGCCGATCCGATGCGAGCGATAAAGGCAAAGGTCACTCGCTCCGGTATAGCACGCGTGTCTGAGCAGAGCCATGAACATGTCCTGATATAGCCCGCTCTGAGTCAAATCTTCACGAAGCCGCAGCGCAAGGAAATGCCGTTCCATCAGATCCGTGAGCGCGGCCGCAGTTCGCGCGAAGTGTCGTCGATAGAGCACCTGGCAAGTCGCACTCGATGCGACGTGGAAGTGACACTCATAGTCGCGGAATTGACTGGTCGCCTCTGCAATCGATCGAATATCGGATATGACAATCGAGATCCTGACTCGCGGATGAGCGCGAACCAATGCAATCGGTACAAAGCCGCGAAATTCTTCCAGTCGAATCTCGGAATCGAGCAAAGACTCGATCGGAACGTCATCAATTTCGCTCCACGGAAGGAAGTCCAGGCCGTGCTCAATCGCGATCACCTTGGCAACCTGCTCTTGCGATAACAATCCCCAATCTCGCATGACCTCTGATAGCGGTTCATGAAACTGCTTTTGGCGCTCGAGGGCGATCTGGATGTGATGATTTGGCATCCCCATGCGTTGAAGAATTTCGCGAGATGTCATGAAACCTGAAAAGAGCCGTTGAACCGCCTGCGCTAGATCTTCAGGCTTCAGCGCCGTCTGATCGATCAGAACACGGCCCAGCAATTGACCGGATCTCGCCTGGCGTGCCAATGCGTCTGCAAGCTGTGTCTGCGTGATGCTTCCAGAGTGCACAAGCAACTCCCCGAGGCGCATTCGTCCGGGTGTTGGCAGTGCGGCTGCCAACTCGTCGGTGACATCGCAATTTCTTTCCCGATGCAGTGGTTCTGATATCAATTGGGTCATCCCAGAATCACGAGGTCGGCATCAAAGGTGTCGGCAAATACGTCGATGCCGGCAATCACCGCGCCCAGTTCGCGCAGGCACTCAAGGAAAGCAGTCAGACCCTCAATAGACTCATGCCGACCGCGCAAGCGCAGGCGAACGCGCTGCACCTGGGGTGCCGCGGCAAGGTGCTCGATCAACTCGGAGATTCTTCGAGACTTTCCCAAAGCTGGTTTTGCGGCGGGACTCAGCTGCGTAATGCTGACCAGGTAGGCAGAGGACCGTTGCTTGAGCATTTTATTCAGGCGATGCAATCTCGCTGCCATCGGGATTGCGTGGTTGCGGGCGCGGGTATCGACGAACTGATCCATTGAGCGGTTGGTCTTTCCAGCCGAGGAAAGCGCCGTGGTCAGTGCCGCGAGCTTCCCGCGCCTCTCGGTAAGCGTATGGCTCAGTTCCTCCAGGCGCATTCTCTGTGCCTCGAGCGTTGTGTGTCGCGGTTCGATGATGGCGACGCTAACGCACGAGATAATCGAGCAAGTGATCGTTAGGCGTCTGGAATTCATAGTCGAAATCCATTTCACGGTCGGCGCCCTCAAATGTCATAACAGGTGATTCGCCCATAGGCTGCAATCGCACGACCGAATCGGTTGGGCCAGAAGGCAGTTTGGGCAGCTGCGGTTGATCGGTTGCCGCGCTATCGGTAACCGCCACACTCACGCGCGCCGGGCGTTCCAGTGCGTGAATCGTGGCGCGCCCCCCAGGCGGCGTGACCGATGAGGCCGATCGCACGAGTGCCGTGACGTCAAGCGACCCTAACTCTTCCAATAGGGGTAGACCGTTTTCAATCGTTGCAGCGAAGCTGGATCGGATCAGCTCTTCCTCTGCCGCAAGCCTTGCCTGCGCGGTCTTGAGATGTTCCGCTTGAGTCGAAAGCGAGACGACGTCGACTGCCAGAGCCATGCAGGCGGCCAGACTGCCCCCAGCTGCAGCCAGCCACCAGCGACTGGTGGGCACTCCCAGAAACATGTCCTCGTTTGGATAAGCTGGTGGTGCCGGAGTGGCTGTGACGGCGTCATACAGGGCGACGCAGTCAAGCAGCGCTAGGCGATGCGCCTGCTCATTCTGCAGTCCGTGTCTCGCACAGTATTCATTGATGATTTGTTGCGATTGATACTGGGCGTTTTCGGTGTACTCGAGGTCACGCATCTGTCCATACCCGTCCATCGCCCACAGCGCCAGAATCTGGCACTCGCCTGGTGCGCCTCCGAGGTTCACACCGACGACCGCGGGACGGGTCGAGTGGACTGCTGCTGGAACAAGCGATTCGACGACAAGTCCCAGCGGAGTCATGCTGCAACCGCCTGACAGCGAGTCAGCGGTTCGCGCGTAGATCGCCCCTGTCACCAATGAGTAGTTGATGATCCGAACGCGCTTGCCCAAGCGCAGCCGCGCAAGGCGCGTGGCTTTGGTCGTTGATACTGGCCGTTTGGATACCAGCCTTAAATCGGTCGTGGTCAGCGTGAGCGCTCGCGCAGGTGCAGGTTCAGGACCAGTGCCTGACCCCGCGAACCGGTCTAGACCGGTTCGCGTGATTCGCCACCAGGTGCCTGAGTGCAAGCGTGACTCCAAATAGAGCCAAACCTCTGCGGTTCGAGGATTATCGGAATCCCTTACTCGCTTCACAGTGATTCTCCGATCAGCGGGTCGATGCTGGGCGCTGGCGCGATCCTCGCGTGGAGCATCAATACGAGTTCGCGCGTGAGCTTTTGTTCTTCGGATCCTGCAATCCACTGACCGATGGTGTAATCGAAAAGACCGGGAATGCCACTGGCACTTTTATATTGATTGGTAAAGCGACTGCCGCCGATGATGTAAGTCTTACCGGCTTCCAGCAATACCTTGAGATGGCTCGAACTTGTCGGTATGTCGTATCCAACCAGGATCGTGGACGGACCGGCAGCAAATGACTGCTGGTTGGTGGCTGTGGTCAGCATCGGGATAATGGTCATTTCGGCGTGCGAGTCGTCGATGATGTTGGGGCGAAACGCCAGTGAGACACCGTCCATCACATATGAAAGTGTCCCTGCGGTCGTTGCCAGTGAACCCGTTGAACTGATCGAGGTGGCAACTGAGCCCAGGTAGGGCTTCTCGGTTGCGTTTAGAACAATGCCGGCTTGGTGATTAAGCATCCAGAGTTGCGGCTCAGCGACGACTTTGGTCCGGGTACGGGACTGGAGCGCCTTGATGACGCTGGTGATAGTCGCGCTGGTGACCTGACCACTCGCGCTTGGATTTTGGACAACCGAGGAGCCCGTTACCCCGAAGGTGAGGGTGCGCCCGTTCGGACTCAGGATTCGAGTCCAGTCGATGCCATGAGAAAGTTCGTCATCGAGCGAGATCTCTACCAGGGCGACTTTGAGTTCGACCTGTCGAGCAGCGTCTTGAGTAACTGTCTCCATGAATGCGGTCACCCGCTGGAGGGCCGTGCCGTCAGCACGCACGGTGATCATGCCGGTCTCGGGGATGATGGTGACTTGTGCTTGACGTCCGGCCAATTCGCGCAGTGCGGTGAGAATGGATGAGAGCGCACCGGTGGTTCTGCCCTGTACCTTCATTCCTGTTGAATTGGCGCCATGACTTGCGCCTGCAATGGCTGACAGTGGTGTCGTACCTGACCCCAGTGGTGCGCCCGAAGGGCCTGCAGCGCCAATACCCGAAGCATTTGCCCCAGGCAGACTGGTTCCCGACAAGCCTGCTGCGGTATTGGAGCTGACGAAATAGTCAGTGTTTACGTTCTCTAATAGATGAACCGGTATCCGATAGGTATAGGTGGCCTCTTTCGCGACATAGATCGCTCGCCGTTGCGGATTGATAATCGCTGCGAGTCCTGCTGATGCGGCGATTTCCCGCACGGTGCGATCGAAGGTCAGGTCGCTGAGATGGACCGTGCGTTTGTCGTCCGGAATTCCCGCGACTGCGATAACGGTGTAGCCGTTCGGCTCAGCGACTGACCGAAGAAGCGCAAGCAACGGAGTATCTGTCGCCTGAACGGAAACGGAGTCAGCGGTGGCGGCATAATCGATGCGATCCGCGCCGACGTACGGTTGCGAGACACGCCTCAGATCGTGCGCAATGCTCAGTGCTTCAGCGATCTGTTTCGCCTCAGCTTGGGTCTGGCGATGAACTTCCGAAGCATTGTCCGGAAGGGTGCAAGCGCTTGCCATTGCGGTGGCAAGAGCAAAGTGCGCCGGAATTTTCATCGTGTCAGCGCTCCGTCGGAGAGACGGACCTCCAAAACCTGGTTGCCTTCCCAGTAGGTTGCCGATAGATCGTAGGAGTCCAGAGCCTTCCTTACGATGGATTCGACCGAATCTCCGTCAATTCGATAGCCCTGCTGGGCGCGGAAGTCCGCCCTTGCATTCCACTGGAGGGCGATCCGATGACGATTCAGGAAAGACTTCAATGCCATTGATAAACGTTGGCCCTTGGCCACCTCGAGGGTGTAGGCAACCTCTTGCCCATTGGGACCTGATGACAATTGCGCAAGGTTGGTTGGCTCATTCTGCGAAATTGCGCGCGAACGGACGGAAGCATCGGTGTGATTCATTGTTTCTGCCGTGTGACCAGCCTCGACACCTGCGTGCTCTACGCTGGCCGCTGCTAGAAGTAATTCACCGTGTGCAATTTCAGGCGGTGGGGTTTGCAGCTCGCCTCGGATCGCTTCAAACCTCCAAACGGGAATCGGACCACCGCGCACGATGATTCCCGCGGTCAGACGGGACGCGATCGTTCCGTCTGACAATCGGTAAAACGCATACGCGCTGGGTAAATGAGCGCAGACCACGATCAATGCGATGACGACAAGGCGCATAGTCAAGCGGGCTTCCGGTCGCCGCCAAAGGGCGAACGCGTGTTGGTGGCGCGGGCTGTTTGCCGCACGCCTCCTGTCGGTTTCATCATCGCCGCGCGTCGCGCTCAATCTGCGCGATCGCTGCGTGAAAGCGCTCGTCGACAAACCGGAAATTTCGAGTCAGACGAGCGTAATACTGGCGAGCTGCGGGCGTGCCCGCGCTCGCTTCGGCGTGAGACCAGTAGGCTGCATAGGCTTGCCATGTCCAGCCAAAGGTGCGTAGGTTGTCGCGAATGACTTCGGCTGCGATATGCGCACCGTGGTAGGGGTGATGTACCCGGTCGAGGCCTGTGCGCCCGGCCTGATGGTACGTGTTGATTTGAAACAGGCCGCGGTCGAGTCCTCGCGCACCTGGTCGAACCGCATAGAGGTCAATCGTGCTGTTTTCATTGAGCATGTAGGCCGCCAACAATCGAGGGTCTGTTTCTGTATCTTTCGCCGCCGCGCAGAGGCTTTGAGCGATCCATTTGCTCGTGGCTTGGCCAAGATTCGGATTTTTTTCGGTTACGACCAGAAGCAAGGCAATGGTGCAAGTGGCCAGAGAGAACATGAGAGCGAGGGCATCAGGCATTCATTTTCAAGGCCTGCCCAATGCGCTCGCGAGATCGCTCCAGTTGAACGCGCACACTTGAGAGCAGAACCCCCTCGCGCGCAGCGCGCAAGAGGGCTTGCGCCTCAGTCGAACCGATGGTGGTGATCACGGTCGTACCCAGTTCCCTTAAAACGAGAAACTGCGCACTGGCAGGCATTTCGTCAAAGAATGCGGCGACCAGAGGCGACAGGGACCCCTCGTCATAGAGTTTCTGAAAAGCGGGAATCAATTGTGGAGCTCTGGTGTGGTCGGCTCTCATCGCCCCACACATGCTTTGAAATGCCAGATCGTCGATATCCGATGAATCCGAAGCAACAACATGGAGCAGTGTTGCGACGGATTCGAGTCCGAGAATCCTGGCCGCCACGCAAACCTCGGCGCATTGCAGAACACGGCTGTATTGATCGACGTAAACGATCGCTGGCTGTACGCCCAAACAGACGAACTGGCGCAAGGCTTTCAGCACGTCCGTGCCGGACCGATCCATTCGATTGGGCAGGCGCAGACTACGCAGCGCGCGACGCGTAATTGGGCTGGATGGTAACCACTGCTCCTCAGGCAATGCGCGAAAGATCCGATCGATCCGGCCTGCATCGGGTGCGGAAAACAAGTGATAAATGTCTTCCATTTGGGAATTGACGCGCCGCTTTGTCACTCCCATTCGGGCGGCGATTTTCTCCGTTGACTCCTGGGCAAGAATTCCGTCCAGCACGCTGCGATACGAGGGATGGTTGTACAGAGGGTGGGCGCGGACTGCATCTGGAAAGGCAATCTCCGAACAACAGCGGATGAACAGCATCCTGATCTGCTCATCGACTGGTGGGACTGCGCTTGAGTAGTTGTGATCATCCGGTGGGAAGTCGACCAGTACGTGGGCATCTGCATCCCCCTGCGGCGAGGCGGATCGTCGTACCTCATAGTCCTCGAAGCTCTCGGTGGGATGCATGCCGATCGAATCGCTCAATTCGTTCACTAGGGAGCGGTACAAGTATTTGAAATAGGCCTCGCGGTCCTGGGTGTGGGCGCCCTCGCTTAGCTTGCCGACCCGCCGCCAGACAACGTAGAGGGTTTGGCGGACGTCGGCGACCTCTACCCGATATCGATCAGCTAACCGCGGCAAGTGCCCTTTCATGCGGGCTATTGATTCTTCGTAGGTTGCGTGAGCATTTTGAGCAGGCGGTTTCATGAGTGGGAACCTAGTCGTATGTTTAGTTGATAGACTATTACGCTAGTATTTCAGATGGTAATACTATATTATAGTGTAATGATTGTCGAGTGCTGTTAACATGCTGAAACTAATGGACATTCAGCAGTTGCTAACCGAATCGAATGGAACGCAGCAGGTAGTCGGCCGCCAATAAATCCAGGCGTAAGCGCCATCGGAGCTGCGCAACATATCGGTGGGTAACGCTCCCGGTGCACCCGCCTGAACGCAGGAACTCACCGCCGGATAGGCCTGCTGGAACTTGCCGGCAACGTCCACCGGAAAGGGAAAGCTGCCCAAGTCGGTGCGTGCTACAGACATCCCGCGATAGGCTGCAATCGCCGAACTGCGAACCTCATCGGACCCCAGTGAGCGCATTTGCCGCGGATAGAGTGGTCCCCAAGCGCCAATGCAAGGGTCACCTTCCAAAGATTGGACGAGCGTGCCGCCGACATCAACAGACGCGGTGATCGCGCATTTTGCAACGCCCCTTTCAAAGAGATTTTGAAGCGTCAAGTCGCGGCAACCCGTCCGCCAGTTGAGAAAGTCCAGTTCGCTTAGATACGCAGGGGTCATCGTTACACCGAGCGTCTCAAACGATCCCTCCACCGCGGCACCGAGTGCAGCCGATAGCATCTCCGTGCCACACATGTTGATTGCGGCCATCGGACTTGGTTGCGCAGGAACACGAGCACTCGAGAGTTTGCAACTCTGGCAGCCGTTGTGAAGCTGCACCAGACGCTCGGGCATCGAAAAGACATGAACCTCGTAAGTTGAATCCTTGCCGTTGGCGTGCGTCTGGCGCGTCTGAGCCAAAGCCGCCGCTCCGCTCGAACCCATTGCCATCAGATCGAAGCCTGCGAGCATTGACTCACCCGGGAATCGGGTGGTTTCGATAAAGCTCGCAGGCACGAACTGGCTCACCCGATACGCGCACGGTACGGCACCGCAATAGCAGACACCGGTGACCACGCGCGCCGAACAGGTGGGGGACGAGCTGATCCGGGAGACCACATCGGCAGGGGTCTGCGCCGGCAGCGCCCAAAGGTCGGCGGGTAAAGCGAAAAGGATCATCGCCCACGCACCAAACAGGATCGTCACGGATCGATCTGCATTTCCCACGCTTTCTTACCTCACCCTCCTGGGAGCACTCTGAAACAGGTGCCGCATCGACTAAACCCCGGGGTGGGAAGCCGATCGAGGGGATAGCCGGTGTCGCCTTCTTCAGCTGAGATGTAATCGACAGCGTCAATGGAAATGCCACAAACTGGAAACGTGCAGATTGGTCGGCAAATCGCCCAAGCGTCCGTTTCAGGGGCTATTTAATGTGCGGGCCGACCACCGCTGGCATTCCCCTACTGGAATCTTTGTATGATCTGAATTGCGCAGCACCCAGACAGACCGAGGAGAACGCGATGCAGAACCCGTCCCGCCCGATCGCCATCGTTGCTGCTGATGTCCCGCCAAAGTCCAAACAGACGGCCTACCCCGAACCGTTCGCCTCGCGCATGACCGGGCGCATCAAGCATGCGCTCGGCGACCATTTCGGACTGCAAAACTTTGGTGTCAACCTCACCACGATTGCCCCTGGTGGCGTGACCGCGCTGCGGCATGCGCATACGAGACAGGACGAATTTGTCTACATCTTGCAAGGCACGGCAACACTCAAGACCGATCACGGGGCGACTCGACTCGGCCCCGGCATGTGCGCCGGATTTCCTGCCGGGAGCGGCGATGCGCATTGCCTCGTCAACGAGACCGATGACGATGTAGTCTATCTTGAGGTCGGTGATCGCTCGATCGGCGACGAAGTCACCTATCCAGAGGACGATCTCAAGGCCATCATGATCGGTACCGAGCGCGGTTTCGTGCACCTTGACGGCACACCGTATCGCTAAGCAAGCGGGTCGCGTCCGGTAACCTGCGCCGACTCAGGCGGTTGCCTGTGAGCCCGATTGAGCCCGGCTACGTCACGCACACTCCAGGGTAATCGCGCATCACAACCAAGATTCTGACACTCCCATAGCGACTGATTCCATGCTCAAGAAAGTTGTACTTGTTCTCAGTGCAATTGCTGCCATCCTTTATGTTGCCTTCTGCGGCGCCTTGCATGCCTATCAGGACAGTCTCATTTACCACCCGGTACCGGCCGCCGCAGGCACGCCGCAGACTGTCATGGTCATGCCAGCGGATGGGGTCGAGATCCATGTGTCGGTGAGACCACATGCAGGTCCCGATGCGATGATCTACTTTGGTGGCAACGCCGAGGATGTTTCGCGCGATCTGGCGGGCTTCGCGCAGGCCTTCCCCGATAAGGCCCTGTATCTGATGCACTACCGCAGCTATGGCGGCAGTACCGGTGTGCCGAGCGAAGAGGCATTGCAACGCGATGCGCTTGCCTTGTTCGATCGCGTGCAACAAGAGCATTCAAGGATTGCCGTCGTCGGGCGCAGCCTCGGCACCGGGATAGCGGTCCGGCTGGCAGCACGCCGCCCGGTGGCGCGGCTGGTGCTGGTGACGCCGTACGACAGTCTGCTCGGGCTGGCGGCGGCGCTGTATCCCTACGTTCCAGTGAGCCTGCTGCTGCGTGACCCGTACGATTCAGGCAGCTACGCTGCCAAGGTCAAAGCCCCCACACTATTCATTGTGGCTGAGCACGACGCAGTAGTGCCGCGGGAGAGCACAGAGCGATTGTTTGCACGCTTTGACAAAGGGCACGCGTCTTGGGTGCTCCTCAAAGGGACCGACCACATTACGGTCACGGACAGCCCTGAGTATTTCGCAACGCTGGCTTCCGGGCTTTGACTTTTATGCGACGATTGGTTGCCTCGGCTAGCCGGACTGACAGCCGTTATCCGTCATAACCGGTCGTGCACTGGCGCATGCCCCTAAGCCGTGGATCGACCGGGCACCGTAGGCCTTTCAATAGCACCACCGAGGAGCCATTCCGATGTCTGATACCGCCGTGGTCTGGCCTGACGGTGCTCGAGTCGCCGTGCTTGTCAGCGTGCTGCTTGAAACCTGGGCCGACGGACGCTCACCGACCTATTTCCCACGCACCACGCCGCTAAAAGCGGGTATGCGCGACGAGGCGGGGATTCAATGGTCACAGTACGGTCCCAATGAAGGCATCTGGCGCCTGATGCGCATCGTCGAGAGCCACAGCATCACCGCCACCGCGTTTTGCAACGGCTTATCTGCCGAGCAGTACCCGGATGCAGTCGCGCGATTGGCCAGTGGCGGCCATGAGATTGCCGCGCACGGCTTTGCTCAAAGCGAATATCTGCATGAACAAGGCCCTGCCGGTCAGGCAGCAACCATTGAACGAACCGTCACAGCGATTGAACGAGCCAGTGGCAAGCGACCCACCGGGTGGCTTACCCCTGTCTATGGCGGCGATAAGGACACCGTACCACTACTGGCCAAAGCCGGATTGCAGTGGCACTGCGACGTACTTGATTCCAGCTGCCCAAGAATTGAGACTCATGACTCGCACACCATGGTTGGCATTCCGTGGTCGGAATTTGTCGATAACCGGGTGCTGCGCAGCAGCCCACGCGATTACTTTGATGTCTACAAAGGGACTTTTGACTATCTGCATCGCAATGAACCGGGCGGCGTGCTGCATATCGGTATCCATGCCCATTTTGGTGGCCGCCCGCTGATCGCCGCGGTATTCAATGAAGTGCTCGCCTATGTGCGCCGCCACGACAGCGTCTGGTTTCCGACCTGTAGCCAACTCGCCGCGATCGTTGCCGCAGCACCGGCACAAACTTACAGCTACCGGCAGCGCTTTTTTCCGGGCAATCCATGATCATCACCGCACCCTGTTGCGTCGCTCGTTCGGTACCCTCCACGCGAATGGCACTGGCGCGCTACGCCGTCGGTGGTCTGATCGCGCTGCTGGCGATGGGTTCGCAGATAACGCTTGCGCAGAACCTGAGTTACCCGGCCAAACCGGTTCGCATCATTCTGTCCTATCCGCCCGGTGGCATTACCGATCTGCTTGCACGCACGGTTGCGCAGTCGATGCAGGAGCATTCAAAGCAAGCGGTGGTGGTCGAGAATCGTCCCGGTGGCAACTTCGTCATAGCCGCGGAAACGGCGGCACGCGCACCGGCCGATGGCTACACGCTGTTACTTGGGACTGACAGCATTTTCACGGTCAACCCGCTGAGCGAGGCCCGCTTGGGCTATGACGCGGATCGGGACTTTGCGCCGGTGTCGCTGGCCGCCTTGCAGACGCTGTTTGTCGTCGGGAGCGGCAAGTCGTCCGCGCATACCCTCAAGGACATGATCAGCTACGCAAAAGCGCATCCCGGTGAACTGTCTTTCGGCTTCTCGGCACTCGTCTCGCAGTTGGTCGGTGAGCAGCTGAAGCAATTCACCGGCACCCAGATTCAGGCGATTCCGTTCAAGGGCTCCCCGCCCATGCTGCAGGCTCTGCTCAACGGGGATGTCGCGTTTGCGATCGCCACGTTCACCCCTTATGCCAGCTACACCCATGACGGCCGCCTGGTCGGCCTCGCGGTGACCAGCAAGCAGCGTGCGGACATTGTCCCTGATGTGCCGACCCTGGCTGAACTCGGCATGGAAGATGTGGGCTATGACCTGTGGTACGGGTTCTTCGTGCCCGCTGCGACGCCGGCCCCGATTCAGGCACTCGTGCTGACCGAGATTCACCGGGTGCTCAATGAACCGGCGGTGCGAAAAAAATTGCTCGACGCGGGCATGACACCGGCTCCAAGCAGCCCGGGCGAACTCGCCGCACGCATCCAGACCGATCGCGCAAAATGGAAGCGGGTGGTCCGCTCAGCCGGGATACCGCTCAACTGAGCCGACCAACCCCCTGCGCGGTGGCTCAGGCTGCCTTGGTGAAGGCATCCTGCGTTTGCTTCTCAAATGCGAGCAGCTTTTGCACGCTGGGTCGTTCGCGCATGCGATCGTAATGCGCGTAGCAATTCTTGAATTTGGTCAGATCAAGATACTTGAGATCAAACCGGATCGCACGAATGAACGTCCAGAAAAAGTACGCATCGACGGCCGTGTAGTGATCAAAGAACCATTGCCGTCCCGCGAGCAGATTGTCAGCGACGGTGAAGTTCTCATCGAGCAGCTTCTGCGCGCATTGTTTGACGCTCTCCTCAGTGCCTGGCACATCGCAGAAGCGCTTCTGATTGTTATTCGGAGTAAGGCCCGGGTGAATGCCCGAGGCACACCAGGCCATCAGTGAAATCGCCTTGATTTCTTTCATCGGATCCTTCGGCAACAGATTTGCCTCGGGAAAATTGCGCGCAATCCACACATTGATGGCGACATTCTCGGTGAGTGGCTCACCGTCAATCACCAGGACCGGCACTTTGTGCTTGGGATTGATACGCAGGTACTCCGGGCTGTTGTGCTGACCCTTGCCCATATTGACCGGCAGCACCTCGAAATCGGCGGCGGCCTCGGTCAGATTGATATAGGGCACCATCGAACAGGCGATCGGTGAATAGCAGAGCTGCAGTTTCATGTCTTCCTCCAGTTTCGGTGCAGTTCATTTGCGGTGCCGCGGCAGTATAGCGAATGCACGGGTCGGCCTACCGGCAGGGACGCGCTCACGGTAAAGTGTGCGCCGCCCCTTCCCGCGGTGTGACCTCAATGCGCAGCCTGAATCAGCCCGGTGTCCGCCGACGCACTCGAACAACCTTGATCGGCATCGGCATCCTGGCGGCCTCAGCGTTCGCGGTGCCGACAGTAAACGCCCAATCCTGGCCCAACCGCCCGGTCAAAATCATTGCGCCCTACGCCCCAGGGGGGGTCACTGATCTGCTTGCCCGCGAACTCGCCAACGCCCTTACCCAACGCATGGGTGTCACGTTCATAGTCGAGAACCGCCCCGGCGGCGGCGGCAATGTGGGCCTTACGCTGCTCGCCAAAGCAGCACCGGACGGCTATACGATTGGCGAGGGCGCGGTTAATTCCCTGGTCGCCAACCGGTTCCTGTATCGCACACGGCCGTTTGATGCATTGCGCGATTTCACTCCGATCGCTTTTGTCGGCCGGCTTCCATTCGTTCTGGTGAGCAACCCGTCAGTGCAGGCGGCCAACCTGCAAGTGTTGGTCGAACACATGAAAGCAGCACGCCTGAGCTATAGCTTCGGGTCCTCAGGCATTGGTAACACCGCTCACCTGTTTGGCGAACTACTGGCGCGGCGTGCCGCGATAGATCTGGTTCACGTCCCCTACAAATCAAGCGGCGAGGCACTGCGCGATCTTATCGCCGGTCGCGTCCAGCTCCAGTTCATCACACCGATCGAACTGGCCGGTCCGATCCAGCAGGGTCTGGTGAAGCCGCTTGCGGTTGCCTCGCCCGTGCGGATTGCGAGCCTGCCCAATGTGCCCACCATGGATGAAATGGGGTATGAGGGTTTTGATTCACCCACCTGGTTTGGCTTCATCGCGCCAAGCGGTGTACCGGCCGATATCATCGACCGGCTGAGCCATGCGATGCGTGAGGCTTTGATGGAGCCCGGTGTGCGCGCCCGGCTTGCTCGCGGCGGGCTGGAATTGCAGGACATGGATCCGAGCCAGTTCAAGCAGTTCATCGCCAAGGAAATGATCCGCTGGGAGTCCATCGTGCGGGATGCCAATGTCCAGCTCGATTGACCGCGTGTTCCATCCTGAAACCATTGCTGCCTTCTTGAAACCGCTGATGCCATGTTGAATCGACCCTTGCGTTTCGCCAGCAGCTTGTATGACCGCATGATCCCGCTATATGCCGGGGATGTTCAGACCGAGGGAATCGAGCTTGACTTCATCGCCAATGATTCGGTGCGGCAAATCTTTGACCAGATGGCAGGCAAGCAGGCTTTCGATGCCTCCGAGATGTCCACCTCGGAGTTCATCACCCGATATGCCGCCGGGGATCGCAGTTTCGTTGCCATTCCGGCCTTTCCCTCCAAGGTGTTCCGCCACGGCTTTATTTGTATCAACCACGATCGCGTCGGCCACCCGACCGAGCTGGCAGGCAAACGAATTGGCGTGCCCTTATGGACCATGACCGCGGCAATCTGGATCCGTGGGCATCTCGCACAGGACTATCAGGTTGATCTGTCCGGGGTCACCTGGGTACAAGGGGCGATGAATGCGGCTGGTGGCCATGGCAGTCCGGCTGCCTTGCCGGCACCGTCCAATGTACGAATCGAAGTGAACGACAGCGGCCGCTCACTGAGTGAACTCCTGGACGCAGGCGAAATCGACGCCACGCTTGGCACCAGCCTGCCTGTTGCAATGAAGCAGAATCGCTCGCTTACACGGCTGTTTCCCGACTTTCGTGCCATCGAACGCGACTACTTTCTGCGCACCGGTGTCTTCCCGATCATGCACCTGGTGGTGATCCGGCGTGAGGTGTATGAAGCCTATCCCGCTGTCGCGCGCTGCCTCTATCGTGCTTTGGATGCCTCACGCCAGGCGGCCCTGGCAAAAATGCGTTACCTGGGCACGCTGCGCTATATGCTGCCGTGGCTGACCGCCGATATTGACGAACTCGATGAACTGTTCGCCGGTGACCCATTTGTGTATGGCATTGACCCGAATCGGCGGACGTTGCAGACCTTGATCGAATTCATGGTGCAGCAAAACATGCTGCGCGCGCCGATTCCGATCGAAGACCTGTTCGTATCAGTCGATTAAGTCTCAGGCGTAATCCCCGGAATCAGACGGATAGCTGTCATCGCCCGCTGACAGATCACCGTCATCGACGCTCAAATCATAGTCCTGCGCGCTGGAAGCGTCGGAATAGACCGCCCCGGCGGTTACTGCGGCTGGATCGACTGGTGAGTCGGATCGAAAAGATTGCAGGACCGCAGAGGGAGAATCCATGTCGTTCGACGCCAGAGGCATCACCGGATCAAAGGCCGCCGCGGCGCCGCTCGCGTGATGGCCCATGAGGTTCTGTATCCCCTGATAGAGTAGCGAGCCGGCAACGACGCCCGCGGCCGTAGTTGCCACCGAACCGAGTATCCCGCTGCCCCATGAGCTTGCTGGTGCTGGTGCGTAGGCAGGCGCGGGTGCGATTACCGGCGCCGGGGCTGGTCGCAGCGGTGGTATCGCGTTGGCCGTCAATGGTGCGGCAACCGTGCCCGGATGTCG
Organism: uncultured Pseudomonadota bacterium; assembly: GCA_903921325.1. Classification (GTDB taxonomy): domain Bacteria; phylum Pseudomonadota; class Gammaproteobacteria; order Burkholderiales; family SG8-39; genus CAIXPL01. Next base: position 245,832 of record CAIXPL010000028.1, read on the forward strand.
TCCCCAGGCATTAGCACCGCTCAGAAAACTACTCGGCTCCACGCTGGTACGCAGCTGCTCGAGCTCAGCCTGCAGGCGAGTGATCTGAGCCTGCGCGGCTTGCACCGCCAGTTCAAGCCCCATTGTGCGCTGCACCAGCAGATAGCTCGCATCTGGCTGACGGGTCACCGCCTCGTGAATCAAGCTGTCGGCCTCGGCATCTTTGACTTGCGCCTGTGCCTGAGCCAGTTGTTGCAGAAAAGCCTGCAGCATCTCGCGTTCCTGAAGTGTCACGGGAAACTCCTTCTGAGTGGACAGCGCCGCGCGGTCACCAGTCGATGACCCAGCGGTGAAGGTGGTGGCGGCCTTAACAGAATTCAAGAGTCGGCGCAGTGCGCTCGCCAACATTTGCGCTGGCAAATAGGCTGTCACGGGTGTCCACGGTGCCGTGTTTTGTTTTATGGTCCTATCCGGGCATTTCAACAGGCACCCACGTCATGGCACAGGACATTCCGGCAGGGTTCACCCTGCGCTCCGAAGACAACACTTTCATGGATCACGTCGGTCCGATTTATCAGCGCGTGCTCGCGCATGGCGTGCAACTGGGGGTGCGCCTGCAGCGGCACCAGCTCAACCCGATCCGAACCACGCACGGTGGCATGCTCATGAGTCTCATCGATGTCACGCTGGGTTCGACCGCGGCCCTCGCACTCGGTCATCCCGGCGTGGTGGCCACTGTGCAACTATCGTGCAATATGCTGGGTGCAGCACGCGAAGGTGACTGGATCCAATCCGAGGCGAGTGTGGACAAAACGACGCGCAATTTGTCTTTTGTCTCGGGGCGCATCATGAATGGTGACCAGGTGCTGCTGACCGCCACCGGCATCTTCCGTAACCCACCGCAGCGGGTCTGAACAGAGCGAGTTCACCATATGCCCAATCTGGCACCGCTGGTCGATGTCTCGGCGCTGGAGGACGCGCTGCGAAAATTTGCCGCCGAGCGCAACTGGCAGGCATATCACTCACCGAAGAATCTGGCGATGGCGCTCACCGCCGAGCTCGGTGAGCTGGTCGAACTGTTTCAATGGATCACCGAGGATCAATCCCGCGAAGTTGCGCGTGATCCTAAATTGGCGCGCCCGGTCCGCGATGAACTGGCCGACGTGCTGATCTACCTGGTGCAACTGTCGACGGCACTCGGTGTCGATCTGAATGAGGCAGTTACCCAGAAACTCAAGACGAACGCCAAGAAGTACCCGGCTGGCGATTCGCGCCCGAAGCGGGCCTGAATTCGATGAACAATCGACCTGCCGACGACCCGCTCAACGCAAACCAGGATGACAACGAGTCGCATTCGCCCAATGGCCAGGCAAACGCTACCACTGAGGTTGGGCGCGCAGGTACCTATCGACCTTTTAGCGCGGTGGCTTGCGCCAACCCGATCGAGGGTGGTATGGCGGGAGCCGGGCGCGAGGTGCTGGTGGTTAACAAGCTCGCCGGACGCGTACAGTTCTTCGCGCGCTCCGGCTGGACACTGCTGGCCGAACTCGAGATGGAGTCCTTTCCGCATGAGGTGGTGATTGACCCCGGCGGACGCTTGGCGTACGTGTCGATCTATGGTCGCGGCGTGTTTGGCAAAAATAGCGAGCAGCCCGGTCGCAATATCGCGGTGATCGATCTCAGCACGCGGCAACAGGTGCGCAGCATTGATGTCTCGCCGTGGCGCGGACCGCATGGCATGGCATTCGATGAACAGGGCGTGCTGTGGGTGTCCTGTGATGTGTCCGGTGTTGTCCTTGCACTCGATCCGGTGCGTGGCGAGATTTTGAGTGCGGTGCCAAGCGGCAGCTTCGGGACACACTGGCTGGTGGCCTGTCATCTCCACAGCAAGATCTACGCTTCGAACAAGACCTTTGATTTTCTGTGCGTGATCGATTCGCGCGAACGCAAGCTCATCGGCAGGATTCCATTCCCTCACGGCAGTGAAGGGCTGGCCTTATCCCCCCTTGGCGATCGACTGTACGTCACCGCCCAGCGACCGCAGATGATGGCCGTCATCGACACGCAGACCGATGCGATCATCGAAGAGGTGTCGCTGACAGTCTTCTCGCCTACGCCGCCTGAGCGTAACCCGCAGAAGCGCGTGCGGGTGTCACCGGATGGCCGCTGGCTGTTGCTTACCAGTTTCAACACCGGTGAGATCGCCATCCTGCCCGGCAATGACTTGCGGGCGCAACGCCTGTTCTCAGTTGAGAAAGGCCCGATGGGCATTACCTTTGCAGACTCGAATCATGCGTTCGTGATGAACCATGATCAGGGCACTGTATGGCTGATCAATGTCCAGAGCGGCCAGGTGGTCGATCGATTTGTCACCGCCGCCGGGCCGGAAACCCTCGCGATGGTCTGACTGCGAGTGGATCGCAGTGCCCTGAAAGAATTAATCGACCTTAAAGGGCGTGCTCGACATCGACAACGATGCGCCGCAACTTTCTTGCCTCACCCGGATTGAAGTGGGTACGGGCATGCATGACGCAGCGATTGTCCCAAATCAGCGTGTCGCCCGGGGTCCAGCGATGCTCGTAGCAAAAGGCGGGTTGCTCCTGGTGATCGAAAATCGCCTGCAGCAACTCATCGCTCTCCGCCCGCGGGATACCAACGATGTATTCAGTCATCAACCGGTTGGCATAGATTGCCTTGCGTCCGGTGGCCGGATGGGTGCAGACCAGCGGATGCGCAGCACGTAGTGCCTTCGCCGAGTGCGTCGCCCGACTCGCCGGAGCGGTGTTGTCCGCCTTGATGCCCGGCTCGTAGGTATTCATCGCGTCCCGACCCTCGATCCTGCGCTTGAGCGCGTCAGGCAAAGCTTGCCAGGCGGTGTACTGATTGGCGAAGACGGTGTTGCCGCCGTGCGCAGGAATGTCAATGGCATAGAGCATGGTGGCAATGGTCGGTCGCGCGACATAGCACCGATCAGAATGAAAGAACATCTCGCCGTCGGGCAACGCCCCGACATAACGGCCGTTCTCCTTCTCGTTGGTGACATACATGACCGCAGGGTGAGTGCGACTGTTCATCCCATAGTCACCCAGGGTCCGGCCGAGTTCGCCGAAGTACTCGCCAAAGCGCACCTGTGCCAGCTCATCCAGGCGCTGCCCGGGCACCAGGAGAACGCAGTGCTCATAGAGTAAGGCTCGGATTGCGAGCGCCACATCGCGTTCGACCGGCTGTGACAGATCGAGTCCGTGCACTGCGACGCCAAGGGCCAGGGATAGCGGGCGCACATCAAGCCGGGTTGCGGTGACAGTTTGCGCAGACGTTGTCATGGGTATCGCCCCTACCTTGCACAGATTGGGCATAGCATACCAGTCCGTGGAACGCGATTTGCTGTGAGGATTTCAACCCACCCGCCAAGGAAAGTGAGTCCATGTGCCTGCGTGCCTTCATCGCCCCGCTGGTCCTGCTACTAATCACCGCAACGGCATCGCCGAGGACCGCGGCGCAAAACGCGACGAGCTCCGCGTACCCCACGCGTGCGGTGCGCGTCATCATTCCCTATGCTGCGGGGGGCGTCGGAGACATTCTCGGTCGCATCGTCTCGCAGCGCATGGCAGACGTGCTTGGGCAACCGTTTGTAGTCGAAAATCGTGGTGGTGCCGCCGGTACGATAGGCTCGGATATGGTCGCCAAGGCGGTGCCCGATGGCTACACGCTGATGGCCTCGACGATCGGTGCATTTTCCATTGCGCCCCACCTGCTCAAGTCCATGCCTTACGATCCGGCGACTGCGTTCACTGCGATCGGTGGAGTGGCGCGTTCCACCAGCATGCTCGTGGTCGGTGCGAGCCAGCCCATCCATTCGGTAGCCGACTTGATCGCACGAGCCAAAGCATCACCCGGGCGAGTCAGCTATGGCTCTGCCGGGATTGGCAGCATCGGACATTTGACCGGCGAATTGCTGGCGATGGCTTCCGGCATCGAAATGACCCATATCCCCTACAAAAGCGCTGTGCTGGCATTTCCCGAAGTCATCAACGGCAGCATCACCCTGGCGATCGACACTTTGCCCTCGGTGATGCAATTCCTCAGGGCGGGCAGCGTACGACCATTGGCGATGCTGTCCCTGGAACGCGTCGCTACCGCCCCAGCGGTGCCCAGCATCGCCGAGGCTGGTTTTCCAGAGGCGGTGCTTGAATTCTGGTCCGCCCTGCACGCGCCGGCTCACCTGCCCGCGCCGGTCACGGAGCGCCTTGCGCAGGCTCTCGCACGAGTCCTTGCGCAGCCCGAGATGCGTGTTCGCTTGGAAGGCCTCGGTGCCGAGCCCTGGTCGATCAGCGGGCCCGCGCTTGATGCACGGGCACGTGTCGACCGCGACCGCATCGGCAAGGTCGTCAAAGCCGCTGGAATCCAGGCGGAATAGTGCGATAGCGGACCCAAACCTGATACAACGCTCAATCCGCGGTGGCGCCGGATTGCTTGACCAGTACCGCCCAGCGGGCAGTGTCCTCGCGCATGCGCCGGCTCAGTGACTCGGCGCTGTCAAGAATGGGCTCAAGACCGTTTTCCGTCAGATACTGACGTTTGAAATCAGGTTCGCTCATGATTCTGACCAGGTCGCCATTCAGTCGATCAACGAGTGGTTTAGCCATCGATCCGGGCGCGACAACCGCAAAAAATGAATTTGCCTGAAACCCGGGCAGACCTGATTCACTCACCGTGGGCAGCGTCGGATAGAGCGCGAGTCGTTGCGGCGTGCTCGATCCTAGCAAGCGCAGCCGGCCGGTGCGGGCATTGGGCTCTACCACGTTCACGTTGACCAGCATCATCGAGATATGTCCGGCCAGCAAATCAGCCAGTGCCGGTGCCGACCCCTTGTATGGCACATGCACGAGTTCTATGCCGGCTTCATGCTTGAATTGTTCCATTGCGATGTGGGCGTAAGAACCGGTGCCCATGGAGCCATAGGAATACGGCGTTGACTGTGTCCGTGCCAGGGAAATAAATTCTGCAACGGTCTTGGCAGGAACGACCGGGTTGAGCGCAATCACTGGCGACAGGCTCGCAATCGCCGTGATCGGCGTGAAATCGCGCTCGACATCGTAGGGTAGCTTTTTGTACAAGTGCGGATCGATCACGAACTTGGAGCTGTCTGAGACCAGCAGCGTGTAGCCATCCGGGGCCGCGTGCGACACAAACTCGGCACCAATAATGCCGGCCGCACCTGGGCGGTTATCGACGATCACCGCTTGATTCCATAGCGGGGCGAGTTTTTGCGCAATGGCGCGGCCGAGCAAATCAGTGACGCCGCCGGCGGGCGTCGCCACCACAATATGAACCGGCCTCGCCGGAAAGGGTTGGGCTTGCGCGGCGGACGAGACCAACGCAAGCAGTGCGGCTATCGACAGCAGCCGGAAAATCACTCGGCGCGCGCTCCGCTCGCCTTCACAAACGGTCCGAGCTTGTCCATATCGGTCCGGATATAGGCATCGAACTCAGCCAGTGGCACGTTACGGGCACCCAGACCGAGTTTGGCGAACTCGGCTTTGATGTCCTCATGCTCTTGGGCGATACGCACGGTGCGGCTCAGCTGCGCAAGAATGGCCGGACTGACATGGACCGGAGCGAGCAAGCCAAACCACGCGGTGTACTGATAGTCGATTCCGGCTGCTTCGCGCGCACTCGGGACCTCCACCGGACTGTGCATCGATTCGGCGCTCGACACCCCCAGCGCGAGCAGCTTGCCCGCCTTCACCTGACTGAGCAGGAAGGCGGTCGGAACAAAGGTGACTTCGATGCGGCCACCGAGCAGGTCAGACACATAATCCGATGAATTCTTGTATGGCACATGGCGCAATTCAATGCCCGCCAGTTTGCTGAAATAGGCGCCGGCAAGATGGGTCGATGTGCCGATCCCGGCCGATGCATAGCTGACGTCACCGGGTGATTTTTTTGCCAATGCGATGAGGTCTTTCAGCGTCTTCGCACCGGACTGCAGGCTCGCCACAATCAGGTAGGCAGACTCTGCCATCAGTGCCACGCCTGCAAAGTCGCGCTTGCTGTCATAACTCAATGCGGGGTATAGCGCCGGGTTGATCGCATGCGTGGAATTGGCCATCAGCAAGGTGTATCCATCGGCCGCTGCGACTGCCACCATCTGTGTTGCAATCGTGCCGCCCGCGCCAGGGCGGTTTTGCACCACCACATTGCCGCCCAGGATCTCCGAGAAGCGCGGCGCAAACGCGCGCGCGATCAGGTCCGTCGTGGTGCCCGTTGCATAGGGTACGACCAGGGTCACTGGCTTGACCGGATAGTGCTCCTGCGCCCTTGCAGGCGCCGCAATCACCGTGAGGCCTGCCTGCAGCACCGTAGTCAAGAGTGCCAGAGTGCCGATACGCAATCGGATCATTGCTGCTGTCTCCTCATTCATGCTCACTCGAGCAATACGCTCGGGGATTTCTCGCACCCTATAATAAGCGAGGTGGCGGCAGGGCGGTCACCTGTAGCTCACAACGTACTTCCGTGGAGCGATGCATCCCTCTGACGGAGTGTCCACGGTGAGCGCTGACCTATGCCGAGTAGCCCGCGGATCGGAGAGTCCTGAGTGAGCACAGACCCATGCTGAGTAGTGCACGGATTGGAGAATCGGTGCGCCGGGTCGAAGACGCGCGGTTTCTGACTGGCGCCGGTCGATTTGTCGATGACATTGAACTGCCGCGCCAGGCTTATGCTGCGCTGGTGCTCTCACCCCATGCACACGCCACTATCGACCAAATCGACACTCAGGTTGCCCGTGCAATGCCCGGCGTGCTGTGCGTATTGACTGGAGCCGATGTCAAGCTCGACGGTCTGGGCGCGTTCCCGACCATCTACATTGCCGATGAACGCGGCGGTCCTGCGGGCTTTCGGACCTTCCGGCCGTTGCTCGTGCTTGATCGCGTTCGCTGTGTCGGCGATCGGGTGGCGCTGGTCGTTGCTGATACGCTGCAGCAGGCGCGCGACGCGGCCGAGCAGGTGCAGGTTGATTACACGCCACTGCCTGCGGTGACGCGGCCGGATCAGGCAATTCTTGCCGATGCCCCGCGCTTATGGGAAGGATGCTCGGACAACATTTCATTCCGGATCGCATTTGGTGATCCGGAGCTGACCCGCGCCGCATTCGCGCAGGCCCACACCACGGTGTCGTTGCGCCTGGTGAATCAGCGCGTCTCGGCCAATCCGATCGAACCGCGTGCGGCGTTGGGGCATTACGATGCTTCAAGCGAGACGTATACCTTGTACGCCACCTCGCAGGCACCGCACAGCGCGCGCGGTATCCTGGCACGCGAGATATTTGCGATTCCGGAACAGCGTTTGCGCGTGATCTCCGGCGATGTGGGCGGTGGATTCGGACTCAAGATCCACCCCTATATGGAAGACGCGCTGGTGTTATGGGCATCGCGCCGCTGCGCGCGTCCGGTCAAGTGGGTGGCCACCCGATCGGAGTCGTTGCTCGGTGACAACCACGGCCGCGATCAAGTCGTCGAAGGCACCCTGGCACTTGATGCTGAGGGGCGCATGCTGGGCCTGCGCGTACGCGGATGGCATGGCATTGGCGCCTACGCTTTTCACGGCGCAGTGACGCCGGTCGATTACGCCATGAAGCTGCTGCCCAGCGTTTATGATCTGCAGGCGGTTGATGTGATCGGGCACGGAGTCTTCACCAATACCTCGCCCACTTCGGCCTATCGCGGTGCCGGGCGACCGGAGGCGGCGCTGTTGATTGAACGGCTCATTGATCGCGGTGCACGCGCACTGGGCATCGACCCGGTGCAGATGCGCGCACGAAACCTGATCGACTGCTCCGCAATGCCGTATCGAAGCGCCTGCGGGCTGGTCTATGACAGTGGCGACTTTGCACGGGTGATGGCCCATTGCATTGCATTGGCCGACTGGCAGGGCTATGCAACCCGTCAGGCCACTGCGCGCAATGCCGGCCGCTATTACGGCCGCGCACTGGCTTGCTATATCGAAGCCGGGGGACGTTTCAACGATCGGATGGAGTTGCGCTTTGATCCCACCGGAGGCCTTTGCATCCTCGCCGGTACCCATTCACACGGTCAAGGTCACGCCACCACCTTTGCCCAGTTGACCCATGAGTGGCTGGGGATACCGTTCGACACGATTCAATTTCGCCAGGGTGATACCGAACAGGTCGCCTTTGGACGCGGCACCTATGCCGCGCGCAGTTCCATGGTGGCCTGCGGCGCGCTGCGGCTGGCGGCCGATGCGATCATCGATAAGGCGCGCCCGCTCGCTGCCTTTTTACTGGAGTCTTCCGCCGAAGAACTGGTGTTTGCCAACGGGCAATTTGTTGTCACCGGGACGGATCGCGGCGTACCACTCACCGAGGTGGCCCGTGCCGCCTTTCGCCCACGTGGTGTGCCCGAGCATCTGGCGATCGGACTGGAAGCGAGCGCCATGTATTCCAGCAAAGGACAAAACCACCCGAATGGCTGTCATGCCTGCGAAGTCGAAATTGACCCCGATACCGGCCAGGTACGCATCACCCGTTACACCGCCGTTGATGATCTGGGTCGCGTGATCAACCCGATGATCTGCGAGGGCCAGATCCACGGCGGCGTGGCGCAGGGTATCGGACAGGCACTCATGGAACAGATCAGCTATGACCCGCACTCGGGACAGTTGCTCTCCGGCACCTTCACCGACTATTGCATGCCGCGCGCCGATGACATGCCGCACCTGCAGGTGGGTTTCGACGAGATTCCGAGTACCTCCAATCCGCTGGGCCTCAAAGGCGTCGGGGAAGCAGGCACAATCCCGGCACCACCGGCCATCATCGAGGCGATACTGGATGCTCTGCGACCGCTAGGCGTTGAGGACATCGCCATGCCGGCAACCGCAGAAAGAATTTGGCGCGCTATGGCAACGGTGCCTCGAGCAGACCCGGTTTGATCGAACGCGCATGAGGCCACAAGTAATCGGCCATAAGCAATCAAGAAACACAGGAGACCACCGCACCATGACCAAGAACAAGCTCGTGATCATCGTTGCCCCGACCGGTGGCAACGCCATGGATCGTGAAGGCGCCCAGGTGCCGCTCAGCCCGAGCGAAATTGCCGCCGAGGCACTGCGCTGCCGTGAAGCAGGCGCTGCCGTGGTGCATATCCATGCGCGCGATCCGGTGACTCGCCAGGCAAGCGGTGATCGGGCCATCTTCAGCGACATCATCCGGCGCATCCGGGCACAAGGCGACATGCTGATCCAGACCACCACCGGCATCGGCATCACCGGGGCTGAGGTGCGCCCCGGACACGATGAGCGCCTGGGTCTGCTCTCGATCGAACCCAGGCAGGATCTGGCCACCATTCCACCCGGTAGCTGGGACATCTGGCGGCCAGGTGGCAGCACGGCCTACAAGCCCGATGCGACTTATCACAACACGCCAGCGTTTCTGCGCAGAAATATCGCGGCAATCGTCGAAAAAGGCTTGCCCTGGGAAATGGAAATCGCCGACACCGGGTTCCTCAACAACGCGCTGCGCCTTGCCGATGAAGGCATCTTTGATCGCAACAGCACGACGTTCTGGCTGGATTACTGCATGGGCTTTGGCGCCATGCCGGCGACCGCGCGGCATTTGATGTTTGCGCAGGAGGAAGGGCGCCGCTTGTTTCCGCAGGCGAAGTGGGCCGTACTCGCAACCGATCGCGACCAGTTTCCGATGAACACGCTCGGCATGGCGATGGGATGCGACATTGTGCGAGTCGGCTTCGAGGACAATATCTATTTGCCCGATGGCCGACCGGCACGGCATAACCATGAGTTGGTGCAGGCAACCGTACAGATCGCCAAGGCACTTGGCCGAGACGTGGCCAGCGTGGCCGAGGCGCGACAGATATTCGGTATTGCCTGATACCGCGCGCTAACCGAGCACCGCGCTGACCAGGTGTTGATAGTCCTGGCGACTGGGTCGACGCGGTGCGGTCAGATTGAAATCGCTGCGCGTGGCTTCGTCCACCATGCGCACAGTATCGGTCCTGGCGTACCCCATGGCCCGCACGCTCGCTGGCAGCCCGAGACTCGCATTCATCTGCTCGACCGCATCGGCAATACGAAGGCCGGCATCTTGATCTCCCGCCAGGCCCATTGCCTCGGCCAGACGTTGCATGCGCATGCCGGGCAGGTCGTTATAGAAGCGCATGACCGCGGGCGTTGCTACGGTCACCAGCGTGCCGTGATGCAGAGGACTGTCGCCAAATGCCATCGACAACGCATGGATCGGTCCCAACCCCGCGTAGATCGCCATGCCACCTTCGAGCGCGGCCATCATCATCTGCTCGCGCGCCGTCCTGTCCTGTCCATCGGCCGTCGCCCGGCCAACGAAATTCACCACCCTCGCAATACCATCCAGCGCGATCGCCTCTGCTGGCGGATTGTCGCGATTGGACAGAAACCCCTCGATACAGTGGGTGAGCGCGTCCATGCCGGTTGCTGCCGTCAAATGTGCTGGCAACGAGAAGGTGAGCGCCGGATCGCAGATCGCCAGATCGGGTTTGACAAACGGACTGCGGATCGACATCGCATGTCCATGCGCCTCGGGATGAATGCCACCGCCAAAGGTCACTTCTGCACCGGTGCCTGCAGTTGTCGGGACCGTGATATAGGGCGCCACTGTACGACCGATCCGTGCCGGATCACGCAGGTATTCAATGAGCGACCCGCCCTGGTGGGTAAGCACGCGCAGCGCCTTGCCTGAGTCGAGAACCGAACCGCCGCCCAGACCGACAATGCCATCGCAGCGATTCGCTTGGTACGCGACCAGTGCTTTCTCCACGCCGGCAATTGTTGGGTTTTCTGGAATCTCGTCGAACACCGCCGCACTAAAAGCATGGCCGGCCGCGCCGCCCACCAGCGAGCGCAGCACCTGATCACACACACCGTGTCGTACCAGTCCTTGATCGGTAATGATCAACGGCCGGCTCACCCCGCGCCGAGTTAATTCAGGACCCAACTGATCCAATGCGCCGTAGCCAAAATGCACGTCCGGGTACGCGGGAATGAAATTCATGAGACGGTCCCTGAGTGTTTCGGTAGATCAATGGCGAGGTGTAGGTGCCTTGTCCCCACCTCTTACTCTGGCTGTAAACCGAGGGCGCGAATGAGTTCACCGTTGCGCTTGAAATCAGACTGCAGCAATTCGCCCAGTGATTGCGATGTGCCCGCTGCCGGAACAAAACCAAAACTCGCCAGGCGCTCTTGAATCACGGCGTCATGGAGCAGACGGTTGATCTCGCGGTTGAGGATGGTGACCGTCTCCGCTGCCATGCCACGCGGTCCGAAAAATGCCGCCCAGGCATTGAGCTCAAACGGTGGACCACCGGCCTCGCGAAACGTCGGAATATCGGCAAACCCGCTCATCCGTTCAGCAGACGATACCGCCAGCGCCTTGATGCGCCCGCTGCGATAGAACGCGCCGCTGCTGCCCATGGTCGCAAACGCCCACTGCAGATCACCGTTCAGAATGGCGGAAAAAATCTGGCTGTTTTCCTTGAACGCCACATGCAGCATATGGGTGCCCAGCATCTGATCGAGCCGCAATACCCCGAGGTGGCTGGCGCTGCCCACATATTGAATGCCACTACTCACTGCACGTGAATCCCGTTTGGCCACATCAAGCAAATCACCCAGTGTCTTGAACGGTCCGTTCGTTGCCACCATCACAAAGAACGGTGTTCGATAGAGCAGGGCAATCGGTGTGAAATCAGCGATCGGATCGTAGGGCAGGTTACGCAGAAGCGAGGGATTGATTGCAAGCTGAGGATCGCCGGCAATGACCAGTTCGTAACCGTCGGGCGACGCGCGCTTCACCGATTCAAGCGCGGCAATGCCGCTACCACCCGGTTTGGATTCGACGATCACCGGCTGCTTCCACGTCTGCGACAGGCGGTCAGCAAATAATCGTGCCACCAGGTCGGGGCCGGCACTGGTGGAATAGGGCGAGGTGATATGCACAGGGCGCGCCGGATAGCCCTGACCATAGGCCACCATCGAGGACGTAACCAATGCGACCAGGATGGCGAGCGCGAACGCTGTTACGTTGTCTTGCATGCTTGCCCTCACTCGTCCTTTCAGGAGGCCAGCAGCGGACTGCTGCGCAGGCGCCTGCCGGTCAACGCAAAGATCGCATTGGCCACCGCGGGCGCGGTTGAAGGAACCGTACCCTCACCCATGCCCCCCGGCTCGCCACCCCCTTCGATCAGTTGCACATGAATGCGCGGCATTTCGGCCAGGCTCAGCAAGGGATAGTCGTTGAAGTTGCTTTGCGCAACCCGGCCGCCCGTAAAACTGATCGCACCTTTGAGCGCGCTACTTAACCCCCACCCGATCGAACCCTGGACCTGCGCCTCGACCAGGCGCGGATTGATCACCAGGCCGCAATCAACCGCCACATGGATATCGTGCACCTTGAGCCGTCCGCTGTCGTCGAACGACACCTCGGCAATCTGCGCAGACCGGGTGCGATAGATATCGGCCCGCCCAACATACATGTGGTAAGCAATGCCCAGGGCTCGTCCTTTCGGCATCGCCTTACCCCACCCGGCTGCACGCGCCACGGCATCAAGCACCGCCAGCGCCCGCGGATCGTTCTTCAACAGGTGCCGACGCAGTGCCAGCGGGTCTTTGCCGCCCGCATGCGCGATTTCGTCGATGAAGCTCTCCAACATGAATGCGTTCGGACCATGACCGATAGAGCGCAGCCATCCCAGCCGCACCGGCCCTTCAACATTCACTCCTTCGACCTGCAGGTGACTGATGCCATAGGGCATGTCAGCCGTTCCTTCGACGGTTGTTTCGTCGAGCTTGTCTTGGCGTAACCACCGTGGATTACGCTGGGCGAGCAGCGAGGGCGCGGCAATGCGCGCCGTGAGTCCCACCAGATTGCCTGTCGCATCCAGACCCGCCCGATAGCGCCCGAGAAACGCCGGGCGATAAAAGTCATGCGCGGTATCTTCCTCGCGCGACCAGATCAACTTGACCGGCGCTCGCACTGCTTTGGATGCAAGCACCGCCTGAATCACAAAATCGGGTTGCCCCTTGCGGCCAAAGCCACCGCCGATATAGGTGACATGAATGGTGATTGCCTCGAGGGGCAACTTGAGCATTCCGGCCAACATCATGCGTAATGGCCCTGGGCTCTGAGTCGGCGCCCAGATCGTGCAACGATCGGGTGTGACCTCAGCGGTGCAGTTGACTGGCTCGAGCGTTGCATGCGCAAGGTAAGGCAGCCGATACTCGGCTTCGATCACCTTCGCTGCGGCCTTCAAGGCGCCCGACGCATCACCTTCGCTGCGCGCAACGAGGATCCCTGTACCAGTCGATGCCCGTTCCATGGCTTGCCACAATGCTGCGGAATCCGTGGCCGCCTGCGGGCCCGGTTCGATATCGAGCCGCAGCGCCTGTGACGCTGCCCGCGCCTGCCAATAATGATTGGCCACAACAATGAGCGCGTCCTCAGTCTGCACGACCGTGCGCACGCCAGGCATGGCTTTCACGCTTGCCTCGTTGTAACCGACGATCTTCCCGCCCATCACGGGACAGTGCCGAATGGCGGCATTGAGCATCCCGGGTATGCGAACATCAATGCCAAATTGCGCCTTGCCGGTGCTCTTGGCTTGCGTGTCGAGACGATGGATCGGCTTGCCGATATAGCGAAATTGCGCGGGTGATTTGAGTACAGGCTCGCGTGGAATGGGTAACGCGGCGGCGGCCTGCGCGAGCGCGCCGTAGCTCATACGCCGCCCACTCGCCTCGTGCAGAACAGCACCTTCGCGCGCCTGGCACTGATCACGCGAAACTTGCCACTGGCTGGCTGCAGCCTCAATGAGCATGGCTCGTGCGCACGCCCCGGCCATGCGCAGTGGTCCGTAGAGCAAGGTGATCGCTGAACTGGCTGCCGTGAATTGACTCGAAAATCCGCGAATCGTGATCTGGTAGGGTGCGGCAACCGGAGCGTTTTCCAGGCGAATGCGCGACCAGTCCGCCTCAAGCTCATCGGCCAGGATCTGCGCAACCCCGGTACGAGTTCCCTGGCCCATTTCCGCCTGCGACATGTACAGAGTGATCGTCTCATCGGTGCCGATCCGGATCCAAGGGGTAATCAGCACAGGGCCAGACGCACTGGTCGCTCCTGAGGTCTGCGCGTGCACCATCGGCATCGGGATGATCAAACCACTGGCACTCGCCGCCATGCTCGCCAGAAAGCGGCGACGGCCCACTTCGGAGATCAATCGTGAGCTCATGGGTGCGTCCTTTCGGTCGAACGGGGCGGCGGAACGTAGGCAATTCGCGCCGCGGTATGGATGGCTTCGCGCACCCGATGATAGGTAGCGCATCGGCACAGGTTGGTGATTGATGCATCAATGTCGGCGTCACTTGGGTTCGGCGTGGCCGCCAAGAGCGCGGCAGCGGCCATGATCATCCCCGACTGGCAGTATCCACATTGCGGCACATCATGTTCGATCCAGGCCTGCTGCACCGGATGCCCTGCCGGGCGGTCCGCTTGCAAGCCTTCAATCGTGGTGACCACACGGCCGGTCACGCTTGCGACCGGCGCAACACACGAGCGCACCGCCTGACCGTCGACGTGCACAGTGCAAGCCCCGCACAACCCGGCACCACAGCCAAATTTGCTACCGGTGAGTCCGAGGGATTCTCGTAGGACCCATAGCAGAGGGGTATCGGGGGGCACGTCGACAAACTCGTCCCTCCCGTTCACATTCACGCTGATCATGGACCGTCTCCTCTGTGGTTATTGTCAGGCCGAGTACGACTCAAGCCTGTTCGATCGCACCGGTTTGGCTCTTGCGCGCATCGCGCGGGGCACCCCAGTAATCAAAAGACTCCTGCACGGGTTCGAGCACGCGGGGCCTCCGTGCGCCTCGTTCGGGAAACTCTTCCATCCCGAAACTGTATTCCAGGGTCAATCCATCGGGATCAAGAAAATAGAGAAACACACTGCCCGAAGGGGGATGCCGGCCCGGCCCGTGAACCACTGGCACGCCGGGATGCAGCGCAATAGCGTGATGCGAAGGGCCACAGCGAAAGTAGCGCGCGCCCGCCGGTCCCTCACCCGTGGCGCCCAAGCCGAGCACATCACGATAGAACACGGTTGAGCGCTCGATGTCACTCACGTTGAGCGCGACATAGCCGAGCTTGCCAAACCGGATCATTCTGTCTCCGAGTGCGTCTTGTCGTTGTGGCTCATCTTAACAAGATTCGAACGAATGCCAGATTCGTGACGCTGGTAATTCCGTGGTAGAACGCCACCCAACGGAGGGCATTACGATGCGCATCGAGGACATACGCGGACGCTGGGACATCGTGTCATGGGACCAGGCCTATGACGATGGCCGGATCATGTACCCGATGGGCGACGATTTAACCGGATTCATCGAATACGGTACGCACAGCATGTTCTGCGTCATCGCACGTGGCGCCCGCGCGCCCTTCGCCTCAGGCGCTCAATGGGTGGCCAGTGATGCGGAGAAGGCGGCGGCCTACACCAGCTATTTCAGCTACGCCGGGGACTATCGGCTCGACGGTGATGTCCTCGTGCACCGAGTCACCCACAGCCTGTTTCCGAACTGGGTCGGCGGTGAGCAACGGCGCCAGGCAAGTCTGAATGGCGATACCTTGCATCTGAGCGCCCGTCTGGAATCAGAATCACCGCAAGCACGCACCGCTCGGCTAATCTGGCGGCGTGCTACCCAACTTTGATCGCCTCACCGCTTGGGTTTGCCGTATTTCACCGGTCGGACCGAGCTGGGCGGTGGGCCTCCACGCGGTGGTTTTGATCCGCCCGGCGGGCGGCTACCTGACGCCTCGGCCGGTGCAATTTCGTCTGACACGCTGATGCGCAGCGGTTGACCACCCACTCGCACAGTCTGTAGTTGCCGCAGCATGGGCTTGGGCATATCGACCGGCAGATCAAGCAGGCTGTAATCATCGAGGATGCGGATGCGACCAATGAATTTCGAGGGTAGTCCGGTCTCATTGGCGATGGCGCCAACGAGGTTCGAGGGCTTGATCCCGTGGGCGTGTCCGACCTCAACGCGATAAGTACGGCTGTCTTCCTCGCGCGGACGCGCAATGCCCTTGGGTCGAATTTCTTCCTGGCTGCGCTCGCGCACCCGCTTGAGCGGTGAGCCGGCATCACCTGCAGGGGCGTGTACGGGCTCGCTCGGTTCACGCACCCGCGCAAACCCGGGTTGCAGTGTGGGCATGGGCTTCGCTTCGGTCCCCGGGCGTGCCCGCGTGCTCGAGTATTCCTTGGCCGGCGCCGCGCGACCGGCAGCATAGGGGGTCGGTGCACTGGCTGGCGAACGCACTGGTGCACTCACTGCCGATCTCAAGGATTCGCTCTCCTCGCCGGGCCTGCTGCGCTCCGGTTTGCTCATCAATAACGGGACACCGCGGCGAGTGATTTTTGCCAATGCTGCGGCGATCTGCACCGCCGATACATCATGTTCACGCTCGTAGTCCTCGACAATGGACACAAAGGTTTCCAGGCCACCTTCTTGCAGCGTCTCGGCAATGCGCTGTTTGAAGCGCGCAATGCGCACATTGTTCACTGCCTGAATTGTCGGCAACTCAAGGGCTGAGATCGGTTGCCGGGTCGCCCGCTCGATCGCGCGCAGCAAGCCACGCTCGCGCGGCGTGACGAACATGATCGCCTCGCCGCTACGACCGGCGCGACCGGTACGACCGATGCGATGGGTATAGCTCTCCGGGTCAGTCGGCATGTCGTAATTGAACACATGGGTGATGCGCTCGACATCCAGACCCCGCGCGGCTACATCGGTTGCGACCAGAATGTCGATGCTGCCATCCTTCAACTGACCAATGGTGCGCTCACGCTGTTGCTGCGCCAGATCGCCGTTGATTGCCGCAGCCGAGAAGCCACGCGCCTGCAACTTGAGCGCGAGATCTTCGGTTCCAAGTTTGGTGCGCGAAAAAATGATCATCGCGTCGAACGGCTCCGCCTCGAGAATCCGAGTCAGCGCGTCAAGCTTGTGCAGACCGCTCACCAGCCAGTAGCGTTGCCGGATATTGTCCGCGGTGCCGGTCTTGGCGGCGACGGTGACCTCTTTCGGATCGCGCAGATAGGTCTGAGCGATGCGCTTGATTGCCGGTGGCAGCGTGGCTGAGAACAATGCGGTCTGGCGCGTCTTCGGTGTTTCCTGAAGGATGCGCTCGACCTCCTCGATGAACCCCATGCGCAGCATCTCATCGGCCTCATCGAGCACCAGCGTTCTGAGCTGCGACAGGTCGAGTGAACCCTTACTCAGATGATCGATCACCCGTCCCGGGGTGCCCACAACGACGTGCAGCCCGCGGCGCAGGGCCGATAGCTGAGGGCCATAGCTCTGGCCACCGTAGATCGGTAGCACGTGAAAGCCGGGAATATGCGAGGCATAGCGCTGAAATGCTTCTGCCACCTGGATCGCCAACTCGCGCGTGGGCACCAGTACCAGAGCCTGCGGCGCACTCTGACCGGGATCCAGCCGCATCAGAATCGGCAGAGCGAAGGCAGCGGTCTTGCCGGTGCCGGTCTGTGCCTGACCCAGGATGTCCCGATTAGCGAGCAATAGCGGGATCGTCGCCGCCTGGATCGGCGAGGGAGATTCATATCCCAGATCCTTGAGCGACTGGAGAATCGGTTCGCTTAACGCGAGATCGGAGAACAGCGAAGGAGCGTCGGACATGGGAGATTTGCAACAAACTTAGGTGAGAGCCGCGGCAAGCCCGGCAAGAAAGCGGGCTGGTAAGGTACGGTCTGCCGCGGCGGGACGTCCGTCACGATACGCCTATGGGAGCCCTGTGCATGCTGCGCCGTCAATTCAAGCTGATTGTTTACTGGTGCATTGGGCTCGTGGCGGGCGCCGCAGGCGCGCAAAGTGCCCTGTCTGCCGAGCCTGCGCGGGCAACAATCACCGATCCTGTTGAGCTCGCCGCGCCCTACCCGACCCGTCCGATTCATATCGTCGTGCCCTTCCCGCCCGGTGGCGCAGTGGATGCGATTGCCCGGGGCATCGGTCAGCGGATCGCCGAGCAGACGGCTCAGTCTGTGATCATCGACAATCGCCCTGGGGCGAGCGCAAATCTTGGCGCCGAAATGGTGGCCCGTTCACCGGCCGATGGCTACACCCTGCTCATGGGTGCCAATGGACTGGCAACCAATATGACCCTGTTTCCGCAGCTCAGCTTCAATGCACTGCGCGATTTCGCATCGATTGCGCGAATCGGCGAAGCACCCGTCGTACTGGTAGTGCCAGTCGATTCGCACCTGCGCAGTGTGAGCGATCTGACTACGGCCGCGCGTACGCAGCCCGGTCAGTTGACTTACGGCTCAGCCGGGAATGGCAGTTCCAACCATCTGGCAGGCGAGATGCTGAAAGCTGCGGCCCAGATTGATGTGCTGCACGTGCCCTATAAGGGTGGTGCACCCGCCTTGACCGATCTGCTCGGCGGACGGATCAGTTTCATGCTGCTCAATACCGTTGAAGTGCTGCCGCAGCTTCGTTCCGGGCGGCTACGCGCCCTCGCGGTGGGTAGCCGCCAGCGCCTCGCGCTGTTGCCCGATACGCCCACGCTCGCCGAGGCGGGATTATCGGGCTTTGAGGCCTCGGTCTGGTGGGGTCTGCTCGCGCCAGCGCAGACCCCACGCGAAATCGTCCACCGACTCAACAGCGAGGTACAGACTGCACTCGCCAGCCCCGCCCTGCATCGTCAAATGAGCGAAATGGGTGTTGTCACTACACCCGGTACTGAAGCCGACTTCACCCTGTTCTTGCGATCAGAGGTCGAACGCTGGGGCCGGCTGATCCGTGCTGGCGGACTGCAACCTGACTAACCGGGTCATTCGATTTTCATACCGATATCGCGAATGACCTTGCCCCAGCGCTCAGTGTCCGTCCGGATGCGGCCAGCCAATTCGTCCGGCGTGCTGGTGGCAGGCGAAATGCCCAGAGTGCCGAGGCGCTCAGCCGCCTCAGGGGTTTTCATCATGCGCACCAGTTCACCGTTCAAGCGCTCGATCACTTCGCGCGGTGTGCCAGCGGGTGCGACAACGCTTTGCCACACTTCGAAGGCATAGCCTGGCAATCCCGACTCGGCCACAGTGGGCACATCCGGTGCCTGACGCAGGCGCTCTGGACTGGATACCGCCAAGGCCTTCACTTTGCCATTACGCACAAAGGGCAGCGCAGTGGAGACGCCCTCGATGCTCAACAGGATCGTTCCACCGACCAGGTCGCTGATACTGGTGCTGCCCCCTTTGTAGGGTACCAGCGTGAACTTGGTGCCGGATTGCGCCATCAGCATCTCGATGGCCAATTGCACCGGTAGTGCCGAGGTCGCAATATTGATCTCGCCTGGGTGCGCTTTGGCCGCTGCAATCAATTCCTTGATGGTGTTCTGCGGAAAACTCGGATGCGCAACGATGATGTTGGGAATGGTTGCCACCAGTGCGATCGGCGCAAAGTCTTTTACCGGGTCGTAGGGCAGGCGGGTGTAGAGCCAGGGGTTCATCACCATGGCTCCGTCAATGGCCATCAGCAAGGTGTAACCATCGGGGGCCGCGCGAGCAGTAATCTCGGCTGCGATGATCGAGTTCGCACCAGGACGATTGTCCACCACCACTTGTTGTGGCAAGCTCTCCGAGAGCTTCTGCGCAATGAAGCGTCCGAGGACATCGGCAGGCCCCCCCGGCGGGAAGGACACGATGAGGCGAATTGGTCGATTCGGATAGGACTGCGCGAACGCGCTACCGGTCAGACATAGCGCGAGAACTACAAAAAAAGCGCGAACACAGCGTGACGGGGCGGTCGGGTTCACAACGTCTCCTCAGGGCCTTGCGACCCGCTATTTTTATTGCAGGCAATGAATCAATGGTCGCGCAGCAAGCGGCCGAATCCGGGGACCGAATCCTTTACGCCCAGCGTACGCAGGCAATGCCAGGCGGCCGCGGTGTTACTGGTAACCACCGGCCGGCCGAGCAGACCTTCGAGCCGATCAGCGACGTCGGTTGAACGCACGGTCGTACAGGACAGCAGATAGGCATCGGCGCGATCGTCCCGATGCGCGAGCGCCATCGCAATCCACTCTTCAGGGGTGACCGCCATCATCGCGTTGGCATCGGTCTTCGCAAGACCGGCACTTCCAACAATTTCGAATCCAGCCGCGCGGAAATAAGCTTCTTCGCGTTGATTGACTGCGTCGATATAGGGCGAGAGCATCACGATGCGCCGGGCGCCGAGCGTACGCAAGGCCGTGGCAATGGCCTCCGAGGTGGCCGTCGCCGGGCGACCTGATGCAGATCGAATCCGCTGCAGAATCGAGGCTTCCAGCTCGGTGCTGTAAGTGGACACTGCGGTGCAGTGAAACAGCACCAGATCGACTTGTGAATCGGCCACCAGTTCGGCGGCCTCTTCCACCCGTTCGGCGAATGCGAGCAATTCGGCTTCGGCTGAACCGGTCAGTTTGAGTCGCGTGGCATGCATGGACACGCCCGCGGGCAACATGGCTTGGAACTGCGGCTCGGCGGCCTGGTTGCCCGAGGGCATGATCAGTCCGAGTCGTCCGCGTAGACCGTAATTGATGGCAGACATGAGTGTCATCCTGTGTGTGCTGAACCGATTGTGCACATTATGCGTGTAGTGGTGCGCAAGCGGGTTGCGCGCATGCGCCAAAATTCAGTCCCGGTCTGCGTCGCACGCTGCGGTCCGTTGTGCGTAACCCAGCGAGCACCTGGCCGAGTCGAACGATGCTCAGCCACCCAAGTAGGCGCCTCCGTTTACATGCACGGTCTGACCGGTGGTGAAGCGCCCGCCCGGGCCTGCGAGCCAAATCACCGCGCTCGCGATTTCCTCGGGTCGACCGCGGCGGCCTAACAGCGGCGCATGGTGCGCGTGATGCGCTGGTTTGGCGCCGGCACTGCTCGTCCCGCGCACGGTATCGACCATGCCCGGGGACACACAGTTCACCGTGATGCCAAATTCTGCGAACTCATGTGCAAGCGCCCGGGTATAGCCGGTGAGCGCGGCCTTGGCGCTCACCACATGGGCGCGTTGACTGGCACCCGTGTGCGCGGTAAGTCCGCCAATCTGGATCACGCTTGCCGCATCGCTTTGTTTAAGCAAGGGCAGTGCCGCCTGCGTGCAATGGAACGCCCCATCCAGACACACCGCCATCGGTGCGCGCCACTGTTCAAAACTCATGTCAGCAAATGGCGCTTCATGCCGGATGGCCGCGTTATTCACCAAGACATCAAGCTGCCCATACTCTGCGAGCACGGCGGCGACCATGGCATTCACTTCGGGCCTGCGGGTGACATCAGCCTGGGCCAGCAGCGCTCTGCCGCCACGCTCGCGAATCTGCGCCACCACCGCCTCGCCTTCGGTCCGGTTGGTACGCACGTTGACAATGACCGCAGCCCCCGCATCGGCGAGCGCCAATGCAATGGCCCGACCGATATTGCGCCCGGCGCCGGTCACCAGACCAACGCGTCCGTATAGAGGTCCTGTCATGGTCTAGCCGCGTAGAGATTGCAGATCAACCCGTGCCGCGGCGGGAAGTGCGCGCAACCGGGCAAGTACTGAGCGCGCATGCTCCTGCGACCAGCCGCCGTAGATGCAATTAGCCACATACTTCTCCTCAAGCGATGCAGCCGACATCGGCTCATCACGTCCACCCCGAAAATGCCCCTGGCGCGCCTCACGCACCGACCCGTCGACAAGACGTGCGCGTACATGACCGGTGAATTGGCGTGGATAGGGATTGTCCGGGTCGATGCGGTAGCTCACTTTGGCTGCTAACGCGCGCACCGCAGGGTCCTGTACCACCGACTCTTCGTATTCGACGAGGCCCGCATCGTTGCGCAGCAGGCCGACGGCGATCGCGTAAGGAATACTGAATTTGGCGGCGTAGCCGTTGAGGGGGTTTCGTTTGGCAGCGAGCGGTTCCCACAGGCGATGAACGATGCCCTCCGCCGTGTCACATTCGATCGCAACCACCTGATCGAGCGCGAGGCCTTCTTGCATCAGCCGACGCGCGCAGTCGATGTAGGGATGGGCCATGGTGCCGCAAGCGTAGGGCTTGAATGCGATGTCGGCTGAGAGCCAGTCAACCCCGGTGCCGGCCAGCATGGCGGTGAAATCACAGTCGTCTGAATTGGCGAAGGCATGAAAGAAACCGTGCTCGCCGTCAAACAAGGTACGCGGCCCGGTAAATCCGGCGTGTGCCATTCGCGCGGCGCGATAACCGGCCTGCGCGGCCCACCCGGGGTGCATGCGTTTGGTCCAGGCGCCTTCTGCCAGATATTCAATGATGCCCGAGGCCATGCTGCCAGCAATGCCCAGTGCATTCCACCATTGCGTCTCATCGAGCCCGAGCGCGGTGGAAACGCCCGCAGCAGCGCCCAAAGCACCGAACACTGCGGTGGGATGAAACCCAGCCTTATGAACCCGCTTGGGTGCGACCACACAAAGACGACACATGACCTCGCAACCCACAGCGATGCCGCGCACGAGCGCGGCACCACTCAACTGATGCTGCTCGGCCGTGGCCAGCAGCGCAGGGATGATCACGACTCCGGCATGCACCGGCCCGCCTTCATAGGTGTCGTCATAGTCCTCGCCATGGGCGGCCGTGCCATTGCCCAGCGCGGCGCTGGCCACGTTGTAGCCTTGTGAATGACCAATCATCGTGCACGCGCCGGATTCGGCACCGGCTTGCAGCACCGCTTGCATATAGTCCGTGTGCCGGGCCGCGACGCACAGGCCCACCACATCGAGCAACACCGATTCGCACAGCGTGTTCATGGCCGGGGGAAGCGCGGCTGGCATGGCGGCATAGGCGGCCGCCATGCGTTGCGAGACAGATATTGCGGGTAATGACATGGGGTAACCCTTTAGTCAGCTTCGATATGGCTCGCGCGTGCCACTGCCGTCCAATGCTGGACTTCGGCAGCAATGTAATCAGCAAATTGTTGTGATGTCATAGGCATCGGTTCCAATGCCTGTGCTGCAAATAATTTGCGCAAGTCGGGATCGGCCAACGCAGCATTTATTGCGCTATTCAAACGCGTCACGATGGCTGCTGGCAAATTGGCCGGTCCAACGATGCCGTACCAGGTCAGACCGTTGAAGCCGGGGTAACCCGATTCCTTGAATGTGGGCACCTTGGGCAACAGGGGATGACGCTGCTCGCTGGTGAGTGCCAGCGGCCGGAAGGTGCCGGCCCGCACATGCGGCAGCGCAGCCGCCAGACCCGGAAAGATCACCTGAATATGGCCGCTCATCGCGTCGGTGAATGCCTGGCCAATGCTGCGATACGCCACCGCCATGCTGGGCACGCCGGAGGCGTGCTTGAATTGCTCCATTACCAGATGGTTGAGGGTGCCAACTCCGGAAGTTCCGTAATCAACCTTGGTCGGATTGGCTTTGGCATAGGCGACAAATTGCGCCAGCGTTTCCACCGGCACGGTGCGCGACACGACCAGCAGGTTGGGCGTCCCGCCGAGCATGCCGATGGCAGTGAAATCGCGCACCGGATCGTACGGGCTTTTCTTGACGGCGGGGTTGGTGCCGTGGGTTGCTACATAACCAATCATCAATGTGTACCCATCGGGGGCTGCGCGAGCGGTGTTCTGCGCAGCAATCGCACCGCCTGCGCCGGCTTCGTTCTCGATGACGAAGGCTTGTCCCATGGCGAGGCGCAAGCGCTCGGCAATGATGCGCGCGACCAGATCCACGCCGCCGCCGGGGGCCTGCGGTGCGATGAGTTTCACTGGACGACCGGGATAGGGTTCCTGGGCGCTGGCGGTGGACCCAATGAACAGCGCACCGGCAAACAGCCAGGCACCCAGCAGCAAAGCACCCCGCGGGCGCACTGGCATCAACAGTTTCATTGCCGGATGGTACGTTTCCGTTCGGGCCTTGACCAGCACCGGTAACGCGATGTTGCGCGCAACGAATGACAACTCATCGCCCACCGGGCAGGCAGAACGAGCGCACCCGACCCGACGGCTAGCGGCTGCCCAGGACTTCGGGATTGATCACATTGATCGGCTTGCCAGCGTCATAGGCAAGAATCTGGTCAAAGATTTCGGTGAACTGGATCTCGTATTCCTCGCGAGTGACATAACCCAGGTGCGGGGTGCGCACCACATTGCTCATCTGCAACAAGGGATGAGCGGTATCGACCACCGGTTCGCTCTCATACACATCGACAGCGGCATAGCCAGGTCGCCCACGACGCAGTGCCGTGACCAGAGCATCGGGTTCAATCAGCGGTGCGCGGCTGGTGTTCACCAACAGCGCACTTGGTTTCATGCGTGCCAGATCGGCCGCTGTGACGATGCCGCGTGTGGCATCGACCAGGCGCATGTGTAACGAGAGCACATCGCTCGCCGCAAAAAATGCCTCCTTGCTCGATGCGGCCACATAGCCCTCGGCCACGGCCCGCGCACGGGAGGCCTCGCGCGCCCACACTTGCACGTTCATGCCAAAAGCACGCCCGTAGCCAGCCACGACCCGTGCAATGCGCCCGTAACCGTAGAGGCCCAGAGTCTTGCCACGCAAGGTGGTGCCCACGCCCATCTGCCAGCGTCCCGCGTCGAGCGAAGCCATTTGCTGCGGGATCTGGCGCGCAGAAGCCAGAATCAATGCCCAGGTGAATTCTGCCGTGGCGTACGAAGGTGTGTCCATATGCTGACTGGACGAAAGGATGACACCACGTTCGGTGCACGCCGGCACATCAATGTGTGGATAGACGCTGCGCTGGCTGATCAGACGCAAGTGATCCAGACGCTCAAGCAGTCCGCGGCGGATTGGTGTGCGCTCACGAATGAGCACGAGGGCTTCGGTATCGCGCAGTCGCTCGGCGAGCACATCCTCCTCTTTGGTATGCGTGTTCCACACAGTGACCTCGTGATCGCGCAACTTGGCAAAGCAGGGCAAGCTGCGCACGGTGTCGTGAATGTCATCCAGGATTGCGATTTTCATTGCTTGGTCTCCGCCTTGTTCATATCGCAGCGCAGCAATATGGATAGTCCATTTTCGATAAAGAATATATTGACGTCGATATATTAAGCGTATACAGTCCGCCCACCTCGGGAGTACACCGGGTGGGGGAGACATCGATGACACCGCACAGGTTCATCCGCGCCGCGGCCTTGAGCCTGGCTGCGATTTTCCTGCTGCCGCCGCTGTGCCAGGCGCAAAGCTACCCGAATCGCCCCGTTCACATGATTATCTCGCTCCCGCCCGGGGGCATTACCGATTCGCTTGCACGCATTCTGAGTGACCGCCTCGCCGCGCAGATGAGTCAGACGGTTCTGGTCGACAACCGTCCCGGGGGCAACTATGTCATCGCTGCGGAGGCAGCCGCGCGTGCACTGCCCGATGGCTACACCCTGTTCCTTGCGGTTGACAGTACCTTCACCCTGAATCCTCTGCAGGACACACGACTGAACTACGACTTTGATCGTGACTTTGCGCCGATCTCACTCGTTGCCCTGCAATCGCTTTTCATGGTGGCCAGTGGCAAAGGCACGATCACCAGTTTTTCCGAACTGCTCGCCCAGGCGCGCGCGCGTCCGGGCCAGATCAGCTTTGGCACCTCGGCCCTGCTGCCGCAGTTGATCGGAGAACAGATCAAGGTGGCCGCCGGCATCAATATGGTCCATGTACCTTTCAAGGGATCCCCGCCGATGTTGCAGGCGCTACTCTCAGGCGATCTGGATCTTTCAATCACGACCTTTTTGCCTTATGCCGCCTATACCAAGGATGGTCGCTTGCGCGGCCTTGCAGTCACCGGACCTGGGCGCGAAACGGCCTCACCGGAAACACCGAGTCTGGCCGAACTGGGTTACCCAGACCTGGGTGCGCAACTGTGGTTTGGACTGGTTGCGCCGGCAGCAACCCCGGCGGCCATTCTGAAACGGCTGCAATCGGAAGTTCAGCGGGCATTAACCGATCCGGATACGCGGCAGCGCTTTCTGACCGCCGGCGTGGTGCCTGCCCCCGGAACCGCAGAGGAATTTCGCACTCAGGTGCATAACGATTTGGCCAAGTGGACACGGGTGGTGAAAGCCGCCGGCATCGCGCTGGGTAACTAGGGGTGGTGCCGGACGTGCGACTCGCGGACCAGGACTCTGTCGCTTTGCCCCCAAGGCACGCGGGCAATCGGAGGCACTGACCTGTCGTACGCCGACCGGGTGCAAATCTGGCAGGACAGATAACGCAATAGAGGATGGAATCATGGGTTCGGTTGTAGGAATAGATATCGGCGGCACGTTTACGGATCTGGCCGCCTACGACCCGGTCAGTGGTCAATTTCATTTCGAGAAGACCTCGAGCACGCTTGCGCCGGACGAGGGCGCCGTCGCGTGCCTGACCCGGCTTGGTGAAGCGGGGTTCGACATTCCCGGCGCGAGCGTGCTCAAGCATGGCTGTACAGTGGTGATCAACAGCATTTTGGAGCGGCGGGGTGCGCGTACCGCACTGGTCACAACGCGCGGGTTTCGCGACATCCTGGAGATTGGCCGCGGCAATCGTCCGGAATCCTTCAATCTGTTTTTCAAGCGCCTGGCGCCATTGGTACCGCGCGAACTGCGCTTTGAAATCAGCGAACGGCTCTCGGCCAAGGGCGAAGTGGTCGAACCCCTGTCGCGCGATCAACTGGCCCCTCTGGTCGAGCGACTGCGCGCAGCCGGTGTCGAGGCTATCGCGGTGTGCTTTTTTCATGCCTACCGGAACCCGGTCCATGAGCAGGAAGTCGCCGATTTTTTGCGCGCGCACGGTGACTGGTTTGTCACCGCCTCGCATGAGCTTTCGCGCGAGTTTCGCGAATATGAGCGAACCTCAACCACGGTCGTCAATGCCTTTGTCGGACCACGCACCAGTCGCTATGTGAATCGTTTTCGCAGCGGCACAGAACAAGCCGGATTCGCCGGACGGTTGTTGCTCATGGGATCCAACGGCGGTGTGCTCACCGTGGAGGACGCGATTCAGCGCCCGGTGCTCTTGATAGAATCAGGACCGGTGGGTGGTGCCGCCGGTGCGGCCGAACTTGGCCGGGTCACCGGGTTCGACAAGTTGATCGCCTTTGACATGGGCGGCACGACCGCCAAAGCCGTGATTCTCGAGGACGGCGAAGCAGCGGTCACGCCCGTCTATTACGCCGCTGGCTATAACCGCGGCTACCCGGTTCAAGCAGCCGTGCTCGACATCGTCGAAGTGGGCACGGGCGGTGGCAGCATTGCCGCGGTTAACGAACTGGGCGCACTCACCGTCGGGCCACGCAGTGCGGGTGCCGTGCCCGGGCCGGCCTGCTATGCCCAGGGGGGCACCGAACCGACCATCACCGATGCCAATCTGATGTTGGGACGGCTACATCCGGATCGCTTTCTCGGCGGACAGATTCATCTGGACTCAGCGGCCGCCAGCCAGGCCATCGAGGCACTCGCAGAGACGCTTGGCGAACCGGCGCATCGGGTTGCCGAGGGCATCATCCGCATCGCTACGCTCACCATGGCATCGGCTGTCAAAATGACTACGATCGAGCGTGGCCATGATCCGCTTGATTTTGCCATGGTGGCCTATGGCGGTGCCGGACCGCTGCATGCGGCGGCTGTGGCGCGCGAGCTCGGAGTAAAGACGGTCATCATCCCGCGCCAGCCAGGACATTTCTGTGCTTATGGCATGTTGTATGCCAATTTGCGCTACGACCTGATGCGGCTGTCTCCTTCGCCCCTGGAGGCACTGGATTTCGACGCCGCCGAGACTGTGTTTGCCGAACTGGAAGTGGACGGTCGAAAGATGCTCGCTCAGGTTGGTTTGCCGCTTGAGCACATCCATGTATCGCGCTACGCGGACATGCGCTATCTGGGCCAGGAACACACCATTAAAATTCGGCTACCCGCCACACTCACCGGACAGAATGCCCCGAGCTTGCACACGCTGTTCGAGGAAGGCTATGCCAAGCGTTACGGCCACATCAGCGAAAATGTCGCGGTGAATATTGTCAATCTCCGCGTGGTGGTCGATGGCGTAGCGCAACGGCCACCCATGGCACCGATCGATGCTACGGGGGGCGCACCGCCTACCGCGTCGATGCGCCCAGTCAATTTTGACGGCCTGAATTTCACACCGTGTGCGGTATGGCAGCGGGAGACCCTGCCCCCGGGTCAGCAGATTGAAGGACCGGCGATCATCGAGGAGGCCGCATCGACCACGGTGGTGCCGCCAGGCACCCGAGCATCGATCGATGCCTGGGGCAATATCATCATCGACTTGCGGGGTGACGCATGAGTGCTGTTCTCACACCGGCGCGCTCAGGCGCGCGCCGATTCGATCCGATCATGCTCGAGGTGATTCGCAGCCTGCTGGTGGCGATCATGGACGAGTGCGAGATCAACCTGTCGCGCACCGCCTTCAGTCCGATTATTTATGAAGTGAAGGACTACTGCATCGGCCTGCTCGATAGCGACTGCCGCACCATTGCGCAAAGCCGTGGCAGTGTGCCCACCTTCATGGCCGATCTGGGTGATTCAGTCCAGGATGGCATCGATCTGTGGGGCAAGGACGGATTTGCACCCGGTGATGTCCTGCTCATGAATTACTCGGACGTCTGTGGCCAGCACTTGAACAATGTGGTGGTGTATCTGCCAGTATTTCTGCATGACAAGCTGATCGGTTTCATGGCCTCACGTGCCCACTGGTCTGACGTGGGCGGCAAGAACGCCGGGTCATGGTCCACTGACAGTACCGAGATCTTTCAGGAAGGGCTGCAGATGCGCTCGCTGAAAGTCTACAAGAAGGGCAAACCCGATCCCGAGATTCTCCGGGTCATCCGCCACAACATCCGCATGCCCGAGATGTCCCTCGGCGACATGGAAGCGCAGATCGCTGCGTGTGAACTGGGCCGCCAGCGCTATGTTGCGCTGATCGAGAAGTATGGCTGGGACCTGGTCAATCAATGTATCCAGGCGATGTGGGATCAATGTGAGACCCTGGCTCGCGAGCAGATTCGTGCGATGCCCGATGGTCGCTATACCGCCGAATCCTTTCTCGACGACGATGGGGTGACGGCCGACAAGACCATTCCGATCCGCATATCGGTGATCGTCAAGGACGACACTTTGACGGTGGACTATAGCGAGCTTGCACCACAGACCCCGGGGCCGATGAATGCCGGGCGCAGTGCCGGCATCAGTGCTGCCAAAGTCGCCATGAAAAGTGCTCTGATCCCGCTCGTACCAGCCAATGAAGGCACGTTTCGACCGCTCCAGGTGATCCTGCCGCAAGGCACGCTGATGAGTGCGGTAGATAACGCCGCAATGTCGTTGTGGACCGTGACCATCAAGACGATTGTGGACACGATACTGCGTGCGTTTGCCGACGCCATTCCAGACCGGATACCCGCCGCCCATCACGGGGCGATGGGTGCGTTCATGTTCGCAGGCCGCAATCCCGATACCGGCAAGCGCTTCTCGACCGTGGACTCGGTGCTTGGCGGCTGGGGTGCGCACCCGGCGGCGGACGGGTTTTCACCGTTGAAAACCGTGACCCATGGTGATACCCGGCAGGTGCCCAGTGAAGTGGAGGAAACCTTCTGGCCGCTGATGATTGCGCGCTATGAATGGCGCACGGATTCAGGTGGCATCGGTGAGTACCGGGGTGGCCTGGGGTTGTGCAAAGCCTATCGCATGCCTGTGTCCGGGCGATTGACGGTGGCCTTTGAGCGCTCCAAGTGTGCACCCTGGGGTCTGTTTGGCGGTGGCCCGGGACAGGTCGGTTGTGCGCGAGTGCGCCGACCGGGGCAGACGAACTGGACGGTCTACCAGAAAGTCACGGCACTTGAAGTTGAAGCCGGCACAGAGGTGGAACTGCTCTCTGCCGGGGGTGGCGGACGCGGTCATGCGTATGATCGCGATCCGTTGCGAGTGCTCGATGATGTACGCCAGGGCTATGTGTCCGTTGAAGCCGCCGCCACTGACTATGGCGTCGTACTCGATCGCTCGCAAAAGGAAATCGATCAACCGGCAACCCTTGCGCGGCGCGCTCAGATGCGTGCTGCCGTACAACAGAAGGCGCTCGCGTGACGGGTAAGTCCAATCCTGCGGCCAACGATGACAGCATCGCGTATTTGCTGCGCGATACCTATGCTGCCTTCGTGCAGGCGTTTGAAGACGATCTGGAAAAAGCCGGGATTGGTCTGAGTCTGTGGTTTCTATTGCGAGCACTTGCCAAGGAAGACCTGTTGTCGCAAAAGCAATTGATGCAGCGGGCGGGCTTGTTACTGCAGCCGGCCACCAGTGCCGCGCTCAAGCGTATGGAAAGTCTTGGACTCATCCTCAGACACGAGGACGCAGTGGACAGGCGCAAAGTTCGCTTTGCGCTGACTCGTCAGGGGCACGCGCTCATCAGACGCCTGGGGCCGGCCGCCGCGGCCGTCCGTCAGGATGCGGTGCGTGATTTCACACCTGAGGAGTTTGCGCAGTTGCGCAAATTCTTGCAGCGGATGCAGAGCAATCTGCAGGCCGGTGAAATTACCTGACCGGCGCCGAGGTCAATGACGACGGCTGGCTGGACGAACTCTTGCCTTAGGTCCTGAACGGCATTGGACGATGACGAGAGCCGTGTCATTCGAACTGCAGTTTGAGGTCACGAATCAACTGTCCCCAACGGTGATAGTCGTCCTGCACTTTTGCCGAAAATGATTTACTTGAACCCCCCACGGGGGTCAGGCCGCGCGCGATGAGCGCTTCGATTTCGATTCGAAGATCGTTGTTGAGGATACTCCACGAGTGATTTATAATGGTTCTGGCAGGAACATTTAATGGACATTGCAGCCTTGTGGGGAGTGTTAAATTGGAATGCCCTATTCCGGTTCCCGTCGCAAGAGCGATCCACAAGTTCGGTAGTGACATCTCTCTGGCGCGCAGGCGGCGCCACATCTCGCAGGCTTCGCTGGCTGAACGCATGGGTGCGTCGCTCTCCACCGTGAGGCGCATGGAGAAGGGCGACTTTCGCGTCCCCATTCACTTCTTTGCCCGCGCGCTGCATGTCTTTGGCGAAACTCACGCGCTGGAGCGCTTGTTAGACACACCCAACGACGAAATCGGTCTGACCCTGATGGACGAACAATTGCCCAAGCGCGTTCGCGGCAAGCGGGTGCGGCCGACAGGGGCTTTGTGATGGCGAGTCTCGCGCCGATTCGTCAACACGTTCTAGTGTGTGTTGGGAAGGTGGGGTTGACGGTTGGTTCGCTTGTCTACGCCCGTCAAGGCCGTCGCGAAAACACCTCCTTCGCCTATGACGAAGGCTGGCTGTCAGACCCGGCTCGTTTTAACGTCTCAGCCGACCTTCACCTCGCGCCGGGCCACCAAGCTCATAGAGCGGCGTCACCTCATGATTCCGTGTTCCATGGCGCGCTTGCTGACACAGCACCGGACGCCTGGGGACGACGGGTCATCGCCCGTGACCATGCCAAACGCCGCAGAGCGGACCCTGCGTTGCCCGCCCTGTCTGAACTTGACTACCTGCTGGCTGTCGACGATTTCAGCCGCGTCGGCGCCCTGCGCCTGCGTGGCCCAGATGGGACCTGGTTACGCTCAGTGTCAAAAGTGCAACGGACGACCCCGCCGCTGATTGAACTGGACCGCATTCTCCGGGCCAGTAGCGCCGTGGAGCGCGGCCAGGAAACCTCCGAAGACTTGCGCTATTTGCAGGGTAAGGGCACATCACTGGGCGGAATGCGACCCAAATGCACCATCTTGGACGAAGATGGCCGGCTCGCCATTGGGAAATTTCCAAGCGTAGGCGACACTCGCAGCGTCACACGAGGAGAGGTTTTAGCGCTGAAGCTCGCAGCAAGGGCCGGGATCAACGCGGCACCCGCGTGCGTATTCCAAGCCAAACTGGACACCGATTCCACGCGAAACTGGACAGTGATTCCACGGCAAACTGGACACCAATTCCAGGGCAATCTGGACAGTCATTGATCGCTGCGTAGCACGCGGGATAACCGTGGCACCCTCGGC